>CAVUEI010000008.1:0-554356 GCA_963740535.1 uncultured Acidimicrobiaceae bacterium
GCTGATCTCTTCGATCTACCGCAGTGTCACCTCATGTCGTGACACCGACATGGTGCACTCCTGCTGTTGCACGGCGGTGACAGGTCGATGACACCACCCCGGGACGCGTCCGGCCTGGTCAAGCGTCTGTGTCCCCCATTGTCCCCGCTTCCCGACGCCGGTGTCGACCGGGGCCCCCGACGCCGGCCCGCCTCAGGACCTCGACACCGACGGGTCACCCGGGACCCAGAATCTCCAGCGCTTCTCCGTGGCTTCTTTGATGCCGATCCGCGTCCCGCGGCCGGGACGCCGGGGAGGCGGGGTCCCGTCGTCCAGCAACCGGACCATGACCGGCCCGGAGCCGCCGTCAGTGAGGAGGTCGGCTCCGTTGTCCGAGCCGGTGATCCCGAGGGCCTGGCACAGCTTGGCCGGACCGTTGCAGAGGTCCCGGTCTGTCGCGCGCCGCGGGGCGCGCCTTGCGCATGGCGGCCAGCCCGTCGGTCGGCGCCAGGGCCCGGATGAGCACGGCGGCCGCCTCCCCGTCGGGGCCGCACACCACGTTGGCGCACCAGTGCATGCCGTAGGTGAAGTACACGTAGAGGAACCCCGCCGGCCCGAACATGACCGCCGTCCTGGGCGTCCGCCCCCGATAGGCGTGGGACGCCGGGTCGTTGGCCCCGTGGTAGGCCTCGACCTCGACGATCCGGCCGGCCCGCCCGCCCCGGACCAGGACCTTGTTGAGCAGGCGGGGCGCCACCGCGACGGGATCGTCGTCGAGGTCCGACCGCTGCATCGGGCCACCCTGGCCCACCCCGGAGGGTGGGCGCCACCCGCTCCGAGCCCGTCAGCGGTCAGGGTGCCGGCCGGCGGAGCTCCTGGGGTCGGCTCAGGTGGCGCTGGTGGCCGGTGCCCGGCCCCGCACGTCGTGGCGGACCGGCCCCCGCTCGGGGTCACGCCCCGCGCCCGCGTGCACCGGCGTCTGATGCCGGCGCCTGGCCGCGGCGGCCGTGCCCTGTTCCCCCGCTCCGACCGCCATCCGCTGCAGCAGGGACAGTTCCTCGACCATGGCCCGGGCCAGCCCCGGGAGGTCGGGGACCGCCGTCGCGCCGGCGTTGATGCCCACGAAGAGGGCGTCGCGGTAGCTCTGCACCGTGACGTTGAACGCCACGCCGTCGACCACCGGCCCGATCGGGTGCACCGCTCGGAGCTCCATGCCGGCGAAGTAGAGCGGGAACTCGGGCCCCGGCACGTTCGAGATCATGAGGTTGCCGGCGCGCAGCTTGCGCAGCACGCCCGAGCGCACCCCCATCTGGATCACCGGCCTGGCCAGTGCCGGGGGGACGGCGTCGCTGATCAGCGTGGCCATCGGCCCGTAGCCGACGGCGCGCTCCTGGCCCTTGCACGACGTGCTCGCCGCAGTCACCGTCCGCAGTCGCTCCAGCGGCGTCTTCCGGTCGTTGGCGAGCGGCACGAACATCGCGGAGAGCTGGTTCCCCGCGGTCTCGCCCCCGTCGTCGCGGACCGACACGGGGACGACCGCGACGAGCGGGCTGTCGCAGTCCTGGTCGTGCTCGGCCAGGTGCTTGCGCAGGGCTCCCGAGCACACGGCGAGGACCACGTCGTTGATCGTCGACCCGTAGCGGTCCTTGAGGGTGCGCACCTCGCGCATCTCCAGACGGGCGAAGGAGACCGACCGGCGCGCTCCACCGCCGACTCGAAGACGTCGGGCGCCCCGAGCGGGATGGACACGGGACCGGTGGCGTCGTCGATCGCGCACCGGGCCAGCCGCACCGCCGTGCGGCCGATCTCGCGCGCCGCCCGCATGGCCCGCAGCGGGCTGTTGACGACGCTCGGCAGCGCGTGGGTCACCAGGCGGGCGTGCGACGGAAGCCGTGCCGGCATCCACGGCGGGCAGGGCTCGGTCACGGGCCTGCCTTCGGGCGTGAGGTCGAGCAGCTGGGCCAGCAGCTGCGCCCCGGCCACGCCGTCGATGACCGAGTGGTGCACCTTGGCGATCAGCCCGACCATGCCGCCGGCCAACCCCTCAATGACGTGCATCTCCCACGGCGGCTGCTCGGGCATGAGCGGGCGACCCATCACCGCGGCCACCATCTCGGTGAACTCCGCCTCCCCACCCGGCTCGGGCAGCGCCACCCGGTGCAGGTGGTTGCTCAGGTCGAACTCGGGGTCGTCGACCCAGCAGGGATTGTCGAGGCCCAGCGGGACCGCCAGGAGGCGGCGTCGGAACGGGGCCAGCGTGGGCAGCCGGGACTCCAGCAGCTCGGCGATGCGCTCGAACGTGTACCCGCCCGCAGCGGTCGCCGGGTCGAAGACGCACGCGTACGCGATCTCCATCGGTGTCTCCGGGGTGTCGGAATAGACGAACATCGGATCGATGCCGGTCATTCGCTCCATGTGCACATCTCCTCGTGGTGACGTCTCCGCGTGGCCCGATTGGGCTTGCGACCAGTCACGCCTCCCCCCCTCGCAAACTCCCGAGGCGCTGTGCAACTCAAACCGCTGCGCAACTGTGCAACTGAACGTCGTTACTGGGCAGCCCGTCGAATATGGCTCGCTCTGTAGTACGGCTGCTGGTTACAGGGTGCGCGCAGCGCCTCCGGCATTACAAGCGTTCGGGCGAATCTTTATGGTGCGTTCACTTACCGGTTACCCGACACCGGGGTAGGTCGCGGTCCTGCCACATCCCTCAACCGGCATGGCCCCGCGATCACGGGGTCGCGCGTCCCCCCACCCCACAACCGGTGTTGGTCAGGTCGACGGCGTCAACGGCCGCCACTGCGCCAGGCGCGTGCGGTCGACCTCGCGGCGGCGGGCGAAGCGCTCGGACTGCTCGGCCACCGGGCCGGGACCGGCGCCACCGGGGGTCCGCCGGCGCGTCACCGCCACGCCAGGCTCCAGCAGCTCCACGGCGGCTTCACCCAGGTCGGGATGTGCGGCCACCAGCTCGACGAGTGGGACGTGGCGCTCGAGCGACTCGCGGACCAGGCCGCCGACGAGGGCGTGGGCCTGGCGGAAGGGCATGCCCTGCTCGACCAGCATCTCGGCCAGGTCGATGGCGGCGGCGGCCGGGCCGTCGGCCGCCGTCTGCATGCGCTCCTCGTTCCAGGTGGCGGTCTCGTAGACGCCGCGCAGCGCGGTCAGCGCGCGCGAGACCTGCTGCACGGCGTCGAAGAGGGGCTCCTTGTCCTCCTGCAGGTCGCGGTTGTAGGCGAGCGGGAGCCCCTTGAGCATGACCAGGACGGCGGTCAGGTGGCCGATCAGGCGTCCCGACTTGCCGCGGGCCAGCTCGGCCACGTCGGGGTTCTTCTTCTGCGGCAGCATGGAGCTCCCCGTGGCGTAGGCGTCGTGCAGCGTGCAGAAGCCGAACTCCTCCGTCGACCACAGCACGATCTCCTCGCCCATGCGCGAGAGGTGGACGCCGAGCAGGGCCAGGTCGAAGAGCGACTCCGCGACGAAGTCGCGGTCCGACACGGCATCGAGGGAGTTCTCGAAGCGGCCGTGGAACCCGAGCTCCGCCGCGACGTAGTCGGGGTCGAGGGGCAGCGAGGAGCCGGCGAGCGCACCGGCTCCCAGCGGCGAGATGTTGAGGCGGTCCACGGTCGTGAGCAGCCGGTCCACGTCGCGCGCCAGCGCCCACCCGTGGGCCAGCAGGTGGTGGGCCAGCAGCACCGGCTGCGCCCGCTGCATGTGGGTGTAGCCCGGCAGGTAGACGTCCGCCGCCTCGCGGGCGCGCTGGGCCAGGACGTCCTGGAAGGCCATGATCTCCTCGGCCAGGCCGATGAGGGAGCGACGGCACCACAGGCGCAGGGCGGTGGCCACCTGGTCGTTGCGGCTCCGGCCGGTGTGCAGCTTGGCCCCGACGTCACCGATCAGCTCGGTGACGCGCCGCTCAATGGCGGTGTGGACGTCCTCGTCCCCCGGCGCGAACGCGAAGACACCGGTGGCGAACTCCTCCTCCACGATGTCGAGCGCGTCGACGAGGGCCGACACCTCGCTGTCGCTCAGGATCCCCGCCTTGCCGAGGCCCTTGACGTGGGCGCGCGACCCGGCCAGGTCGTCGCTCGCCAGCACCCGGTCGAAGGGCAGGCTCACCGTGAACTCGGCGACGGCGTCCGCCATCCCCGTCGAGATCCGACCCTCCCACAGCGTCATGACCCACCCCCTTCCGCTCCGGGACCCCTGGCGGGCCGACCACGTCGCGACGCCCAGGCCCCACAGCCGCACGAACCCCTCCGCGTCGGCGTGCCGGAAGGTGTCCGACGCGTCATAGGTCGCCAGATCGTGGTCGTAGAGCGCGACCGGGCTGCGCCGGCCCACGACCGTGCAGGTGCCCGGTGCCGCGAACCGCAGCCGCACCTCGCCCGTCACGTGGCGCTGGCTCTCGGTGATGAACGCCTGCAGCGCGGAGCGCAGCGGCGAGTACCACATCCCGTCGTAGACGAGCTCGGACCAGCGGGGTTCGAGGCGCGCCTTCTCGTGGTGCAGGTCGCGCTCCAGCGTCAGGTCCTCGAGGTCCGCGTGGGCCAGGATCAGCGCGAGGGCGGCCGGGACACTCGTACACCTCGCGGCTCTTGATGCCGACCCGCCGGTTCTCCACCATGTCCAGGCGCCCGAAGCCACGGCTCCCCGCCTGCTCGCCCAGGCGGGCGATCAGGTCGTAGGGCGACAGGGCGGCCCCGTCGAGGGTGACCGGGACGCCCGCCTCGAAGCCCACGATGACCTCGACGGGCTCGCTCTCGCTGACCCGGGTGAGCGTGTAGACGTCGTCGGGCGCCGGCGCCCAGGGGTCCTCGATCGCTCCGCACTCGATCGCCTTGCCCCAGAGGTTGTCGTCGATGGAGTACAGCTTGTCCTTGGTGACGGTGATCGGGATCTCCCACTTCGCCGCCAGCTCCACGCAGTCCTCCCGGGTCAGGCCCCACACCCGGGCGGGTGCGAAGATCCCGAGGTCGGGCGCCAGCGCGCGCACCCCCACCTCGAAGCGCACCTGGTCGTTCCCCTTGCCGGTGCAGCCGTGCGCGACCGCCGTGGCGCCGTGGCGGCGCGCCTCGGCGACGAGGTGGCGCACGATGACCGGGCGCGAGAGCGCGGAGACGAGCGGGTACTTGCCCTCGTAGCGGGCGTTGGCCTGCAGGGCCGGCACGCAGAAGTCCTCGGCCATCTCGCGGCGGGCGTCGATCACGACCGCCTCGACGGCCCCGGCGGCCAGGGCCCGGGCCCGGATGGCGTCCCAGTCCTCGCCGCCGCGGTCCGCCGCCTGGCCCACGTCGACGGCGACGGCGACGACCTCGACCCCCTCGTGCTCAATGAGCCAGCGCACGGCCACCGACGTGTCGAGTCCACCGCTGTAAGCCAGTACCACCCGCTCAGGCATGCTCAGTCCTCTTCCTTCCCATTCAAGGCGATCTTGTTCGCCACGGCAATGCCCGCGACGTCGCGCAGCCGTTCGGCCATGGCGGCGCCGCCGACCAGCTCGTCGACGACGACCAGCACGGTGTCGTCGCCGGCCACGGTACCCATGACCTCTTCCAGCCCGCTCCGGTCGAGCGCCGAGCCCACGACGTGGGCCGACCCGGGCGGTGTCCGCAGCACCACCAGGTGGCCCGAGTGCGCCACCTCCACCACCCACTCGCCCAGCACCCGGCGCAGGTGGTCCTCGGGGGCGATCTGGTGCACCGGGAGCTCGGGGAGGGCGTAGGCGGTCTCCCCGCCGGGCAGGCGCACCTTGACCGCACCCAGATCGTCGAGGTCACGCGAGACCGTGGTCTGGGTGGCCTCGATCCCCTGCTCGGCCAGCAGGGTCACCAGCTGCGCCTGACTGGTCACGGGCTGCGACTCCAGGAGCTTGGTGATGCGGTGCTGGCGCTGGTTCTTGGTCAGGCGTCCCATCGTGGGCCCGCTCACGACTCCCCTGCCGCGCCGTCTCCGACGACCCAGGCCAGGATCCCCCGCATGGCCGTGCGGCGGTGGGCGGCCTGGCGCCACACCACCGAGCGCGGGCCCTCGAGGACGGCGGCGGTGATCTCCTCGCCGCGGTGCGGCGGGCAGGCAGTGCAGCACGACGGCGTCGGCGGCCGCGTGCTCGACCAGCGCGTCGTCGATGGTGAATCCCGCGAAGGCGACCAGGCGGGCCTCCCGCTCGTCTTCCTGGCCCATGCTCGTCCACACGTCGGTGTAGAGCGCGGCGGCCCCCTCGGCCGCCTGGCTGCGGGTCGTCGGTCAGCGCACGCTGCCGCCCCGGCCGGCCCGTCGCGCGAAGTCCGCAGCGTCGGCCATGTCCTCGGTGAGAAGGCGTAGCCCGCCGGCGAGGCGATGCGCACCTCCATGCCCTCGAGCAGGCCCGCCTTGGCCAGCGAGCGCGCCATGTTGTTGGCGTCGCCGACGTAGGCCAGGACACGGCCGCGCGAGCGTGCCGAGCGCCTCGCGCAGGGTCAGCACGTCGGCCAGGGCCTGGCAGGGGTGCGCGGCATCGGAGAGGAGGTTGACCACCGGGACGTCGAAGCCACTGCGCGTCGAGGGCGGCCGCCATCCGCACGAGGACGCCGTGGTCGAAGACCCGGGCGCAGAGGACGCGGTGGTAGCAGGCCAGCGTGCGGGCCACGTCCTCGGCCGACTCGCGCGCGTCCAGGCCGACCTCGTCGCCCTGGATGTAGACGGGATGCCCACCGAGGTCGACCACGGCCATCTCGGTGGAGTTGCGGGTGCGGGCCGACGGCTTCTCGAAGAGCAGCGCCACGCCCTGGCCGGCCAGTCGCCGCGGCGGCGGGTCCGCCTGCGCCAGCGCCAGCACCCGGTCCCAGCCGGCGGGGTCGAGATCGTCGATGTCGAAGCAAGTGACGCATGTCGATCGGTGCCTCCCGCTCACTCGGGTCCGGGACCGGCGGGTCACCAGCGTCGTCGAGCACCTGGTCGAGGATCGACAGCGCGGCGTCGATCTCGTCGTCGCGGACCAGCAGCGGCGGCGCGACCCGGATGGCGTCGGGCCGCACCGCGTTGACCAGGAGGCCCTGCGCCGAGCGCCAGCGCAGCCGCCTCCTGGGCCACGGGCGTCGCCAGCTGCGCCGCCAGCAGCAGGCCGGCGCCCCGCACCGAGACGACGCCGGGCAGCCGGCCCAGACCCGCAGCTCAGCCGGGCCCCGGCCTCGCGGGCGCGCCCGCAGCACGTCCTCGGCCTCCATGACCGCCAGCGTCGCCTGGGCCGCGGCCAGGGCCAGCGGCTGGCCGCCGAAGGTCGAGCCGTGGTCGCCGGGTCCGAACGCGGCCGCCACCTCGGCCCGGGCCCAGCAGGCACCGACCGGCATGCCGTTGCCGAGCGCCTTGGCCATCGTCACCACGTCGGGCTCGAGCCCCTGGGCCTGGAAGGCGAACCAGTGGCCGGTGCGGCCCAGCCCGGTCTGCACCTCGTCGAGCATCAAGAGCGCGTTGCGCTCCGTGCACAGGGTCGCGCACCGCGCCCAGGTAGTCCGAGCTCGGCACCATGACGCCGCCCTCACCCTGGAGCGGCTCGAGCAGCACCGCCGCCACCGTGTCGGGGTCGAGCGCCTTGTCCAGCGCGGCGACGTCGTCGTAGGGCACGTGCACGAACCCCTCGGGCAGCGGCAGGAAGGGCGCCTGCTTCTCGGGCTGGCCGGTGGCCGTCAGCGTGGCCAGCGTCCGGCCGTGGAAGGAGTTGTCGGCGCTGATCACCACGTGGCGGCCCCGCCCGGCCCAACGCCGGGCCAGCTTCAGGGCGCACTCGTTGGCCTCGGCGCCCGAGTTGGCGAAGAAGACCTGTCCGCCGGCCTGCCCGGTGCCGCCGCTGATCAGCCGGTCGATGGTGAGGGCCACCTCGGGGCGAGCTCGTTGCCGTACAGGTTGGAGACGTGGCTCAGGGTCCGGGCCTGCTCGGCCACGGCGTCGGCCACGACCGGGATGGGCATGGCCCAGCGACACGACGGCCAGGCCGGTGATGAAGTCGAGGTACTCGCGGCCGTCGGCGTCGAAGAGGATGGTGCCCTGGCCCGCGGACGAAGGTGGCCGGCGGCTCGGCGTAGGTGCGCATGAGCGGGACCGCTCGGCCGGCGGCCGGCATGCGGTCGTCGTCACGGCAGCACCATCGTCCCCACCCCCGAGTCGGTGAACAGCTCGAGCAGCAGCGCGTGGGGCACGCGCCCGTCGAGGATGTGGGCCCGGCTCACCCCGGCCCGCACGGCACGGGCGCAGGCCTCGACCTTGGGCATCATGCCGCCCTGCGCTCCCCCGCTGCGGATGATCTCGTCGATCACCGCGAGCGAGGCCTGGTGGATGAGCGTCGTCGGGTCGTCGGCCACGACCCGCAGGCCCTCGATGTCGGTCAGGAAGATCAGCTTCTCGGCCTCGAGCGCCTCGGCCAGTGCCCCGGCGACGGTGTCGGCGTTGATGTTGTAGGCCTGGCCCGACTCGTCGGCGCCGATGGTCGCCACCACGGGGATCAATCCCTGGGCCACCAGCCGGTGCACCATGGTCGGGTCGACGAGCGACGACGTTGCCGACGAAGCCGAGGTCGGCGTGGCGCGGCGCGGCGGTGATGAGGTTGGCGTCCTCGCCCGACATGCCCACGGCCAGCGGCCCGTGCACGTTGATGGCGGAGACGATGTCGCGGTTGACCTTGCCCGACCAGCACCATGCGGGCGATGTCGAGGGTGTCGGCGTCGGTGACCCGCAGGCCGTGGCGGAACTCGGTCTCCTTGCCCAGCCGCGCCATCAGGTCGCCGATCTGCGGGCCGCCCCCGTGGACGACGACCGGCAGCATGCCGACCGCGCGCATCAGCACGACGTCCTCGGCGAACGAGGCGAGCGCGGCCTCGTCGGGCGCGCCCCGGCGCCCGGTCCCTCCCCGTCGGCGGCGGCCGACGTGCAGCACGTTGCCGCCGTACTTGACCACCACGATCTTCTCCCAGAAGCGCCGGATGTAGGGCAGGGCCTCGACCAGCACCGAGGCCGTCTTGGCGGCGGCCGCCTTCTGGGCCCGGGTGACCTTGGGCGGCACGAGCGGCGCCCGCGGCGCCGTCACGACGTCGTCCGGTTCTCGTCGATGTAGCCGTAGCCGAGGTCGGTCCCGAGGACGACCGCGTCGCCCGAGCCCAGCCCGAGGTCGCAGTCGATCTCGATGTGGCGGCCGGCCATGTGGGCGGCCACCGCCGCCGCGTCGTGCGGACGGCCATCCCGGCGGCGCACACCACCGTGCCGCCGTAGGCGACCGACACCCGGTCGATGTCGAAGGGCGCCCCGGCCGAACCGAGCTCGCTCACGATCCGCCCCCAGTAGGGTCCTCGCCGTTGAGGGAGCACTGGACCAGCATGGAGTCGGCCACCTTGCGCGCGGCCTGATGGGCGTCGCGCGTCGCTGGTCGCGCCCCGGACGCGGACGTGGGCCACCTTGGTCGCGCCCTCGGCGTCGGCCGACCATCTGCTCGGCCAGAGACCGGCAGGCCTCGGTGAGCGCCGCGGTGAGCGCCGCGGGCGACGGGACTGGCGCCCAGCCCGCTGGCCAGCACCAGCACGGTGTCGTTGGTCGAGGTGCACCCGTCGACCGTCATCGGGTTGAACGACGCCGCCACGGCCTCGCGCAGGGCGCCCGTGCAGCGTCGGCGGGTCGACGGTGGCGTCGGTGGTGCACAGCGCCAGCATGGTGGCCATGTTCGGCGCCAGCATGGCCGCCCCCTTGGCCATGCCGCCGACGGTGAAGCCGTCGCCCTGACCACGACCTCCTTGGGCACCGTGTCGGTGGTCATGATGGCCCGGGCCGCCTCGCGGCCGCACTCGCGGCGTGCTGGCGCCGCGGCCATGACGATCGGCTCCAGCTGCGGCAGGACGTGGTCGATGGGGAACGGGATGCCGATGAGGCCGGTCTGGCACACCAGGATCTCCTCGGCGCTGGAGCCGATCTCGCCGGCGACCGCGATGCAGAGCCGCTCGGCCGCCGGCCCGGCCCGGCGCGCCGGTGGCGGCGTTGGCGTTGCCCGACGTGAGGATCACCCCCGCCGCCCGCCGCCGGTGGCGGCGAGATGGTCCCGGCTCACCTGCACCGGCGCCGC
This sequence comes from uncultured Acidimicrobiaceae bacterium, assembly GCA_963740535.1. Classification (GTDB taxonomy): domain Bacteria; phylum Actinomycetota; class Acidimicrobiia; order Acidimicrobiales; family RAAP-2; genus Bog-473. The sequence continues at coordinate 10,055 of CAVUEI010000008.1, forward strand.
CGCGGCCAGGTTGGAGGTGAACACGCCGGCGGCCGGCACGGCGCGGCCGTCGGCGGTGGCCACGACGGCGACATCGGGCACGCCGCCGGCCTTGATGCCGGCCGGGCCGCCCGGCGGCCACGAAGCCCTCCGGGGCGGTGACGCTCACGGGTACATCCCCGCCATGCGGCAGGCCGGTGGTCTCGGGCAGCCCAGGGCCACGTTGGCGCACTGGATGGCCTGGCCCGAGGCGCCCTTGACCAGGTTGTCGAGGGCGCAGAGCGTGACGACCCAGCCGGTCCGGGGGTCGACCCGGGCCGTGACGTGGGCCGCGTTGGAACCGGCCGTCGACTTGGTCGAGGGAGGGTCGTCGGTGACCACGACGAACGGCTCGTCGTCGTAGGCCTCGTGCAACGCGGCCATGACGCGTCCGTCGTAGCGTCCGCTCCGCGGCGGGCCGGGCGTAACAGGTGGCCAGGATGCCGCGGACCATGGGCGCCAGGTGCGGGGTGAAGAGCAGCTCGGCGCCGAGGATCTGCTCCATCTCGGGGGTGTGGCGATGGGTGAGCAGCCCGTAGGCCGCGAAGTCCTCGTCGACGGTGCCGAAGTGCAGCGACTCCTTCGGGGCGCGGCCGGCGCCCGAGACGCCGGAGGCGGCGTCGACGACGATGCCGCTGGGCTCGACCAGCCCGCCCGTACCAGCGGGGCCAGCGCCAGACCGGCGGCCGTCGGGTAGCAGCCGGCCGCGGCGACGAGCGTGGCGCCCCGGCAGCCCGCCCGGAACAGCTCGGGCAGCCCGTAGGCCGCCTCGGCCAGAAGCTCGGGCGCCGCGTGCTCCTCCCCGTACCAGGCGGGTAGAGCGACGCGTCCTTCAGCCGGAAGTCGGCGGCCAGGTCGACGACCAGGCCCGACGCGGCCCCGCAGCTCGGGGACGATCCGCTGGGACTCGCCGTGCGGCAGGCCGCAGAACACCACGTCGAGGCCGTCGAGGCGCCCGGGTCGCTGTCCTCGTAGACCAGGCCCGGGTAGGCCGCGGCCAGCGACGGCGTGTGCCGCCCGACCGCCTCACCCGCGTGGGAGTGGGCCGTCGCGACCGCGACCTCGAAGCCCGGATGCCCGGCCAGCAGGCGCAGCAGCTCGGCCCCGGTGTATCCCGATGCCCCGATCACCCCGGCTTTCATCGCATCAGTATACATATATTTGCATAATCATGCGACCGAGGTCGCATGGGCTGGGCCCCTCGTGCGGGCTCCGGCTAGTCAGGTGCTTCTGCCAGAACCAACCGCGCCGGCGATCTCGAAGCCCATCATGTCGTTGACGGCGATCATCGGCGCGTTCACCGACGCGTTGCCGGTCATGATGCGCCGCGACCTCGGGCGCCTCCTCCGCCAGGGCCTCCACATTGGCCAGCTTCACGGCCAGGCCGAGACGGTGCCCGCGGTGGTCGGGTGCACGAGGTGGCCAGCTGCCAGGCCTCGGCCGGCGCGTCCGGCGACAGCAAGAGCTCGCTGAACGCCACGAGCCGCCCGCTGCCGACGTGCTGGGCCACCGCCGTGAGCTTCCAGACCCCGCGTGCCTCCAGCAGCTCGTCTTCCTCGCTGATGCGCTGGCGGTCCCACACCTCCTCCTCCTTGTCCCCGTCGCCCGGCGGCTCGTCGGTGGACATGCGGCGCTGGAGCTCGCAGTGGTCCTCGACGAAATCCGCCGGCCACGGCGCCACCCAGGTGAGCGTCCGGTAGGCGTCGGCGTCTCGGGCGCCCCGCACCACGGCGCGCAGCTCGTCGGCCCGGGCTCGGGTCCAGGGGCACGCCGAGGTAGCGGCTGTTCCCGGGCAGCGTGGCCTCGAAGCCGACGCTGCGGGCGAAGGGCGCGCCCGGGTGCGTCTCGGCCACCGCCACCGGCACGTCCACGATGGCCGTTGAGCGATCGGCGGCCCTCGGCGGCCGCCAGCTCCGCCATGCGCCACGATGGCGCGGCCCACCCCCCGGCGCCGGTGCCGGGTGGACCCCCACGATGACCTCCGCACTGTGGAGGTTGTCGCGCAGCGGCACGTCCATGACGCCCACACCGACGATGCGGCCCCCCGCTCGCCCGCCGCGAGTTGGACGATGCGGCGAGAGGCGCCGCGGTGCCGGGCAAAGGCGCGGACGTCGCGCAGGCTGTAGCCCGTTCGGTCGGGCACGCGTCCTGCTCGACGGCCTGCAAGACGGCGTGCCACGCGGCGAGGGCGTCCTCGTCGGCGGGATCGAGCGGCCAGACCTCCATGCGCTCACCATGCCACGCGGCCGGTCCACCCGGCCCGGCGGCCAGGGCCGTCAGCGCAGGACGGCCCCGAACTCCTCGCTCGACCGCTTCGATGCAGCTCGCCCGCAGCCCGGCGACCTCCTCGTCGGTGAGGGTGCGGTCTCGGGCGAGCAGAAGCGCAGGCGGTAGGCCAGGCTCCGGGCGCCTTCGTCGATCCCGGTGCCGCGGTACACGTCGAACAGGCGCGACCGACTCGAGCACGTCGCCTCCGGCCAGCCGCAGGACGTCGCCCACCACGTCGGCGGGATAGCGGTTCTCCACCACGAACGCCAGGTCGATGTCCGACGACGGGAACCGGCTGACGGCGCCCCCGACCGTGCGCCGACGGGGCACCTGCGCCTCGTCGAAGAGCAGGCCCAGGTCGATCTCCAGCCAGCCGACCCGGCGCGCCGACGTGCCGGCGCCCGTGGTCCGGGTGAGCCCGAAGCTCGCCGCGACGCCCGGGTCGATTTCGCCGACGGAGCCGAACACCGCGTCCCGCGTCCTCGCCGACCGCGACGAGATGGGCGGAGCGCGTCGGGTGCAGGCCGGGAAAGGGCGGGAGCCCGTCGCCGGGCGCCACCAGGCGGACGCCGTCGAGGTGGAGCGCCTCGGCGATCACATGCCACGACCGCCACCGCCTGCGGGCATCGTCGGTCTCCTGGGCGAACACGGCCGCCAACATCTCGCGCTCGCCGGGCAGCTCGGCAGACTCCGCCCCGCCTGCGCCGGCGCGCTCGACCACCCGCGGCGATCCTTCGCCGGGGTGCGAGAACACGACGCCCACCTCGAAGAGGCGCACGTCGGGTTGGCGGCGGCTGGCGTTGTACGACAGCGCCGCAAGGAGACCGGGCATCTCGGAGCGCCGCAGGAACGGCTTCTCCGCGTCGAGCGGGTTGGCCACCCGGACCGCCGGTCCGGTGAGCCCGACGTCGGCGTGCGCCGAGGCCGAGACGAACGAGTCGGTCCAGCCCTCCGACGCACCCAGACCGCACAGGATGTCCTTGATGGAGCGCCGCGACCGTTGCAGCGCGGTCAAGCCGCCCGGGCTGGGGCCACACCGGGACGCGGCGAGGGATGTTGCCGTAGCCGAACGTCCGCGCGATCTCCTCGATCACGTCGGCGACCCCGAAGGGCTCGGGCCGCACGTCCGGCCGGTTCGTCGGCACGATCACCGTCACGACCGCGTCCGCGTCGGCGCCCGTCTGCTCCATCACGGTGAACCCGATCGGGTCCAACAGCCGGGCGATCTGCTCCCGCCCGAGCGCGACGCCGATCTGGCTGTGCACCCGTGCCACGGGGACCGAGACGACGAAGGGATCCGGCACATCGCCCCGGATGTCGAGCATGCCGTCGGCCACGCGGAGTCCCGGGACGCTCTCGGCCAGGAGCTGACAGAAGCGCCGGACCGCCGGCTCGATCCCCACGGGATCGCAGCCCCGCTCGAAGCGGGCCGAGGCCTCGGTGCGCAGGCCGAGGCGCTTGGAGGTGCGGGCGATCGCCATGGGGGCGAAGTAGGCCGCTTCCAGGAGGACCTCGGTCGTCGTGTCCGCGATCTCCGACGAGGCGCCGCCCATGATGCCGGCGATCCCCACCGGTGTCCCCTCGGCGTCGCAGATCAGGCAGTCCTCGCCCGTGTCGCCCAGGCTGCGGCCCCGCGCCCCGACCGTGCGCGTCACCCCGTCCAAGGTCTCGATCGTCTCGCCCGCGCGGGCCCGGCGGACGAGCAGCCCGCGTCCCGGGAGACGTCGCAGGTCGTAGGGGTGGGTGGGCTGGCCCAGCTCCAGCATCACGTAGTTCGACGCGTCGACCACGTTGTTGATGGGCCGCATCCCGGCCAGTGAGGAGCCGGCGGGCGATCCAGCGCGGGGACGGCCCGACGACGACGTCGCCGAGGACCGACACGGTCAGGCGGGGGCACAGGTCGGTCGACTCCACCGCGGCCGTTCCCGCCGACTCGATCGGCCAGCCGCTCGGTGGCGGGCTCGGGCGGCTCGGGCGCGGAGAAGGGAAGGCTGAGCCGGGCGGCCAGGTCGCGGCGATCCCGACGATGGACCAGGCGTCGGGCCGGTTGCCCTCGACGGTGATGTCGAAGACGATGTCTGGCTCCAGCCCGAGCGCCTCCGTCAGCGGCGTCCCCGGCTCGCCCGGCGCCTCGTCGCCCAGGACCAGGAGGCCGGCGCCGTCGTCGGAGAGCCCGAGCTCCTTGCCCGAGCACAGCATGCCGTTGGACATGACGCCGCGCATCTTGCGCGCTCGATCTCGAAGCCCCCGGGAGGATCGCGCCGACCGGTGCCAGCGGCACCCGGTCCCCCACCGCGAAGTTGTGCGCCCCGCACACGATCTCGAGCGGCTCGGCCCCGGCGTCGACCACCACCCGACGGATGCGGTCGGCGCCCTTGATCGGTGCGATCTCGAGCACGCGGCTGACGACGACGTCGTCGAGGCCCTCGCCCACGTGCTCGATGCCCTCGACGACCAGACCGAGGTCGTCGAGCGCGGCCCGCAGCCCGTCGAGGTCGTCGGGGAAGGGGGCGAAGTCACGGAGCCAGCTGAGTGGGGCGCGCACGGTGGTCTCGGGGTCTCTCTCGTTGGCGGGTTAGGTCGTCGACGTACGGGTCAGAACTGCGACAGGAAGCGGATGTCGTTCTCGAGGAAGGAGCGCATGTCCGGGATGGCGTGGCGCATCTGGGCCAACCGGTCGATGCCGAATCCGAAGGCGAAGCCCGACCAGACCTCGGGATCGATGCCGACGGCGTCGAACACGGCGGGGTCGACCATGCCGCAGCCCCCCAGCTCGATCCAGCCGGTGTGCGAACACGTCCGGCAGCCCTCGCCCAGGCACAACGTGCAGGTGATCTCGAACTCCGCCGAAGGCTCGGTGAAGGGGAAGTACGCCGGCCGCAGCCTCGACTGCATGCCCTCACCGAAGTAGGCCTCGGTGAAGATCTGGACCGTGCCGGCGAGGTCGCCGAAGGTGATGTCGCGATCGACCACCAACCCCTCGATCTGGTTGAACACGGGGAGGTGCCGCGGCGTCGGGGGTGTCCAGGCGGAAGCACTTGCCGGGCATGACCGCATGGATGGGCACCGAGCCCGAGCGCACCGCCTGCTCCATGAGATGGATCTGCACCGGGGACGTGTGGGTGCGCAGCAGCACGGTCTCGGGCTCGCCGAGGTCGAGGTACATGGTGTCGAACATCCCGCGCGACGGATGGGCGGGGGGGATGTTCAGCGCCTCGAAGTTGTACCAGTCGGTCTCGGCCTCGGGCCCCTCCGCCACGGTGAAGCCCATGCCCACGAAGAGGTCCTCGAGCTCGGCCCTGGCCTGGGTCACCAGGTGCAGGTGGCCCCGGGCCGGCGGCGAGAGCACCTGGGAGGGGACCACCTCCGAGAGGTCCAGGCGGTCGGCCTGCAGCGCTTCGGCCCGCTCGGCCTCGGCCAACTCGGTGCGACGGGCGGCCAGCTGGGACTCCAGGCGGGCGCGCACCTCGTTCAACCTCTGCCCGGCCTCCTTGCGCGCCTCGGGGCTCAGGCCCCCGAGGGTGCGGTGCGCCCGGGTGAGCGCAGACCGCTTGCCGAGGAACTCGGTTTCCACCGACGCCAGCGCGTCGGTCGAGGCCGCGGCCGCGATGGCCCGTTCGCCGTCGCCGGCGATGCCCTCGATGTCGAGATCCACGTTGTCAGTCACCATGTCGAGCCTTGCCGCCGCTGGAGATGCTACGTGGCCCGGGCCCACCGCCCCGGCGTTGGCGGAATGCCTCGAAGCAGACGACGGCGCAGGCGACTCCCACGTTCAGCGATTCGGCGCTCCCGGCCATCGGGATGGCCAGCGAGGCGTCGAGCGCAGCCACGAGGGCGGCATCGAGCCCAGAGGACTCGTTGCCGAGGAACAGCGCCGTGGGCACGGACCAGTCGAGCCCCGCGTAGTCCTCGCCCTCGCGGACGACGGTGGCCAGGGTCCGGAAGCCGGCCGCCGACAGCTCCCTCGCCAGCTCGAAGGGGTCGCTGCGCACGGTGACGGGGAGATGGAACAGCGACCCGCAGAGGCGCGCACCGTCTTGGGGTTGTAGGGGTCGACGGACTCACCGGCGTACACGACCGCCGTCGAGCCGGAGGCGTCGGCCGCCCGCAGCACGGTCCCGGCGTTGCCGGGGTCGCGCACGTCCACCAGGACCACGATCAGGGAGCCCGGGCCGGGCTGCCACACGTCGGCGCCTTCCGGCGGCTCATCCAGCATCGGGAGGACGGCCAGCACCGGCTGGGGAGTCACCGTGTCGGCGACCCGCTCGAGCACGCCGGCCGCGAGCGGGAAGACCCGGGCTCCCGCCGCGGTGGCCCGGCGGCACACCTCCTGGGTGGCGCGGTCGTCGTCGCCCTCGACCGAGACATAGAGCGATTCGACGGGCGCGCCGGCGTCGAGCGCGCAGCGGATGAGCTCGGCGCCCTCCGCCACGAAGGCCCGCTCACTCCAGCGCGCCGAACGCTTCTGCAGCAGCCCGCGCAGCCGGCGGACCCGCCGGTGCGTGAAGGCCAGCCGCTGGGTCAGGAAGCGACCTCCGACCGCGGGAACGCTCGACAGTGCGTCCTGCGCCGTCGCCACCAGCGCGCCGAATGCCTCGGGGTCGGTCACCGCCAGGTCGGCCAGCACTTTGCGGTCGACCTCGACGCCGGCCAGGTGCAGCCCGTTGATGAGGCGGCTGTAGCTCATGCCGTGCTGGCGGGCGCCGGCGTTGATGCGCTGGATCCACAGCTTGCGGAAGTCACCCTTGCGCGCCCGCCGGTCGCGGTAGGCGTACTGCATCGAGTGCATGAGCTGCTCGTTGGCGGCCCGGTAGGAACGGCTCTTGTTGCCGTAGTACCCCTTCGCCTGCTCCAGGACCGCGCGGTGGTGCTTGCGGCCGTGGACGGCGCGCTTCACTCTGGCCATGGGGGTGCTCCTCTCTTCGAATTCTCGTGTGTCGTGCGTGGGGGCGCGAGGCGCCGGTGCGATGTCTGGGATCAGATGCCGAGCATCCGGCGGGTTGTCCGCTCGTCTGCCTTGGCGATCTCGGTCTCGCGGCCGAGACGGCGCTTGCGCTGGCTCGACTTCTTCTCGAGTATGTGCGACCGGAAGGCCTTGCGCCGGCGCAGCCGGCCGCTTGCGGTCACCTTGATCCGCTTGGCGGCACCCCGGTCGGTCTTCATCTTCGGCATTACGTCATCCCTCTTCGGCTGACTCGGCGACTTCGCTGACTCCACTGGCCTCTGTGGCCGGCGGCGCACTCCCGTTCCCCTCGGTCGGGGTGGAGCCTGCCGGGATCTCCGGCCCGCCCCCTGCTTCGGCGGCGGGCGCTTGCTTCCCGGTGCGCTGCTGGTTCGAGGCCCTCGACTGGGCGGCCTGGCGGGCCCGCTTGTCGGGGGCGAGCACCATGATCATGTTGCGGTTGTCGAGCTTGGGCTCGGCCTCGACCTTGGCGATGCCCTCCATCTGCTCGGCGATGCGGTCCAGGATCCGCTTCCCGTGCTCGGGGTGGTACACCTCGCGGCCCCGGAACATGATCGTGATCTTGACCTTGTGCCCCTCGTTCAGGAACTTGCCCACCTGACGGGTCTTGGTGTCGAAGTCCCCGGGCCCGATCTTCGGCCGGTACTTCATCTCCTTGATCCCGACGTGGACCGCCTTGCGGCGGCTCTCCTTGGCCCGCTGGGCCTCGTCGAACTTGAACTTTCCGAAGTCCATGATCCGGCAGACAGGCGGGTTGGCCATGGGAGCGACTTCCACGAGATCGAGGTCGAGCTCCTTGGCGATTGCCAGGGCCTCGGGGAGCGGCTTGATGCCTAGTTGCACACCGTCGGGGTCCACGAGCCGGACTTCACGGGCACGGATTCGGTCATTGATCCGATGCTCAGTTGTGGTTTCAGCGACGATGCGTCATCACACCTCTCACTCGGGCTCGCGGTCCTTCCGCAAGCCAATCGGAGGAGCGGGGCCGACCTGCGGGCAAGGCCCGCGCCCGAAGGACGATCGACCTGGCGCACGATGCTCCGCGCTGAGGCGGGGTGGTGGCCAGGTGGAGGCCTCTCAGAGGAGGCCCCGCTTCCAAGTAGTCAAGATGCATACAGTACCAGCATGAGCAGTCTCTGGACACCGTCGGGCGAGCATTTTCCCAAGGAGGAGGGCCCCGACGCCGACGGACCACCCTTCACCCCCCAGGGCGACTCCGACCTCCCCGACGCAGCAGGCGGGCCGTCCGACGCCGAGGCGCGAGGCGGCGGTCGAGGAGATGCGGGCCCAGCTGGCGAACACGCCGGCGGAGGTCGTGGTGGCCAACCACTGCTACGGGCTCTTCGAACTGGCGGCCATCTACCTCTCGCAGACGCCGCCGATGCTCTTCCAGGCCCGGCTGGCCATTGACGGCCTCGGGTACCTGCTCGACGGCCTCAAGGGCCGCCTCGGAGAGGCCGAGCCCTCGCTGCACGAGTCCCTCTCGCAGCTGCGCCTGGCCTTCGTCCGCCTGGAGGGCGTCGAGCGCCCGAACGGGCAGAACGTGGCCAACACGGGCGACGGCTGACCGGCTGGGACTGACCCCGCCGCGGGATTAGGCCGGATCTGAGCTTTCGGCGGTCGCCCCCACCTTGCTCGCCGCCTCGGCCAGCCCCTCGACGGTCCGGCCGATGAAGGCGCCCAGCTGGCGGCGGTAGATCCAGCCGGTGCCCGGCACCTTGGCCCGGAACGTGGAGCGCCAGCGGATGGACGTGCCGGCCCCGGTGGGCGAGAGCGTCACGACGGCCCGGTAGTCGCGCAGGGGCAGGCCCTTCTCGAGCACGTAGGAGAAGGCCTCCCCCGGCGTGCGCTCCACGACGCGCTCCCGGCTCTTGTACCGACCCGTCGTGAAGAGGCGGACCGCGCCGAGCCCTTCGGGGGTGCCCGCACCGGGCTCGATGAGCTCGAAGGAGTCGATGGGCGACCACTCCGGCCAGGTCGACCCGTCGGCCAGGAGGGCGTAGACGGCGGCGGGCGCCGCGGCCGTCGTCGCCGTCTGCTCGATCACCTGCTCTGCCATGGCGCTGCCTCCTGTCATTGCTCCGTGTCACCGCTCCGGTCACCGCGTCCTCTCGCTCAGAAGTGTACCATTTGGTACATGCGAGGACAATCGGCCAGGGAGCGGTTGCTCGACTCGGTGATCGAGCACTTCACGGCGGACGGGCTGGCGGACCAGAGCCTCCGGCGCATCGCGGAGGCGGCCGGGACCAGCCACCGCATGCTGCTGTACCACTTCGGCTCCAAGGACGGATTGCTCCTCGAGGTGGTGCGTGAGGTCGAGGCCAGGACCAGGGCGCAGCTCGCCGGCATCGGCGAGGAGGCCGGCGGCGAGACCGACGAACTGGTGCGTCGGGTGTGGGCCTACGTCGCCGACCCCGAGCTGGCCGGTTTCGAGCGGCTCTTCTTCGCGCTCTACGGCCAGGCCCTGCAGGGCGACGAGGCCACGCTGCCCCTGCTCAAGGACGACGTGGAGAGCTGGCTCGCGGCGAACGCCGCCCTGTCGGCCGAGGCCGGCGTGCCCGCCGCCGTGGCCCGCGTGCACGCGCGGCTCGGGCTGGCCGTGGTCCGCGGCCTCTTGCTCGACCTGCTCGCCACCGGCGACCGCGCCGGCGTCGATGCCGCCCTCGAGGCGTTCGCCGCGCGGCTACGCGGGGCGCTGGTGGGAGGCTGCGCCGGCGCCCGCCGGCACCAGCGACCGCGCCTCGTAGAGGCCGCGGTGGCCCGGCGCCACGCGTGAACGCGACCTCCGTGCCCTCCTCGATCCTCCGGCTCCCGTCGGCGATCGCGGTGGCGTGGAACCCGAAGGCGGTCCCGTCGTCGTCCAGCACCGTGCCGAGGCCGCGGGCCGGGTCGAACGACGTCACCCGCCCGTGATGCGGTCCGGCGGAAGGGACGGGGCCGCCCACGTCAGTGGACGATCTTGGAGAGCGGAATCTCGAGGATGTCGCTGGCGCCCTGGTCGCGCAGGGCCGGGATGAGGATGTTGATGTCGCTCTTGGCGACCACGGCCTCGAGCGCGAACCCGCCGCCACCGGAGAGCTCCGAGATCGTCGGCGCCCGCATGGAGGGGAGGACCGCCAGGACGGCGTCGAGGTTCTCCGACGACACGTTGAGCTTCACGAGCACCTTGCCCCGCGCCTCGAGCGTGCCCTGCAGGAGGGTGAGGATCTGCTCCATGGCGTGGCGCTTGTCGGCATCGGCCGCCGCCGCCGGGTTGGCGATCAGCTCGGTGTGCGAGACCAGCAGCGTCTCGATGACCCGCAGACCGGCCGCCCGCAGCGCGCTGCCGGTCTCGGTCATGTCGACGACGGCGTCGGCGATGTCGGGCACCTTGGCCTCGGTGGCGCCGTAGGACAGCGCGATGTCGGCCTCGATGCCGTGTGCCGCGAGCGCCTTGCGGGTGAGCTCGGGGTACTCGGTGCTCACGCGCAGGCGCCGGGGTTGGCCGGCCACGCTGGCGGCCAGCTCGGCGAGCGTGTGCGCCGGGGAGTCGGACCCGACGGCGAGCACGACGCGGGCCGGGTTGGCGGTGGCCTTGGAGTAGGCCAGCCGGCCCAGCGACACCACCTCGCTCCCCCGCTCCTCGATGCAGTCGCGTCCGGTGATGCCGAGGTCGAAGAGGCCGTCGGCCACGTAGACCGGGATCTCCTGGGGCCGCAGGATGCGCACCTCGCTGATGCGGGGGTCCTCGATGCCGGCGCGGTAGGCCACGTCCGAGGCGCGGTTGACGGCCAGGTCGGCGTCCTCGAACAGCTGCATGGTGGCGCGTTCGAGCGAGCCCTTGGGCAGGACGAGGCGGAGCATGGGGGTAGATCTTCGCAGACCGGGCACGGGGACCCGGCCACCGACGGCCGCGGCGAGGGGCGGTGCCTGGGGCAAGCTGTGGGCGTGCCCCCGCCCTACGACGCCTTCAACTTCTTGCGCCTGCTCGGGATCGAGATCCCTGAACCCGACTCAGAAGAGGACCATGTCGCCCGGCTCACCGTGTCCCACGACCTCATCGCGGGCACCGGCTTCCTGTGGGCGCCCGTCGTCATCACCCTGGCCGACGCGCTGTGCGCCTTCGGGGTCAACCACCACTGGCCCGAGGGCGCCAAGGGCTTCACGACGGTCGACTGCTCCGCCAACTTCATCTCGAGCGCGAAGGAGGGCGAGCTCGTGATGGCCACGGCCGCGCCGTTGCACACCGGGCGCACCACCCAGGTCTGGGACGCCACCGTGACGAACGAGACGACCGAGCGGTTGATGGCCTCGTATCGCTGCACGCAGCTGATCCTGTACTGACCCGCGTGACGAACCCGCGTCCGCCGCGGGTTGCCGTCCGGGCGCGGCCCGGTCACGGGGCGCCGGGCGCGTCCTCCAGCGTCTCTTCCATCAACGTCAGCTCCGTCCGCGGCGGCGTCGTCCCCGCCCCGTCCATCTCGCCGCCGGTGCCCAGCGCGTCGATGAGGTCGGAGCCGTCGGCCATCTCGATGGCCCGTCTCCCCCGCCGCAGCAGCACCCGGAAGTCGTCCCGGTCGAACTGGGCCGGCTCCGTGCGCCCGACGAACTCGTACACGAGCTCGACGAACCGCTCCGGATCGACATGGTGCGGGAAGTGCCCCGCCTCGTCGAAGATCTCGAACTGGCTGCCCGGGATGGCGGCGTGCGCGAGCCGCCCGTGCCCGAGCGGGATGATCGCATCGTGGCGGCCCCAGATGATCAGCGTCGGCACGCCCGCGGCCAGGTAGGCCCGGTCCAGCATGGTGATCACCTGGCCCCGCCAGTCGACGCCCGAGCGCAGCGTGCGCAGGATGGCGCGGCGGGCCTCGGTGTTGGGCAGCGCGTCGAAGACGGCCAGGATCTCCTCGGCGTCGCGGCCGAGGGCGGTGTCGAACAGCCGGAGCACCTCGGCCCCGATGCGGCTGGCGAAGCGGATCGGCGGCAGTCCCAGTAGCGGCATCAGCGCTTCGATGCCGGGCACGGCCGCCATGCGCAGCAGCGGGCTCACCGTGCGCCCGACGCCCCCGCTGCCCACCAGCACCAGGCGCTCGCAGCGCTCGGGGAACTGGTAGGCGAATTGCGCGGCCACCCCACCGCCCAGCGAGTGGCCCACGACCGTGGCCCGCTCCACCTCGAGCACCGTCAGCAGGTCGCGCATGCCGTTGGCGAAGCCGGCGATGGTGTAGTCGGCCCTCGGCTTCTCCGAGCGACCGTGGCCCAGCAGGTCGGGTGCGATGACGGTGTGGTGCTCGGCCAGTTGCTCCACCACCGGGCGCCACGTGTCCGAGCTGTCGCCGATGCCGTGGATCAGCAACAGCGCCGGGCCGCTCCCCGCCTTGACGTAGGCGCGCCGGTACCCGTGGATGGTGGCGTAGCGGACGGAGAATGCGCCCTCGCGCCGTACTCCCGCTCGGAAGCGCAGCTGCGCCGGGTCCAGGGCCGGCGCCGCCGGGGGCTCGGCCGGAATTGCCTCATCCATGCGGACCTCCCTTTCTGGCCGGTCCGGTGCGCCCGTCCGCGCCACGCTACGGAGGCGGCGTGTCCCGCGGTGTCGGGCCGGTGAACAGTCGATGAACGTCGCCCGACGTCGCCGCGGGACGCGCTGCTCGCCTCACGCCCATGGCATCCGCGGTGCCGGTCCAGTGCCTAGGAGAGCGGGCCGCAGCGCAGGAGACGCACCATCTCCACGCCGGTGAGGGCGGCCTCACGGCCCTTGTTGGTCTCGTCGGGCTCCGAGCGCTCCAGCGCCTGGTCGAGGGTGTCGGTGGTCAGCACGCCGAACACCACCGGCACGCCGGTGGCCAGCTGCACCTGCTGGATCCCTGCCGCGCACTCCCCGGCCACGAAGTCGTAGTGCCCGGTGTCGCCGCGGATGACGGCGCCGAGGCACAGCACGGCGTCCACCTTGCCGGCGTGCGCGAACGCCCGCGCCACCAGCGGCAGCTCGAACGCGCCGGGCGCCCATGCCACCGCGACGTCGCGCCGGTCGGTCCCGACCTCGGCGAGCGCATCGAGTGCGCCGTCGAGCAGGCGCAGCGTGATCCCGCCGTTGAACAGTGCACAGCCGATGCCGACACGCAGGCCGGTGCCATTGCTCTCGCCGCGCAGGGCGGTGCCGACCCGGGAGGGCCACGTCTTCCAGCGCGCCCGGTGGGCAAGCGCCGCGAGGTCCGAACCGGCCATCAGGTCTCGGACGGGCGTCACAGGACGTCGTCGAGGCCGTGCAGGAGGTGCCCCATGCGCTCCCGCTTGGTGCGCAGGTAGGCGATGTTCTCCGGGTTGGCCGAGGTCTGCAGCGGGACCCGTTCGGTGATGTCGAGCCCGAAGCCCTCCAGCCCGCCGTACTTGATCGGGTTGTTCGTCATGAGGCGCATGGTGGTGACCCCGAGGTCGACCAGCATCTGGGCCCCGATGCCGTACTCGCGGCTGTCGACCGGCAGGCCCTGCTGCAGGTTGGCGTCGACCGTGTCGTGCCCCTCTTCCTGGAGCTGGTAGGCGCGGATCTTGTGGCCGAGGCCGATGCCGCGGCCCTCGTGGCCGCGCAGGTAGATGAGGACGCCCCGGCCCTCCTGCTCGATGAGGTCGAGCGCGGCCTGCAGTTGGGGGCCGCAGTCACAGCGCAGGGAGCCGAAGACGTCGCCGGTCAGGCATTCGGAGTGGACCCGGACCAAGACGTCCTCGGTCCCGGCGACGTCGCCCATGACGAGCGCCAGGTGCTGCTCGTTGTCCAGCACCGACTCGTAGACGAAGGCCCGGAACTCCCGGTCCTGCGAGGGGATGCGCGCCTCGGAGACCAGCCGCACCAGCTTCTCGTTCTGGCGCCGGTAGCGGATCAGCTCCGCGATGGAGATGAGCGGGAGGTCGTGCTTCTTGGCGAAGCGCTCCAGGTCCGGCAGCCGGGCCATCTCGGACTTGTCCTCGGTCACGATCTCGCACAGCACGCCGGCGGGCGACAACCCGGCGGCGCGGCTGAGGTCGACCGTGGCCTCGGTGTGGCCGGCCCGCTTGAGCACGCCGCCGGCGCGGTAGCGCAGCGGGAAGATGTGGCCCGGCCGGTTGAGGTCGTTCGGGCCGGGTGTCGCGGTCGATCAGCGCGGCAATCGTGCTCGCCCGGTCCGCGGCGGAGATCCCCGTGGTCGTGCCGTGCCGGTAGTCGACGCTCACCGTGAAGGCGGTCCGCTGCGCCTCGGTGTTCGCCGTCACCATGAGGGGCAGCTCCAGGAGGTCCGCCCGCTCGGGCAGGAGAGGGACGCAGATGACACCCGAGGTGTGGGTCAGGAAGAAGGCGATGTTCTCCGGCGTCGCCGCCTCGGCCGCCATGACGAGGTCACCCTCGTTCTCGCGATCCTCGTCGTCGACGACGACCGCCATCCCGAGGCGGGCGATGGCGTCGATGGCCTCCTGGACGGTCGAGAACGCCATCAGGCCGCGACCTCCACCCGGAGATCCTCTCCGAGCTTCTCGACCGACACCAATCTGCCTCGCCACACATCGTCAATTGTGCCAGCCCCGGGGCCCGCGAAGAGCGGCCGCCCGTCGTCGCCCCCGAAGAAGGCCGGCGCCAGGTACAAGACATAGCGATCGACCAGGCCGGCGGCGTGGAAGTCGTGGGCGACGGTGGCGCCGCCCTCGACGAGCACCTGGAGCACCCCGCGCCGGCCCGAGCTCGGCCAGGACCTCGTCGAGGTCGCCCGAGAGCTCCAGCGCCGGGTGCACCCTGGCCCCGGTCGGGGCACTCCCCAGCACCACGCGCAGGGGCTGGGAGGCTCGGGTCCCTCCCCCAGGCGGACCGTGAGCTCGGGGTCGTCCGCCCGCACGGTGCCGGCCCCGACCAGCACGGCGTCGGAGCGGGAGCGCAGGAGGTGCACGTCGCGGCGGGCGGCCTCACCGGTGATCCAGCGGCTGGTGCCGTCGGGAGCGGCGGTACGGGCGTCGAGGCTGGCCGCCATCTTGAGGACCACCCAGGGCTGCCCCGTCGTGCGGTGCTTGCAATAGGGGGCGAGCTGCTCGGAGACCTCCTCGGCCGCCACCCCCACGGTCACGTCGATCCCTGCTTCGCGGAGCGCCGCGAGGCCACGCCCGGCCACGAGCGGGTCCGGGTCCTCGATGCCGACGACCACCCGGCTCACCCCCGCGGCGATGATGGCGTCGGTGCACGGCGGCGTCCGCCCGTGGTGCGCACACGGCTCGAGCGTGGCGTAGAGCGTGGCGCCCTGTGCCGCGTCACCGACGGCGGCCAGCGCGGCCACCTCGGCATGGGGGCCGCCGGGCGGCGCCGTGGCGCCTTCGAAGATCGGCGCGTCGGCGTCCTGGGGTCCCGGTGCTGGCGGGACGACCACGCATCCGACCCAGGGGTTGGGCGCCGTGGTGGAGCGGACCCCTGCGGCCAGCGCCATCGCCCGGCGCATGAGCTCCACGTCGTCCATGGTCACGTCCTCGCCCGGGGCGTATCCCCGGCATTGTGGGAGCAATACTAGAACACGTTTCATTTTCTGTCGACAGGTCCTGGTGGGAGGGGGTCAGTACCGTTCGAGGACCGGGATCAGGCCGGTCACGTCGGCGATGATGGCCGTATGGGGGCCCGAGCGCAGCAGGGCCTCGTCGTGGGCGCCACTCAGCACGCCGATGACCGCCGCCGCACCCGCCCGGGATCCCGCCTCGAGATCGCTCACCGTGTCGCCCACCACGGCGACCGCGCCGGGGTCCTCGACACCCAGCCGGGCCATGGCGGCCAGGATCATGTCGGGCGCCGGGCGGCCGCGGCCGGCGTCGGCCGGGGAGAGGGCCAGGTCGATCTCGCCCCGCCAACCCAGCGCGTCGAGCAGCGCGTCCCGGGTGGACGGGGCGAACCCGGTGGTGAGGCACACGTGGACCCCCCGGGCGCGCAGGTCGCGCAGGACCTCGAGCGCGCCCGGGATCTCGGCCACCTCGCCGGCGGCGGCGATCGCCTCGTAGGCGTCGGCGAACGCCACGGTCGCCCGTTCCGCCTCGCCGGGCGCGAGCAGCAGGGCGAACACGTCCGCCTTCGACCACCCCATCGTCTCGCGGACGACCCCCTGGGCCTCCTCGTAGCGGGGCGTCCCTGCCGGGATCCCGACCGAGGCCAGCGCGGTGGTGAAGGCCGCCTCGACGGCGCCGTCGTCGCGCACCGTCGTCCCCGCCATGTCGAGGCAGGCCAGCGCGAACGGCCCGATCACGCCGCCACCCCGCGCTGCCTCGAGTGTGTCCGCCGCGATGGCCGGGGAGCACGTCATGCCGCGCCCTCCCGGCCCGGTGACCATCCACACGCCGGGCCGGATCTGCTCGCGCAGGCAGACCGCGCCGTCGACGCACTGGGCGTAGACGCCCTCCCAGCGCCGGCGCACCGGCGGGAGCGCCGCCCCGAGGATCCTCCGGGCCCGGCCGAGCAGCTCCTCGGTGGGATCCTCGCTGAGGGCGAAGTCGAACGGCTCGCCGTAGGCGTGCGTGTCCCCGATCGTCAGGCCGCCGTCGGGGCGCTGGACCAGCAGCAGCTGGAGGTGGTGGGCCGCGGCCACCGGGCCCTGCTCGGCCAGCAGCGCGAGCGGCGCCGTCTCGTAGGCCGGGTAGTAGCGCAGGGTGTCGGCGTCGGCCAGCGACGTCGTGACCCTCGGTGCGAACGGCGCCGTCTCGAGCATCTGCAGGCGGACCCGTCGTAGGCGTGCCCCGAGAGGCTCGGTGCCGGGCAGGTGGTCGTAGGCGGCCCCCGTGGCGACGACGACGAGATCCCCCTCCCACCGCGTGCCCGACGTGTCGACGACCGAGTGCGCCTCCGCCGCGACCACGCGGCAGGCCGGGTGGAAGCGGTAGCGCGCCGCGTCGGGCCCCTGCGCCAGGTGCGCGCGGAACGCACCCAGGGCGAGGCGCGGCTCGACCACCGCATCGCGGGCGCAGTGGAGCGCGCCCGCGATGGCGCCCCGCACGGCCGGGTTGCAGGCGCGCACCTCGTCGGGCTCCAGGAAGCGGATGGTGCGGGAGACGGCGTCGGGCTGGCTCGCGAACGCCTGCATCACCGCCCGCTCGGCGCCGTCGGTCGCCACGGTGAGCGAACCGCTGGGGCGGAACCCGATGCCGGGCACCTCGGCCCCGACCTCCTCCCAGCGCGACCGGGCCCGCAGCGCGACGTCGAGCTCCTCGCCCGAGCGCCGCCCGCTCACCCACACCAGGCCGAAGTTGCGCACCGACGCGCCCGTCGGGGCCGCCTCGGCCTCGAGATGGTCCACCGAGAAGCCGGCCCGGACGAGCTCGAGGGCGTGCCAGGTCCCGAGGATGCCGCCGCCGGCCACGACGGCCCGCTCCCCGCGGCTCATCCCGGCGAGGAGCGCCGAGCGTCGGCCGCTCACCGCGCCGCCGCCCCCACCGCGGCGCGGATGGCGTCGGCCGCCTCCCAGGGCCGCTCGTGCCCGAAGATGGCGCTCCCGGCCACGAAGATGTTGGCGCCGGCCGCCGCCGCCACGGGCGCGGTGGCGGTGTCGATGCCGCCGTCCACCTCGATGTCGAGCATCAGCGCGGCCGCGTCGACCTCGGCGCGCGCCTGGGCCACCTTGTCCATGACGTCGCCGATGAAGCTCTGCCCGCCGAACCCGGGGAACACCGTCATGCACAGCAGCAGATCGACGTCGCCGAGATAGGCCCGTGCCGCATCGAGCGGCGTGTCCGGATTGAGCGCGAGGCCCGCCCGCAGGCCGAGCCCGCGCATCTGGGCGATGAGCTCGGCCGTGCCGCCCACCTCGACGTGCACCGTGCAGCCGTCGGCACCGGCGTCGGCAAAGGCCTCGAGGTAGCGCCCGGGGTCGGTCATCATGAGGTGGCAGTCGAAGAAGAGCGGCGTGTGGTGCCGCAGCGACGCCACGACGGGCGGCCCGATCGTCACGTTGGGGACGAAGTGCCCGTCCATGACGTCGACATGGAGCCAGTCGGCGGACGGCGCAACCTCGCCCACCTGCTCGGCGAGCATCCCGAAGTCGGCGGAGAGCACCGAGGGCGCGATGCGGACGTCGCCGAAGCGCCCGGGGTCGCGGCCCCCTCTCCCTGGCCGCCCCTGCGTGGTCATGGGTCGCCTCTCAGCCGAAGCGCGCCCAGCAGAGGATCCGCCGGAACCCGTAGAAGTACGGCTCGCGCTCCCCCAGCTCCTCTATCAGCCGCTCGCGGTAGCGCTCCACGAACTCGTCGAAGAGCTCGGGGCTGAGCCGCTTGCGATACGGCGTGAGGAGCGTGCCCATGACCCACTCGACCACGTCTCCGGTCGACTCCAGCTCGTGGCCGTAGACCTCCATGCGCACGACCTGGTCCTTGGCGCCCAGCTCGTAGAGGAGGTCCGCGTACAGCTCGGGTGAGAGCACGAAGCGGCCCCGCTCCTCGGGGACGTCGCCGTAGAGCGCGTCAATGAACGGTGACTCGTTGGCCACGGCGTAGGCCAGCAGGTGGGACGGGTGGCGGTAGTTGGCGGGCACCTGGAAGGCCAGCTGCCCGTCCTCGCACAGGGCCGTGCGCATGCGCGCCAGGAGGTCCAGGTGGTCGTCGACCCACTGCAGCGACGCGTTGGCGAACACGAGGTTCACCCCCTCGTCGAGCCAGGTGGCGATGTCGCCCTGGGCGAAGGAGAGCCCCGGCACGTCGCCGTGATCCGCCTGCGCCCGGGACAGCATGGCCGGAGAGGAGTCGACGCCCAGCGTGCTCGCGGCCTGCATCTCCTCGTGGAGGATCTTGGTCAGGTCACCCGTGCCGCATCCGAGGTCGACCACGCGCCCACCGGGCACGGCGTGACACAGGGTCAGCAGATCGTCAAAGGGCTGTTGGCGTTCCGACCGGAAGCGTTCGTACTGGTCGGGGCTCCAGCCGTCGATCGGAGTCACGGTCACCGGCCTCATGTCTAGTCCGTCCCGAGGCGCTCGCCGGACGAGGGCCGCACGCCGCGCAACCACTCGTCAGCTGACATGGGCGAACGGCTTTCGGGCTGCACCCTGCGCAGCTCCAGCGTGCCGGCGCCCGTCGTCACGGCAGGTCCGGACAGCGAGCCGGGCGGGGAGGTCGTGTCGACGGTGCCGTCGTCGCCGACGGTCGCCTCCAACACCGTCAGCCGCTTGCCGCGGAACGTCGTCCAGGCCCGTCCCAGGCGGACCACCCGCTTGAGCTGTGCGGCGGGCTCGTTCCAGTCCAGGTGGAGATCCTCGGTGGTGATCTTCTCGGCGAGGGTCGCCTCGCCGCGCTGGGGTTCGGGCGCGGGCAGTCCCGCCGCCCCGGCGGCCAGCGTCTCCACGAGGAGGGAGCTCCCGACCGCGACGAGCTGGGCCCGCAGGTCCTCCAGCGTGATGTCGTCGTCGACGGGCACCGTGCGCACGGCGTAGACCGGTCCGGTGTCGAGGCCCTCCTCGACCTTCATCACGCAGACACCGGTCTCGGGGTCGCCGGCGAGGATGGCCCGCTCGACCGGGGCCGCGCCCCGCCACCGTGGGAGGAGCGAGAAGTGCAGGTTCACCATCGGCACCCGCTCCAGCAGGCGGGCCGGGATGATCCTGCCGTAGGCCACCACCACGGCCAGCTCGACCCCGGCCCCGGCCAGGTCGTCCATGTCGTGGGTGACCGCGATGCCGAGCTCGGCGGCCGCCGCCTTGACCGGGCTCGGCGTCGTGTGACTCCCGCGCCCACGCCGGCGGTCGGGGCGCGTCACGCAGAGTGCGATGTCATGCCCCGCTGCGGCGAGCGCGCGCAGTGGGGGCACCGCGATCTCCGGTGTGCCGAGGTACGCGAGCCGGGCCACCCGGTCACCGTAGGGCAGCGTGCCGCTCCGGGCAGCTACGTCCCTGTCGCCGCCGTCGTCGTCTTAGCGCGAGAACAGGTCGGAGAGCCCGTCGGGATCCGGCGAGCTGAGGTCCAAGGTGCGGCTGCGCAAGATCTTGAGTGCCTCCTTGCGCTGGTCCTCGTTGAGGCGCTCGACGAGCAGGATGCCGTCGAGATGGTCGAGCTCGTGCTGGAACACGCGTCCCTCCAGCTCGGTCGCCTCGATCGAGACCTCGTTGCCGTCGAGGTCGAGGCCGACGAGGTGGACCGCGTTGGGCCGCACGATCTCCCAGCTGAGCCCGGGCACCGACAAGCAGCCTTCGTCGTAGATCCACTCACCGTCGCTCTCGACGATCTGCGGGTTGATGATGGTGCGGGCGCCCGTCCCCCACGTCGTAGACGAAGATCCGGCGCTGCACGCCGATCTGGTTGGCCGCCAGCCCGGTCCCCGGGGCGGCGTACATCGTCTCGATCATGGAGTCGACCAGGGTGACCACCGCGCCGTCGATGTCCTCGACGTCGCGGGTGCGCTCTTTCAGCACGGGGTCGCCGTACAGGCGGATAGGGAGGCCGGCCATGCCCACATCCTACCGGCGCGCCCTCGGGACCCCGCCCCGCCTGGGGCAGCTCAGAGGGACGCCGGGTCCACCTCGACGCGCAGCCCGCGCCCCGGTGGCCGCGGCACCCGGGCCAGCACGTCGCAGAGCGGGCCGTGCGAGGTCGCGCGGAGCAGGAAGCGGTCCGCGTCCAGTGGCGACACGGAGACCTCCTCGGCGCCACCGGCCGTCGCCTGGACCAGTGCGTCGGCGTAGTCGGACGCGAGCGTGCCCGACACGAGCGCCAGCGCGGCGAAACGGCGGCAGGCCCGAGGTGCGCCGGACGGCGACCTCCTCGGCGAGGACGGTGGCCGGCTCGCCCCTCGACACGGCCGACAGGAGCGGATGCTCGGGCACCCTGGTCTGGACCTGCACCCGCGCCGAGGGCACCCCCGTGCCCCGGGGCCCGACCAGCCGCGCCGCGCGGACGAACAGGGCCAGGGTGTCCTCGGTCGCCGAGAGGCGCGGGGCGAGCAGGTGCAGATCGATGTCGAGGAAGGCCACCGCGGCGGCGTGGCGCACCCGGTGCAGAACCGCCTCCGTGCCGATGAGCACCGGGGCCGGGGGGAGCGCATCGGCGGGACCGCCGGCGCGGGGTCCCGCGACCTCCGCCACCTCCACCCCGAGCAACGCGGCCAGCTCTTCGCGCAGCCGGCTCACGCCCGCCCGCAGCGTCTTCATGCGCAACCGCCCGCAGGCGGCGCAGACGACGGGGCGCGTGTCGCCGCAGCGCGGGCAGCGCAGCACCTCCTCGTCACGCGGCTTGGCCGCGGCGGCGCCGCACCGCGTGCAGCGGGCCAGTTCCCCGCAGTGGCGGCACGCCAGCAGCCGTGCGCCGCCGGTGCGGTTGTAGACGCACACGAGGGGTCCCCGTTGCGCCACCGCGGCGGGGTCGTCGAGCACGGATTTGGCGAGGCGCACGAACTCCTCGGAGAACATCCCCGTCCGGGGGTCCGCGCCGCGGCGGTCGACCCGCTCGAGCGTCGGCCAGCCGGCCCGCTCCTCGAGCGGCGGCGGCGCCTGGACGGTGAGCGCCTCGCGTGCGGCCAGTGCGACCGGTGGGACGGGCGAGACCAGGAGGCACGGAGCGCCGGCGCGCCGGGCCCGCTCGAGCAGCACGTCGACCGCGCTGTAGGTCGGCGCGCTCTCCTCCCGGTAGGACGCGTCGTGGGCATCGAGCACGACCGCGGCGGCGAGCCGCGGCACGGGGGCCCAGGCACCGGCACGGCTCCCCACCACGACCGGCCACCCGGCCCGCGCCTCGTCCCACGCGCCGGTGGCGGGGCACCCCCGCCGGACCAGCCGCGCCGTCAGACGCTCCGCCCACCCGGTCGAGGGGACGAGCACGACGACGCTGCCCCCCGAGGCGCGGACACCGGGCTCCCCCACGACGGACAGCACGAGCTCGATGAGGTCGGTCGCCGGCGGCAGGCGGACCACCGTGGCGCCCGCCCGCGCGGCCGCACCGTCCCACGCCTGTGCCGGCCGCTCGCCGGCGGCAAGGGGCGGCGGTGCGGCGTCCATGAGCGGCGGGGCGGGCAGCGCGCGACGACGACCGGCGGCGACGCCGCGTGCAGGAAGAAGGAGGCGGGACCGGCCCAGCGCCAGGCCGCCCATTCGGCCACATCCACCAACTCGGGCGGCGGCCCCCAGCCCAAATGCGACTTGGCGGGCAGGATCGCGACCCCGGGGGGCGGTTCGACGCCGTCCTCGACCACCCAGCCGCGGACGGTGCGCCCGTGCAGGGGCACGCGGACCCGGGTGCCGACGACGACGTCGTCCGACCACGCCGGGGGCACCGCATAGTCGAAGTCCTTCGACAGCGCCGCCACCTCGGTGCGCACGCGCACGGTCTGGCCGGGCGGAGTCATGCCTTCATTGTGTCGGCTCCCCTCAGGGGAGCAATCGGGCGATCAGAGCCCGAGCGCGCTCCGCAGGTCGTCCACCCGCGGGGTCGCCTCCCACGTGAACTCCTTCTCCGAGCGGCCGAAGTGGCCGTACGCGGCCGTCTTCTTGTAGATGGGCCGGCGCAGGTCGAGGTCGCGGGCGATCGCCGCCGGGCGCAGGTCGAAGAGCTCACGCACGGCGTCGGCGATCTTCTCGGGGTCGGCCGCCTCGGTGCCGAAGGTCTCCACGAGCAGCGACACCGGGTGCGCGACGCCGATGGCGTAGGCCACCTGCACCTCGCACCGCCGGGCGGCGCCCGACGCCACGACGTGCTTGGCCACCCAGCGCGCCGCGTACGCAGCCGAACGGTCCACCTTCGACGGGTCCTTGCCCGAGAACGCTCCTCCGCCGTGACGGGCCATGCCGCCGTAGGTGTCCACGATGATCTTGCGACCCGTCAGCCCGGTGTCGGCGTGCGGCCCACCCAGCTCGAAGATGCCGGTGGGGTTCACGAAGATGCGCAGCGCCTCGGTGTCGAGGTCGGTGGGCAGCAGCGGCATGATGACGTGCTCGGTGAGGTCGGGGCGGAGCTGCTCTTCGAGGTCGATCCCGCTCGCGTGCTGGGTCGAGATCAGCACCGTGTCGATACGCACGGGTCGTCCGTCCTCGTACACGACCGACACCTGGGTCTTGCCGTCGGGCCGCAGGTAGGGCACCGCGGCGGCCCGGCGCACCTGCGCCAGTCGCTCCGAGAGGCGGTGGGCCAGCCAGATCGGCAGCGGCATGAGATCGGGCGTCTCGTCGCAGGCGTAGCCGAACATCATGCCCTGGTCGCCGGCGCCCTGCGCGTTGAGCACGTCCTCGCCGGCCTTCCCGCTGCGCAGCTCGAACGAGTCATCGACGCCCTGGGCGATGTCGGGCGACTGCGCGTCCAGCGACACCAGCACGCCGCAGGTCCGGCCGTTGAAGCCGTAGGTGTCGTTGTCGTAGCCGATGTCGCACACCGTCTCGCGCACGAGCGACGGGATGTCGACGTAGGTGGACGTCGTGACCTCGCCGGCCACCACGACGAGACCGGTCGTCAGGAGCGTCTCGCACGCGACGCGGCTCGTGGGGTCACCCTCGAGAATGGCGTCGAGGACGGCGTCCGAGATCTGGTCCGCCATCTTGTCGGGATGTCCCTCGGTGACCGATTCCGAGGTGAAGGTCGTTTTCACGTATTGCTCCGCTTCTCGTTGAGGTGGGCGTTCACACTATCCAATAGGGCATTTGCCACTGCGTATTTGGAGGTCAGTGGGATTTCTGTGCTGTTCCCGTCCGCCTCGAGGATCACGACGGCATTGGTGTCGTGATCGAACCCCACTCCCGCCGCGCTTACATCGTTAACGACGAGGAGGTCGACCGCCTTGCGTTCGAGCTTGCGCCGGCCCCGCTCCAGGGCATCATGGGTCTCGGCCGCGAACCCGACGAGCACCTGGCCCGGGCGGCGCCGTGCGGCCAGGCCGGCCAGGATGTCGGGGGTCGGCTCCAGGACCAGCTCTGGGATCCCTTCCTCCTTCGACAACTTCTGGCCCGCCGGCAGCTTGGGCCTGAAGTCGGCCACCGCGGCGGCCATCACGACCACATCGGCGCCCTCCGCCGACGCGCCGACGGCGTGCTCCATGTCGGCTGCGGTCTCCACGTCCACCCGCGTCACGGCCGACGCGACGTCGGGCGGCAGCTCGAGGGGTGACGACGTGACCAGCGTGACCGAGGCGCCGCGTCGCGCCGCCGCCACCGCGACCGCGTGCCCCTGCTTGCCCGACGAGCGGTTCGTGATGAAGCGCACCGGGTCCAGGGGCTCGCGCGTGCCACCGGCGCTCACCACCACGCGCGTGCCTTCGAGGTCCCGCCGCGTGGTCCGCCCGAGTCGTTCCAGCACCAGCTCGACGATGACCGCCGGGTCGGCCAGCCGGCCCTCGCCCGAGTCTCCACCCGCCAGCCGACCGCTCTCTGGTGGCACGATCTCGACCCCGCGCCGCTCGAGCACCGCCAGGTTGTCCCGCACCGAGGCGTGCTCCCACATCTCGGTGTGCATGGCCGGGCACACGATCACGGGTGCGCGCGTCGCCAGGAGGGTGGCGGTCAGGAGGTCGTCGGAGAGGCCCGCCGCGTAGCGGGCGATGGTGTGCGCCGTGGCCGGCGCCACGACGACGAGGTCCGCGCTCTGGCCGAGCCTCGTGTGGGGAATGGGCGACGATCCGTCCCACAGGGAGTGCTGGGCCGGCTCTGACGCGAGCGCCGAGAAGGTCAGTGCGCCGACGAAGCGCATGGCGTCCTCGGTCAACACGGGCGAGACGTGCACACCCGCGTCGACGAGTCGCCGGCAGACCTCGACGGCCTTGTAGGCGGCGATCCCACCGCAGACACCGAGGACGACGCGTGGGCCCTGCGCGATCTGGTCGGCCTTCACACCTGATTCCTCGGTTCCGGGATGTCCGGCCATCGGCGGTGCCCGCCGCGCCTGGCCCAGCGCCTAGCTCGCGGTCGGGTCCCCGTCCCCGACGTCGAGCACCTCGATCACCTCTGCGCCCTCGGCGGCCGGGGCGTCCTCACCCTCGGGGAGCAGCCCCGCCTCGGCGGCGTCGGCGATGGCCGCCGCGAGGGCAGCCTCCTCCTCGGGGTCCGGCCGGGTGTAGGTGGCCTTGCCGGCGGCGATCTCCTCGAAGGCGATGGAGACGGGCTTGCCCGACACCGAGGCCACCTGCGGTGGCACCACCTTGCCCAGCCCCTCGCCGAGGCTGTTGTAGTACGAGTTCACCTGCCGGGCCCGGGTGGAACCCAGCGCGACCAGGGTGAACTTCGAGTCCACCTTGTCGAGCAGCTCTTCAATGGGTGGGTCCATGAGCGTGTGGCGGCCTTGGGCCATCAGGATTCCTCCGGGTTCGCGGCACAGGGGGCAGCCGATCGAGTCCGGTCAACTATAGCGGCCAACTCGGCCACGGCCCGACGCAGGTCGTCGTTGACCACCGTGTGAGCTGCAATTTTGGCTCCCCGCTCCACCTCTTCACGCCCCAGCTCGACGCGCCGGCGGATGTGCTCCTCGTCGTCCCCCCGTGCCGCCAGCCGCTCCGCCTGCACCTCGGCGGAAGGAGGGAGCAGCATGATCACCGTGGCGTCGGGCCTCTGGGCCAGGACCTGCTCGGCCCCCTGCACGTCGATCTCGAGGAGCACGTCGGACCCCGGCGGCGGGTCCGGGATCGGCGTGCCCATCAGGTAGTCGAGGAACTCGGCCCACTCGAAGAACCCGCCCTTGGCCACCGCATCCTCGAACGCCGCGCGGTCGACGAAGACGTAGGCGCCCCGCTCACGCTCGCCCGGGCGCGCCGCTCTGGTCGTCCAGCTCCGGCTCAGCCAGATGGTGGGGTCGCGCCCGACGAGCTCTGCCGCCAGCGTGCCCTTGCCGGCCCCGCCGGGGCCGATGAGCACGAAGATGCGCGGCTCGCCGATGGGAGGTTCAGCGCGCAGTCTCTTTGAGCAGCGACTCGCGCTGCTTGGCACCGAGCCCCTGGAGCCGACGGCTGTCGCTGATGCCGACCGTCTCCATCAGGCGCCGTGCCTTGACCTTGCCCAACCCGGGCAGGGACTCGAGCACCGAGACCACCTTCATCTTGCCGATGGTCTCGTTGGAGTCGGCCTCTGTCAGCAGGTCCGCCAGTGACAAGGAGCCCATCTTGAGCTTGTCCTTCACCTCGGCCCGCTCACGGCGAACCCTGGCGGCCTTTTCAAGTGCAGCGGCGCGCTGCTCGGGAGTGAGTGCGGGAGGTTGCGGCATGGCGAGACCATAGCGCCTCGGCCAGGGCGAATCACACCCATTCTCCCTACTCAGCCCATGGCCGCCGCGAGCTCGCGTGCGAGCGACTTGGCGTTGCGCCGCAGGTCGTCGGGATCCGGTCCGCTGCTGAGGAGCCCGCGGGAGCTGCTGGGCAGGACACTGCCCGGAGGGCATCCGGCGAAGCGCGCCGCGACGTCGGCGGGCCCGGCCCCCTGGGCGCCGAGGCCGGGAGCCAAAATTACCCCTCCGAGCTGGGACAACGCGAACTCCGACGGCACGAGCGTTGCGCCGATCACCGCCCCCACCGTGCCGGAGGGGACCTCGGGCGAGCCGTTCAGCGCGGCGATCTCGTGCAGCAGCATGTCCTCGACGGCCGCCCCGCCCGACGTCACCGCCTGCTGCAGGGAACGGCCCTCGGGGTTGGAGCTGCGGGCGACGACGAGGACGCCCCGGCCGCTGGAGGCGGCGAGTCGGACCAGCGGCAGCAGCGCACCGAGGCCGAGGTAGGGGTGGGCGGTCACGGCGTCGGCGGCGAGCGGGCTCACGTCCCCGAGCCACGCATCCGCATAGGCCGCGGCGGTCGAGTCGATGTCACCCCGCTTGGCGTCGGCGATGACGAGCAGGCCCGCCGGCGTCGCCTCGGCGATGAGGCGCTCCAGCTCGGCCATGCCCGCCGAGCCGTGCCGTTCGAAGAAGGCGACCTGTGGCTTGATCACCGGGACGGTCCCCGCGAACGCATCCACGCAGATGCGGCAGAAGGCGCGCAGACCTCCGGCGTCGTCGCGCAGGCCCCAGTCCCCGAGCAGCGCCGCCGACGGGTCGATGCCCGCGCAGAGCGGTCCGGTGGCGCGCACCGCCGCGGCCACCCGGTCACCGAAGCTGTCAACCATCTCGGCCTCCCTCGTGTGGCAATGGTACGGACGTGGCCTGTGCCGCGGCCGGCGAGCCGCCGGAGTCCGCGGCCGGTCCGACGCCGTCGCGTCGGCGGGCGCGCTCCCGGATGGCGCCGACCGTCGTCCCTCGCGGCGTCGCACCAGCGCGCCAGCTGGCGCAGCACCTTCCAGGGCGCCCGGGGGTCGCGGAACGTCGCGGTGCCGACCTGGACGGCGTCGGCGCCCGCCAACAGCAGCTCCGCGGCGTCGCGGCCCGTCATCACCCCGCCCACTCCGACGATCGGCACCTCGGGGAAGGCGCCGCGGCACTCCCACACCGCCCGCACCGCGACCGGGTGCAGCGGGGCTCCCGAGAGCCCCCCGCCGCCGCCGCCGAGGACCGGACGGCCCGACTCCATGTCCAGGGCCAGGCCGAGCAGCGTGTTGACCAGGGTCAACCCGTCTGCTCCCCCGTCGAGGGCGCCGGACGCGATCTCCACCACGTCGGGCACGTTCGGGCTGAGCTTGGCCCACCGGGGCACGCCGCACTCCGTCGCCGCCATGACCCTGGACGTCGCGTCGGCCGAATGGGCGAACATGCGCGAGCGGTCCTCGACGTTGGGGCAGCTCACGTTGACCTCGAGGGCCACGATGGCGCCGGCGGCAGCCGCGGCAGCGACGAGCTCGGCCGCACGGGCGTAGTCCGCCACGGTCCGGCCCCAGATGCTGACCACCACGCGCGCGCCCGCGGCCCGCAGCGCCGGCAGGTCGCGGGCCAGCCAGGCCGCCAGCCCCGGGCCCTGCAGCCCGACGCTGTTGAGCATGCCGGCGCCGACCTCGTGCACCCGCGGTGCCGGGTTGCCGGGCCAGGGCTCGACGGAGAGCGACTTGACCACGACGGCGCCGAGCTCGCTCAGGTCGCCGTACTCCCCCAGCTCGGTGCCGTGCCCCGACGTGCCCGAGGCCGTCATCACCGGATTGGGGAGCTCGACCGCCCCCACCTGCGTGGCGAGCGGGCCGCCACCGTCGGGGCGCCGGCGGGAATTCACCGCGCCGGCGCCGCCGGGGACCGGGTGCAGGTCCTGCAGGGGCCGCACCTGCAGCGGGTGATGGCGCGTGTCCGCCATGCCCGCCGCGGCCGCGCGCGCCGCCGCCAGCGTCGTGAGGCAGGGCACCTTGTAGGCCACCGCAGCGGCGCGGATGTGCTGGCCGTCCGCCCGTGGCCCGAGGCCCCGCGGCGTGTTCACCACCAGCTGCACCTTGCCCTGCGCGATCAGGCTCACCGCGTCGGAGGCCACACCCTCCTCCCCCACCTTCGCGACCAGGGTGTCGACCTCGACGCCCTCCGAGCGCAGATACCCGGCCGTCCCCAGCGTCGCCGCGATGGAGAAGCCGAGCGCGGCGAAGGAGCCGCGCCACCTCCAGGCCGGCCGGCTTGTCGCGGTCGGCGAGCGACAGGAAGACCGTGCCCGAGTCGGGCAGCCGGGTGCCCGCGGCCATCTGGCTCTTGGCGAACGCCAGGCCGAACGTGATGTCCACCCCCATGACCTCGCCCGTCGAGCGCATCTCGGGGCCGAGCAGGGTGTCGACGCCCGGGAAGCGGTCGAAGGGGAGCACGGCCTCCTTCACGCTCACGTGGTCGAGCACCGGGACCCGCCCGATGACGTCGGCCGGGAGCAGGCCCTCGGTGCGCAGGTCGGCCAGCGTCTGCCCCACCATGACCCGGGCCGCCACCATGGCCAGCGGCACGCCCGTCGCCTTCGCCACGAACGGGACGGTCCGGCTCGCCCGCGGGTTGGCCTCGAGCACGTAGGCCTGCCCGTCCTTGACCGCGTACTGGACGTTGATGAGGCCGCACACCTGCAGTGCCTCGGCCAGCGAGCGCGTGTGCGCTTCGAGCATCGCCACGACGTCGTCGCCCAACGACTGCGGCGGCAGCGCGCAGGCCGAGTCGCCCGAGTGCACGCCCGCCTCCTCGACGTGCTCCATGACGCCGGCGATGAGGATCTCGCCGGTGCCGTCGCGCACCGCGTCCACGTCGACCTCGACGGCGTCCTCCAGGAAGCGGTCGACCAGCACCGGCCGCTCGGCGGTGACGCCGCCCTCCCGGGCCAGCGCGCCGGTCGTCATGGTCCCCATGACCCGCCGCACGCCGTCGTCGTCGTAGACGATCTCCATGGCCCGGCCGCCGAGCACGTAGCTCGGCCGCAGCAGGACCGGGTACCCGACCTTCCCCGCGATCGACAGGGCCTCGGCGGTGGTGGTGGCGGTCCCGCCCGGCGGCTGGGGAAGGCCGAGCTCGCCGCACAGCGCGTTCCAGCGCTCACGGTCCTCGGCGAGGTCGATGGAGGCCGGGCTGGTCCCGAGCACGAGCTCCGGCGGAAGCGAGCCGGCCAGCTTCAGCGGCGTCTGCCCGCCCAGCGACACGATCACGCCCGACCACGGTCCCGCCCGCCGCCTGCTCGGCCTCGAGCACGTTGGCGACGTCCTCGTCGGTCAGCGGCTCGAAGTAGAGGCGGTCCGAGGTGTCGTAGTCGGTCGACACCGTCTCGGGGTTGCAGTTGACCATGACCGTCTCGTAGCCCGCGTCGCGCAGCGACATGGACGCGTGCACGCAGCAGTAGTCGAACTCGATCCCCTGCCCGATGCGGTTCGGTCCCGAGCCCAGGATGATCACGCGGGCGCGCTCGGAGGGGCGGACCTCGTCCTCCTCCTCGTAGGTCGCGTAGTGGTAGGGCGTGAACGCCTCGAACTCCGCGGCGCAGGTGTCGACCGTCTTGAAGGTCGCCCGCACGCCGTGCGCGAGCCGCGACGCCCGCATGTCGCCCTCGGAGCCGCCGCGGAGGTAGGCCAGCTGGGCGTCGGAGAACCCGAGCCGCTTGGCCCGGCGGAAGTCGGCCGGGCCGAGGGACGGTGCCGCCGCGATGCGGAGCCGCTCGGCGGAGATGCGCCGGAGCTGGTGGAGGAACCACGGGTCGATGCCCGGTGCGGGCCACCACCTCGCCGACGTCGACGCCCCGCCGCAGCGCGGACTCCACCTCGAAGACCCGGTCCGGCGTCGGGATGGCGATCCGCTCGACGAGCTCGGCCACGCTCAGTTCCTCCAGCGCCGCCTCGGCGGGGTCGGCGTTGAGGCCCGCCCGGCCCTGCTCCAGCGAGCGCAGCGCCTTCTGCAGCGACTCGCAGAAGGTCCGGCCGATGGCCATGACCTCCCCCACCGACTGCATGCGGGTGCCCAGGCGCCCGTCGGCGCCGGGCAGCTTCTCGAAGGCCCAGCGCGGGATCTTGGTGACGACGTAGTCGATGGTGGGCTCGAAGGAGGCCGGCGTGGCCCTCGTGATGTCGTTGGGGATCTCGTCGAGCCGGTAGCCGACGGCGAGCCGCGCCGCGATCTTGGCGATCGGGAACCCCGTCGCCTTGGAGGCGAGCGCCGAGGAGCGCGAGACCCGCGGGTTCATCTCGATGATGACGCGCCGGCCGGTGGCGGGGTCGACGGCGAACTGCACGTTGGAGCCGCCGGTCTCGACGCCCACCCGGCGCAGGCAGGCGAAGGCGTCGTCGCGCATGGCCTGGTACTCCACGTCGGTGAGGGTCTGCGCCGGCGCGACGGTGATGGAGTCGCCGGTGTGCACGCCCATCGGGTCGAAGTTCTCGATGGAGCAGACGACGACGCAGTTGTCCGCGTTGTCGCGCATCACCTCGAGCTCGAACTCCTTCCACCCGGCGATCGACCGCTCCACCAGGATCTGGCCGACCGGGCTGGCGGCGAGGCCCTCGGCGGCGAGGCGGACGAACGCCTCGGCGTCCTCGGCGATCCCGGTCCCCTTGCCGCCGAGGATGAAGCTGGGCCGCACCATGATCGGGAAGCCGATGTCCGCCGCGATCTCCTCGGCCTCGGTCAGCGAGTGCGCGAAGCCCGAGCGCGGCACCTCCAGACCGATCTCCTGCATGGCCGCCTTGAAGCGGTCCCGGTCCTCCGCGGTGGCGATCGCCTCGGGGCGGGCGCCGATGACCTCGACCCCGTAGCGCTCGAGCACGCCGCGCTCGACGAGCTCCATGGTCAGGTTGAGCGCCGTCTGGCCGCCGAGCGTGGGCAGCAGCGCGTCGGGCCGCTCCTTGGCGATGATCGCCTCCAGCACCTCGGGATCGAGCGGCTCGACGTAGGTGCGGTCCGCCGTGTCCGGGTCCGTCATGATCGTGGCGGGGTTGGAGTTGGCCAGGATCACCCGGTAGCCCTCTTCGCGCAGGACGCGGCAGGCCTGGGTGCCCGAGTAGTCGAACTCGCAGGCCTGCCCGATCACGATCGGGCCCGACCCGATGACGAGGATCGACTGCAGGTCGTCGCGGCGCGGCACGGCGGCAGTCCCGCCCGCTCAGCGCGTCCCGGCGCCGGCGGGGCGCACGGGGTGGGCGAGCATCAGGTCGCGGAAGGCGGCGAAGAGGTAGCGGGCGTCGTGGGGCCCCGGGGCGGCCTCGGGGTGGTACTGCACCGAGAAGGCCGGCGCGCGGAGGGAGCGGAAGCCCTCGATCACCCCGTCGTTGAGGTTGACGTGCGTCGTCTCCGCGTCGGGGATGGAGCCGGCCGCGACGGCGTAGTTGTGGTTCTGGCTCGTGATCTCGACGACGCCGGTCTCGAGGCGCTGGACGGGATGGTTGGCGCCGTGGTGGCCGAAGGGCAGCTTGTAGGTCGAGCCGCCGAGCGCGGTGGCCAGGATCTGGTGGCCGAGGCAGATGCCGAAGACGGGCACCCGGCCCACGAGGTCGGCCACGGCGGCCGTCGGGCCGCCCAGGGCGGCCGGGTCGCCGGGCCCGTTGGAGAGGAAGACGCCGTCGGGCTCGAGCGCGCGCACCTCGTCGGCCGTCGTGCCGGCGGGCACCACCGTGACGGTGCCGAGCGTGGACAGGAGGCGGACCATGGTGGCCTTCACGCCGAAGTCGTAGGCCACGATGCGCAGGCCGCTGTCCGCGCCCGGCCCCGTGCCGGGGTGGACGCGGGCCTCGGTCGCCGTGACGCCCGAGACGAGGTCCATGCCGTCGGTGCCGACGGCCGACGCGGCGGCGGCGCGCAGCTCGGCCTCGGGCGCGGTGCCGAACGCGCAGGGCACCGCACCGGCGTCGCGCACGTGGCGGGCCAGGCGCCGCGTGTCCACGCCGGTGAGGGCCGGCACGCCGTGGCGGCGCAGGAACGGCTCCAGGCCCTCCGTCGAGCGCCAGTTGGAGGGCTCGGCGGCCAGGTCGCAGACCACGATCCCCCGGCAGCGCGGCACGGCGGCCTCGTCGTCGGCCGCGTTGGTGCCGTAGTTGCCGATGTGGGTGCTGGTGAAGGAGATCACCTGTCCGGCGTAGGACGGGTCGGTGATGACCTCCTGGTAGCCGCTCATCGCCGTGTTGAAGACGAGCTCGCCCACCGCGACGGGGCACGCTGCACCCGCGGCCTCGCCGGTGAACACGGCGCCGTCCGCGGTGACGAGCAGCGCCGGCGGCCGGTCGCCCTCGCTGGGCGCTCCGGCCGTCACCGTTGCGCCACTGCGTCGACCACGACCGGCTCGCCCCGCAGGATGGTGTGGCGCACCGCCCCGCGGAACGTTCGACCCGCGTACGGGGTGTTGCGGCTCCGGCTGGCCAGCCGCGCCGGTTCCACCACCGTCGTCCCGGCGGGGTCGAACACGCACAGGTTGGCCGCCGCCCCCACTTCGAGCGGTCCTCCCTGCGCGCTGTGGCCGGCCAGGCGGGCGTCGGTCGCGGTGAGCTTGGCGATGGCCGCCGGCTGCGCGCTCATCAGCGCGAACAGCCGCTCGGGGCTGAGGCGCGCGGAGAGCACCTCCCACGCGATGGGCAGCGCCGTCTGCAGCCCGAGCATGCCCGGGGGCGCCTGGTCGAAGGGCACGTCCTTGGCCTCGGGGGCGTGCGGGGCGTGGTCCGTGGCCACCGCGTCGATCGTCCCGTCGCACAGCCCCGCCACGACCGCCGCCACGTCGTCGTCCGTGCGCAGCGGCGGGTTCACCTTGAAGACGGGGTCGTAGCCGGCGACCGCGGCGTGGGTGAGGAGCAT
This sequence comes from uncultured Acidimicrobiaceae bacterium, assembly GCA_963740535.1. GTDB lineage: Bacteria > Actinomycetota > Acidimicrobiia > Acidimicrobiales > RAAP-2 > Bog-473. The sequence continues at coordinate 43,344 of CAVUEI010000008.1, forward strand.
GTGGTGGGGCGCGGCCTCGGCCGTGACCCCGAGTCCCTCCGCCTTGGCCCGGCGCACGAGCTCCACCGAGCCCGCCGTCGAGAGGTGGAGGAAGTGGACCGGTGCGCCGGTGAGGCGCACGAGGGCGATGTCCCGGGCGACCATCGCCTCCTCGGCCGCGGCCGGCATGCCCGGGATGCCGAGCCGGCTCGACCAGCACCCCTCGTGCATGGCGCCGCCGGCGGCCAGGCAGGCGTCCTCGCAGTGCTGGGCCAGCGTGACGCCGAGGCCCTTGGCGTAGTCGAGCGCGCGGCGCATGAGCCCGCCGTCCTGCACGCCGGCCCCGTCGTCGGTGAACAGCGTCACGCCCATCGCCGCCAGCTCGCCGAGCGGGGCGAGGGCGCTGCCGGCCCGCCCCACCGTGATGGCGCCCGCCACCGCGACCTCGGCGGCGCAGCCCGCCGCGAGCGCGAGGATCTCGCTGGCGGTGCCCGCGGAGTCGATGGCCGGCTCGGTGTTGGGCATGGCGACCACCGCCGTGTAGCCGCCCAGCGCGGCCGCCCGCGCGCCGGTCTCGATGGTCTCCGCCTCCTCGCGCCCCGGCTGGCGCAGGTGGGTGTGCAGGTCGACCAGGCCCGGGCCGACGAGGCAGCCCGACGCGTCGAGCACGGCCGCACCCCGCGGCGGGTCGATCGACGCGGCGAGGCCGACGATCTCGGCGCCGCGCACGGCGAGGTCCAGCCGGGCCGAGCCCTCGGGCCCGACGACGGTGCCGCCCCGGATGACGAGGGTGGCGTCAGGCAACGGCGGGCACCTCCCCGACCCGCGGCATCTCGCCCCCGAGCAGCAGGAACAGGATGGCCATGCGGACCGCCACGCCGTTGGCCACCTGCTGGGTCACGACCGTGCGGGGCATGTCGGCGACGTCCGAGGCGATCTCGACCCCGCGCACCATGGGCCCGGGGTGGGTCACGATGGCCTGGTCGGCCAGCCGCTCCGCCCGGCGGGCCGTGAGGCCCCAGCCGGCCGTGTACTCGCGCAGGCTGGGCACGAACGACCCGCTGCCCCGCTCCGCCTGCAGGCGGAGGAGCGAGATGACGTCGGCGTCGGCGAGGGCCGCATCGAGGTCGGTCGCCACCGCGACGGGCCACCCCTCGAGGGAGGGCGGGAGCAGGCTGCCGGGCGCGGCGAGGGTGACGTGCGCTCCCAGGGCGCTGTAGGCCAGCACCTCGGAGCGGGCCACGCGGCTGTGGCGCACGTCGCCGACGATGAGCACGCGGAGCCCCTCGAAGCAGCCGATGCCGAGCTCTTCGGGCGCGACGCCCTTGCGCTCGGCCAGGACCTGGCGCACGGTGAAGCAGTCGAGCAGCGCCTGGGTCGGGTGCTCGTGCCAGCCGTCGCCGGCGTTCACGACGTGGGCGCGCTCGACCCAGCGGGCCACCTGGTGCGGCGCGCCGGCCGAGGAGTGGCGGATGATCACGGCGTCGATGCCCATCGCCTCGACGGTCTCGACGGTGTCGCGCAGGCTCTCGCCCTTCTTCACCGACGAGGTGGCCACCGCGAGGGAGAGCACGTCGGCCGAGAGCCGCTTGGCTGCGGTCTCGAAGGAGAGCCGGGTGCGCGTCGACTCCTCGAAGAAGAGCGTCGCCACGACCTTGCCGCGCAACGTCGGGACCTTGGGCACCGAACGGCGCTCCACCTCCGCGAAGGCCTCCGCGACGCGCAGGACCTCGGCGATCCCGTCGGCGCCGAGGTCGGCCACCGAGAGCAGGTGCCGCGGCCCCGTCACCGGTCCTCCAGGGTGCCGATCCACACGCCGTCCTCACTGACGTCGACCATCTCCTCGCGGCGCGTCGGGAGGTTCTTGCCGACGTAGTCGGGACGGATGGGCAGCTCGCGGTGGCCGCGGTCGATCATGACGGCCAGCTGGACGGACCGGGCCCGGCCGAAGTCGTTGAGCGCGTTGAGGGCGGCGCGGATGGTGCGGCCGGTGAAGAGGACGTCGTCGACGAGCACCACGACCCGCCCGGCCAGGTCGACCGGCACGTCGGTCACCGCCTCGGGCAGGACGGGGCGCAGCCCGATGTCGTCGCGGTAGAAGGCGACGTCGAGGCTGCCGACGTCGAGGGTGTCGGTGCCCTCGATCTGGCGCAGAATCTCGGCCATCTTGGTGGCCAGGGGCACGCCGCCGGTCTGGAGCCCGACCAGGACCACGTCCTCGACGCCGCCGTTGCGCTCGACGATCTCGTGCGACATGCGGGTCAGGGCGCGCTGCACGTCGGCCAAGGCCATCACCTGGGAGTGGGCCACGAACACGCCCCCGAGGGGCCGCGTATGACTGCGTTCGCGTTCGGCCACTGCTCCTCCTGCCGTGTGAGCCTCACGGGACTCACTTCACGGTCAGAGGTCAACCTTAGCGCGCCCGGGCGCGTCGTCGCCCGGGGTCGAGCCGCCGGCGGCGGCCCGGGTCAGTCCGGCGGCGGGGAGAGGTCGGCGGCGATCGTCGACAGGATGCCGTTGACGAAGCGGCCCGACTCGTCGGTCGAGTACTCCTTGACCAGCTCGACCGCCTCGTCGATCACGACCGCGACGGGCGGCCCGTCGGGGTCGAGCAGCTCGCCCACGGCGAGGCGCAGCACAATCCGGTCGATCACCGCCATGCGCTCGATCGGCCACCCGACCGAGGCGGCGCCGATGCGGCGGTCGGCCTCCTCCCGGGTGGCGACGGTCAGCTCCACGAGGGTGCGCACGTAGGGGTCGGGCGGGACCGCGAGGGCCTCGACGACCTGGAGCGGGGCCTCGTCCTTGAGCTCGGCCTCGTAGAGGAGCGAGAGTGCCCGCTCGCGCTGCTGGTGTCGGGGGGCGGCGTCGGTCATGTCAGGTCGGTCCCGGCCTCCTCCCCGGTCCGTCGCCGGAGGTCGAGGCGGCCGGGCCGTCAGGCCCGGGTCAGGTACTCGCCCGAGCGGGTGTCGACCTTGAGCATGTCGCCGGTGTTCACGAAGAGCGGCACCTGGACCACGAGGCCCGTCTGCAGCGTGGCGGGCTTGCGCGCCCCGAGACGCGGTCGCCCTGGATCCCCGGCTCCGTCTCGGTCACCTTGAGCTCGACGGCGGCCGGCAGCTCCACGCCGACGATCTCGTTGTTGTACATCTGCAGGTTGGCGTCGTCGCCCTCCTTCAAGAAGTTGGGCGCGTCGCCGAGCGACTCGGGCGCCACCTGCATCTGCTCGTAGGTCGTCGTGTCCATGAACACGAAGTCGGAGCCGTCGCGGTAGAGGAACTGCATGTCCCGCTTGTCGATGATCGCCTGCTCGAGCTTCTCGTCGGCCCGGTAGGTGCGCTCTATCACGGCGCCGCTGCGGACGTTCTTGAGCTTCGTGCGCACGAACGCGCCACCCTTGCCCGGCTTGACGTGCTGGAACTCCACGACGCTGAACAGGCCCTCGGGGAGGTCCAGGCTCATGCCGTTCTTCAGGTCATTGGTCGAGACTGCCATGTATGTCCTTTGTGAATCGAGTCAGTGGGCGAGCGCCGTTCTCGGTCACCACGAGGGTGTCCTCGACACGCACTCCACCGTGCCCGGGAAGGTAGACACCGGGCTCAACGGTGACGACGAAGCCGGGGGCGAGGATAGCAGTGCCCAGCTGGCTGACCGTGGGCGCCTCGTGGATATCGAGGCCGACGCCGTGCCCGGTGCCGTGCTCGAAGCGCTCCGCCCAGCCCGCCTCGGCGATGATCTGCCGGCAGACGTCGTCGACCTCCTTGGCCGCGATGCCGGGCCGCACGGCGGCGGCGCCGGCGGCCTGTGACGCGCCGACGACGGCGAAGATGCGGGCCAGCTCGCCCTCGGGGTCCGCGCCCACGCAGAACGTGCGCGTCATGTCGGAGCGGTAGCCCTCGAAGGTGGCGCCGAAGTCCACGACGACGGGGTCACCCTGGTTGATCCGCCGCGGGCCGGGGTGGTGGTGCGGCTTGGCCGAGTTCTCCCCCGCGGCCACGATGGTCTCGAACGCCGTGCTCTCGGCGCCGCCCCGGCGCATGGCCGTATCGAGCTCCAGGGCGAAGTGCTCCTCGCTGACCCCCTGGCTCATGAGCGGGAGCACCTCGAAGAGCGCGGCGTCCGCGATGGCGGCCGCCCGTTCCATGCGGGCGATCTCGGCGGCGTCCTTCCTCTCGCGCAATGCCTCGACCGCGTTGGTGGTGGCGACGAGCCGCTCGCCGTCGAGGAGGTCGGCCCACGTGCGCTGCGCGCTCCAGCTGACGTTGTCGGCCTCGAGGCCCACCCGGGCGATGGCCTCGGCGCCGAGGGCCTCCTGGGCGGCCGTGCGCTGCGCGGCGGCGGGTCCGATCGTGATGTCGACCTGGCCGGCGGCGCCCGCCTTGTCGAGCTGCTCGGCCGACTGCGTCCGGTAGCGCCCGTCGGTGGTGAGCAGCGCGGCGTCCCGGGTGACCGTGAGGACCCCGGCCGAGCCCGAGAAGCCGGTCAGGTAGCGCACGTTGGCCAGCGTCGTCACCACCAGGGCGTCGATCCCGTGCTCGTCGAACGTGTCGCGCAGCCGGTCGAGCCGGCCCGTCACGGTGATGGCCGGCAGCGGCGTGGCGGCCGGGGTGTAGGGGTTGGTGGCGCAGTGGCGCGTGACGTGGCGGCGCTCATGGGCGGCTCAGTCTCCCTTCAGTAGTGCGGCGACGGCGTCGATGGCGAGCTCGTAGCCGAGCCCGCCGAAGCCGGCGATGAGCCCCGACGCGACCGGCGCCAGCACCGAGGTGTGGCGGAACGGCTCGCGGGCGGCGGGGTTCGAGATGTGCAGCTCGACGACGGGGCCCTCGAACGCCGCCGCGGCGTCGTGGAGCGACCACGACGTGTGGCTCAGCGCGCCGGCGTTGACGACCAGCGCGTCGGCCCTCCCGCGGGCGGCGTGGACCGCCTCGACGAGGTCGCCCTCGTGGTTGGACTGCAGGTGCTCGAGCTCCAGGCCGTGGCGGGCCGCGGCCGCCTCGGCTCGCTTGACGTGGTCGGCCAGCGTGTCGGTCCCGTAGACCGCGGGCTCCCGCTCGCCGAGCAGGTTGAGGTTGGGCCCCGAGAGGAGCAGGACGAGGCTCACGTGCGGGCACCCATGGCAGCCAGGGTAGCGACCACGTCGGCGACGGCCACACCGTGCACCGGCTCGACGCCGTCGGGACCGTCCAGGACGAAGGTGAGGTCCTGTTGCGCCTTCTTGTCGCGGGCCATGAACGCCACCAGCTCCTCGGCGTCGGCGCCGGCGGGGAGATCGGTCGGGAGGTCGAAGCTCCCGATGACCTTGCGGTGGTCGCTGACGCGGCCTTCGTCGATGCGCCCGAGCCGTTGGGCGAGCAGGGCGGCGAAGAGGAGCCCGATGGCCACCGCCTCGCCGTGGCGCACGTCCCAGTCGTGGTGCTCCGCCATGGCGGCGCCCTCGAGCGCGTGGGCCAGGGTGTGGCCGTAGTTGAGGATCACGCGGCGCCCGCCCTCGCGCTCGTCCTCCGCCACGACGGCGGCCTTGATGCCCGCGCAGCGCGCCACCTGCTCCTCGACGGACTGGTCGGCCCGGGGGGCCTCGCCCAGGAAGGCGTACTTGGCCACCTCGCCGCGCCCGCAGGCCCACTCGCGTGGGGGCAGCGACGCCAGCGTCTCGGTGTCGCAGAGCACGGCGTTGGGCTGCCAGAACGCGCCGACGAGGTTCTTGCCCTCGGGCAGGTTGACGCCCGTCTTGCCCCCGATGGCGGCGTCGACCTGGGCCAGCAGCGACGTGGCGATGTTCACGTACGCGGTGCCCCGGTGATAGGTGGCGGCCGCGAAGCCGGCGACGTCGGTCACGATGCCGCCGCCGACCGCGATGACCGCGTCGGCCCGGGAGAGGCCCGCCCGGGTGAACCGGCGGGCCAGGTCCTCCACCGTGGCCAGCGTCTTGGCATCCTCCCCGTCGGGGATGATGCAGACCTCGGTCGGGACCCCGGGATCGAGTCCGTCCACCCACCCCGCCTCCCTGATCGCCTCCTGGGTGACGATCACGGCCGACTTGGCGCCGGGCGGCAGGAAACGGCCGGCCTCGTGGCGGGCACCCGGGCCCACCAGCACCGGGTACGAGCGATCGGCGAGGTCGACGGAGAGGGCGCGCATCGGCGTGCTCACTCGGTGCCGGTCTTGGCGGCGCCCGTGGTCCCTGCCTGCGGGGCCGTGCCGGCGTCCCCGACGGCGGCGAGGATGCGTCGCGCCACCTCGTCGGGGGCGAGCTCGTCGACGTCGATCACCAGGTCCGCCAGCTCGGCGTAGAGCGGGGCGCGCACCGCCAGCAACTCGACCACTGCGGACGCCGGGTCGTCATTGAGCAAGGGCCGGCCGGCGCCGTCGCCGACCCGGGCGGCCAGGGTCTCGGGACGGGCGCGGAGCCAGACGACCGTGCCGCTGCGCGCGATCAGCCGGCGGTTGTCCGGCGCCAGCACGGCACCCCCCGCCACCGAGACGACCGACGGGGCGGGGTCGGCGCAGGCCTCGGCCAGCACGCTCGGCCTCCGCCGTGCGGAAGGCGGCCTCCCCGTCGCGGGCGAAGAGCTCGGGCACCGTCAGCCCGGTGGCCGCCTCGACGTCGGCATCGGAGTCGCGGTAGCCCCAGCCCAGACTGCTGGCGACGAGCTTCCCGGTGGTCGTCTTGCCGGCGCCCATCATCCCGACGAGCAGGATGCGGGGGGTCATCCCGCTGCGCTGCCCGGATCCGAGTTCGAGCCGCCGACGGCGGACGACGGGGTTCCGCCGACGGCGGACGAGGGTGTGGCGCCGAGCGAGTCGATGAAGCCGTCGCGGTTGCGCACCACCTCGGCCAGCGAGTCCCCGCCGAACTTGCGCAGCGCCTCGGTGGCCAGGACGAGCGCGGTCATCGACTCGGCGACGACACCCATGGCCGGCACGGCGGTCACGTCGGTGCGCTCCCGGAAGCTCACCGTCGACTCCTTCGTGACCACGTCGACGGTCTGCAGGACGGGCCGGTTCAAGGTGGCGAGGGGCTTCATGGCGACACGCGCCACGAGGAGCGCCCCGTTGGAGATGCCGCCCTCGATCCCGCCGGCCCGGTCGGTCGGCCGCACGTAGCCCTCGTCGGGGTCGTAGGCGATGGCGTCGTGCGCCTCCGAGCCGCGCCGCGCCGCGTTGTCCTCATCCCTCGCCGATCTCGACCGCCTTGACCGCCTGGATCGACATGAGGGCCTGGGCGAGGTTCGCATCGAGCTTGCGGTCCCAGTGCACGTGGCTGCCCAGGCCGACCGGCACGCCGTAAGCCAGGACCTCGGCCACACCGCCCAGCGAGTCGCCCTCCTTGGCGGCCGCCTTCACGGCGGCGATCATCGCGGCCTCCGCCTGCGGGTCGAAGCAGCGCACGGCGCTCTCGTCGACCTTCTCCAGGTCGCTCGGCCCGGGCCGCGGGCTCTCCGGCGGCGTCGCGGCCTCGCCCAGCGCCACGATGTGGCTGACGATGGACACGCCGATGTGGGTCAGCAGCAGCTTGGCCAAGGTGCCGGCGGCGACGCGGGCGGCCGTCTCGCGCGCCGAGGCCCGCTCCAGCACGTCCCGGGCGTCCTCGAAGCCGTACTTGAGCATGCCGGGCAGGTCGGCGTGGCCGGGCCGGGGCTGGGTCAGCACCTTGGACGGGGCACCCGGCTCGGGCGACATCTCCTCGGTCCACTTCGGCCATTCGGTGTTGGCGATCTCGATCGCCACGGGAGATCCGAGCGTGCGCCCGTGGCGGATGCCGCCCACCAGCGTGATCTCGTCCGCCTCGAAGCGCATGCGCGGTCCCCGGCCGTAGCCGAGCCGGCGCCGCGCCAGCTCGTCGGCGATGTCGGACGACCTCGACGGGCAACCCGGCCGGGAGCCCCTCGACGATCACGACGAGGGCGCGGCCATGGGACTCGCCGGCGGTGAGGAAGCGCAGCACAGGGCCACGCTACCGGAAGGCAGATGGCGCCCTTGAGCTGCGGGCGCTCAGTTCCCCCGCACGTTCCTAGGTGTAGAAGGGGTTGTCGCCGCTGCCGTGATCGGTGACGTCGAGCACCCGGGTGAGCTCGGGCACCTCTTCGAGCAGCGTGGTCTCGATGCCCTGACGGAGCGTCATCTGCGACATGGCGCATCCCTGGCAGCCGCCCGACAGCCGGAGGTAGGCGGTGCCGTCCTCCTCGTCCAGCGCGACCAGGTCGGCCCGGCCGCCGTGGCTGGCGATGGACGGGTTGACCGCCTGCTCCAGCACGGCGACGACACGCAGCGCGAGCGGACCCGTGATGCCCTTGGCGAGAACCTCGGGCGGGACGCCGGGCGACGCCTCCTCGGGAGTGGGCGCGTTCGGGTTCACGAGGACGAGGCCGCCCCCACCCTCCTCGGACCACTCGAGACGGGCACCGCGCAGGCGATCGACGCTGGCGGCGGGGACGATGACGACGATGTCGTCCTGGGCGTGGCGGACGTCGCCCTCGTCGGCGTCCGACATGGCCTGGAAGTAGAGGTCGTAGACGAAGACGCCCGCCTGGACGCCGCGCACCTCGAGCCACAGGGCGAGGCTGGCCGGGTCGGGCTCCTGCCCGATCGCCTCCGCCACGATCTTGTGCGCCTCGGGGGTCAGCGTCACAACGGGGGATGTAGTCGTGAGATCTTCTGTGGTCGTCGCCATGGGGCAAGTCTACGGGGTCGGGCCGCTGCCAGGGTCACGGGTCCGATCCGATCGGCCCGGTGCGCCGACCGACCCGGCGGACGAGACGGCACGATGCACCCCACGGTGCAACCCGTCGTCGGTTGGTCCCCATTCGGTGGTCGGTTCGTGGTCGGTGCCCCCGGATGACGGTGCCCTACACGGTGGTCGACGGTTCACCGATTGCGTCACCCGACGCTGCGTCTTCACCAAGGAAACTGAGTCGACATGGGGCAGCGTTCGGCAGGTTCCGTCAGTCGGCACTCGTCAGGTGGAGTCGCGGAGTGGACTAGGCGGTCGCCATAGGGACGGACGGCGGCGGGTGAAGGACGATGCCTACACCGTAACGACTGCGAAGTCGGATCGCCGTACGGGACATCGTCGACCGTGGTGGACACGTGTCACCTCATGCGCAAGCACGCCATCGGGACGCGAAGCGGGCCTGCGGCCTCGCACCATCGCCCGGCCGGACCCGACGGCGGCCGCCATCCAGTCGGCACCCACTACCTCGTGGCATGAGCACTGGCAGTTTGGGTCAGCTCCAGATCGATGATTCAGCGGCAACGCCGGCGAACTGCACGACACCGGTTGCCAATCAGTGCACGCTCAGGGACGCCGTGGTGGCAGCCGATGCTCGGGTCGCCTGGATCGGCTGCCAACGTCGCCGGCTCTCCTCCGACACCTTGACCCTGTCCGACTCGGCCGTCAGCGGCAGACTCGGCCAACAGCGGCGGGCACACCGTGACGATCACCGGCAGACGGTGACGAGCACCACGGTCGTCTGCAGAGCAACACCGCCACCGGGACGGCGGCGCACACAGTGCCGGGACGCTCAACGTGACCACGGGGGACGATTCAGCTCGATCCCGCGACGTCGGGAACACGTCGAGCATTCACCGGGAACGCCGAGTGGTGGCGACACGGCGGCGGCGTGTTCGACTGCGGGACTCTCAGCTCATCGACGACACGATCGAGCACAACACCGCGGACAACGGCAAGGGCGGCGGATCGTGTTCGTCGGCGAACGGCACCTCGACCTTCACCGACGAGACGATCCAGCGACAACACGGGCGATCTACGGAGCGACACCCAGCGGGGGCGACGGCGGCGGCGTGGACGTCAGTCGACGGCACCAACACCTTCTCGCGGCGGGAGTATCTGACCGAGCAACATCTACCGTTACGCCGAAGATGGCAGCGGCGACGGCGGCGGATCGTGTACATCAGCGACGGCACCAACTCGTTCTCGAACGGGACGGTCCGGCCAACACCGTGGTGAACGGGGGCTTCGCCGGCGGCGGGTTCTTCATCTCCGACGGGACGAACACGTTCACGAACGAGACCATCGGGCTCGGATCATTGGATGGCAACCTCGTCACGACCTCTTGGGGGCCGGGCCGGCGGTGTCTACATCGATGACGGCACGAACTCCTTCACCGGAGGCAGCATCAGCAACAACCAGGCCCGAGCGGCGGCAATCGGCGGCTCCTACGTGAACGACGGGACGAACACCTTCACGAACGTGAGCGTCCAGTCCAACCAGGCGATCGTGGAAGGGGGCGGTCAGGGCGGCGGTTTCTACTTCGACGACAGGACCACCACCTTCACCGGAGGTGACATCTCGAACAACAACCGTGCCTATGAAGGTGCCGGTGCCTTCCTCAACTTCGGAACCGAGACCTTCTCCCAGACGACGATCAGCGGCAACGTGGCGAGCGGAGGCGTTCGGTGGTGGCCTCTTTGTCTTCGTCGAAGACTCGGCGGAGCCCACGACCGTCACGCAGTCCACCATCAGCGGGAACAGCGCCGTCGGCGCGAGTGAAGCAGCATCCTGATCGGTGACGGAGGTGGGATCCTCGCCGAAGACTGCGGCAGACGACCAATCAGATCAATCTGACGAACGACACCATCGCCGGCAACACGGCGAACGGGCTGGGCGGCGGCTACTACGGGGCGACTTGCCTCCTCGTCGCTGGCCCGAACAGCCGGCGGCCAAGCAGAATGCAACAGTCGCACGCCCGCCCACGTCCCGGTGGCGGGGGTCACGAACTTCCTCTTCGACACCGTCGACGCCAACACGTCAGGCCAGCGCGGGCGGCGGCAACGTGAACACGAACGACGCCTCCACGCTGAACACGGCCGACGACGATCATCGCCGACGGTCCGTGTCCAATGGCATCGCGGGGACGAACTGCACCGTTCACCAGATGGGGGCACGCTCACCTCCGGTGGCTACAACCTGATCGACGACTCGACCTGCGGGACGCCAGCCGGCACCGACATCATCGGCCAGAACGCCAAGTCGGGGCCCTCGGTAACAACGGGGGCCCGACCCAGACCGAGGTCCCGGGAACGGGCAGCCCGGCCATCGGCGCCATCCCGTCGGCCGTGTGCACCGGCACCGGGATCACGACCGACCAGCGCGGCAACGCCCGCGGGGCCGGCCCGGAACGGCTCGTGCACCATCGGAGCGGTCGAGGTGCCGTGTCGCCGCCGCCTCGTTCAACCCGAATGGATACCGCATGGTGGCCGACGAGGGCGGGATCTTCGACTTCGGGCTCGACTTCAACGGCTCGCTGGCCAACAACCACCTCAACGCCCCCATTGTGGGCATCGCCAACTCGCCGGGGCCCAACGGCTACCTGATGGCGGGCGGTGACGGCGGGGTCTTCGCGCTCGGCGGGGCCAACTTCTTCGGCTCCCTCGGTGGCCAGGCCATCCCCTCGCCCATCTCGGCCATCGCGGCAACGCCGAGCGAGGACGGCTACTGGCTGGCGTCGCAGTCGGGCACGATCTACCACTTCGGCAACACGCCCGCCCTGCCGGCGGTCCAGCTCCCGCCGGGGGCCCACATCGTGGGCATGGCCTCGACGAACACCGGCAAGGGCCTCTGGCTCGTCGACCAGCTGGGCGACGTCTACACCGTCGGTGACGCCCCTTACCAGGGCGGGCTCGGCGGCGTGACCCTCAATGCGCCCATCGTGGGCATCGCCGCCGCGGCGAACGGCCAGGGCTACGTGCTCGCCGCCTCCGACGGTGGCGTGTTCTGCTACGGGGTCCCCTTCCACGGGTCGGTCCCGGGCTTGCTCATGCCGGGCCAGCACCTCGTGGCCCCGATCGTCGGGATCGCCGTCACCCACTCGGGCAACGGCTACTGGATGGTGGGCGCCGACGGCGGCCTCTTCAACTACGGCGACGCCCCGTTCCTCGGCTCCATCTACACCGCCATCGGCAACACGCCCCTCAACGGGCCGATCGTCGGCATCCAGCACTTGGGCTCGGCGCCGGTCTGAGCCTTCGGGTCGGGCCGGACTCGCCGCTTCTCTTCTTTTCGGGGGAGCCGGGTCCGGCCCGGATCCGAGTCCGGGTCGGGAGGACGGGGCGGCGCGCCCATGAGCTGGTCGCGCGTCGTCGTGTGACGAGCGCGACGGAAGCGTCGATACTCGTTCGGCGTCCCCCTCTTGACGGCCCCCGGATCCGCGGGTGCGTACCGCTTGCGGCCCCAGACAGCGCCTTCAGTAGGGACACTCGACGATTTCCGTGGAACTCTCATGTATCTGAGGCTACGGTCGCCCCAGAGACACCCGGGACAAGGAGATTCAACGTGACCAAGTCGCTCACTCGATTCGTCGGTGGACTGTTCCTCGTTGCAAGCACCATCGGGACCGGAGCCGGCGTCGGCCTCGCCCTCGCCACGGCCGGGCCGGCGGGCGCCACCGTCGTCACCCCCCTCGTGGTGGACGATGAGACCGATCACGCGGCAACGCCGGCGAACTGCACGACGCCCGTTGCGAACGAGTGCACGCTCCGGGACGCCGTGGCGGCGGCCAGCGCCGCGGGAGTGGACGTCACCATCACGCTTCCTTCCGACACCTGAACGTCGACTCAGCCTTTGGGCAGATCGACATCAGCGGCGGGAACACCGTCACGATCACCGGTAACGGAGCGAGCAACACCATCCTCGAGGCGACCAACGGGGTCAACCCGCCCACGTCCCGGGTGCTCAAGGTGGAGCACGGGACGATGGCGGATCGTCTCGGGGGTCACGGTCGAGGACGGCGTCGGCGACAACGGCGGCGGCATCCTCGACTGCGGGACGCTCACTCCTCGACCGACTCCACCGTGACCCAGAACATCGGCGAACCACACGGGAGGTGGGATTGAGCTGTCGGCGAACGGGTCAGCCACCTTGACCAACGACACCATCAGCGGCAATACGGTCACCAACGGGCTCGACATCACGTCCGATTTCGTGGCCGGAGGCGGGATCGCCGTCGACAACTCCAGCGCGACCGCAACCGAGGATCTGACGCTGGAGGACACGACCGTCACCGGCAATATGGGCCTCGGTGACGGCGGTGGGATCGTTACCTTCAACACCAGCGGCGGCTTCCCCCCCACCCTCGACCCCAACCTCACCGTCAACATCAGCGACTCCACGATCAGCGACAACCAGATCAATCACGGCGAGAGCTCGAGCGCTGTCTTCGGCGCGGGCCTTTCCCCCGAGGACGGCGTCTGGAACGTGAGCGGCTCGACGATCACCGGCAACGCGGCCCTCGGCGGCCCCGGCCCGGTCGTGATCGGCGCCGGTGTGAACGTCTTCACCCCCGGCCTCAGCCAGACCCAGACGTTCTCCGACGACACCATCACCGACAACACTGCGTACGACGGGGGCGGCGTGGCGCTCGACGGCGGAGCGACGAATATCAGCACCAGCACGATCGAGGGGAACTCAGGGACGGAGGCGTTCGGCGGAGTCCTCGACGAAACGGGGGCGATCTCGGACGGGGGTGCGGTGAACATCGCCTCCAGCACGATCAGCAACAACACGTCGATCCTGCTGCTGGGCGAATCGCCGTTCCTGGGTGACGGCGGAGGGGTGTCCTCTATCGGGTGCAACCCCCTCAACCTGACCAACGACACCGTCACCGGCAACCGCGTCTCCAACGAGGGCGGTGGGTACTTCGGCGCCGGGTGCGGGAACACCGCTGGTCCACAGGCGTCCGTCCGGACGGCGCACCAGAAGCAGCCGCACATCACGACAACGGGGTCGACTCACTTGCTGTTCGACACCATCGACGCGAACACGACCGGCGACAGCACCGGCGGCGGGAACATCCAGCTGGGCTCGACCACCATCGCCGATCACTCGACGGTGACCCTGCAGAACACCATCGTTTCCAACGGCATCGTGGGCACGTCGCCGACGACCAATTGTTCAGCCGCCACCGGGGCGACGATCGCCTCCGCCGGTTACAACCTGATCGACGACTCGACCTGCGGGACGCCGGCCGGGACCGACATCATCGGGCAGAGCCCGCAACTGGGGGCCCTGGCCAACAACGGGGGGCCGACCCAGACCGAGAAGCCAGCGGACAAGAGCCCGGCCGTCGCCGCCATCCCCGACGCGGTCTGGGTGGCCACGGGGGTGGCCGCTGACCAGCGCGGCATCGCCCGGGGCGCCGGCCCTGCCTCGAGCGCCACCATCGGGGCCGTCGAGGTGGGCGTCAACTTCAACGGTTACCGCCTGGTCGCCAACGAGGGCGGGATCTTCGACTTCGGGCTCGACTTCAACGGCTCGCTGGCCAACAACCACCTCAACGCCCCCATTGTGGGCATCGCCAACTCGCCGGGGCCCAACGGCTACCTGATGGCGGGCGGTGACGGCGGGGTCTTCGCGCTGGGCGGGGCCAACTTCTTCGGCTCGCTCGGCGGTCAGGCCATCCCCTCGCCGATCTCGGCCATCGCGGCGACGCCGAGCGAGGACGGCTACTGGCTGGCGTCGCAGTCGGGGACGATCTACCACTTCGGCAACACGCCCTCCCTGCCGGCGGTCCAGCTGCCGCCCGGGGCCCACATCGTGGGCATGGCCTCGACCAACACCGGCAAGGGCCTCTGGCTCGTCGACAACTTCGGCGACGTCTACACCGCAGGGGACGCCCCCTACCAGGGCGGCCTCGGCGGCGTCACCATCAACGCGCCGATCGTGGGCATCGCCGCCGCGGCGAACGGCCAGGGCTACGTGCTCGTCGCCTCCGACGGTGGCGTCTTCTGCTTCGGCGTGCCCTTCCACGGGTCGGTCCCGGGCTCGCTCATGCCGGGCCAGCACCTCGTCGCCCCGATCGTCGGGATCGCCGTCACCCACTCGGGCAACGGCTACTGGGAAGTGGGCGCCGACGGCGGGCGTCTTCACCTACGGTGACGCGCCCTTCCTCGGCTCCATCTACACCGCCATCGGCAACACGCCCCTCAACGGGCCGATCGTCGGGATCCAGCACCTGGGGTCGGCGTCGGGCTGATCGCTCTGGTCCGGCCGGACTCGTCGCCTCCTCTTGGGAGCCGGGTCCGGCCCCGGGTCCGAGTCGGGTCGGGAGAGCGGGGCGGGCCGCCCTGATGAGTGGTCGCGCGTCGATGGTGTGACGACCGCGGCGGATGCGTCGATGCTCGTCGCGCGCGCTGTAACGTCCTGGCGTGCCGACTACGCCGACCGACACCCACGAGTGGATCAGCTTCGAGGACGAGGACGAGGAACGGACGTGGATGTTCGACGCCACGTTCTTGACCAGCAACTGGACCTGCATCTTCGGCAACGGGTGCCAGGGCGTGCTGACCGGGCCGGCGCCGGAGCTGGTGCAGGGCTGCTGCAGCTACGGGGCGCACCTGGTCGACAAGAAGGACGCCCGGCGCGTCGAGAAGGCGGCGGCCACGCTGACCCCCGAGGAGTGGCAGCACCACGGGGCGAAGAAGAACGTCATCCACACGAACAAGAGCGGCGACACGGTGACCCGGCTGGTCGACGACGCCTGCATCTTCCTCAACCGCCCCGGGTTCGCCGCCGGCGCAGGCTGCGCCTTCCACATCGCGGCGGTCAAGAGGGGCGTCAACCCCCTCACCCTCAAGCCCGAGGTCTGCTGGCAGCTGCCGCTGCGCCGGGAGGACCAGGTCGACGACGAGGAGGGCCACGTCACCTCGGTCATCCGGCAGTGGGACCGCCGCCACTGGGGCAAGGGCGGCCGCGAGTTCCACTGGTGGTGCACCGAGTCACCCGAGGCCTTCGTGGGGAAGAAGCCCGTCTACAAGGAGATGGAGGCCGAGCTCACCAAGATGGTGGGGTCGAAGATCTACGGGCGTTTCGTGGCGCTCGTGCGTGAGCGCGACCGCCTGCGCACGAAGGGGGTGGCGCTCCCCCACCCGGCGGTGCGTGGTCGAGCGACGCGTGGCTCGAGCGTCGATGGGGCGTCCGCGACGGCGGTGGGCACGATCCCGCCCCCGCTGCGCTGGGCGGCGACGCCGGCTAGGACTGGCTCCTAGTCGTTGAGGGGGTCGTCGTCGGAGTACGAGGGCGCCGGCATCGACCCGAGGATGCGGTCGTACTTGTCCTCCTCCGCCAGGCACCACGACGCGTGGACGTCATCGGGCTCAGCCCCACACTCGACGCACCGTCCCGTGGACTCGGTCGAAGATCGCTTCAGGCTGCGTGCTTCCTCGAAGCGCCGATGGCGTCCCTTTTTCACGAGCACTCCTTGTCACACCCGACCCGCACCGTCGCGTCCCGCCCCGCGGCCAGACCGTACGGACCATCCGAGCCGCCGGTCCAGTGTAGTGGCTGCGGGCGCTTGGCCCGCCCCGGTCCAGGTCAGGCGGGCAATCCCTCCGCGGCTCCGACCCGGTCCTCGAAACCTCGGATGTCGTTGACGCCATCGGGGCCCACCCGCATGACCTGCCAGCGCTCGTTTCCGTCCTGGAGCCGCACTCCCACCAACAGGGCGTTGCCGTGGACTTCCACCTCCGTCACCGTCGCCCGCACCCCTCGGGCCCGCCCTTCGGCGTACCACTTGAGCACCTGCTCCCGGTTGCGGCACGGCGGTGTGGCGTCGCCCGGCGCCCCCCAGTGGACGTCGGGGCTGAGGAGGGCCCTGAACTCGTCGAGGTCAGCCGTATCGAGAGCGTGGCGGACCCGCGGCGCGATGGCGGCCGCCGTGAGGGCCGGGGGCAGCGGGGTGGTGGCAGGCGTGGGCTGGTCCTCGCTCATGGGGCCATTCAAGCCTCTACGCTGACCCGGATGCCCGCGTTCGACCCCGAGGCGATGATCACCCGCTTCCGGGAGCGGGCCCAGCGAGTCCGTGAGCGCGGCATGCCCCCGATCGAGGGGCCCGAGCGGGCGCGCTGGCGTGAGCAGGCCCAGGCGGACTTCGCGGACTTCGCCATGATCGGCGACGCGGAGGCCGAGCTCGTCGACGGGATCCTCACGCTGCGCGTCGACCTGCGGCCGCCGGACGCACGGGGCGAGGGCGAGGGCGGGGCGGGGGCGGGGGCGGGGCGACTCCTAGCCCCCGTAGTGCATGCGGGTGTCCTCCATGCGGAGCACCTCGGAGGGCTCCCCCCCGACCTCGGTCACCTCGCCGATGCAGAAGGTGTGGCTCCCCAGCTCCTCGGCCTTCGTGAGGGTGCAGACGAGGTAGCCCGCCGCGGCCCGCAGGACGGGGAGCCGGTCCGGTCCGGCTTCGGTGACGGCATGGCCCGACAACGCGAGGACGGCCCCGTCGGAGTCCCTTTCGACCTCCTGCACCGGCTTGACGAAGCGCCGCACCACGTCACGGTCGGCCCGCTCGAGCAGCGTGATCGCAAACGAGCCGCCGGTGGTGACGAGCCGCTTCGTGACGGACTCCCGCTCGAGCGCGACGCCCACCAGCTTGGGCTCCATCGACACCTGGACCACCAGGTTGGCCGTCATGAGGTTGACCTCCTCCCCGGCGCGGCTGCCGATGAGGTACAGGCCGGTCGGGAGCGCCCACAGGACGCGGCGGCGGTGGCGGTCGAACTCGTCGTCGGGGGCGGCGTCGGCGGCATCCGGAGGGGTGTCGGGGGGGTTCACCCGAAGATACCTCCCGTCGCGTTGTCGGTGGTGGTCGTCGTGGGCACGGGCTTACCGTCGATCTCCCGTATGCGCTGCAGCACCTGGTTGTAGAGCGCCTCCGCCTTGATGCCCTCACGCCGGGACTGGGCCAGCAGCTTCGTGTTCGTCGAGCCCGCGTTGTAGCAGTCGTTGGCCGCCGATTGCTCGAGCACGTAGGCGTTGTTGAGCAGATCGGTGACGTCGGGATCGGGCGTCGGCAGTTCTGCGTAGGCCATCTGCGCGTCATTGAGGAGGGTGGCGCAGGCGGCATGCACGGCGCCGGTGCCGTTCGGGACGTCCTTCGGGACCCTCGCGTTGTCGCCGATCAGCGTGCCGACAGTCTGCCCGAACGCGGTCCCCTTCACCCAGGCCGACATCTTCTGCGCCGGCGTTCCCCTCTGGTCGGCGCCGGCACAGGACGTGAGCACGAGGGCGGAGCCAATGAGGACGACGGACGCGACCATGAACCGCCGCCTCATGTGGCCCGGACGATGTGAACCTCTCGCCGTCCCTTGCGCAAGACCAGGTAGCGGTCGTGCAAGAGGTCGGCCGGGCCGAACGTACGGGTGGCGTCGCTCTGCCGGACGTTGTTGACGTACACGCCTCCCTGGTCGATGGTGCGCCTGGCCTCCTTCTTCGACTTGGTCAGGCCGGACCGCTCCAGGACGTCGACGAGGGTCAGCGCGTCGAGCAGCTCTGCCTTCGGGACGGCGGTGGTCGGGGCATCCTCGGTCACGGCCAGCAGCATGTCCTCGCTGAGCGCCGCGATGGCCTCGCCGAAGAGGGCCTCCGACGCTTCCTCGCTCCGGGCGACCTCGGCCTCGCCGTGCACCAGCGCGACCACGGAGCGGGCCAGGGCCTTCTGGGCCTCGCGGCGTTCGGGGTGCTCCGCCGTCTCGGTGTCGAGCGCCTCGATCTCGTCGTGACCGAGGAAGGACAGGTAGCGGAGGAGCTCACCGACCTGCTCGTCGGCGGTGTTCAAGAAGAACTGGTACATGGTGAAGGGACTGGTCCGTTCCGCATTGAGCCAGACCGTGCCCGTCTCCGTCTTGCCGTACTTCGTGCCGTCGGGCTTCACGATGAGGGGCGTGGTGAGTCCCCAGGCCTCGTCACCGCAGACCTTGCGGATCAGCTCGACCCCCATGGTGATGTTGCCCCACTGATCGCTGCCGCCGATCTGAAGGTCGCAACCGTGGTCGACGTGGAGGCGCAGGAAGTCGTAGGCCTGGAGCAGCATGTAGCTGAACTCCGTGTAGGAGATCCCTTGGTCCGGCCGCTCGAAACGCGTCCTGACCGACTCCTTGGCCACCATCGCGTTCACGGTGAAGTGCTTGCCGACGTCGCGCAGGAACTCCAGCGTGGAGATCGTGCCCAGCCATTCGGCGTTGTTGAGGAGCAGGCCGCGATCGTGCCCGAGGTCGAGGAACTGGCCCAGCTGAGGGCGGATGCGCTCGAGGTGACCCTCGATCGTCGAGAGGTCGAGCAATTGGCGCTCGTCATCCTTCCCGCCGGGGTCGCCGATCATGCCGGTGCCTCCCCCGGCAAGGGAGATGGGCCGGTGGCCCGCCTCCTGGAAGCGCCGCAGCGTGCACAGCTGGAGGAGGTTGCCGACGTGGAGGCTGTCGGCGGACGGGTCGAAGCCGGCGTAGACCGTGAGACCGGGCTGATCGAGCCGCTTGGGGAGCTCGGAGTCGGTCATCTGATGGATCAGGCCGCGGAAGGCGAGGTCCTCGGAGAGTGTCGGCACGGCCTCGACTTTGCCATACGCAGGTAGGTTGGTCGGCTTCATGGTGAACGGGTCGTCGCGCAGTCGGGTGATCGGGGTCGACCGGGGGCCGGTGCTGCCGATGGAGGGGTCGTTGCCTCCAGACCTGCAAGGGACCCTGTTCCGAGTGGGGCCGGGGCGGTCCGTGGCACTGCGTCCCGATGACGGTGTTGGCGGGGATGGCGTCGGTAGTGGCGGCGGTGGTGACGATGATGAGGGTGAGGGTGGTGACGGCGGGGGTGGCGAAGCCGAGCCCCGGGGAGCGCTCTGGGCCGTGGAGTTGCGCGACGGAAGCGCCGTGTCCTTCCTGGGGCATGAATCGGAGGCCGATGCGGGCGTGTTCTGGCACGCCGGCTCCGTGCTCGCCCTTCCCGAGGCAGGCCTCCCGTCCCGTTACTCGCGATTCTTGGAACCGCAGGAGTTTGCGGGAGCGCTGACCGTTCCGATCGCCTCACACGTGCACCGAGTCGCAGCCGACGGCAGCCGGGTGTTGTTCTCGGTCGACGACGGCGTCGACCGAGAGGCGGGGGTCGCCGAGGTCGAATCTGCAGGCGAGACGGAGGGGATCTGGCTGCGCCTCGGAGAGTGGGACGCCGCCGGCGCTCTGCGCACGGCTCAGTCGGTGGAGCTCGAGCGAGCGACGTGGCAGCACGACATCGGCGTGACTGCCAACCATGTCGTCTTCATAGAGTCCCCGACCACCCGTCTGGCCGCTTCGCACAGCTCCGTGCCGTTCGGGTGGGTGCCCGGTGCCGAGACGTGGGTCGGCGTCGTACGGCGTGGCGGAGCTGAAGGTGGCGGTAGTGGCGCCGTGCGGTGGTTCCGGGTTGATCCATGTCTCGTGACCCACGTGCTCGGAGCCTGGGATATCGATGACCCGGCCAGCGGGGATGACGCCTCGATCGAGGTCTATGTATGCCGATATCCGCGCACCCGAAGTGGGCCAGCCCTTCGACCTCTCGGCATCGGTCGTCGGCCCGGACGGGATCGGCCTGACGGCGATCGGTGGTGGCCTTGGTGTCCTGGAGCGCTGGCGCATCACCGGCGACCGGATCGAGCGGGTGCAGATCGATGAGCGGTACGTGGAGTATCCACGCATGGACGCCCTCTGTGAGGGCGCCGCGTTCCGATATGGCTATTGCGTGGAGATGACCTGGGGCGAGAGCGTCGTCGGTCGGGGTGCTGCGGGCCAATCGGGCGTCGGAGTCTCGCCGGGTGGCCTGCTGCGGTTCGACCTGCAACGCGATGAGGTCGCCGCCTGGAACCCGGGACAAGGTCGCAGGGCGAGCGAACCGGTCTTCGTCCGTGCCGAGGACGGTCGCAGCGACGACGAGGGCTGGTTGCTGACAGTCGTGGACGACGCCACCACCGGAACCAGCGATCTCTACGTCCTGGATGCCTCGTCCATGGGGCGCCGCGGCCCCGAGGCGATCATCCATCTGCCGGTGCTGTTGCCGTTTCGAAGCCACGGGGAGTGGGTTCCCGCGGACCGCTATCGCTGAGTCGGGGCGGGCGGGCGGGGCGGGGCGAGAGGAAGGCGAGCGAGAGCGTAGGCATCGTGGTCGGACTCCCCGACCGTTCATGCTCTGTATGGCACCAACCACCCTCCGAGACGGACCTCGCCCCGACACCGTGTCACGGCGGACGGAGGCCCTCGTGGCAAGCGTGGCGCAGCACCACCGTGCCATCTCCGCCCACCAGAGCCAGTTGCTCACCGCCGTTGTCGAGCTCGACCGCCGCAAGGCCTGGAGGGTCGACGGCGCCACCTCCATGGTCGCCTGGCTGGTCCAGCGCTGTGGTGTCACGGCCTCGACCGCCCGCGAGTGGGTCACGGCAGCCGCCAAACTCCACGAGTTGCCCAAGATCTCCGATGCACTCTCGCAAGGGAAGCTCTCCTTCGACCAGGTGAAGCCGCTCGTGGAGGTAGCCAAGCCCGAAACCGACGCCACGCTGGCCGAGCAAGCGACTCACTGGTCGGCCAAGCAGGTGCGGGAGCTGGCAATCGCCGCTCGCCGCCAATCGGACGACCAGGCAACCGGCGTCTACGCCAGGCGTTTTCTCCGTTTCGACGATCGACGTCGCTGCCTGACCGGCGTATTCCCCGATGACCAGTACGCCGTCGTGAAGAGCTCACTCATCGCACGGGCCAGCCGTCGCCTGCGCGATCGGACTCCATTCGACCAGCGCATGGCCGATGCGCTGGTCGCCGTCTGCAAAGGTGACTCTGCGGAGTCGGGCGGCCGGACCTCAAGCGAGCAACGGGCCGGCGGCATGCGACGCAATCGACCCACCGTTGTCGTCCATGCCGACCTGGCTTTCCTCGCCGGCGGCGAGGGAGAGGCCGAGCTCGACGTCCTCGGGCCGCTCTCCCGAGAGGTGGCCCGCCGTCTCGCCTGCGATGCCAAGGTCTTCGTGTCCGCCGATGCGCACGGAGGGCAGAGCCTGAACCTCGGAAGGGCGCGCCGCGATCCCAGTGACGCCCAGCGCATCGAGATTCGCCGGCGGGACCGGGGGTGCCGGTTCCCCGGCTGCTCGCACACCGAGTTCACCGACGTGCACCACATCGAGCACTGGATCGATGACGGACCTACGGACCTCTACAACCTTGTCGAGCTCTGTGATCAGCATCACCGCTGCGTCCACGAAATGGGATGGAAGATATCCGGGGACGCGAACGTCGAACTGACCTTCCGCAGCCCCACCGGAAGGATCTCCACCTCGACCCCCTCGCCGGCTTTCACTGCAGCGCGAGACGGACCGCCTCGTTGATCGCGTCGTGGGTGGCGACGTTCTCTTCCCTCCCAGGCACCATCACCCGCACCAGCGCGGGAGCCGCCCCGGCCAGGGCTGGTTCGAGTTGCGACAGCGAGGTCACGTCATGCACGGGAAGCCCAAACCCGCGCGCGACCGCGCTCAGGTCGCTGGTGGGAGGAGTCCCGAAGAGTCGTTCGAAGAGCACGGAGTCGACCGACCGCGCCTGGGGAAGGAAGGAGAAGATCCCTCCCCCGCCGTTGTCGACCACGACGAAGGTGCACCGCAGTTCGGGCAGGTTCACGAGCCCCGAGACGTCGTGGAGGAAGGCCAGGTCGCCCAGCAGGGCAAGTGTCTGGCCGCCTGCGTCCGAAGCCGCGATGCCCAGTGCCGTCGACACGACACCGTCGATCCCATTGACGCCCCGGTTGGCCAGCACCCGCGGCGGGCTGGACGAGGGAGCAGCGAACCACTCGAGGTCACGTATCGGCATGGACGCCGACGCCACGAGGGTGGCCCCCGTCTCTGCTGCGAGCCGGTAGATCGCCCTGGCGACCTGTGGTTCGCTGAGATCGTCACCGAGGACGCCCTCGATCGCAGCCTGCGCCCGTTCCTCCCTCGCCTGCCATGACCGGAGCCACTCGGGGTCACAGGGCGACGCATGCTCGAGTGCCATCGCCAGCCATCGGTTCGTTCCGCAAAAGTGAAACTCTGTGGCGACCCGGTTGGGGTCGGCCCACTGCCGCCATGGATCGACGACGAGGATCCGTGCCCCTGATCGGGCTGCCTCCGAGACGTACTCGGCGAGCGCTTTGGACAGCCAGGGTGCGCCGAGGAGAACGACGGTCTCCGGAATGGGTGGGTTGGTTCGGACGATCGAATCGGCTGCACCGATGCTCCCCACCACCCTGCACCGGGACGCCGGGTCCGCCAAGACCGGCCACCCGAGCCGCGCGGCCAGCGTCTGGACGCGTCCGGATTCTGGCGGTTCCGGCATCTGGCCGCCCACGACGATGATCCCTCGCCCGCCGAGAGGTTCCGTCAACGCCGGGGCGGAGTCCTCGATCGGGATGACGAAACGGGGGCCGGCACGCGAAGGGAGCTCGTCCGCCGTACCGGTCAAGGGCTCGCGGAACTCGAGATTGAGATGGACCGGTCCCGGCCCTGATGCTCCGTGCACCGACTCGGCGAAGGCCCGAACCGCCAACGGCCGCCAGACCGCCTCGTGACCCTCCTGGGGCACGCCCGGGTTCGCCGCCCAGCGCAAGGCTGTCCCGAAGAGGTTCCTCTGCTCGATCGTCTGGGAGGCTCCGGTGTCGTGCAGCTCCGGCGGACGGTCCGCCGTACAGACGATGAGCGGCACCCGGGCGTAGTGCGCCTCGACCACGGCAGGGTGCAGCTCCACGGCGGCCGTGCCACTGGTGACGCAGACCACCGTCGGCCGGCCCGTCGCCATGGCGAGCCCGAGAGCGAAGAAGGCAGCGCTGCGCTCGTCGAGGCGAACATGGACCCGGAGGCGCTGAGCCAAGGACAGCGCCAGCGGCGTCGACCGTGAGCCGGGACAGATCACGGCATCGGT
This sequence comes from uncultured Acidimicrobiaceae bacterium, assembly GCA_963740535.1. GTDB lineage: Bacteria > Actinomycetota > Acidimicrobiia > Acidimicrobiales > RAAP-2 > Bog-473. The sequence continues at coordinate 67,005 of CAVUEI010000008.1, forward strand.
GACTCCGAGGCGTGCCCACTCGTCGACCAGGGTGGCACTGAACGTGGCCTGTACGCTCACCCGTCGTGCCACTCCATGCCGAGGTGCGCGGTGCGGGCCCGCCCTTGGTGGTCCTGCACGGATTCACGCAGACCGGCCGGCTCTTCGGCCCCTTCGGCGAACACCTGTCCGGGTCGCATTCCCTCGTGGCGGTGGACCTTCCCGGCCATGCCGGCTCGGACTCGGTGCGCGCCGACCTGCCCGAAACGGCCGCGCTCGTGGCGGAAGCCGTCCGAGCCGCCATCGGCGCAGAACCCTGCGACATGCTCGGCTACTCGCTCGGCGCACGGGTGGCGTTGCATGTCTTGACACGGACGGACCTGGCGGTGGACCGGACGGTGTTCATCGGCGCCACAGCCGGGATCGAGGACTCGGCCGACCGGGCGCGCCGTCGCGAGTCGGACGACATAATGGCGGACGAGCTCGAGGCCTCCGGCGATGTCGACCGCTTCCTTGCGGACTGGCTGCAGGGCCCGATGTTCGATCGGCTGTCGGCGCTGGGTGCGGCGGCTGAGGCGGAACGCCGGCGCAACACCGCGTCCGGCCTTGCTTCGAGCCTGCGCCTGTGCGGCGCCGGCACTCAGGAGCCGCTCTGGGACCGCCTCGAAAATCTGCCCGGGCCAATCCTGGCCATGGCGGGTGCGGACGACACTCGGTTCGCTTCGCACGCTCTCCGGATCGCTCGGCTGGCGCCGCGAGCGGTTGCCTCCTTGGTCCCCGGCGGAGGGCACGCCGCGCACCTCTCTCAGCCCGATCAGGCGTGGCGGATCGTGGGTCACTGGCTCAGCACCGCGCAGCCCTGATCCACATGGCTCTGGCGGCAAGGACTTTCGATCAGACGAGTCAGCCTGACACTCAGAGGACGAGGTCGGCACCTCATATCAGCAGCCCGATCGTCAGAAGCACGCCCGTCACGAGCTGAAGCCGGGCGGTCGAGCCGAGCATGGGGAGCAGGCCTCTCCCGTTTCGCTGGCTCAGTGCAAGCCGCACCGGGTAGATCGCGAGTGGGGTCGCGATCAGCGCCAGCAGTGCCCAGGCGCGGTAGTTGTGCAGAACCCCGATCGAGAGCGCAACACCCATCAAAGTGAGGGCGTAGAGCAGGCCGGCTCGTCGCCGCCCCAGCCGCACGGCCAGCGTCTTCTTCCCCGACTGGGTGTCGGTCGTGATGTCCCGCAGGTTGTTCGCCTCGAGGAGCGCAGCAGCCAGCAGACCGACGGGCACGCCCGCCCACAGGACGAACCCCCAGTTGTAGCTGTACGAGAACAGGTGACCACCCAGGGAGATGACGAAGGGCGCGTGCTGCACGTAGGCCGAACCGGCCGTCGCGACGAGACCGAAGAACACGAAGACGAAGACCTCGCCGAACCCGAGGTAGCCATACGGCCTCGGACCCCCCGTATACGCCCACCCGGCGATGCCGCACAACAGTCCCAGCGGGATCAACCACCACGTGACCCTCGCCGCCAATACGAGCCCCGCCACCCCGGCCACGCCGAAGGAGATCAGGGCCGCGATCTTGACCTCCTGCACCGTCGCGAGCTTCCCCGCCACGAGGCGGACAGGTCCCACCCGGTGTTCGTCGGTTCCCCGCACTCCGTCGGCGTAATCATTGACGTAGTTGGTTCCGATCTGAATCCCCAAGGCAACCACCAGAGCCAGGATGGCGTTGAGCCACGAGAGCTGGCGGTCGAAGTTGGTGCACACCGCGGCGTGACAGGCGCTCGAGGTGTCGGACGTCGTGATGACGAAGCGCCCGCTCGAGAGGTATCCCGCCGCAGTCCCCACGACGACCGGCACGACGGCCGCCGGAAGTGTTCGGGGGCGCGCGCCCGCCACCCACAGCTTGAGGGGTGGGCTCACGGCCGACGCGGGAAGCGTGAGAAGTCCGGCGCGCGGTGCTCCACGAAGGCGTTCCTGCCCTCCTGGCCCTCCTCGGTCATGTAGAAGAGCATCGTGGCGTCGCCGGCCAGCTGCTGCACGCCTGCCAGGCCGTCGTCAGCCGCGTTCATGCCCGCCTTGATCATGCGCAGCGCGATCGGCGAGAGAGTGAGCATCTGGCGACACCAGGCCACGGTCTCGCGCTCGAGCTCATCGAGGGGCACGACGGTGTTCACCAGCCCCCAGTCGAGCGCCTGCTCCGCCCCGTACTGGCGGCAGAGGAACCACACCTCCTTGGCCCGCTTGAGTCCGATCGTCCGGGCCAGGATGGAAGAGCCGTAGCCGCCGTCGAAACTCCCCACCTTCGGCCCGGTCTGCCCGAATCGGGCGTTGTCGGCGGCAATCGTGAGATCGCACACCAGGTGCAGGATGTGCCCGCCGCCGATCGCGTAGCCGGCGACCATCGCCACGATGGGTTTCGGGATGCGCCGCATCAGGATCTGGAGGTCGAGCACGTTGAGTCGCCCGATTCCCCGCTCGGCCACGGCGTCGTCGCCGATGTACCCGTCGTCGCCCCGGATCTTCTGGTCCCCGCCCGAGCAGAAGGCGTCCGGCCCCTGACCGGTCAGGACGATCACGCCGACGTCCGGATCGTCCCGAGCCATGGTGAATGCCTCGGTCAACTCGAAGAGCGTCTGGGGCCGGAAGGCGTTCCGGCGCTCCGGCCGGCAGATCGTGAGCTTCGCAATGCCCTCGGCAACGTCATACCGGATGTCCTTGAAAGCGCCCCGCTCCTCCCAGGCTGGAGGCGGGAGGGGCCGGAGATCGTCGAGGGGATCATGAGGACTGCCAGTGATCACGGTCTGCACGGCGCCCTACGCTACTGGCAGTGCCTGAACTCGTCGCACTCGACCTCCCTGGTGGGATGGGCTTTGTCGACGCGCTCCGGGCCATCTGGGACACCGGGGACGCCGCCGCACCGCTGGACTCACGACTCCCCGTTGCCGCTCGCACGGCGATGCTCGACGCGTTGCGCCCGACACGAATCGTGGGCTCCGACGGGGACCAGCACGCCCTCCGTGACGGCATCCCGGTCGAAGACGGCGACGCGCTTGTCGTCGCCACATCGGGCACCTCGGGTCGCCCCAAGGGGGTGGTGCTGACGCACGACGCCGTCGCCGCCTCCGCCGAGGCGACCACCCGTCGGCTTCGCATCGACACCGGGCGCCACTCCTGGCTCGCCTGCTTGCCCCTGGCGCACATCGGGGGCCTCTCCGTCGTCACCCGCTCGATCATCACGGGAACCTCGCTGCTCGTGATGCCGGGGTTCGAGCCCGACGCCGTCGAGGAGGCCGGGCGTGCAGGGCGTTCGACCCACGTCGCCCTGGTCTCGACGGCGCTGCGCCGGCTCGATCCCTCCGTCTTCGAGTGCATCCTCCTCGGGGGCAGCAAGCCGCCCGACGCCCTGCCCCCCAACGTCGTCACCACATACGGCATGACCGAGACGGGCTCCGGAGTCGTCTACGACGGGGTGCCCCTCGAAGGTGTCGAGGTCGCGCTGCGACCGTCTAGCGCGCCGGATCAACCGCAGAGGGAGCAAAGTCCGATGTCGACGGAGTCAGAGGCGACGTCGAGGGAGAGATCCTGATCCGGGCCCCCATGCTGTTCCGCTGCTACCGGGCCGAGGGCGACGGGGACGGGAGAGTCGTCGGCCCCGACGGCAGCGCAACGTGGTTCGCCACGGGCGACGCCGGACGGTTCGCTCCGGAGGGGACACTCATGGTCTCGGGCAGGATCGACGACGTCATCACGACGGGTGCCGAGAAGGTCTGGCCCGACCTCGTCGAGCGCGTCCTCATTGCGCACCCCGACGTCGCCGAAGTCGCCGTCTGGAAGCGTTCCGACCCCGAATGGGGTGAGCGCGTGGTGGCGTGGGTCGTGCCGAGCAACGACGCCCCGTCGCTCGACGAGCTGCGCCAGATCGTGGCGGAGACGATCTCGCCCTGGGCGGCCCCCAAGGAGCTGGTGATCGTCGACGATTTGCCCCGCACCGCGGCCGGCAAGGTGCGCCGCCGGGAGCTCGACACCTCTCCGCCGTAAAGGCCGTCAGACGGTGTCGCGTGCGGGCGCGTCGTCTCGCAACCGCTCGCTCAGCCGGCGCAACTTGTCGGGGTTCGACACCACCCGCACTCCCACGATGGACGCCGTCCATGATGTCGAGCACGAGCGCCGTCACCACCTCACCCTCCTCCACGAAGACCGTGGCCGGCTGGCCGTTGAGGATCACCGACTGCGGCCTGCCGTGGACCTTCTTGGCCACGTTGACGAGGAAGCGCGAGCCGCGTCGGGGTCCCACCACGGGCCGCATGGCCGCTCGGACCTTGCCCCCGCCGTCGGTCCAGACCACGACGTCGTCCGAGAGCATGGAGAGCAGACTCGAGAGGTCCCCGGTCGCGCAGGCGACCAGGAAGCGGTCCGTGAGCTCGCGGCCGTGGCGGAGGTCGGCATCGAAGCGCTGGCGGCGTTCCTCGACGTGCCGGCGGGCCCGTGCTCCGAGCTGCCGGCTCGCAGCCGGCGACCGGCCCAGCGACGCGGGCCACCTCGTCGAAGGAGTACCCGAAGATGTCGTGGAGCAGGTATGCGGCGCGTTCGAGTGGGGTCAGCTCCTCGAGCAGGACCAAGAAGGCCAGCGAGAGAGAGTCTGCCTGCTCGGCCGCACCCTGCTCGTCGACGACGACCGGCTCTGGGAGCCAGGGGCCCGCGTAGGTCACGCGCGTGGCTCGGGCCGAGTCGAGCTGGTCGAGGCAGAGCCGGGTCACGATCGTCACGAGATAGGCGCGCACCGAGCGGACGGGCTCGTCCCCTCGCCGCAACCACCGGACGCAGGCATCCTGCACCACGTCCTCCGCGTCGGCCGCGCTCCCCAACATGCGGTACGCGATGCCGAAGAGCAGCGGGCGCCACTCCTCGAACGCGGCCGCGTCGGCGGAGGCGCCGCCGGCGTCGGCGTCAGGCAACGGCGGGTCCCCCGGCGGTCTCGGTCTTGGGGATGTCGCAGGAGTCCGAGAACCCCTGACTGCGCAGGCCGAGGCCCGCGTTGAAGCGGGAACGGAAGTTCTCCAGCGCCACCCAGGCGGCAAGTTCGACGAACTCCGCATTACTGAGGTGAGCCCGGATCCGGGCGGCCAGCTCCTCGGAGACCTCGGCCGGGCAGGCGGTCGCCGTCTCTGCATACTCGAGCACGGCACGCTCCCGGTCGTCGAAGAGGTCGCTGGCACGCCACTCGGCCGCGGCCCGCACCTTCGCCGGGTCGATCCCGTCGTGCATGCCCTCGTAGTACCCGTAGTCGATGCACCACGAGCAACCGATCTGGGTACTGGTGGCCTGGATCGCCAGCCAGCGCAGCGTCGGATCGAGCTTGCGCCAGCCGATTTGAACGGCGGTCTCGAGGCTCCCCATGGCCGCGAGCACGCCGGAATGGTGTGCCGCGGCAGCTGTCGGTTCCACCATCTTGCCGAAGCGCCGCTCGGTGTAGATGCGTGCCGCCCTCGGGATCATGCCCTTGGGGTCGTCGTCCAGCGGGACGTGGGCCATGGTGCACCACCTTTCGGTCGTCCTACTCTTATACGTCACCCAATTCAGACGGGACAGCGCCCCGATGTGTGACATGGCGGGGGCCCACGTGTCGACCCACAGGCCGTTGTGCAGTGTCCCGCCGAGCCACGCAGTCGCCGCTCAGCCCACCCCGCCCGACGGCTGCGCCGTCGTCCCACCGTCCACGACCAGCGTCTGCCCCGTCATCCACGACGAGGCGTCCGAGGCCAGGAAGAGCGCGGCGGTCGCCACGTCGTCGGGCAGACCGAGCCGGCGCAGCGGGATCTGTGCCGCGATGCGCTCCTCGCCGGGGCCTTCCCACAGGGCCGCCGCCAGCTTCGTCTTGATCAGGCCCGGTGCCAGCGCGTTGACCCGCACGTCAGGTGCGAGCTCGAACGAGAGCTGGCGGGTGATGTGGAGCACCGCCGCCTTCGTCACGTTGTACCAACCGATGCTGGGCTCCACGCCCAGGCCGCCGATGGAGGCCACGTTGATCACCGAGCCGCGCAGCCCCGCCCTGACGGCGGCGCCCGTCCAGACCAGCACCGAGAGCTGGTTCACCTCGAAGGTCTTCTGCGCCCGGGTGAGGTCGATATCGATCATGGGCCCGAAGTAGGGGTTCGTCCCCGCGTTGTTGACGAGGATGTCGAGACCGCCGAAGCGGGCCACCGTGTCCGCCACGCAGGTGCCGGCGTCCTCGGGGTGCCCGACGTGCGCGGCCAGCCACGCCACCTGATCCTCGGCCGCCCCTCGGGCGACGAGCCCCTTCGCCGCCTCGGCCAGGTCCGCCGCGGTCCGGGACGTGAGCATGACGTTGGCCCCGGCCTCGAGGAACCGGGTGGCGATGCCCAGGCCGATGCCACGGCTCCCCCCGGTGATCAGCGCCGTCTTTCCCTTGAGTTCGAGCTCCATCGCCCGAGCCTTGCACGGCCGCCACCGCTTGCGGCGTCCCACCGGGCGAGCCCTAGCATCCCTGACGTGAACCACCTCGCCGAGGAGACGAGCCCGTATCTCCGCCAGCACGCCGACAATCCGGTGGAGTGGTTCCCCTGGGGGGACGAGGCGCTGCGCCGGGCGCGTGACGAGGACAAGCCCATCTTCCTCTCCATCGGCTACGCCTCCTGCCACTGGTGCCACGTGATGGCCCACGAGAGCTTCGAGGACCCCGAGACCGCCGCCGAGCTCTCCCGCTGGTTCGTCTCCGTCAAGGTCGACCGCGAGGAGCGCCCCGATCTCGACGCCGTCTACATGGCCGCCACCCAGGCCCTCACGGGCTCGGGCGGGTGGCCCATGTCGGTCTTCTGCACTCCCGACGGGCGCCCCTTCTACGCCGGCACGTACTTCCCGCCCGAGGACCGGCACGGCATGCCCGCCTTCCGCCGTGTCGTCGAGGCGCTCGGCCAGGCCTGGGTGGGCGAGCGGGAGCAGGTGCTGGCGCAGGCCGACGCCCTCGTCGGCGCGGTGCGAAAGGAGCTCCGGCTGGCCGAGAGCATGGGCGGCGGAGGTGACGCTGGCGGTGGCGGGGGGTCAGACGCAACGGCGCCGGCTGATCCCGGTGCCGGGTGCCGGCGCGGCGGACGCCGGGCTCGACCCCGACGCGCTGCGAGCGACGGCCGTGGCCGGCCTCAGCGCCGGCTTCGACCCGGAGTGGGGCGGCTTCGGGCCCGCGCCGAAGTTCCCCCGGCCCACCCTGGTCGAGCTGTGCCTCCGCCAGGCCGCCCGCGGCGGCCCGGAAGCCGACCACGCCCGGCAGATGGCGCTGCGGACCCTCGACGCCATGGCGGCCGGTGGCATCTACGACCACCTCGTCGGCGGGTTCTGCCGCTACTCGACGGATGCGCACTGGCTCGTGCCCCACTTCGAGAAGATGCTCACCGACCAGGCCTTGCTCAGCCGGGCCTACCTCCACGCCTGGCAGGACACGGGGCGAGCCGAGTATCTCGGCGTGGTGACCGAGACCCTCGACTTCGTCCTCCGCGACCTGTCGACGCCGGAGGGCGCGCTCTACTCGTCCTTCGACGCCGACGCCGGCGGTGTGGAAGGCGCGCACGCGACCTTCACCCTCGACGAATTGCGGCAGATCCTGCCCGCCGGGCTCGTCACCGCAGCGGCCGAGTGGTACGGGATCACCGAGCGGGGCAACTGGGAGGGGCGCTCCATCCCGGTGCGGCCCGTGGGCGCCCCGCTGGCGCGCCCGCCCGAGGTCGAGGAGGCCCGGGTGCTGCTCGCGGCCGCCCGGGCGCGCCGGGTCCAGCCGGCCCGGGACGAGAAGGTCCTCACGGAATGGAACGCCATGGCCGCGGCGACGCTGGCCGAGGTGGCGTCGGCGACCGGATCGGCCCACTACGGACGGCGGGCCGAGGAGATCTGCGAGTTCTTGTGGGCGTCCATGTACGCGGACGGACGGCTGATGCGGAGCTGGCAGGGCGGGCGGGCCCGCCACCTGGCCGTGGCCGCGGACCATGCGTGGCTGATGGAGGCCTGCCTGCGCCTCTCGGAGTGGACGGGCACCACGCTGTGGCGGGAGCGGGCGCTCGGCGTCGCCCACGACCTCCTCGACCTGTTCTGGGACGACGAGTCCGGCGGCTTCTTCACCACCGGCAGCGACGCCGAGGCCCTCGTGGTCCGTCCCAAGGAGTTCCTCGACGGCGCCGTCCCGGCGTCCAACTCCATCGCGGTCAACGCCCTCCTCCGTGCCAACGCGCTGGCCGACGACCCCAGGATCGACGCGGCGGTGGACCGGACCATCGCCCTGGCCCGGCCGCTCCTCGTCCAGCACCCGGCCGCCCTCGCCGACCTGGTGGCGGCGCTCCCACTGTGGAGCGGGCGCCACGAGATCGTCGTCACCGGGGACCGTCCGGACCTCCTGGCCGAGGTGCGCCGTCACTGGCTCCCTGCCGCCGTCGTGGCCTGGGGGCAGCCCGACGACGGCCCGCTCTTCGAAGGGCGGCCGGCGCAGCCCGGGTTGGCCTACGTCTGCCAGGCCCGAACCTGTGGGACCCCGGCCGCCGACGTCGAGACGCTGGCGGCGCAATTGGAGGCACTCGTCGCATGAGTGAGAACATCGTCGGTCCCGACGTCGGCGACGACGGCGGGAACCACCAGGGCAACGGCAACGGACTCGAGGACGAGATGATGGCGGGAACCGCCCAGGACACCGACACCGACACCGGGGGCGCGCCGAACGGCGGTGCGGACCACGCCGGCGGGGACAAGAAGGCCTCGACGCAGGACCCGGCGCGCCTGCTGCGGCGCTCGGCGCACCGGACCGAGCGCGTGCCCACGGCAGGCGGCTCCACCCTGCACCTCCTCGTCCTGTCGTCGACGACCGAGGACACCACGGTGGTGGACCTGGCGACCCGCACCGTCATGCGGGTGCGGGTGCCCTGGCCCGAGGGCCACGAGCCCGACATCAGCACCTTCGACGTCGTCGAGGTCACGCTGGCCGACGATCCCGAGCGCGACGACCTGGCCCGCCCCGAGGCCACGACGGTGGCCGACCTACCCCGGCACGTCGGCACGCTGCGCGGCCGCCATCTGCGCAAGCTGCTGCGCCGCCTCGTCGCCGCGCCGGACGGACCGCTCCTCGGCTTTCCCGGGCCGTCGGCGCCGTACTGGGAGTTCCGTGGCTTCCGCCCGTCCGTGGCGCTGATAGAGCCCACCCGGCGCCCCCAACTGATCCGGCGGCAGGCCGACGGGTCCACCTGGGTCCGCTTCGGCTGGGACCGCGACGACGTGTGGCTGCCCGTCGAGGACCGCAACGCCGCCCGGGCCCTCGATGCGGCACGCCGGGATCGCCTGAGCGGCAAGAGCCTGACCAACGCGCTCGGGTTCGAGCCGCAGTACCTGTTGGTGACCGTCAGTCCCCCGCGCGACGGCCACTGCTACAAGGTCTGCGCCGCCGTTCTCCCTCAGGGCTGATCCCAGCCCCCCGCTCAGCGGCCGAGCTTGCCCCCGGCCAGGTCCTCGGCCATCGCCCAGCCGAACGCGACCAGGCGGTCGCCCTTGTCGGCGTCGAAGCTGATGAAGTGCGTCTCCACCCCGGCGGGGATCTTCACCTTGGGCGCGAAGAAGTCGAGGCCGCCGGCCACCGACCCGTCCCCCTTGAGGACGAAGGTGCGGTCGTCGAGCAGGCTCTCGCAGCCGAAGCGCTTCGAGAGGCGCCGGGCCCAGGCCCTCTCCTCGCCCGAGGACTTGTGGTCGGGGAAGGGCACGACGTCCTGCAGCCCGGTGAAGGCCCGGAAGCCCTCCGGCGACAGGAGCCGGGTCCCGAGGAGGACGTCCTCGTCGGGGAAGGCGAGCAGGGCGCGGCGGTACTGGTCCGCCATGATCCCCTTGAGAGCCGACTCCGCCCGCGAGGTGCGGTCGACGAGGGCCAGCCCCACCAGGAGGGAGGGTGTCCCGCCGATGCGCTCCAGGGTGCAGAACGAGTAGCCGCGGAGCTTGTTGCCCTCACGCGCCTGGGTGATCAGGACCCAGGCCTCACGTTCCTTGGAGAGGAAGCCGATGTCGAAACCGGGTGGTCTGTCCGCACAGAGATCCGCCATTTCGACCAGCTCAGCGTCGCTGAGCGCAGTGCAATCCTTGGTGCTCACTACGATCGGCATGCAGTGAGTCTACTGGCTGCGCTCGGCCCATTCCCAACCGGTGCGCGGCGCCCGTAGGGGCAACGCGGCCACCGGCTGGCCTGTCATCCCAGCTCAGAGGCCAAAAGGCGACGCACGCGTGACCCTCTAGGAAAGCACCGCGCTCTGACCGAGCAGCCGCTTGAGCTCGCCGACCAGCCCGTTGCGGCAGTCCACGTTGAACTCCGGGGGCAGGCGGAGCACCTTCTCCCCGACGTGGAGCAGGACCGGTGACTGGCCCGGGTGGCCGCTCAGCACGTCCTTGAGCCCGCCCACCTTGGCGTCGGTCAGCACGCCCAGGGGGAGCGTGATGTGCAGGTCCTCCTGGCCCCGGTCGAGGAGCGGGCGGGTGACCTCCATGCACACGATCTTCGGCTCCTCCTCCCGGGTGTCGAGGCGGCCCCGCACGACCAGGATGGCGTCGTTCTCGATCAACGCGCCGTACTCGGCCATCGTCTTCGGGAAGACGAAGACCTCCATGGCGGCCTGCAGGTCCTCCAGGACGAACCGGGCCATCAGGTCGCCCTTCTTCGTGTAGGACCGGCGCAGGTCCGTCACGACGCCGCCGACCGTGCGCACCGGCGACCGGTCCCCGATGACAGAGGCGTCGTCCTCGCGCATGTCCGAGAGCGTGCTGTCGGTGTGCCGGGCCAGCGCGGCCTCGAAGCCCATCAGGGGGTGGTCGCTCACGTACAGGCCGAGCATCTCCTTCTCGAAGGCCAGGCGCTGCCCCTTGTCGAACTCCGTCTCGGGGATGGCGACCTTGGCGCCGCCCCAGCCCGGGTCGGCCTGCTCCTCCTCGAAGGCGGCGAAGAGGGTGGTGATGCCCAGGTCCTGCTCGCGTCGACGCTCGAGCGTCCGGTCGACGATCGCCTCGAGGACCAGGCACAGGCCCTGGCGGGGGTGCCCGAGCGAGTCGAAGGCCCCGCCCTTGACCAAGCGACTCCATGGTGCGCTTGTTCATGACCACCGGGTCGACCCGCCCGCAGAAGTCGAAGATGTCCTCGAAGGGCCCGTTGGCGTTGCGCTCCCCGACGATCCGCTCCACCAGGCTCTCGCCGACGTTGCGCACCGCGGCCAGCCCGAAGACGATCGCCTGCCGGTTGCCGTCGCCGGCGGCACCCCGGTTCCGGTCCGGGGCGAACTCCGCCACCGACCGGTTGACGTCGGGCACCAGGACGTCGATGCCCATGGTGCGGCACTCGGCGAGATACACGGCGGTCTTGTCCTTGTTGTCCTTCACCGAGGTGAGGAGCGCCGCCATGTACTCGACCGGGAAGTGCGCCTTCAGCCACGCCGTCTGGTAGGCGACGAGGCCGTAGCCGTAGGAGTGCGACTTGTTGAACGCGTAGTCGGCGAAGGGCTCGATGATGTCGAAGAGCTGCGTCCCGAGCTCCTCCCCGTAGCCCTCCGTGACGCAGCCCGCCACGAACTTCTCGCGCTCGGCGGCAATGAGGGCACGGATCTTCTTGCCGCACGCCTTGCGCAGGTTGTCCGCCTCCTCGAGCGTGTAGCCGGCGAACTTCTGGGCCACCCGCATGACCGACTCCTGGTAGAGCATCAGCCCGTAGGTGTCCTTGAGGATCGGCTCGATGTCGGGATGCAGGTAGGTGAGCTCCTTGCGGCCGTTCTTGAGCTCGGGGTAGTCGCGGTGCATGTTGGCCGCCATGGGCCCCGGCCGGTAGAGGGCGACCAGCGCGGCCACGTCGTCGAAGCTGGTCGGCGCCAGGGCCCGCAGCGTCTGGCGCATGGCGGCACCCTCGAGCTGGAAGACGCCCACGGACTCGGCCCGCCGCAGCATCTCGAGGGTGGGCTCGTCGGCGAGGTCGACGTTGTCGATGTCGGGCCGCTCCCCCGTCTCCGTCTCGATCAGGTCGAGCGTGCGCTCTATCACCGAGAGGTTCCGCAGGCCGAGGAAGTCCATCTTGAGCAGCCCGAGGTCCTCGACCCCGTGCATCTCGTACTGGGTGACGATCGGCGCGTCCTCGGGGACCCCGCCCGCGTCGGGCTTGCGCTGGACCGGCAGGTAGTCGGTCAGCGGGTCGCGCGGAGATGACCACCGCGGCGGCGTGGATGCCGTCCTGGCGCCGCAGGCCCTCCAGGCCGAGCGCGACGTCGAGGACCTCCTTGGCGTCGGGGTCCTCGTCGCGCATGGTGCGCAGCTCCGCCGCCGCCGCGAAGCCCTCCTCGTGCCCCTCCGTCTTGGTCAGGCAGGCGTGGAGCGGCGTGTCGCGGCCCATGACGAGCGGTGGCATGGCCTTGGCGATCTTGTCGCCCACGATGTAGGGCTTGCCCAGCACCCGGGCGGCGTCGCGCACGGCCGCCCGCGCCTTGATCGTCGAGAACGTGATCACCTGGGCCACCCGGTCGCTGCCGTACTTCTCCGCCGCGTAGCGCATCACGTCGGCGCGGTAGCGCTCGTCGAAGTCCATGTCGATGTCGGGCATCTGCTTGCGGCCCGGGTTGAGGAAGCGCTCGAAGAGGAGGTCGTAGCGGATCGGGTCGAGGTCGACGATGCGCAGGCAGTAGGCCACGCAACACCCGGCGGCCGAGCCTCGCCCCGGCCCCACCCGGATGCCCGACTCCCGGGCGAAGCGGATCAGGTCCCACACGACGAGGAAGTAGGCGGCGAAGCCCATGTTCCCGATGACGCCGAGCTCGTAGTCGAGCCGTTCGACCACCTCGTCGGGGAGCGGCGTCCCGTAGCGCTGCCGCGCCCCTTCCATCGTCAGGTCGCGCAGGTAGGCGGTCGCGCGCTCCTCGTAGGTGTCGCCCGTGAACCGGTCCGGGACCGGGAACTCCGGGAGGCTGGGCTTGCCGAGCTCGATCTGGACGTCGGCCCGCTCGGCGATGAGCAACGTGTTGTCGCACGCGTCGGGCACGTCCCGGAACAAGTGGCGCATCTCGGCGGCCGACTTGAGGTAGTGCTCGGTGCCCTCGAACTTGAAACGGTTGGTCTCCGAGAGCAGGGCCCCCGTCTGCACGCAGAGCAGGGCGTCGTGGGCCACCGCGTCCTCACGGTGGGTGTAGTGGCTGTCGTTGGTGGCCAGCAGCGGCGCGTCCAGGCGCCGTGCGATCTCGATCAGCTGGGGGTTCGTGCGGTGCTGGTCGGCGATCCCGTGGTCCTGCAGCTCGACGAAGAGGTTGTCGCGGCCGAAGATGTCCTGGAGCCGAGCGGCCCGCCGCTCGGCCTCCGCCACGTCGCCGGACAACAACGCCTGGAGGACCACCCCTCCCAGGCATCCGGTGGTGGCGATGAGGCCGGAGTGGTGGCGCTCGAGCAGCTCCCAGTCGACGCGGGGCTTGTAGTAGTAGCCCTCGAGGTACGCCGCCGAGGACAGCTGCATCAGGTTCCGATAGCCCTCGACGGTCTCGGCCAGGAGGGTCAGGTGGTAGTAGAGCTTCTGGCCGCCTTCGACGTCGCCGCCGGTGTCGTCGACCCGGCCCCGACGCACCGGCCGCTCGTGGCGCGACTCGCCCGCCATGTAGGCCTCGGTGCCGATGATCGGGACGATGCCCTGGTCCCGGCAGGCCTTGTAGAAGTCGAGGACCCCGTACATGTTGCCGTGGTCCGTGATTCCGAGCGCGGGCTGGCCGTCGGCCACCGCGGCCGCCACCAAATCCCCCACCCGGGCCGCGCCGTCGAGCATGGAGAACTCGGTGTGGGTGTGCAGATGCGTAAACGACCGCTCCGACACCGGCCCTCCTTTCGCCACGTCAAACTTACACCGGTGTGATTCCCCCGGGACTCCGCAATCTAGCCCGCCGGGACCGCCTCGGGGACCACCGATCCGGGCGCCCCCGGGCGCTGGAATTCCCCCTCGTGCCGCCCGTCACGACGGCCGGCCCGGAGGCCTCAGAGGTACGCCCCCGTCCGCCCGGTTTCCCCGGCGGAGGGCAGGCCCCGCTGGCGCATCTCCTCGAGTTGGGCCCGGGCGGCCATCTGCTGTGACATGAGCGTCGCCTGGATCCCTTGGAACAGCCCCTCGAGCCACCCCACCAGCTGCGCCTGGGCGATGCGCAACTCGGCGTCGCTCGGTGCGTCCGAGTCGAAGGGCAGCGCCATACGGTCGAGCTCGGCCACCAGGTCGGGGGACAACCCCTCCGACAGCTCGTGGATCGACTGCTCGTAGATCTCGCGCAGGCGCACCCGGCTCTTCTCGTCCAGCGGCGCCGCCCGCACCTCGTCGAGCAGCATCTTGACCATGGAACCGATGCGCAGACACGCGGGCTGGCTCTTGCACCGCCTCCGTCGTCTTCTCGGCGGCCTGCCCGTCCCTGTTGGGGCCGCCGAGCACCTCGTCGGGTGCGATGGCACGAGGCGCGGGAGCGGCGGCACCCGATGCGTCGGGACCGATGGCACCCGATGCGCCGGGAGCGACATCGCCACCCGTCCCGTCCTTCGTCGCGTCGTCCATGGTTCCTTCCGTACCCGTCGATTCCTCCGCCTCACGCGGGCCGTCCTCAGTCACGGCGCCATGTTGCCACCGTTGGCAACCCGGTCACGAGGCCGGCCAGCTCAGCAGGGGTATCAGCATCTCGGCCGGGGTGAGCGACCCGTGGCGGGCCTTCAGGCGCAGCTCACCGGTATCGGCCGGGTCGAGGAACGCCGTCGGGGCGAACGGCACGAGGGCCACGTCGCCCAGGCGGGCCGCGACGGCGGCGGAGGGCACCCCACCCAGCCAGCCCTCCTCCACGATCTGCTCCTTGGTGCGCACCCAGGCCACGTCGCCGTGCAGGGCGGAGGCCATGTCGGCGACCTCTTCTTCGGCGCCCGGTCGGACATGCAGCCAGCGAAACCGGCCTTCGCCGCTGATGAGCGTCACTTCCCCCATGATCTCGGGCCCGAGCACCTCGACGGAGCCACCGACGTCCACCTGGCCGTGATCCGCGGTGACCACCAGCGCCGCTCCGGGCGGCAACACCCCGAGGACGTCTTCGACGAGACGATCGACGGCGCGCAACTCGTCGTCGTAGTACTGGACCGAGGCCCTGCGCGTGCGCCACCTTGTCGATCCCCTCGTAGTAGGCGTACACGAAAGGGGCGCCGCCGGCCGTGAGCTCGCGCACGGCCGTGACGAGGCCGGCCGGCGTGTGCCACCGATGGAGGTCCACCCGTCCGAGATGCGCAGCGGTGAATCCGGTGGGGCCGTAGTCGTAGCGGGTGACGACCGGCACCAGGCCCTGCGAGCCCGGGAACGACTCGAAGGGCTGGAACACCGGCGCCGGCACTTCCATGCGCGCGTCCGCGCCTCTGAGCGACCACTGCAGGACGTTCATGACCTCGCCGTCGAGGGCCACCCGATAACCGACGACCCCGTGCTCGGCGGGCACCCTTCCCGTCACCAAGGAGGTCAGCGCGCAGGCCGTCGTGCTCGGTGCGACCGATGTGATCGATCCTCCCGACGCGGCCGTCAGCACCGGCGCCAGCTGGCGGCGCTCCTTGAGCTGCTCTGCGCCGAGCCCGTCGATCACCAGGAGGACGATCTGGCTCGCTTCGCCCACCGGCGCCGGGAACCAGGGCGGCAACGTCGTCTGGCCCGGGTGTGCCAGCTGCCCGAGGAGCCCCGGCACCACACGGTGGAGGCAGGGCCCGTCCCAGTCGGGCAGGAGCGGCACGGGTTGCCCGGGCTTCCCGGCCCCTTTCAGGGGTTCCGCGATGGATGCCTCAGCCGCCCTGCCGTCACTCACGGGGGCACACCCTACGACCCGCGCACCACCTCCACCCACGTGGGGGCCGGTAGCATCCGTTCCTGTGAGGGTCTCGACACGGGGTGACTACGCCAGCAGGGCGCTGCTCTCGCTGGCTCTGCACGGTGCGGAGATGCCCACCTCCGTCCGGGACATCGCGGAGCGCACCGCCCTTCCCCAGCCGTACCTCGAGCAGATCCTCCTTGCCCTCAAGGGCGCCGGGCTCGTCCGCTCCAAGCGGGGTGTGGGAGGCGGCTATGTCCTCGCCCGCCCTCCCGAGGAGATCTCGCTGGCGCAGATCGTCTCCGCCGTCGACGGTCCCATCGCAGCGGGAGACTTCGGCGAGCCCCATGCCAACGGCGCCTGCGACCACGAAGGGCAGTGCGTCCTGCTCGCGGTCTGGGCCGACGTCGGCGAGACCATTCGCACCCACCTGCAGTCCTACAGCCTGGCCGACATGGTCGACCGGGCTCGCGGCAACGTCGCGGCGCCCGTCTGAACCTGGCGCTGCCTCAATCGGGCCCGAGCCCTCAATCCAGCCCGAGGTTCCAGAACTCGATCGCCGGGCTCTCGAGGTTCCAGCCCAACACGCTGATCCCCGCCGCGTCCAGGAGCAAGAGCTTTCCCGCCACGGGAGGCAGGCCGAGCCAGCGGGCCGCCAGCACCCGCAGCAGGTGCCCGTGCGCCACGCAGAGCGTGTCGCCGTCCTGGCTCCTGGCCCGCTGAACCACCCGATCGGCACGCCGGCCGACGTCCGAGGCCCGCTCCCCATCGGGGGCCCCGTCGTCCCACAGGGTCCAACCGGGTCGCTCTTCCCGGATCGCCGCCGTCGTCAGCCCCTCGTACCGGCCGTAGTCCCACTCCATGAGGTCGGGGTCGGGCTCACACTCGAAGCCGGCCAGGGCACCGGTCTCCGCAGCTCGGCGGAGGGGGCTGGTGAGCACCAGGCTGAAGGAGCTGAAGCCGCGTCTCCGCAGCAGCTCACCTGCCACTTTGGCTTGTTCCCGGCCCTCGTCGAGGAGGGGAATATCCGTGCGCCCCGTGTGTTGACCCGATTGGGACCATTCAGTCGCGCCGTGCCGCAACAACACCATCCTGGGAGCCACGGGCCGTACACCACCACGGGCCGCCTTTCAGCGCAAACCGGTCCGAACACCCCCCTGGAATGATCGGCGCCGAGAGACGGTTATACCCGGCAGGTTCATCCCGGAACCCTCCGGGTACGTACGACTGAGAGTGAGCAAGAAGCGTCTGGAGCGATGATGAAGAGCGCGGTGAGTACGTCGGACACGTTGGGGCTGATGTTGAAGGACCTCGACCGGTTTCCGATGCCCGATCATGAGCAGCAGGTCGAATTGGCCAAGCGCGTCGTGGCCGGGGACGAGGCTGCCCGGAAACAGATGGTGGCGGCCAACCTTCGGCTCGTCGTGCACTGGGCCCGGCGCTACCAGGACCGAGGCGTGGACATGGCCGACCTCGTCCAGGAGGGCACCTTCGGCCTCATCCGCGCCGTCGACAAGTTCGACTGGGAGCGCGGCTTCCGCTTCTCCACCTACGCGACGTGGTGGATCCGTCAGGCCCTCCAGAGGGCCGTACAGCAGCACGGCCGCACCATCCGGATCCCCCTCGAGGTCGGTGAGCAGATCCAGCGCCTCGAGTTGACCAAGTCCGAGCTCGCCAGCACGCTGGGTCGCGCTCCGACGGAGGCAGAACTCGACGAGGCGACCGGGCTCACCGCCGACGAGCGCGAGTCGCTCGAGGATGTGGCCCGGGTGACCGCGTCGCTGGACCAGCCGGCTGCGGCAGAGTCGTCCACCACGCTGGGAGAGTTGGTTGCTCCCGACGATTCGGACTTCGTCGCCGATGTCGAGGAGACCCTCGTGTACGAACGAGTGCGCGACGCAGTGGAGCGCCTCCCCGGCCTCCAGCGCGACGTGCTCCGGCTCCGCTTCGGATTCGACGGGGACTCCCCCGCGTCGCTGCAGTCGACGGCTGAGCGCCTCGGCGTAGGCGTCCGTCGCGTGCGTCGGGCCGAGGAAGAGGCTCTGGCTGCGCTGTCGTTCGACGCCGACGTCGTCGGCGTCCACCAGGCCGCCTGAGCTTCGACGTCGCTCGGGGCCGAGCCCCGGCCACGACACGGGAGTTGTACAGCGCGCGCGCCTTCGCGTCGAGAGCCCTTTCGCATTCCGGGCCCCTTCCCTTCGGGGCCCCTTCGCGGCGGTCCGGAGTCGTCGGGGCCCGGGGCTAGGCGAGATACGCCTTCAAGTCCTCGGGCAGCGGCGAGGCGAACTCCATGCGGACGCCGGTCCCGGGGTGGATGAACGCGAGCTTGAAGGCGTGGAGGAAGAAGCGCCCCGACCCGAGACGCTTGTCCGGCGTCCCGTAGCGCGCGTCGCCGACGACGGGGTGCCCGATGGCCGCCATGTGGACCCGGATCTGGTGGGTCCGGCCACTCTGCAGCGCGAGCTCGAGCAGCGTCGTCGGCGATTCGCCAGCCCTCCGCTCCAACACGGTGTAGGAGGTACGGGCCGGCTTCCCGCCCGATGTGACCGCCATCTTGGTGGGCGTCCGGGCGGAGCGCCCGATCGGCGCCTCGACCTCACCCCGGTCCTCCTCCACCGACCCCGCCACCAGCGCCAGGTAGCGGCGCTCCATCGTCCGCGTGGCCAACTCCTGGACCAGGGCCGCGTACGCAGCAGCCGTGCGCGCCACGGCGAGCAGGCCCGACGTCCCCTTGTCCAGCCGGTGGACGATTCCCGGACGGTCGGGCGGGCACACCCCGGCCGACACGAGCTCGGCGAGGTCCGGGAACCGGGCTAGGAGGCCACCGACCAACGTGCCCTCGTCGTGCCCCGCTCCCGGATGCACGACGAGCCCCGCCGGCTTGTCCACCACGGCCACCAGCTCGTCGGCGTAGACCACGTCGAAGCGGACGCCAGGCTCGGCCGCCACCCCGACGGTGCGGGCACCCGGCACCCGCACCGTCAGCGTCGCTCCCTCGGGCAGCGGAACGCGTCCGGCCGAGAGCGGGACGCCGTCGACCAGCACCCGGCCGGACTCGATCAGCTCGGCGGCGACCGCCCGCGACACGTTGGCCAGCATGGCCACACTGCGGTCTGCCCGCACTCCGCCCATCAGCGCCGGGATCTCGGTGGAGATCGTCTCCTCGAGGAGATCAGGAAGCGCGGCTGCACCCGCATCGGGGTCGTCCCCGCCGAGACCGCGACCGCGGCTCACTCGGCGCCCTCGTGATGCACGTCCGCCCGGCTCCCCTGGGCGAGGTCCACCCGGCCGCCCCCGAACAACAGCGTCACGATCACCACGATGACGCCCACCGTGACACAGGCGTCCGCCAGGTTGAACGTGGGCCAGTAGTCCAACGTGACGAAGTCAGGCACCCGGCCGCCGTGCCCTCCGGCGATGCGCTCGCTGAGGTTCCCGATGGCACCGCCCAGCACCAGACCGGCGCCGATGGCCAACGGCACCGTCTTGACCTGGGCCACGACCACGGCCAGCACGATCACGCCGATGCACAGGAGCACCGTCACCACGACGGCCCGGCCGCTGAACAAAGAGAAGGCGAACCCCGAGTTGAAGGTCATCGAGAGCCCGAGCGGGCCCCAGATGTGCCGTACATCGTGGAGATGGTCCAGAGCGATCGTGGTGGTCACCCGATCCGCCACCACCACGAGGGCTGCAATGGCAAACGCCAGTACCCGGGGTCGGGTCAGCGCCGCGACAGCCCCCCGCTCTTACAGGCCACGCAGAGTCGCGCGTACGGCAGCGCCCGCAAGCGGGGCTTGGGGATCGGCTGGAAGCAGCGCTCGCAGTACCCGTAGGTCTTGTCGTCGATCCGGATCAACGCGTCGTCGATCTCCTCGACGGCGAGCAGGGCCTGGCCCGAGAGGGCGAGATTCCGCTCCCGGTCCACCGTCACCGTGCCTCCCTCCCCCGACTCCTCGTCGAACTGCACGTCGCCCGGCTCGCGCTCCAGGGCCAGGGAGTCCGCCTCGGCCCGCAACGACGTCGCCTGCTCCTGGTAGATGGCGCGGTCGGCCAGCAGGAGCTCTCGGACCTCTTCGAGGAACTTGACGTCCTTGGCGTAGGGGCCGGTCTTCGGCCGGACGGGGGCGGGCGGCTTCGGCTTGGGCGTGAAGGTCGTGCGCGCCGGAGCGGCGGCGACCGACGCCGCCTTCTTGGCCGGCGCCTTCTTGGCCGCAGCGGTCGTCGCGGCCGCCTTCTTGGCCGCAGCAGTCGTTGCCGCCGCCTTCTTGGCCGGGGCGCGGCCTTACGCGAGGCCGGTGCCACCTTCTTCGGCGCGGCCGGGCTCTTGCCCGCCGCAGCCGTCTTCTTGGCTGCGGGCGCCGACTTCTTGGCCGGAGAGGGCGACTTCTTCGTCGCCGAGGTTGCTTTCTTCACAACGGGCACTGCCTTCTTCTTGGTGAGAGCGGGACGCTTCCTAGCTGTTGCAGCAACCTTGGCGGACGAGCTTTTGTTCCCGGCCCGAACGGAGGACTTCGAAGCCGCCGTGCGCGACCCTGACACCCTCTTGACCTGGGTGCCCTTGCTCGCTGGGGTCACGTTCCCTCCTTCGGACCACGCCAGCGTGGCCGTTCTCCCGCACGACGACCTCGTCCAGGGAGCGGGTGACGATACCGGACCGCGACGGCAGAGGGCAACACCGCCCTCCCTCTGCAGCGGGTGAGTCAGACGGAGCGGGCGCCTCCAGACACGCCGGCACCGGAAACGCTCTGGAGGTTCAGCGTCGGAGCACCGTCGTCCGCCTCGAGCGGCCCGGCCGAATCCCCGCCGCCCGACTTGGCGGACTTTGACTTCACACCCATGAGCGAGTTGGCGGGCTGCACGTTCTCGTCCACCCACTTGAGGATCTCCGACAGCGCGCCACGCAGCCGGTTGCGCTCGGACTCGAGGTGTCGGGCCATGCTCTCGACGTCCGCCGCCAGCTCGGTCCGGGTGGATTCGAGGCGGGTCACCTCTTCGCGCAGCTTCTGGTGCGTCTCGGCCTGCAGCTGCGCCGCCGTCGCCTCCGCGGCCGCGATGGCGGCCCGTGCCGACTCTTCGGCCTGCGCGATGACGGCCGCGGCCTCCGCCTCGCTCTCCCGCTTGGTCTGGTCGACGAACTTCTGCGCCAGCAGGAGGGTCCGCTGCAGCGTCTCGTCGGAGAGTGCCGTGTCCGCGGAGGCTGCCGCTGCACCCTCTTCTGCGTCGGCGACGACTGGTGCCGCCCTCTTGTCGCGCTCGAGCTGGGCGATCCGCTCGCTGGCCTGACGCAACCGCTCGTTCAGCTGGCGGACGTGCTCCTGGAGTCCCTCGGCCTCCTGGGCCGCCTTGTCGAGGTACTCGTCGACCTCATCGACGTTGTACCCCTTCAGGCCGAGTCGGAACTCCACGGTGCGGAGGGTGTCGAGGATCGAGGAGGGCGCTTGGGAGTTGTCCATGGGGGCCGAGTCTAACCATCCCCTCCTGCGATTCCAGTTATGGACCCCAGCGCTTCAACTTGTGGACCTCAGCTCCTCAACAACACCGGTACCAGGACGATTTGGGCCACCAGGATGACCACCAGAAACGAGAAATCCAGCCCGCCCATCGGGCGGATGATCCGGCGCACGGGGCGGAGGATCGGCTCGGTCGCCTGGTAGAGGAAGTACTGGATACGGGAGAGCGTCGTCCCCGGCCGGATCCGGAACCAGCTCAAGATCGCGTAGGGGAACATGATCAGCCAGATATAGGCCTCGATCGCCCACGCGATCAGATGGAAGAGGTTCACCAGCCGCTGAGGCTAGTGGGCCTAGTCGCGGCCGAAGCCGCGCTCCACAAGGCGCTGACGCTCCTCGTCGGAGACCTTCACGTTCGTCGGCGCCAGCAGAAAGACCTGGTCCGCCACCTTCTCCATCTCGCCGCTCAGGGCGTACGTCACCCCGCTGCAGAAGTCGATCATCCGCCGCTGCAGGTCGCGGTCGGCCATCTGCAGGTTCACGATCACGGGACGGTTGTCCTTGAGCCGGTCGGCGATCTCCTTGGCGTCGCCGAACCTCGACGGGGCCACGACGTGGACCTTCGCCGAGGACTGGGCCGACCCTGCCGGGCTGAGGGAGGTGTCGACGGGCATGGCGCGCACGGCCGCCGGGCGGGGCGAGACGGTGCTCGGGGCCGGCCTCGACTGGTTCGGGACCGCCGATTCCCGGGGAATGGTGCGGACCCTGCTCATGCCGCCGCTGAACTCCTCGGCCTGCTCGTAGTCCTGGGTCCGGGGCTCCACCCGCGTTGCCGCCGAGAACCCGCGTGGCGCCCGGTCCTCGAGGTCGTCGTACTCGTCGTACTCGTCGTCGAGCAGGCCGAGATAGACCATGGTCTTCTTCATGAACGAGGGTGACATTCCTTCTCCTGTCCAGTTACAGCGTAGTGCCTGCTCGGCAGCCTGGGAGGTTCCCACCGCCAGGCCACCCGTGCCTAAATGGCCGTTCAGGCCTTCGTCGGGCGGTCCCCGAACAGGGCACGCCCCACCCGCACCATCGTGGTACCCGCCGCCACCGCCGCCTCCAGGTCGTCGGTCATGCCCATCGAGCGCTCCTCCAGCCCCAATTGGTCGGCCAGCCGCGCCACGGTTCCGAATGCGTCCCCCGCTGCGGCCGCACCCGGTGCCGCCACCGTCATGAGCCCCTGCACGTCGAGTCCCAGATCGGTCAGTCGGGCCACCAGCTCGCCGACCTGCGCCGGCGGGCAGCCGTTGCGGCCCGGCAGTCCGGTTGCGTCCACCTGCACGAGGACTTGGGCCCCCGGCGCGAAGCGGGCGATCCGCGCCCCCTCGGCCTCCCGGGCCACGCTCTGCCACACCCCGACGATCGGCGCCAGCGCAGCCACCTTGTTCCGCTGCACCGCTCCGAGGAAGTGCCACACGACATCGCCCGGTGCGGGGGCCTCGGCCTTCGCGACGAGCTCTGCCGCGTAATTCTCGCCGACGTCGCGCAGGCCGGCGTCGTAGGCGGCGCGCACCGCCTCGATCCCGAACCCCTTGGTGACCGGCAGAACCCGGATGCGGGAGGTGTCTCCCCCGCGCGCTCGATGCGCAGACGGACGGCGGCCAGCCGCCTGGCGACCTCGTCGCTAGCGAAGGAAGGAGGGGACGTCGAAATCGTCGTCACCCAGGTCGAGGTCCTCCTCCGACCCGGTGGCGTCGGCGAAGATGTCCACCGGCTCCGGTGTGGCGAAGATCGAGGAAGCCAGGTCGCCGCCCTTCACGCCCTCTTCCCAGCGCTCGAAGCCGGCCGCGATCACGGTCACCCGCACCTCGTCGCCCATGTTGTCGTCGATGACGGCGCCGAAGATGATGTTGGCGTCGGGGTGCGCGACGGCGTGGATGATCTCGGCTGCCTCGTTCACCTCGAAGAGGCCGAGGTCCGAGCCGCCGGCGATGTTCAGGACCATGCCACGGGCCCCCTCGATGGAAGCCTCGAGCAGTGGCGACGTGATGGCGGCCCGCGCCGCATTCGCCGCCCGACCCTCGCCGATGGACGAGCCGATGCCCATGATGGCGGTGCCGGCGTTGGTCATGACCATCTTCACGTCGGCGAAGTCGGTGTTGATCAGTCCCGGCACCGTGATGAGGTCGGTGATGCCCCGCACGCCCTGCAGGAGCACCTCGTCAACCGTCTTGAACGCGTTGACCATGCTCGTCTTGTCGTTCGACACGGTGAGCAGCCGGTCGTTGGGGATGACGATGAGCGTGTCGACCTTCTCCTTGACGATCTGGATCCCCTTCTCCGCCTGCATGGCCCTGCGTCGGCCCTCGAAGGTGAAGGGACGCGTCACCACGCCGATCGTCAACGCACCCAGTCCCTTGGCCACCTCGGCGACGACCGGCGCGCCGCCCGTGCCCGTGCCGCCGCCCATGCCGGCGGTGATGAAGACCATGTCGGCCCCCTGGAGCGCCTCCTCGATCTCGGGACGGTGCTCCTCGGCCGCTTGGCGACCCACCTCGGGGTCGCTGCCCGCTCCGAGGCCCCGGGTGAGCTGGCGCCCGATATCCAGCTTCAGGTCGGCGTCGCTCATCAGCAGTGCCTGGGCGTCGGTGTTGGCCGCGATGAATTCGACGTTGCGGAGGCCCGAGTCGATCATCCGGTTGACGGCGTTGACGCCGCCGCCCCCGACCCCGACCACCTTGATCACTGCCAGGTAGTTGCCCTGGGAAGGCACGGTCGTCATGAACTCCCTCGTCTTCGGGTCGATCGCCGACCGGTCACTCGTTGTTTCGTTCCGCCGGCCGCCGAAATGCGTGCAGCCAGCCATCCCTGAACCTTTGGGAAAGGTTGATGTTCACAGTACGGCAACGTGGCCCCACCATACGGGGGGTGTTCGGGCAGGTCAAGCATCCTACGTCACCCTGGCGTCACCGTCGGTGCGTTGGGGATGCTGACGTCGATCACATCCCCGTTGTGCAGCGTCGCCCCCGCAAGGATGGAGGAGACGTCCTCGTACTTCGCCGTGAGCTCGGTGGCCGATCCGATGTCCACCGCGATGGGGGTCGTCATCGACAGCTGCACCCACCCCGCGGGCTCCACCGTGACCGCCGTCACCTGTGCGGCGAACGAAGGGGGCAGGGTCGACGCGACGCGCAGCCCGGGCTCGTCCTCGGCCGGGAGGATGGTTCCCGGAGGACCGGGGGGCTTGGGCACCGTGAGGAGGATCAGTCCGGGCGGGCGGGCGGCGGACACGCTCAGCACGCGGCCGTCGGCGCTCAGCGAGTCCCACTTCCCACCGGGATCGCCGACCACGAGGCGGGGGGTCTCCTCCGAGATGGCGATGTGGACGCCGTCGGGCCACGAGACATGCACCGTCGCGGTGTGCACCCAAGGCAACTGCTCGATCGCGGCTGAGGCGGCTCCCGCGTTCACGTCGAGCAGCGCCGGGTGGCCGGCCAGGCCCGCCTGCGCCACCACCTGGGCGGCGGACTCGTGCACGTTGCCGGTCACGGTCACGGACCGGGCGGAAAAGAGGGGCGAATGGATCAAGAACCACGCGCCCACCAGACATGCCGTGCAGACGAGGCCGATGATGAGCACGCGCAGACGCCGCCGACCCTGCTGCTTCATGACGGCGCTGCGGCGAGCCGAGATGCGGGGGTCCACCCGTGCGCGCTTGGTCGCGCCGCGCCGCTCTTGGCGCCGTTCTTGGCGACGCCCTTGGCGCCGTTCTTGGCGCCCCCGTTGCTTGCGCCCTTGGTGACCGCGCTGGCGCTCCGTTTCACGCCATCGATGGCGCCGGCCACGCCGCGGGCGATCCTGCCGCCGCTGACCCGGTGGCGGCCCTTTGACGGCGCCTTGGCGCCCGGCGTCACTGCTGGCCTCCGGCGTGGCCCGTGTCCTGGTCGCCCGGCCCGGCCGCGTGCCGATCGTCTGTCCCGGCCATCGCCCCAGTCTTCCCGTCGCCGAAGCCGAGGAGGCGGACCTCGGTGCGCAGGACCACGCCGCACCGCCCAGCCACCTCGCCGCGGACGTGCTCCATCGAGCGCGTGCACGTCGTCGGCGCGGCCGCCCTTGTCCGCCTGGATGAAGTTGGCGTGCTTCTCCGACACGTGGGCCGTGCCGATCCGGAAGCCCTTCAATCCGGCCGCCTCGATCAACCTCCCGGCCGAGTCGCCCTCGGGATTGGTGAAGACGGACCCGGCGTTGGAGCCTCCGGGTTGGTGCTCCCGCCGCCATCGCACAATGGCGCGACACCGCCTCCTGCTCCTCTTCCACCGCACCCGGCGTGACCTTGAGGTCCGCGCCGGTCACCACCTGCGCGGGCGTCACCGACGAGCTCCGGTAGCCGTACGCCAAGCGGTCGACGGTGTCGGTCCCACCCGCGTCGCTGAAGAGGTCGACCCAGGTGTAGCGGACGAGGCACGAGGCCATGTCGGATCCGTGTCCTCCCGCATTCATGCGCACCGCACCGCCGACGGATCCCGGCACGCCGACCGCCCACGACAGGCCCGACCAACCGGCGTCGGCCACCCGGCGGGCCAGGACGGGCAGCGCCAGTGCGGCGCCGGCATGGACGACCGTCCTCGGGCGTGTCGTGACCCGGCTCGGGCAGCACCAGGCCGGCGAACCCGTTCCCGAGGTGCAGGACGATCCCGTCGTACCCGGCGTCGGCCACCAGCAGGTTGGAGCCGCGCCCGATCACGAACACCGGCAGGTCCTCCGGCGTGCCGCCCGCGCTCGTCGCGTCGCGCAGCGCGGCCCGCACGGTCTCGAGGTCGGCGGGGGTCTCGACTTCGACGTAGAGCGCGGCCGGGCCGCCGACGCCGTAGGTGGTCAACGGGCCGAGCGGCTTGAGGAGTGATGCCCGCTCCCCCAGCACGCCGGCCAGGTGCCGCAGCAGCTCGGGACGGACCTCTGCGGGCTCGCTCGGGCCCGGCGTCACCATTGCGCCGCGGCGAGCATGTCGTCGGGGAGCGTGGTCAGGTCCCCTGCGCCCAGGGTGAGGCAGAGGTCGCCCGGCCGGAGGACGTCCCCCACCGCCTGGCGCAGCTCCTCCCACCCCGGGGCGTAGATCACGGGGAGCCTCGGGTCCTGGGCCCTCACGGCGTCGGCCACCAGCCGACCCGAGACCCCCGGGACCGGCCGCTCCCCTGCGCTGTAGATGTCGGTGACCACCAGCACGTCCGCGTCGGAGAAGGCGGTCCCGAATTCTGGCGCCAGGGCGGCCGTCCGGGTGAAGCGGTGAGGCTGGAAGACCGCGACGACCCGGGACCAGCCGCCTGACCTCGCCGTCGCCAGAGCGGCGCGCACCTCGGTCGGGAGATGGGCGTAGTCGTCCACGAACGTGACGCCGCGCGACTCGCCCCGGAACTCGAAGCGGCGCGTGACGCCGGCGAACCGGGCCAGTGCCGTCCGAGCCGCCTCGATGGAGGCGCCGGCCTGGAGCGCCGCCACCGCGGCCACCGCCGCGTTGCGGGCGTTGTGCAGGCCGGGCACGCCGACCCGGAGGAGACCCAGCTCCCCGTCTGGCCCGCGCAGCGTGAACGACACCGAGCTGCGCTGCAGGTCGACGTCGTCCATCACGTATGTCGATCCGGCGTCGGTGCCGACCGTGATCGCGCCGTGTTCCCGGCCGATGGCCGCCGCCTCGGGGTCGTCGGCGCACACCACCGCTCCACTGGTCGCGCCGGCGAGGAAGCTTGCGAAGGCGCCGCGCAACGACTCGAAGGTGCCGTAGTAGTCCAGGTGGTCGGGCTCGACGTTGGTCAGCACGGCCAGGTCGGGCCGGATGGCCTGGAAGGTGCCGTAGCTCTCGTCGGCCTCCACGACCAGCCACTCCCCGTCGTCCCAGGCGGCGTTGGTGCCGATCTCGTTGACGTCGGCCCCGATGACGAAGGACGGACGCAGGCCCGCCTCCACGAGGATCAGCGACAGCATGGAGGCCGTCGTCGTCTTCCCGTGCGTCCCGGCGACCGCGAGGCAGCGCCGGGTGGCGCAGATGGCCGCCAGCATCTCGGAGCGGGCCACGACCTGAATTCCCCGCTCCCGCGCCGCGAGCACCTCGGGGTTCTCCGGCGGCACCGCGGGCGAATAGGTGAGCGCGTCGACGCCCTCCACGTTCTCGCGGCCGTGGCCGACGGCCACGGAGATCCCGCGGGAGCGGAGCCGTTCCGCCACCGGCGAGTCCTTCAGGTCCGAGCCCGACACCGTGTGGCCCATCGCCCGCAGCACCAGCGCGATGGCGCTCATGCCGGCGCCGCCGATGCCGACGACGTGGATGCGCCGCGGCACCCCGAGGTCCAGCCCGGGACCGGGCTGCCGTGGGCGGCCGTCGTCAGCGGGCATGGGCGTCGACCAGTTCTGCGACGCGGGCGGCCGCGTCGGGGTGCGCGTGCAGGCGGGCCGCGTCGCTCATGGCCCGCAGGCGCCCGGGATCGGAGAGGAGGGCGTCCAATTCCTCGGCCAGCCTTTTCCCGTCGCATTCGGCGTCGGGGACGTGGACCGCCGCTCCGATGCCCACCAGCGCCTCGGCGTTGCGGGTCTGGTGGTCCCGTGGCGCGCCCGGAAGCGGCACCAGGATCGCCGGCACGCCCGCCACCAGCAATTCGGCCACCGTCATGGCACCGGCCCGCGTCACACAGACATCGGCCGCCGCATACAGGTCCGGCATGCGCTCCTCGAAGGGCACGACCATGTACGACAGGCCACCCGACGCGGCCGCCACCCGAACGTCACCAGAGGGTGCCCCGTGGTCGGCCGCGAACGCCTCGTAGTCGCGCCGGCCGGTGACGTGGTACACGGCTCGCCCGTCGCAACCCGACCAGGCCGTCGCGAGGTCGGCCACGGCCCGGTTGATGCGCAGCGCGCCCAGCGAGCCGCCGACCGCGGCCACCGTCTGGCGGTCCGGCGGGAGCCCCAGGGCCGCCCGGCCGTGCGCCCGTCCGGCGGGCGTGCGGTCGAGCGAGGCGAGCTCGGAGCGGACCGGCGTGCCCGTCACGTGCGCCCGCGGCAGGTCGGTGCCCTCGAACGCGACGGCGTTGGCCGCCGCGAAGCGCCCGAGGAGGCCGTTGACCGCGCCCGGCACGGCATCGGTGTTGACCGCCACCAGCGGGACCCTGGTCAGGACGGCCGCCAGACCGGCCGGCCAGCTGGCGTACCCCCCCACGATGACGACGACCCGGGGCCGGCGGGCCACGAACGACCCCAACGCCCGAAGGCACGCCCAGGCGAGGCCCACGACCGCACCCACGTTGGCCCACAGGGCGTCGGGGCGCAGGCTCCGCCGCACGCCGCGCCCGGGCAACAGCGTGTAGGGGAACTCGAGCTTGGGCCACATGGTGGCCTCCTGTCCCCGCCGCGAGCCGTAGAGCTCAATCGTGTCGGCCGCGTGCCCGCGTTCGACGAGCGCCCGCGCGATCAGCAGCGAGGGGACGATGTGGCCTCCCGTCCCGCCGCCCGCGATCACCGTGCCGCGCCGTGCGCTCACCGACCTCGGGCCGCGGCGCCGCGGTGCCCACCGCGCCCACCGTTCCCGCCGTGTCCAGCGCGGCTCTTCGGCCGAGGGCTCCCCGCAACGCGCAGCGTGCGCCCGGCCTCGCCCTGTCGCGCCACGTTGATCAGCACGCCCGCCGCCGCCATGGTGATGACGAGGGACGAGCCGCCGAACGAGATGAAGGGCAGCGGGATCCCGGTCACCGGCAGCACCCCGACCACCGCCCCGACGTTGATGAGGGTCTCCGCCCCCACCCAGGCCGCCAGCCCCAGCGCCAGGAGGGCGCCGAAGCGGTCGGGCGAGTGCATGGCCGCCCGGATGCCGAGCCAGACGAAGCTGCCGAGGAGCACGAGCACGAGGACCGCGCCGATGATGCCGAGCTCCTCGCCGATGACGGAGAAGATGAAGTCGGTGTGCGCGTTGGGCAGGTAGCCCCACTGCGCCTGCCCGCCCCCGAGGCCGGCGCCGACGAGGTGACCCGACCCGAGGCCGATCTCGGACTGCAGGACCTGGTATCCCGACCCCGAGCCGTGCGCCGAGGGGTTCACGAAGGACAGCAGCCGGGCCCGGCGGTACGGAGAGGCCACCGCCACGATCAGGGCCAGGCCGGCCAGGGCGGCCATCACCTTCATGACCGGACCGAGCCGCACGCCGGAGACGAACAGGAGGGCCAGGGCGATGCAGCCGAGCACCATGGCCGTGCCCATGTCGGGCTGGGCCAGGATCAGCACGGCGGCGAAGCCGGTCACGAGCATGAGCGGACCGATGATGCGCCGGTCGCTGGCGTCCTCATCGAGGCGGCGGGCGATGAAGTCGGCGGCGAACAGCGTCAGCGCCAGCTTCATGAGCTCGGACGGCTGGAGGCGGAACTGCCCGAAGCCCACCCACCGGCTGGAGCCCTGGGCGTGCACGCCGAGACCGGGCACCAGGACGACGAAGAGGAGCCCGAAGGTGATCAGGAGCAGCACGGGGCTGAAGCGCCGCAGCGCGTGGTAGTCGACCCGCACCGCCAACCCCAAGGCCACGACGCCGATCGCCATCCACATGACCTCGCGGATGAGGATGGCCCACGGGGTGCCGTACGTCGCGATGGAGATCACCGACGAGGCCGTCCCGACCATCACCAGCCCGATCACGCAGAGCAACGCGACGTCGGCCAGCAGCACGGTCGAGGTCGCCAGCTGCCACCCGCCGAGGCGAAGGCCCTGGGGCGGGTGTGCCGGGCCGGCCGCGCCACGCCGGCCCTTGACGGAGACGCCCTGGGTCACCATGGGCTTTCACCCTGGGCACGGGCGCGCCCCTCTGCACGGTCCGACACCCGTTGCACGTGCCTAGTCTCCCGCACCGCGCCGGCGAAGTGGCGGAGGGTCACGGGGGGACGCCTCGCGTCGTCGCAGGTCATGTGAACTTCGCCACGGTGAGGAAGTCGCCGTAGAAGATGCCGAGGCCCAACGCGCAGAAGAGCCCGCCGAGGATCCAGAAGCGCACGATGACCGTGGTCTCGGGCCAGCCGCCGAGCTCGAAGTGGTGATGGATGGGGGCCATGCGGAAGATGCGCCGGTGGAAGAGGCGGAAGCTGATCACCTGGAGGATGACCGACACCGTCTCCATCACGAAGAGGCCCCCGATCACGAGGAGCAGCAGGTCGAGGTCGAAGAGGAGGCACAGCGCAGCGAGGCCGGCGCCGATGGCCAGGGAACCGGTATCGCCCATGATGATCTTGGCCGGTGCGGCGTTCCACCACAGGAAGCCGATGCACGCCCCGGCGAGCGCCACCGAGACGAGGGAGAGGTCGATCGCCGAAGCCGGCAGCACGTGGTAGATCGCCACATGGCGGAAGATCCAGTACCCCATGATGGAGAGGACGGCGAAGCAGAACGTGCCCGCGCCGGCGGCCAACCCGTCCACCCCGTCGGTGATGTTCACCGCGTTGGACGCACCCACCATGACCACCACGGCGAAGATCACCCACACGACCTCTCCCAGGTTGATGCCGATGGCATCGGCGCGGGTGAACGACAGCGCGGTCGACGTGTGGGCCCAGTGCACGGCCAGCTCGGCGAAGGCGAGCGCGCACACCAGTTGCGCGGCGGCCTTGCCACGCTTGTTCAGCCCCAGGCTGCGCCGGTGGGTCACCTTGATGTAGTCGTCGAAGAACCCGATCAACCCGAAGGCCACCACGGCGCCGATGGCGAGGTACCCCGTCCGCGAGAAGCGGACCTCGGTGCCGATGTGCCCGACGGCGTATCCCAGCACGACCGAGGCCACGATGGCGATGCCGCCCATGGTCGGCGTGCCCGCCTTGGCGCTGTGGGTGGCGGGGCCGTCCTCCCTGATGTACTGGCCGATCTCGCGGTTGCGGAAGTAACGGATGACGATCGGGGTGGACAGGATGGCGACCCACAGCGCGATGCTTCCCGAGACGAGCAGTCCGAGCACGTCTTGATCAGGCCTCCGGGTGCGCGCCGCTGTTGCTCGTCGCTCGGGGAGCCGTGAGGGGGCCGAACTTCGCGGCGAGGGCGTCGCGGGCCTCGACGGCGTCGTCGAAGGGCAACCGCTGGCCTGCGATCTCCTGATAGGTCTCGTGCCCCTTGCCGGCGATGACCACCACGTCCCCGGGTCCGGCCTCGTCGAGGGCGCGTCGAATCGCCACCCGCCGGTCCGGCTCGACCACCACCCGCGGGTTGGCCCTCCCCCGGGCGATGCCGCCCAGCACCTGGTCGATGATCTCGAGCGGGTCCTCGTCGCGCGGGTTGTCCGACGTGACGAACGTCAGGTCGCTCAGCCGCTCGGCCACGCCGCCCATGACGGGCCGCTTGGCCCGGTCCCGGTTGCCACCGCACCCGAAGACGCTCAACACGCGGCCGCCGGGCACCAGGGCTCGCGCCTCGCCCAGCACCACCTCCAGGCCCGCCGGCGTGTGCGCGTAGTCGACCAGCACGGTGAACGGTGGCCCGTCCCCCTCACCGGCGCGCTCCCCGGGGCCGCGATCACCTGCAGCCGGCCCGGGACGGGCGACACGTGGCGCAATGCCTGCGCGATCTCCTCGGGGCCCAGGTGGAGCTCGTCGAGCGCGAGCGCCGCCTCGGCCGCCACCAGGGTGTTGTCGACATTGACGGCACCGGTGAGCGGGGTCGTGATCCGCTGGCCGCGCCAGGTGAACTCCGTGTGCCCGGGGGCCAGCACGATGTCGGTGGCGTCGGCATGGCGCACGGCGACGGTCGGGATGCGAGAGCGCTCCAGCAGCAGGCGGCCCCACGGGTCGTCCACGTTGACGACGCCGCGCAACGCGTAGCGCGAGGTGAAGAGCATGGCCTTGGCCTCGAAGTACTCCTCCATGGTCCCGTGGTAGTCCAGGTGGTCGTGGCTGAGGTTGGTGAAGACGGCCACGTCGAAGTGGATGCCCTCGACGCGCGACTGCACCAGCGCGTGGCTCGACACCTCCATGGCCACGGCGTGGCGCGCGCCGTCGGACTTCTGCCGGTCGCGCACCCCGGCCAGCATCCGCTGGACCTCGGTGGCCTCGGGCGTCGTCCGGGCGCCCGAGAGGGTCCCCATCACGTTGGTCGGCCGTCCCGTCGCGCTCGAGCAGATCACCGAGCAGCTGGGTCACGGTCGTCTTGCCGTTGGTGCCGGTCACCCCGACCATCAAGAGGTCGCGCGCCGGGTGGCCGTAGAAGGCGGCGGCCAGCCGGGCCATGACGGGTCGCATCGTCCCGAGCGCCACCCGCG
Organism: uncultured Acidimicrobiaceae bacterium; assembly: GCA_963740535.1. Lineage (GTDB taxonomy): Bacteria > Actinomycetota > Acidimicrobiia > Acidimicrobiales > RAAP-2 > Bog-473. The sequence continues at coordinate 99,539 of CAVUEI010000008.1, forward strand.
ACTGCACCACGTCGCGCTCGAGCAGCTCGGGGATGAAGTGCTCGCACAGGAGGCCGACGGCCCCGCGCTCGACGGCCTCGGCGGCGTAGATGTGCCCGTCGCTCATCTGCCCGGGCACGCAGCAGAACAGGTCCCCGGGCACGACCCTCCGGCTGTCGTGGGTGATCCCGCCGACCTCGACGGCGGCTGGGTCCCCGACCGATTCGATCACCTCGATGTCATCGAAGAGCAGGTTCATGGGCACGGTGGGCATGATCGACCCGACAGCGTTACATGCCTCGGCCACCCCTGCGTCACGCCCACAATGGGTGTGTGGGCGATGGTCACGTGATGTCCTGGGCCTGACTGGTCGCCGGCGCAGGGCCCGACGGCGTGGTGGTCTGCGCACCGGGGGTTGTGGGGATGTCGTAGCGGTGCAGCGCGTAGCTCATGATCTGGGAGAACACCGGAGCGGCGACGGTCCCGCCGAAGATGGGCGTGGGACGGTCGAGGACCACGACCATGGAGAGGGTCGGGTTGGCCGCCGGGGCGAACCCGACGAAGGTCGCCATGTACGCCCCCGGGATGTAGGAGTCGTGGCCCTGGGTGGGGATCTGGGCCGTCCCCGTCTTGCCGGCCACGGTGTAGCCGGGCACCGCGGCGCTGGTGCCCGTGCCGGTGTTGATCACCTGCTGGAGCATGTTGGTGAGCTCGCTGTTCACGGAGGGCGTGAAGACCGAGTGCGTGGCCGACGGTTTTGTCTGGGTGAGGGATCCCGAGGGACTGACGGTGGCCTGGACGAGCTTGGGGGCCACGAAGACGCCGCCGTTGGCCACCGTGTTGTAGGCATCGAGCACCTGGAGCGGGCTGACGGCGTCCACCTGCCCGATGGGCAGGGACACGTAGTCCGTCGGCTCCCACTGGGCCGCCGTGGCGAGCAGACCCGGCGACTCGCCGGGGAAGTCGAGGCCGGTGGACTGCCCGAAGCCGAGTGACTTGACCTGGTTGAGCAGCCGCTGCTCCCCGACCCCCTGGGCGATCTCAGACGTCCCGATGTTGGAGGACTGCGCCAGGATCTGCGTGGCGGTGAGCGTCTCGGTGGGGTGCGGCTCGGCGTCGTGGAAGGTGGAGCCGTCGAGGCTGAGGTGGTCCGGCACCGTGAAGACGCTGTTGGGGTTGATCAGGCCGTCCTGCAGTGCGGCCGAGAAGGTCACGAGCTTGAAGACGGAGCCGGGCTCGTAGAGCTGGGTCACGGCGAGGTTGCTCGGTGCCTCGTCGACGGCGTCATGCGGCCCGATCGGGATGACCCCTCCGGGCGCCGGGTTCGTTGCCCCGGTCGCCGTCGCCGCGGGCGACCCGGTGGACCCGGGGTGCGTCGCGACCAGATTGGCCATGGAGAGGATCTGCCCCGTCTTGACGTCCATCACCACGGCGGTGCCGCTCACCGCGTTGGAAGACTCGATCGCCTTGGCCAGGGCCTGCTCGGACTCGTACTGGAGCTGGGTGTCGAGGGTCAGCTCGAGCCCGGTCCCCGGCGCGGTGGCGACGCGGTTGGTCACCGGGGACTGCGGCAGCGCCACGCCGGCGGGCGACGCCATGATCGTCTCCTTGCCGGCGGTTCCCGCCAGGAGCCGGTTGCTGCCGTATTCCAGGCCGCCCGCGCCCTGGCCGGACCCGTTGGTGAACCCGACGACCGGCGCCGCCAGGTTGCCGTTGGGCACGAGCCGCTTGGAGTCGTCGATCAGGGTGATGCCGGGGAAGGCATTCTTGGCGATCGTGTCGCCCGTCGCCCGGGGCAGCTGGCGGGCCAGCACGACATAGCCCGACGGGCGGTGCAGTTCGGTCGCGAGTGTCGTGGCGGGGACGTGGAGCAGCGGTGCGAGCGCGAGCGCCGTCTTCAGCGGGTGGGCCACCTGGAAGTCGTCTGCGACGACGTCCTCGGTCTGCACGGACATGGCCAAGGGCGACCCGTCGCGGGCGTAGATCCCGCCGCGTACCGAGGGCAGCGACACCGTGACGGAGGACTCCCCGCGTGCCGCGGCCTGGTAGGCGCCGGCGTGGAGGACCTGGACGTCGACGAGGCGGGCCACGATGAGCAGCAGCGCGACGACCAGGAGAAGGCGGACGAGGCGGACGCGGCGGTGGAACGTGCCGCTGGCCCAGGACGCGCGCGGCCGCGCCGCCGGACGCCGGGCCGCCTTCGCCGGCGGCCGGTGCGGACGGGTGCGGAGGGACGGGCGTGCGCCGGCGCCGCCAGGGGTCGGAGCGGAGCGGCGGGACGGTGCAGAGGCGGGCCGCGACGGTCGGGTCGAATGTGGTCGATCGGGACGAAGGTGACGACGCGCGGGAGCGGGAGGACCCCGCCTTCGGGTTCACCCGGGTTGTCGTGGTGGCGGCCGGCTTGGTGCGGCCTGTGCCAGCGCGCGCCGCGCGAGGCTCGTGTCGGGTGGTGACGCTCACGGCGTCGAGGTTGTCGTCTTCGTGGAGGAACCGGAGGTGCCCGAGGTGCCGGTGGACGTCGCCCCGGACCCGGTCGTGACCGACGACGCGGGCGTGGTCGTCGCGGTGGTCGCCGCCGGCGGCGGCGGGGCCGGCGTCACCTTGGGGGTGGGGAGCGGGACCGACAACGAGACGTAGGGAAGCTCGGTGACCGTGGCGGGGCGCACCATGCCCTGTCCCGAGGCCGCGGCGACGATGCGAGAGGGGGTCTCGAGCCCGGCGACGGCGAGCTCGGCCTGGCGGTGGGCGCTCTGCTCGAGCGTCAGCTGATGCTGGAGCCCGGACAGCTTGACCTGGCCGTTGGCGAGGAACGCCTGCGCCACGACCACGGCCAGGAGCGCCGCCACGACGATGGAGATGGACACGGTGTTGACCAACCGGCGGTTGGCGACCAGCGTCCGGCGGCGGGACCGGCTCGGGACGACCCGCAGCGGCGCGCGGCGATCGGTTCCGGGCGCCGCGGCACCCCGTCCCCAGCGACGCGGGGAGCCGGCGTTCTGTCCAGCGGCGTGCCGGCGAGCCGGAGCCGCGGTCGCCGTCGCGGGCGGTGCCATCAGCCCTCTTCCGTCCGCACCATGGCCCGGAGCCGAGCACTCTCGGCCCGCGGGTTCGCGGCGACCTCCGCCTCCGATGCCTTGCGCGGCACCACGGAACACGAGCCGGTGCCGGGCGACGGCGCCGCACACACAAGGCAGACCGGGCGGGCACACGCACCCACCGGATGCGGCCTCGGCGAAGGTCTGCTTGGTCAGCCGATCCTCGCCCGAGTGGTAGCTGATGACGGCACAGACACCATCGACGGCCAGATGAGCCAGCGCGACCGGCAGCGCCGCCGCGAGCTCCCCCAGTTCGTCGTTGACCTCAATGCGCAGAGCCTGGAAGACGCGGCGCGGCAGGGTGGCCTTTCCGGCGCACCGCGGCCGGCACTGCCGACGCCACGACGTCGGCCAGTTCCCCCGTCGAGGTCAGGGGCCGGGCCCTGACGATGGCACGGGCGATCCGCCCGGACAGCCGTCCTTCTCCGTTCTCGCGGAACAGCGCCGCCAGCGCCCCTTCGGGAAGACCGTTCACCAATTCGGCCGCCGTGACACCCGATGTCGGGTCCATCCGCATGTCGAGCGGGCCGTCGACGCGGAACGAGAAGCCCCGCTCGGCCCGGTCGAGCTGGGGCGAGCTGACTCCCAGGTCGAGCAGGACGCCCGACAGCGGCCCGACTCCGGCACCCGAGACGACCTCCTCCAAAGCCGAGAACGGGGACCGGATCAGTGTGACCCGGTCCCCGAACGGGGCCAACCGGATTCCCGCAGCCTGGAGCGCCACCGGATCGCGGTCCATCCCGATGACGCGCAGCGCTGGATACGCCTCCAGCAGCGCCGCCGAGTGACCGCCCCCGCCGACGGTGGCATCGACGATCACGCCCGGGGGAACGGACGCGAAGAGCGACACCACTTCGTCGCGCAGCACGGGGGTGTGTTCGAACGAGTGGGCCATCTGCAGCCCCTCGGCCGGGGGGTCGAGAGGGAGGTGGAGTTCCATACGACCTACGAGGAAAGGGGTGGAGACGCCTTCCAGCACGCCGGTCGAGGAGCTGCACATGGTCCAGTGAGTTCCGAGTGTCGGTGTTGTGATCGTGTCGATTGCCCTCTTGTGTGTCCTTTCTGTTGTCCCTCTTGGTCTGTCAGTCCTCGCCGCCCTCGAGAAGCCAGCTCTCCTCGGGCTGCACCCGCTCCGCCCAGGCCGCGGGATTCCACAGCTCGACGCGGTCGATGGCGCCGTGGACCAGCACCTCCGAATCGAGCCCGGCGAACGCACGAAGGTGCGACGGGATCGGCATCCGCCCCTGGCGATCGATCTCGACCTCGGCCGAGTTCGACGCCCAGATCCGGGCGCGGTTCCGTTCGGATCGTCCGATGTCCGCTCGCTCCTGCATCGTTTCCATCTGCCGCTCGAACTCCCCTGGGGTCCAGAGGGCAAGGCAGCCCTCGGAGTTCTGGGTCAGGTAGCCGCCGCGCTCGAACTGGCCGCGGAACTTCGCGGGCAGGATCACCCTGCCCTTCGTGTCGAGCGAGTGCTCGTACCTCCCGACGAAACCTGCCACCAGCTCGATCTCCCACGGCGCTCCCTGGCCTGCGTCCTTTGACGCCCCCTTACACCACTTCGAACCACTTTACGCCATTTCCCACCACCGAACAACCACCAAACACCACAGGCAACCCAAACGCAACCCCCGCCCGCCCTGAGACCGCGAGCCGACCTTTCTCAAGGCGCGGGTCAGCCCACTGCTGCGTCAGAGAGGAGGAGACGCGACGGCCCGGGAAGAAGGAGAAGAGAGGAAGTAAGAGGAAGCAGGACGAAAGGATCGAAAACGTCAGGAGAGGTGGCGAGGGAAGCGTCGAGTCGCGGCGGTGGCGCTACGGCGCGCCGACCCCGCCGCCCCCGCCCCCGCCGTCCCCCGACGCCACCCCCAAGCTGCCGAAGGAGTCGAGCAGAGCCTGCCGGAGCCGCGTCAGCTCCCCCACGGGTGGCTCGAGCTCGTGCACGCCGACCGCGACCGACATCAGGTCGTCGGCCAGGTCGACCCGATCACGCTGCTCGCCGGCGTGCAGCAGCTCGACCAACGGCGCCGGTTCCCAGTGCAGGTAGGCGCACGAGGAAAAGAGCGCGCCCTCGCGCGCCCGCCACTGCGAGAGGCCGACCACCTTGCGTCCGTCGTGGAACACCTCGCCGGGTCCCCTGCCCGCGAAGCACACCAGCGCGCCCAACGCACCCGGCACGGCACGACCGGCGTGGACATCGAAGCCATGTTGCCCGCCGACCGCCAGGGCCTCCGTCCACCACTTCCCCACCCACGACGCGGCGCCCGAGACATCGCCCGCCCACAACGGGTCGTCGCGCGGGATCCACGCGTCCATCCAGAGCTGGCGGCCCGGCTCGAGATAGACCGCGCCTCCCCCACCCCGCCGCCGGGCCACCTCCACGTCACGGCGGCGAGCCGACACCGGGTCGACGACCTCCGCCGCCTGCGTGCTGCCGAGCACCAGGGTGGGCCGGGCGACCTCACGGGCGAGGGCCAACCGGTGCGGCTCACGACGGAACTGCTCGACGTCGAGGAGCGGCTGCGACGAGGGCAACCTCAGGACGCCGCGGCGAGATACGGCTCCCACAGCGGGTCCACGTCCGACAAGTGGCGCAGACGCCACAGGTGCCCGTCGGGCGGCGCCGGCTTCACCCGCAGCGTCCACCCCAGCTCGGAGAGCAGCTGATCGGCCTTGACCAGGTTGTCGCGCTTGCAGGCGGCCACGACGTTGAACCAGTCGTGCGTGCCGCCCCTGCTGCGCGGGATCACGTGGTCGATGGTGTCGGCCGGCTGGGAGCAGTAGACGCACAGCCCCCCGTCCCGGCGCAGGACGGATCGTCTGGTCACCGGAGGGGTCCGGGCCCAGCGCGGGATGCGCACCATGTGCGAGAGACGCACGATGGACGGCACCTCGATCTCGAGCCTCGCGGAGTGGAAGACCTTGCAGTCGTGGCGGATGGCGACCGCCTCCACGCGCCCGCCAAGCATCAAGACGACGGCACGGCGATCCGAGACGAGGGCGAGCGGCTCGTAGGTCGCATTGAGGAGGAGCACCCGCTCCATACCCCAGAGAGGCTATCCGCGGCGGGGCCGCGACCCCTGACACCATCGGAGGTAGGCGACGACGTCGGACGGGGCGAGCGCCTCGGTCTCCCCGTCCCCTCCGTATGCAGTGACCCGACGGAAGTGCCAGTACGACTCCCCCGGCAGCGGCACGAAGGGGGCACGGTGCCACCAGCCGCGGCGAGCCAGCCGGCGCAGGGCCCCGGCGGCGGCCCACCACAGCCCGGGGTGACGCAACACCGTCCGCGCCACCACGCCGGCGTCACGGCCCCACGGCACGCGGCCCGCAGGCGGAACCTTCGGCAAAGGGTCGCGCGCCTCCGCAGCGCTCACGCCAGCCCCGCCCCACGCAGTCCGACCCGGGCGGCACCGATCAGCGGTCCCCGGTCTCCCAGTCCACCGGGGACCACCCGAGCGCCCCGCGCGAACGCGAGCCGGCAGCGTTGGTCCATCTCGTCCTGGGCCGCCCGAAAGAATGGTGCACCGAAGCCGAGCGCCACCGATCCGCTCACCACGGCCAGCGGCAGGTCGAGCAGGTTGACGACGGAGGAGATGGCCCGGCCGACGAGCATCCCGGTCCGCTCCACCACCTCGGGGGGCGCCAGTCGCGCCGGTTGACCGGTGATGGCGGCGACGGCGGTCCCGGACGCCTCCGCCTCGAGGCAGCCGCGCGCACCGCAGTGGCACTCCCTGCCTTCGGGCTCGACCACGATGTGGCCGATGTGCCCCGCGTTGCCGAGCCGGCCGCCGAGCAGTCGCCCGTCGAGCACGATCCCGCCACCCACCCCGGTCGACACCACCATGGCGATGTAGTCGGTGCAGCCGGCCGCCGCGCCGACCCAACCCTCACCGAGCGCCAGCGCCTTGGCGTCGTTGTCGACGAAGGTGGCCACGCCCGTCAGGTCGGCCAGGCGGGACCGGAGCGGGAAGGCTCTCCACGCCGGGATGTTCAGCGGCGACACGTCCAGGCCGCCCAGGCTCATCGGCCCACCACAGCCCGCCCCGGCGACGACGATCGAGTCCGCCTCACCCGCGGCGGTCATGACCCGTCCGACCAGGGCGGCCAGATCGCCCCACAGCAGCTCAGCGGCCTCGAGGCGGCCCCCGTCACCCGAATCCGACCAGGCCCGGGTCGGCACCATCCCCCGCTCCAGCACGGATCCGTCGAGAGAGACCAACCCGGCGGCCATCTTGGTGCCGCCGACGTCGACGGCCAGGACGAGGTCAGCCATGGGTCCGGCGCGACGTCGACAGACGTTTCGGGCTCAGAGGGATCGCGGGCAGCCCCGCGAGATGCTCAGTCCTCGCGCCGGTGGAAGCGGGAGCGGAACCAGTCGCGCGCCTCGGTGACGGCGCCCTCGATCCCGTTCGACGCGCCGGCCGACTTCGACTGCTCGCCGTCCTTCGCCCGCGTCAGGTCGTGCCAGCCGGCCCGGCCCATGCGGCGCAGGTTCCGCTCGAACCAGACCGCGGAGGCGAACATGATGACGACCCCCACGAACCCGGCGATGACCGACTTGCTGTAGAAGGCGACCAGGATGACGACGCCGAGGACGAAGGTGACCGCAGCCCACTTGCAGTAGCGGCCCGCGTGCCGGTACACGGTCTCCGACCTGACCCGCTCGGCGAACTCGGGGTCCTGGCGGACCAGCGACTCCTCGAGCTCGGCCAGGATCTTCTGTTCGTGGTCCGAAAGTGGCACTACCACCGGCCCCCTGGCTTCTCCACACCCATCTGCGCACCATGTTGGCACGCCCAAACGGCGCGGACAATGAGGATGTCCCCGTTCGTCCGTGCCCAACCGGCTGTCTCCACCGCTCTTCAGCTTAGAACCGGATCCGAACGGATGGCACGCGGTCACGAAGTTGTAACGGCCAGCGGCGGGGCCCGACCCGGCACGGTGCCCACCGGCCCTGCATACGGCCCACCCCGCCGCCAGGACGCCCCGGCCGTTCCCAGCCCAGGCCCAGAGCACCGAGGCCCGAGGGCCCGAGGGCCGAGCCAGCCAGGCCTAGTCGTGCCCCCGGTGGCGCATGGCCAGCGCGGTGATCAGCGCCCCGAGCAGGCCCGAGATCACGATCACCAGGATCAGGGGCGCCTGGCGGTGGAAGACCCAGAAGTCGATCCGGACGTTCCCGAAGTTGGCCAGCGCGAACCAGCCCAGCAGGATCCCGGCCACCGCGACCCCGACCAGGGTGGCCTGGCGCCGTCGGTCGACCTCCTTGCCCTTTCCCCCTTCGGAATCGAGGGGGTCCGAATGGACGGGAGGCTTGGCCATGGGTCCATTCTGCCCCGGGGTGCCACGGCCGTCGCGGCACCCGCGGCACGGCCCCCCAGCCCCGGCCCACCGCCGGCAGCTGCTATGAGAGTGTTCCCGAAAGGAGGGTGATGAGCACGAGCGAGATACTCACCGGCGCCCGCACCATGTGGGAGCTCGTCGCACGCCGCGCCGAGGCGTCGCCCGACCACCCCATGCTCATCGCCGCCGACGGCGAGACCGTCACCTTCGGCGGGTTCCGTGACCGGGCCGAACGGGTCGCCGCCGGGCTCCAGGGCATGGGGGTCTCGACCGGCTCCATCGTCTCGTGGCAGCTCCCGACCCGCATCGACAGCATCGTCCTCTCCATTGCGCTGTCGCGCCTCGGCGCCGTCCAGAACCCGATCATCCACCTCTACCGCGAGCGCGAGGTCGGCTTCGCGCTCCGCCAGACCGGCGCCTCGCTCTTCGTCATCCCCGGCACCTGGCGGGACACCGACTACCGCGCCATCGCCGAGCGGGCACTGGGTGACGCCCCGGAACGGCCTGTCGTCTTCTCCATCGACGCCGGCCTTCCGGAAGCCGACCCCGCCGTCCTGCCCCCACCTCCCCCGGGGACGGACCCCGAGGACGCCCCGATCCGCTGGATCTACTACACGTCGGGCTCGACGGCCGACCCCAAGGGGGTGCAGCACACCGACCAGACGTTGATCGCCGGGGGGTGGGGCCTCGCCCGCGCGCTCGATATGAGCCCCGACGACGTCGGCTCCATCGCGTTCCCCTTCGCACACATCGCCGGACCCGACTATCTGGTCACGATGCTCTCGTTCGGCTTCCCGGCCATCCTCGTCGAGGCCTTCTCCGCCCCCGACGTCCTCCCTATCTTCCGCCGCTACGGCGCGACGATGGTCGGAGGGAGCACTGCGTTCTACGTGGCCTACCTCGCCGAGCAGCGCAAGGCGCCCGAGGAGCCGATCCTCCCCGCGCTGCGGCTCATGTCCGGCGGCGGCGCGGCAAAGCCGCCCGAGGTCCACTACGAGGTGCGCGACGAGATCGGCGGGCGCGGCGTCGTCCACGGCTACGGGATGACCGAGGTGCCGATGATCTCCAACGGCTCGCCGCACGACACCGACGAGCAGTTGGCCAACACGGACGGCAAGCCGGTCGAGGGCGCCGACGTCCGCATCGTGACGCTCGACGGCCGCGTGGCCGGCCCCGACGAGGAGGGGGAGGTCCGGGTGAAGGGCCCGATGGTCTTCCACGGCTACACCGACCCCGCGCTCACCGGGGAGGCCTTCGACGGGGACGGCTACTTCCGGACCGGCGACCTCGGGAGGCTGCGCGCCGACGGGCATCTCACCCTGACCGGCCGCCTCAAGGACGTCATCGTGCGCAAGGGGGAGAACATCAGCGCCAAGGAGATCGAGGACCTGCTCTACACCCACCCCAAGGTGATCGAGGTGGCCGTCATCGGTCTCCCCGACCCCGAGCGCGGTGAGCGGGTCTGTGCGGTGGTGCAGCTGGCGGAGGGTGCCGACACGCTCGAGCTGGCCGACGTCGTCAGCTTCTGCCGCGACGCCGGCCTCATGACCCAGAAGATCCCCGAGCAACTGGAGATCCGCACCGAGTGGCCCCGGGCGGGAACCGGCAAGATCGTCAAGAAGTCGCTGCGCGACGAGTACTCGGTGGCGTGACCGCCTCACGGCCCGGCCTCGTCACCCCGCCGGGACCCATCGGGGACCGCCCCTATCGCATCGTCTTCGTGTGCACCGGCAACATCTGCCGGTCCCCCATGGCCGAGGTCATCACCCGGTCACTCGCAGGATCGACTGCATTGGACGACGGCAGCGCGCTCGGCGACCATCTCGAGGTGCGCAGCGCGGGCACCGGCCCCTGGCACGAGGGCGAGCCGATGCACCCGCTGGCGTCGGCGGCGCTCGTCCGGGCCGGCTACCCCCGCCACCGCCACGTCGCGCACCAGTTCATGTCCTCGGAGTTCGGCCAGGTCGACCTGCTCGTGGCGCTCGACCGCCGCCATCAACAGACCCTGCGCGGGCTCGGGGCCGACCCGGACCGGCTCGTCCTCCTGCGGGCGTTCGATGCCGCGTCGGGCGCCGCAGCCGACGTGCCTGATCCCTATTACGGGGACGACGCCCTCTTCGACGAGTGCCGGGACATGATCGGCGCGGCGTGCGCCGGGCTGGTCGCCTCGCTGGCGCTGCACTGGGATTCGCTCTGGGCGGCATAGGACGCGGACTCGCCTCGCCCCGCGAAGGTGCTGGTCAACAAGCAACCTGCATGGGTTTCGGAGGACGTCGTGTGACATAGTGCCGGCGTGGTCTCGCGAAGAGTCATGCGACGGCGCCGTCAATTTCGCGGCCGGGGGCGGGATCCTCATCCTCGTCCTGATCTACTTCGCCTTCATCTCGGGCGGCTCGGGCACACCCACGACGACGACGACCACCACGACCACGACGCAGGGTGCGACCTTGGCTGGCTTCCCGAAGCACTCCCCTCTCAATCCGGGCTGGACGGGCAGCGGCCGGGCGGTGACGCTCGGTTTCGGCGGCGACCTGCACTTCGAGGGCCCCGTTGGTCAGAGCCTGGCCCAGAATCCTTCGACGGCACTCGGCACCACCATCCCGCAGCTGTTCGCCGGGGCCAACATGTCCATGGTGAACCTCGAGAGCGTGATCACCGAGGGCACCTGCCCCGAGCCCCAGACCAAGCCGCCCGGAGAGCAGTACACCTTCGACGCACCGGCTTCGGCGGTCACCGCGCTCAAGAGCGCCAACATCTCGTTGGTCACCGAGGCCAACGACCACGGCCTCGACTGCGGCCCGCAGGGGCTCTCCCAGAACCTGACCGTCGCCTCGCAGGCGGGCTATCCGATCATCGGGATCGGCAACACGGCGGCACAGGCCTTCACGCCGTTCCGGGTCACGATCGCAGGGCAGCGCATCGCCGTGATTGCGGCGACGCAGCTCATCCCCGACAACCTCATCTCCACCTGGACGGCCAGCTCGACGCAGCCCGGCGTCGCGTCCGCCATCGACCCGACCGAGCTGGTACGCGAGGTGCAGCACGTGCGGCGCAGCGCCGACACCGTGGTCGTCTACGTCCACTGGGGCACCGAGCCCCAGTCCTGCCCGAACCCCCAGCAGGAACCGCTGGCCCAGCAGCTCGTGAAGGCCGGCGCTGACATCGTGATCGGCGCGGACACCCACGTCCTCATGGGAGGTGGCTACCTCGGGAGCGCGTACGTCGACTACGGGCTCGGTAACTTCGCCTTCTACGACACCAATCCCCCCGAGACCAACAGCGGCTCGTTGATCATCACCGCCCGTGGCCGCCACATCACCGGGGCGCTGTTCCGCCCGGCCACCATCGTGGCCGGCCTGCCGCAGCCACTCACGGGGGCGCCTGCGGCGACCGCCGTGCAGAGCTGGAACGCCGCCAGGAGCTGCACCAACTTGTCGGTCACACCGACGGCGACCGCGGCCACCCTGACCGCCGAGACGAAGCCGTTCGTCGCTCCCCCGGCGACGGCGACCACCACGACGACGACGTCGTCGGGCTCCTCGGGCTCCTCCACCTCGACATCATCATCGTCGTCCTCTCGACGACGACAACGACGGCCGCGCACGCCACCACGACGACCGCCGCGGCCTCGACCACCACCTCGCCGACCGACAACGCGGGCTGACGAACCCGACCCGCAGGCCCGACTGACCGCCCCCACCGATCGCCCCGACCGACCGACCTGGCCGACCTTGGAGCGACGTCTTCCTCAGGGCGAGGTCGATCGTCGACCAGGTGTGCGGCTTGTCCCGAACACGTCCTCGCCGGGGAGGCGGCGGTAACGGAACCGGATCTCCTCCAGGTCGTTCGGCTCCCCGACGGTCTCCTCCGACAAGCGGAGGACCATGTCGGCCTGGCGCCGCAGCACCACGCGCTGCTCTGCCGACGTGGTGTCGAGCATGATCGATCCGAGGGAGTCGATCAGCCGGATCAACACCGCGGGCATGCCCGGCGACGACTGGCGGATCTTGTCGAAGGAGCGGTTGACCATGCGCGCATAGGACGGATCGGACTCAATGAGCCGCACCTTGCCCTCGGCGTCGCGGTACACCCCCTCGTCGAGGATGCGACCGGACACGCGACCCAGTCCGGCAGAGAGCCAGTCGATGCACGTGAGCGTCGTGAACGTGTCGTTGACGGCGGACGACAGTGCCCGGATGGCGATCTCGACCAGCTGGTCGATGGCGAAGACCGGGTCCTGCACGAGCGTGCGGTGCGGACCGGTCACGTGCGCTTTGGACAGGGCCAGGGCGACCTCGGGCGCGGCGCCGCGAGGCCAGACCATGGCCAGCGCCCGTCCCGTGGCCAGGTAGTGGCCCGGCCTGTGCTCCAGGCGGATCACCGAGTCTGTGCGGGTGGCGATGCCGATCAACTGCGAGTAGCCCACGTACTGGATGTAGCCGCTCACCTGTGAAGGGACCTCGGCTCCCTGCGCCTCGATCAGCGTCAGCAATTCGGGCACTGACTTCCCTGCCTGCACGTGCGACGCGGCCTCGGTGACGGACCCGACCGTGTCGGGGAACTCCGCATCAATCGACTTCATGAGGTCGTCGGCGATACCCGCGATCACCTCGGGGAGTTGGATCGACTTGGCGATGTGGTGGATGAAATAGATGAGGACCACGAGGTCGACCATCAACAGCGCCTCGGCCACCGAGGTGGAGAGGTACGGGACGAACGTGGTGCTCGCACTGTTGATGGAGACCAGCGCCAGGACCGAGTAGACGAAGGTCCCGACGAAAACGCCGAGCGTCACCTGGTTGCCGATGTCCCGGACGAAGTTCCGCATCATCCGCGGCCCGAACTGCTGCGACGCCAGCGTCAACGCCAGGATCGTGATGGAGAACACCACGCCGACGACCGTGATCACGGCGGCGGCAATGGCGATGAGGACCTGGCGTTCCGCGTCGGCAGTCCCAGTGCGGATCCAGTGGGGCAAGGTCAGGTGCCCGTGGTATGCCGCCAGATCGATCTCGAACGTCACGATGAACAGCAGGACCGAGACGACGATGAGGATGCTCGGGATCACCCACAGCGTCGTGCGGAGTTCCTCCCAGCGCCAGCTCGGGAGCTTGCGCCGGTCCTTACCGGCCCGCGCCGGCTGGGGCGTGACGATCTCCCCGGTTCCGGTCACGCGTCGATCCCGCTCACGAGGGGAAGAACCGAGGCAGATGGTCCTTGTTGGCCGCCAGGAGCTCGTCCGCCAGCTCGGCGGCCAACGGATACTGGCCCACCAACGGGTTGGCCAGGAGCGCCCGCACGACGTCCTGGCGGCTCCCCGAACAGGCGGCCCGGACGGCCAGCCGCTCGTACGCCTTGGCATGCTGGACGAGGCCCAGCATCTCCGGGGAGAGGGGCCTTTGCGGGAGCGGGTGGGCGCCGTCGGCGTCGACGACCGCGGTCGTCTCGACGACGGCATCGTCAGGGAGGTCCGGGATCGCTCCGTCGTTGCGCATGTCGACGACCTGGACGTCGCCGGTGCCCGCGTGCAGCGACGCCATCAGTCGCACCGCGGCCAACGAGTAGAAGGCGCCGCCGCGGTAGGAGAGCGCCGCCGGCTTCGACACCAGCGCGGGGTCGCGGTACTCGGCCAGGAGCTTGGTCTCGAGCTCGGCGACGACGTCAGCTCGCGAGCGGTAGCCGGGTGCGGCCTGCTGGGCCACCTCGGCATCGTGCTGGTAGTAGTAGTGGACGTAATACGAGGGCAGCGCGTGCTGCAGGCGGAGCACGTCGATGGGCACGCCGCTCTCGAGCTCGAGCTCGGGACCGAAACGCTCGAACAGCTCGCCCAGCCGATCCGTCCCGACCGCACCTCCCGCACCTCCAGCCGCACCCTCGCCATGGGCGCCCCGAACGACGGCAGACCGGATCCAGGTCAGGTGGTTGAGCCCGACGTGCTCGACCTCGACCTCATCGGGATCGACACCGAGATAGTGGCCGAGCCGTCTCTGGGCCCAGATGGCGACGTTGCACAGACCGACGGCGCGGTGACCCTCGTCGAGGAGCGCCTGCGTCACGATCCCCACCGGATTGGTGAAGTCGACGAGCCACGCGCCCGGGTTGGCCCGGGCCGCCATCTCCTCCGCCAGGCCGAGGACGACCGGCACCGTGCGCAACGCCTTGGCCAGCCCACCGGCGCCGACCGTCTCCTGGCCGAGGCACCCGTAGCCGACCGGGAGCGTCTCGTCGACGTGCCGGGCGGCCTGGCCGCCGATGCGGAGCTGGACGACGACGAAGTCGGCGCCCTCGAGGGCGGCCTGCGGGTCGGCCGTGGTGGAGAAGGTCCCGCCCCACCCCCGCGTGCGCAAGATGCGCTCCGAGAGCCCACCGACGACCTCGCGCCGCATGTCGCTGGGGTCGAGCAGCACGAGGTCGTCGACGGTGATGCGGTCCTCCATGTCGCACAGACCGTCGACCAGCTCGGGGGTGTACGTGCTCCCGCCACCGACGACGGCCACCTTTGTGCCCACGAAACGCAACGTAACATCCGTGCGTGCCCGACCCCTCGGCCCTGGAGCCGGCTGTGCTCGCGGTCGACGGGGGCAGCACGAAGACCGACGCCGTCCTCGTCTCGCGCACCGGCGCGCTCCTGGGCCGGGCCCGCGTCGGTCCGAGCAATCACCAATTGATCGGCCTCGACGGCATGCTCGAGGCGCTGCGCGACGCGCTCGCCGCGGTCACCGCGGCGGCGGGCCTGTCCGGCCAGGCCTTCCCGGTCTGCCCGACGGGCGTGTACTGCCTGGCCGGGATCGACCTCCCCGTCGACGAGGACACGCTCGCGCCCGCCATCGAGGAGAAGGGCTGGACCGACCGCGTGATCCTGCGCAACGACACCTTCGCCGTGTCGCGGGCGGGCACGACGTCCCCCTGGGGAGTCGGTGTCGTCTGTGGCACGGGGATGAACTGCGCCGCCGTCGGGCCGGACGGGAGGACGGTCCGGTTCCCGGCTCTGGCCGAACTGTCCGGCGACTTCGCTCCCGGAGGCTCCTGGCTCGGCGTGCGTGCCCTGGGCCTGGCGCTACGGGCGGGCGACGGGCGGGGCGGGGCCACCTCGCTGAGCGAACGGGTGCCCGCGCATCTGGGCCAGCCCGACGCAGAGGCAGTGCTCACCGGCATCTACACCGGCACCATCCCCTACCGCGCCTCTTCGAGCTGGCACCGATCCTGCTCCAAGCGGCGGCCGATGGCGACGCGCTCGCCCGTGAGGCGGCCGACACGCTGGCCGACGAGGTGGTCGCGTTCGTGCGGGCGGCCGTGGTGCGGCTCGGCCTGCAGGACGCACCGGTCGAGGTGGTGCTGGGCGGCGGGGTGTTCGACACCACCGACACGGGCTTCCACGAGCGGGTGGCTGCCGGCGTCCACGACACCGCGCCCCGGGCGGTGCTCGTCCGCCTTGACGTGCCCCCGGTGCTCGGCGCCGCACTGATCGGGCTCGACGCCATCGGCGCGCCGCCGAGCGCCCTGGCCGCACTGCGCGACGCCTTCGGTCCGGCCGACGCAGGCTGACGCAGAACCGAACCGGCTGACGCAGAACCGAACCGGCCGCGCGCCCGACGCCGCCCCCGCTCAGCCCCTGCCGCCGCCCCCGGCCGCCGCCGCGCCGACCGGCTGCGACATCGCGTCGGCGACCAGCCGCTCGTCGTCGGCCAGGAGGGCGTGGGCGAGGTCCTTCACCATCTCGATCACCTCGGGGTGTTCCTGTGGGTTCCACCCCTCGAGGAGCTCGGTGAGCCCGCTGCGCCGCGCCTCGGTGAGCTTCTGCAGCGCCGTCGATCCCGCCGGCGTCAGGTGGAGGTCGCACTCCGCTCCGCGGTGCCGCTCCTCGATCATGCCGGCGCTGGTCAGCCCGTCCACGCCGGGCTGGATCACTGCGGGGTCGACCTTCAGGCGCTCTGCCACCTCCCCGACGCTGCACGCAGGCTGCTCGGACAGGCGGTACAGGAGCCAGACCGACCGCGGCGGCAGGTCGATCCCGGCCCGCTGCGCCAGCGTCTGATAGAGCTCGGCGCGGTTCTCCCGGGACGACATCCGGGTCAGGGCCAGCTCGATCTCCTGCAACGACGACCGGGTCTGCGGCGCTCCCTGGACCTCGCTCATGTCCACCGTCTCCACCGTCTTGCGCAGAGCCACCTCGGGGAGCAGGAAGCTCAGGAGGAAGGCCACGAAGGCGATCGGTACCGCGACCAGGAAGACGGTCTGGATCGCGTGGGTCACCGCATCGAGGTACTTGGTGTAGAAGAACAGCCCCGCGGCCGTCGACTTGAGCTTGACCAGAATGGCCGGATTGATCGTCTGCGGGTTGAAGCTCCTCAGCACGGACGCGGGGACCTTGGCCAACGTCGGCGCGATCGTGTGGTTCAAGACGATGGCGTAAATGGCGCCGAACACCGCCGTGCCGAACGAGCCGCCGATCATCCGGAAGAACGTCGCACTGCTGGTGGCCACCCCGAGATCCTCGTAGGACACCGCGTTCTGCACCGCGACGACGAGAACCTGCATGACCAGGCCCATGCCGACGCCGAAGACGAACATGTAGCCGGCCAGGACCCACCCGTTCGTCGTTGCATCGATCATCGACAAGAGGTAGGCCCCGACGGTCATCAACGCCGTGCCGACGATCGGGAAGATCCTGTAGCGACCCCAGCGCGTCACGAGCCGGCCCGAGGTGACCGAAGCACCGAGCATGCCGAGCATCAGCGGCAAGATCCGCAGCCCCGACGCCGTCGGGCTCACGCCCTTGACGATCTGCATGTACAGCGGGAGGAAGGTGAGCGCCCCGAACATGGCGAATCCCATGACGAAGCCGATGGAGCTGGCCGCGTTGAAGACCCGCTCCCGGAAGAGCTTCAGCGGGATCACCGGCTCCGCCGCCCCGCGCTCGGCCAGGAGGAACGCCAGCGCCAACACCACGCCGAGAACAGCGGTGAAGATGCTCGGGGCGGAGACCCAGGCCCACGAGATCCCGCCCAGGCTGGCAAAGATGATGAGCGACGTCGCCGAGCCGGCCAGCAACAGCGACCCCAAGTAGTCGATGCGATGCGGGACCCGGCGCAGGTGGCCCGGAAGCACGGCGCCGGTGACGAACAGCGCGAGGATCCCGAGCGGCAGGTTGATGTAGAAGACCCAGCGCCACGACAGATAGGTCACGCACAACCCGCCGATGAGCGGGCCGATCACGGTGGCCACCGCGAACATCGCGCCGAACAAACCCATGTACCGCCCGCGGTCGCGGGGAGAGACGACGTCCCCGATGATCGTCTGCGCGCCGACCATCAGCCCGCCGCCGCCGAGGCCCTGCACGGCGCGGAACGCGATCAGCTCGGTCATGGTGTGGCTGAACCCCGCCAGAGCGGAGCCGATCACGAAGATCACGATGGCGGCCTGGAAGAAGGTCTTGCGCCCGTACTGGTCGCCCAACTTCCCCCACAGGGGCGTCGACACCGTCGAGGCCAGGAGGTAGGCGGTGACCACCCAGGCCAGGTGCGACCCGCCGTGCAGGTCCCCGACGATGGTGGGCAGCGCCGTCGAGACGATGGTCTGGTCGAGCGCCGCCAGCAACATGCCCAGCAGCAGGGCACCCAGGATCCACCACAGCCGGCGCTTGGTGATCTTCTCCACCGCGACGGGTGGGGTGACGACGCTCACACCCACCTCCCGACGTCTGCCACGATCGGTTCAGAGTAGGAACGTCCTGTTGGAAATGCAACCAGGGGCAGCTCGCCGCCCGCTGCCGCCGGACCGGTCCCGGCGGGCACCGACGCTCCGCTTCAGGGGCCCGGCGCCACCCGCGCTACGGTCCCCGCGGCGGATGCCGGCCGTCGCGGCGCGACGAGCACACGAATCGACCGAGAAAGGTGCAAGCCCAATGCGAACTCGCCTCACCGAGCTGCTCGGGATCGAGCACCCCGTCATGCTGGCGGGCATGGGCGGTGTCTCCTATTCGGAGCTGGTCTCGGCCGTCTCGGACGCGGGCGGCTTCGGCTGCCTCGGTGCCGGCACCATGAACATTGCCACCATGGAGGCCGAGATAGCGGCCGTGCGCCTGGCCACCGACAAGCCGTTCGCCGTCGATCTCCTGACTGCCATGCCGGGCAGCATGGCGGAGCAAGTGCAGATCATCATCGACGGAGGCGCCACCGCCTTCGTGGCGGCACTGGGCGTCCCGACCGAGGTGATCGAGCAGTGCCACCGCGCCAACGTGCTCGTCGTCAACATGTGCGGCAAGGTCGACCACGCCGTGCGTGCGGTGGAGGCCGGCTGTGACCTCGTCGTGGCCCAGGGCACCGAAGCCGGCGGCCACACCGGCCAGGTGGCGACCATGCCACTCGTCCCCCAGATCGTCGATGCCGTCGGCGACCGCGTTCCGGTGGTGGCGGCCGGGGGCATCTTCGACGGGCGCGGCCTGGCCGCCGCGCTCTCCCTCGGAGCCGACGGCGTCTGGGTCGGCACCCGCTTCATCGCCACCCCGGAGGCCCGCAGCGTTCTCGGGTACAAGGATCGCCTGCTGGCCAGCCGCGAGGACCAGACCACCGTCAGCCGCGCCTACTCCGGCAAGACGATGCGGGTGGTGCGCAACGCGTACACGGATCACTACGACAGCCATCCCGAGGAGTTGAAGAAGTTCCCCGAGCAGCTCGGCATCTCCTATGGCGCCGGAGCGATGCACCTCGGTGGCGACTCCTTCAGCGACGGCGTCGACGTGGACAAGGAGTGCTACCCGGCCGGCCAGGGCGTGGGTGGCATCTCCGAGCTGGTACCGGCCGCCGAGCTCGTCCGCCGCTTCGTCGCCGAGGCCGAGGAAGTCCTCGACCGGCTCTCGGCCCTGCGGTGACCGAGGCGGGCGCGCAGCGACGAGGGTACATACGACCCTGATGGCGAGCCCAACCTCGGAGCCCCGGGTCGCGCTCGTGACCGGGGCGAACCACGGCATCGGTGCCGCGACGGCCAAGGCCCTGGCGGCGAACGGAACCGCTGTCTTGTGCACCTACTACCGCAACGAACGGCAAGGGGGGCTCGACGACCCCTCGCTGCCCGCTGCGTACCGGGCCACGCGGTTGGCCAGGGCCGATTTCGTCGTCGAGTCGATCCGGGCCTCGGGCGGTCGCGCCGCGGCGGTGGAGGCGGATCTGTCCGACGCCAGCGCAGTGCCCCGGGTGTTCGACGCGGCCGAGGCGGAGCTCGGGCCCGTGCAGATCCTGGTCAACAACGCATCGGGCTGGATCGCCGACACGTTCGTCCCCGCCGCCACCGACCGCTTCGGGCGGGCCCAGGCTCCGCTGACTCCCCGCACCCTCGACCAGGTGCTCGCGGTCGACGCCCGGGCGGCGGCGCTCCTCATCGCCGAGTATCGCGCGTCGCCACGTGGAGCGCCAGGCGCAATGGGGCCGCATCATCGGGCTCACCTCCGGCGACGACGGTGGCTTCCCCGAGGAGGTCTCCTACGGCGCCGCCAAGGCGGCCCAGGTCAACTTCACCCTCAGCGCGGCCTCCGAGCTGGCGAAATACGGCGTCACCGCCAACGTCGTCCATCCCCCGATCACCGACACCGGCTGGGTCGACTCGAGGGTCGCGTCGTTCGCCCGCTCCTCGGGCCGGCGGGTGGCCACGCCCAAACAGGTAGCCGAGGTCATCGCCTACCTGGCCTCGGACGCCTCGTCGCTCGTCACCGGGAACGTGATCCGGCTCCGCTGAGCCCTGCGCCGGCGCTGCCGAGCCCGGCGCCGGACCTCGGAGTCGGCGGCCGTCACCCGGCTCCCGCCAGCCCGACCGGGCACGGGACACCGGTCCCTCCGAGTCCGCAGTAGCCACCGGGGATGGCCCCCAGGTACTGCTGGTGGTACTGCTCGGCGTAGTAGAAGCTGCCGGCCGGGGCGATCTCGGTCGTGATGGGTCGGTGTCCGGCGCTGCGCAGCGCCTCCCCGTACGCGGCGGCCACCCGTTGGGCCGTTGCGGCCTGCTCGGCGGAGGCCGTGGAGATGGCGGAGCGGTACTGCGTGCCGACGTCGCTCCCCTGCCGCATGCCCTGTGTGGGGTCGTGACTCTCGAAGAAGACGCCGACGAGCTGCTCGTAGCTGATCACGGAGGGGTCGAAGACCACGAGGACCACCTCGGCGTGACCGGTGCGGCCCCGGCATACCTCGCGGTAGGTCGGATTGGGCGTGAAGCCACCGGCATACCCAACGGCGGTGGTGTGGACGCCGGGCAGTGCCCAGAACGCCCGCTCGGCACCCCAGAAGCACCCCATTCCGAAGACGGCCTGCTCGAGCCCCTCGGGGAAGGGCGGCGTGAGCGACGTGCCGAGCACGAGGTGGGGCAACGAGATGGGCATCGCCTCGTCGCGACCCCGCAACGCACGCTCCGGAGTGACCATCCGGCGCTTGAAAAGTCCCACTGGAGCCTCTTTCGGAGAATCCGCGCCGTCGATCACCGCTCGGCGGTCGCGGCCGCTCTCAGTATGGGCGATCCCGCTCCGGCGCCGTTGGCGGCACGACCCCTTGACGAGATGTTACGATATATCGTATAGTTTCGGAAACAGAGCTCAGGACCTGACCGCAGGCGGCCTGAGCTACCCACGACCGGAATCACCCCAGAACCCGACAAGAACGAGGAGTCACCATGCGACACGACCACGATCAAGACCACGGCCAGGCCCACGAAAGCACGATCACCACGATCACCACGATCACCCACACGAGCACTTCTTCGCCGGACGCGGGATGCGGGGCCCTCGCGGCCGCTGGGGTGGGGAACGAGGCGGTTGGGCCGGAGGCCGCAGGATGCCGCGCGGGGCGATCCGCACGTCCATCCTGGTCGCCCTCCGCGACGAGCCCGCGCACGGGTACGAGGTGATGCGTCGGCTCGAGGAGATGAGCGGTGGACTCTGGCGACCGAGCCCCGGTTCGGTGTATCCCCACCTCCAGATGCTCGAGGACGAGGGGCTGGTGCAGTCGTCCGACGTCGGGGGGAGCCGCACCTACACCCTTACCGACGCGGGGCGGGCGGAGGCCGAGAAGACCGCGCTCCCCTTCCAGACGGACGGCCAGGGCGATGACGAGGTCCGCGCCCTGCGCGTCGGCGTGGGACAGCTGATGAGCGCCGCCAAGCAGCTCGCGGGCGCCGGCCAGAAGGCGCAGATCGAGCGGGGCATCGCGATCATCCAGAAGGCTCGCAAGGACCTGTACCAGATCCTCGCCGAAGACTGACCACACGCCGCTCGAGTGATGACCCCGTACGTGACGGGACCTCGTCCGTGGTCCCGAGAGCCGTCGACCGACCGGTACTGTGCTGAGGGAGGCGCATACAGCCATGACCACCACGATCGCGACACCGTCGCACGATGGCGCGGCCCCGGCACCCGGGTCGCCGATCATCGAGACAGTGGGTCTCACCAAGACCTACGCCGGCACCGACTTCCGCGCCGTCGACGAGCTGAACCTCCGTGTGGGCACCGGAGAGGTGTTCGGGCTCCTCGGTCCCAATGGTGCAGGCAAGACGACCACGGTCGGGGTGCTCACGACGCGTGTCATACCCAGCGGGGGCGAGGCCTTCGTCGGAGGCTTCGACGTCGTGCACCATCCGACGCTGGTGAAGCAGCTGATCGGCGTCGTGTCCCAGCAGAACACCCTTGACCGGCAGCTCACGCCATGGGAGAACCTCTACTTCCATGGCCGGTTGTTCGGGATGGGTCCCCGCGAGTGCCGGCAGACGGCGGATGAGCTCTTGGAGAGGTTCCAGCTGCACCGGTTCGCCAAAGCCTCGATTTACGCCCTCTCCGGAGGCATGGCTCAGCGGCTCATGGTTGCCCGCGCCATCTTCCATCGGCCCGCCGTGCTGTTCCTCGACGAACCGACCGCCGGACTCGATCCCCAGGGTCGCCTTGCATTGTGGGACCTTCTCGGCGGACTCAACGCGGAGGGCCAGACCATCATGCTCACCACGCACTACATGGAGGAAGCGGACAACCTCTGCGATCGTGTGGCGGTCATGGACCACGGCAAGATCCTCGCCCTCGGTACCCCATCTGAGCTCAAGCGCAGCGTGGGCGCCGACACCATCGTGACCGTCAAGGCCGCCGGTGACAGCGATCACCTCGCCGCCGCCTTCGGCGAGAGGCTGGAAGGCCTCACTCGGACCCGGCCGATCCCAGAGGGGATCGAGTTGCAGATCCGCGGCTCGGAGCGCCTGGTGCCGCGCATCGTCGAGGCCGCAGAGTCGGCGGGTATCTCGCTGGCCGACCTCTCCGTCGCCGAGCCCACGCTTGAGACCGTCTTCATCGGGTTGACCGGGAAGGAGCTGCGCGACTGATGTCCGCCACGGCGTCTCCTCAGGTCTCGACGACGACGTTCGGCGAGCCCTCGTCCCGCCAGATCGAAGTGAGGCCGACCCGCTCGGCGACCGCTGCCAGCTGGACGTCGCTCAACGCGTTGATCCTGCGCGACCTGGTCGTCCTCTGGAAGCACAAGGTCGAATTCACGGTGCGGACGCTCGTGCAGCCGTTCCTCTTGTGCTTCGTGTTCCTCTACGTCTTCCCGAAGATCGGCCAGGGGATCGGCGGGTCCAGCGGAAAACCCGGCGCAGAATCGGCATTCGCCACCGTGCTCGTCCCCGCCGTGGTCGGACTGTCGATCATGTTCCAGGGGATCCAGGCCGTGGCTATGCCGCTCGCACAGGAATTCGGGTTCACCCGGGAGATCGAGGACCGCGTCCAGGCACCATGCCCCATCTGGCTCGTGGCGATCTCGAAGGTGATCTCCGGAGGCGCGCAAGGGCTGATCTCGGCAGTGATCGTCCTGCCGATCGCCTCCGTGGTGCACGCCGCGGGAGTCGAGGCCCACATCACTCTGCACTGGTTCCTCATCATCACCCTCGTCCCCCTGTCGTGCGTCTGCATGGCCTCCCTCGGGCTCCTCCTCGGGACCTCGTTCGAGCCGCGCAACCTCGGACTCATGTTCGGCTTCATCGTGCTGCCCATCACCTTCCTGGGCGGCACCTACTACCAGTGGACGCGGTTGGCGCCGGTGCAGGCCGGGCCGATCCACTGGCTGCAGATCGTCGTGCTCGTCAACCCGCTCATCTACATCAACGAGGGGATGCGGGCCGCCTTGACGAACGCCGATCACATGCACCTCTACGTGATCTACCCCGCCATCGCGGCCTTCAGCGTCCTCTTCCTCGTGCTCGGCCTGCGCAACTTCCGCAGCAAGGTCCTCTCCTGACTTGACGCATGTCGCATCCGCGACCGCTGCCAGGGGCGCGGGCCGCGGCGGCCACGACGGATTTAGAGAACCCGGAGGACCCCCGGCTGGGACCGCTCGGCCCGCGTGAACCCTCGCAGGACGGCGAGACCTCCGACCCTTGCCTCTGCCAGCTCGAGGCACACGCCCAGGGAGACCCGGACTGCCGAGCGGGGAGGGTCGGGAACCGTGAGGCCGGGCACGCTGCAGACGACGTCGTCGCCGTGGACGACGAGTTCGAGCACTCTGGTCCGCAAGTAGTCGCGCAACGCCACCTGACGACCCCTTAGGCGGAGGACCGGAACGGCGCGCGTCGCCGGGGCGCTCATCGAGAAGTCCGGCGAGTGCGTTCCGCGACGCCGTGCATGCCGCGGCCACGACGTCGGCACCGGTCCGCGCAAAGTCCTCGGCCGCCGATCTCAGCGAGATCGAGAACGGACCGCCCGGGCCGCCGTCTTCAATGGCTTCGTTGTCGCCACGGTCGCTGTCGCGACCATCCGCTCCCGCCGCAGCCCTATTGGGTCCGAAGAACTCCCCCATCGTGACCGCCCGCAGGCCGACCGGCTCGGCATCCTTCAAGAGTTGCTCCAACCATTGGACACCGTGCACTGCGTGCGCGGCGACGCCACCGACGGAGTAATGCGCCACCGCGCTGGGCTCATCCCAGACGGCCGCCACCTCCCCGCGGCCGAGGATGCCCCTCAGCCAGTCGACCGCAGCGAGATACCCGTCGACCGAGTCCCGTGAAAGCAGGTCACCCGGCACGACTGGAGAGTAGGCCACGGACTCGAGGGCACGGATACGGCCCGCATGGGGCTTCATGGTGGATCATCGTGGCGACGGCGCACGGCCGGCTTCGGGTGGCACCGTCGCCACCAGGTGTTCCTGTCGTTCTCCGAAAAGTGCGCCAGACGCGCCTGTTCAGGTGCACATCTGGGTAGGGTGAACCGCAACCAGCCAGCGTGTGCAACCGCTCCGGGTGGGGTGGCGAAGGGACGGATTCCATGGAGACGAGCGGTCGAGCAGCGCCGTCCAACCTCCGGGACGACTACACGCAGGTCCGCGCCACAACCGAACGTTTGGCATTCCCGCTCAGCGCCGAGGACCAGACGGTGCAAACCATGCCCGACGTCAGCCCGACGAAGTGGCATCGCGCGGACGTCACCTGGTTCTTCGAGACCTTCGTGCTCGGGGAGTACGTCGGCGACTACCGCGCCTTCGACGACGCGTACGCCTACATCTTCAACTCGTACTACGAGGCTGTCGGTGCACGCCACCCCCGGTCCGAACGCGGGCTCCTGTCCCGCCCGGGCATAAAGGAGATCTCCGCGCTACCGCGAACACGTCGACGAGGCGATGCAAGGACTGCTGGCGGATCCTGGACAGCCGGGCCTCGCCGACCTGATCACCTTGGGCCTGCACCACGAGCAACAGCACCAGGAGCTGCTGTTGATGGACATCAAGCACGTCCTGTCCCGGAACCCCCTCCATCCGGCCTATCTGCCTGGGTCCCCCGTCACCTCGGGCACCCACCCTCCGAAGGCCGGCTGGCTGGAGCACGACGGTGGTCCCGTCGAAATGGGGCATCGCGGCGAGGGATTCGGTTTCGACAACGAGTTCCCGGTGCACACGGTGCACCTGACTCCCTTCGGTCTGGCGGACCGGCCCGTGACCTGCGGTGAATGGCTGTCCTTCATGGAGGACGACGGGTACAGCCGACCCGAGTTCTGGCTCTCCGACGGGTGGGCCGTCGTCAACAGCGGGCGGTGGGAGGCTCCCCTCTACTGGTCGCGGGATCCCGACGATCCTGATCGATGGCTGCAGTTCACGCTTTCCGGCTTGCGCCCGGTCGACCCGGACGAGCCCGTCTGTCACGTCAGCTACTACGAGGCTGACGCTTTCGCCCATTGGACCGGGATGCGACTGCCGACCGAGTCGGAGTGGGAGACCATCGCGTCGTCACACGGGGAAGGCGACAACTTCTTCCGCGACGACATCCTGTCGGTCGGGGCACCGCACCCGCGCCCGGCCGTCTCGAACAACGGGCTCTTCGGCGACACCTGGGAGTGGACGTCGAGCGCCTACTCCCCCTATCCCGGTTTCCGCGCCGCGCCAGGCGCCGTGGGTGAGTACAACGGCAAGTTCATGGTGAGCCAGTACGTGCTCCGGGGTGGCTGCTGCGCGACGCCCCTCGGGCACGTTCGCACGACCTACCGCAACTTCTTCCCACCCGGTGCCCGATGGGCGTTCGGCGGAGTGCGCTTGGCCCGGGATCCATGAGCGATGGCCTACACGATCGATGTCCACCTCTCCCCCGACGAGGTGCGGAACCAGATGCGGGCGGATGCCGTCGCGGGCCTCCTGGCAGACGAGAAGTCGATCCCGCCCGTCTGGTTCTACGACGAGCGCGGCAGCCGCCTGTTCGAGGAGATCACGCAGCTGCCCGAGTACTACCCCACGCGAGCGGAGCGGGCGCTCCTCGAGGAACACGCCACCTCTATTGCCGAGCTCTCGAAGGCCGACACGCTCGTCGAGCTCGGGGCCGGTGCGTGCGACAAGACGCGGGTTCTCCTCAGCGCGCTCCAGGAAACGGGATCGCTGTCGAGATATGTGCCGTTCGACGTCAGCGACGAGTTCCTCCGGAGCGCCGCCACGACGCTGTCGGGGGAGTTCGGCCACCTCGACATCCACCTGGTCATCGGCGACTTCCATCAGCACTTGGCCGAGATCCCGACCGAGGGCCGACGGATCGTGGCGTTCCTCGGCGGCACGATCGGCAACCTGAACCCGGACCAGCGTTCCCGGTTCCTCTTCGACTTGAACTGCACGATGTCGAGCGATGACTCCCTGCTCCTCGGGACCGACCTCGTCAAGGACCCGAAGCGCCTGGTGGCCGCCTATGACGACGCCGCGGGCGTGACAGCTGACTTCAACCGCAACGTGCTTCGCGTGCTCAACGAGCAGTTGGGTGGGAACTTCGAGCCCGACAATTTCCGGCATGTCGCGCTCTGGAACGAGGATGAGCAGTGGATCGAGATGCGGCTCCGCGCCAAGGACGCCGCCGAGGTCTCCCTTGCCGGCGCCGGCATCAACGTTCGCTTCGACGAGGGTGAGGACATGCTGACCGAGATCAGCGCCAAATTCACTCCCGAGCGCGTCGAGCGCGAGCTGGCGGATGCGGGATTCGTGCTCGAGGAGATGTGGGGCGCCGAAGACGGGGAGTTCCTGCTGTCGCTGGCCCATCCGTACTGCTGATGCGCCGATCCGCCCTCTGATCAGCCGACGGGCTCGGGCACCGTCGCGGCTAGCCCCTCACTCCTGGAAAGCCCTCAATACTGGGCGTTCCGAAGGAGACTCCTCAGGGCTGGGCCTGGCCGTTCGGGTGATGTTGCTCGACGTCGACCGCCAGAGCACCTTGGGCTCCAGAGCGGAACGTTCCAGTCGGTCGAGGTGGGAGCGAGCGATGGCCAGCAGGTCAGCCAGC
The DNA here is from genome assembly GCA_963740535.1 of uncultured Acidimicrobiaceae bacterium. Classification (GTDB taxonomy): domain Bacteria; phylum Actinomycetota; class Acidimicrobiia; order Acidimicrobiales; family RAAP-2; genus Bog-473. Next base: position 126,712 of record CAVUEI010000008.1, read on the forward strand.
AACTCGTCACCGAGCAGGAACGGCAGCAGCCCCAGGTCGAGGAGCTTCGTGTGCGCCGCCCGGTAGTAGTGCTCCTGCATCTCCACCCGCGGGTCCTCGAGGTGGGCGATCTCGCATCCTCCGACGGCCTCCGAGACCTTGTCCGCCAACTGCGCGACCGAGAACGACTCGGTGAATTGATCGAACACGCGGAACTCACCGGCCGTAGCGGGGTTCCGGATCGCGAGCTCGATGCACGCCAGCGTGTCGCGGATGTCGAGGAACCCCCGCGTCTGACCGCCGCTGCCGTAGACGGTGAGCGGCTCGCCCGCCGCTGCCTGGATGACGAACCGGTTCAGGACCGTGCCGAAGACGGCGTCGTAGTCGAAGCGCGTCGCCAGGTCGGCGTGCAGTGTGGTCTCGGGGGTCGACTGCCCGTACACCACCCCCTGGTTCAGATCCGTCGAGCGCAGGCCCCACGCCCGGCAGCAGAAGGCGATGTTATGGCTGTCGTGCACCTTGGACAGGTGGTAGAAGCTCCCCGGTTGTTTCGGGAACGGCAACACGTCGGTGCGCCCGCGGTGCGTGATCTCGATGTAGCCCTCTTCGATGTCGATGTTGGGAGTGCCGTACTCCCCCATCGTGCCCAGCTTGACCAGATGGATGGACGGGTCCACGTCCGCGATGGCGTACAAAAGGTTCAACGTGCCCACCACGTTGTTGACCTGCGTGTAGACGGCGTGCTTGCGGTCGACCATGGAGTACGGGGCGCTGCGCTGCTCGGCGAAGTGGACGACGGCGTCCGGCCGGAAGCTGGCCACCATGTCGTAGACGAACTCCTCCTCGGTGAGGTCGCCGATGAAGACGTCCAGGCGCTTCCCCGAGACCTCCGCCCAACAGTCGACCCGCCGGTGCAACGAGGCGATGGGCACCAGGGAGTCGACCCCCATTTCGAGGTCGTAGCCGCGCCGAGCGAAATTGTCGGCCACCCCCACGTCGTACCCGGCCCTGGAGAGATGCAGCGCAGTGGGCCAACCGAGATATCCGTCGCCTCCGAGGACCAGAATTCGCACGTGACACCTTCCTGTTCCATGTCAGCCAGATTTCACATCGGTGACAGCCAGATTTTTCCCCTGCAGCCTGTGAGGAACCTGAGAATCGTGTTATGAGGGCATTCGGATCGGTCGAACCGGTCGGCGCGCCGACAGCCTCGGCCTCATGCCGTGCGCGGGTCCCGGCGGCGTCGAGCGGATCTGACGCCGACCACGATCAGCACGGCGGCGATGCCGACGGCCGAGGCGGCCAAGCCGAGGTCGAGGCCCGGCGCCCGATAGGTGAAGGTCACCGTCCACGAGCCGGCCGGAAGTCGCACCCCCTGGACGAGTCCGACGGCACGGATCGACAACGGGCGGGACGCCCCGCCGGCGCTCGGCGCCGCGGTGGCCTGCCACCCGGGGAGGTTCGACTCGCTGCGCACCAGCAAAGCCGGGGCCGACGTGGTCACCCGATCGACTTCCGTGCCGTTGTCGGCGATCCTGACCCGGGTCGCGCTGGCGCCGGCTGGTCCGCTCTGGAGCCAGACCGGAGGGCGGACCCGCGCCCACTCGAAGCGGGCGTTCCCCGACCAGGTGCCCGTAAAGGCCCACCCGGGCTGGCCGAGGGCGTCCTGGACGCTGCCGTCCAGGGCGAAGCGGGGGCCGTCCACCGTGGAGACGATGGAGGTGTCGGACACCGCCCGGGGGTTCCCCCGGACGACCAGTCCGACGGCGTCCTCGGGCGAATCGAAGGCCACGGTGGCGTGGTCGCCGGCGGCCCGGATGGTGAGGGCGGGGAAGACGACTGCGCCTCCCGCTCTGAGCACCCCCACCCTGGAGGCCGCCAGGGCCGTCGAGGCGCTGAGCCCCGGGGTGGCCAACTGAGCCCCGTTGAGTGTCAGGGTCTGGCCGAAGTACCACGTCCGCCCCTTGGCCGTGCCGGCCGGCGGAGCGCCCGGGCAGGGGGCAGGCGGGCTCGGCACCACCCCGGAGCTCGGAATCTCAGGGGCCAGCTGGTTGGGTCCGGTGAGCAGGGTGTGCAGGCGCAGCGGCGTGAACACACCCCGGGCCAGCGCGCAGGGGTCGAGCGAATCGATGAAGTGGGAGCCGGTCGCGGTGCCGTACGCGTTGTCCACGATGGAGCCGTAGCCCTGGACGCTCGGGAGTGTGGTGAATACGTTCAGGTCGGGCTGGCCGATGGCGCCGAGCTGGACGTAGTCGGAGGCCGGGGCGTAGATGGCGAAGCGGCCCTCCGTGCCGAGCACGCTCGCGGCGGCGGCCTTGGTCGGCTCGACGACGTCGTGGGTGGCAGAGGCAAATCCGGTGGCCGAGGAGAGCCCGAACAGCGCCACGTCCGCGACCACCACCACGCTGAGCACCCAGCGGGAGCCGCGGGCGCCGAGATGGCGCCAGGCCAGCACCAGGGCGACGACGGCCAGCGCCACCACCAGCTGGGCGACGAACCACGGCGTCATCCCGGCCCCCGAGCGGAGGGCGCCGAAGGCAGACTCGAGCTGGCGCTGGAACGCGATGGCCACGATGCAGACGACCGCGGCGGCCATGGGCGGGGCGAGCGAGACCCAGCGCCGCCACCCCGTGGTTCCCGGCAACTGGTGACGGCGCTCCAGCCCGCGGTCGGCCCAGAAGGCGAACAGCACCGCCAGGGCGAGGTCCACGATCCCCAGGCTGCGGCTCTGCAGTCGGGTACGGCCGAAGATCGGGATGTGCCCGAACAGCCCTCCGAGGGGGGTGAACTCCCCCCAGGCCAGCAGGAGGCCGAGTAGGGCGAGGGCGAGCCAAGGAGCCCAGTCGGCCGCGGCCCGGTCACGGTTGCGGCCGAAGGAGCGGGTCAGCAGTGCGGCGCAGGCGACGAGGGGCAGGAGACCGACGTACCCGGTCACCTCGGGCAGGTTGTAGCCGTTGAAGTACACCGGCTGGTGCAGGGTCCCGCTGCCCCCGAAGAGGTCGGGCACCAACAACAGGACGGTCCACTGGGTGTGCAGGGACCCGCTGGCGAAGAACGAGTACGGCTCGTTGGCCCGCTGCGACAGGTTGATGAAGTCGTAGCCGGGCAGGAGCTGGGCCGCGCCGATGGCCACGCCCCAGGCGCCGGCGAGGACGATTGTCCCGAAGAACCGCGCCCGGCGCCCCCAGCCCACGGCGGCCGCGCCGTAGCCGCGGAGGGTCAGCCAGAGCGCCAGTGCGGCTCCCACGATCTCGGTCTCGGCGATGCTGCGCGGCTCGCCGGTCAGCATGATCAAGCCCACCAGCACGGCCAGGCCGAGCACCCAGGGCCAGGGCGATGAGGGAACGCCCGACTCCACCGGGTCGGCGACTGATGCCACGAGGCCATCCGGATTGGACCTGGCGCGGGTGGCAGGGCCCACACCGAAGACCGCCCAGCTGATCTTGAGGATGGCCAGCACGATGACCGGCATCAGCGCCATCCCCTGGATGATGCCGAGGTGCACCATCTGGCCGATCATGGCCCCGCTGTAGGCGTAGACGACCGCCCCGAGGAATCCGGCCAGCGGCCGTATCCCGTACTGGCGCAGGAGCCAGTACGTGCCGAGGCCGGCGACCCAGTAGACGGCGGTCATGTTGAGCACCCAGGCACCGATGGGTGGGAGCACCACGAACAAGAAGGTGAGAGGAAAGAACGACCCGGCGTTCATGCCGCCGAGGAGGGGGCTCCCGCTCCAGATGTACTGGTTCCACAAGGGCAGGTGACCCTGGCGGAGGAGCTCCCCGGTAAAGGTGCGGAGCGGGAAATTCTGGATCAGGTTGTCGCCCGAGAGGGCCGGCGCACTGCACAGGGCCGGCACGACGAACGCCAGGAGGGGCACGAGCAGCAGCACCGCCACCACCCGCCCGTCGTCAGTCCTCAGGAAGCGGCGCAGGCCGCGCAACCTACCCCTTGTACCTGGAAATCGGCTGAGGATCCCTGGTCGGTGCGGGTGTCCGGGGACTGGTCGGCCTCGGCCTCGGCCTCCCGGGTGCTGCTCAGCGCTGGTGCCCGAGCGACCAGACCTGCAGTCCCGAAGTGCTGAGGGCATTGGGCGAGGTGGTGTAGGCCTCGACCAGCCAGTGGTCGCCGTGGGCGGGCGACCAGGTGAATTCGTTCGGGCGGAGCGTGACGGTGGCTGACGCCCCGGCCGCGAGCGCCAGCTGGCCCCCTGGGCGCACCGGGGTCCAGAAGCCCGAAGGGTGTGTGCTGTCGATGGCCACCATGAAGTGCGGGGTGACTCGGTTCCCGGTCAGGTTGTGCACGGTGACGGTCACGGCATCGAGGCGCAGTGTGGCCTGGGACGTGCGGACGGCGACGACCGACAAGTCGAGCGGCGCCGAGGTGAAGGCCAGGACGCAGAAGGCTGCCGACGCCAGAGCCGGGACGCCGACCGCCGAGCGCGCCACCCAGCGGCGGGCGGGGCGCTCCGCATCCGCCCGGGCTGCCTGTGGCACGCGGACCACGCTCACGGCGGCCACCAACGCGGCGGGGAAGAAATCGATCAGGTAGCCGGAGAAGCTGCGGCCCGGCACGAGGAGCACAAGGGGGAGGACGAAGAGCCAGACGACCTTCATGGCGGGGTACCAGACGACGAACGCGGCCAGCAATGCGATGTACGCCAGCGCGGCGGCCACCGACAGGAGCGGGAGCACGACGCCGCCGGTCAGCCCGTGAATAGCGAGGGTCACCAGCCCCTGACCATCGGCCACCAGCGGCCTGGTGAACGGAAGAAGGAGGCCGTCGGCCCAGGCCCGGGGTCCCCAGATCGCGAAGGGCAGGTTGAACGCGGCGAAGACCGCCACGACTTCGGCCAGATAGCGGGCCGGCACGCGCCACACCGCGTCGCCCCGGCGCCTCGCCTCGAGTCCGAGGCCGATCACGAGAAGGGGGAGACAGAACCAGGGGGTCTGCTTGACGGAGCAGGCCACACCGAGGGCGAGCGGGCCGATCCAGCGGGCCATGCCGGCGCCGCGGCCGGCGCCGAAGCGGTCCCAGCGCCAGACGGCCAGCACAAGGAATGGAAGGAAAAGGGCATCGGTGCCGCCGGCGGAGAACGTGCCGACGAAGGCGGGGGCCATGAGTACCAGGGCTGCCAGCCAGCGCAGGCCGACCGGCAGCAGTACGAAGAGGAGGACGCCGGTGGCCAGCCAGGCGACCAGGTCCGTCCAGTCGGCGAGCTCGTGGTGGAAGCCGAGTGCCATGGCCGGTGCCTCGAGCAGGAACGACCCGGCCGGGTAGGACACCTGGGTGACGTGGCCGCCGTCGGCCAGGTAGGTCCAGAAGTGCGCCGGCGGGTTCAGCAGGTTGGCCGCCGCGGCCATCGACGTCTCGTAGGGGTTCTTCCCGTGCAGCAGGGCGCGGGTCGCCAGCTGGTTGAAGGCGGCGGAGTCGGTCGTGTAGTACCGGCGCACGTGAATGGCCACGGCCTCGGGGAGGCCGACGGCCAGGACGGCGGCGCCAAGGCCGGCCCAGGGCAGCGCCCGCGACCTGGGGTCGGCCACGAGCCAGGTCGCCGTCATGCCGGCCACTCCCACCACGACCAGCAACGGGGCCAGCACGGCGGCACCGGGCCACGACGTCCAGGCGCTCCAGAAACCGAGCCCGGCGGTGAGGACGGCGAACCAGGCCAGGGTCCACCCACCCCGTTGGACCAACGCCGGGTCGACGGACGGCTGGTCGGCGCCGCGGTCGGTGAGCGTGAGCGACGCGGGGCTGTCGGCGGTCAAGGAAACACGGCCCACGAGGCGAACTCGAGTGCGCTCATGGCGACCAGCAAGACGGCCGAGGCCAGCACCGCCCCGGTGTACATGCGCCCGCGCAGGCGCGTCCCGTAGGCCACCACGAGCGGGAACGCCAACATGATGAAACGGGGACGCAGACCGACCGGCGAGGCGATGGCGGCCAGCACGGCCGCAGCGAGTCCGTAGATGAGCACCGGGGCCGGTTGCCGTTGCCGGATGGCCAGCACGCCGCCGATGACCGCCACCACTGTGCCGGCCACCAGGATCTGGCCCGTCAGGGTCGGGGCGAGTGGGTCCCGAGCGAAGGTGGCGAGAATATGGAACGGGTAGGTGAGGGAGGGCGTGCTGTGCCACCCGCCCTTTTCGGTCAGGCGCCAGGCGTCGAGCACTCCGGTGTGCCGCCACAGCCACCCCATGTAGGCGAGGAAGCCCAGCGGCGCCAGGACGGGGGCCACCAGCGGACGCACGCTGCGGTCGCGCCAGGCGGCCCAGCCGGCGCACCAGGCGCAGCTGAGGACGAAGGCCAGGGCGATGGGAGAGGTGGCGGTGGCCAGCAGTCCCAGAAGGCCGGCCAGCAACCACCGGCGCTCCAGCAGGGCCAGCAGCCCGAGAGCGACACAGGTGATCACGATGCCTTCGCTGTAGATCAGGCTGAAGGCGAAGGTGCCGGGGAACACCGCGAACAACAGCGTCGCCCGCATGGCCCGTTCGCTCCCGGCGAACCGCCGGACCAAGAGGCCGACGGCGACGACGGCCGCGAGGCCTGTGACGGCGCTGATGATCACGCCGACCGCGACGGGCGACAGCGTGGTGGCCGAGGACAGCCACCTGATGCTGATCGGGAACACGGGGAAGAACGCGATGGTGTTGGCCGCCACGTGACCGTGAGACATGGGCAGGTGGCGTGGCCATCCCTGCTCGGCGGCGCGCAGGAACCAGGTCCCGTCCCAGCGGGCCAGTTGGTAGGACAGGCTCCGGTGGTCAGCCGGCTCGGCCACCAGCAGGGCGGCCAGGGTGGCGATCCGGGCGGCCAGGTAGGCGACGACCGGCCAGAACAGGAACCCCTGCCGGACCCGCCGGGCCCGGCTCACCGCCGCCGCCGGCGCCGGCGCCGGCGGACTCTGGTCCTCAGCAGTCAGCGTGCCGACCACTCCAGGCGCCGTGAGGCCATCGTCACCCAGCACGTCAGTGGCGACGCGTCCTCCGCCGGGACCTCAGACGTCATGGCCCACCACCACTCTTTGCCAGTGCCGGTCCCAGAGGAGCCATGCGCAGCCGGCCAGGAGGAGCGGCGCCGTGAAGACATAGGCCCATCCGTTCAGCATCGGGGAGCCCCCGGCCCCCACCACCAGCATGGCCAGGCCGGCCACCGCGGCGAGCACCCTCGACCGCTGGGCGGTCGTGGCGGCCAGCAACGTGACACCCCAGGTGAGGTACCACGGCCACAGCGTCGGGCTCCCGACCACGATGAGCACGAGGGCCAGCCCGATGGCCCGCACCACGTCCAGCCGGTTGGCGTTCCAGACGAGCCACAGCGTGCCGCCCACCACAAGCACGCCGCAGACAATTTGGGTGGCCGACACCACGATGCTCTGCGACACCGGGATGCCGATGCCGTGGACAATGGCGTGGAAGAACACGCCCAGAGAGACCGCAGGGGAGGCGAGGACCCGCAGCTCGGTCGGGACGTGCAGCGCGGTCGGGCCGAGCCACGTCCAGCCGTATCCGGCCACCAGGGTCCCACCCACCACCACCGCGCAGGGGATCAGCACCGCCGTGCACACGACCCGCCACCGCGCCGCAGCGGAGGCCGCGTGGAACTGCACGACCCCCAGGAACACGATCGCCACCGCGGCAGGCAACTTGATGAGCGCAGCCACGGCACAGAGGGCCACTCCGACGGCCAGCCGCCCTTCGGTGGCCACGGTCACCCCGGCGACCAACAGCCCGACCATCAGGGCGTCGTTGTGGCCCGAGGCGATGAAGCTGAAGAGGGCGAGCGGGCTGAGCGCTCCGAGCCAGAGGGCGAGACCGGGGTCGGTACCCAGCCGTCGTGAGAGGCGTGGCAGGAACACCATGATGGCGGCCACCCCGAGGAGCTCGGCCGCCCGAAAGACGAGGATCTGGGCCACCAATGAGCCGCCCGAGATGGTGACTGCGGCGCGGCTCACCATCACGAAGAGGGGTCCGTACGGCGATGCGGTGTGCCGCCACACGGTCGCGATCGAGTCCAGCAGCGGGCCGCCGCCGAGCGCCGACGGTGCAACGTGGTACGGGTTGAGGCCATGGTGGGCGAGGAGGCCCTGGGCGATGTAGCTGTAGAGGTCGCGGCTGAAGACCGGGGGTCCGAGGAAGAGAGGAAGGCCCCAGAGACCCAGGATCACCCAACAGCGGAGAACGGACAGGCGGCCCTGCCGGGCCTCGAGGCCGACTCCCAACCACGCTCCGACGAGGAGGGCCACCGAGACGTAGAAGCCCAGGTGTGCCGGCGTGTATCCGCCGCCGGTCACGTGGAACCAATAGCGGTCCGGGCCGGGCCGGGGAATCGCGCCGATGCTCGTGCCGAACACCGCGATGCCGACCGAACCGAGGGTCCCGCAGGCGATCCAGAGATTCGTGGAGCCGACGACGGCCCTCGGGGCGGTTCGGTTCACGGCGGCGGGCGCTCCCACGGTGCTTGTCCTTTCACCCACCCCTCGACCAGTCCCCGGAGCCGACAGTCCCGGAGACGTTACCGGCTCGGTCCCCACCGGGCCGGGTCGCTCAGGGCCGGAGGCCGGCCGGCCGCTCGGCAGGGCTGTGGGCTTCCTGCCGGCTCAGCGGGACGACGGCCAGCGCCACGAGGGCGACCAGCACGAACAGAGCGCCCGCCACGCCAAGGGCGACCAATGCGTCGGCCGCCTTGATGACGGCGGCCGCCCCGATCAGCGACCCGCCGATGGCGAGGACGATCACCGACCGACGGGTCCAGCGACCGGCGGTCGGGGCCAGGACGGCCAGACCCCACGTGAGGTACCAGGGCCACAGGATCGGCCCCAGCAGCACCAGCGCGACGAGCACCAGGCCGAGCGAGAACTCCACGCCGAGCTGGGGCGAGCGCCACAGGAGCCAGCCGCCGAGCGACGCCACGGCGGCGAGCGCGACCACGGCCACCACCGTGCGGACCCCCGCTGGGCCGACGCCGAAGCCGACCAGGTGCGCCACGTCGGTCAGGAGCCGCGATGCCGAGTCGACGGGCGTGACGCCCGTGGTGACCTTGGTGGGGCCCGTCGCCGTGCGGACCCATCCCCACCCGAGGCCGGTGATCCAGGACACGGCGCTGAGCGTGGCCAGTCCGATGGCACAGCCCGCTGCCGCATGGCCGAGCCGCCGGATGAGCCGGGCCCCCGGGCCCGGCCAGTTCCAGGCCAGGAACAGGACGCCCAGCGCGGCCGGGGACTTCACGCTCGCAGCGAGGGCGCAGAGCACGATGCCGGGCACCGTGCCGAAGCGCTTGGCCACGGCCAGCCCGGCGAGGAGCAGGCCCAGCATGAGGGCGTCGTTGTGCGCACCCCCGACCAGGGTGGTGAGCACGAGGGGGGACCCGAGGCCCAGCACCACGGCCGGCGCGGCATCGCGCCCGGCCGCCCGGGCCAACACCGGGATGGCCCACAGGGCCAGGACCAGGCCGGCCACGGCCAGCAGGCGGAGCAGCACCAGGTCGGTCAGGACGGCGTGGCGGGAAACGTCGGTGGCGAGCCCGTCGAGCCAGAGGAACCCCGGCCCGTAGGGCGACGGCGTGTTGCCCCAGAAGGGGCCGGGCAGGGTGCTGAACGGCGTGACCCCGAGAACGCCGGTGCCGTAGAGGTACGGGCTGATGCCGTGGGCCACCATCTCGCCCTGGCCGGCGTAGCTGTAGAGGTCCCGGCTGAAGAGGGGCGGGGCGAGAGCCAGGGGCACGGCCCATGCGCCGATCACTTTGGCCACCGTGCGCACGGGCATCCCAGGATGCGCGCGGCTCACCCGCAGCAGGTCCAGCCAGGCCCGGGCCAGCAGGATGAGGCCGCCGTAGACGCCGATCAGGGCCAACTCGGAAGGCCTGGCTGCGCCCGCTGAGTCGGCGGCGCTGGAGGTCGGGCCGAAGAACCAGGCGCCGGGCAACGTCGAGACGAACATGCGGCCGCCCGCCAGGGCGCCGCAGACGATGACCACAGAGGCCACCAGCCCCAGGATCAGCGGCCGACGAAGTGAGGGCCTGGGGGCCGTGTTGTCGGAAGCGACCAAGGTCCGGTCGGAGTCCGACAGGGCGCGATACCCCAGATTGGCGGCGGGAGACGCCAACGTGGCCACGCCAGATTGTCGCAGATACCCGGGATCAGGCCCTCGCGCCGCAAAATTTCACCGACGGCATCCGCCGTGGTCGGGGGTCGGGACCTCGCCGAGGCCGCTCGACTTCATAGGGAATTCATGAGGTTTCGGGTTCCCAAAATCGGCTACATCTGTGACAGAATCACTGCAGTTTCATGACGATTTGGCACCACGGTGCCCGGCGGCCCTGAGCCCAGGTGAGCCCACAGAGGAATCCCCGATGGAACTCGCACCCCCGAACGCGATCACGAACCCCTTGACCCCTCACGACGCCGCCGACGTCGACGCGCCGGCGCAACCGGTCCGTCTCGGCGTGGCGCGCACCGCGATCCTCGGCTCCGTCGGCACGGCAGCGATCGTCGTCGGCGCCGTCCTCGGTGGTCAGTCGTTCGAGACCCACCTCTCTGGTGCATGGTTCTTCGGAATGCCGGGCGGGTTGTTCGGCTCTGTCGGCACGAACGAGACGCTGCCGCCCGTCGCCGCACTGGCACTGGTGTTCGGCGGCCTCATCCTCCTCACGAGGGTCTGGATCGGCTTTCTCCGTTACCTGCGCCGCAACGAGGGATTCCCGGTCAAGCGGGTGGTGCTCGTCGTCACGATCTGGGCGGTGCCGCTGCTGCTCGCACCACCGCTGTTCAGTCGGGACGTCTACACCTATGCCGCGCAGGGCGAGATGGTCAGCCATCACATCGACCCGTACTCCTACGGGCCCAACGTGCTCGGGACGACGCCGTTCAACACGCTCGCCGACTCGACCTGGTCGGGGGCCGAGTCGCCGTACGGTCCGACCTTCCTGACCGTCGACGGCGTCGTCGACCAGGCGTCCGGGCACCAGATCCTGGCCGACCTCGTGCTGCTCCGACTGCTCGAGGTCGCTGGCATCGCGCTGATGGTGGCCGCCACCCCGCTGCTCGCCCGTTCCCTCAAACACGATCCCGCCCACGCCGTCCTGCTCGGGGCGGGCTCACCGCTCATCCTGCTGACGTTGATCGGGGGAGCCCACAACGACGGCCTGATGATCGGGCTCCTCGTCGCCGGGTTGGCCGTGGCCAAGCGCTTCGGCACGGTGCCCGGGCTGATCCTGTGCGCCCTCGCCGCAGGGGTGAAGTCACCCGCCGCGTTGGGCGTCCTGTTCCTCGGGTGGGCCTGGGCGGGGCCCGGCGCGTCCACTCGCCGGCGCATCGCCCACACGGCGGCCGCAGGAGCGATCGCGTTGGCCACCATGGAGGTGATGGCGCTCATCTCGGGAACGGGTTGGGGCTGGATACCGACGACCACCACCGCCGACGCGTCCTTCATCGGGGTCACACCGGTCAACGTGGTGGCGCGGGGGGCTTCTATCTTCAGCCACGTGGTGCAAGTCCCCATCTCGACCATGCAGGCGCGCCCGGTCTTCAGCGTGCTGGGTCTCGTCATCGCCGCCTACGTCGGCTACCGGCTCCTGCTCCGCTCGCCGCGGGACGGCGTCGTCCTCTGCCTCGGCCTGACGCTGCTCGTCCTCGCCCTGCTCGGGCCCATCGTCTGGGCTTGGTACGTGACATGGGGCGTGGTTGTCGTCGCGCCCGCTGCGGTAGGGCGTCTGCGCACGGCGGTCATCGTCATCAGCACGTTCTGGGCCTTCGCGGGTGTGACGTCGGTGCACGACATCTACATGCGGTTGATCCATACCTTTGTCCTGACCGACCTGCTTCTCGTGGCCATGCTCCTCGCGGTGGCCATCACGCCGCTGACCCTCGTCGCCTCGGGTGCGAGGGGCCGGGTCGGCCTGCACCTGCCACTCGGGACGGGTGACGAGGACGGCACCCGGCGGGGCCCCAAGGTCGGGGGCGGCGTGCTGGCCGGTGCCGGCACAGGGCACGGCGCCGCCTGATCTGATTCTGTCCGACCCGACCGGTCCGACCCGGCCCGACTGGCCCGACTCGGTCCGACCCGAAGTCGATCAGTCGGCGAGGTCGCTCGCCGACGTCACCCGGTCCGGGCGCAGGCGCACCACGAGTTCGCCGGGCACCCCGTTGCGCGCCCCGTACTCCTCGGCCCGTTCCGCCCCCATGTAGCGGCCGCCGAGCCGGGTCGCCAAGTTCCGCACCTCGACGAGGTCGTCGCTGATCTCCACCGTGCCCTCAATGACGACGAAGCTGAACGGTGGGCGGTCGTCGTCCACGCAGAGTGAGGCCCGCGGGTCGCGCAGCAGGTTCCGCCCCTTCACCGTGTCGGCCCCGGTGTTGAAGAGCACGCTCCCGTCGTCGTCGACGTCGTACCACACGGGCGCCAGGTGGGGCCGGCCGTCGGCGCGCACCGTGGCCAGCTTCGCGGTCCGTGGCGGCGACGCAGTGAGGAACGCCCGCACCTCGGCGTCCGACATCGGGTGGTACGGCACTACTCGGGACCGCCGCCGTTGGCCGCCACCGCCTCGGTCCAGGCCTGGATCATCGGACCGAAGCTGGCCGGGTTGTAGGCATCCTCCTCGTAGGAGAACTTCATGTCCCCGGCGTAGTGCAGGACGGTGATGTTGTGGGCCTGGTGCACCGACCCGTCGCCCGGGTCCTCCATGCGGTTCTCAATCCGGCACACCCACCAGCCGCGCTCCTCGTCGCACACACACCAGGCGTGCGGGAACGAGGTCATGGCCCGGTTGGGCCACTCCGCCATGAGGGGGGCGATCCAGTCGTAAATCTCGTCGGGCCCGTGGAAGGTGCCGAACATGTGCTCGAGGTACACCGCGTCGTCGGTGAAGAGGTCGGCCCACTCACGCCAATCCCCGCTCGCGGCGGAGCGCGCCGCCGTCTCCATGTAGTGCCGGTGCGCCTGCTCCAGCTCGTCCCGGCTCCATCTCGGCGTCACGACTTCAGTATCCATTCGCTCATCGTGACACTGCGCAGGGTGCTCAGGTCGACGAACGCGTTGATCTCCTCGATCATCTGGGTGACGTGGTCGTTCATGCGCTCGGGGTCACCGTCGGCGCAATAGAAGAGCATGGGGTCCGTGACGTGCTCGAGGGAGGGCCACGCCTCCTCCACGATGCCCCGCACCGGTGGGGCATCGTCGGTCACCGCCCGGAAGACGGCGTTGCGGACGTAGCGGCAACGCGGCTGGATCGCCTCGGTGATCGGCGAGATCCGGGTGTGCCACCTGGTCATCCACTCGTCGAAGGTCTGCGTCGGGGTGCTGCTGCAGGAGGGCGACCGTGAGCACGCCGGGCGACCGCTCCCCGTCGGCCCACTGCCGCGGCGCCGACCATTGGTTCCCCCCGTAGTCGCGGTAGAGGGACTCGACCACCTCGTAGCCGGCCAGCCGCCGGGCCGACGCGCCCAGGGCCTTCTCGAAGGGCGCTCGGTAGTCCACGGCGTCGATCCAGAGGGAGACCAGCGCATGCAACGGCGTCTCGCCCTCGGGTGTCGGGACCGGGGGCGGGATGTCGCTCTCGGGGTCCCACACGTCGATGGTGAGGCGCAGCGGGTCCAGCGACAGGAGCTCCTCGGCCAGCGGGCCGCGCACGATCTCGGCCACCTCACCCCGGGTGCTCTGCGGGTCGAGCCAGACCAGGTACATCAGCTTCTCCACGTTGCCTCCGCTCTCACCACGTGAGCCCCAGCGCCTCGCGCATGGTGGCCTCGAATTCGGCGTCGTCGAGGGTCCGGCGGAGTTGGAGCACCATGGCGGCGTCCTTGCCGACCTCGACCCGCACCGGCGTCGCGGGATCCTCAATGGCGTCGGCCACCGCGTGGCCGACGACGTCGGGGCCCGGCCTGCCCTCGGGACCGGTCAACGTCGACACCGTCGCACCCCATTGGGTGTGGAGGTCTTCGTAGACCGCGGGGCCCGGGTAGTCGGCCTCGTGCTTCATCCCCGGCGCGATGTACCCGGGCTCCACGACGACGACGCGGATCCCGAAGTGGCCGAGCTCGAAGTAGAGCGACTCGGACAGCGCCTCGAGGGCATGCTTCGACGCGGCGTAGGCACCCTCGAGCGGCGTGCCGATCTTGCCCTGGACCGAGCTGATGTTGACCAGGACCCCGCTGCCCCGCTCGCGCCACGACGGCAGCACCGCCTGCGCCATGCGCAACGGTCCGAGCGTGTTGACGTCGAGGACCCGGGCGAAGGCGTCGACCGGGAAGGTCTCCAGGGGACCATGGCCGCTCAGCCCGGCGTTGTTGACCACCGCGTCGAGCTCGCCGGCCTCGGCCACCGCGCGGCGGACCGACTCGGCGTCGCTGACGTCGAGGGGCAGCAGCCGGGCGGCCGGCAGCCCCGAGAGGGCGTCGACGTCGCGGGCGGTCGCCACGACCTCGTGGCCCCGTCCGGCCAGGACCTCGACCGTGGCCCGCCCGATCGCCCGGGCCGCCCCGGTCACGAGCACCCGCACGACTCAGGCCCCTGCCGGTGCGAGGCCCACCAGCTCATCGCTGACCTGCCACAGATGGCGCGCCGCCTCCTCGTCACGCGCCCACCGCTTGGGCTGCTTCGGCTTGCACTTCACGAAGTACTCCCCGCTGACGTGCTCCACCCCGGGGTCCGAGGCCAGGTAGATGGAGGTGCGGGCCCCCTTGGCCGGGGAGAGGAAGAACGGCGAGCTGATCTTGAGCCCCAGGGCGAGCAGGCCGCGGGCGTCGCCGTCCGCCCCGTAGCCGGTGCGCACGGTTCCCGGGTGCAGCGAGTTCGCCGTCACCCCGGTCCCCTCCAGCCGGCGCGCCAGCTCCAGAGTGAAGAGGATGTTGGCCAGCTTCGACCGCCCGTAGACGCGCATGGCGGCGTACTTCTTCTCCGACTGGAGATCGTCGAAGAGAATGCCCTTGCGCGCCGCGTTGTGCGCGGTCGAGGCCACGTTCACGATGCGTGCGGGCGAGGACGCCCGGATCCGGTCGAGCAGGAGGTTCGTGAGCAGGAACGGGCCCAAGTGGTTGATCGCGAAGGTGGCCTCGAGCCCGTCGACGGTCTCGGCCCGTTCGGAGAGCACGAGGCCCGCGTTGTTGACCAGCACGTCGAGCCTCGGCGCCTGTTCGAGGAGCTCGGACGCACCCCGGCGCACCGAGGCCAGGTCGCCCAGATCGAAGACGACGAGCTGGACCTTCGCGTCACCTCCGAGCCGCTGCGTGATGGCCGCCACCGCGGCCCGACCCTTGTCCGCGTTGCGGGCCGTGACCACCACACGGGCCCCCATGGCGGCCAGCGCCGCCGCCGTCTCGAACCCGATACCGGAATTGCCGCCCGTGACGACGACCGTTTTCCCTTGCATGTCGGGCACTGCGCACAGCCTCCTCGTGACGGGCAGGCGTCAGCATTCCACACCCGCCCGCCAGGGGGTCCTTCCTCACCTCCAGGTGTCCCGGGCCTCGACCAGCCCGCGCTCTCCGTGGAGGAAGCTGCCGCTCAACGTCCGCTCCGCGCTGCGCATCTGCCAGAGCAGCAGCTCCTGCGTCGCCTCCCAAGCCGTGGTGGTCACGTCGGGTCCGCCCTCGGTCAGCAGGTTGTGGGTCTGCCCGGGATCGGCGGACAGGTCGAAGAGCAATGGTGGGAGCACGTCGGCTGCGACGCCGAACTGGACGTACTTGTGGCGGGGCCCGCGCGTCACGGCGAGCGAGCAGTGGCTCATCGGGACGCCGAGGAGCGTCTCCGCCTGCAGGCCGACGGGGTCGGCGAAACTCCACTCGAAATGGGCGGTGTCCCGCCAATGCTCGGGCGCCGGTTCGCCGCGCACGAAGGGCGCGAGCGACCACCCGTCGGCCTGGAGCGGGACCTCGGCACCCATGAACTCGCAGATCGTGGGCAGGACGTCGACCGACTCGGTCACCGCGTCGATCGTGCGGCCGCGGCCGGCGTCTGCCTCGGGCCTCGGGTCCATCACGATGAGGGGGATGTGATAGCTCTCGTCCCAGAAGCCCAGCTTCTCGAGGAGCCAGTGGTCACCGCCCATCTCGCCGTGATCGCTGGTGACGATGACGAGCGTCGAGGCGTCCAGCCCGCTCTGCCGCAGGTAGTCGAAGAGGGGCGCCAGGCCGTCGTCCACCTCGCGCTGGGCGCCGTAGTAGGTGGCGCGGACCTGGCGACGATCCCGGTCGTCGTGGGGAGCGCCGACGCCCGGCACGGTCATGGCCAACGCCCCGAGCGGGTGGATGGCACCCTCCTCCTCGGGGGTCGGGCAGCCGGCGAACGGCCCGACCGCCTCGGCCGGGTACAGGTCGTGGTAGCCGAGGGGGTTCCGACGCGGCGGGTGGGGCCGGATGAAGGACGCGTGGACGAAGAAGGGGGCGTCCGCGTTGCGCTCCAGCCAGGTGACGAGCTCCTCGCGCACGAAGGTCGTCTGTGAGTGCTCGACGGGGAAGCGAGCGGGAGCCCAGGTCGACCCGTGGTCGTCGGCCCCCGGGAACCCTTCGATGGGCTCGTAGAGCTCGTGGGGGTCGGCGGGGACGTCGACCCCGCGGGAGGCCAGCCAGCGGCCCCAGGCGGGGCTCCCCTTCTCCCAGGGGTCCTCGATCAGCGCACGGAAGCCGGGCAGGATGCCCTCGTAGTTCGACAGCCTCGGGTCGCCGGGCGGGACCGTGCGCGGATCGACCGACGTGTCGGTGTACCCGAAGAGGACCGGGTCGTACCCGAGCTCGCGGGCCAAGAGCGCGACGTTGGTGAAGCGGGCGTCCAACGGGGTGCCGTTGAGGATCGAACGGTTGCGGTGCTGGTACGTCCCCGTGTACAGGCATGCTCGCGACGGTCCGCAGGGTGCCGCATTGGCCCAGTGGTTGGCGAAGAGCACGCCCCGGGAGGCCAGCGCGTCCAAGGTCGGCGTCTCCACGACGGGGTGCCCGAGGGCCGAGAGGCAGTCGCCGCGCCACTGGTCGAGCGTGATGAACAGGACGTTGCGGGCCGGAGGCATGTCGTCACTCTTGCCCATCAGGGGAGTGCGAGCCCCGGGCGAGCCGGCCGGACGGCGCGACGACCGGCCGCCACGGGGCTCACGACGTGCGGACGGACGTCCCTCCGAGCCGGACCCCGAAGTCGATGAGCCAGGCGCCGATCCGGGGCGCCCGTGCCCGGC
This sequence comes from uncultured Acidimicrobiaceae bacterium, assembly GCA_963740535.1. Classification (GTDB taxonomy): domain Bacteria; phylum Actinomycetota; class Acidimicrobiia; order Acidimicrobiales; family RAAP-2; genus Bog-473. The sequence continues at coordinate 143,848 of CAVUEI010000008.1, forward strand.
GTACCGCTCGGCCGCCGGCAACCGGGACTCCGGCAGCCGAGCGCTGCGCCGCCCCTGCGTCGTGCATGGGCAATTCGTGGGGACGGGCGTGCCGCCGGGAGCCCGCGGCCACCATCAGCTCGTTTCGGTGGGCATCTGCCTGGGAGTGCACTGCCTTGGCCTGGATCATCGGATTCACCTCGCTCGACCTGTTCTTCTCTCTCGTCCGCTACCCCTCCCGGCACCCATCATCTTAGTCAAAGTTTGACAACAAATCAAGAATACCCTAATATAGCCATATGCCTATGTTCACTGAGGATGCGCTGACCCAGACCCTCCCGTCGGTGGCGGCTTCACCCTCCTTGGCCTGCGACCTCTCCTGGCTTCTCTCCGTCGCGGCCCGTCCCTCGATGCAGGCCCGGTACCCGCAGCTGGCCGAGATGTTCAGCGGCCGTGAGGACCTGGCGGACCGTGTCCGCAGCTTCTGGCGAGATGGCCCCGAGGAGACGTGCTTCACCGAGATGCAGATCCTGGCCCACCACGCCGGGTGCACCACCGAGACGAATCCCACCGCCCTGTGGCGGGCGATCGAGGATGCCATCGCCACGGTGCCCCTCGATCTGGACATGCCCTCCGAGACGCCCGAGGAACGGCAGATATACATCGATCGCTTCCGCCGGCTCAAGGAGTCGCCCGAGCTGGCGCGGTCGTACCTCGAGCTCTTGCAGGAGGTGTGGGCCCCGGTTGACGGAATGTGGCAACAGGCGCTGCCCCTCATGGCCGAGGCCGGCCGTCACATCGTGGTGCACTTCGAACGCACACAGTCACTGCAGGTACTTCTAACGCCGGGGTGTGACATCTTGCGGGACAGGGCGCCCTCCATCCCGGCGAGCGTCGAAGCCGGGCACCAACGGCTCCTGTTCGTTCCCTGTCTGTTCTTCGGGTCGAGCATGTACCTCGAGTTCCCAGGCCTCATCGTCATCGGCACCGGCGTCGGCCAGGGCGACGTCCAGGCGCGGGCGCAGACGGAGTCGGTGGCCCGCCGCCTGAAGGCCGTGGCCGAGCCCACCCGGCTGGCGCTGCTGCACTCACTGGCCACCGCGCCGAGCACGGTGGGCGAGCTCGCACTCCTGTTCCGGCTGGCCCAACCCACCGTCAGCATGCACATCAAGGTGCTGCGCGAGAGCGGGCTCGTCCGCTCAGAGCGGGTGGGCGGCCGCCTGCGCCTGAGCGCCGACCCGGCCGCCGTCGAGAACCTGCTCGGTGAGCTGCGCTTCGCCGTCCTTCAGGGTGCTGGACCCGGCGCGGTCGCCGGCACCGGGCACCGGTGCCAGCACCACGGGCAGCGACCTGATGCCCGCGACGGTGGTCGAGAGCACCCGCTCGGGCGCGCCCGTCACGGCGTAGTCGGGGAAGCGGGCCAGGAACTCCTCCACGAAGATCCGGCCCTCCAGACGGGCCAGGCTCGCCCCGAGGCACACGTGCTCACCAAAGCCGAAGGCGAGGTGCACCGGGTTGACCGGGCGCCGCACGTCGAAGCGCGCGGCGTCGTCCCCGAAGATCCGCTCGTCTCGGTTCGCCGACGCGTACAGCATGCACAGGTAGTCGCCTTCGCTCACCGGGGTCCCGGCCACGACGAGGTCCTCGGTGGCGGTGCGGCAGAACGCCTGGACGGGCGTGACCCAGCGCAGGCACTCCTCGACCCCTCCGGGCACGAGCTCGGCGTCCGCGGCCAGCGCCGCGCGCTGGTCGGGGTGCTCGTGCAGCGCGACGGCCGTCCCGGACAGGAGCGTGCGCGTGGTCTCGTTGCCCGCCACCAGCAGGGTCAGGAGGAACATGAAGACCTCGTCCCTGCTGAGCGGGCACCCGTCGACCTCGCTGCCCACGAGCAGCGACACCAGGTCCTCTCCCGGCCGCTCGCGGGTCGACCCGATGAGCTCGATGATGAAGCGCGACAGCTCGCCGAGCGCAACCGCAGTCTCGTCGGGAGGCAGGTCGGGCGACTCAATGGCGGCGTCGGACCAGCGGCGGAAGTTGGCGCGGTCCGCCTCGTCGATCCCCAGCAGCTCTGCGATCACCATGAGCGGGAACGGCGCCGCCAGCTCGCCCACGAAGTCGATCTCTGCACGGCTCTCGACCGCGTCGAGGAGGCCGGCGGCGCAGGCCCGGATCGACTCGGCCAGGCCCGAGAGCGCCCGGGGAGTGAAGCGGCGGTTGACGAGGCCCCGGAAGGATCCGTGCTCGGGCGGGTCCATGTGCAGGATCGAGCGCGCCAGCATGGGCGTCCCGCTGGCGCGGATCGGGTCGTTGACGAGTGCGCCGCGGCCCGAGCAGAACCGTCGTGGGTCGCGGCTGAGGTCCCGGATGTCCTCGTAGCGGGTCACCGCCCAGAATCCTGGCGCGCACTCGTGCACGGGGTCCTCGTCGCGCAGGCGCGCCAGCACCTCGTGGAAGTCGGACCGGGCGAAGAACCCCGCATCCCTCGGATCGATGCGCTCGCCCCCGGCCACGATCGGAGCGTACTGTGCACCGCGGTGCGCACTGAGTACGACATCCTGGACGACATCCTCTGCCTCGAGGGCATCCGGCCGGACGGCTTCCCCGGGCACAGCCTCCACCGGCGCGGCAGCAGCACGGCGTTGACCACCGAGCCCGGCCACGGCGGGTCGCCCTACCGAGCCTCCGTCGAGCACGCACCCCTCAGCGGGATCGACGAGTTCCTCATCCACAACGCGCCCGTACCCCGTCCGGGTGATGTGGACGCCCGACGCCCAGGCCTACGAGCGCGTCTGGTTCACCTGCCAGGACCAGGTGGGCGACGTCCTCGTGGTCATCGGCCTCGCCTTCTACCCCAACCTGGGCACGGCGGAGGCGTTCGCCATCGTCAACGTCCGCGGCCGCCACACCACCGTGCGGGCGCACCAGAAGCTCCGCACCGACCGCATGGACATGACGCTCGGCCCCTTCAGCTTCGAGATGGTCGAGCCCTTCCGGCGCTGGCGGCTGCGCCTCGACCCCGACGCCACCGAGCACGGCGTCGGCTACGACATGACCTGGCTCGATACGAAGCGTCCCGTCTTCCGCCAGCTCGGCGCCGGCATGATCGTCGGGAGCCGCGCCGTCAGCCCGGTCGCCGGCTACGACGGCTTCGGGCGCCAGGAGGGATGGGTCTCTTCGGCCGGCGAGCGCTTCGCCCTCTCCCCCACCACCCATCTCGGCACGCGTGACCACCACTGGGGCACCCGCGACGGCGTCGGCGGTCCGGGTCGCTACATGGGCATGCAGCACCCCCACAGCGGCGAGTGGGTCGAGTTCGAGGACTTCGGCATCTGGGGCGACCACGTGCTCTACAACATCGGCGACGCGCGCAAGCGCAGCGGCACGCTGGCCAAGCGGGTGCACCGCATGCGCTTCGAGCCCGACACGCACCTGCTCCTCTCCGGCGAGGTGGACCTCGTGTTCGCGGACGGATCGGTCAAGACCATGGCCTTCGAGCGCCTGGGCAACCAGATCGCGTTCCTGCGCTGCGGCATGTACGGCGGCCCCAACGGGGGCACGCCCGACGGCGACCTCTGGCACGGCATGCCCGTGGCACAGGGCGACGAGGTCGTCGTGCACGGCGAGACCTTCGATGTCAACGACCCCGCCGTGCGCAGCCGCCTGGCGGGCCAGGACCAGCACCACTGCCGGGTGACGTGCGACGGCGAGACCACCTACGGCCTGGTCGAGCCCTACGACACGCTCTGCTACGACGTGGCCAAGGCAGGGGTCATGGGCTTCTCGCTCCTCGATCCGGCCTCCTGATCGACCCCCGGAGCGCGCAGACGGCGCCCCCTTCGGGAATGGCCGCCGCGCCCTTCCGCCTCCGATCGGACCGGCGGCCGACCGGGGTCCTCCGGAGCGGCGCACGCCCGCGACCGCGCCGACATCGCGCCGGTGGGTGCTCCGACGAGCGTCGACGCCGTCGGCCAGCCTGCAATCTGGTCCTTTTGGCCCATGCACCCGAAAGGACCGCTCCGTAGCCTGGGAGCAGGAACCGGAGCCACCGGACGCCGCCTGCGTCCCGGCTGCTCGTCACCTGAGGGGGATGTCGAATGGAGCGAGCGGCGCACGCCGTACCCGTCCGCCCTGACCGGGCCGACGCGACGCGCGCCTACGGACGTGCCGCCCTCAGAGCCGCGCCGCCGGATCGCATCCCCGTGGCCAAGGTCGCACGTCGGAAAGCCGGCAACCCGAGCACGTCGAGGTGGAGGTCGTCGTCCCCGTCTACAACGAGGAGCGCGGGCTCGCCGCCAGCATCACGAAGCTCCGCACCTACCTCGATGCGTCGTTCCCTTTCCGGACCCTCGTCACCATCGTCGACAACGGCAGCACCGACGGGACCGCACTGGTGGCCCAGCGCCTCGCCTCGACCCTCCCGGGCGTGCAGGCCACGATCCTGTCCCGCAAGGGCCGGGGGTTCGCACTCCGGACGGCCTGGACGGCGAGCAGCGCCGACGTCGTGGCCTACATGGACGTCGACCTCTCGACCTCCCTCTCGGCGCTGTTGCCACTCGTCGGCTCCGTGATGTCGGGACACAGCGAGCTGGCCGTCGGCACCCGCCTGGCCCCGGGGTCCCGGGTGGTGCGTGGACCAAAGCGGGAATTGATCTCGAGGACCTACTCGCGCATCGTCCGGCTCGCGCTGCGCAGCCGCGTCGTCGACTTCCAGTGCGGGTTCAAGGCCATGCGGCGCGAGCGTGCACTGCAGATCCTTCCGCTCGTCGAGGACGACGCCTGGTTCTTCGACACCGAGCTGATCGTCACCGCCGAGCGGCTCGGTGTGCGCATCGCCGAGACGCCGGTCGAATGGGTCGACGACCCCGACTCGCGGGTCGACATCATCGCCACCGCCACCGAGGACCTGCGCGGGATCTGGCGCATGTCCCACGGGAGCCGCCTGCAGCTCGTGCGTTCGCAACGTTCGGAGGCCACGGGGGCCGAGGACGCGACGTCCGACCAGCTGCTCTCGTTCGCCGGCGTCGGGGTGCTCAGTACCCTCAGCTACCTCCTGCTCTTCGCCGCCACCTTGTCGGTGCTCGGACCCTGGGTCGCCAATGCGGCGGCGCTGGCCTTCTGCACGCTCGTCAACACCGGACTGCACCGCTCGCTGGCGCGCCACCGCCCGGGCCGCCCGGAGGCCGCCTCGGCGTCGCCGCCGTTCGCCCTCGTCCTGGCCGTCCTCTACGCCGTCAGCCTCGTCGCGACGACCGCGGCCATCGCCATCGCCTCTGCCGTGGTGGGAACGTCGTTGGTGGTCCTCGCCGTGGCGGCGACCGTCGCCAACGTGGCGGCGTCTCCCGCCCGGTTCTCGCTCCTGCGCGGGTGGGCCTTCCCCGCACGCGGGCCCTCGCTGACACCGGTCCCGTGACCGACCTCATCGACTCGCCCAGCACGGCGCTCCCGGCTCACTCCCGTCCGGCGTCTCGTCCGGCCTCCGGTCCGGTCGTTGCCCTCGTCCGGAGGGAACCGACCCGGCCACTCCATCGGGCGCGTCGCGTCCCCGACCGGTCGCCGGCGTCGGCGGCGGCTTGGCGCAGCGCTGCCGGCCGCTCCTGCGCCCGGCCAGCTACTACATCGCCTCCCGGGTCGCCGTCCTCGGCGCGGCGCTCATCGCGGCGACCGTCCACCCGAAATTCCGCGTCGTGCACGCCCTCGGCTCCCTCTGGGACGCCCGGTGGTACCTGATGATCGCCCAGCACGGCTATCCCCATCAGCTGGTCAACGAGGGCGACGGAAGCCGTTGGGCCTTCTTCCCCGCCTTCCCGGCCGCGGTGAGGGCGGTGGCGGTGATGACCCGCCTCAGCCTGCCCGATGCTGCCGTCGCGGCCGCCTTCGTGTTCGGTCTCACCGTCCGCGCTGGCCATCTGGCTGGCCGTGCGCGAGGTGCTCGGCGCCAGACTGGCCGACCGGGCGGTACTGCTGTTCGTCTTCTTCCCCACGTCCTACGTCCTGTCGATGGCCTACACCGAGGGGCTCTTCCTCACCGCCGCCGCGGCCTGCCTGTTCGCGTTGTCGCGCCGCTACTGGATCACGGCGGCGCTGTGCGCCTGCGTGGCGGGGCTCACACGCAACACCGGGTTCGTCGTGGTGCTCGCGGTGGTCGTGACCGCCCTTCTGGCGGCCTGGCGGGAGCGCCGACTGCGCCCTGTCGCCGCCGCCGCCATCGCACCGCTCGGCCTGGCCTCGTTCATGGCCTACAGCTGGGCCATCGTCGGCACGCCGCTGGCGTTCCTCTCGTCGGAGCGCTTCTGGAACGGGCAGCACTTCGTCTGGTTCGTCACGCCGGTCGAGGCCCTGTTCGAGGCGGTCGGCAAGGGGCCCGGCGTCGCGACCTTCGTCCCCGACGCCATGGCCGGAGCGGCTTTGGTGCTCGGGTGCGCCGGCATCTGGCTGCTCGACCGCATGAGCCATCGCCCCGACGGGTTGGTGGCATCGACGGCGAGCGGTGGCACGGCGGTAGTCCCGGTCCACTGGTGGATCTACACAGTCGGCGCGCTGCTGATCGCCTACAGCGCCTACTTCACCGACAGCATCCCGCGCTACGCCATGGCCGCGTTCCCCCTGTTCGCCGTCTTCGCCTGGAAGCTGCCGCGGCGGGCCGACGGCGCGCTCGTCGGTGTCATGGCCTGCCTGCAGGGTGCGCTGCTGGTGGCGATCCTGACCATGGTGCCCCATGCCGGAGTGGTGCCCATCGTCCCCTGAGGAGAGTGAGGACCCGGGCTGGGAACCGGGCTGCGGACCCAGGACACCGGACCGAGTCATGCTCAGCCCAGCGCGGCGCCGGCTTCCTCCATGCGGCGCACCAGCACGGCGCCCATCGGGTTGTCCGCCCGGCGAGGGTCACCCGAGATGCGCTGGTGGCGGTCGTTGATGGCAAGGGCGCGCACCAGCGCGAAGACCTCGTGCCAGTCCAGCTCGTCGTCCGCGACGGCAGGCCCGCCGGCTTCCTCGTAGCGAGCGACGGCCTCGGCCCGGCCCGGGAACCCGGGCACGACGCGCCCGAACAACGACGCCATCATGAACTCGAGCCCGAAGTGCCAGCCCAGGTCCATGCCGGGCGGCCCGAGGGTGGCCAGGTCCCAGTCGAGCACCGCGCGCACCCGGCGCTCGGGGTCGAAGACGAGGTTGCCCAGGCGGACGTCGCCCCACAGGAGCACCGCCTGGCGCTCGGCGGGCAGACGGCTCTCGCACCACGCCAGCGCCTCGACCAGCGCCGGCAGGGGGTCGCCCTGCGACGACCAGTGCACGTAGTCGGCCCAGCGACCGAGGGCGTCGCGCAGGCCGGTGCCCGGAAGGACGCCGTCGAGGCCGTGGGCCTCCCAGGGGACGGCATGGACCGCCGCCACCGTGTCGATCAGTCCGTCATGCAGGCGCCGCTGGAGCTCGGGTCCCGCCTCCCCCACGTAGGGGTCGAACACGGGCGCCGGTCCCGGGATGTCGCCGGCCACGCGCGGCATGACGAGGAAGGGCGAGCCGATCCAAGCGGTGTCGGTGACCAGCGCGGCCGGGGCGGGCGCCGGGACCCCGCACGCGGCGACCACGTTCTGCACGACCACCTGCGGGCCCAGGTCGTAACCCGGGAAGGTGGGCTCCAGCGGCGGCAGGCGCACGACGATCCCCGGGTGGTCCCGCCCAGGTCGACGAGCACCGTCTCGTTCGCCATGCCGCCCTGGGCGTGGGACAGGGCGGCAATCTGCGGCGGCCGCCCGTCGCTGTCTCCCGGGACCGGGGACGAGCTCGGGCTGGGCCGACACCCAACGGCCGAGCCCCTCGCGCAGCGCTGCGTCGTCGCGCCGACGGCCGGTGGCCACTAGGGAAGGTAGACCACGGCGCGCCAGCGCCCCGTCATGTCGGCCCGGCACAGCGCCGTCCCCGCCTTGATGCACCAGGTCGATGACGTCCGCCTCGGCGACCCGCACCGGTGTCCGCAGCACAAGGCCCCGGCGCACATGGTCCTGACGCACCACCCAGTCGGCCGGGACGGCCGCGCCGCCCCCGACCTCGGCCAGGCGCCCCACTGCCTTGGCTCCGGTGGGGTGCATGAGCCCGACCGTCAACCCCTCGCTGTCGCGGCGGTCCTTGCGGGCGGGCATGATCGTCGCCATCGTGACGGGTGGGGCCCTCGTGCCGAAGAAGGCGAAGAGGCCCGCCTGGGGCTCGAGCGCGACGGCTCCCTCCTCAATTCCGGGCAACAGGTTGATCCAGCCGTTCCCGGCGGTGCGCAGCCGCCGCAGGGCCTCTTCCACGCCGGCCGTCTCGGGGGGCGTGAACTCAATGGTCGAGGTCTCGCGCCGGCCGCTCACCGGCGCAATCCTGACACCAGCCGCTGCACGACCTCAGCGGCGGGCCGGGCTTCGGCCCGGCGGAACGCCGTCCCCGCGTAGAGGCTCATGTGCTCGGGGTCGCCCGCCCCGGCGGCGGCGGCCCGGATCGGGCGGCGTCGCGTTGTTGATCTCGGGGTAGGCCGCCGGAGCACCCGGGTGCTCGCGCACCATGGCGTTCACGAGCGCCCTCGCCCGCCGCCCGCTGAAGGCCCGGGTCACCGCGGTCGCGGTGAAGGCGGCGTCGGCCAACGCGTCCTTGTGGGCGACGAAGGCGCCGCTCTCGGGGCAACGCAAGAACGCCGTGCCGGCCTGCACGAGGGTGGCGCCCCGCGCCAGCAGGTCGGCAACGTCCTCGGGCCCGCCCACGCCCCCCGCCGCGATGAGGGGCATCCGGGTGCGGCCGCCGACGGCCGCGAGCAGCGAGCGGACGGGCCGGTCCTGGTCCGGCGCGTCGTCGTTGGCCAGGCTGCCCCGGTGCGCCCCAGCCTCGGCTCCCTGGAGGCAGAGCGCGTCCGGGCCCGCCCGCAGCGCGGCCCGCGCCTCCTCGGGCGTGGTGACCGTCAGGACCACGAGCGACCCCGCCGACTGCAGCGACCGCACGACGTCGGTCCCGGGCACGCCGAAGGTGAAGCTGACGAGTGCGGGCGGATGGTCCAGCACCGCCTCGAGCTTCGACGGGTACCGGTCGTCGTCCCACGACGGCTCCCCCGGCGCCACCCCCAGCGCAGCCGCATCGCCGGCGAGCGACGCCACGTAGGCCGCCACCCGGACCGGGTCCGGCGCGCGGCGCCCGGGGACGAACAGGTTGACTCCGAACGTGGCCACGCCCACGGCCCGGACCGCGGCCATCTCGGCCGCCAGGTCGGCGGCCGCCTTGTAGCCGCCGGCCAGGAACCCGACCGCGCCCGATCCCGCCGCGGCCACCACCAGGTCGACCGTCGTCGGGCCGCCGGACATCGGGGCCACGACGAGCGGCCACTCCGAGAGCCCCCGCAGCCTCCGCCCGACCTCCGCAGGGTCGGAGCTCGGGACCGTCCGCACCTCCCAGGCTTACCCAATGGCCGCTACTCTGCGCTACTCGTGGACCTCGACCTCGTCACCACGCTGCGCAGCACGGGTGCGGTGCGCCAATTCCACCCCGAGCCGGTCGCCGACGAGGTGCTCGAGCGCCTCCTGGAGGTGGCACGCTTCGCCCCCAACGGGGGCAACCGGCAGGCCTGGCGCGTCATCGTCGTCAAGGACCCCGCGGCTCGTGCCGCACTGCGCGACCTCTACGTCAGCACCTGGTACGAGTACCTCGCACTGGGCTCGGCCGGTCTGACGCCCTGGGCCCCGGTGACCGACCGCGCGGCCGAGGCGCGCGCCCTCGCCGACGCGGCGCAGTTCGCGGCCGCCGGTGCCGCCTCACCCGGCTTCGCCGAGACCCTCGATACCGCGCCGGCCCTCCTGCTCGTCCTCGCCGACCTGACCGCGCTGGCCGCCGTCGACCGCGACCTGCCCCGCTACACGCTGGTCGGCGGCGCGTCCATCTACCCCTTCGTGTGGAGCCTGTTGCTGGCCGCACGGTCCGAGGACCTGGGCGGCGTCATGACGACGATGGCCGTGCGCCGGCGAGGACGAGCTGCGGGCGCTCTTCGACATCCCCGACACGCTCGCCGTCGCCGCCCTCGTCGTGCTCGGACGGCCCGTCACCACCCCGCGCCGGCTGAAGCGGGAACCGGTCGAGTCCTTCACCTGGGTCGACCGGTACATGGGCGCTCCCTTCGGGGGCTCGTAGCGCCACTGCCGGCCGTGGTGAAATGAGCCATGGCACAGAACGTCCTCGGCGATGAGCTCGAGCCCTGCAACTACGACCCGCTCACCGGCTTCTACCGGGACGGCTGCTGCAACACGGGGTCCGAGGACCTGGGCGTCCACACCGTCTGTACCCGGGTCACCGCCGAGTTCCTGCAGTTCTCGGCCTCGGTCGGCAACGACCTGTCCACGCCGCACCCCGAGTTCGGCTTCGCGGGGCTGCAGCCCGGCGACCAGTGGTGCCTGTGCGCGGCGCGCTGGCAGGAGGCCTTCGAGGCGGGCATGGCGCCACCGGTGGTCCTGGCCTCGACCCACGCCGCGACGCTCGAGTGGGTGCAGCTGGCCGACCTGGTGGCCCACGCCATCTAGTCTCGGCGCCCGGGACCGGACGAGCCGGGACCGAACCGGGATCGGACGAAACGGAGCTCGCGCCATGGCACCAACAACGGTCAGCGTCGACCGGCTCATCAATGCCCCGCCCTCGTCGATCTTCGCCGTGGTGGCCGACGCCTCGCGCCATCCCGAGATCGACGGCTCGGGCAGCGTGGTCCGGCCCAAGGGCGCCGTGCCGCAGCACCTCGCCATGGGCGACACGTTCGACATGCACATGAAGCTGGGCGTTCCCTACACCATGAAGAACACCGTCATTGAGTTCGAGCCCGACCGGCGCATCGCCTGGCAGACGGTGCTCTCGGGCCGCTCGGCCGCTTCATCGGCGGCCGTATCTGGCGCTACGAGCTCCAGGAGGTCGACGGGGGAACCCGGGTCACCGAGACCTGGGACATCTCCCGGGACAAGCAGTCCTTCTTCCTCAAGAACCGCAAGGTCGGCGAGCAGACGGCCGGCTCCATGTCCAAGACGCTCGAGCGCCTGGCTCTCATCACCGAGACCCCGTCCGCCGAGACCCCGTCCAGCGAGACCCCGCCACCCGAGACCCCGTCCACCGAGGCGTGACGCCGTCGATGACCCGCACGTGAGCGGCGACTCCGGCGGCGCCCGGATCGACGCTGCGGCGATTGACGCCGCCTGGGAGCAGCGCGTGCTGCCGGCGTTGAGCGAGTACACCCGCATCCAGTGCCTCTCCCCCGCCTTCGACCCGGACTGGGCCGAGCGGGGAGCCATCGCAGAGGCGGCCGAGCTCCTGCGCTCGTGGGTGCGCGACCAGGAGCCCGCACTGCACACCGAGATCGTCGAGCTGCCCGGCCGGACCCCGCTGCTGCTCATCGACAACGGCGGCTCGGGCGAGCCCATCGTCGTGTACGGCCACATGGACAAGCAGCCTCCGCTGGGCGAGTGGCGCAGCGGGCTCGGTCCCTACGAGCCGGTGCGCCAGGGCGACCTCCTCTACGGCCGGGGCACCGCCGACGACGGCTACTCGACGTTCGCCGCCGTGACGGGTCTGCTGGCGGCGGGCGGCGGGCAGGGCCGCGTCCTCGTGCTCATCGAATCGAGCGAGGAGAGCGGCAGCCCCGACCTGCTCGCCCACCTCGAGAACCTGGGCGCGCGCATCGGGACACCGCGGCTGGTGATCTGCCTCGACTCGGGCGGGCTCAGCTACGACCGGCTGTGGCTCACGACCTCCCTCCGCGGGAACCTCGTCGCCACGGTGCGCGTCGACGTGCTCAACGAGGGCATCCACAGCGGCCAGGGCGGCGGCGTGGTCCCGTCGTCCTTCCGCATCCTGCGCCGCATCCTGTCCGGCATCGAGGACGAGGCGACCGGCCGCATCCTGCTGCCCGAGCTGGTGGGGGCGGGGATCCCCGAGGCGCACCGGACCAACCTCGAGGCGCTGGCGACCGAATTCCCCGCCAGCGAGGTGCCGGCCGTCGAGGGGCTGCGCCTGCTCTCCGCCGACCCGGTCGAGCGCCTGGTGGCGCGCACGTGGGGGGCCGCGCTGGAGGTCACGGGAGCCGACGGGCTCCCGACGCCGCGCGACGGCGGCAACGTGTTGCGGCCGTCGACGACGCTGAAGTTCTCGCTGCGCCTGCCGCCCGACGTCGACGCCGAGGCCGCCTGCGACGCGCTGATCTCGGCCATCCGCACCGACGAGGGGGCGCACATCACGATCGACATGGAGGCTGCCGCCCAGGGGTGGATCGCGCCGGCGCTGGAGCCGGGTGTGGCGGCGAGGCTGGCGGCCGTCTCGCAGGAGCGCTTCGGGCGCGCGCCCGGCGCGGTGGGCGAGGGCGGCTCCATCCCCTTCCTGGCCGACCTCCAGAAGGGTTTCCCGGGTACGCAGTTCGTCGCCACCGGCGTCCTCGGGCCCCACTCCAACGCGCACGGGCCCAACGAAGCCCTCCACATCCCGATGGCGAAGGCGGTGACCCACGCGGTCGCCGAGCTCGTCAAGTAGGGATAGGTTCCCGCCCATGGCAGCGCGCGTCAGCGGGGCGGATGGCGCGACGCCACTGGCGGGCAAGGTCGCCCTCGTCACGGGGGGCAGCCGCGGGCTCGGGCGATCCATGGTGCTCGCCTTCGCCGCGGCCGGGGCCGACGTCGTCGTCGCCAGCCGGAAGCTCGACAACTGCCGCGCGGTGGCGGACGAGGTGGAGGCGCTGGGCCGGCGCGCCCTGGCCGTGGGCTGCCACGTGGGTCACTGGGACGAGATCGACGGCCTGGTGCAACAGGCGTACGACACCTTCGGCCGCGTCGACGTGCTGGTGAACAACGCCGGCATGTCGCCCCTCTACCCCGACCTGACCGCGGTCAGCGAGGACCTGTGGGACAAGGTGCTGGGCGTGAACCTGAAGGGGCCGTTCCGCCTGACCGCGCTCGTCGGCACGAGGATGGCGGCCGGCCCATACGGTGGGTCCATCATCAACGTCTCCAGCACAGGATCGATACGGCCCGGGCCGACCATGCTGCCCTACGACGCCGCCAAGGCGGGCCTCAACTCGCTGACCGAGGGCTTCGCCAAGGCGTTCGGCCCGACCGTGCGGGTCAACTGCATCATGGCGGGGCCCTTCCTGACCGACATCTCCAAGGCCTGGGGGGACGGCGACCCCGCCACCATCAACGCGGGCCTGCGGCACCACGCGCTGCAGCGGGCCGGCGAGCCCGACGAGATCGTGGGCGCCGCCCTCTACTTCGCCACCGACGCCTCGTCGTACACGACGGGGGCGACGCTGCGGGTCGACGGGGGGATCGCGTGACCGAGACCGCCGACTTCTGGTTCGACCCCCTGTGCCCGTGGGCCTGGGTCACCTCGCGCTGGATGCTCCAGGTGGAGCAGGTGCGCGACGTGCGGACGAACTGGCACGTGATGTCGCTCGCCCTGCTCAACGCCGGACGCGACGGGCTCTCGGACGAATACAAGGAGCGCATGACGCGCGCGTTCGGCCCGGTGCGGGTCTGCATCGCCGCCGAGCAGGCGAAGGGGTCCGACGTGCTGCTGCCGCTGTACACGGCGCTGGGCACCCGGATGCACATCGAGCGGCGCGGGCGCGAGGAGGGCGAGGCCGAGACCGTGTTGGCCGAGGCGCTGGCGGAGGTGGGGCTCCCGGCCTCCCTGGCCGAGCGCCGCGACGTCGACCGACTACGACGAGGCGCTCACCGCGTCGCACCAGGCCGGGATGGAACGGGTCGGCACGGACGTCGGCACGCCGGTGATCCACGTCAACGGGAAGGCCACCTTCGGCCCGGTGGTCACCCCGGCGCCCAAGGGCGAGGCCGCCGGGCGGCTGTGGGACGGCGTCCTGCTGTGCCTGGGCACGGAGGGTTTCTTCGAGTTGAAGCGCACCCGGGACCGGCGGCCGGCCTTCGACTGAGCCGCCCGCCGCCGGGGTCAGGAGCGACACGCCATGGCAGTCCAGCTCAACCACACGATCGTCCCGGCCCCGGACAAGGAGGCGGCGGCCACCTTCCTGGCCGAGATCCTCGGCCTCGACCCGCCCAAGCCCTTCGGGCCGTTCCTGTGTGTCGAGACGGCCAACGGCGTGAGCCTCGACTACGACGACCGGGCCGCGCCCGAACATCACCACTACGCCTTCCTCGTGACCGAGGAGGAGTTCGACGCCATCTTCGCCCGGGTCACCGCACGCGGCCTGACCTACTGGGCCGATCCCGGCCACCATCAGGAGAACCGTCTCAACGGCAACGGACGCGGCTTCTACTTCGAGGACCCGGCCGGCCACAACATGGAGGTCCTCACCCGGCCCTACGGGAGCTAGAGGTTGCCCGGACGGGTGATCGGGCTCAGGGTGCGACGGTGGCGTGGGCGAACGCCGACCACGCGCCGACCCACTCCTCCCACACCGGGGGCGGGTAGTCGTGGCCCATGCCCTCGATCTCGACGTAGCAGGCGCCGGGGATGAGCTCGGCGGTGCGCCGCCCGCCGCTCGGATCGATGAGGGTGTCGCGGCTGCCGTGGATCACCAGTACGGGCAGGTCGAGGAGGGCCAGCGCCTCGGCCCGCGAGCCGTCGTGCATCACGGCGCGCATCTGCCGGCCGATCCCGGCCGGGCAGAAGCAGCGGTCGTAGGCGGCGGCGGCCCGGGCCCGGATGGCGTCGTCGTCGAGCCACTCGGGCTTGGACCCGTAGACGTGCAGGGCGGCGACCTGGTTGTCGATGTAGGCCGCCCGCGACGGGGCCGGCGGCGCCATGAGGAAGGCGAGCGCGGCCTCGGAGCTGTCGCCGTAGCCGGGCTCGCCCGTGCGCGACATGACCGACGTCAGGGAGAGGAGGCGCTCGGGGTGGTCGATGGCGAGCCGCTGGACGATCATCCCTCCCATGGAACATCCCATGACGTGCGCCTGGTCCACCCCTCTCGCGTCGAGCACGGCCAGCGCGTCCTCCGCCATGTCGGCCAGCGTGTAGTCCACTCCGTCGAGCTTCGACGACAGCCCGACGTCGCGGTTGTCGAACCGGACGACCCCGAAGCCCTCCTCGCAGAACAGCTGGCACCACTCGACGGCGTAGTTGATGCACTGTGACCCGAGGCCGTTGACGAGGAGCAGCGTTGGGGCATCCGGCTCGCCGAACGACTCGAAGTAGATCTCCACATCACCGTTCTTTGCCGTGCTCATGCGCCCTCCCTCTGGTGATCGCATCCGCGGCGGCGCGACACGGCGACCAAAGCTAGGCCGCACGCCTGCAAGATGAAAGAGCCCGGGCGTCCGCCCAGGATGCTGCGCCCGTCAGTAGTACCCCTGCATCAGCTCGCTCGCCCAGGCCGGCTGGTGGACGTCGGCCACGTCGGGCTCGAACTCGCGCATGTAGGGCTTGACGTCGAGGACGGGCGAGCCGTCGATCGCATCGAGGCCGCGCACGTGCAGGTCGAGGTCCGCCACCCGCACCAGCCTGCAGGCGGACACCCCGAGGCGGTTCGGGCGCATCCGGGCCCGCTGGGCGAACATCCCGACCACGGGCCAGTCCGGGTTGCCGCGCGGCC
Source organism: uncultured Acidimicrobiaceae bacterium (assembly GCA_963740535.1). GTDB lineage: Bacteria > Actinomycetota > Acidimicrobiia > Acidimicrobiales > RAAP-2 > Bog-473. The sequence continues at coordinate 159,377 of CAVUEI010000008.1, forward strand.
GCCGGGATCCGGTCTGCACCTCCGATTCGGCGACCAGATGGAATTGGAAGACCACCACGAGATGCGAGAAGTCACCCAGCCCCATCACGGCGTCGTTGCCGAAGCGCGTGCCATCGAGGCGTATCACGGCCTCCACGCCGCTCCAGTCGTCGTCGACCGCTTCGGAGCGGCCACCCAGCACGACACCCACCGGCTCCAGCGCGATCACTCCGGCCAAAGTAGTTTGAGCCGGTGCAGGCACGTCGCCAGGCCATGGAGCGCGACGCCTGATACGCACCATCACCACCAACGAGCTTCGCCGGCGGGTCCGTGACCGCTCGGCGGTGATCACCTGCCTGGTGGCGCCGCTCGCCATCGCCGCCATCCTGGGCTTCGCCTTCGCCGGCAACGCAAGCACCGGCACCATGACCATCGGGGTCTCGGGAGCATCCGCGCCGCTGGTGCAGGCCGCGGTGCACGCCAGCCAGCTCCCCCACGACGTCGTCGTCCGGGTGATCCCGAGCGCGGCGGCCGTCCGCCGCGAGGTGGCGGACGGGACACTGGCCGGGGGGGTCGTGGTGTCGGGCGCCCGCAAGAGCCTGTCGGACCTCCTCGTCCCCATGGTCGCCCCGGGCGCCACCCCGTCCCCCGGCTTCGACGTGGTCGACCGGGGGAACGCCCTGGTCGGGCACGAGGTGGCCGAGTCGGTGGCGGCGGGGCTGGCCAGCCGGCTCTACGCCGGCCGCCTGGCGCACGGGACGGCGACGGACCGCGCCCCGCTGTCGGTGGCGACGGAGACCCTGGGCAACGGCGGGAAGGCCGTCCTCGACTACTTCGCGCCGTCCATCGCGGTGGTCTTCCTCTTCATCGGCAGCGGACTCGGCATGCGCTCGCTCATGATGGAGCGCGTCACCGGCACGCTCAGCCGCCTGGCCGCCGCGCCGATCCGCCCGAGCGCCATTGTGTGGGGGAAGCTGCTGGCCATCGCCCTCACCGGCCTCAGCTCCATCCTGATCGTGTGGGGCGTCACGGCCGCCGTCTTCGGCGCCGACTGGGGCGACCCGCTCGGCGTGCTCATGCTGTGCCTCGGGGCGACGGCAGCCATGTGCGGTCTCGGCGCCTTCGTGACCTCGTTCGCACGCTCGCCCCAGGAGGCCTTTGCGGCGTCGCTCGTGATCGGCCTCGTGCTGGCCCTCTTCGGCGGCAACCTCCTCCCGCCCGGTGCGCTCCCCGAGCCGCTCCAGGTGCTCAGCCTCGGGACGCCGAACGGCTGGGCGCTCGTCGGGTTCGGCCGCCTGTCCCTGCTCCGGGACCCGGCGTCGTCGGTGGTGGGCCCCTTCCTCGTCCTGTGCCTGATCGCCCTCGTGACGGGCGGGCTCGCGATGGCCCGGGTGCGGCGCATGGTGACGCCGTGATCCCCATCGTGCGGGTCAACCTGCGCCGGGCCAGCGGGGACCGGCGCTACCTCTTCGTGGCCACCGTGTTCCCCGTCCTCTTCATCCTCGTCACCGGGCTGCTGGCGGGCAGCCCGAAGGAGCCCATCGGCCTGGTGCACCCGTCGCAGCGTCTGCTGGAGCTGGTCGCCCACACCGGAGACCTCAAGGTGCGGGTGGAGCCCAGCCGGGCCCAGATGAGCGACGACATCCTGCGCGGTCGCGTCGTGGCCGGGCTGGTCTCCCTGCCGGCGCCGGCCGGCTCGGTGCGGGTCGACTTCGTGAGCGAGTCCGCATCGACCAGCGCGGTCCAGGCCCGCACCGACGTCGTGGGACTGCTCGACCTGATCGTCGCGGAGGGCCATCGTTCTGCGGTCACCGACGTCACGCTCGCCCATACCGACGTGCCCGCCGCGCTCAGCCCCTTCTCGTATGTCGCGCCGGCCGACCTGGTCCTGTTCCTCGGCATCACCGTGCTGCTGCTCGCGTCGGGCGTGGTGGAGTCGCGCCGCCTCGGTGTGATGCGCCGCCTCGCCGCGGCCCCCGTGCGCCGCCGGACGGTGGTGGCCGCCCTGATCGCCACGAGCCTGGCCGTCGCCGCCGTGCAGTCGGCGGGGCTCCTCCTCGTGGGCCGCCTCATCTTCGGCGTGCACTGGGGGGACCCGGCCGCCGTCTTCCTGGTCGTCGCCACCCTCTCGCTGGCGTACTCCGGAGCCGCCGCGCTCGTGAGCATGCGCTCGCGCACCGAGGAGCAGGCGATCTCCCTGGCCGTCGTCCTCGGGATCGTGTGCGGCATGCTCGGCGGCTGCATGTACCCGCTCGACGTCGTCGGCCCCGTGGTGCGGGCGGTCGGCCACGTCGTGCCCCAGGCCTGGGCGATGGACGCCTTCGTGCAGCTGATCTACCACCACGCCGGGCTGGTCGCCGTGCTGCCCGAAGTGGGCGCGCTGAGTGTCTTCGCCGTCGTCCTGGGGGTGCTGGCGCTGCGCGCCTACGAGCGGACGGTGTACTCGCCCGGGTGAAAGCGCCGGGTCAGCCGGCGGAACTTCCAGGTGTGGTCGGGCCACAGCGTGGTGTTCCGGCCGCGGTGGTCGAGGTACCAGCTGCCGCACCCGCCCTCGACCCACACCGAGTGCTCGAGCTTGGCCTGCAACCGCTCGTTGTACCGCTGCTGGACGCCCCGCTTGACCTCGACGGTGTGCACGCCGGGCCGGGCCATGAAGGCGAGCGCGCTGGCGACGTAATTGATGTGCGACTCAATCATGTAGATCATCGAATTGTGGGCCAGCGTCGAGTTGGGCCCGATCATGAGGAACAGGTTCGGGAAGCCCGCCACCGTCGAGCCCGCATAGGCCTCCACGCCGTCGGCCTTCCACACCTCCGAGAGCCGGGCGCCGCCCTTCCCGACGATGTGCTCGGCGTAGCGCGGCTCGGCCGCCTCGAAGCCCGTGCCCATGATCACCACGTCGACCGGGCGGGCGATGCCGTCCTGCCCCACGACCTCGTGGGCGGTGAACGAGGCCACCGGTGACGCGACCACCTCCACGTTGGGCCGGGTCAAGGAGGGATAGAAGTCGTCGGAGAGGAGCAGTCGCTTGCACCCCGGCTCGTAGTGCGGGGTCATCGTCTCGCGCAGGGCCTCGTCGGGCACCTGCTTGGCGAGGTGGTCGAGGGCGACCTTCCTCACCGCGGTCTTGCGCCGCGCCGCCCGCCCGACGAAGACGGACAGGAGCGACTCGAACGTGGCGTAGATGCGCAGACCGCGACAGGCGCTGGCTGGCCGGGGCCTTGCGGTACACCAGCTTGCGCAGCCGCGAGACGGGCCGGTCGCGCCGGGGGACGACCCACGGCGGCGTCCGCTGGTGCAGGTACAGGTGCTCGACCACCGGCGCGATCTGCGGCACGAACTGCACGGCCGACGCCCCCGTGCCGACGACGCACACCCGCTTGCCCGTCAGGTCGAACCCATGCTCCCAGCGGGCCGAGTGGAAGACCTTCCCCCGGAAGTCGTCCAGACCGGGGAAGTCGGGGATGGAGGGCTCGCTCAGCGGGCCGGTGGCCCACACCAGCACCGGCGTGACGTACTCCTCGCCGCCGGCGGTCCGCACGACCCAGCGCCGGGCCTCGTCGTCCCAGCGCGCCTCGTCCACCCTCCGGCCGAGCCGCAGGTGCCCGCCGACGTCGAAACGGTCGACGCACTGGCGCATGTAGTCCCAGATCTCGCTCTGGGAGGAGAACGAGCGCGTCCAGTCCGGGTTGAGGGCGAAGGAGTACGAGTAGAGGTTCGACGGCACGTCGCAGGCGGCGCCGGGATACGAGTTGTCGCGCCAGGTGCCGCCCATGTCGTTGCCCCGGTCGAGGACGACGAAGTCGTCGATGCCCATGGCGCGCAGGCGGGCCGCCATGCCGATCCCGGCGAAGCCCGCGCCGACGACGACGACCCGGTGCTCGTTGGTCACGGCGTCGACGCGACGAAGGAGATCACCACCTGGGCCAGCTCCTCGCCGCAGTCCTCCTGGAGGAAGTGGCCACCTCCGACGATCGTGGTGTGGGGCTGGCCCTGGGCCCCGGCGATGTCCCGCTTGAGGGTGCGGTCGCGCCCCCCTGGTGATGGGGTCGCCGTCGCTGAAGGCGCACAGGAAGGGCCGGTCGAAGGCGGCCAGGCCCACCCAGGCGGCGACGTTGGCGTCGTGGGCGGGGTCGTCCGGCCGCGAGGGCACCAGCAGGGGGAAGGCCCGCGCTCCCGCCTTGTAGGACTCGTCGGGGAAGGGCGCGTCGTAGGCCGCCTCGACCTCGGGCGGCACCGGCTTGGCGCACCCACCGCGGACGATGCCGCCGGTCGGGAACTCCTCGACCTCCTGGGAGAAGCGCTGCCAGCCGAAGAAGGCCTCCCCGGGGTCGGTGTCGCCGGTGGGCAGGAAGGTGTTGGCCGCCACGACCCGGGCGAACCGCTCCGGGTGCTCGCCCACGAGGCGGAGGCCGATGAGCCCGCCCCAGTCCTGGCACACCAGCGTCAGGTCGCGCAGGTCGAGCCGGTCGAAGAGCAGCTCGCGCATCCACTCCACGTGACGGGCGAACGTGTAGTCGCCGCGCTCGGTGGGCTTGTCCGAGCGGCCGAACCCGACCAGGTCGGGCGCCACGATCTGCAACCCCGCTGCGGTGAGCGGCGGGATCATCTTGCGGTAGAGGTACGACCACGAGGGCTCGCCGTGCATGAGGAGCACGACCGGTGCCGCGGGGTCGCCCTCGCGCAGGTAGTGCACGCGCAGGGTGCCCCCCTCGCTGTCGGCGACGTCGGCGTAGCGCGGCTCGAAGTCGTAGCCGGGCAGGCCGGCGAACCTGTCGTCGGGGGTGCGGAGGGTGTGCATGCAGGCCGGAGCCTAGGCCGTCACCCCGGGGGTCGCCCCTGCTGGCCGCCGGGGTGCGCCAGGCGCCCGGGACCCGTAGCCTGACAGCGCCGTCACCCACGGCACCCCAAGCGAGGGAGCTGCGCCATGGTCACGTCCGACGCCCAGGAATACGACCCGTTCGCCGCATTCGACGACGTCATCGCCGGCACCACCCGGGACCCCTATCCGGACCTCGTCGCCAAGCGCCACGACACCCCGGTCGTCAAGGGGCTCACCATCTCCCCCGAGGCGCTCCCCGAGGGCATCGACGTCGAGCCGGGATGGATCGCCTACCGCTACGACGACTGCTCGCGGATCTTCCGCGACGCCAAGTCGTTCACCTCGACGGGCTACGACGTCACCATCGGCATGGTCATGGGCCACATGATCCTCGGCATGGACGACCCCGAGCACCGCAGCCACCGGAACCTGGTGGCCCACGCGTTCAGGGAGAAGGCGCTGGCGCGCTGGGAGCCCGAGTACATCGGTCCGATCATCGACGAGCTGATCGACCGCTTCGTCGCCGACGGCGAGGCGGACCTGGTACGCCAGCTCACCTTCGAGTTCCCGGTGCGGGTGATCTCGCGCCTCCTCGGACTCCCCGAGGAGGACTTCCCCCAGTTCCAGCGCTGGTCCGTCGAGCTCATCGGCCTGGTGGCCGACATCGACCGCGGGCTGGCCGCCTCCGAGGCGCTGCGCGAGTACTTCGCCGGCGTCGTGGCCGACCGACGGGCGCGGCCGGCGGAGGACGTCATCAGCGACCTCGTCTCGGCCGAGGTGGACGGCGAGAAGCTGACCGACGAGGCGATCTACTCCTTCCTGCGCCTCCTGCTGCCGGCGGGGGCGGAGACCACGTACCGCTCGTCGGGCAACCTCCTCTACCTCCTGCTCACCCATCCCGAGCAGCTCGCCGCCGTGACGGCCGACCGCTCCCTGCTCCCCCAGGCCATTGAGGAGGGGCTGCGGTGCGAGCCGCCGCTGCTCACGATCAATCGCACCACCACCTGCGAGGTGGAGCTCGCGGGCGTGACCATCGGTCCCGGGGAGAGCATCACCCCGCACATCGGCTCGGCCAACCACGACGAGACCCGCTGGGACGATCCCGAGACGTTCGACATCTTCCGTCCGGCGATCCCCCACATCGCCTTCGCCCACGGCCCGCACATGTGCCTGGGCATGCATCTCGCCCGGCTCGAGACGCGGGCGCTGCTCACCCGCGTCCTCGACCGCCTGCCGGGCCTGACCTTCGACCCGGGCGACGACCGACCCGCACATCCGGGGCGACGTGTTCCGCTCCCCGACCGCACTGCCCGTGACCTTCGGGGCCGCGCCGTGAGGTTCGGGTCCGTGGCGTGAACTTCCCCCGGGACGTCTTCACCGAGCCCGAGCCCGATCCCGACACGCTGGCCCACCTCGGCCCGCTGCGCGCCCTGGCGGGCACCTGGGTCGGGACGGGGACCGACTCGCACCCGGTCGCCGAGGGCACCGAGGAGAACGCCTACGTGGAGCACTACGAGCTGACGCCGATCGACGCCCAGACGAACGGTCCCCAGCTCTTCTACGGCCTGCGCTACCACACGCACATCACGAAGCCGGCTGAGGTCGAGACCTTCCACGACCAGACCGGATACTGGCTCTGGGAGCCCGCGACGGGCAACGTGCTGTTGACGTTGGCCATCCCGCGGGGCCAGGTGGCCATGGCGGGCGGCACGGCGGCCGCGGACGCCACGACGTTCGAGGTTGCGGCGTGCGTCGGTGACCCGCACTTCGGCATCATCACCAACCCGTTCCTCGACTACGCCTTCCACACGGTGTCCTTCTCCATGACCGTGACCGTGACGTCGGAAGACGAATGGTCGTACCACCAGGACACCATCCTGGAGGTGCACGGCGTGAAGGGCGACTTCCACCACACCGACCGCAACACACTCACCCGCACGGCGCCTGCGGCCCGGAATCCGCTGGCTCAGCCGATCTGACGCGCCTCCACCTCGCCCCCCCGCGCCACGAGCACGGTGGTCACCAACGACGGCGGGAAGAGGCCGTGGGAGACGACGCCCGGCACCGCGTCCAGCCACGCCGCCAGCCGTGCCGGCTCCGCGATGTCGCCCCGGTAGTCGGCCAGCACGCCGCCGTCGGGCGTCGGGGCGGCGGCGCGGACCGTCGCGGCGCCCAACGCTCGCAGGGTCGCAGCGAGACCGAAGGTCAACAGCTCCAGCGGGACGGGGGGACGGAGCCGGGCCACCACCTTGTCCGACGACACGATGACGACGAAGCGGTCGGCGGCGGCGGCCACGATGCGCTCGCGGGTCTGCGCGCCTCCACCTCCCTTGACCAGCCAGCCGGCCGGGTCGACCTGGTCGGCCCCGTCGATGGCCAGATCGAGCCGTTCGATGTCGGAGAACGGACGCACGTCCAGGCCGTGGGCGGCCGCCAGCTCCGCCGTGGCGGGCGACGTGGCGACACAGGTGATCGACCGCTGCAGCCGGCCGAGCGCGGGTACCAGCTCGGCCACCGTCGTCCCCGTCCCCAGGCCGACCTGCATGCCGTCCTCGACGAGCGCGGCCGCGGCGAGCGCGGCGGCGCGCTTCTCCGCGACGATGTCGGGCGCCGTCACGGCGTGCCGGTGCTCAGCTGCGCGGGACGTCCTTCCAGGCCAGCTCCTTGTCGGTGCGGACGTCGCCGGGGAGACCGAGAACACGCTCGCCCAGGATGTTGCGCATCACCTCGGAGGTGCCGCCCTCGATCGAATTGGCCCGGACCCGCAGGAAGAGCTTGTGCACGTCCGGCGAGCCCATGCCGACCAGGTCCGGCCGGACCATCGGGTAGCCGGCGGGGAAGAGCATGGCGTCGTTGCCGAGCAGGTCCATGCACAGCTCGTAGACGCGCTTGTTCTCCTCGGCGAAGGCCAGCTTGGCCACGGAGCCCTCGGGTCCGGGCGTGCCGGCCTTGCGGGTCTGGGCGGCGCGCATGTTCGTCATGGAGAAGGCCTCGCTCCGGATGTAGCTGGCGACGACCCGGTCGCGCAGGGCGAGCGCGTGCGCAGAGGTGTCCCCCTTCCAGCGCTCGTTCCAGATGCGCAGCACCTCGGCGATGGGGCCCCGGCCCCGGCGGGTGACGGCACCCCCGATGGAGACGCGCTCGTTCATGAGGGTCGTGACGGCGACGTGCCACCCCTCGCCCTCGCCGCCGATGCGGGCGCTGTCGGGCATCCGCACGTCGGTGAAGAAGACCTCGTTGAATTCGGCCTCCCCGGTGATCTGGAACAGCGGCCTCACCTCGACACCGGGGGCCTTCATGTCGACGAGGAACGCCGTCATCCCCTTGTGCTTGGGAACGTCGGGATTGGTGCGGGCCACGATCAGCCCGAACGACGAGATGTGGGCCAGCGTCGTCCACACCTTCTGTCCGTTCAGCAACCACTCCTCCCCGTCGCGTTCGGCGCGGGTCGACAGGCCGGCCACGTCCGAGCCCGCGCCCGGCTCGCTGAACAGCTGGCACCAGATCTCCTCGTTGGTGAAGAGCGGCCGCAAGTAGCGGGACTTCTGCTCGCTCGTCCCATGGGTCACGATGGTCGGCGCGCACATGCCGTAGCCGATGGGGTTCCGCACCCCCGCCGTCGGAGCGCCACCGTCGTTCAGGCGCGACTGGGCGCGTTGGTGGTCCTTGGGCGTCAGGCCGAGACCACCGCAGTCGGGCGGGAAGTGCAGCCAGGCGAGACCACGGTCGAACTGCTCCCCGAAGAATGGCTGCGCCGGAGTGGTCGCGGGCGGGAAGTCGGCCAGCAGGGCGTCCACCAGTTCGTCGACGTTCGGACTCATGCCCGCACCCTATAGCGTGCTCTCGTGGCGGCACCTGTTCGGCCCGGAAGGATGCGACAGCGACACTCGGGCGGCCGCCGCCCCGGCGAGACCGGACTCGTACCGGCGTGACGGGATCCGTCAGGCTGCCCGACGGACGGGACTTCGCCTACGAGGAGTACGGGGATCCGACCGGGTTCCCGGTGCTGAGCTGCCATGGCGGCCTCAGCTCGCGCCTCGACGCTGCCCCCGCGCACGAGGCCGCCGTGGCCAAGGGCGTGCGCCTCGTCTCCCCGGACCGCCCCGGCATGGGCCTGTCGACCTTTCAGCCGGGGCGTCGGCTGACCGACTGGCCGGCGGACGTCGAAGCACTCGTCGAGTCGCTGGGCATCGACCGGTTCGCCGTGATGGGCTGGTCGGCGGGCGGCCCCTACGCCGCCGTCTGCGCCGCCAAGATGGGCGGGCGGGTCACGGCGGCCGCACTGCTCTCGAGCGCGGTGCCGCTCGACCTCTACGGGACCACGCGTGGGCTCACCACGGAGGACCGGGTTCTCACGACGCTCTCCCGCCGGGCGCCCCGGCTGGCGGGCGCCGTCATGAAGGTCAGCATCGTCAACGCCAGCAACGCGCGGCTCCTGCGCGCGGCCATGCGCACGTTCCCCCCGGCCGACCGCTCGATCCTGGCCGAGTGGGGCCCGCCGGACCTCGCGCTGGCGTTCGTCCGCGAGGCACTGCGGCAGGGGGCCGAGGGCTGCGTGCAGGACTACCGCATCTTCGGCGACCCCTGGGGCTTCTCGCTCGAGGAGATCAAGGTCCCCGTCCAGATCTGGGAGGGCTCGGACGACCGGACCGGACCGCCCGGCTACCGCGCCTTCCTCCAGCGCCACATCGCGGGGGCCACGGTGTCAGTGGTGCCGGGCGAAGGCCACCTGTCGCTGCTGCCGCATCAGGCCCCCGCCATCTTCGACGCGCTCTTGGGGGGCGACCACAACGCCGAGTCGATGGCGCGGTGGAACGTGGGGTAGGCGAAGATCATGGAGCGCAGGGTCTCGAGCGGGACCCGTGCGTGCACGGCCAGTGCGAGGAGGCCGAGCACCTCGCCCCCCGTCGGGCCCATGGACGTCGCCCCGACGAGGACGCCGTCGCGGGCGACGAGCTTGACGAAGCCCTCCCCGCGGTGGATCCACCCGCGGGTCGACTCGGGAATGGGCTCCCAGAACACATTGACGTCGCCGCCGCCCTCGCGAGCCTGGGCCTCGGTGAGCCCGACCGATCCGATCTCGGGATCGGTGAAGGTGACCCGCGGCAACGCCCGATAATCCGCCTCGGGCAGCGGCGTGCCGAGGATGTCGGCCACGCAGAGACGGGCCTGGTACATGGCGACGTGGGTGAAGGCACCCCTCCCGGTGATGTCGCCGACCGCCCACACTCCGGGCTGTACCCGCATCCTGCCGTCGACGGGGACGCCACGGGCGTCGGGATCGAGCCCCAGGGTGTCGACACCGAGGCCGGCGAGGTCGCTGCGGCGCCCGGTGGCGACCAGCATCCGCTCGCCGGAGAGTGCGCTTCCGTCGGCGAGGTGCACCGTGGCGCCGCCGTGGCCCGAAGCCTCGACCCGCTCGATCGTCACCCCGGTGTGGACCTCCATGCCCTCGCGCCGCACGATCTCGGTGAGCAACTCGGACGCCTCGGGCTCCTCGGGGGCGACCAGTCGGTCGGCCATCTCGACGACGGTGACGCGGGCGCCGAAGCGCAGCATGACCTGGCCGATCTCGAGACCGATGGCGCCGCCACCGATGACGAGGAGGGAGGCGGGCACCTCCTCGGCGGCGATCGCCTCCCGATTGGTCCAGTGCGGGACGTCGGCGAACATCGGCGGGACCCAGGCCCGGCCGCCCGCGGCCAGCACCAGGGCCCGCCGCGCCGAGATCGACTCGCCGTGCACCTCGACCGACGTCGGACCCGGTGACCCGCGCCCGGCCCCGGAAGAGGCGCCCGCCCTTGCCTTCGAAGCGCCGCGCCGCGACGGCGTCGTCCCACGAGTCGGTGGCCTCGTCGCGGATGCGCCGGGCCACGGGCGACCAGTCGGGCGTCACAGTGGAAGAACCGGCCATGCCGGGGATGCGGCGGCCCTCGGCCAGGAGGTCCGCGGCGCGAACCATCATCTTGGAGGGGATGCAGCCCCAGTAGGGACATTCGCCGCCCACGAGCTCGGCCTCGATCCCGGCCACATCGAGGCCCGCCTCCGCCAGTCTTCCGGCGACCTCCTCGCCGCCGGGGCCGAGGCCGACGACGATGGCATCGACCTCCACGGAAGCTACAGCTGTCCCCAGTTGGTGAGCTGGACGGGTGCGACGATCGGCGTGCCCACGACGAGCTGGATCTGGTAGTGGTCACCGAGCGGGAGGTTGCGCGGGTTGCCGGTGTAGATGCCGGTCTTCTTCCCCGGGGAGGTGAAGAACACGGTCACCTTGCCGGTGGCGGACCCGACCTGGGTGCTGCTCAGCGGGATCCCCCACTCGTCGAAGAAATCGCCGAGGGTGAATGACTGGGAGGTGCTGGGCGACTCGACGTGGACGATGCCGTCCTCGGCGTGCACGTGCAGCCAGTAGAAGCAGCTCCCGGTCGAGACGAACGGCCCCGCGGCTGAAGGGGTGGCCTGGAAGCCGGGGATGCCGATGCCGTAGGGGATCACCCTCGCCTTGCCGTTCACGAAGATGGTCAGGTGCGTGTGGACGTGGACCACCGTCTTCTCGCCGGCCTGGCACTGGATCCCGTTGACCGTCTCGCCGTTCGCCGCGTTGAGCAGCGTGGCCAACTTCGTGCCGCTGGGGACCGGGATGCCCTCGGGGCCGGTCGTCCCCGCCGGCGGCTGCACCCAGCTCGACGACATGGAGGCCGGGATGGGCTGGAGCGGGACATGGGGGTCCTTGAACTGGGGCGGCACGCTCCCGGAGCCGCCGTCCGACCACGCTGGAGATGATGAACGCGATCACCGCGACCGCGACCACCACACCGCCGACCCGAAGGCCGATCCGCATCCGCTTCTTGCGCACCTCGGCGGCCCGCTTCTCGGCGGCCCGCCGTTGGTTCTCGGCCCTGCGCTGGGCCTTCGACTGCGTTCGACTGGTCATTGGGGCGTCAGCGTAGCGAACCAGTCCCAGCGAAAGGCATCAACACGCTCCAGCGGCCCGGCCCATTCCGGCGGCGACGGTGCCGCCGGAGCAGATCGGCCCGAGCGCGGCGGCCGCCTGCCACAGGTCGCGGTCGACGAAGGCCACGGTGACGGTGCGGCCTTCCTCCTCGTCGGCGAACTGCCAGGCCCCGGCGACACCGGGATGGCCCGTCAGGGCGGCGCCGTCGACCGGGGGGCCGACGACGACGTAGACGCCCGTGTGAGGGGCGGAAGGGCACGGCGCCGCCGGACACGGCGACCCGGGGCGCCGCCCACTGCCCGGTGACCTCGAAGGGTCCCGAGAGGAGGGACCGCCGGGCGGCGAAGAAGCGGTCCACCGCGCGCAACCGCTCGGCCAGGGCGAAGAACTCGGGCAGCGAGCCCTCGTCGCGCATGAGGTAGAGCGTCATGTAGTGGAACGGCTCCAGGAGCGGGCCCGACGCCGCCTCGGCCGCACGGCAGCGCGGCGAGCGCACCCAGCGCTGGCCGAACGTGATGCCCTCGACCGTGAACTGCTCGGGCAGGTGGTCGAGCTGGTGCCACGCGTTGTACGCCTCGTGGGCGGACGGGTCGGTCACCTCGGTGAAGGAGAAGAAACCGAGCACCACGGCAGGCTACTCGCCGTCCGGAATGCAAGACTCTGCGGCCGATGGCTCCTACGACGGCGCTCCTCTCCGGCACTCGGTGCTCGACATGAGCATCTGGCGGCCCGGGCCCGTACGCCACCTCGCTGCTGGTGGCCCTCGGTGCCGACGTGCTCAAGGTCGAACCGCCGGGCGGCGACCCCATGCGCGGCTACGCCGGCCTGTTCGAGGAGATCAACGCCGGCAAGCGCAGCATCGTGCTCGACCTCAAGGACGCCGCCGGCCGCCGCCGGGCCCTGGCGCTGGCGGAGGAGGCGGACGTCCTCGTCGAAGGGTTCCGGCCCGGGGTGATGGCGAGGCTCGGAATGGACGACGCCGTCCGTCCGGGCCGTCAACCCCGGCATCGTCTACTGCTCCATCTCCGGCTACGGGCAACAGGGCGACCGCGCCACGCTCCCGGGTCACGACGTCAACTACCAGGCCTGGGCGGGCGCACTCACCCCCGAGGGCGGAACGGCGTCGGTCTCCCCGCTGCCCATCGCCGACCTGGCCGCCGGCATGACGGCCGCCTTCGGCATCTGTGCCGGCCTCCTCGGCCGCGCTGCCGGCGGGAAGGGGACCTACCTCGACGTCTCCATGACCGACGTGCTGTCGACATGGACCGGACGCCGCCGGGGCCGGAGCGCCCGGCGAGGCCGAAGGCAGCGCCCACGCCCGGCTACGGCATCTTCGCCACCGCCGACGGCGGGCAGGTGGCGCTGGGCGTGGTCAACGAGCAGCACTTCTGGACCGCCCTGTGCACGGAGCTCGGCCTGCACGAAGAGGCGGGGCTCTCCCCCGAGGAGCGGACCCGGCGGGGTGCCGAGCTGCAGAAGGTCATCGGCGCGTCCATCGGCAGCCGGGCGCGGGACCCGCTGGTGGCCGGCCTCGTCGCAGCCGGTGTGCCGGTGGCGCCGGTGCTGGACCGGGCGGCCATGGTCGCCGGCGCCCCGTTCCCGCGCTTCCCCATCCGGCTGCCCCTGCCCGAGGAGGTCGGGGAGGTCCCCGCGCTCGACCAGCACCGTGGCGAGGGCTTCTGCGACCGCAGCTGACACCCGGCCCCCGGCGGCGAGCCTGTTACGTTGCGGTCGACCCACTGATGTCATGACCCAGATCTCCGACCTCCTCACCGCCAACCGCGGCTACGCCGCCGCACGCGCCAACGTCGCCGATCCGCGGCCGGGGCGGCACCTGGCCGTCGTCACCTGCATGGACGCCCGCATCGACGTGTTCGCCGTCCTGGGCCTCCACCTCGGAGAGGCGCACGTCATCCGCAATGCCGGCGGGCGGGTCACCACCGACGTGCTGCGCAGCCTGGCGCTCTCCAGCGGCGTGCTCGGGGTGGACACGGCCGTCGTGATGCAGCACACCAAGTGCGGCCTGGCGGGCGTGACCGACGCCGAGCTGCGAGAGCTGACGGGAGCCGACCTCGGCTTCTTCCCCATCGACGACCACGCCGCCGCGTTGCGCGAGGACGTGGACATGCTGGCGCGCACGCCGTACCTGACGCGGCTGCGCATGATCGCGGGACTGGTCTACGACGTCGAGAGCGGCGAGCTGGACGACGTCGTCCGCTGGGAGCGACCGGGCTGACCCCGGAGGTGCGGTGAGGATCGCCATCCTCGACGACTGGTTCGACACGCTCCGGACACTCCCGTCCTTCGCGAAGCTGGCCGGGCACGACGTCACGGTCTTCACCGACCACGTGCAGGACACCGAGACGCTGGCGCAGCGCCTGGCGCAGACCGAGGCGTTGGTCCTCATCCGGGAGCGCACCGAAATCCGCGCCCCGCTCCTGGAGCGGCTGCCCGAGCTGCGCCTGATCAGCCAGCGCAGCGTCTATCCGCACATCGACATCGACGCCTGCACCGCCCTGGGCGTCGTCGTCAGCTCCGACCTGCACGCCGACACCCCGTCCTATGCCACCGCCGAGCTGACGTGGGCCCTCGTCCTGGCCGCACTGCGCGACCTGCCCCGCCAGGTCGAGTCGCTCCGGGCGGGACGCTGGCAGGCCGGCGTGGGCCGGACCCTCCGGGGCAAGACCCTCGGGATCTACGGGTACGGGCGCATCGGCAAGGCGGTCGCCGGCTACGGCCGCGCCTTCGGCATGGACATCCTCATCTGGTCGCGGCCCGAGTCGCTCGAGCGGGCCCTGTCGGACGGCCTCACCGTCGCGAGGGACCGGACCGAGCTCTTCGGCGCCAGTGACGTGGTCTCGCTCCACCTCCGCCTCGTCCCTGCCACCGCGGGGATCGTCTCGGCCGCCGACCTCGCGGCCATGCGGCCCGACGCCCTCTTGGTGAACACCAGCCGGGCCGGTCTGATAGAGCCGGGCGCCCTGGTGGGAGCCCTGCGGTCCGGGCGGCCGGGCATGGCCGCCCTCGACGTGTTCGACAGCGAACCGCTTCTCGACCAGGGCGACGAGCTGCTCACCATGGAGAACGTCGTCTGCACGCCCCATATCGGCTACGTCACCCGGGAGGAGTGGGAGGTACAGTTCAGCGACATTTTCGACCAGGTGAATGCCTACGCCGGCGGGGCCCCGATCAACGTGGTGAACCCCGACGTCCTGGGACATGCCCGGAGCAGACCCTAAGGAGCCCCATGCCGGCCGTTCACCGCGCGTCCCGAGGATCCGTCGCCGCGGGCGACCACCCGCAGCGTGGACACAGCCGCCACCTGCTCAGCGCGCTGATCGGGTTCGTCGTGCTCGTCCCGGCGCTGGTCGCCGTGGCGCCGGGCATCGCATCGGCCGCCTATCCCGACAATCCTGCGCAGCCGGTGAACTTCGGGAGCGCGGGCTTCTTCGGACCGGCCGGTGGGCTCCAGCTCAACCAGCCCGCCGTCGGAATGGCATCGACGCCGAGCGGCCAGGGCTATTGGATCGTGGCCTCCGACGGCGGCATCTTCAACTACGGCGACGCCGGCTTCTTCGGCTCCGCCGGCAGCCTGCCGCTCAACAAGCCGGTCGTGGGTATGGCGGCGACGCCCGACGGCGGGGGGTACTGGCTCGTCGCCTCAGACGGCGGCATCTTCAACTACGGCGACGCCGGGTTCTTCGGTTCCGCCGGCAGCCTGCCGCTCAACAAGCCGGTCGTGGGCATGGCGGCGACGCCCGACGGCGGGGGGTACTGGCTCGTCGCCTCCGACGGCGGCATCTTCTCCTACGGGGATGCTGCCTTCTACGGCTCGACCGGCTCCATCCAACTCAACCAACCGGTGGTGGGCATGGCCTCGTCGGGCGCGGCGGGCTACTGGCTGGTGGCCGCCGACGGCGGCATCTTCAACTACGGCTCCGCCCCCTTCCTCGGGTCGATGGGCGGGACCCCACTGAACGCCCGCATCGTCGGCATGGCGCCGGGCGCGGGCGGCTACTGGATGGCGGCGGCGGACGGCGGCGTCTTCAACTTCGGCACCCCGTTCCTGGGCTCGATGGGCGGGCAGTCCAATGGGAACCCCATCCGGGCCATCACGGCCACGCCCGACGGCGCGGGGTACTGGCTCCTGCCGACGTCGCCCCCGCCGCAACCGCCGACCATCGGTCCGGGCGCGAGCGGGGCGGCCGTCACGGCTCTGCAGCAACAGCTCTACGCGCTGGGCTACTGGGTCGACACGACGGGCGGTTCCTTCGACGACAGCACCGAGCAGGCCGTGTGGGCGCTGCAGAAGGCGGCCAACCTGCCCCGCGACGGCGTCGTCGGGCCGGCCACATGGGCGGCGCTCAATGCGGGGGTGGTGCCCCAACCGCGCACCACCTCTGGCTACATGATCGAGGTCAACCTGGCCAACGACCTCGTCATGTTCGTCAACAACGGCCACGTCCAGTGGACCTTGAACACCTCGACGGGCGGTGGCTACACCTACACCTCTCAGGGTGTGACCTCGACCGCCATCACGCCGACGGGGCTGTTCCACACCTACCGGGTGGTCAATGGGCTCGACATCTCGCCGCTCGGTGAGCTGTGGCGGCCGAGGTACTTCACCGGCGGCTATGCCATCCACGGCGACTCCTCCGTGCCTCCCCAGCCGGTGTCCCACGGGTGCGTGCGGGTGAGCAACGAGGCCATCGACTGGATCTGGGCCAACAACCTCGACCCGATCGGGACCGCAGTCTTCATCTACTAGGCCGGTCAGGCCGGCGTCGGGTGGGACCGCCGCTGGGCTCGGGCCTCAGATGTCGTAATAGAGCATGAACTCCCACGGATGGGGCCGTAGCCGCACCGCATCGATCTCGGCGGAGCGCTTGTAGTCGATCCAGGTCTCGATCAGGTCGTCGGTGAAGACGCCTCCCGCCTTCAGGTAGTCCTGGTCGGCTTCCAGCGCGTCCATCGCCTCCTCCAGGGACGAGGGGACCTGGCCGATCTTGGCCAGCTCGTCGGCCGGCATGTCGAAGAGGTCCTGGTCGACCGGGGGCGGCGGCTCGGTGTGGTTCACCACGCCGTCGAGGCCGGCCATGAGGATGGCGGAGAACGCGAGGTACGGGTTGCAGCTCGGGTCGGGACAGCGGAACTCGACCCGCTTCGCCTTGGGGCTCGGCGAGTAGACGGGGATGCGGCAGGCCGCCGAGCGGTTCCGTTGGGAGTAGACGAGGTTGACCGGCGCCTCGAACCCCGGCACGAGCCGCTTGTACGAGTTCGTCGTGGGCGCCGCGAAGGCGAGCACGGAGCGCGCGTGCTCGATGATGCCCCCGATGTACCAGCGGCCGATGTCCGACAGCGCGGCGTAGGTGCCCTCCTGGTGGAACAGTGGCTCCTTGCCGTTCCACAGTGACGAGTGGACGTGCATGCCCGATCCGTTGTCGTCGTAGAGCGGCTTGGGCATGAAGGTGGCCGAGAGGCCAGCGGCGTTGGCGACGCTCTTGACGACGTACTTGTAGAGCATCAGCTTGTCGGCCATGCGCAGCAGCGTGTCAAAGCGCATGTCGATCTCCGCCTGGCCCGCCGTGCCGACCTCGTGGTGCTGCACCTCGATCTCGATCCCGAGCTTCTCCATCGTCAGGATCATCTCCGAGCGCAGGTCCTGATAGTGGTCCATCGGGGGGACGGGGAAGTAGCCCTCCTTGTAGCGGGGCTTGTAGCCGAGGTTCGGCCCTTCGTCCTTCCCGGAGTTCCAGATGCCCTCAATGGAGTCGACCTGGTAGAAGGCTGAGTGCTGGTCCTGCGCGAAGCGCACGTCGTCGAAGATGAAGAACTCCGCCTCCGGCCCGAAGTACGACGTGTCGGCCACGCCGCTCGTCTTCACGTACGCCTCCGCCTTCTTGGCGACGAAGCGCGGATCCCGGCTGTAGTGCTCGAGCGTCAGCGGATCGTGGACGAAGCAGTGCAGGTTCAGGGTCTTGTGCTGGCGGAAGGGATCGATCACGGCCGTCGAGGGGTCGGGGCGCAGGATCATGTCGGACTCGTGGATCTGCTGGAAGCCGCGGATGGACGAGCCGTCGAACCCGTACCCCTCGCCGAACGCCTCCTCGGTCAGCCCGTGGGCCGGGATGGAGAAGTGCTGCATGAGTCCGGGGAGGTCGCAGAAGCGGAGATCGACCACCTCGATCCCCTCGTCCTTGACGAGCCGGACGACCTCGGCTGGGCTGCGCTCCTTCATGTGGCATCTCCCTCTTGGGATTGCCTCGAGCGGGCCGTGTCGTGCCTGCCCGAGGCCAACAAGATTCGCCTGCTACCTATCACAGACCCCTCGCGAAATGCGCAGCGTGCAGGCGAGTTCATCATTTGTTCACACTGTCCCCACGGCCTGGGGCAACATGCAATCACGCCGGCCACCGACCGTGCCGACGCACCCACGACGCACCCACCGACCGGACGACGAGAGGACCGTGGCCTGATGACGTACGAGAAGGGTCTGCACGAGGTGGGCGACGGGGTGTGGGCGTACCTCCAGCCCGATGGCGGGTGGGGCTGGTCCAACGCGGGGCTGGTGACGGGTGGCGGGGACTCGTTGCTCGTCGACACACTCTTCGACCTGCGTCTGACGGCTGAGATGCTCGACGCCATGCAGAAGGTGACACGGTCGGCCGAGCGGGTCGGCACCCTGGTGAACACGCATGCCAACGGCGACCACTGCTACGGGAACGCCTTGTTGGCCGGGTCGGAGATCATCTCGTCCGCCCGATGCGCCGAGGAGATGGGCCTGCTGCCCCCCGCAGCCATGGCCACCATGATGCGCGACGCCCCGTCGCTGGGACCCGCAGGCGCGTTCCTGGCCCGTATCTTTGCGCCGTTCTCCTTCGACGACATTCCACTCACGCTGCCCACGCGGACCTTCGAGGGCCAGCTCGATCTGCGCGTCGGGGACCGCACGGTGAGGCTGATTGAGACCGGGCCCGCCCACACCGACGGGGATGTCATCGTCCACCTCCCCGAAGAGGACATCGTCTTCACAGGCGACATCCTGTTCCACGGGGGTCACCCCATCGTCTGGGCCGGGCCGGTGGCCAACTGGATCCGGGCCTGCGACCGCATCCTGGAGCTGGAGCCGACCGTCGTGGTGCCCGGGCACGGCCCACTGGCCACCACGGCTGCCGTCGCCGACCTGAAGGGGTACTTCGAATTCCTCACCGGAGCCGCCCGAATCCGCTTCGACGGTGGAATGACTCCGATGGAGGCGGCGCGGGACATCGAACTGGGCCCCTACGCAGGCTGGGGCGAACCGGAACGGCTGGTCGCCAACGTCCACGCGCTGTACCGGGACTTCGGAGCCGATGGGCCGGCCGACGCCATGACCCTGATTGCCGAGATGGCCGAGTTCGCCGGCTGATCTGCGTCGGGCCAGCGCAACCCCGCTGGGCAGGGCTCTCTGGGGCCTCACCCACCGGAGGAGCGACGGGCAGGACTACCGCCTGAGGGCCGGGGGTACACAACAGGGGTGGAGGCGCGCTCGGCTACGGGTGTGATCGCGGAGCGGTACCGCATCTGCGGGTTGCTCGGGGAGGGGGGGATGGCGCGCGTCTTCGACGCCTTCGACGAGCGGCTGGAGCGCCGGGTCGCCGTCAAGATCCTCCGGCCCGAGACCGAGGCTCTCCCCGGGATGCGCACGCGCTTCCAGCGGGAAGCGCGCATCGCGGCACGGCTCATCCACCCCCACATCGTTGCCGTGCTGGACTACGGCGAGGACAGCTCCTCGTACCTGGTCATGGAACGCCTCCCGGGAACCACGCTTCGCGACGAAATGGCGCACGGGCCCATCCCGGCTCCCCGGGTCCGCCTCGTCGCGGCCGAGACCCTCGCCGCCCTGGCGGCCGCACACAAGTTCGGCGTCCTCCACCGCGACATCAAGCCCAGCAACATCCTCGTCGAAGACGACGGGCACGCCAAGATCGCCGACTTCGGCATCGCGAAGAGCTTCGACCCGCACGCCGAGCCGGACCACGTCGCCGACGACCTGACGATGACCGGCGTCGTCCTGGGCACCCCGGGGTATCTCGCACCGGAGCGGAGATCCGGCCGGCCCGCCACGGTGCAGTCCGACCTGTACTCGGTCGGTGCGGTCATGGTCGAGGCACTCACCGGCCGGCGGGCCGCTCCGGGAGCCGTTTCCGTGCAGGATCTCCCGCCGCCGCTGCGCGGCGTGGCAGCACGGGCGCTGTCGGCCGACCCACGCGAACGGTTCCCTTCCGCGGAGGCCATGTTGCAGGCGATCAGAAGCCCGGAGGCGACGAAGGTGACGGCACCGCCGGCGACTCCCGGCCCTCCTGCCAAGACTGCTGCCCCGGAGACGAGCGCGGCAGCGGCGCCCGCGACCGTGGCCCTGCCCGCGGCCACCGTGCGAGCCGCCCCACGAAAGACCCTCGGGGAGACCGTCGTCATGCAGCCGCCCCACGCCGTTCGTGGACTGCGATGGAGCGCTCGCCGCCGACGCCGCGCCCTCGTCGCCGCGGCGGCCCTCGCGGCACTGATCGCCCTCCTCTTCTTCTTGATCCTGGCCTCCGGAAGTCAGCCCACCGGACCAACTGCCTCCGCGACGTCACATCATGGGGCGCAGCACTCGCGCACGGCCGACGCCCAAGGGGCCGCCATCCGGTCACTCGCGACCTCACTGGCCAACGCTGGTCTGCCGGGCGACGGCGCGATCGCGCGCGCCCTCGATCTGACAGCCGGGCAGACGCCGGGAGCGAACCGTCAGGCGGCGGCGGAGCAGGCCATCGCGCTCGCCGTGGTGCTCCTGGCGGGAGGAGGCATCACGTCCACCCAGTACCAGGACGTCGCCAACGCCTTACAGGCGACGGGCGCCACGGTGCCGACCACGGTGCCGCCGACCACCGTGCCCACGACGCCGTCGCACTCGGGGCCCGCCCCGCATCACGACAAGGGCCCCGGAGGACAGAACAACTAGCCCACGTGTCGCACCCGGACCTGCGGTGCGAGCGGTTTCTACGCCCCGGCCTGGTCGAGTCCGGTCATCGCCCGGAACTCGTCCGTCGTGTTCACGTGCGGGAACGGCACCGACGGCTCCTCGAGACCGAGAGCGGCGCAGAGCGGGGCCCACCCATCCCCGGGGCGCCATTCCACCAGCCGGTTGGCGGGGGCCTCCGCACGAACCCGGTCATTGTGGGCGTTGTAGGCGGCAATGGCACCCTCCCGGTCTCGCCAGTCGGGTGTGAACCGCTTGTCGAGGAGGGTCGTGATCATCGCAAGCTCGTCCGCCGCGCCCGTATCGCCGGGAGGGGCGCCCCGCGCCATCACGGCGAAGATGGTCTCCGATGCGCTCTTCCACCACGCCTCGCTGTCACGGACGGAGAGGACGATCACGGCATCGGGCGACGCGTCGGCGAGCTCCTCCCAGAAGGCCGCTGCCGGCCAATCCACGGTGGCGCGATAGTCCGACAGGAAGGTCGCCCAATCGACCTCGTCGCCCCGCGCCGCGGCGGCCCATGTGTCCCGCTGCTCGGGGCGGCCCAGCACCTCCAGCATGTGGTAGCACGGACCGCCCAGCAGCTGCTCGAACGCTATTTTCAGCGAGTGCGTGCCGGTTCGCCCGAGCCCTGCTCCGACAACCTTGAGATTCATGGAGCCCGTCTATCACAGTGGGTCGCTCGGTTCACCTGCGCGCACGCGATGGCGAGTCGCAGACGGCCCCAGCGGAGTGGATCCGATGAGGACGGGGCTGCTCGGCAATCACGGGCGACGCGCCCTCGGACACGGTCCGATCCCCTAGCGTTGGCGCGGTGGCAGCGGAACGGCACTGAGCGATGACCCTCGCCGCCGGCCTGCTGCTGGCGCTCCTGGCGGCGATGGCGCTCAACGTCAGCTACTTCGTGCAGCACGGTGCGACCAATGCGATGGTGTCGCTGTCGCTGCGGCATCCGCTGGCGTCCGCCCGACTCCTCGTCACGAATCGCCAATGGATGCTCGGCTACGGGGCGGGCTGGATCGGCTGGGGGCTCTACATCGCCGCGCTCAGCCTGGCGCCATTGTCCTTGGTGCAGTCCGTCTCCGCGGGGGGTGTGGGCGTGCTGGCGATCCTGGCTCACCGGCTCGGCACGCCGCTCACACGCCAGGAATGGATCGGCACGGGCGTCGCCGTCGGCGGGCTCGCGCTCCTCGGGCTCTCACTCACCTCCGATGTGTCGGCGACCGCGCCCGTTCACCGCATGACGCTGGTCGTCGTCATCGCGGTAGGAGCGGGACTGGCGGGCGGACTGGTGCTTCTGTCGCGACGACTTCGCCCGGGAGCGTTGCTCGGCTGCGCCGCCGGACTCCTCTTCGGTGTCGGGGATCTGGCGACCAAGGGTGCCGTTGACGGACTCGGTGTCCTCTTCGTTCCCGTGCTCGCCGTCTGCACGGCACTGGGGTTCGTCACGCTGCAGTTGGCCTTTCAGCGAGGCCGCGTCCTCGAGACCGGCGGCGCCTCCACGCTCGTCAACAATCTGATCCCCATCGTCGGCGGCGTCGTCGTCTTCCACGAGCCGATCCCCTCCGGCCTGGCCGGCGTCGCCCGGGTGCTGAGCTTCGCGGCGGTCGTCGTCGGCGCGGTCCTGCTGTGCAGCGGTCGCATGAGCGCTCCCACCGCGGCTCCCGCCGATCATCTGCCGTCACACCCCTGAGGCTCGCGGGCAACCCGCGAAAGGGACCGCACCCGTTTCGTCATGTCCGTGATGTGGGTACGTACGGTCGATGACCACCACCATTTGCGCGTCAAATCCGGTCTCGACCGGTGACAAGACGGTCCAGACTCCGACAGATTCATGTGACCGTAACGCGGAGTCAGTGCACGCCTTGGTCGTGTTGGCACGCGACGGAGACGACGCCGCATGGGAGTTGCTCTTCCGTCGGTCATATCCCCGGCTGCTGGCCTACGCAACACGGCGCCTCCCGACAGCAGAGATGGCCAAGGACGCGGTCTCAGAGACGATGACCCGTGCTGTCGCGAACATCGCTCGACTTCGCTTTGACGGCGCTGGATTCGATGCCTGGATGTACGGGATCGCGCGTTACGTGGTCATCGACGCCCAACGGAAGATGCGGCGCGAAGCGCCGGGCATCGTTCCCGATACCGCCGACACGCGTCCCCTACCGAGCGACCAGGCGTTGCAGGGCGAGGACACGGATGAAGTGCGGGCGGCCTTTGCCCAGTTGAACAGTACTGACCAGGAAGTTCTTGAGTTACGCGTCGTGGCCAATCTGTCCGTCGAAGAAGTCAGTTCGGTCCTGGGTCGTCGACCCGGGGCGGTGCGGATGGCCCAAAGCCGAGCCCTCGATCGCCTCCGTACCATCATGCTCAGGAAAGAAAGAGAGCGCTGTCGTGTGTGACGAGGAACGCCTCCTGCAACGCCTGGCCCAGGCGCTCGCTCCGGGGACGGCCACTCCGAGTAAGGCCGAGTTGCAGGTTGTGCGCCACGCTGCCGCATTCCTGCGCGAGCAGGTCACCACTCATCCCTACCGGCTGGACATCCCGAACACAGAGCGCGGCAGCCAATTGGTCGAGCAACCACCGTCGGTGTCAGCGGAACCTCCGCCCGACTCTGGGCAAACAAGGCGGGTGAACCCGGCGCGGCGCAAGCCGCGCCTGCGCATCCACCTGCTGTCCTCGTGACCGCCGGAGTTCACCGCCGTTGATCTCCTTACCTGCGTTGCGTCGTCACGCCGACGCAGCAGTGTGGTCGACGCTGGTCACGACGCAGTTTCTTCGCTTATGTGACGAGGACTCCCGTACCCCGACATAGAGACGAAGGGGTCGGGCGGCAGGACCCCGCCGGCATCGCAAGTCGGCCATCTCAGCAGTCCACTTGCGCCTGAGCAGGTCGTTGCATCAGGCGTCGCCGCGACACGCATCTCGCACCACGGGCATCCGGCCAGGCGCACACGACCAAGAGGGATGAGGTGATACCGAGCTATGCGCATTGACATCGTGATTCCAGCCTTCAACGAAGAGCGGCGGATCGATCGCACGTTGCGGGCCTATCGGTCGGGCGTCGCTGATCCGCGCGTGCGTTTCCTGGTTGCCCTGGACTCGTGCACCGATGGGACGGCCGACATCGTCCGGAACCACGCCGAAGTGGATCCCCGAGTCGAGCTCCACGAATTTCCCAAGCTGGGAAAGGGCGGCGTCATCATGGAGTCCTTCCGCCGATGCGACGCCGACATCGTCGGGTTCGTCGATGCCGACTGCGCGACGCCACCGGCGGAATTCCTCCGCCTGGCGGAATGGACAGATCACGTCGACGGTGCCATCGCCAGCCGTGCCCACCCCGCATCCGTTCTGCCCGGGCACAGGCCGGCAGCTCGCCGCATCGCGAGCTGGGTCTTCTCCCGTCTCACGCGCAGGCTGTTCGGACTGCCGTTCTCTGACACCCAGTGCGGGGCCAAGGTGGTTCGCAGGCACGTCATTGACGGTGTGCTCCCCCTGCTCTCGGCGCGCGACTTCCTCTTCGACGTCGATCTCCTTCTCACGGCCGATCGTCTCGGCTACCGGGTCGTCGAGGTGCCGACCGTGTGGCTGGACCAGGAAGGCTCGCATCTCAGTGCTGGCAGCGATGCCCGACAGATGGCTATCTCCTCCTTGCGTCTGTGGTTCCATCACCGCGTCCTGCCCGTGGACCGGCGAGAGTCGACCCCGACCACCCGACGCGCGGCATGAGCTCGAGCACCGGCGATGTCGTGATGGTGGCTCCCTACCCGAGCCTGACGGCTCGGTCCCCGATGCCGAGTGGCGTGGCCGCGTACACCGAGCGCTTGACGACCGCGCTGGGCGACGAGGGTGTGCGCGTGCACGTCCTGGCGCCGCGGGTCAGCGGGGAGCCACCGTTGGCGCGGGTGACGCCCAGCGTCACCGTGGAACGCTGCTTCCGGCGAGGCCCCGGCGCGTTGCCGGCCGCCGCCAGAGTGGCGACGAAGGCCGGCGCACCCATCGTGCACCTTCAGTACGAGACGTTCCTGTTCGGCGGGCCTTCGTCCATTCCTGGAGTCCTGCCGGCGCTGTGCAACCTGCGCGCACGCCAACGGGGACCCGTCGTCACGATGCACCAGGTCGTCGATCCGGCCTCGGTGGATCGGTCGTTCACCCAGCTGCACCGTGTCCGCGTGCCCCATCGGGTGGCGCGGGCCGGCCTCTCCGGGATCCAGCGAACGGTCCAGGCCCTCTCGGCTGCCACGGTGGTGCACGAGCGGGCCTTCGCCCAGGTCATCCCCGATTCGGTCGTCATGCCGTTGGGAATCGACGTCACCGGCACCACGCGGTCCGACACCCACGCGCAACGCAAAGCACGCGCTGGGGCTGCAGACCGACCGCCTCACCGCGATGTGCTTCGGATTCCTCTCCCCCTACAAAGGCTACGAACTGGCCCTTGATGCCGCCGAGCTCGCCGGTGACTCGGTCGAGATGCTCGTCGCCGGGGGTGCCCATCCCAGACTGGAGGGCCACGACGGCTATGCCGAGGACCTGCGCCGACGCTACGGCCACGTGGCGCGGTTCGCCGGCTACGTCGAAGAGCGGGACGTCGCCACCTACTTCCAGGCCGCGGACGTGCTCCTCCTCCCCTATCCGGCTCCGTTCGCCTCCAGCGGTCCTCTCGCCCAGGCGCTCGGATTCGGCACTCCGATCCTCTGTTCCGAGGCCTTGGCACGGTGCGTGGACGCACCGTCGACCCTCGCCGCCCCCTCCAGCCCGCAGGGGTGGGCGAAGCGGCTGGTCGAGCTGGCCTCGGATCCTCACGAATTGGAGGCACAGCGTTCGGAGACGCGTCGCCTGGCCGCCGGTCGGACGTGGTCAGAGGTGGCCCGGCGCCACATCGAGATGTACGAGGAGGTGATTGATGCCCGCCGCATTGCTGGCCGGCGCGTTCGGCCAGGGAAACCTCGGTGACGATGCTCTCCTACAGGCCTTCGTCCAGGCGCTGCCCGACTGGGACATCACCGTGACGACCGACGACCCGACGTTGGTCGAGGAGCTCGGCTGTCGACCGGTGTCGGCCAACCGGCCAGCTGCCGTGGCCCGAACGGCCATCCGCTCCGATGCCATCGTGGTCGGCGGGGGGACCGTGTTCAAGGTCCTGCACCCGAACTCGAACCGCCGGCCGCACGCGTTGTTGGCAAATACGTCGGCCCTCATCGCGATCTCGTCCGCGTCGCGCTGTCCCGTCGCACTGATCGGGGTCGGTGTGGGGGCGCTCCCGGACGGGATGAGCCGCGATGCTGGCGCGCTTCATCGTTCGACACTCTGACCTCCTGATCCTTCGGGACGAGGAGTCCGCCACCGAATTGATCCGGGCCGGTTCGCCAGGGCCCCTTCGCGTCGGGGCCGATCCCGCATGGACCCTGCTGACACCGCCCGACGCCCGCATCCCGCGCGATGGCACCGTTCGCATCATTCCGTCCGTCTTCGCCGTCGGAGACGACGGTTGGGACGGCATGATCGCCCGCACCGGCGAGACCATGAAGCTGTTGCTGTCGGCCGGGATCAAGGTCCAGCTGCAGGCGTGGGACCGCGCTCCCCGGCCGTCCCGAATCGACGACGGCCTGATCGTCGAGTCGCTGGCACGCCAGGTGGGCCCGTCGGTGGAGGTCGTCCCGAGACCCACCACGATTGAGGCCGCCGTCCAATCGATGGCGGGGAGCAGGACCGTCTTGTCGTTCCGGCTCCACGCCGTGGTCGCCGCGGCTGCGGCTGGGGTTCCGGCCGTAGCGGTGGCGCACGAGACCAAGCTGACCGCGATGGCCCGCCGGCTGGCGCAGGACACGGCGCCGTTGGACTTCGAGCCCGCGGCTCTGGCGGATCTGGTGACCGACGCCATGGTCGCGCCGAGCCCTTCTCCCGCCATCATCAAGGAGCAGATCGCTCTCGCCGAAGAGAGCTTCCGACTCCTCCGCGTCCTGCTGGCTGGTGGCCGCTCGGACGAGGCCGATTCGCTCGGTGCTCTGCCGCTGGCCTCCTCGCCTCCGGCCTCGTGACGGTCGTCACCGAGCGGCTCCGGTCGCGGACCCCAGCATCCGCGGAGGCCGCCCGCGACCAGGTGGTCGTCGCCGGCGGCCAGATCGCGGCCGGCGTCGGGAACATGCTGTTCGCGCTCGTCGCGGCCCGCCTGCTCGCACCTGGGGCCTTTGCGCAACTGGCGACCTTTCTCGCCTTGTACCTGGTGTTCAGCATGCCGGGCGTCGCCATCAGCGCCGCGGCCGCCCTGGCGCCTGCGGGCGCCGCCAGGGCGTGGCCGATCCTGTGGCGCGGAGGCATCCTGGTCGGGATCATCGTGGCCGCCGCGTCACCCTGGTTGGGACCCGCCCTCCGGCTGCCGGTGGCCATGGTCGTGGTGCTCGGTCTGTCCGGCCCGGCTGTCGGGACGCTGGCGCTCGGTCGAGGCCGGTTGTACGGGTGGAACCGGCGGGCGACGCTCGTCGCCAGCTTCCTCGTGGAGCCCGCGGTCCGACTCGCGCTGGGCGTCCTCCTGACGCTGGCGGCCGGAGCGGTCGGTGGCGCCGTGGCAGTCATCGTCGGTGGCTATGCGGCACTCGAGATTGCACGGCGTCATGTGGTGCCCGGCGCCCCTGGCACCATGCACTGGCACCGGGACGAGGACGCACAGGCAGCTCTGACGGGCGGCGCCGAAGCGCACTCCCCCGCGCTCCGGGCCGCCAAATGGACTGCCGTCGCCTTCCTGGCCCTCGTCGTGGTCCAGAACCAGGATCTACTCATCGCCAACCGGCTCCTGTCTCCGGCACAAGCGGGGCAGTTCGCCGTTCTGTCGACCATCGGCGGTCTGTCCGCCTTTGCGACCATGACCATCCCCCTGGTCCTCTTACCGCGTTCGCGGAACGGCGCAGGCGGGCTTCTCCCGGCCCTGCTCCTCACGACCGTCATCGGTGGCGCTGCGGTCGCGCTGGTGGCCGTCATGCCATCCCAGATCATTGGCGTGCTCTTCGGCGCCCGCTACAGCGCTGCCGGCACCGCGCTCGTTCCGTATATGGCTGCCATGGCGCTCCTCGGCATCGCCCGCGTGCTGGTGGCACACCGATGCGCCATCGGGGCAGAGCGGTCCTCGGTGGCGCTGATCGCGAGCGCGATCGTCACCCAGGGAGTGCTGATCCTGAGTTTCGGTCATGACACGAGGACGGTCGCCTACTCGACCGTCGTGGCCGTCACCGGCCTCACGGCGGGTCTCGGCACGGCGGAGGCTCTGCGGGTCTTCGCCGTCCGAGAGCGGTTGGCCGGACTCTGGGTTGCGCTGCGTCGGCCGGCAGCCATCGCGGTCGAGGCGGCTGTGGTCATCGGGATCGTCGAGCGCTTCATCATTCCCCGTGGTCTCTGGCTGGACGAGGCGACCAGCGTCTTCGACGCCCGACGATCCTTCGGAGGCATGATCGGCTCTCTCAGGGCAGGCGACGTGCATCCGCCTCTGTACTTCTCCGTCCTGTGGGCGGTCGTCCACCGGTTCGGTTCCGGGCCCTTGGCGGTGCGCCTGCCCTCCATCGTCGCCGGGACGCTCGTCGTCCCCATGCTCTACCTATTGGGCCGGGAGGCCTACGACCGTCGCACCGGCATCATTGCCGCGCTGGCCGGTGCCGTTGCTCCCATCATGGTGTGGTATTCGCAAGAGGCGCGCATGTACGCCCTGCTCATGCTCTTCGGCGTGATCGCGCTGTGGGCACAGGTCCGCATCTTCCGAGGGGCCAGGGCCTGGGTCTGGTTCGTGTACGCAGGCGCCAGCGTCGCCCTGGTGTGGACGCAGTACTTCGGGGCCTTCCAGTTGGTCGTCCAGCAGCTGGCCTTCGCCGCCATGATCGTGTCGAGGCATCGCCGGGGCCAGCGGACTCGTGACCTGACGATCGGATGGGTGACGTCAGCCCTGTGCATCGCACTCTGTCTCGCACCGCTCCTGCCGTTCGCATATCAGCAGTTCGTCGTCAACCAGTCGTCCGGCAAGGGGTTCGGAGGCCCGCAGAACGTGGGGACGGCACTGCGCGGCGGCCATCTCGACATCTACGCGGTGCTGGCCAACCTGATCTGGGCCATCTGGGGCTACCAACCGAACCCCGTGATGACCCTCCTCGGTGCGCTCTGGCCCGTCGGGATGTTGTTCGCGTTGGTCCTGCTCGGTCGGCGTCACCAGCCGGTCACCACCCTTCTCGTCCTGTGCGTGCTCGGTCCCGGGCTGGCGCTGCTCGGGCTCGGCTTGCTCAAACGCGACCTCTTCGACGTCCGGTATCTGTCGACCGTGGTCCCGATTCTCTTCGTCCTCATCGCACGGCTTCTCACGGCAGTCCCACGACGAGCCCTCACCGTGGTTGCCTGTGCAACGTTCCTCCTGGCCACTCTGGCCGCCGGACTGGTCAACCAGCAGTACAACGGGGCCAACCCTCGTGACTATGACTTCAGCGGTGCCGTCTCCCTGATTGAGGCGCATGCACGTCCGAGCGCCGTCGTCTACTACGAGCCGAGCGATCTCCGCCAAGTCATTGAGTACTACGGACCGCATCTGCACTTGAAGCCCCTGGCGTCGAAACCGGGCCCGGCAGCGACGGGCGGACCGTCGTTCATCCTGGCCAGCCATTCGCTGATGAACGGTGCCCGGGACGGCGACACCCTCAACGGGGTCCTCCGCGACCTACGAGTGCATCACCGCATACTCGGGCACCAGAACGTGTCCAACGTCGAAACCTGGGAGTTCCGATGACTGTGACGCGGATCTTCACCGGCGAGCAGCCCCAGGAGGACCCTCGCCTGCTTCCTCCGAAGTGGCGGAGCCCTGGGGAGTGGCGGATCGTCCGGAAGAAGCTACGACTACTGATCCCGCTCAACGTGGTGCTGGCCCTGTGGTACTTCGAATGGCTGCTCCGACCGGCGAGAGTCGGAAATCCCGTGCTCTTCGGGCTACTGGCGACCGCAGAGATCTTCAACCTGGTGCAGGCTGTCGGATTTTGGTGGACCACCTGGCACGGACACGACCGCAGGCCCGCACCGCCGTGGCCGGGTCCGTTGCCCGAGGTCGACGTACTGATCCCGGTCTACAACGAGCCGCTGGACGTGGTGGCACCGACGCTCGCCGCCGCGACACGGATGCGCGGTGCGCGCGTGACCGTCCACCTGCTCGATGATGCCGGTCGACCCGAGCTCGCTGATCTGGCGTGCGAGGCCGGTGCCGAGTACATCACGAGGCCACGCAACAACGGCGCCAAAGCCGGCAACCTGAACCACACGCTGGCCCGTACGGCGGCTCCGTTCGTCGCAATCTTCGATTGTGACCACGTGCCCGACCCACGCTTCCTGGAGGCCACACTCGGTTGGCTGCGCAACGAAAAGGTCGCCTTCGCCCAGACGCCGCAGTACTACGCCAACGCGGGCGCGGGGCGCCTCGCCGCTGCAGCAGCGTCGCAGCAATCCCTCTTCTTCGGCGGAATCGCCCGGGGAAAGGATGGCCTGGGTTCGATGTTCTGCTGCGGCACGAACGTGCTCTTCCGTCGGCGCGCCCTCCAGGATGTCGAGGGCTTCCCCGAAGACTCGCTCACCGAGGACTTCCAGCTGTCCGTCCTGCTCCACGAGCGCGGCTGGCGTTCGGTCTACGTGAACGAGGTGCTCGCCCAGGGTCTCGGACCCGAGGACATGGCGTCCTATGTCAGCCAGCAGGCCCGCTGGGCCCGAGGCTGCCTGTCGGCGGTCCCCACCGTGATCAGAGCGGGTCTTCCCTGGCGTACGCGCCTGCAATACATGTTGTCATCCATGTTCTTCCTCTCCGGTTGGACGTTCGCCCTCTACATGGCGCTGCCGATCATCCGGATCTTCTTCGGCTTGCAACCGCTGACGAGCGCGACCTCGGACCAATTTCTCCTCCATTTCGCCCCCTACTTCTGTGTGAGCCTGGCGGCGGTGGCGGTGGCCGGAGCGGGTGCTTACACCTTCGACGGGTTCGCTTTGCTGTTCGCCACCTTCTTCGTGCAGGTTCTCTCCACGCTGTCGGTACTGGGCGGGCGGCGCGGCCGGTTCGTGGTCACCGCCAAGCGAGGCGCCGACCACGCCCAGCCCGGAGCGGTGCTCCCCACACTGCTCGTCATGTGCCTCCTTCTGGCCGCCATGGGATACGGGCTCATGAGCTTCACGGCGGCAAGCCTCAACAACGTGGCGTTCGCATTCCTCCACCTGTCGGTGCTGGCCGCGGGGTCGTGGACGGCCCTCGTCGGGCGGCGACGGGCGACCCTTCGATCCCCAGGGCATCGTGATCCGGCGCCGCTCGAGGAGCTGGTCGCCTGAGCCAGGGGTCTCGTTCGGCAGGAGCATGCCGCGGATCACGTGTTGAGGATCGCCTGCCGTGCTGAGTCAGGGACATCTCCCGGGTGTAGAATGAGAGACACCTCAATTCGAGTTAAAGCGCCACCGCTGACGGCGGCAAGAGCGGCAGCGTCGTGAGTAACAGAATCAATGGCGGGACCACTGAGCCGGGGCGGCGGCTGCATCTCGTTGCGGCCGTGCACGCGTCTTTCGTGCGCTCTGAAGCCTGAGCGAAGAGCGTCCATGGTGGTCGAGCTGGAGTCAAGTCCCAGGCCGGGGTCGAGCCGCGAGGACTTTGCCCAGTTGTCCCGACTCGTTCGTGACAGTGGGCTCCTGGCACCGAGACGCGCCTATTACGGGATCAAGATCAGTCTGACGATCGCCGCTCTGAGCACTCTCATCGCCGTTGCGGTGATCGTGGGCGACACATGGTGGAATCTCGTCGTCGCCGTTGGCCTCGCCTTCGTCCTCACCCAACTTGGGTTCATCGGCCATGACGCGGGACACCGGCAGATCTGCTCGCGTCGCAGGGGCAACGACGTGCTCGGCCTCCTGCACGCCAACGTCTTCGCCGGATTCAGCTTCGGGTGGTGGCTTTCAAAGCACAACCGGCATCACGCCCATACCAACCGCCAGGACGAGGATCCCGACATGGCTCCCGGGGCGATCGCATACATACCGGGACACGTCGAAGGGCGTGGGCGGTTCGGCCGATCGCTGGCGCGGATCCAGGCGCTGACGCTCCTGCCGCTCATGTGCCTCGAGGCGCTGAACATGCACGTAGCCAGCGCGGCGGCCCTCGTTCGCCGACGAGACCGGGGTGCGCTCGTTGAGGGCGGACTGCTGCTCATTCACGCAGGACTGTTCTTCGTCGCGCCCTTCCTGGTTCTCAGCCCGCTACGGGCGGTCGCATTCATTGCCGTGACACAGTTGCTCTTCGGCTTCTACCTCGGAGCGAGCTTCGTGACGAACCATGTCGGCATGCCGACGCTGGCCGGCAAAGACGACCTTGGGTTCCTGCGTCGCCAGTTGTTGACCTCGCGCAACCTGTGCGGTTCAGCCTTCAGCGGATTCATCTTCGGAGGGCTCGACACCCAGATCGAACATCATCTGTTCCCGAACATGCCGCGGGCGAACCTGCGGCGGGCGAGTCGCCTTGTTCGCCCGTTCTGTGCCGAGCGCCGCATCGATTACCTCGAGCAGAGGCCGTTGAGCGCGTACCTCGACATCCTCCGCTATCTCCGCCGGATAGGGCGGACGCCGGTGGCCGCATCCTGAGATCGTCGGGCCATCTTCGTCGGTGAAACTCGGTGGGCCGTAGAGGACTTGAACCTCTGACCCCTTCCGTGTCGAGGAAGTGCGCTACCAGACTGCGCCAACGGCCCGTTGAAAGCGAGAACCTTACCACCGGCCAATTCGCCTCCGACTGCCCGATCACCACTTCGATGGCGCGCTCGCCCCGGCAAGGACTTCCCTACAATTCGAACCGTGACGCCACCGACAGCCCGAGCGGCACCGCAGGCCAGCCACGAGCCCGCTGCCTGACCTCGAGGACCACCTCACAGCGGATCGCAGAGGAGGGCTACACCATCCTCCCCGACGCCATCGAGCCCGAGTTCGTCGACGAGATCGACGAGGCGCTCGCTGAAGTTGGAGCACGAACTGGGCACCGTGCCGGCCGACAACCTCTTCGAAGGGCTGCACACCATCGCGGGTGTACAACCTGCTCGTCCACGGGCCTGACCTTCCAGAAGATCCCCCTCCATCCCAACGTGCTCCCCGTGGTCGAGGGCGTGCTCGATCCGGGTCTCCTCATCTCGTCGCTCTCTTCCATCGCCATCGGGCCCGACGAGACAGGCGCAGCCGATCCACGCCGACGATCAGCTCATCCCCCTGGCCCGTCCCCACGTGCCGATCATCTGCAACACCATGTGGGCCATCACCGACTTCACCGAGGAGAACGGAGCGACACGGCTTGTCCCGGGCAGCCATCTCCGCGACGAGCCGCCAAATCCCCTCGAGCCCTACGAGACCGTTCGCGGCCGAGATGCCCAAGGGCAGCGTCCTCGTCTGGGTCGGGAGCCTCTGGCACGGCGGCGGCGCCAACCGCACCGACACAGCGCCGGGTCGGCATCGCCATGAACTACTGCGCCGGGTACATCCGCCAGCAGGAGAACCAGCAGCTCGGGCTCCCGCCGGCACTGGTCAAGACGTTCCCTCGGCGGCTGCAGGAGCTGGTCGGCTACTCGGTGTACAACGGCCTCGTCGGCCACATCGACAAGAAACACCCGGCCAAGGTCGTCCTCGCCGAGAACGAGGGCGTCGACATGGTCTGGGATCTGCTCAAGAGCCTGATCGACCTCAGGCCGCCGGCGCAAGCGCCACGGGCGCCACCGGCCACACGTAGTCGCGTGGGTCGATGGGGTCCTTCCCCTGCGGCCGACGCCACTCGTCGCAGCGCGTGCGCCCACTGTCCGGTGCCAGTCGATCTGCGCCTCGTGCAGCCGGGTCGAGGTCGCAAGCGCGCAGCGCCTCGTAGCGCACCGCCAGCGCGAAGAGCACCTCGATGGAGGCCGACGGCGTCGGCCCACGCATCGTGCGCGTCGGTCGATCTCGACGCCGTAGTGGTCGCAGAGGTCGACCAGGGTCCGCCTGCCCTGGCGATCGGGATCGAAATGGCGGTCGATCACCCCGGCGTCGAGCACCGGCCCGCACCAGCCCCGCTCGATCGAGGCCGCGGCCCGAAGGCGTCCCGGGCCTGCGTCTCGAGGATCGTCAGGTCGTAGTCGAGCTTCATTCCCGCCAGCGGCACACCGCGCCGACCGGCGGCCACCACGGCATCGGACACGAGCTCGATCGCCGCCGGCAGCGGCATGCCCTCTGCCCGCGCCCGCTCCGTCGAGATGCCGTGCACCGCGGTCGCCTCCGGCGGGATGTCGCGGCCGGGTCGATGAGACCCGACCAGCTCCTGACCACCACGCCCTCGACCACCGAGACCAGCGCGTACGAGACCGGGACGTCGTTGAAGCGGTCGATCCCGGTCGTCTCGAAATCGAGGCCGAGCACCTCGCCGTCGGCCCACTCACCCACGAGCCCGAGCATGCCAGCGGGATGTGACAGGAACGCGGATACCCCGGACCGGTTCCCGACGGCGACGGTCCTGGCGACGCACGGCACCCACTTCGCGTCGATCTGCGAACCGCGGAAACTCGATGCCTGCCGCCCGTCGCCGTGTTGGTCACGGCGCAACCCAGACGAGGGTTCGGGATACCACGACTGAAGAGCAGGGGGGAGTCAATCGGGAACCTCCTCCGGAGGCGGCCCCGCCAGCCGAGCCGGGGGCGATGTTGTCGGGACGTTGTGCCCGTTGGGTCCGGTCGGCTCTATTTCCCGTTGCGTCGCGCTGCCAGCATTCATGGAGCGAGGGGTGGTGATCGGGGGGTCAGGTTGTCAGGGGGTCACCATCCCTCCACATCGTCGACACAACGTCAGCATCGCGAGTGAGTGGTTGGGGAGGCACAGAGTGGCGGAGTGGTACATGCAGGCGGCGTGCCGTGGACAGGGTCCAGCCGCATTCGTCCAGGGTGGGCGGGCCTACTACGGGGATGCGAGAGAACTTTGCGAGTCGTGTCCGGTCCGCCAGGAGTGCCTCGACTACGCACTGGCCGACCACACGCTCATCGGATTGTGGGGCGGCACCACCGATGCCGAGCGGCGGGCCATCCGGCGCCACAACGTGGCGTAACGGCCCGTTCCGGCGGGGCACCCGGGTCATCGCCCACAGCAAGCGGAGGCGCTCCCATCGAGCCGCAAGAAGAGGGCGCCACCAGCCGGCAGGCCGGGCATGGCACACTCTGCGGCGCCCAGGGGGGCTCGGGCGATGGGGGTGGCGATTCCAACCTTGCTGTCTGCGGGGTTGGGTCGCGGCTTCGGACAGTCCGGATTCGGGACACTCAGGTTCGCCCCGTCTCTTCCAGGACCGGCGGCTGCATCGGCCGGAATCCTTGGCCAGCGATCAGAGCGAGGACCTCTTTGGGCTGACCCCTGACGGCCTCGACCGGATCCCAACTGAGCGCCAGGGAAAGCCAGACATTGCGGCCCACTCCTCGGGCGTGGCGTCTTGCCACACCCAGAACGACGCGCCGAGCGCGCCCGCCCGCCGGCTGGCACTCAGGAACTCGGTGATTTCTGCTCCACTGGGTGAGACGGTCCTGCCGCCCTCGCCGGAGAAGTTGAAGGCCTGTCCGATGACGTGCACCGGTCGGAGCGTCGAGAGGCGAGCGATGTCGAGTGCCGCATCGTTACCGGGATCGGTGCACTCCCAGTACACCATGGGGGCGAAGGCATCGACGTACGGGGCCATCGCCTGATAGGGGTAGCCACCGTCCCAGTTGGCGTCGGTCGGAGGGTAGACGGTGGCCACGACCAACCGGCTGCCGGCGGCCTGCCGAACGAGCTCAAGGTACACGGCCGCCCGCTGGGCGTTGAGCATGACACCCTCGGTCGCCTCCTCGATGTCGGCGCTGTACCCATCGACCTGCTGGCCGTCGGGAGCGCGCCAGCCGAGGATCTGCGCGGTCCACTGGGCGTCACCGACGGGGTCCCACAAATACGGGAAACCCCACGCGATCACGGCGATGCCGTGGGCATGGGCCACGGGAACGAGCGAGTTGAGCTCCTCGGCGCCGTAGAAGCCGTTCATTGAGTCTCCCACCCGGACCCACAGCTGGTGCAGCCCTGCCGAAACGGCCTGCTGCACAACATCGTTGGCGTCGCCGCCGTCAGTGCTGTCCCACTGCCAGACCCACATGCCCCTCCCGGTGAGCGCCGAGAGGTGGGTGGTCCACGGCGCCGGCGCCTTCACCGGCGGAAGCGCCGTCACGAGGACCCCGGGGTGCCAGGGCGGCGGTGAGGTCGGGAGAGGCGGCTGCGGGGGCACGGGGCAGCCAGCAAGCGTGACAGGGCTGGAAGTCGTCGGTACCGTCGTGGTGCTCGGCGGGGCTGTGAAGCTGGGTGCGCCCGCCGCCGCCGTCCTCTCGGTCGAGGCGAGGCGAGTGCCGGGCGCAAAAGGAACGAAGGCGCCGAGATGGCCACACGGCCCGAGCTACTCGAAGCCTTAGGAGGAGTGGAGCCGGACGCCGCGGCGAGCGTTGCCGCAGCGACCACTGCAGCGCAGCCGAGCAAGACCGACGCGACGGCACTTGAACGCTTGACCCGGCCAGACAAGAGCACAGTCCATTGTCGCGGGCCGAATGATCACGCGCTCGGCAGCCCGGCATCGCCGATACCTGACAGGTCCGTGGCTCACGGGTAGGAACGGACAACACGGCCTCGAACCGGCGTTGGGTGCGACTCAGGCCTCGCTTGCTCCCTGGTGCCTCCGGTCCTCCGTGGCGACCGCCCAGGGCGGTGACCACTCCAGAGGGAACGACGTCATCTCACGTCGTACGCTTTTGCCACCACGGCTGAGGTCTGGGGTAACTGGCGGATGAGCGGCGAAGAGGACCTTCGACAGTGCCGTTCGGTACGCGCCGATATGCCCTTCTGGCCTCACTGCTGGCGGGGCTAGGCTCTGGACACGTTCTACGGCCACGGTTCCTCGATCGCCCTGGTGATCTTCGTCGGCCTGTTCGCGCTGCGGGCGTTCTCCTCTCAGAGACGCCGCCAGGGCCAGCATCGGAGCGCACCTCCAGCGAGCTCGTTCACCGACCCCACTTTTCCAAGTCAAGGATCCGACGCAGTCGACGGGTCGGCCCGCGAGGTCACATACACCGGGATCGCCCCCGGCTGGCTGACCGACCCCTCGGGCCGACATGAGCAGCGGTACTGGTCGGGGCGTGAATGGACGGAGCACGTGCGGGACGACGGCGTCCCGGGCACTGACCCACCTCCAGGCAACACTGGTCGCGGGGCTTCCTCGTAGTCCCAGGACGCGGAGGAGTGAGGAGACACCGCTCCCTCGGTACACAGGGGACCCTGATGGACAGTTCAGAACTTCTCGTGATCGGCGCCGGCCCATATGGAGTGGCGACGGCCGCTCGTGCAATGGAGCGTGGGATCGAAACGATCCTCGTCGGCGGACCCATGTCCTTCTGGAAGCAGCACATGCCTGAGGGGATGTGCTTACGCTCAGGCCCCGACTGGCATCTCGATGCGGCCGGCGTCCACACCTTTGAGGCGTACCTCGAGGAAGCGGGTATTGCACCCAACGAGGTCGACCCCGTACCCATCAGAGTGTTCCTCGACTACGCCACCTGGTTCCAGGAGAACAAAGGCGTCATCGCGCGGGAGGACCTCGTCACCGAGCTCACACACAACGGCACGACGTTCGAAGTGCTCCTTGACAACGGCGAGCGATTGACCGCCGACGCGGTGGTTGCTGCGCCGGGGATTCGTCACTTCCAACAGCTTCCTTCCTGGGCTGATTCAGTGCCGCCTGGAGTGGGCGCGCATACCGGTGATCTCGTGCACTTCGACGATCTCCGCGGCGCACGCATACTCATTGTGGGTGGCCGCCAGAGCGCCTACGAATGGGCCGCCCTGATGGGTGAACAAGGGGCCGAGCGGATCGACATCGTCCACCGCCATGATGTCCCCCGATTCGAACGTGTCAGCTGGAAGTTCGTAGACGACTATGTCGACTCCATGCTGGCCGTACCGGGGTGGTGGCGGACCCTGTCCCAGACCGAGCGGGAGCGGATAGCCCGGCGGTTCTGGGAGGTTGGCCGCCTGACGCTGGAGTGGTGGCTCATTCCGCGCCTCGCCACCGATCAATTCCATCGTTGGCCGGGAACTTCGGTCATCGAGGTCAGGGAAGGCGCTGGAGCCCTAGTCGCTCATCTGTCGAATGGTGAACGTCTGTCCGTCGACCGCATCGTCTTTGCAACTGGCTACAAAGCCAATCTGCCCGACGTGCCATACCTCGGCGGACTCATCGACAAAGTCGATCTGGTCGATGGTTTCCCGGTACTCGATGAGGCGTTCCAGTCGAGCATCGCCCGCTTCTACATAACCGGATTCGCTGCGACGAGGGACTTCGGCCCGTTCCTCGGGTTCACGAAGGCGTGCCCAGCCGCCGCCACGCTCATCGTCGAGAGCCTCCTCCGGCGCACCTGACCGGTGGGAGATCTACGGGCCGACCCCAATTCGACGATAGCCACACAAGGGGAGCTATCGCGGTGGGCCTCCCCCCGATGTTGTGGTCTCAGCCTTCCGGGGTCATTTCAGCCCCGCTGTGCTCGCCTCCCAGGTCAGGTTCCCATTCGGGTTCGCGCTCAGCTGTTCTTTTAAGATGCGTTCAAGTCGGCCGAGGCTTTGGTCGACATTGATCACTGCGCGTCGCGCTGCGAACGATGCCGCGCCGTTTCTGGAGGATGGACCGTGGAGAATCGCCGACGGGCACAACGTCAATCCGCCGTTTGGATGGGCGCTTGCCATATTGAGGGCGAACCCGCCGATCTGTGGCGAGACTGCGGAGTCTTCGACTTCTCGGCGCTCGGTGCGGGAATGGATCTTCGCCACCCTGCTTCATCTGATCTCTTGGGACGTCGAGTTTCCGTGCGTCTTCCGGTAGGTGCGTCCATCGACGTGACGCTCACGGGTGAGGTGCGAAATGCAAAGGCCGGTCCGGACGAAATCGTACGAGCTGGAATCGAATTCGTGGACCTCTCCGAAACTGAGCGCTCCATCGTCGATCTACTCGAACTTGCCTCGGTGGGCAGATCAAGGGCCTGACAGTCAGACTTCACCATCCGCTTGAAGCCAGCGGGTGGACAGCGTCACTCCGATTCGTGCCGAGCGTTCTTACGTGCCCGACCGTCTCACTGCCGGGCGTTCTGGGCCGGACTGCAGGGTGGAGACTTCCCCTTGGATTATGCGAGCGGCACGACGCCACGGGGCTGAACCAGCGGAAGATCGTTGTAGGTAACAATGCCCGGTGCGGCGGCCACGACGGCCGGGATCGCGTTGATCGGAGGCATCGCCGTCATGATGTGCCCGAGAACCATGAATTCCTCCATCGTCTGAGCTTCGAAGTCGGGCGGCGGAAGAAACCCCACGTTGAGCGTCACCGTTGGCAGCCCATCAATCTGAATGATCCAACCGTCCTGGTCGATCTTCCAGTCGGGTTCGAGCGTCTGGCCCTTTCGCCACCGAACATTGAGCTCGACGAGAACCTTCTCTCGGACCAGACCCTTCCAAGAGGCGGCCACACCGGCGACACATCCTGCCGCGATGGTCCACGAACCGAGATCAAGATCGGCGGTGGTTTGCGCGTACTCGGCCTCACAGCGCACGTCGTCGAGCTCGACACCGAGTGAGTCAGCGACCATCCGCACGGCCTCGGCAAAGATCGCCGTGCCGTGCGCTGTCATCGCCTGAAGTTCGGGATGGTCGATTGGTTGACCAAATCCCACTGGGGTCTCGGTTGCCGGTGAATCGTAGAACGTCGTATCTGCGGCCTCGTTGACCGTGACCTTGTCGACCCGCTCACAGATACTGGCCGAGACGATCGCCAGCAACTCGGCAAACCCGGGACTGATGCCGGTGCCAAACATTGTCGAGTTGCCGCGCCGACACGCCTCGACGATCCGATCACGGCCTGCACCCAGGTTGTGGCCCGTGATGAACGAAGCCGTGGCAACGACGTTGACACCTGCCGACAAGATGCGTTCCAGTTCGGCGACATCCAGCCACATCGGGTTGTACACCACGCAGTCGGGGTTCAGTTCGAGCAGTGCCTCGACGTCATTGGTGGCGACGATGCCCAGCCGGTCAATGCCGCACAGCTCACCGACGTCGTGGCCAACCTTCTCAGGCGACCAGGCGTAGCAACCGACGAGCTCGAGCGTTGGGTTCGCAGCAATCGCCTGCACTGAACTCTTGCCGACATTTCCCGTCGTCCACTGGACGACCCGATAGCGCGGTGTGGTGGGCATTTGGGCACCATAGCGCCGGCGCAATCGACAGGACTCCGTACTTCACGTGGATCGGTCCGGTGCACAACTGTTGGCCCGATCTCGTGGACCACATCCGACCCACCGGCGACGCAGGGACCCTCAGGCCCAGTCCCGGTTGGAGGGCAACGGGACCGCAAACTCCATTTCGTCCCAGAGCACCCTCAGCTGTTTCGCCTGAGCCGGCACACCGGGGACGAAGTCCGAGATTCCGCGCCTTTCATTGCCGCCTCCGCTCGAACTCCCGCCTGTCGGCTGGAACTCGGTACCCACGTCGTCGACGAGGGTGACCGAACGTCGTTGCATCTGTAGTCGCTGGATCAGCTTGTCCCGGAGAATGGTCTTGAAGTCATCCGACAGGCCCTCGAGATCGGGCTCTTGGTCAGCCAACTCGGCGGCGAACAAGGCCGCTGGATCGGGCAGTGGGGCGAGCCTCCAGTTGACTGAGACCTTGTCGCTGTAAAGCTCCACTCCCAGGATCTGGATACGACCGCCGTAGGCCAGAGGTCGGTCGGGCTCGTCCACAGAGACCAACCCGAGGAATCTGGACGCAGGAGGAGGATCCGGTGGGCGCTCCCGACGTTGCGCACTCCCTCCGAAGTTGATCAGTCTCACCCCAGCTCCGGGCGGAAGTGGTTCAAGAGGCTGCTCGCCGAGTGCCACCAGCATGCGGTTGGTCCATTCCGCCATCTCCTCATCCGAGATAGCACCGACCCCTCTCAGGGCTGTGACGGCAGCGTTGAACGTAATGAGCGTCCGCGCCTTTTGCTCATCGGGCTCAGCTGAGGGAACCACTGGTCGCATGCGAGCCGTGGCAAGGAGCTCTGAGAGATGAGCCTGAGCAAACGGGTCCATCAGCCCTCCCAGCGTGAGACCGTACTCCTCGGGCGTGTCTTCACCTCGGGCCGAACCGCAGAACCTCGACCACGGTCAAAAAGGTTGGATTGCAAATCCAACCGTTATTTCATTGCGTCACATGGGAGCGGATGCCGCTCGCCGGGCATTCGGAACGGGATCTTGTTTCGACCTCACGGGGCCGAACCCGTGTCGACCCAACGTTGAAAGAGTTCCACTCGCTCGGGTGGCCACGCGCCGTCGCATGGCATGGAGCCATTCTTCACACGTTCCAAAATGTCGGAAGAGTGAGCGCGAACGTCTTCGAAGGACCAGAGATCAAATGCCCTTTGCATGGATCCCCGGTCATGCTCTCTGAAGAGCGGCTTGATGTCCGTCGCGAAGCTGACCAGGTCGTCGGTCGGAGGAGGATTCACCGGCACAATTTAACCGGTCGGACCGCCGAGCTCATCCACCTCACGACACCCAGGTTCGCCGAAGTGGGACCGTGTGTCGGTCCGGCCTCACGAGGCTGCGTCGGCCTGACCATGCAGTGCCGGACTGTCCTACGCCCCGGCGTTGGGGGCACCCCGCTACGGTCTGACTGGCTTCCCGCCCTTCGGGGACCAGGTGGTTCGACCACGATGAGAGGAGCACCGACAGTGACCGTGACGCTCATCACCGGAGCCAACAAGGGACTCGGCTACGAGACTGCCCGACAGTTGATCGAGCGAGGGCACATCGTCTACCTCGGAGCGCGCAACGCCGAACGTGGGACGGCGGCCGCATCGGCACTCGGCGGCCATTTCGTCCAGCTCGACGTCACCGACGACTTGTCGGTCGAGACCGCACTTGGCGGTATCGCCGAGCGCGAGGGCCATCTGGACGTCCTCGTGAACAATGCGGGCATCAGTACGACCGCCGAAGTCACGGGTCCAATCGCGCTAGAGGTCTTCGATACCAACGCAGTCGGCCTCATCCGTGTCACACAGGCCGCTGTCTCGCTACTAGAGCAGTCCGCGAATCCCGTGGTGGTCAACGTCTCGAGCGCACTCGGCTCGTTTTGGGCCGTGACCACGCCCGAGCGGCGCCAGTTTCACTTCCCGAGCATCATCTATGGCGCAAGTAAGGCAGCCGTCTCGATGCTGACGGTTCAGTACGCCAAGACATTTCCAGGAATCAAGTTCAATGCCGTCGAGCCTGGCTTTACTGCAACCGAACTCACTCCGTTCAGTGGGGCCGGACAGCCGGTGGAGAAGGGCGCAGAGGTAATCGTGCGCATGGCCACAATCGGCAAGGACGGCCCTACGGGCACCTTCCAGGAGGACGAGGGCGAACTCGCCTGGTGACGCGACCGACGTCACCGTACGATGGCCTCTTCGCAAATCGGGAGACAGATGAATCAACGGTGGGTCGTACTGACCTTGGGGCCCGCGCTTGTCTTCGCTGGATTTCATCTGCACTCGGATACTTCGAGGGCATCAGCGTCAGCGAGGCCAATGCAGTCGAGTCCTTGCTCGTTGAGGCACCTCTCCGTGACAGTTCCCTCTGCTAGCGCCGCCGGTGGAACTGAGGGGATGCTCATCGCCTTTCGCAATAGGGGCGCAAAGACCTGCGATCTTCAGGGCTACCCCATGGTGGTGGCAACCCGTCCTGGCGCCTCGTTCACCACGATTGGCTCTAGGAACACGTATCTGGGAGGCCTGAATCCTGGTGCAATGCCACCGCTGGTCACCCTGAAGCCTGGCCGCATTGCCTCGGTCGTCGTCGCGGCCGGAGATAATCCCCGTTCCGTGATTTCGTCATGCGTGCATGATCGTTACAAGTCGATCACAGTGTCGCTGCCGGGTAAATCCGGGTCCAAGAAGCTCTCCGCCGAACTTCCGAAGGAAGCCACCAGCTTGCCGAGTTGCTCGAACGTCGAGGTCACACCATTTCAGAGTGGCCTTACCTGGTTTGGAAACTGAGGTTCACGAGGGGTCAGTCAGGCCACACGCGATCACCAGTCACCGTTCGGGGACACGGTCACCTTCGCCCGGCGGATTCTCCTAAATCGACGGTCGCTTGCAGATCGCGTAGGGGAACTCCCCAATGGCTTGAACGCCAACGAGCTCCCAGCCTTGCTCTCCCAACTGGTTGAGGGCCGCCTCGACGGCGGTATTACCGTCCTCTGCCATCAGGTCGAATCGCTCCAATTTGTAGGACCAAATGATCATGCGCGAACCCTACATGGAGAGGATCGCGACTGGAAGTGGTACTCCCCGCCGAGGCCGATAGAGGCACAGGGGTCCACGAATACCGAGCCGCTCGGCGTCTCATGTCAGGCTGCCCACTCTTCGCCCGCCCGCGTGCTGTCGCAAAGTCCGACCCAATCGCGCACGGGACGCCCTCTGCCTTTATTGGGACCTCGCGCCAACTCGAGTTGCGGATCGGGGTTCCCAACTGGACGCCTCAGGTGGCGGCCGGGGATTCCTCGTGTCCGAACCACCGAACGGCTCGCGTGGACCCCCACTCCTGCTTTTCCTGATTGAGTGCTGCTGAGGGTGCGCTGAACTTTGCGACGGGTGTGTCATAGGAGAGGAAATCGACGTCGATGCGCACGACGAGGTCATCACCCAACTCCACGTAACACGCTGACGCCCCGTC
Source organism: uncultured Acidimicrobiaceae bacterium (assembly GCA_963740535.1). Lineage (GTDB taxonomy): Bacteria > Actinomycetota > Acidimicrobiia > Acidimicrobiales > RAAP-2 > Bog-473. The sequence continues at coordinate 202,909 of CAVUEI010000008.1, forward strand.
GTACGGAGGCGCGGCGTTCCCGTCAGTGAGCTGGGAGATGAGCACTTTTGCGACGGTGGCCGCCTCGCCTTCGGCGATCCCTCCGGCACGAGGGACGGGTGCGCTTGTCACGTCGCCGACGGCGAAGACGTTGGGGAACTTCGTGGCGAATGTGGCCGGGTCAACGGGAATCCATCCGTCCTCGACCAGATCAGAAGCGGCGACGACCTCTGGGGCACAGTGGACCGGGATGCCCAAGAACAGGTCATACGGCAACTGTCGACCATCCTCGAGGTGTGCGACGTGGTGATCAGGATCTAGCCGGGTCACCCTCGACGAAGGCCAGTACTCGATCCCGTGTTCCTCGAGAATGGCCACGATCGCCGAGGAGGTCCTCTTCGAGATCGGAATGGGCATGGGCATCGGGCTGACAAGGTGGATGGTCGAAGACTCACGCAGTCCGCGCCGGGCGAGGTAGTCATGCAGGAGCAGTGCGGTTTCGTTTGGCGCGCCGGGGCATTTGAAGAACGGACCGAGCACTCCGACGACGACTCCGCCGCCGCCAAAATCCGCGAGTGCATCACGAGCCCGCTCCGCGCCGGCAGTCGAATAGAACTCGTACCCATCTTCTGCCAACCCCGGCGTCGCCGCTACGTCATAGTCAGCACCGAGCGCAACCACGAGAATATCAGCGTCGTAGGTTGCTACGTCGGTGACGACTCGGCGACTCGCGGGATCGATAGAAGTAACCGTCTCTTGGCGGAATTCAACGCCAGGCTTCGCGATGCGCCGATACGAGTTCCAAAGCTCGGAGACCGGGCGTCGACCGAACATGACGTCGAGCTTCGAGAAGCCGAACATGAACGAATCATTCTTGTCGATGAGCGTGATGTGCATCTTGTCGGAGACCGACTCGGACAACCCGGTCATGAGCTCGAGGCCGCCGAAGCCAGCTCCGAGAATGACGATGTGCTTGGGCATGGGGCGCACGGTAACAGAGCCAGTCGTCACTGTCTGATGCGACGGTCCGTCGCCCGAAGAGGGCCCAAGTGCTGGTCTGGTGACGCCTGTCTCGACGCCAGCAGCCTGACGCCCCCAGGGAGACCACCCCGTGTTCTTTGGCAGCTCGGCCGGAGAAGATCACTATTGCTCGATCCTCACGTGCCAGGGGCGCTCCCGGGTACGGGAGGACGGTTCTGACGATGGTTGAAGGAAATAGGCAAGAGAGGGACAGGGTGGGAGTCTTGCATCGGAGGTTCGAGATCTCTCATACGACACGCTATGCAGCAATGTGTGCCGTGGCGACGCTCAACGCGACGAGCAGCATGACCACGCCGATTCCAACATCGAGAACGCGCCACGTCACAGGCCGCGACATCAGTCGGGACGCCGCCCTGGCTCCGTATCCAAGGCCGGTGAACCAGACAATCGAAGCGGTGCAAGCCCCTGTGGCGAACAGCCATCGACTACCTCCGTACTGATTTCCGATGGAGCCCAGAAACAACACCGTGTCCAGGTATACGTGTGGGTTCAAGAACGTGAATGCGAGCGTCGCGGCGACAACGGCCCTCAACGCATGTGGGCCGGCGACGGCGGGCAGCAGCACCTCACTTCGCGTTGCACGCCAGAACGAATGCACTGAGTATGCGACCAGGTAGGCGACGCCGACCCATTTGAGGATGTCGAGAACCCCAGGGAAGGAGTGAGCGATACGACCGATCCCTCCGATACCGAGCAAGATCAGGACCACATCAGAGGTTGCACAGATTGCGACTGCGACGCCGACATGCTGCCGCGCCAGCCCGAGCCGCAAGAGGTACGCATTCTGTGCGCCAATCGCGACAATGAGCGATAGGCCGGTGAAGAATCCTGCCAAGGCGGCGTTCACGAGTGGCTCAGCGACCTTCCTGGAGTCTCAAGGGGCGGCCGCATAGCGCAGAGTCTGACCTCCTGGGCACCACCACGACCCGTCGCTCGGCAATGAGGTCCCTCAGCCGGCGATCGGGGCCAGGTCGGGGATGACGAACTCCAAGCGAATCGGGCACCACTCTCTGCGTTAGGGGATCCGACCCAGACGTCACATTCGAGTCGTGGCCGGTGTCTCATGGTGAAGGCAAGTCACCACAGGAGGCATTATGGCCAGCACTACACGGATCCCCCAGGCAGAACTGACCGGACTCTACGGAACACTGGTGAAGCGGATGTCTCGCAAAATGTTCGGAGAGGTGCCTGATCCAGTCGGCGTGACGTGGCACAACCGAAAGGTGTTGAATTTCAGCTTTGGCAGTCGGCCGCAAGGCCCAGAAGTGGGACCGGTGTGACGAGAACCTGAAGTCGTTCGCCCACATGGCCACGGCCAGCCTGGTCGGCTGTAGCTTCTGCCTGGACTTCGGCTATTTCCACGCCCACAACGAGGGACTCGACGTGAACAAGGCGCGTGAGGTACCCCGCTGGCGGGTGTCGGAGGTCTTCACGCCGCTCGAGCGCGACGTCATGGAGTACGCCGAGGCAATGACGCAGACGCCGCCGACGGTGACCGACGAACTGTCGGCTCGACTCCTCAATGCGCTCGGTCCGGCTGCCCTGGTCGAACTCACCGCGTTCATCGCGCTGGCCAACTTCATGGCGCGCTCTAACGTCGCCATGGGCATTGAGTCGCAGGAGTTTTCAGCCGCCTGTGACCTCAAGCCGCTCGCCCTAGCCTCGTCAGCATGATGGAGGACCCGTTCGTTACCCATCGCGGGCTGCTCTTCACCGTCGCCTACGAGATGCTCGGCTCCGCGACCGACGCCGAGGACGTCGTTCAAGAGACCTGGCTGCGATGGGCCGGCGTGGATCGGACCGCAGTACGTGACCCACGGGCGTATCTGGTTCGGATCGTCACTCGGCAGGCGCTGAACCGGCTCCGAACGGTGTCCCGCCGCCGGGAGGACTACCCCGGGGAATGGCTGCCCGAACCGGTGCTGACGGGTCCGGAAATGGCCGACGACATCGAGCTCGCCGAGAACATTTCCATCGCGCTTCTCACGGTGCTCGAGACCCTTGGTCCGGTCGAGCGGGCCGTGTTCGTACTGCACGAGGTATTCGAGACACCGTACGACGAGATTGCTGAGGCCGTGGGCAAGACGCCGGCCGCAGTCCGGCAGATCGCGCATCGTGCCCGCGAGCATGTGGCGGCACGACGTCCGCGAATGCAGGTGGACCGAGCCCAGCAAGAGGCAACCCTCGAAAAGTTCATGGATGCTGTTGCCTCTGGCGACGTGCGCGGATTGGTAGAAGTGCTCGCCCCCGATGTGGTGTTGATCGCCGATGGCGGTGGTCTGGTGCGGGCCGCTCGGAAACCACTCGTCGGCGCCGAGACGGTGGTGGCCTTCTTGGCCCGCGTGGCAGAACTGTCGGGATTGATGGCGACCACCGCCTGGTTCAACGGCATGCCCGGCGCCCGCTTCGATGTCGCGGGCGATGTCACTGCGGTGAGTTTCGTGATCGAAAATGACCTGATCACGCGGATCTACGCCGTCCGCAATCCTGACAAGTTGGGACGACTGGAGGAGGTGGCGGAATTGAGGCGGTGACCGTCCTGCGGCTGCTTATGGGCCATGCCCAGGGTGCGGCTGCCCCTCCGTGCCGGGGTCGGTGGACACACCTCTCCTTGTCCTTCAGAATGCGATCGCCACTGACAGCCACGATCACGCAGTGTCAACGGTGAACGGACCGAAGAGATCCTCCTCTGCCATCGCAAAAGCCACACCGACGACGACCTGACTCAGCAACGTGGCTTTGGCCTGTTTGGCGCCAACGATATCTCTGAACACCAGCGAGTTCGCCGGATAATGAATCACGTGCATGAGCGATTCGGACACCTTGAGCACCGGCATCAAACTGTCGACTACCCACGCCTGCGATCGGTCGTGGATTCGGATTGCATTCTCCTTTTCATCGGCCTCAGACGACGAATAGGCCGGCTGCGCAGTCTCGGTGGCCAGTAATTCGCGTCCGAGCGCGTATCCAGAGAATGCAGCGCTGGCAACTTCGGTCATGGCATCCAACTGCTCGCGACGCTTAATGCGCATGTTCTCGATCACGCTCAAAGCAGTTCCAAGGACGCAGTTGCGCAGTGCCTTGTCCGTGGCAGCTGTATCTTTTCCCCACGCCCGCGTGACTTTCGCGATCGCCTTGTGCCGTTCCTCCGTGAAGGCGGCCACGCCCTCCCTGACGCGATGCAATATCTCTTCGTCGGCTGCCACGTCGCAAGCCTATTGCCCCCAGAGTGGGCGATCCCGCTTCGGCGGGGACGGGTTGCCGCGGGTCATGGACGCCTGACGCCGAGCTAGGTAGGGGGTGTTTCCCCTTCACCACAGGCGGCCGGGCTCAGTCCGATTGCGACAACAGCAGCGAGAACAAGGGTCCGGATCCCTGACACGTCCCAAGGTTTACTGCTGACAGTGCTTCCCGGCTTGGCGTCGGTCCTCTGATGCTGGCAGGTCAGACTTCGTTTCCCTTGTCTTCGAGGTCCGCGGCCATGGTGTCGTAGCCAGCACTCGTCAATATTCGGCGCAAGTCGACGAGCTGTTGTCCGTCGATGTCCTTGTCACTGGGACGCCTGAGAACCTCGGTCTCCTGGCCGATCCGGAACAGAAACATGTCGTCGTGCTGTTGTTCGATGGACCCGACCGCCTCGAGTAGTGACACGACATCGTGCCATTCGACGTTGTGGTTCGTCTTTTGCTGAAAGATCTGTCGCAGGGTGTCTCGGTGATGGCCGCTGAGATGTTCGGGCCCTGAGATTGACGACATCGGGATCCTCTCGTCGTGGTGAAGACCTCAATGTAGCGAGAGCCCCTGATCGGCGCGAAACAGGACTGGGCCATTTCTGGTAGCCCGACCCTGCAAGCACCGGCTGGTCGAACGCTGCCGTCGCCCCGGCCCGGACCGAATTCAGACCCTCGGAGAGATACTTCCTACCCAGCGGCCGTGTTCAGGGCTTCGGTGATGTCATTTATCGCCGTCTGCTCGGACTCGCTCACTTCTTGACCATGCTCGCGGTGAGCGGCTGCGACTTTGTCGGACAGCGTCACGATGAACCGGCGGTATTCCTCGACCTCTTCGGGCGCGGCCTTTCTCTGCAGCACAGCAACCGAGTCACGTAGGTGTTGCAGTCCGTGTTGCCTGAGCTCTTCGGGCGAGTGATAGTGCGTGTGATCCCGCTCAGGTTTCGCCGCGACAATCTCATCGAGAAGCTGGCTCTTCCCGTGCTGCTGGCGTGCTTCGACATAGGCCTTCGCCATGGCGATGGTCTCGCGAAACGAGCCGCCTCGTTGGGCAGTGACCACGATCATTCCTGCACTTGGTGGCGCTTCGAGAACGAGCTGCCATTCCTCAGCTGTGAAATCAGACTTCGAGGTCATCGCCAGTCTCCGATCTCTCGTAATCACCGACTCTGTACGTCGCACGCACCGTAGCGGCTGCTGGTATACGTCGGCTGGGTTGCGGAACTCGCGAGTTCTCGCTCAAACCCACGTGCCGCCATCCGCCAAACGGGGTCAACTACATTCGCTATCAGGCGCTGCAGTTGGCGGCCGGATCGATGCCGACCGGATAATGAAGCGTGTTTCCCGGCCTGGGTACCTGGTTGGCGAAGCTCGGAAGCGCCGAGGCGGGGACATTGTCCTTCAGGATTCGGTAGAAGTCGTCGCTTGCGGTCATGCGCGCCAGGGCGGAGTTGACCCACTTCGTCGTGGCCGAATCTCCCTTGCGCATGCCGATCCCCCAGGGAATGCTCAGGAACTTGTCAGAAGTCAATGTGAGCCCGGGATTGCTGACCTCGGCTCCAAGCAGGTAGGCGTCATCGAACATGAAGGCGTCGGCTCGTGCGTTCTTCAGCGCCGTCAGGGCGTCAGACGGGCTGGCAACTTGTTGCAGGTTCGCGCTCTTGAGACAACTCTTGGTCCAAGGGACATAGACCGACCCGGTGGTGGTCACGACGGACTTGCCGCCGAGGTCCGCCAGGCTCGAAACGTTCCCTCCGGCGCGAACTAAGAGGCGGCCGGTGGCGCCGTAGTAGGGAGTCGAGTAGTCGATGCTCATCGCTCGGGCCTTGGACCACGACAGGGTGGCGATGATCATGTCCACCTTGCCGCTTTGAAGCGTCGGTATCCGACTGTCCGTGTTCACGCATTCGTATTGGACACGACCACGATTGCCGAATGCCAACTGGGCGAATTCCTGAGCGACCTCGACGTCATATCCGGCGTGATGTCCCTGGGCGTCTATGTAGCCAAAGGGGGAGAAGTCGCACTTGACGCCGATAACCCATTTGCCCCTGTCGGCCGCCGAGGCTGGCAGGGCAGGGAGCCCGTGGGTGCTCGAACTCGTCGAGGTCGTCGTGGACCCACACCCGACAGCGACGAAGACAACCGCGAGAAGCGCAACCAGAAGTGCACCTGTCCACCGGGAAGTCACCGCTCGACCTGTCTCCACTTTCCGCCGCGCCACCAGAAGACCCTATCCCGTAGCGGTCGCAACCGACATTCGAACCTTGTGACGGCACGAGTCATCCGAAGTGTCCCGCTGTCCTGCCATGAGTGCAGGACACTACTCAGACCCCCAGAGACAAGAGCTATTGGACAAACCGGACGATATCAACCGAGATCTCAACCGCCGGAACCGCGCCCCTGTTCTCGAGCCAGTGGGTGGTGTTCCCATCCTCGGGCCAGCCCACTCCCGGCCCATAGTCCGTAGCGACTCCCTCCCTGTGATCAGTGATCGTTCCCTGCAGTATGTAGACGACGCCAGGTCTGTCCTTATGGTCGTGAATCGGGCCGAAGACGGCTCCGGGCTCAAAGGTGAACATACGCATTCGAAGTTGACGCGCCGCCATACCCTCGATCTCAAGGCCAAGGTCAAGCGTCGTAAGTAATTCTGCCGTCACACCCTTCGTTTCAGGTGCCACCTCTTCATTGCTCATCTCTGCTCACCTCCGTATTTCTAGGATCCAACGTCCAACCTGCACTCGTGCGCCGGAACTCGACACTCAGTCGGCAGCAACCTTTGGGTCCGTCATGGGTACCGCTCCCGCCCATCGTCCCACGGCAGCCCTGGGCTCAGCCGCCGACAGCCGAGCCGTAGAAACCGGCGTCGCCATAGTTGAACACCCCGCCGTCGGAGGCGACGAACCAGTACCCGACGCCGTCGGGGGTAGCCGCCATGCCGACTACCGGTTTGTTGAGCGCCAAGGAACCGGTCGAGCCGTAGAAGGTGGCGTCGCCATAGCTGAAGATGCCTCCGTCGGAGGCGACGAGCCAGTAGCCCTTGCCGTCGGGTGTGGCTGCCATGCCGACCACCGGTTTATTCAGCGCCAAGGAACCGGTCGAGCCGTAGAAGGTGGCGTCGCCATAGCTGAAGATGCCTCCGTCGGAGGCGACGAGCCAGTAGCCCTTGCCGTCGGGTGTGGCTGCCATGCCGACCACCGGTTTGTTCAGCGGCGTGCCGCCGGCCGAGCCGGAGAAGCCGGCGTCGCCATAGCTGAAGACGCCCCCGTCGGACGGCGACCAGCCAGTAGCCCTTGCCGTCGGGTGTGGCCGCCATATCGACCACGGGTTTGTTCAGCGGCGTGCCGCCGGCCGAGCCAGAGAAGCCGGCGTCGCCGTAACTGAAGACCCCGCCGTCCATCGCGACCAGCCAGTACCCGCCACCGTCCGGGGTCGCCGCCATGCCGACTACGGGCTGGTTCAGCGGCGTGCCTCCCGCTGAGCCGAAGAAGCCGGCGTCGCCGTAACTAAAGACCCCGCCGTCCGACGCGACCTGCCAGTAGCCCCAGCCGTCAGGGGAGAGGCCGCCATGCCGAGGATCGGCTGGTTGAGCGTGACGCGCGGGCACAGAGCCAGGCGGTGCGGCAGGGGGTGGCGGAATAGAGGTCCCCGTCCAGCCTGCCGTCTGCCGCAGTAGTTGCAGGTTCACCTGCGCCGCGTCCACTTTGATCGCTCGGTAGATTTTGTCGCCGTCGGTGAAGCGGGTGTCGGCCAACACGTTCCCGGCTCCATCGACCTCCGTGAAGCCGGACGGAAAGCTCGAGATGCCCCAACCGATGACGCTGCTGCCCGAACCGATGTCATTGGCGGCATCGGGCATCCGGCGGAAGCTTCCGGTGGCCGGAAACCGCCAGGCCATCGGGTTGGGCATACTGCCAGTCGGGGGTCGCCGTGCCCGACCCCGTGTCGAGTGCGTATTCGACGCCGCGAGCTGCACCGACACAACCCGTGTGATCGTCGAAGACGCTGACGTCTTCGACGGCGGGGGTTGGGGTGGGCACGAAGCGGGCGTCGTGCTGACCACAGAACTGCGTCTCGCTGTCGCCCGTGATGTTGAGATGCTGCGCCGGCGTACCCTGCGCGGTCTCGGGGTCATTTGAGGTGAACGCCGTGCCACCGAGCTTCCAGATGACGTTGCCCGTGGAAGGGTCGATCAGGTAGGCCGCGTTCAGGTACCGCATCGACACGAGGGCGTCGCCGAAGTACGGGCTCGACGAGTCCTCGTCGACCGCGACCGAATTGCAGTGGTAGATGTCGGCAACCGGAGGAGTGCCGCCGAAGGTCGACAACTCCCAGGCGGGCCCGGCATAGGGCAATCCGGTTTGCGTGTTGACCTCGTCCAACCCGAGGTGCGTTGCGGCGTCCCAGGTCCAGACGGCCTGGTTGCTCGGGTTCACCTCCTGGACCACGCAGTCGACGGCGGTGTTGTTCGCTTCCGAAGCTGGGGTCCCGGAGCCGCCACCGGCGCCGTTGCCGAGCGAACCGAGGTCCTTCGTCACGACAGGCGTCGAGATCATCAGACGGTCCCCATTGGGCAGCGGCACAAGTTCATGCGGGTCGGTGGGCGTCACCGCTGCAGGGAGCGAGGCGATGGTCGTCTGCGTTCCCAGGTCGAACCCGGTGTAGGCGCTGAGGTTGTCCCCGATCCCGAATCCTGGGGCAGAGTACGGCGACCAGACGATGGTGTCGTTGGAAAGCGGCTCGACGTTTCCCGCCGTCGTCCCGGTGGGGAGCTTTTGGTACCACACCGGGACACCGTTGCCGTCGAGCACCATGGCGTAGTTCACACCGTTGAGACTCGTGAGGTTGCCCGTGAAGTAGTAGCCGGGCGTCCATCCCGGCGAGGCCGGCCCGGCCTGGTTGACCTGAAGGGTTGGGAAGTCCGACGGGAGGCAACGCACCCAGTATTGGGCCGTGCCGGGAGCGCCGCCGGAGCTCGGCGCATAGATCACGATCGCCTCGTTCGGGACGACGTCGAGCGAGACGCTGACGGTCGTGCCCGAGACCACCGAGCCCTGTTGGTTTGTCGAGACCGTGATCGGTCCCCCGTTCCCGCTCAACGTGAGGGAGACCTGGTTCGACCCAGCCTGGCAGGACACGTCGTAGTCCGTAGTCGACGACGAGAAGACGGGGTTCAAGGCGTACGGAGCGGCGACGCCGAGACCGCTGAGGGATGCACCCGCCACCGCGACCAGCGCATAGGGGCTCGCGGCGGCCGCCGGCAGTGCGGTCGACACCGACGCCCCCGCGGCAAATCCGAGCCCGGTCAACACGCACAACACCGTGAACAGTCGTGTCCGGACGCGCCTCGGTGCCCACTTCCGTGGGCTGGAGGTTCGAGAATGCGTTCCCATCATCCGTTCCCTTCGTAAACGTGGGCACGATAACGCAGCCGACCTTTCAAAGGGGTGACGGGTGACCGCCAAAGTGTTTCTTGGCGCGAGTCGATGGCCACTATCGGCCATCCTCCCTCCGCCCGCACTGCGATCGAGACGCCACCGGAACGAGTGCGGACAACGCCGACGGCTCTCCCACCACGATGAAGAAGAGGCGGCCACCGAAGTTCGGAACGAATTGTGTTCCGAATCGGTTCGATCCGATTCGGACCAGCTGATGCGGCGTCACGATGGCAGCTACGGAATCGCTCCAAGTTCCTTGAGCTCGGAGATCCGATCCCAGCCGTGTCCGAGTTCCAGAAGCACCTCCTCGGTGTGCTGGGCGAACTCGGGAGCTGTCCCCCGGGGTGCCCACGGTGTCCCGAGGAAGTCAATCGGCGTGGCGACCATGTCGATCGCGCCATCGCCGTCCAAGGGCACGGTGACGAAGCCGCCAGCCGCACGTGCTTGTTGGTCGGCGACCACCTCGTGCGCGTGTCGAACCGGTGCCCACCACACGTTCTCACGGTCGAACACGTCAGCCCACTCCTCAAGCGTCCGGGTCGAGAACACCGCGCCGAGTTCGCGCACCAGGTCGGCCGAATTCCCGAACCGCGAGGCGAGTGTCGCATACCGCTCGTCGGTCGCCCACTCGGTTCGCTCGATCGCCCGGAGCAGGTCCGGCCACAACCGATCACCCTGCAGACCGAGCAGCCAGAACCGCAGGCCGTCTCCAGCCGTATATGCACTGATCATCGGATTGGGCGGGGCTTCGATCGTCATGGCCACCGTGGGCAATCCGAGACGCACCGCCATGTTGATATCCCAGCCGAGCATGTACATGCCGACGCGCAGCAGCGAGACCGACACCAACTGGCCCGCGCCGCTACGTTCCCGGGCGAAGAGCGCGGCCGATACCGCCCCCGCTGCCGCCATGGCCGCCATGTGGTCCCCCATGCCCCCACGCTGGTAAGGCAGCGGTGCGCCATCCGGCGCAAGGGCTGCGGCCACGCCCGCCCGGGACCAGAATGCGCCGACGTCGAACGCGGCCCGATCCCGGTCGTCTCCGACGAGGCCATACCCGGTGATGTGCGCGTACACAACGCGGGGGTTGCGCGCTGACACGGTCTCGTAGTCCAAGCCGGCGCGGGTCAACGCCGCGGGCCGAGCGTTCGTCACGAACACGTCGGCCTCGTCGACCAATGCGGAGGCGATATCGCGGGCCTCTGGGATGGACAGGTCGAGCCCGACGCTGCGCTTGTTCCGGTTGTCGAGTTCAAACGGCGGGTTGACGCCGTCCGTGGTCCGGAGCATGGCCAGGATGCCCCGCATGGGGTCGCCTGCTGGCGGCTCGATCTTGATGACCTCGGCGCCCCAGTCGCCGAGGATGCCTGCGGCTGCCGGTCCGGCGACCCACATCCCCACCTCGACAACCTTGATCCCCTCCATCGGCCCGGGCACGTCGGCGACATTAACCACAGGGGATTGGCGAGACTCGCGCCGGGCAACATCGTGGGCCGTAGTGCCCGCCTGCAGGCCCAGGGTTCCGAGCGAGCGAAGGCCTATCTCTTCTCTCCCTTGACAAGTTCAGCCGCTCCATCAGGAGCGCAAGATCTGACCTGAGGTGACGCCATTCCGGACGCGCCCGGCCACGGCGTGGGGAAAGATGCGGTCCGTGCAGATTACCGACAGGCCGCTGCTCCGGGCAGCGGGGAGGCCCGACTGATGGGCCTCGCGAAGGAACTGAGTCGGTTGGCGCACGACCGCCTCGACCGCCGGACGGGACTCCCCCACACGCTCGACGATCTCACCGCGCATGTCGTCGGCGACCTGCTTGGCCGTCCGGTTCGGCGCGTCGAACGACTCGCGGAGACGGCCGGCACCACGGCGCGGGCGCGCCTCGGAGTCGACGGCGACGGCACGCCGCAGTCGGTCTTCGTCAAGCTGGCCCCCTTTCCCGCCGCAGTCCGGCTCTTCGTCGGCCTGGCCCGCCTCGGGCCAACCGAGGTGTCCTTCTACGAGCGCCTGGCGCCGGCGCTACCGATCGCCGCGCCGCGTGCCCACGTCGCGCGCTACGACGAGCGCACCGGCCGCTTCGCCCTGGTACTCGAGGACCTCGATGCCCGGGGCTGCCGGTTCGCCGACGTCCGCGATGCCCCGTCCCCTGCCGAGGCCGAGGCAGTGGTGCGCGCCCTGGCAACCCTCCACGGCACCTACGCGGCCGCCGCCGGGTCCGGTGCGTTGTCGTGGGTGGTGACCAACGCCGCCGACCCGGCGGCACCGTTGACAGCCCGGCTGCTGCGTTTGGTGATCGGGCGGTTGCGGCGCACCAACCCCGATCTCCTCCCGCCCGACTCGGCGTTGCTTATCGAGCGCCAGCGCCAGTTCGAGGCTCGGCTGCCCCGTGACGACTTCACCCTGTTGCACGGGGACCCCCACTTCGGCAACGTCTACTTCGATGGCGACGTGCCGGGCTTCGTGGACTGGCAGGTGTTGCGGCGCGGCCTCGGACTGCGCGACCTCGCCTACTTCCTCACGCTGAGCTTGCCCACAGAGCGGAGACGGGCCGAGGAGCGCCATCTCTTGGACCTCTACCGCGACGAGCTCCCCCGCCACGGAGGACCCTCGCTCGATCGCGCAGAGAGCTGGCGGCGCTACCGCTTGCTGGTGGCCTACCCCTTCGTGGCGGCCGCCTTCACTAGGGCCGCCGGGGGTCTGCAGGCGGAGGAGATCGCCGGCTCGGGGCTACAGCGCGCCGGCGCCGCCATGGACGACCTGGACACTATGGACGAGGTTCGGCGGCTGCTCCCCTGAACCAGGTGGACGACAGTCCATTGGCCTTAAGTCCCGCCTGGCCAGACCGTCCCAGACCCGCCGAAATGGGTCCCCTCTGGGTATTGCTGAAGCAGAATCGGCGGAATGCGTCTCGGTATTGCCCATCACACGTCCAAGCGTGTCCGGACCCGTCCGTCCCTCTTGTGGCACCACCGTGGCATGAGCAGAGCGAACCAGACCGGTCAAGGGGTCGCCGCAGACAGACGCAGTGAGTGCACGGGCGAAGCGGCGTCCCTGAGCCGCCCCTGATCGGTCGAAAGCGGATTGAAACCAAATGGATCTGGTCGGCCTCTCGGGCTGGCAACTCGGCACTCTGGAGATCGATGACCGGATGCCCAGCACTCGCATCGCGTCTCGGCCGTAGCGAGTGCCGTCGGGTGCGGGTCCGTGGACTCGAAGACGCCGGTCTGCGAGCCTGAATCGGTGTCTTGGACCGATCGGCTGCCCGTCGGATTTCAGCGGCTGGCTGGCCTTGGAGTCGACGCCGACGACTCCGACGATCTGCGTCTCGACAAGGCAATGGTCACGCTCGTCGCGAGCCTGCTTAGCCGCGATGTCGTGCGCGTGGATCGCGATCTACCTGGCGATCGGGCTTCCACAATCAGCCGCCATACCGTTCGTCTACCTGCTTTGTGTCGTCGCAAGTTTGGTTGGCTTCGCACGCACGAAGCGCATTCGATACCGATCCGCACGTTCTTGTTGGTCCTGATGCTTGTGCTTCCGTTCGCGCTCCAGTGGAGCCTTGGCGGATTCGCAAACGGTTCCGCGGTCGCCGCGTTGGGCCGCGCATTACTCCCGTCCTCGCCTACCTGTTCGGAGTGCGGAGCTGGAGTTTGGCTTGCCGCGTTCGTCGCGCTCCTCGCTGTTTCGGGACGCTTCGAGACCACACTCGCTCGCTCCGCGCCGCACATCGGTGCGGAGTCCGTGCGGCGTTGTTCGTCCTGAATCTTGCAGGCCCGTCGATCGCCGCGTTCCTTGCTCTGCTCTACTTCACGAACGAGCGTGATCGGGACACGCGCCGCGCTGGTGCAGGAACATCGTCTCCTAGAAGCTGAGCAGGCGCGTTCCGAACGACTGCTGTTGAACATCCTTCCAGCTCCAATAGCGGAGCACTTCGTGATGGCGCCACGACGATCGCGGAGAGCCATCCCGATGTGTCAGTCCTGTTCGCCGACATCGTCGGGTTCACGCCTCTGGCCGAGGATCTCGGAGCACAGGCACTCGTTGAGCTGCTCAACGAGGTGTTCGTCGCCTTCGATGATCTCGCCGAGGCCGCCGGCATGGAGAAGATCAAGACGATCGGCGACGCGTACATGGTTGTCGGAGGGCTGCCCGACGCCCCGCGCCGATCACCTGAGCTGCCGTGCTCAAGCTGGCTATCGGCGATGTGTGACGCGATCTCGGAGGTCAGGACGCCACACGGCGAGCCGTTGCAACTACGTATCGGTATCGATGTCGGCCCGGTCGTCGCCGGGGTAATCGGGCGACGCAAGTTCAGCTACGACGTCTGGGGTGACACGGTGAACACGGCGAGTCGAATGGAGTCGCATGGCGTGCCCGGGCGCATCCAGGTCACCGAGCGAGTTGCACGGGCCGCGTCGACAACAGTTCGACTTCGAACCGCGAGGATCTCTCGCAGTCAAGGGCAAGGGATTGATGACGACGTTTCTCCTCGTCGCTGCAAAGCCCTAGCTCAGTTGCCCTGTGAGATCTTGTGGCATTGCGAACCTCGCCGAAGCTTCGACCAAGGAGCGGCCACTCAGCCAACGAATTCGTCGTTGATGTGCCAATTGGGCGCCATCGGCCCGGCGTACTGGACAGGTGGAAGCTCGCCCTTCAGACGCCAGGTACAACGCCATAGATCTCAAAGCGATGCGCCGAAGTCGGCGCGGGCCGATTGCGGTCGGGGTCTTGCGCACGGGCTTCCTGCACGCCAGCCATGCCGGCTTGGAGTTGCTCCTCGCCCTCCCACACCATGACGGTGACACGGCGCCCGGCCTCACGATCGACCAGCCGCCATGCCTTGACGCCCCCTGACCGTTCGAAAGCGGGTATCACTTCGTCTCGAACGTGCTCGATCCCGTCATTGAGGTCCTGACTGGATTCGCCGTCGAAGCTCAAAACCATGGCAAACATGTGTTGTCCTCCTCGCTCTTCGTGTCGTCTGGGCCGCAGAAAGGACTACGCGGCGTACCGATCGAGCCCGGCCGCCTGCAACTCCTCTGGCGCGATGGCGATGCGGTAATGCACGTCGGCATCGAAGGTGAGCATGAGCGGCTCGGTCACGTGCGGGAGCTGGCTGAGGTCCTCGAGGTCGACGATCATCGTCACCCCGCGACCAGGGCCGTGGTCGGTGAAGTAGACGACCTCCGGACCGATGGTACCGAGTACCTCGCCGATCTTCTCGCCGGCCACGCCCTGGCGGACATATGTCAGCGCTCGCAGACCGCGTCATGCTTAGCCCCGCGGGCATGACGCACCTCATCACCCGTCTCGAGCGTGACGGGCTCGTCCGACGTGAGCCGGATGCAGCGGATCGCCGGAAGTTCTATCCCGTCTTGACACAAGCCGGTCGTCGAACCCTGCGCGAGGCACGACGGACCCACAACGAGGTCCTTCGGCGTGGTCTCTTCGCCGCCACGACGGCTGCCGATCGCCGGACCTTGCAACGGATTTGGCGACGGTTGTCAGAACCGGATTGAGCTGTCGCGTACCCGGCGGATTGGGACACCCCTCGGTCCCACTCGTATCGGACATATGCGCTACCGCTCTGCCACGGAGGTGATGCTCAGCGCCGTGAAATCCTGTCCTCGTTCGCAAGAGCGGCGATGAGGTCGTTAAAGGCGTGGCAGGCGCGATCGAAGGATCCCTGTGGGAGCTGGTGGCGCCATCGTTGCTCGAGGTCGGCCACGGCGTCCCCCGCGGCGTCGAGGACCCCCCGACCCTTGGCCGTCGGAAGGATCAGTTTCGCCCGGCCGTCGGACGGATCAGGTTTTCGCTTGAGGTAGCCGAGGTCTTGGAGTTCGTCGACCAGCTCTGAACAGGCCGCCAGGCTCAGTTGGGCCTTGGCGGCGAGTTCGGTCAATCGGATGCCTTCGGTCCCGATGTTGCCCCACACCTGAAGGTGCGGAAAACGAATGTCGAGGAACCGGCCGTCGGCTTCGGCTCGTTCGAAGAGTTCAGACCGGAACTGATAGAGCAGCCGGCCGAGAATCTGGCCAATCGCAAGCCGATCGCTCGGGAGTCCTCTTGACGTCGCCACAGTCAGCCATAATACTTCGGTTACCAAAACTTAGGTAACCGAAGGATCAGGGGGCGATGTCCAATCTCGAGATCATCAAGGAGCTCTATGTGGCGTTCGAGGCGGGGTGCCTGGATCGCGTACTGGAACTCTGCGACCCTGCCTGTGTCGTGGTCCAGGACGACGCCCTGCCGTGGGGAGGTCGATATGAGGGGTTCGACGGCGTGGCCACGTTCTGCGCTGCGCTCGGCGGGACCGTTCACTCGGTCGTTACGACCGACGCCCTGTTCGAGGCCGGCGACCGGGTCATCAAGTTCGGCCGGAGCCGAGGAAAGGTCCTCAACAACGGCACCGTGTTCGATATGCCGGCCGTGCATGTCTGGACCCTTCGCGACGGTCGGGTCACCGCGGCCGAGTTCTACATCGAGACGCAAGCGATGCTCAACGCCCTCGGCCAGGCGTCGTGAAGGCCGGGACCCAGGGGCAGGCGAACATCAAAGTGCATGCGTCACGCTCGGTGCTCTATGACGCCGTGTCGGATGTGCGGCACATGGGCGAGTGGAGCCCCGAGTGTCAGCGCTGCGAGTGGATCGGTGGGGCAGTCGGCCCAGCGGTCGGTGCCCAATTCAAGGGCAGCAACCGACGTGGGCTGGCTCGCTGGTCCACCAGGCCGCGTGTCGTCGTGGCCGAGCCTGGAAGAGAATTCGCGTTCGTCACCGGCCACCGGGGGCGAGACATGACCAAGTGGACGTATCACTTCGAGACCGTTGGGGGCGACACCGAAGTCACGGAATCATTCGAGATGCTTTGTGACATGCCCTGGTATTTTCGCTTCGCCGACCGATTCCTGATGGGCGTCAAGGATCGTAAAGCGGACCTTGTGTCGAGCATGGAAGCGACGCTCCAGCGCCTGAGAACCGCAACAGAGGACGTCGACAAAGGCTTTGCTGAATCCGTCTCGGTGTTCCAGGCTGATCCAACAAGCGAAGGCTTCTCGAGCTGAATGTCGGCCCAACGTGCTGACGTCGAAGAGCCATGGCATCGCCAACGTGCCGAAGCGTCCCGCCGATCCGGCGTAATGGGATAGGTCCAGCGCCAGCTACACAGCAGCACCGATTGGCGGCATTTCGCCGATCTGCTCGGTCAGCCTGATGTAGTCGAGGTAGGTGTCCTTGCGAGTTACAAGGCCGTCTTCGACGGCAATCACGTCCACCCCGTCGCAGACGAAAGGCGATCCCTCCAACGTTCCAGACATGTCGTATTCGAACACGATGTGGTCAACGCCCGAGTAGAGCCTCTTCGGCTCAAATTTGAGGTCCGGCACAAGCCGAAGCAGGGCGGCGACGAGATCCTTGACGGCATCCTTGCCGGTCGCAGGCTGAGCTGCACCATGCATATGGAACACCGAATCTTCGGAGTGCAAGCCGATGATGGCGTCGGGGTCCAACTGGACCCACGCCTCGTGATATGCCATCGCTAACTCCCTGACCGTAAGACTCATTGAGTGCCTTCCTCCGCATGCGTCCCCTGAGCGGACCGATACGGTCACTTTCCATCATCCGGCTGGTGACCCGAAAGGTGTGGCGAACCACCCGTCGTGGCCCTCCGGATCTCGAACTCCATGATCGCGCTGGCCGTAGTCTTTTGTCTCTCGGCTCTGACGTGACGCTAGCCCCAGCCCGTTCACTCCACATGCAGGGCCCAGGCTGGGGGTAGTCGGGCCGCTGACCGCGCCGGAAACCATGCAACCAAGTTGAACATCCCAACAGTGCTTATGAAAATTAGGGCGAGGGCGGCCGCCGGAACCGTTGCAACCGTTTCAATGCCGAGTCCATCAGCAACCACTCTCCACGCGATCCTACCGACGGCCAAACCAAACGGAATGCCGACAATGAGGCTGACCGTGGCAAAGACCGTTGCTTGCCAAGCAACGGTTGACCTCACTTGTCTCCTGTCGAAGCCCAGAGTCCTCAGGATCGCTAGTTCGCGACGGTTGCGACGTACTCCTATCCACAGGGTGGATCCAACGGTAAGGAGAGCAATACTGCCGAGCAGGGAGGCCACGCTCAACGGGAACCAGGCAATCTGCAGAAGGCGGACCACTTCCACGGGCTGGGTTGGACCAGAGAGATCAGTAAGTTGAGGAATGGCCGCGATTCGGCGCTCGGCGATCGCGCGGCTTGAACCCGGCGCGAATCGGCCAACAAAGTAGCGGGAGAAGATCTGGTTGTTGAAGAGCGGAGAAAACCCGCCACCAGTGAACGCTGCTCCATCATCCAGTGTCTGGGCTTGACCAAATGTGGGAAATACCGTCTGTCCGACGATTCTGTAGGAATGACTCGCACCCAGACCCTTGGCCTGCACAGTGTCTCCAATGACTTTGCCGAGCGCCTTTAGAGTTGCCGACCCGAGAGCAACCTCATGCGGGCTTCCCGGGCTGCGGCCCGACACAACCTCGGGGAAAATCACCGGGCCACGAAGCGATCTGAACGCCAGAGCAGCCACGGGACGGCTATCGATTTCGATGTTCTGGTAGCAGACCTCGGCGACAGAAGCCAACACCGATTCTCGCGAAAGACCGTAGTCAGTCCCACCACATGGATTGTTGGCGGAGGTCGTGTCGGTGGCCCTGAAATCCCATGTCCAACCGTAAAGCTGAGGTGTCGCAGCTAAGTGATTGAGGTTTGCTGCGAACACGAGAACCGATGTAATCCCGATGACCCCAAGAACCGCACCGAGATACGCCGAGCGGACGGGGATTACAGTGCTTCCTCTCCTAGCTTCAAAGGCCATTCGAATACCGTTCACCGCTGTCGGCCACACACGCATACGGGCAGCGTGCTCGGCCACCGTGGATGCTTTGGACCGTGTGGACAGCGCTCTTTTCATCGGTTGACTCTCGGTCAATCGATAGGCAACAGCCACCTGGATCAAGATGACAACCAGAATGAGCGTTGCGGCCCCAAGAGCCAAGACGGGGAGGTCGGCGTGCAGTCCCACGTCGGGGTCCGCCCGCCGGGCCACACCTAAGGGGAAGAGGGGTGAGAGCAACATCGCCACTCCTGTCGCGACAATCGCGCCCAGGCCCGCCACCAGTAGCGCCAATAATCCACTCATCAAGATCCGCTGACGGCGTGTAAAGCCCAAAGCACGTAGTGTCTCCTGTTGGACGCTCATCAAAGAAACCTCGCGGGCGAGACCAATGCCGATGATGACTCCGCCAACAATCGCGGTCAGTCCTGCTGATATCCACAGCGCGACTGTAAGGACATTGATCGCGTTGCGAGCTCCTTCCTTCTCGACGGCTAGGCCCTGGGTGCTGAGCAAGGACTGCCCGAAGATGCGCTCGGCCGCAGTTACAACTCCTGGCACTTGGTCTGCACCATCACGCGTTCGAACTCGCAGATGGGCACCGAATATGCCGATTCGGCCCGCGTAGACTCGGTCGAATGCCGGGGTGAGAACGAGTAGTCCACCTGACTCGGCCCGGTCTCCAAGGTCGAGTGGACGTCGATCAATTCCAACCACCCGAAGCCGAAGGCGCGGGCCCATATACGAACCCACATCAGTTGCTCCCCTCACCAGGGACGCAACTTGAGTTGGCGCGTACGACACGATGTCGAGGTGCCCTCCAACCCACTGGTGCAGTTTGGTCGCGAGGGTCTCACCAATCGTGACCTCGTTGATTGCCGACGGATTCGCGGGTCGGCCTGCGATAATGCGATCTCGGTCCACCACGGTGCCGAACCTCGAATCCGTAGGTGTACCGATCTCCTGGAGGCCTGGATCGCCTTCAACAACGATGCCGTAGGCACGTAGGCCCGCCACTGCTTCGACTCCGGGGAGTCGACCCAGCTGCTGTAGCTGGACCCTCGTCGGTGGGCCGAGCACATTCAGTTCGACATCTGCCGATCGGCTCTGCACTTCAAACGCGCCCAATGACGAGCCCGTTCGCCGCGCTCCGGCAACAGCGGCAAAGACGAGGGCACTCACCACGCCCACGATCAGCGCAAGGACTAGGAGGCTTGCCCACCGTCGCCGGATATCTACTGCTGCAACCATCCAAACCGCGCCCAAAGTGTTGCCTCCTTCCTCGAAGCTACCGGCGCACCGACTGCTAAAGAGGCGAGCGGTCAAACGGGAAATTGATGGGCCTTTTGGCATTCAACTCGGCCACGATGCCTGGATTCAAGGTGGATGGGCCTACCTATTGGGGGGTGCCAGCCTCCCCCCAATGCCGTTCGCTGGCCTGTGCGGAGTGTCACGGCTGTCTTGGAATCGACTCTCTAGAAGGCGAGTTTTAGATCGCCCTCGAAAGATCATCGCAGTCACCGCCGACTCCGCTCAGATCCGAAGAGCGATCAGTACGAGTACTCCTGCGACCCGTGCCACCCGCGAGACTCGCCAAAGTTGACCTTGGTTGGTGTCATTCGACACCGCTACATCTTGCCCTCCGCTCCGAAGTCCGAGGCCGGCCGTCGGACCGTGGCCCTGCCGACCTTCGTCCTGGGCGCCCTCGAGGACCACCTGCGGGACTCCGTGGCTTCCTCCCCGGACGCCTTCGTTTTCACCCGCAGGACCGGCCTCCCCCTCCGGCGCCAGGACCTCTCGCACGCCTGGAGCGATGCCTGTGCGGCCGTCGGGATCGAGGGCGTGCGGCCCCACGACCTCCGACACCACGCCGCCACGGTGATCGCCCGCAATCCGAACGTCACGCTGCGCGAGCTCATGGCCACGATCGGCCACTCGTCGCACGTCGCCGCGCTCCGCTATCAGCACGCAACGGCCGAGCGGAGCAAGGAGATCGCCGACTATCTCGACGGCGTCATCAGCGCCGTACACCGCTCCTCGAGTCCGTCCGGGTCCGCACCGGTACCTGCGGGACGTGGCATGGGCGTGGCATGGAAACAACCGGCCCAAACGGATCCGTCAACGAAACCGTCCCCCTATCAGGACGAACAAGAAGAGGCGGCGGGCGGAATCGAACCGCCGTACGGGGCTTTGCAGTTTCTAAAACGGGGTTTGCAGGCGTCCGCTGGTGTCTTGTTTATGCAGGTCACAGTGCATATGCGTCCGCGGCCGTTTGTCCCGATTCGTAGCGTCCCGCGGCATATCCGCGGCATTTGAGGCCCCGACTTAACTAGCGGTTCGCCAGCAGTTCGCGGCACCGATCCGCAACGGCTTGGAAGGCCGCTTCCGCCTCTTCCAGTGCGGGCACCACGGGATCAGGATCAACCACATTTTGGAACTTGTCCTGTACGGCCTCGACACCTTTGGCAGCGTTGGTCGCCCGGCTGAACAAACCACCCAGCTCGCCGTAATCACTCATGGCGAGAAGCCTACTTCCGTCTAGTGCGGTCTATTCCGAGGGGTGCTGTAGAAGATCGGGGTAGAAAATCGGTCAAGCGTCGCCCGGTAGAGCGCCACCTTCGTCGTAGGGGTCTTTAAGGAACCGCTCTGCTTCGTCCGTGAGAATTTCGCCGCCGATGCGGACCTGTGGTTCGCTCGGACCCGCGTACTCCTTCTCGTGGATGCCAAGCCAACCCTCAAGCGCCGTTGGCGCCATTGGGATATCCCGATCGTTGTCAGAGTCGTAGATGTGGAAATACTCGTAGTCGAGCGTGACGACTAGGCGTGCCGCACCATCAACGCCGAACCGCCAATACGGACTCGAACCATCCTCGTCTGTCTCGAAATGCCAGCCCGGTCTCGGCTCAAGTACTGCGCGAACGCTGTCCACAGCTGGAGCTGATAAGCCAAGTGGGCATTCACCGCGTCGTTGTAAGCATCACCCACGTTTCCGAGCTTACCGAAACGATGTCCGGCTACCCTCGGCCTATGAGCCCGATGCCCGAGCCAGGCGACCCATGCCCCGGCTTCATCGCCGAGCCAGAGCGGTGCTGGCAGATGATCTACGACAAGCAGCTGCAAGCGAACCATTGCCCCGAGCCACCCTCATGGACGGGCCGCTGGTTCACCCCCAAGGGTGACCGCTGGTTTCGAGTGTGGGCGTGTCCCGACCATCTCGACGGGCTGACCGGGCTTCGGCAGTTCGGAAGCCCACGGCGGCAGGCGTTGTGAGCAGAACTGTCTATTGGCATGCCGCCCGCAACCCCATTGACGACGAACCTTTTGTGTTGCCTCTGTGCCAAGTACCCGATGCGGAACCATGGGTCGGCCCAGAAGACCGGGAACGCGCTCTTGCTTGTGGTTCTCTCCAGCCACGATTCGCATTTGTGGTTGACGCCGCAACGTGGAATCACGACGTGGATAGCTATGTCCACAGTGGCCTGCCCTACATAGATCCAGACAGGGTGTGGGTCTATGAGGTTGCTCCCGAGAACTTGGAGGACGACCAATCGTCTATTGACTCGCCTGGCGGTTCGATGTCGTGTTCGAGAGCCGGAATCCTCAAGCGCATCTGGCCCGATTGAAACACGTGATGCTCTGAGGGGCGAGCGCCGGGCCGCGGGAGAAACGAGAATAAAGACCCGCGACCCGCGCCCACCCATGCCGACAGGACAGGAGTAAGAAGCCTGTCGGCGAACGGCGCGAGAACGTGCGGGAGCTGAGGACCGCACGACTCTTCGGGTGACAAGCCCTAGCCGTAGTGCCAGCCTCGGAGTTGCACCGAGGCGAAGGGCTTGGTTACCCACTGGCGAAATGCTTGCAGCTCTGCGTCGGCAGAGCTTGTTACTGCTGGATCAATTGTCCGAGGAATCGGGCGGCGTAGTGCTGATGCCGACCCCTTGTATTCCTTGGATAAGCCCGCTGTAGCTAGGGGCCGCGTGACACAAAGTGCTGACCCAGAACGAACTGGCGTCGTAGGTGAAGCCCAATGCTGGCCAATTGACCATCATGTAGTCCTGAACGGCCGCGACATAACTGGTCTCGGCGATGTTCGAATACGGGATTGGCAAAGTCTTCTGCCGAATCCATGCGTTGCCCTGAACGGCCCACGGGTGGACCATCAGGTCTACAGCCGAACCAGTGACCTCGTTCATAAGCGTTGTGACAACCGTTCCGGCAGTCACGCCACCCATGGAACTTTGATCGTTCGGGATGAACACCCGATACGCCGAGTTGGCTGCGTTGTTAACGATACTGTTCGATAATTGTAATCTGTCGAACCCATTGAGCCAGACTTCCTGAGGGTCAGATTTGGTTTGCTCGTAGAGCACCCAAACGCCACCTGGAACTCACTGCCCGGGGAACTTGTAGAAAATGGCGCATTGAGCCGAGTTGTGTACCCAGCCGACGCGCCCAAGTTCGAATAAAAACCGTCATAGTTGACCGACAACGCGGATGCGTCCGCAGCGCCAGAAGCGCACTCGGGACCACTATTCGGCTGTGCCGTGATATAGCCCACGTTGTAACCAGTCCTGCCGCTATAAACGAAAGGACCAGAAGCAGCGGATGCGACGTAAAGTTGTAACCCAGTGCGCCAGCAACATCCGTGCCGACCGTGACCTGAATGGCCTGGCCGGTAGTAACCGCCACCGAAGCAACGTGAGTGCTTGCAACCGTTGCGGGACCCTGATGCAAACCACCTGTCGGCGTCTGCAAGTCGCCCGCATCGGCTGCCACAATCACGTAGGACGGATTGGCCAGCGCTGTGGTGTTCGCAGTCGGACTTGTCGGTGCGATTGACGCACTGACGGCGGCGAGGGTGATGGAGCCCGGCGTACCGAGCGGACCAACGTAACCGTTCGCCGTGGTGCCTCGGCCGTAAAGCAGAAGCCTTTCCTCGGCCAACATCGAGGCATAGAGCAGTGACGTAGCACTCAATGTGCGTACGTCATCGAACCCAAGCCCTGAAACTCCGCTTGCCATGACACATAGTCCGACAGCGAGTTGGTGACGTAGTTGATTGCGATGTCATAACCATCGTAAGAAATGGCTGGACCTCTGACGTAACTCTGCCCGGTAGGCGTCGTCACGTTCGCGTTTTCGGCAATGCCCGGGTTGAGCGTTGTCGCTCCGCCCGTCTGTGATCCGGTGACGCCTGAGATGATCTTCAGGCGACGGACCGACCCCTGCCCCTTAACTCTGGGCAACTCATTTCTGAGCGGCGTGGGTCGGGGCCAGATGTTTTTACTCGGGGCTTCGAGATCGTAAGGCGTGATTCCTGTCGGAATCGGCGAAGTCAATGTCCATTCTTTGGACAGTCGGCCAGCCGACTTCTCCAGGTAATCCATGTGATCGCTAACGATCTCACGGTGACCCTTTTGCAACCCGTCCGCATCCAGGCCCTGTTCCAGCTCGCGCTCGATAGATACGCCTGGACTTGACGAGCGGGACGTTCTGGCCGTTGTACTGCGTAGAACCGACCTGAACGGTGTCGCCCACAAGACCTTCGTGGATTGCTGCTTTGATTTGCTTCTGATACTGCTCGTGACGGGCCGCGAGCTTCGCGGGCTTCGGCGTGCCCTTCGGATTTGCAATCGTCGGGGTTCCGTCCGTCAGAGCGGGATCGCCGCCGTACATATCGGCGACGTTGGGAATGTATGGCATTGAGCCATCACATCCTTTCTTCTAGAGGTGAAAAGAACGAAACGACTACGCGTCGAGCCCAATGACTCCTTGGACGCGCATCTCTTGCGCCTCTTTGCTGCATTGTGTTGCTGTGTCGCCTACGTCAGACCATGACTTGACCTTGCGGTCCTCTCGTCATCTCTGCCGACGCGTTGCGATAGTGCCCGCAGCCGGATCGAATCGACTGCGGGCGTGCCCGACTGCTCCCCTCTTAAAAAGAGCGTCGGGCGTCCCGGTCCATGGCTCTAACCAAACCGGGAGAGGTTGCCCGTGGGCGGCAAGGCGGTTGCCAACCCACGGGCGTCTCGACAGCTACAGGCGTGTGGTCCCGTCACCTGTCGAGAGAACTTGTTAGGAGCGACGCTGGAAGTAGTTCGACCAGTGGTCGCGGTTTCCGTATTCTCGGAGCATCTGCAATGTTTGCGCCTGCCCTGGCGGGGCCTGCACACTGTCGGTGAAGGGTGACCACGGCGACCACGGTTGCGCCGCTGTGGCTTCGGGCACGTAGGCGGGCTCGGGTTCTGCGGGCGCGATGTCGGTGCCACAGACCCGGCAGCGAAGTGAGCCGCGCTCGTTCGGGACCTGGCATGCCACGTTTGGGCACGGCGGAGCAAGCCCTTCGAGCCAAAGCTTCGCGGCTGAACTCTGCACGTTGCCGATCAGCTCGGCCACGATGATGGCCAGCGCTACCGCCTGGTCGTCGTGGTCGCCGCTGTCGTGGTCGAGTCGGGCTTGTCCGATGCCGGTCTCGCGGAGCCGTACCCGGCCCAGCTCGCTTAGTAGCTCGTCGTCATTCGGGAGCCAGAGCAGATGGTTACGCAGCGCCAGGTGCAATGCCTGGCCGATACGGCCCGTACTGGTGGCGGTGAAGGGGAACTGCTCGCAGCGAACGCCTTGGGCTTGTAGACGTTGGATCATGCCCGACGCCTGCCAAGGGTCGCACAGGATCTTGGCGCGGTTGTATCTCGCAGCCGTCAGGACCAAATAAGCCTCAACCTCGCCGATTTGCACCGGGCGCAATCGCTTGCCACGCCAGCGGCGCAACGAGTCGATAACGACGCGCTTCGGCGCACCGGGTTCGGGTGAAGTGTCTTCGGCGTGACCTGACCGCGACGACGGTCTTGTCGTTCACTAATCCGAGGTCCACCGAGATCAGATAAGAAATGCCGGCGCGTGGCTCCTGCTCGCCGTCGAGCACTGCCGCGGCTTCAAGGTCAGCGGAGGATACAAGGCGGTCCTCGCTTTGGGTCCAGATGTTCAAGTGAAGGCGGCTGTACTCGGAGTCCCGCAAGCCCTGCGCTTGCAGGTCGGCTTCATCGACCCACGGCAACGGACCGGGCACCTGGTTCACTCGCCAGCGGTCGGGAGCTTCTAGCGCCTTCTGCAAGGTCTTGTGACTTGTATGGCCGGGCTCCCCTGCCGACGTGAGGCAGACGAAACGGCAACCGGGCACCTTGCCCAGTGAGCTGATAATCGCGGTCCACAGGCGGCGCGCTCGGCGGGTCTCTTCCCACTGGGCCAGCTCGTCCACGACACAGAACGACGGGCGCAGACCGAAAGCGGTCCCGCCATCGGCAGAACGAATCTCAACCGTCGCCCCGGTCCGTAGTGAGACCAGCTTGGTGGCTTGGACTTCGACGGCTTCGTTCAGTTCGGGCGTGCGGTCTACGAGTCCACTGGCGGCGTCGAGCAACAAGGCAGCCTGGTCCTTCGACCCGGCGAAGACGTACCCGCGGGCACCGGGCTTCGCCTCGGTGGAAAGCCAGACGAGCGAGACACCCGCCAAGTCGGTCGTTTTGCTGCCGCCGCGAGGGCGGGTCAGGAAGTGCCAGCGCGCTCCGTCATCGGCGAAGAAGGCTTCGGCGTCGTCCCATTGGAACTCAGCCGCAACGTCGCCCCACCTTCGGCCATCTTCAAGCACCAGCGCGGCCATGAGGTCGAGCGCATCAGTCTGAGTCGTCATTCAGAATCCTCGCTAGCTCGCGATCTTTCTCGGCTTCGGCAAATTCAATCGCCCGCCGGGACCGCCTGACCGACTCGTCAAACCAGGCGCGGTCAAGCTCGCCATCCTTGAGAGCGCCCGCCTTCGTGAGATGTACCGGGACGGACGGGTCAACGCAGCCGCCCGTCACGCGGTCACCTTGGCGCTCGTGCCCCAGGTGGAACATTTCGCAGTTGCCACACCTGTAGGCGTGAACGCGTCGACCCCCTACGGCGTTCGTGATTCGCGCTGCCCGTTTGGCGTCCTGCTTCGTGCGGTAGGTCCGCTTACCGGCGCACTGACGTAGGCCGGGGTGGGGTATGGCGCTCATGGCAGCTTCCAGGCGTCAACCGTGTCGCCGATGTTTTGCACGCAGCCGCGCTCTTCGAGCACCCGCAACGCGTTCTTGACGGCGATGCGTTGGGCGTTCGCTCCGTTCCTATTGACGAAGCGGCTTACCTCGTTCGTGCTGGGAAGGGTGTTGACTGGCGAACAGCCTCCATGCAGAGGTGTTCAAGCGATGCTGAACGGATCACTTGCCCCCCGCATCCTCTGCGAGCACCTGATATCCGGCCCGCAGTATGGGGTCATTCGTGGATGCAGCGAGACTGCTGTAGTCGTTGACGTCGTCCTCAGAGAGCATTTTCACGGATACGTCGTCGTCAATCACGGAGCGCAACCGGGCGGCTTTCATCGCTCGCACGCCATCGGCAATGGAGGCGTCGTCGTCCGAGGTTGCCTTCACTCGGTAGACGGTGTCGGACTCTTTGAACAGCTCAAAGGTCACATTGGGACCGAATGACTGCTTCAACACACTGACCACGCGCGCTACTGCGTCCTTGTTGCTAAGTGATCTAGTCATGGGTTCTGCCTCTCGGAAATGGGGTCAGCGCCCGCAAGCGCCAGGCGTCGGGCCTCGGCCGCGTCGTGATCGCCAAAGAGCTGCATGGTCTCGCTGATGACTTCGTCAATCTCTTTAAGCAGTTGGGTTGTGTCAGTCCTCTGCATCGGCGTCCTCTCCAGCGGCCTTAGCGAGGTAGAACGCCCGAAGGTCCGGGTCCGTTGTCTGCCCCGCCTTGTACGCCCAGTCGGCCCGCTCCTGGTCCTGCTTCGCCAGGTCCGCGATGCTCTGAAGCTCTTGCTGCTTCTGGACGGCCCCGTAACTGGCCTCCGCTCGGCGCAGAAGGTCGTTAACGGCGGGCTTGCAACTGGTCCGTTTCTGCGGTCAGCCGTACCATTCGCGCCTTCAGCCGCGGCGATGGCGTGCGTCAGCCGCTTCGGCCTTCGCCCAATTCATCGCTTCGACCTTGCGCCAATTCTGTGGCGGTCTCGGCCTCCATCTTGGCGACTGCGGTGACTCGTCTGCTTGGCCTTTGCGAGGGCTTGGCCACGGGCCTGGTTCTCGTCCAGCTCGGCAGCCCACGCCTTCGCCATCATCATGGCCCCGTTCCAAATGCGGTCCGCTTTGTTCAGCGGGTTTCCAGATTGGGACTTCGCCACCATCTCGGGATTCTTTGCGGCGATGTCGTTGAGAGTGACCGCGATGGCGCTCGGACTTCTTGGCCGGTGCGAGATTGATAACCCGCGGCTGATGGCGGATCACGCTCTTAGCGGCGCTTCGACATGGGTCGCAGACAGGCTTTCTCGGGTCGTCTTGCGCGGTGAGCGGTGCCTTGAACTCGGTGTGTGCGCGATATTTGCCGCATGATGTGCAGCGGATCGCCATCTTTTCAAGCTGTTCAGTCAGGTCGGTCATGGGTATAAATGCCTCCAAGGGTTCCAGTCGTTCTGTCGGTTCGTGGGTTGCGGTCGCATGCGCGCCGATGTTGTCCGTATGGCTGTGGCGTCGGATTCCGTCACTGGCCTAACGAGCCATTCAGGACCGAGAGAACGCGGCAGTGGGTAGACCTCGCCGTCGATGATTTGCCAGCCGATTAACGGCAGGACAGTTCTCACGCCTTCGTCGGTTCGCTCGCAAACCCAGCCCGTTCCAGGTAGGACATTTAGTGCTGGCACTACGGGACCATTTGCGCTATTCGTCGCCTTAGGCGAGCGCACAGGTGCCTTAGAATTGATTCTGACGGGCTTCACTGCGGCACCGTTTCGATGGTCACGTTCGGGTCGCCGTATTTATCGGTGCCATGGGAGATCACTTCTTCGGGTCGCTGCCGGCTCGGGAAGGTGGTTATGCACGACCGGCGTCGGGTTGGCAACATTCAGTTCGACCGGGAGGCTGATAAAGACAGGTGCCGCATCGGTGCCGACGTTCTCGCCGTAGCCCTCGGGCATAGTGCTGCTCATGCTCGCTTGTGCCGCCATCTCGGCTTTCACCACGGCCCTGGTGCGGCGCAGCTCGTCGGCTTGAGCAAGGAGCTGCTCGTCTTCGTGACTGACGCCGACTGTCTCCTTGATGCTCTGTTGAAGCCTGTCAATGAACGCATAGTCAGCGGTCAGGTTGCGGCTCTCAAGGTCCTTGAATACCTGGCCCCACACTGTTCGGGCCATCTCGGCACGCTCAAGGGATGCCCGCATCTTTGCGAGCTGCGCGCGGGTGGCGGGTGATTCGTAATCGAGGTCTGTTGTCATTCGTCCCTATCTCTTTCGGGGTCGTTGGCTAGTAAGGCGGCTCGTTCGGCTTCTCGGCGGAGGCGGATCGGTCGACCCGTTTCCGCCGCCAGTCGTTCCACCGCTGCCAGGGATGATTCGCTGGACGATGTAAGCGCGGGATGCGGGCATGACCCAGCACGTCGAGGCCCAAGATCAACGTGCCCAACTTGGCTGATAATCGTGATGCGGCAGTTCGCTTGCTCCCAGGGTACGGCTAGGAACTGCGCCTGGTCCCTTCTCGTCGCACACCTTCGGGTGATGTAGTCATGCAGCAACGCCTCACGAGCTGCGGCTTGTAGGTATCGGTTGACGGCGGGAATGAATCTGGGCTCGTCCAGGTAGGGCGCGTGCGCCAGCAAGGCACTGTGGGACTTCGACGGGCGCGGGCGCAGCTTATCGGCACGTTCAAGCTGACTAAAGACGCCGTGAACGAGCGCGGCGGTATTGCCATCTTCGTAATGGCGGCCATGGGTAGCAGGCGTGATGCCGGGCAGGCCCATTTCGGCGGCTACCTTTTGGGTGGCACGCGGCATAAGCGCGGGCATATCGGACGCAGAAACATGCGCTGACCTGCGATTCAGGTACAGGGCTTGTGAATCCCTAGCGAAACTAAAAGTGCAGGTCAGGCGTTAGCATCGCGGATCGTTCGGTTAAGGACGGTTGTCGGGCACTTCAACGAAATCGCGAACGTGTGTTCGTCAGGGCGTACATCGCGCTGGCCTGTTCGGTGGCACGGCTTGGGCAACTTCACGGCCAAAACGGCGTGGCTTCATTCCATTCCCGCTCCCAGCGATCCTTGATGGCCCGCTCCTGCTACGGGCGTCAGAACGCGGAGTTCAGCGGGGTGCAATCCTTCGACTTTCCCGGTTTGCCGTCGTCCTCCAGATTGTCGAAGCGCACATAGACCATTCCAGCAGAGGCGCGACTCCTTCGACGGTGCCGAACTCGGGGTCATCGTAGTGAGACACATTTAGGACACGCTGGTCGAGATCAAACGCAGAGACTCCGGACAACGCTGCGACGATGGCAGCGCCAGTCGCTCGCACCTCCATGGCAAGAGCCAAGATGGCGGCTTCGGTATTGATATCCCCGCCCATCGCCGCATAGAGAGCGGCGTCGGCTACGTCTCTAGCACGTACGTGGGGGCGTCACCGCCCATCAACTCCTTGACGTCGTCGGTGTCCGTCTCGAAGTAGCGGGCGATGCGGTTAATGCGCTGCATCCACTCTGTGGAAATCATTTTTTCCCTTTCCTTTTTTTGAGGGCTTTTTCAGGTAGTCGAGGATTGCGGTCGGTGTTACATCGCATCGGGTCATTTATTCAACCCAACCCGTCCCTACACACCACCACTGGCGGGGTTGGTTCCCGCCCGATGGGTTGTATGAAAGGCGTCCCACAACACGTCCTGGCGGGACGGGTTGAGCATTCCCAGCGTGTGGGGTGTTTCTCATGGCAACCCATCCCACTCCGCATCACCATTTGGGACGGGTTGAGGAACGAGTCCCCACAAGGGGCGCTTCTTGCCACACCCGACTCGTCCCGCCCGATCATGTCGTGCCGGATTCTGAGCTGCTCCTCGACCAGTTCGTGAAGGGCATCATCGAAGCCTGTGTGGCCGCCGCCGACCGCTTTCTTGAGTTCGGTCTTGGTCAGCTGCCACGGAATATCCGCCAGCGCATCGAGGATGCCGACGCGTGCCCTTCTTTGCTCGTGTCACGTTTGCTGCCAGGCGTGCCCCGGTTGAGGTCCCAGGTGATCTCCCCATCATGCGATCCGGTGTCAATGTCGAATCGCCCGATGTCAAGATCGAGATCCCAAGATGTACCGCCCCACGGGCGAGAACCGATTTCGAGCGTCAGGTGAAATACGCCGTTCTCCACGTCTGCCGGCCTCGGTGAAGAGCAGCATCCAAGAATCGCCGACTTGCCCATCCGGCCTGGGTGATTCGCTTGAGTGATGTTCCCGTGCCGGTCTGGTTGAAGTGGTTGACGACCTGGAGCGAGCAGTCAACAGCGACACACGGCGCCGACACCAGATTGAGCAACGCACCTTCTTGGTGGAGGTCCGACGCCTTGGTGGTCGTGCCATGGTACGAGTACCACGGATCGAGGATCATAAGGACCGGTTCCAGTTCGTAGAGGTCCATCCGCAGCGACTCTTGGAACGCGAGACTCGGGACCGGTGCCACGTCGAACGTCGGGTGTATGTCGAGATCGGCGAACCTACACCCATCGCATGGGATATCCGACGCATGCGCCTTTTCCATAAACTTGAGCCCGGCCTCGCCGACGTAGGCCAACACCGGCCCAGCTCGGTCCGGCTTCCGAACTGTCCGAAAATCGGAAGGCCTAGCGGCTACACCCACGGCAAGGAATCCGGCGACATAGGACTTCACGTTTTCATCTCGCCGGCAATCTGTCCGTACGTCGGCCGCGCCAACATTCCGCGACGAGCCACTCGAAATCATCCGATTCGGCATCGATTCGGCCATGGTGTAACGCCGGAACCTGGTGCTCTCGGTGGGCAGCGTGTGCCGCCGCCCGGAGTCGTCGTAATCTTCGCTATCGCGAGGTCGCCCATATTTGGCGCGCACATCTCTCCTCTGCTTTCGAAAACTCGCGGCTCCACTCTTGGCGCTCTTGTTGTTCAGCCATGACCACGTCACCCCTCGACCGCACCCTTGTACGGATTCGGTCGGAACTGCGGCAGCCAGTCCTCACCGAGCGACTTGGCGCCATCTCCCAGTCCTCGGGCGTCCAGCGTTGACCCGATGTTCCCCGAGTTCTCCAGTGCTCGCCCAATGAATATGTCCGCTGCCCATCTGGTCGAATCTGTAGGAAGGCTTGGTCGGCGGAGGTGGCGGCGGGACCATCAGAACCCGAAGCGGCTCAATAGGCCATTCGATTCGTAATGTGATGGTTTGGTGCGGGCTCGGTCCCGATCTGGAATTCGCGTTCGGCGGGGCGACAGATGCCGCTATAGTGGCCATTGCTGATTCCTTTTTCCGTTTGGTAGTGCAGAGCCGCCCTTGCCGGGGCGGCTTTCTGCTTTAGGACGCGAGGTTGACCAGCTGGCGCAGGTACTTCTCGACGCCGCGGATGTGCTCTGGAGTCCCCGCGGGGACCTGCACCTTGCCCCGGCTGTCCTGGCGGGCGTACTGCATACCGACCGACGCCAAGGTCGCTTCGCGGAGAAGGTCCTCGGCGAGGTCACGGATGTCTTCAAGTGGGAGAGAGATCGGTGCCATTAGTTGATGTCCTTCTTCGCTCGGCGCTTTGTGCGCCCTTGAATAATGTTTGGCCATTGGCCGTTGTTCCGATGCTGGTAACGGTGGCAGCGGTCGCAACAGTCCCGCGGTGTCCGGCGTGTGGTGGGGTTCTCGCATCCGGGCGTCAGGCAGGTTGCCGATGGAGGCGTGGTGCGACGTTCCCATTCGTCTTTATCAAGCGCGACCCATTCGGTTCGGTCCTTCGCCTCGTCGTCGTCCCACGCCTTCGCCTGTGGGATTTTCTTCCGGCGCATGTAGCGGATCGGACCCCTCCGACGAAAGCTCGTGTCGAAGTGCATGAAGTCCGACTCGTCAGGGTCGACGTTGCGGTATCCGGCATCGAAGACGGCACCTAGGAAGTCACCGTGGGAGCGGTTGCCGTCGTAATCGACCACCAATGAAACGACATCGTCGTCGTCATCGTCTGAGAGCGAGACGAACTCCTCGCCGTCGTCAGTGACCGCCACGAAACGATCCCCTCACCCCTAGTGCATCACTTTGTGACATTCGGCCATCTGCGTAGTTGCAGGTCAGAATTTTGTGACCCGTCATCGTCCGACCGGAGGGCGTAGTACTCCTCAAGCGTGAGCGTCATCTCAAAATCTTGCACCGTCCCGTTGCGGAGGCGAACCCTCTGGCGCATCGTGCCCGCGCTCATCGCTCATAACCCCGCGGCAGCCTTTCAACGAACCGCACCACGGCCTCGTGAGGAATCAATCGGCGCGCTCCGCGGTGACCGATTCAAGCTCCCCGCTCTTCATTTGTTCGTAGATGACGCTTCGGCCTAAGCCCGTCATCGCCATGACCTGGGTCACGCTGTACAACAGCGGCGTTACCGCCGACTCCGTTTCCATCGCTCTTCTCCCTTACGCACGGTCACGCTCGGACGCGTGCAAGGTCCAGAGTGGCGCGGGGGATGACGCGACGGTGACGAACGAGCCAGATGCGCAGCGGGGACTTAAGCGCGTCCCCGATTTAAGCCAAAGGGGGTACCCCAAGCCCGAAATCGCACTAAATGATTTGGCGCAATAGACCTGCGGAAACCGAATATAAATAATTCACTTTGATGATTTCTTTGGAAGGGGCGAGGCCCTGCCCCGACCGCATGCCGCGGATAAGCCTTGTACCAAAGCCCTGTACCCCCTAAAATGAGGGCATGGCACATATCAGCAAGAGAGTCATCCAGAGCGGCAACCGTTGGGACGTGAAGTTCACGGTCAACGGGCAGCACCGCAGACAGACCTTTCACAAGAAGGCTGAGGCCGATGCCTTCGTCACGGACCTCAAGAAGGCCAAGAATGACGGCAAGGTGATTGACCCGAGGAGGGGTGAACGCTCTTTCGGTGACTACGCCGACGAATGGATCGAACACCGGCTGGTTAAGGGCAAGCCCCTAACCCCCGCCACGAAGCAGGGATACCGGGCGCTCATGCGCCGACACCTAACGCCAGCGTTTGGACAGACGAGACTGAACCAGATCAATAAGGACCGTGTTCGCAGGTGGCACAACAAACTCGCTGCCGCGCAACCCGACCAAGCGGCCAAGGCGTATCGGTTGCTCCGGGCCATCCTCATGACCGCGGCCGACGACGACTTGATCGCCGAGAACCCATGCCGGATCAAGGGTGCCGGACAGGAGAACGCAGCCGAGCGGCCCATGCTCGACACCGAGACAGTCCTAGCGCTCGCCGACGCCATCGAGCCGCGGCTGCGCGCCATGGTCCTGATCGCCGGATTCCGAACGATGCGCACTGGCGAGCTGCTCGGCCTCCAGCGCCGGGATATTGACCCGTTGCACGCCACTATCCGAGTCGATCGCCAGACCCAGGAGGTCACCGGTGGGCGGATCGTCCTAGAGAACACGAAATCCGAAGCGGGCAAGCGGACCCTCACCCTGCCCCCGTTCATTTCCGAGGCACTGGACGAGCATCTAGGGCTGTATGTCGGCCCCGGGGCGGAGTCGTGGCTCTTCACCCGCGAGAGCGGACGACCGTTGCGCCGCCAAGACCTCTCCCGGGCATGGCACGACGCCTGCGCGGCTGTGGACCTAACGCCTTGGAGCCGCGAGGCGCCCACTGGCGTCCGCTTCTATGACTTGCGGCACCACGCCGGGACGATCAGCGCCCGCGACCCGAACACGACCCTCAAGGAACTCATGACGATGATGGGTCACTCGACCACCGTTGCGGCCATGCGTTACCAGCACGCCACCGAGGAGCGAGACCGCGACCACGCCACTACTTACCTAGAGGGCGTCATCCAAAAAGCGGCGAACGGTACGTCCCATCCGCCCCCGTTCGCATCCGTCCGTAGGTCGCGCGGCATATCCGCGGCATATTTTCCGGTGGTTCTGAAGCCTCCGAATCCGAAATAGCCACTGACCAGGAGATTTGTTGGAGGCGGCGGGCGGAATCGAACCGCCGTACGGGGCTTTGCAGGCCCCTGCCTAAACCACTCGGCCACGCCGCCGCGTACGGCACGTACATGCACGGGCGGCCAGCCTAACGGCCGGCGTCGCCTTGCCCTGGTCCGACTGTGTTCCGGCGCCTGAGCGAGCGGAGGCGGGAGACCGCCCAGAACACTCCAGCGATCAGGGCGATGATCACCCCGATCTTCACGAAGAAGAGGATGATGCCGGCCAGGCTGGCAGGATCCAGAAGGCGACGATCAACCCGACCACTCCCACTGCCGTCATGGCGACGGCGTGGGTGAACGTCACGGGCTTCTTGCCCTCTCTGCGTTCCACATCTCTGCTCACAGTCCCAATGCTACGTTCCCGCCATGGCCGCTGAAACGTCACTCCGTGACCGGCGCAGCAGGCTGCTCAGCCAGCCCGACCTGATGGGGACAGGAATTCTGCCGGCGCTATGCCGCCGAGGCGGATGCCTGGCTCTCTGGCCTGGCCGAACGGGTGGCCGGCGACAGCAAGCGGCACCTGGCCCTGATGGCCGTGGGCGGGTACGGCCGGAGCTCGCTGTGCCCCTACAGCGACCTCGATGTGGTGCTCGTCCACGACGGCCACCGGGACATCCGAGCCGTGGCCGACGCCATCTGGTACCCGGTCTGGGACGAGGGCGTGCACCTCGACCACTCGGTGCGCCGGCCCGCCGAGGTGCTCAGCGCGGCGGCCGAGGACGTGCGGGTCGCGCTCGGCCTCCTCGACGGCCGCCTCGTCTGGGGCGAGCCCAAGGTGGCCGAGCCCCTCCTGGAGAAGGCGCGCGCCGCCTGGCGCGACCGGCTCGGCACCAAGTACCTGCCGCTGCTCGAGGTGCAGATGGCCGAGCGCCGCGAGACCGCCGGTGACGTGGCCTTCCTCCTCGAGCCCGACCTCAAGGAGAGCCACGGCGGGCTGCGCGACGTCAGCGTGCTGCGTGCCATCTCGGCCTACGCCCCGCTGCTGGCCGACTACGCCGACCTGGCGTCGCTCGACGAGCGCGACGGCACTGTTCACCGACATCAGGGTCGAGCTGCACCGCATGGCCCAGCGCGAGCACGACAAGCTGCTGCTGCAGGACCAGGACCAGGTGGCGGCCGCACTCGGCTTCGTCGATGCGGACGCGCT
The DNA here is from genome assembly GCA_963740535.1 of uncultured Acidimicrobiaceae bacterium. Lineage (GTDB taxonomy): Bacteria > Actinomycetota > Acidimicrobiia > Acidimicrobiales > RAAP-2 > Bog-473. The sequence goes on from CAVUEI010000008.1 coordinate 238,602, forward strand.
CATGCTCGCCGTCTCGACGGCGGGTCGCCAGATCGCCTGGGTCAGCGACGACGTGTGGCGGCGGCGGCGGCTGTGGGATCCCACGCCCCCGCCGAAGCGCCGCTTCCGCCGCGGCACCGCCGACGCGCGCCACGTCCCGCCGCCGGTGGACCTCGGGCCCGACATGGTCGAAGTCGACGGCGAGATCGCGCTCACCCCGACTGGCCCCGGTGTCGGACGACGCCTCCCTGCCCCTGCGCCTGGCCGCCACGGCGGCCGAACTCGACCGGCCCATCGCCAAGGGCTCGCTGCACCGGCTGGCCGACCGCATGCCCCCGCCGGGCGACCCGTGGACGCCCGAGACCCGCGACGCCCTCGTCGACGCTGCTCGGCCTGCGGCCGGCCGGCCATCGACAAGATCGAGTCGCTGGACCAGCACGGCCTGCTGGTGCGGCTGATCCCCGAGTGGGCCGCCGTGCGCAACAAGCCGCAGCGCAACGCCTACCACACCTACACCGTGGACCGGCATCTGCTCGAGGCCGCCGCACTGGCCGCCGAGCTGACCGACACGGTCGAACGGCCCGACCTGCTGCTGGTCGGGACCCTGCTGCACGACATCGGCAAGGGCTTCCCCGGCGACCACACCGACGGTCGGCATGGAGGTGGTCGACCGCATCGGCGACGCGGATGGGTTTCGCTCCCGCCGACGTCGCCGTCCTGGTCGACCTGGTGCGCTACCACCTCCTGTTGCCCGACACGGCCACCCGGCGCGACCTCGACGACCCCACCACCATCGCCCGGGTGGCGCGGGCCGCCGGCGACCGGCTGCACCCTGCATCTGCTCGCCGCCCTCACCGAGGCGGACAGCCGGGCGACGGGGCCCTCGGCCTGGGGGGCCTGGAAGGCGGGCCTCGTCGCCGACCTCGTCGAGCGGACCGACCGCGTGCTTCAGGGCGAGACCGAGCCGGCCGCGCCGGACCGCATCCTGGCGGCGAACCGGGAGCTGATGGCCGAGGTGCGCGGCATCGGGCCTGCCGTCGGTCTCGCTGCAGCCGCCCCAGGTGATCGTGGCGGCGCCCGGACCGCCCGGGCCTCTTCTCCTCGGTGGCCGGCGCGCTGGCCCTCAACGGCATGGACGTCCGGGCCGCCAACGTCAGCGGGGAGGACGGCGTCGCGGTCGAGGTGTTCACGGTCGAGGTGGCCCGCGGCACCTGGCCCGACACGGCCAAGCTGCGTGAGGACCTGGCCGCCGTGCTGTCGGACCGCCTCGCCATCGGCGAGCGACTCTCCGAGCGCGAGCGGGTCTACCCGCGCCGGCGCGGCTCGGCGGCCCACCTCCCGGTCAGCGACGTGAGCGTGGACAACGAGGCCTCCGAGACCGCCACCGTGCTCGAGGTCCGGGCACCCGACGAGATCGGTCTGCTGCACCGGATCACCCGGGCCCTGTTCGAAGCGGGCCTCGACGTGGTCTCCGCCCGGGTCTCCACGCTGGGCGAGATGGTCGTCGACGCCTTCTACGTCCGGGAGTCCGGCGGGTCCAAGGTGACCGATGCCGGCCGGCTCTCGGAGATCACGGCCGGCAATTGGGGCCGAATTGGGCCTTTAGGGCCCCATTTCCCCGGTAGAATGCCCGCTGCTATGTCGGCGAGACACGTGCGCACCACGGAGCGGCCCACGCCGGTGGGTGATCCTCGCCGCCTCGTGCCGCGGCGTCGCCGTCGTCGCCGGAGGCTTCGTCGCCGTCGACAGCGCGCAGCAACCAGGCCTCGGCCACGCCGACCGCCACCCCCGGCGCCCTCACCGTGACGTCGGTCTCGCCGAGCGGAACCAACGTCGCCGCCGGGTCCACCATCTCGGTGCAGTTCTCCACCGACCTCGCCCCGGGCAGCCCGATGCCGACCCTGAACCCGCCCGTCGCCGGGACGTGGGCCGTGCTCTCGCCCTCGCTGCTCGAGTACCAGGCGACCGGACCGCTGGTGCCGGGCGCCACCGAGACCGTCACCGTCCCGGGCGGTGCCGGCGGGGTGCTCGGCTCGGAGGGCCAGCACCTGGCCCAGACGTCCACGTCGCAGTTCACCGTGGCACCGGGCTCCATGCTCCGGCTCCAGCAGTTGCTGGCCGAGCTGGGTTACCTGCCCTTGACCTTCACTCCCGCCGCGCCGGTGACCTCGCCGACCCAGGAGGGCAACGACCAGGTCGGGTCGTTCTCCTGGCGCTGGCCCGACCAGCCGCTCGCGCTCATGACGCTGTGGACGCCGGGGACCAACAACGTCATCACCCAGGGCGCCGTCATGAACTTCGAGTCGCAGAACAACCTCAAGACCGACGGCATCGCCGGCCCGCAGGTGTGGACCGACCTGCTGGCCGACGTGCAGAGCGGACAGGGCGACGCGCTCTCCTGGGACTACGTCCTCGTGAGCCAGTCGCTCCCCGAGACCGCGACGGTCTACAAGGACGGCGCCGAGGTCTACAGCACCCTGGCCAACACGGGGGTTGCAGGTGCCATCACGGCGAACGGGACCTGGCCCGTCTTCGCCCGCTACACGGTGACGACGATGAAGGGCACCAACCCCGACGGCTCCCACTACGTCGGACCCGGGCATCCCGTGGGTGAGCTACTTCCACGGCGGGGACGCCCTCCACGGCTTCGTCCGGTGCTCCTACGGGTTCCCCCAGAGCGACGGGTGCGTCGAGATGCCGCTCGCCAACGCGGCAGGTCGTCTTCCCGCTCACCCCGCTCGGGACCCTGGTCACCGTCCAGGCCTGAGGACCGAGGGCGACCGGGGCACCTGCCCCGGCCGCCCTAATCTGTCTCCTCGATGTCGCCGTTACGACGGGTCGTCGACATCTTCGGGCGGGTCCTGATCGGGGCCGGCGTCCTGCTGCTCCTCTTCACGGCGTACCAGATCTGGGGCACGTCCTTCCAGGAGTCCCACACCCAGTCCGGGCTGCGCACCCAGCTCCAGCAGGAGACCAACAACGACGCCATCCGCCACGCCCTGGCGCAGGAGGCGGCGCTCAACAAGCTCCCCACCGGGCCGCCCGTCACCGCACCGCGCACCGCCGACCCGACCGAGGGCCAACCGATCGGCGACATCCGGGTCCCGAGGATCGGGCTCAACCAGGTCGTCGTGGAGGGCACGAACACGCCGGACCTGCGCAAGGGGCCGGGCCACTACATCGGCACGCCGCTCCCCGGCCAGAACGGCAACGCCGCCGTCGCGGGGCACCGCACCACCTACGGCCACCCCTTCTACAACCTCGACTCGGTGAAGGTCGGCGATCCCATCGTCTTGACCACCCTGCAGGGGATCTTCGTCTACGACGCCACGAAGACCCTCGTGGTGTCGCCCAGCGACACCACGTGATCAGGAACCAGTTCGCCAACGTCCTCACCCTCACCACCTGTAACCCGCGCTTCAGCGCGTCGACGCGCCTGATCGTCACGGCCAAGCTGGCCCACTCCCAGCTCTTCCCGAACTCGGGCCTGCGGGCGGCGACCCTGCGACGACGGACCCCCAGAGCGGCGACCTGGCCGGCAACTCGAGCGTCGCGCTGACCGACGCTGTGTTCTGGGGCTTCGTCATCCTCGCGCTCGGCGCGGGCATCCTCTATCGGCGCCCACCGCTTCCGCGGCCGGCGCTGGTTCATTTACGGGTTCGGCGTCGCCGGCATGCTTGGTGCTGCTGTGGTTCTTCTTCGGGGCCGTCAGCCCGCTCCTCCCCGCCAGCTTCTGACCCCGTGCTCGTCGAGCAGCCCCTGTCCGATCACTTCCGGGCCTTCGCCGACCGTCGTCGAGCGCGACGGCGGCACCACCTACCCCGCGATCTGCCGGGCCGCGGCCGACGACGGCGAGCTGCTGTCGCTCCTCGACGTGGCCCCGCTGCACCAGCGCCGGCCACTCCTGCTGCTCGCCGCCGTGCATTTCCTGCTGCTCTCGGGGGCCGAACATGCGCTGGCCGCGCACTACGACACGGTGGCGAGCGTGCCGCGACGTCCCGTACGAGCCCGCCGGGGACGTCGCGCCGCTCTTCGCCGCCTTCTGCGCGGAGCACAGGACCGAGCTGGCGGCGCTCATCGCCACCCGGACGACCCAGACCAACGAGGTCGGGCGCTGCACCGCGCTGTTCCCCGGCCTCTGCCACGTCGCGTCGCTCCACGGCTGGGAGGAGCCCCTCTCGCTCCTGGACCTCGGCACCTCGGCCGGACTGAACCTGCTCTTCGACGACTACTCCTACACCTACCGGGCCGCCGACGGGGGTGCCAGCATGGATGCCGGCGCCGCGGCGTCGCCCGTCCTGCTCGAGTGCTCCGTGCGTGACGGGCTGGAGCACCTGCCCGAGCTCCGCGTGCCGGACATGGCCACACGGGTCGGGCTGGACCTGGCGCCGGTCGATCCCTTCTCCGACGATGCGGCGCGCTGGTTGCTGGCCTGCCAGTGGCCCGACAACCCGCCGCGCTTCGTGCGCCTGCGTGCCGCGCTGGCCCACGTGCGCACGGTCGCGCACCCCCCGCGGCTCGAGCGCGGCGACATGGTCACCGACCTCCCCCGGGTTGCCGCCACGATCCCGGGCCACGGCCCGCTCGTCGTCTTCCACTCGTGGGTCGCCGCCTACCTCGACGAGGAGCAACAACGCACCCTGGCCGAGGAGGTGCGCGCCCTCGGCGGAGTCGCGACCGGTGCACCACCTCTACTGCGAGTCCCCCTTCGAGACGCCCGGCCTCCCCACGCCCCCCTCCCCGGTGCCCCGCGAGGGGCCCGACCTGGCCACCGCGCTGGTCCACCTCGGCCCCGGGGGCGGCCGCCGGTCCGCCTGGCCGACACCCACCCGCACGGCTACTGGATCCGCTGGTGGCCCGCTACTCGTCCGGCCCCCACGGCGCGTCGCGCCGGGCCGGTACCTCCACGCCCTCGTCGGTGACCATGGCCGCCGAGCCCACCGCGCCGCGGCCGAAGCGGGTGCGGATGGCGTCGACGGCCGCCGTCACGTCCTGCCACGACTGCTCGCGGGTCGTGGCGCTCTCGGTTCTCCTCGTCGAGACCGTCCCCGAGGTCGAAGGAGAGCTGGTCGCCCCGCCCTCGCCCAGGCCGGAGGCGCTGACCCCGAGCAGGCGGATTCCTTCCCCGGGTCGACGCCGGACAGGAGGGCGGCCGCCACCTGGCCGATGGCACCACCGGTGACGATGGGACGCCCCAGGGTGTGCGAGCGGGTCTCCAACGACAGGTCCTTGAACTTGACCTTGACCGTGATCGTGCGGGCCGAGGTCGACGCACCCCGCAGCATGGTGGCCACGGACTCGGCCATGCGCAGCACGTGGCGCTCCAGCTCGTAGGGGTCGACCAGGTCCTGGCTGAAGGTCTCCTCGTGGCCGATGGACTTGTTCGGCCGGTTCGGGTTGACCGGATCCGGGTCCTCGCCGCGGGCCAGCGCGGCCAGGTGGGCACCGCTCGCCTTGCCCAGGCGCCGCACCACCGTGTCGACCGGGAGCGCGGCCAGGTCGCCGACCGTGCGCACCCCCAGCTCGTGCAGCCGCTCCGCCGTGGCCGGCCCCACACCCCAGAGCGCCTCCACGTCGTGGGCGTGGAGGAAGCGCGAGCTCCTACGCCGGCTCGACGAGGTAGACACCGGGACCCGGCTCCAGGCCGGCCCGGCTCGCCCGGGGCTTGGCGGCGCGGGAAGCGAGCTTGGCGATCATCTTGGAACGCCCGATCCCGACCGCGCAGCCGAGCCCGAGCTCGTCGTGCACGCGGCGGCGCAGGTCCTCTGCGATGCGGCGGGGGTGCCCGAGGAGCCGCACGGCGCCGGCCACGTCCATGAACGCCTCGTCGAGGCCGATCGGCTCCACCGCGGGGGTGACGTCGTGGAGGATGGACTGCAGCTGGCCGCTGACCTCCGCGTACCGGCCGTGGCGCCCGGCCAGGAAGATGGCCTCGGGGCAGAGCTGGCGGGCCCGCATGGACGGCATGGCCGAGTGCACGCCGTAGACGCGGGCCTCGTAGGTGCAGGAGGCGACCACGCCCCGGGCCCCGGCGCCGCCGACGATCACCGGTTTGCCGGCCAGCGAGGGGTCGTCGAGCACCTCGACCGACGCGAAGAACGCGTCCATGTCGACGTGGAGGATGGTGGGGACGGGTGGCGGCTCAGGCACCGAGGGTCAACCGGCGGAAGCCTTCGGCGTAGGCGACGCCGGCCCTCCGGCCCTCCTCGGCCGCGCGGCGGCGCACCGCCTCGCCGGCCCACCCGGTCTGGCCGGAGAACTGGGTGCGATGGCACTCCACCGCGGCGGCCTTCGTCTCGATGGTGTCCGTGACGTCGATCCACTCGTCGGGCTCGAGCGTCCCCGAGAGGAGCATCGTCGACACCTGGTGGGGGGCGCCGGCGTCGGGGAAGTAATGCGGCAGCGCCGACGCAGGAGCCACCGAATCCAGCAGGGCGGCGCCGGCGATCCGGTGGTCGCGATGGTTGACGTAGTCCTGGCCGAAGAAGAGCGCGCTGGGATCGTGCCCGCACACCACGTCGGGGCGGAGCGCGCGCACCCGCTCGACGAGGCTGCGGCGGAAGCCCTCGGAATCGGCCAGCTCGCCGTCGGGGTAGCCCAGGTTCTCCACGCTGGAGAGCCCGATCAGGGCAGACGAGGCCTCGAGCTCGCCGGCGCGCTCGGCGGCCAGCTGGGCCGGCACCACCGCGGGGTCGGTCGTCCCCTTCCCGCCGTCGGTGCAGACGACGAGGTGCACGGCGCAGCCCGCCTTGGCCCAGCGGGCCAGCGTCCCGCCACAACCCACGTCCGCGTCGTCGGGGTGGGCGTAGACGGCCAGCACGACACCGGGCGTCTCGTCCATCACTTCCGCTTGGGCTCCGTCGTCTTCGTCAACAGGCCGGCCTCGCGCTGGAAGTCGCCCGCCTCCTCGAACCCCTTGTAGACGCTGGCGAAGCGGAGGTACGCCACGTCGTCGAGGCCCTGCAGGCGCTCGAGGACGGCGACCCCCACCTGTTGGCTCGTCGGCTCGCTCGTCTGGGCGCGCAGGTCGTCCTCCACGCTCTGCGCCAGCTCGTCCATCTGCGCGTCGGTCACGGGCCGGTTCTTGCAGGCGGCCCTGCACACCCTCGACGACCTTGGCGCGGTCGAAAGGCTCACGCAGTCCGCTCCTCTTCACCACCCACAGCGGGACATCCTCGACCCGCTCGAAGGTGGTGAACCGGCGCTCGCACCCCAGACATTCGCGCCGGCGACGGATCGCCCCGCCATCCTCGGCCTGCCGGGAATCCACGACGCGGTCGTCATCGACACCGCACCATGGACATCGCACACCGCCGACGATAGTCAGGGAATGAAGACGTGCTCCCCGGGTACCACGACCGTCGAGCCCACCTCGTGGGCCAACTGCCCGGCCAGGGAGGCGGCGTGCGAGGGGTCGGCCCGGGTCGCGATGGAAGCCAGCGTGTCGCCCGCCTTGACGATGTACTCCTGGCCGTGGGCCGGAGCGGACTGGGCCAGGGTGCTCCCGCCCAGGGACCGGATGGGCAGGGCCAGGAGGACGAGGAGGGTCACCACGGCGGCGCCGAGGACCACCCGGCGGCGGCGCACCCGGGGGGAAGGTGCGACCCGCGCCGGCTGGTCCGGCAAGGCGTACAGGGAGTGGTACGCCTCGAACTCGAGCTCATATGCGACGGTCATGGCGTCTCCCTATCCGAACACCTGTTCGCTTACCAGCACATTGGAACACGAACACCTGTTCGCTGTCAACACAATTCCGAACAGCTGTTCGCACAAGACGACACCCTAGGGACCGGCTGTGACAGGCCCCGAGCTGACCCGATCAGGTGCCGCAGTCGAGGACCCCAGGCACGAAAGTGGAACAGAAGCTGATCTGGGCCTGAACGGAGGCTGAACGGGGGCTGAATATTCCTGCGTAGGGCCTAGATATGGCGGCAGTGAGGTGCGTAGAATTGCGGTTCGGAGACGGTCTGAGTTCCCCAACCCCGACCCGCCTCCTCCTGCAATGGGGGCTTCCTACAGCCCAAAGAAAAGCCCCCCGCCCCGGACAGGTGGGGGGCTTTTCGCGTCCGGACCCGAGTGGGGGCGCCCGGCAGCTGCGGCCCCCGGCCGACCCGACAGCGAACAGATGTTTGCTTCCGACGCGCGGCCTGGCTATCTTGGTTGGTCACGAACGGATGTTCGCCCCCGGGAGGGGCCCGGCGGAAAGGCCGGGTGGGCACCTCCGCAGGTTGGACCACCACCACCGAGAACCGAGAACGAGGAGGCACCGATGGCAGACGTGCTGAGCGGGAAGCGACTCCAGATCCTGACCTTCATCGCCGACTGCCAGCGCGAGCGGGGCTACCCGCCGTCGGTGCGCGAGATCGGCGAGGCCGTGGGCCTGACGTCCTCGGCCACCGTCCACACCCACCTGGCGGTGCTGCAGCGGGAGGGGTACCTGTCGCGGGACCCGAGCAAGCCGCGGGCCATCCAGGTCCACTTCGACCCCGACACGACGTCCCGGCTCACCGTGTCCGCCGTGCACAACGTGCCCCTGGTGGGCGACGTCGCTGCCGGCACCGGCGTCATGGCCGAGGAGAACGTCGAGGAGCTGCTCCCGATGCCGGCGCAGTTCACCGGCAACGGCCCCACGTTCATGCTGCGGGTGCGCGGCGACTCCATGGTCGAGGCCGGGATTTACGACGGGGACTACGTCGTGGTGCGCCAGCAGCCCGAGGCAGACAACGGCGACATCGTGGTGGCGGGCATCGGTGACGGCGAGGCGACCGTGAAGACCTTCAGCCGCCGCGACGGGCGCGTCGTGCTCACGCCGGCCAACGCGGCGCTACGAGCCCATGGTCTTCGAGGGGCCCGACGAGATCACCGTCTTCGGCAAGGTCGTGACCGTGGTGCGCCAGCTCAACTGAGCGGCGCAGCACCCGGCTACTTCAGCAGGCGGGACAGGCGGCGGTCCGCCAGCACCTTGCCACCGGTCTGGCAGGTCGGGCAGTAGGCCATCTCGTAGGACTCGAACGAGACGCGCCGCAACGTGTCGCCGCACGGCGTCGGGCACGGCTGACCGAAGCGGTTGTGCACCTTGAAGCGGCCGCCGAGCTTCGCCTCCGAGAGACCGTCGGGACGCCGGCGCTCGAGCTCGAGCGCCTCGGCCAGCACGTCGTTCACCGCGGTGAGGAGGTCCTCGCGCTGGTCGGGGCTGAGGGAGCGCAGCGACGCGAAGGGCGACAGCTTGGCCCGGTGCAAGATGTCGTCTCCCCAGCCGCGCCCGATGCCCGAGACGACGTGCTGGTCGCGCAGGTCCGTCGTGAGGTGACGGTTGGAGTCGCTGGTGCGGATGAAGGCGGCGAACTCGTCGCTGCCCGGTTCGGGGCCGAGGCCGGCCAGGGGCCCGTCGTCGCCCGGCGCGAGGACCCACCACGACGCCTTGCGCTGCGTGCCGTGCTCGCGCACGAGGACGGCGACGCTCGAGGGCTCGTCACCGGCGGTCGTGAACGTGAAGCGGGCCACCGAGCCGCGGGGCTTGGTCTTCTTGGGTGGATCCTCGATGTCGAGCCGGCCGGCCTGGGAGAGGTGGAGCACGAGCCGGCTGCCGCCGTCGAACTCCCACAGGAGGTACTTGGCGCGGCGGGAGACCGAGACGAGCCGGCTCCCGTAGAGCGAGTCGGGCGTGGGCGCGTAGGTCTTGAGCGACGAGAAGCCGAGCAGGTCGGCGCGCTCGAGCACCGCCCCCGCCAGCAGGGCGTCGAGGCGCTCGGAGAGCGCCTGCATCTCGGGCAATTCGGGCACGCCACAATGTACGCATGACCTACACCCACGGGCACCACGAGTCGGTCCTGCGCAGCCACACCTGGCGCACCGCGGAGAACTCCGCCGCCTACCTGCTCCCCCGCCTGCAGCCCGGGATGTCCCTGCTCGACGTGGGGTGCGGGCCCGGGACCATCACCGCCGACCTGGCCCTCCTCGTCGCACCGGGCGAGGTCGTCGGGCTCGACGCCGCAGCCGACGTCGTCGCGCAGGCCCGCGAGCATGCCGCGGGCCTCGGCCTGGGGAATCTCCGCTTCGAGGTCGGCGACCTGTTGGCACTGGAGCACCCCGATGCCTCGTTCGACGTGGTCCACCTCCACCAGGTGCTCCAACACGTGGGCGATCCCGTCGCCGCACTGGTCGAGCTGCGCCGCGTCCTGCGACCCGGCGGCGTCCTGGCCGCCCGCGACTCGGACTACGGGGCGTTCACCTGGGCGCCGGATGACCGGATGCTCGACCGCTGGCGGGACCTGTATCTCGCGGTGACCGCGCGCAACGGCCACGACGCCCGGATCGGGCCCAGGCTGCTCGGCTTGGCCCAGGAGGCCGGCTTCGACGACGTCGCCGTCTCCAGCTCCACCTGGACCTACGCCGACCCCGAGTCACGGGCCTGGTGGGGGGCGCTGTGGGCCGACCGGATTCGTTACTCGCGGATCGGCGAGCAGGCGCTGGAGTACGGGCTGAGCGAGCCCGAGGAGCTCGAGGCGATCGCAGCCGGCGTTCCTGCGCTGGGCCGCCGCACCGGACGCGGTCTTCGTCGTGACCCACGTCGAGATCCTCGCCGGGGGATGACCGGCGCCGGCCGGGCCTAGTCGGCCCAGAGCTTGTCGGTGTAGGTGTCCGTGCCCGGAATGGTCGGGATGAACGGGAGCGCGGCGACCACCGTGCCCTTGCCCGCCTCCTCCAGCCGCCGCCGGTGCTCGGCGATCACGGGCTCCCACGCGACCTCGGGCGGCGCGTTGAGGAACCAGAGCAGGACGGTGCGGCTGTCGTTCGCCGCTTCGCGGGGGACGTCGCCCGGCGCGTCCACCTCGAGCGCGACGGGCGTGAAGGCCGCCACCAGGTCGGCGTCGGTCCCCGTCATCAGTGCGGGCAGGTGCTCGGAGCGCAGCCACGACCACAGGTCCTCGTTCGAGACGGACGGGTCGCGATCGATGAACACGGTGACGAGGCCCCGGTACGGGTGGTCGAGGGCCACCTCGACGGGCACGCCGTCGGCGTCCCGGCGGTGCTCCCACTGGTAGTGGTACAGGAGCGTGTGCACGTGGTCGCGCTCGGTGAACATCCGGCCCGCGGCGTGCAGGGCGTTCACCTGCCGCAGCGCCCACCGGTTCCACACGTCGAAGTAACCGTCGAGCACCCAGTACAGCGCCACGTACGAGCCGCGGGCCGGCTCGCCCGTGATGGCCGACGGGTCGGGGTCGCGCAACGCCTTGAGGTCGGCGGTGGCGACGAAGCGCCGGCCGGCGAAGTTGTACGGGCCGACCATGCAACCTGCGTAGAAGTGGTCCCGCTCGTACCAACGGTTGTAGGCGACCTCGTGGCCGCGGTGGGGCTCGACGAGCGTCAGCAGCATCGAACCGAGCTTGATCGGTTCGGCCTCGGCACCGACCTCGATCGGCCGGCGCGCCTTCGGTGCCTCTTCGTCGGACATGGGCTGCGAACCTAACAGCTGGGCCCAGGGGTCAGACAGTCCCCGTGGCCAGGATCGGACTCGTCGGGGCGACGGAGCCGCCGGACGGCTCGGCGGTGATGCTGAGCTGCGACGGCCGCGTCGATCCGGCCATGGTGAAGGCGGCCTGCTGCGGGTCGTCGCCGAGCACACCGAGAGAGACGGGCTTCTTCCCGACGATGCCCCACAGCTGGTACGTCTGCGTCCCGCGCAACCGAGGGAGCGTCGAGGAGACCAAGTAGCCCCGCCCGTCGGTCAGCACCACGAACTGGGCCACTTGCGCGTGGGTGGTCGTCGTGAGGTCGACCACCTTGTGCCCCCGGGCGTGCAGCGCGGCGGCGACAACCGACGGCGGGTGGGCGGCCGCCGATTGCAGCCCCGAGACCCGGTTGTCGGCGCGCACCAACCCGATGCCCAGAACCACCGCGACGGCCGCGGCCGCCACCGCGATCGCGCCGAGCGTGGCGACCGTGGTGCGACTCCGCCGGCGCCGGCGGGCGTCGGGCGGTGGCCGGAAGGGCGCGCGACTCTCGCCCACCAGACGTGGCATGGGCGGCGCCTCGTCCTCCTCCCTGGCGCTCGGGCAGCCGGCTCGCGATGGTGGACCACAGCCCCTCGGGGAGGGGCTCGACCGAGTTGCCGATGCCCGCGGCCACCTCGTGGAAACTGTCGAGCTCCGAGCGGCAGCGGGGGCACCCATTGAGATGTGCCTCCAGCTCGGTGAGCTCCTCGCCGTCGACGGCGTCGAGGGCGTAGGCGCCGAGGAGCTCGCTGGCATCGTCGTGGGACATCACGCGTCCGCGCCCCGCATCCCGGGGTCGGCATCGACGAGGAGGGCCCGCATCCGCCGCATGCCGTTGCGGATCCGGCTCTTGACGGTCCCCTCGGGCTGGTCCAGCAGCCGGGCCACCTCCCGGTAGGTGCGCCCGTCGAAGTACGCCAGCTCTATGGCCCGGCGCTCCTCGTCGGGCAGCTCCCCCATCGCGTGGGCGACCTGGTCGGCCAGCGCCAGGTCCCAGACCTCGTGCTGCATGTCGTAGACCCCCTGGGCGGTGCGCATGGCGTCACGGGCCTCACGCGCCCGTCGCGAGCTGGTCGAGCGGACGGCATCGACGGCCCGCCCGTGGGCCTGGGCCAGCAGGAAGGACCGCAGCGAGCCCCGGTCGGGGTCGAAGCGGTCCGGCTGGTTCCACAGCCGCAGGAAGACCTCCTGGGTCACGTCCTCGGCATCGGTGGGGTTGTTGAGGACCCGCTTGGCCAGGCCGAACACGGCCCCGCCATGGCGACGGTAGGCCTCGGCCAGGGCGACCTCGTTGTAGCGGGCGATGGATGTGACCAGCTGGGCGTCACTGAACTCGTCGATGTGCGCCATCTCCAACCTGTTCGGCCCCGCACCCCTTCTCGGATGTCCGGAATTCAGCCCATCCGGGCATAGCCTGTGCTCCGGATAGTAGGCGCTATGCGAACGACCATCGACTCCTACACGGCCCGGACCGGACGGCTGGACCTGGAAGGCATCGACTTCGGCGACTTCCGGGATCAGCCCCTGCCCCCCGACGCGCTCCGATCGCTGCGCTACATGCACGATGTCGAGCACCACACCATCTGCTACCTGCGCGACCTCCTGCTCACGCCGGCCCATCAGGACCCGGCCATCACCTCCTTCCTCTCCTGCTGGGTCTACGAGGAGATGTGGCACGGCGAGGCCATCGGCCAGGTGCTCGCGGCCCATGGCGAGGAGGCCGGCGCGCCGCGCATCGCCGCGCTCCGTGAGGGGCACCGGCGGCGCCAGGCCTTCACCACCCTGAGCACCATCGCCTCGGCCGCCTTCGCCGGGCGCGCCTTCATCGCCCTGCACATGACGTGGGGGGCCATCAACGAGTGGACGACCCAGGCCGGCTACGCGCGCCTGGCCGACGCGGCCGGCCACCCGACGCTGCGCGAGCTGCTGCGGCGCATCATGAAGCAGGAGGGTGGGCACATCGACTTCTACGCGTCGGAGGCGGCTCGCCGGCTGCCGAGAGCCCCAAGGCGCAGAAGCTGACGCGCTTCGCGCTCTCGGCACTGGTGGCGACCGGTCGGATCGGGCGTCATGCCGGAGCCAGAAGTCGGCTTCCTCGTCCGCTACCTCTTCGCCGGCGCCAAGGGTGCCGACGCCGTGCAGCGCATCGACCGCCGGGTCGACCGGCTGCCCGGACAGAGCGGCCTGCACCTCCTGACCGGCGCGCTGGCGCAACTCTCCCGATAACAGCGTCCCCGATACCCGCGCTTCCACTAGCCGCGCTGCCGTAGGCTGCCGGGGACTCCGCCGGCGGCTCCTCCGCGGCCCTCAGCCGATCACGGCCAGCAACACGTCCCGCGTCCTCTCGAGCTGAGCCCGCGTCACGTGTTCGTCGGGGTGATGGGCCAGCAGCGGGTCCCCGGGCCCGAAGTTGGCGGCCGGCACGCCGTGCTCCCAGAACGACGCCACGTCGGTCCATCCCACCTTCGCCTTCGGGGCGGCGCCGCTCCGCTCCACCAGCGCGGCCAGCAGGGGGTGGTCGAGAGACGGCGGTGCGCCGTCCCCGGCATCGAGCAGCTCCCAGGTGTCACCGGCCTCGAGCTCGAGGGTCGCGTCGAGCAGTCCGTGCAGGAACGCCTCGGCCTCTGCACTGCCCCGGTCGGGCGCGTAGCGGTGGTTGAGCACGAGAGCTGGCCTCGTCGGGCACCACGTTGCCGGCGACGCCGCCCTCGACGGCGACCGCCTGGAGCTGCTCGGCGTACGTGCACCCGTCGAGGACGACCGTCGCGTCCCTCCCACCCCGACACACGCTGGAGCAGCGGGCCCAGGCGGTGGATGGCGTTGCGGCCGGTGAAGGGCCGGGCGGTGTGGGCGCGGACCCCGCGGAGCGTGATGCGCACCCGCAGGGTGCCCTGGCAGCCCGCCTCGACCAGCGCGTCGGTCGGCTCGCCCAGAATCGCCGCGTCGGCCTGGAGCAGGTCGGGTCGCTCCTCCCAGAGCTGGAGCAGCCCGCTGTCGTCCCGGCCGATCTCCTCGCGGGCGTAGAAGCACCACGTGAGGTCCACTGCGGGCTCGCTCACGGTGGTGGCCAGGTCGAGCATGACGGCCAGACCGCCCTTCATGTCCGACGCCCCCAGCCCCCACAGCGGTGTCGCCATCGAGCCTCGGGGTCTCGTTCCCGGCCGGCGGGACGGTGTCGAGGTGGCCGGCCAGCACGAGCCGCCGGCCGTGCCCGAGGGCGGTGCGGGCCACGACGTTGTCGCCGACCCGGTCGACCTCGAGCCAGGGGCACGCCCGCAGCGCCGCCTCCACGACAGTCGGCCAGCGCGCCTTCGTGGCGGCTGAGCGAGGGGACGGCCACCAGGTCCCGTGGTGGCCGCGAGGAGGTCGCCCACCGGATCAGGTGCTGGCGCCGTGCTCGCGCAGGACCTGGTTCAACTGCGCCTTGTCGTGGCGCTCCCCCTCGGTCAGGCGCTTGATGACGAGCACGCACGGCACGAAGAACTCCCCGCCGGGGTACTCGCGGCGGCGGCTGGCCCGGACGGCCACGCACCAGGGCGGCACACGCCGCGGGAGATCTCCTCGCCGGTCTCGGCGTCGATGACGGGGATGGACGGGTTGAGGAAGGTCCCCGCCCCGAGCACCGACCCCTTCCCGATGCGCGCGCCCCTGGGTGATCATGCAACGGCTGCCGATGAACGCGTCGTCCTCGACCACCACCGGCACGGCATTCGGTGGCTCCAGGACACCGCCGATGCCGACGCCGCCGGCCAGGTGGACCCGCTCACCGATCTGGGCGCACGAGCCGACGGTGGCCCAGGTGTCGACCATGGAGTCCGCCCCGACCCAGGCGCCGATGTTCACGTAGCTCGGCATCAGCACGACGCCACGCGCGAGGAACGAGCCCCAGCGGGCCGAGGCGCCGGGCAGGACCCGCACGCCGGCCTCGGCGAACCCGTGCTTGAGCGGGAGCTTGTCGGCGTACTCGAACGGCCCGACCTCGATCGTCTCCATGCCCCGCAGCGAGAACAGCAGCAGGATCGACTTCTTCAGCCACTCGTGCACGACGACCGCGTCGGTGGCCGGATCGACCTCGGCCACCCGGGCCTGGCCCGAGTCGAGCAGCTCGATGGCCTCGTTCACCAGCGCGGCCGCATCGGTGTCGCCGGGTGAGAGCTCGGCCCGTCGTTCCCACAGCTCCTCGATGCTCGCCTGGAGATCAGCCATGGCGTCACCCTACCGCGAGGCGATCTCGCCACCAGTGCCAACCGCTCCATCGGCTGGACGACGGCGACCCGGACGTGCCCGGCACCGTCGTCCCCGTAGAGGTCGCCCGGGCTGACCAGCAGCCCGCCGTCGGCGGCCAGCGCCTCGGCCATCGCCCAGCGCGTCGGGCCAGCGCGCCGGCGGGCACCGGGACCCAGAGGTAGAAGCCCCCGTCGGGCAGCGCCACCGGGACAGCCGTACGCACCGAGGACTCCGGCCAGGAAGGACAAGCCGCTCCCGGTAGCGCTCCGCGCTGCATCTCGACGTGGGCGTCGTCCCCCAGGGCGGCCGCACCGGCGGCCTGCGCCGGGCCCGGGCACCATCAGGCCGGCGTGCTGGCGCACCTCGCGCAGGAACTCGACCAGCTCGGCGTCGCCGGCGTAGAAGCCGACCCGCACGCCGGCCAGGTTCGAGCGCTTGGAGAGGGAGTGGACCGCGACCACGCCGTCGAGTCCGCTGCTCGAGGATCGAGCGCGGCGGCCCGGCCCAGGTGAACTCGGCGTAGCACTCGTCGGAGAACACGGGGACCCCGTGCGCCCGGCCCCAGGCCGCCTCGGCGCCGAGGTCGCCGAGGCCGCCGGTCGGGTTGGAGGGCGAGTTCGACCACAGCACCAGGGCGCGGGCGGCGTCGGCGGCGTCGATGGCGTCGAGGTCGAGCCCGCCCGCACGCCCGGCGGCGGCGGCACCGGCACGGCCCGGCACCCGGCCAGCACCGCGCCCATGGCGTAGGTCGGATACGACACGGCCGGGTACAGCACGGTGTCGCGCTCCGGCTCGCGCAGCCGCAGGACGTGCGGCACCGAGGCGACGAGCTCCTTGGTGCCCACGCAGGCGGCCACCGACGAGACCGGGACATCGGGCAGGCCGAAGCGGCGCTCCAGCCACTCGGCCGCGGCCTCGCGCAGCGCGGGGCTCCCCGCCGAGGCCGGGTAGCCGCGCTCGGTGCCCGACGACGCCAACGCCTCGACCACGGCGGGCGGCGGCGGGTCGCACGGCGTCCCGATGGAGCAGTCGACCATGCCGCCCGTGCGCGTCGGCGAGCTTCGCCAGCGCCGCCAGCCGGTCGTAGGGGTAGGGCGGCAGGCGGAAGCTCACGGTGCGGCCACGAACTCGGCGAAGCGGGCCTTGCCCACCTCGTCCAGCACGACCTGGAGGGTGGCCGACTCCTCGCCGTCGCTCTGGCCCACCACCTCGCCCTCACGGTGGACGGCGGCCAGGACGTCGCCCCGGGCCCAGGGGACCACCAGCTCGCACCACCCGGTCCGAGCCGCGCAGGCGGTCGCCGACGACGCGCAGGAGCTCGTCGATGCCCTCGCCGGTGCGGGCCGAGACGAGCACCGACCCCTCGCTCGCGGTGCGCCAAGCGCCTTGGCGGCCTCGGGCGCGCGGTCCGCCTTGTTGACGACCACCAGCTCGGGCACGCCGGCGGCCCCGATCTCACGCAGCACCTCGTGCACGGCCGCCATCTGGCCCTCGGCGTTCCGGCGGTGCGCGTCGACGACGTGGACGACCAGGTCGGCGAGGCGAACCGAGTCGAGGGTGGAGCGGAACGCCTCGACCAGCTGGTGGGGCAGCTTGCGGACGAAACCGACCGTGTCGGTGACCAGCACCGTCTCCCCGCCGGGCAGGGCGAGCTGCGCGGGTGCGCGGGTCGAGCGTGACGAAGAGGCGGTTCTCGGCCAGCACGCCGGCGTCGGTCAAGCCGGTTGAGCAGGGTCGACTTTCCCGCGTTGGTGTAGCCCACCAGCGCCAGTTCGCGGTGCCGGCCCCGGGCCCGGCTGCGGCGCTGCAGCGAGCGCGTGCCGCTCGACCTCGCGCAGGTCGGCCTCGAGCCGGTGCATGCGCCGCACCAGGCGGCGGCGGTCCACCTCGAGCTGGGTCTCGCCCGGCCCTCGGGTCCCGATGCCACCGGCCTGCTGGCTGAGCGAGGTGCCCCGGCCGCGCAGACGGGGCAGCCGGTAGCGCAGGAGTGCCAGCTCCACCTGCGCCTTGCCCTCGGGGCTGCGGGCGTTCTGGGCGAAGATGTCGAGGATCACCGCGGTGCGGTCGATGGCGGTGCGCCCGAAGAGCTTCTCCAGGTTGCGTTGCTGGGCCGGCGACAGCTCGTCGTCGAAGACGACCGTGTCGGCGTCGAGGGTGCGGCTCAGCTCGGCGATCTCCTCGGCCTTGCCCCGCCCGACGAAGGTGGCCGGGTCGGGCGCGTCGCGGCGCTGGACGACCCGGCCGACCACGTCGGCCCCGGCGCTGTCGACCAGCTGGGCGAGCTCGTCGAGCTCCTCGTCGACCTCCTCGGCGGTCAACCCGGGGAAGACGACCCCGACCAGGATGATCCGCTCCCGGAAGGTGCGGTCGATGAGCGTCCCGGGCAGCAGGTTGCTCAAGAGAGCATCCCCGGATGGATCTCGATGTCGGCCACCTTGCGGACCGGCCCCGCCAGGTAGGCGGTGTCCCGCTCGTCGGCTCCCAAGGTCACCTCGAGCGTCGCCGCCCGGATTGCGCACGCGGACGGTCCCGGTGCCCGCGGCATCCCCAGCTGCGCGCCGCGGCGGCCGCGGCGACACTCCCGGTGCCGCAGGCCAGCGTCTCCCCGACCCCGCGCTCCCACACCCGGAGGTCGAGGAGCTCGCCCTTGCGATCTCGCGCCACCGTGATCCACTCGACGTTGATCCCGCCGCGTGAACGCCGCCTGGAGCTTCGGCCCCAGCTCCGCGATGTCGACGGCTGCGGTATCGGGGCCGAGCAGCACGAGGTGCGGGTTGCCGACGTCGACCGTGCGGGCCCGGCGGTCCTCGAACTCCTGGGGCTGGTCCGGCCCGAGCGTCGCCGGGCCCATGTCGACGCTCGCCTTCGCCCAACCGGGGGACTCCCCCGGCGTGTAGGACACCGAGCGGGGCCCGCCGGCGGTCCACACGCTGAAGCGCGGCGGGGCGACCAGGCCGGCGTCCACCGCCGCCTGGGCCAGGCAGCGCATGCCGTTGCCGCTCATTTCGGCCTCACCGCCGTCGGCGTTGTGCAGCTGCATGGAGAGATCGCAGCCGTCGCGTCCGGGCCCGACCCGGATGATGCCGTCGGCGCCGATGCCGCGCCGCCGGTCGGCCAGCAGGCGCACCTGGGCCACCGAGAACCGGATGGTGTCGTCGGGGTCCAGGACGACCAGGAAGTCGTTGCCGGCCCCTTCGTGCTTGGTGGCGTGCACCGCTCCATTCTCGCAGGTGACGTGCCTCAGCCGTGCACCGCGAGCGCCCGCCCGAGCAGCTCCTGGGCCTCGGCGGCGCTCCCGGCCCAGGTGATGCGAGGGTCGCGGCGGAACCACGAAGCCTGGCGGCGGGCGAATTGACGGGTGCGCCGCAGCGTCTCTTCCAGGCAGTCGGCGAGCGGCGCGCCGTCCTCGACGTGGGCCAGGACCTCGCGGTAGCCGAGGGCCTGGCGTGCCGTGCGCGAGATCCCGCCGGGGCGGGCAGCCAGGGCCCGGACCTCCTCGACCAGTCCCTCCTCCACCATCGCTGCGAGCCGGAGGGCGATGCGTCGGTCGATCTCCTCGGGCGCCAGCGCGAGGCCGACTTGAGGGACGCCGGTGGCCGGATAGGCCTCCAGCCCCGGCCCGAAGTCCGAGAACGGGCGCCCGGACCCGATGGTGACCTCGAGCGCACGCACCACCCGCCGCCGGTTGCCCGGCTCCATGCGCCCGGCCCCGAGGGGATCGAGCGCCGCGAGGCGGGCATGGAGGTCGGCCGGCTCGGCCCGGCCCTGCTCCAGCTCGGCCTCGAGCTCGGCGGCCACGTCGGGGTAGCGGCCGGGGATGCACAGGTCGTCGACGACGGCCCGGTGGTACAGCCCCGTGCCCCCGACAAGCAGCGCGTGGTGCCCTCGGCCCGCAATGCCGGCGAGCGCCACCCGGGCCGCGGCCTGGAATTGCGTGACCGTGAACTCCTCGTCGGGATCGACCAGGTCCAGCAGGTGGTGCGGCACGGCGGCGCGTGCCCGCGGGCCGGGCTTGGACGTTCCGATGTCCATGCCGCGGTAGACGCACATGGAGTCGACCGAGACGATCTCGCAGTCCCCCCGCCGTAGGGCTAGCTCGAGAGCCGCCTCCGACTTGCCCGAGGCGGTGACGCCGACCAGAGCGACAGCGCTCAAGCGCCGGCGACCGGGATGCGCACCCGATGCCGCGGCCGCGCCGTCACCTCCTCGAGACGGCCCGAGAGGTGGTGGGGATGCCCGGCCGTGACGGTGACGCGCGGCCAGCGCTGCCGGGGGCCGGGCCTCCGGACGGGCCCGGCATGGGGAAGTGGACCAACTTCCCCTGGCGGGTGCGCCCGCTGAGCATGGTGTCGTCGCGGCGGCTCACGCCTTCCACGAGGACCTCCTCGCAACGACCGACGCGGGCCTGATGGCGAGCCAGGGCGGAGCGGTCGATGACGGTCTTCAGCCGTGCAAAGCGCTCGCCGATCACCTCGGCCGGCACGAAGTCGGACTCCATGGCGGCGGCCCTCGTCCCGGGCCGCGGCGAGAAGATGAAGGTGAAGGCGGAGTCGTAGCCCGCCTCGGCGCAGACGGCCAGCGTGTCCTCGAAGTCCTCCTCCGTCTCACCCGGGAATCCCACGATGACGTCGGTCGTCACCGCCAGGTCGTCGATTGCGGCCCGGGCGGCGGACAGCCGCTCGAGGTAGCGCTGCGCCGTGTAGCCGCGGCGCATGGCGCGCAGGACCCGGTCGCTCCCCGACTGGAGCGGAAGGTGCAGCTGCTCGCAGACCGCCGGCGTGCCGGCCATGGCTTCGATCGTCTCGGGCCGCAGGTCCTTCGGGTGGGGACTGGTGAAGCGGACGCGCCCGATCCCGTCGGTGGCCCCGACGGCGCGGAGCAGGTCTGCGAACAAGGGGCGGCGCCGGGTGATGTCGCGGCCGTAGGAGTTGACGTTCTGGCCCAGGAGCGTCACCTCGCTCACCCCGCGGCCGGCGAGCAGCGCAACCTCAGCGACGATGTCGTCCATCGGGCGGCTCACCTCCGGACCGCGCACCGAGGGCACGATGCAGAAGGCGCACGAGTTGTCACAGCCGGTCTGGATGTTGACCCACGCGGCGTAGGGCAGCTCGCGGACAGCCCCGGGACCGAGCAACGGGTTGGGTCCCGACTCGGGCGCCGGCGCGTCCAGGATCTCCATCACGGGACCTTCGGTCCGGGCCCGTCGCAACAGCCCGGGCGCGCTCGTCAGGTTGTGCGTGCCGAACACGACGTCGACCCATCCCACCTTCTCCTGGATGCGCTCGCGGTCCTTCTGGGCCAGGCATCCGCCCACCGCGATCTGCAGGCCCGGCTTTGCGTCGACCAGCTCCTTGAGGCGCCCCAGGGTTCCGTAGAGACGCTGGTCGGCGTTCTCCCGGATGCAGCACGTGTTGAGGACCACCACATCGGCGTCCTCCATGGCGGTGGCGGGCTCCATGCCCTCCGCGACCAGCAGCCCGGCCAGCCGCTCCGAGTCGTGCTCGTTCATCTGGCACCCGAAGGTACGGATGAAGTAGGTGCGGGACATCGCGGCAGAGTCTAGGGAACGGCAACGTCCATTCTGGACGTGGACCGCTACAGGGCGACCTCGGCCTCCTCGCCGTAGACGAGGCCTCGCCGGTCCGGCCGCAGCGCCAGCACACGCCCGGGGACGCCCGACGCGGCGAGAGCGGCCTCCGCTCCCGACCGGACGTCCACGACGGAGCCGGCGCGCACGATGCCGATCAGGGTCGAGCCGGCACCCGACCAGCTGGCGGCGAGCGCGCCCGCGTCGACGAGGCCGCGCAGCAGCGCGGGCGCCTCCGGGAAGAGCGCCGTTCGGGGCGGCTGGTGGATGCGGTCGTCGGTGGCGGCCGCGATCAGGACCCCCGGATCGGCCAAGCCCGCGACGAGGAGTCCCATCCGGCCCAGGTTGAACACCGCGTCAGCCCGCGAGAGGGTGTCGGGCAGCACGGCCCGCGCCTCGGGGGTGGCGAGGTTGCGGTCGGGGACGATGGCGACGAACGCCAGGTCGTCGCCGAGCGGCAAGGGCACCTGCACGGGAACGCCCTCCACCGTCGTGGCGGCCACCAGCCCGCCGAACACGCTGGCCGCCGCGTTCTCTGCGTGCCCGTCGTGGGCCGCTGCCACCGAGAACGGATCGTCTGCGCCGGCGGCTGCGGCGGCTGCGGCGGCGAGGGCCGCCGAGGAGCCCAAGCCCCGAGCAACGGGTATCTGCGAGCGCACGGTCACTGCAAAGCGGTCGTGACCGAGTACCTCGGCGACGACGCGGGCCGCAAGGTGGGACGCGTCGTCGAAGAGGCCGGCACCCTCTCCGAGTGTGCGCACGCTCAGGGACGCCGCCGGCTCAACCTCCACGCTGACGTAGACGTCGACGGCGACGGCCAGGGTGTCGAAACCCGGTCCCAGATTCGCCGACGATGCAGGGGCTCGGGCGCGCATCGCGCTCACGCTACGCCCTCAGGCGGAGAAGAGGCGCTGGAGCAGCGACAGACGGGGAACGTCCCGCTGCAAGCGAACGGGGACGGCGACGTGCTGGGTCCCGAGCGTCACCACGACGGTGCCGACGCGGGCACCGCGGGTCGCCTGGCCGCTCAGGGCGTGCACCGGCTCGAATGTCCGGGTCGCCCGGACCCCGGGCCAGGTCAGGATCGACGCCGGCGCCGTCGCGCGTGCGTCCACCGTCCGACCCCCCTGGCTCACGTGCGCCACGAGCTGCCCCGAGTGCATGACCGGCATGCTGCCGATGAGCGGCTCCACGGCGCTCACCAGCGCCAGGCCGTGGAGGCCGGCCTGGGCCAGGACCTGGATCCCCGTCTGCCCGGTCACCGCGGCCAGCAGGAGAACCGGTCGCCCGTGCACGGTCCGCACCACACCGAGCACGTCACACCCACCGGCGGCGTCGGTGTAGCCGGACTTCACTCCGATGATGCCGCGCAGGCCGATCAGCGGCGTATAGGTCGACAGCGTGCCCGCCACCGGGAGCGTGACCGACGTCATGCGGACGATGGAGGCGAACGTGGGGTTCACCATGTCCAGCGCCGCGACCTTGAGCACGTCGGACGCCGTCGACACCGATGCCGCGCTGATGCCGCTCGCATCGTCGAAGTGGGAGTGGGCCATGCCCAAGTCCGCCGCGGCCGCGTTCATCTTCGCCACGAACGCCGTCGTGGTCCCGGCATCCCAGCGCGCCAGGAGGTCGGCGTAGTTGTCCGCCGAGTGGACGAGCAGACCGCTCATCAACTGTTCCTCCGTCAGCTGCTCCCCCGGGGTCACCAGCGCGTTGGAATCGTCGCTGACGGTGTCGTGCTCGTAGTCGTCGATGTCGGCCTGGGTCACGCCGATGGTGGGTCCCGTCTCGTGCCCGGCCAGGGGGTGGTCCCGGAGGATCACGTAGGCGGTCATCAACTTCGTCAGGCTCGCCACCGGGACCGGCTGCTCGGCGCCCGACGCCACGTCGATCCCGAGGGAAGGGACGGCGACGGCCGCCTGACCCGTCGCCGGCCAGGGAAGGGCGACGGTCCGCGACGGGACCGGGACGTCGCGGTGCAGCACGGGGGTGACCAGGGGGGTGGGGGGCGCCGAGCGCAACCGGAAGCCGGCAACCGCGCCGCCTGCGGCGAGCAGCACGATCAGCGTGACGAGGAGGACGACAGCAGCGCCGGGAGCGGCGCCGGCGGTGGGAGGTGTGACGGCCCCGCTCAGCCGGCGGCGGGTCCGGAGCCACAGGTGGCGGCTGCGCCGGCTCGCGCAGCGAGTCCAGCCGGAACGGCGCCACCATGAGGGGCGCCGGATCCTCCTCGCTCACCTCCGGCTCAGCGCGTCGAGCTCTTCGGGTGTCATGAGGACGGCCCTCGCCTTGGAGCCCTCGCTCGGGCCCACCACGCCGGCCCGCTCGAGCAGGTCCATGAGACGGCCGGCCCGCGGCGAAGCCGACCCGCAGCTTCCGCTGGAGCATGGAGGTGGATCCGAGCTGGGAGCGCACGACCAGGTCCCGGGCCTGGACCAGGAGCTCGTCGTCGTCGTCCTCGATGCCGCCACTGCCCGCCGGCCCGTCGTCGATGGTCGTCGATCCCGACGATGGCCTCGGTCTGCCCCCCCTGCGCGCGCCAGTGCGCGACCACCTCACGCACCTCCTCCTCCGAGACCCAGGGGGCCTGGAGGCGGCGTGGGATGTTCGACGAGGCCGTCAGCAAGAGCATGTCCCCCTTGCCGATCAGGCGCTCCGCACCGGGCTGGTCGAGGATCACCCGGCTGTCGGCCAACGACGAGACCGAGAACGCCATGCGGCTCGGGATGTTGGCCTTGATCACACCGGTGATGACGTCGACCGATGGCCGCTGGGTGGCGATGACCAGGTGGATGCCGACGGCGCGCGCCATCTGGGCGATGCGCACGATGGAGTCCTCGACGTCGCGGGCCGCCACCATCATCAGGTCGTTGAGCTCGTCGACCACGACCAGGATGAAGGGCAGAGTCTCGGGGGGGCTCGGGCTCGTCGAGATCGGCCTCGTTCTCGACGGCGGGGTGGTCCTCGCCGAGGGCGCGGGCGGCCGCGGCGCGGACCTGGCTGCGGTCCGAGGGCGGCGTCGCGATCGAGGCCGCTCGAGCACCAGTTGGTTGTAGCCCGTGATGTCGCGCACGCCGTTCTCCGCCAGGAGGTCGTAGCGGCGCTCCATCTCCTTGACCGCCCAGGCGAGCGCGTTGGCCGCCTTCTTGGGGTCGACGACAACCGGGTTGAGGAGGTGGGGCAGCCCGTCGTACTGGCCGAGCTCGACGCGCTTGGGGTCGACGAGGATCATCTTGACCTTGTCCGGAGTGTCTCGCATGAGGATGGACGTGATGATGGAGTTCATGCACGACGACTTCCCCGAGCCGGTCGCGCCCGAGATGAGGATGTGCGGCATCTCGGCCAGGTTCGCCATCACCGCACGCCCTGCGATGTCGCGCCCCATCGCCACCTCGAGCGGGTGGGTGGACGGCGACGGCTTGGCCTCCTCGACTCGAGGATGTCCCGCAGGGAGACCAGCTGGCGGGTCCGGTTCGGGACCTCGACGCCGATGGCCGACTTGCCCGGGATGGGGGCGAGGATCCGCACGTCGGGCGACGCCATGGCGTACGCGATGTCCTTGGACAGGGTGGTGACCCGCGCCACCTTGACTCCGGGCCCGAGCTCGATCTCGTATCGGGTCACGGTCGGCCCGACCCGGCTGCCGACCAGGCGGGTCTCCACGCCGTGCGCGGCGAGCGCGCGCACCAGCTCCGCGCCGGCGGCGTCGATCTGGCGCTGGTCCTGTCGGAGCTTCTTGGACGCGAGGAGCAGCGACATCCTGGGCAGCACCCAATCGCCCGGGGCACCGTCGGGGTGGAGGTCGGCAATCGGTGCCGACGCCACCGGCTCAGGCTCAGGCTCGAGCGGGATGTCGATGTCCGCGTCGGGCTCGATCTCCATCTCCTCGGCGTCGGGCTCGTCGGGGAGATCGGATTCGCATCCGTAGGTACTACGGCGGGCGGCGCGGCGACGCCGGCGCTCATCGTCGGGCGCGATCACGAAGGGCTTGCCCATCCACAACGACTTCGCGGTGCGGGCGGTAGAGGCAGCCGCAACGTGCAGCGAGCGGCCCAGTGCCGCCAGCGAGACGCCGGTCGCGATGAGGACCGCCACGAGCACGACGGCGACGAGCAGGACCGCGGCGCCCGCGGGGCCAAGCCCGGCGTGCAGAGGCCGGCCGACGATCGCTCCGAGATAGCCGCCCGCATCGCGATGGAGTGCGAGGCCGAGAGGGGCGGTGCCCCCTTGGCCACCTCGGCCAGACCACAGACCCCGAGCAGGCCGAGCAGCGTCCCGACCGCCAGGCGCCAGGGGTCGGCCCCCTCGGCATCCTCGTCCTCGCCCCGTCCGCCGCGGTCGATGAGAAGGGTGAGGCCGGCACCGACGGCGACCAGCGGCAGGAGGATGCGGGCCCACCCGGCCAGGAGCGCCAGGCCCGTGTCGGTGCCGTGGCCGACCGGGCCCGAGCTGCTGGCCCCAGAGCGCCAGCGCCAAGAGGACGCCGAGCGTGATGAGCCCGATGGCCCACAGGTCACGTGCCTGGACGCGCCAGAACGGCGTCCGCGTCGGCTTGGCCGGCCTGGAGCGTGCAGCCGGCTTCTTGGCGGGAGCACGTGAGGGCGCACGCGTCGCGGCGCGCCCGCGGGTCTTGGTCACCACAGTGAGCCTGAGATTAGTGCCTGACCTGGTCGTTTTTGTGGACACCCCGACCGTTGATTTACGAACATATGTTCGCTATCGTAGGCGGAATGGCACTGCGGTGGGCCATAGCCGAGACCGAGGACCGCGGCACCCTCTTCCCCGACGAGAGGGTGGCGGAGCGCCATGTCGGAAAGGGCGCCTACGCGGGGATGGAGTTCCTCCACGTCAACGCCCGGACGATCATCAACACGGTGCCGCCCGAGAGCCTGATGCCCTTCCGGCACACGATCAACCCGTATCGAGGGTGCAGCCACGCCTGCGTGTACTGCTTCGCCCGGCCGACCCACGACTACCTGGGACTGGGGATCGGGACCGACTTCGAGCGCAAGATCGTGGTCAAGGTGAACGCCGTGGAGCGGCTGCGCGCCGAGCTGCGCTCGCCCAAGTGGGGCGGTGACACCATCGCCATGGGCACCAACACCGACCCCTACCAGCACGCCGAGGGCAAGTACCACCTGACGAGAGGGATCGTGGAGACCTTGTCGGGAGCGCGCAATCCCTTCAGCATCCTGACCAAGTCGACGCTCATCCTCCGTGACGCCGCAGCGCTGGCCGCCGCATCCGAGCGCACCGAGGTCTCGGTGAGCTTCTCGGTGGGGACGCTCGACCGCGCCGTATGGTCGCTCACCGAGCCGGGCACGCCCCCACCGGACCGCCGGATAGAGGCGTTGCGGCGTCTCACCGCCATGGGGATCCGCTGCGGGGTCCTCATCGCGCCGGTGCTGCCCGGGCTGTCCGACTCCGAGGCCCAACTGCGCGCCGTGGCGGAGGCCTGCGCGGAGGCCGGCGCCGTCTCCATCCACGGCGGTGGCGCTGCACCTGCGGGGCACGGTGCGCACCCACTACTTCGACTGGCTCAAGGAGGCGCGGCCCGACCTGGTCCGCCTCCACCGGGGGCGCTTCCAGCGCGGCGCCTACCAGGAGGACGCGGAGCGCGAGCGGGTGGAGGGCATCGTGCGGGGGGTCGCCCTCCGATCCGGCGTGACGGGACGCGATCGCTACCGGGCCGCAACGGTGGTACCCGGCTCGCCCGGTCCACGGTCGCCAACGGAGGGCCAGCAGCTGCGCCTGCTCTGAGGCCAGGGGCGCGCCAGACGAGCGCCGGGCCCTCCCTATGATCGTGGACTCATGCCGCAGGCGGGAACACGGAAGTGGCGGGCGGGCCGCGGCACCGCTGCGATCGTCGCCGTGCTCCTCGCTGCCGGAATTCTCACCGGCGTGCCGCCGAACGGCCCCGGCGCCGAGGGCCGGGCGAGCGCCGCCATCGCGCCCGTGGCGACCAACTCGGCCTACGCCATCGTTGATGCTGCCGGTGGGGTCATGACCTTCGGCGGTGCCGGATACTCCGGTGACACGCTCGAGGTGCCGTTGCAGCGAGCCATCGTCGGCAGCGCAGCCGACCCGCAGGGTGGGTATTGGCTGGTCGCCTCCGACGGCGGCGTGTTCACGTTCGGGAGCGCCGCCTTCTGGGGCTCGACGGGTGGCCTGGCACTCAATCGACCGGTGGTCGGCATGGCCCCGACCCCCGACGGTGGCGGGTACTGGCTCGTCGCCTCCGACGGCGGCATCTTCTCCTTCGGTGATGCGGGGTTCTACGGCTCGACGGGGGGGATGGCCCTGAACAAGCCGATCGTCGGGATGGCCGCCACCAGTGACGGTGGGGGCTACTGGCTCGTCGCTGCCGACGGCGGCATCTTCTCCTTCGGCGACGCGGGGTTCTACGGCTCGACCGGAGGGATCGCCCTGAACAAGCCGATCGTCGGGATGGCCGCCACCAGCGACGGCGGGGGCTATTGGCTCGTCGCTTCCGACGGCGGCCTCTTCACGTACGGCGACGCGGGGTTCTACGGCTCCACGGGGAGCCTGGCGCTCAACGAGCCGATCGTCGGCATGGCTCCGACGCCCGACGGGAACGGATACTGGCTGGTGGGCCAGGACGCCGGCGTCTTCACCTTCGGGGACGCGGGGTTCTCGGGGAGCGCGCAGTCGCCGCTCCACCCCCCCCTCTTCCCCCAGTCATTGTCGATCCCGATCCCACCGGTCGTGGCCATCATCAACGACGTACCGGGACCGCAGGCCACCCACCAGGGAATACAACGGGTCGCGTTCTCGGGCGACTCCCTGTCGCTCTATGAGGGGCATTACGTGCAGGAGACGAACCCGCCCTACTTTGTGGGGAACGGGGCCGCGGCGGGTTGTGGCTACACCAACGGCGCACCCACGCTCCCATGGAGCGACCCGGGCACGCTGTTCATCAGTCAGCCTGCGTGCGGGCTCTGGGCGTCGCAGCTCCAGTGGGTCGTCTCCCGCTTCCATCCGGACGTGACGGTGATCCAGACCGGCTTCTGGGAGACGCAAGAACGACAATTCGGCGGCCGGGTTCGCCACGCTGGCCGACCCCGGGTACTCGGCCTACATCGAGGCCAACTTGGACGCAGCGGTCCAGATTGCGCACTCCGGCGGAGGGGCCGTGATCCTCTCGACCTCGCCCTACTTCGCCGACGGGACCCCGAACAACCTGGTCGACGCCTACAACCAGATCGTCAACGCAGTCGCCTCCCGCTACCCCTACGTGTCGATCGACGACCTCTACTCGGTGCTCGACCCGGGCAGGAACTACGCCACCGTGGTCGATGGGATCCTGGCCAGAGGGCCGGACGGGGTGCACATCACCCAGGCGGCCGTCGACAGCCTCATTGAGCCGGCTCTGAACCAGATCATCGCCAACGTGGCCGGCGCGGTTTACGCCGGCAACGCCTAAAAGCGGCCCGCTCCCGCCCTTTCCGGCCCGACCCCGCCTCTGGACCTATGGGCCAAGGGTCGTTCCGGCCGATCCGAGGGCCCTCGCACCCATGGGTCAAAAGGGCCAGGAGGAGCTGATCCCGAAGCCGGCTCACGGACGCCAAAAGACCAGTTCAACGGCCATTTCACCCATCCACGACCTCCCGCTCAAGTCGCCGTCAGATCCGGCCGATATGGGCAGCAGTGGCAACGGACGGCGTTCAGGCCGTCCGTTCGAACTGGGTGGACCCGATGGCGAATGCACTCCAGGGAGCCGAGGACGGGTCCACCGTCCTCGATGAACCGGCCCTCGAGGCCGGCGGGCAGGCCGTCGCGCCGCCCGTTCTGGAGGCCGGAGGACAGATGATCGAGCCACCCGTTCTCGAAGCCGGCGTACAGAGCATCGCGCCGCCCGCTCACGGTTTGAGCCGGCTGACCTTCGTCGCCATCTACGCCTACTCCAGCGCCGCTCGCACTGATCACAGCACTTCTGCTCGTGCGCGGGCCCCTCCATGGCGCCGGTCCCGTCCGGGTCTTGATGCCACAACCCGCGATGTTCGCCGTGGTCTGCGTGCTGTGGGCCGCCGTTTTCTGGGTGCCCGTGTCCCTCCACCACCGGGGCAACACGATCCTCCTCTTCTTCGAGGAGGTGCCACTGCTCCTGGGGCTGGTGTTCCTGTCACCGACCCTGCTGGTGCTCGCCAGCGTGGTCTCTACTGCTTTCGTCTTTGTGGTCCTGCACAAGCAGGCCTTCCACAAGGTCTTCTTCAACCTCGCCACGGGCGGGCTGAGCGCGGCGGTGGCCGCGCTCGTCTTCCGCGCCATCCTGGGAGCTCACAGCGCCGTTGGCATCTGGGGTTGGGTGGCGGCGGTGCCCGCGCTCTGCGTCGGCGCGATCATCACGAACGTCACCGTCGTGATCATGGCCAGGCTGCTCGGCCAGACCACCGAGCGTCGAACGGCGCCCCAGATCCTGTTCAATGCGGTTTTGACCACTGCAAGCGTGTGCCTGGCCTTCGTCGTCCTCGACGCCGCCCTGCTGAACGTGTGGGCGATGGTGCCGGTCCTCCTCGTCGGTGCCCTGCTCATCGCGGCGTACCGGGGCTACACCCGCCTGTCACTGCGCTTTGCCTCGCTCCAACGCCTGTACGACTTCAGCCGGGAGCTCGGCACCGCGAACCTCGAGCCCGCGTCCATGAGCCTGGAGGTCCTGAGCCAGGTGTGCACGGTGATGCGGGCCCGGCGCGCCCAGCTCGTGCTCGCCGAACCCGCCGGGATCCCGCGCCGGATCTCGCTGGACGACCATGGCGCCTCCGACGTCGAGCCGATCAGCCTCGATACCTCGTCGATCGTGACCCAGGCCATCGAGAGCGGCGTCGCGTCCCTCCACCCGACCACCGCACCGCAGCGCCGGAGCAGCTACGACCCCATCGCAGGACGATACGTCCATGCCATCGTCGCACCGATCATCAATGAGAACACGGCGATCGGCGCGATCGTCGCCCTGGACCGCGACGAGGAGCTCGACGGCTTCGACGAGGACGACCTCAAGCTCTTCGAAGCTCTCGTCGCCCATGCCAGCGCCAACCTCGAGCGTGCCCGCCTCGTCGAGGAGTTGCGCTACGAGGTCGACAGCAAGTCCCACCAGGCCACGCACGACATGCTGACCGGGCTCCCCAACCGCATGCTGTTCCTCAGCCGGGCCACCACTGCCCTCAACGGCAGCGGCGGCGTCACCATCGTCCTGCTCGACCTGGACCGATTCAAGGACGTCAACGACACGCTGGGCCATGCGATCGGGGACCGGCTCCTCTGCGAGGTCTCGGAGCGCCTGCTGCGCGCGGTCGGCGAGCAGGCCACGGTGGCCCGTCTCGGGGGCGACGAGTTCGCCCTGGTCATCCCGAACGTCACCGAAGCCGAGAGGGCCATTGCGATCGTCAACGAGCTCAACGCCGAGCTGTCCCGCCCCATCGAGATGGATGGGATCACACTTGCCATGACGGCCAGCGCCGGCATCGCGCTCGCTCCTGAGCACGGTGACGATGTGGCGCTGCTGCTCCAGAGAGCGGACATCGCCATGTACCTGGCCAAGGAGCGTCGGAGCACGGTTGAGGTGTACTCGGTCGAACACGACCAGAGCATGCGGCGCTGGCTCATGCTGTGCGGCTTGTTGACCCACGCTCTCGAGACGGGGTCGGAGCTGAGCGTGATGTACCAGCCGATCGCCGATGTCCGGACGCGGACGATCATCCAGGTGGAGGCGCTGGCCCGCTGGACGCATCCCGTGCATGGCGCAATCCCACCCGAAGAATTCATCGGGATCGCCGAGCAGATGGGCATGATCGGCCAGATCACCGACTTCGTGCTGTCCGAGGGCTGTGCCCAATTGTCGAGGTGGCGTGAGGCGGGAATCGACATCGGGCTCGCCGTCAACGTGTCCGGCCGGGAATTCGCCGACGACACCCTCGTCGAACGAGTCGCCGGTCATCTCCGGGCTCACCACATCCCGCCCAACGCCCTGACGCTCGAAGTGACCGAGACCGAGATCATGTCCGACCTCACGCAGGCAACCGAGGTGCTCGACCAGCTCGCGGGCTTGGGCATCCGGATCGGGATTGACGACTACGGGACCGGGTACTCGTCGCTGGCGTATCTCCATCGCCTTCCGGTTCAGGAGTTGAAGATCGACCGCTCCTTCGTGACCAATCTCCCGAACGAGATGAGCAACCGCATCATCGTTCGCTCTTCCATCGCCATGGCACATTCGCTCGGGCTCAGCGTCGTGGCGGAGGGTGCCGAGGACGAGGTCACCTGCGCGATGCTCGCCGACGCCGGATGTGACCAGATCCAGGGTTACTACCTGTCCAAGCCCAGGGATCCGGCGGACCTCGAGCAGTGGCTCCTGCAGGGCGCGTCGCTCGACTTTGCGCCCCTGCACCCTGCCCGGGGTTCCTCTCACCACAAGAACCTGGCGCTCTCGCGGGACCAGCCGCCAGATAGCTCCGACGCAAGTTACCTCGGTGTAACTTGCACCTTGAATGGTCTCCTGGCGGGAAGTTCCACTGGATGCCGCTCAGCCCCTCGCCGGCGCCTGGCGAACATCCTCCCGCTCGGCCCTCACGCCGGCAGGCGCTGAGCGCCCAAATTCGTGCCTGGGACGGGTCCCGGGACCTCCTCACGCGGGCCGCCTCACCTGGTCAGGACAACATCTCAACCAACTAGGGACAACGGGCGCGCAAGTATTGGTTGCAACGGAGTTGCAATTTCGGGCAGAATGATCCGCGGGGAATGAAAGGCACCGGTAGCACGGTCGTTTTGCCCTCTCACTCCCCACTGGTACCGATGGCAAAGGAGGTGGGAGATGACCTGCGAACTCGGAAGCCAGGATCGGCTGATCCCCGCGGCTCTACGCCGCAGTGGCAAGCATTGTCATCGCAGCACCTTTTTTCATCGGTACGGGGTGTTGCGATAGCAGTATCGGCACGGCGGGTCGCCGCCTTGAGCGAATTTCTAGGATTCGCTGAGACGGGGCCCGCCGTTTGTCGCGCTCGGAGCCAGGATCAACGCGGCGTGTGCGTACGATTGGCGGAGGGCTCCACGCTCAAGGGGGCAGGGCGAAAGATTCGATGAGAATTCGGAGGCGGGGACAGCACCGACGTCGCCTCGGGCGCCCGTTCACTCGCCTCTGGGTTGGCTTCACCCTGGCCAGCTCCGGAGACGGATTCATCTTCGGCGCTGTTCCACTGCTCGCAGTCGCAGTGAATCCGCACCCGCTGGCCGTCTCTGCCGTCGCCGCCGCGGACAGTCTTCCGTGGCTGCTCCTGGCGCTTCCCGCCGGCGCGTTCGCGGACCGCTTCGAGCGGGGCCCGGTGATCGCCCTCGCGAACATCGTGCGCGCCCTCGCCATCATTTCCGCCGCCGTGCTCATCGCGACGGGCAACATGACTCTGCTGCTTTTGATCCTCGTTGTCCTGATCAACGCCGGTGGCCGGGCCGTCTACTACTCGTCGCTTCAGGCCATGGTCCCCGATCTCGTCAGCTCCGACGCGCTCGGAGCGCGCCAACGGCGTCCTCACCGGCACCGAGGCGGCCACCGAGCACCTGGCTGGTCCGGTCGTCGGAACGTCCCTCTTCGCGCTGAGCCAGTCGGTGCCCGTTCGTTGCCGACGCCATCGCACTGGTCGGGTCGTGCATCCCCTTCGTCCGCTTCCGGTCGAAGGCTGCCCCGTCGACGGAAGCCTCGAGCTCCATCTGGGAAGGGGCGCGGCTCCTCTTCGCCGATCGGCGGTTGCGCGTTCTGCTGGTGATGGTCGCCCTGCTCGCCCTCTTCCAGGGGATGGAAGGCGGTGTCCTCGTGCTCCTGGCGACCACCAAGTGGGGCGTGCGAGAGGGCGCGTACGGCCTCTTCCTCGCCACGGTCGCCGTAGGGAACCTCGTGGGGAGCGCTCTGACGGAGGGCCAGGTTCGGCGCTTCGGCAGCGCACGCACCCTGGTCGGGGCCGCCGTCCTCTCGGGCGTCGGCTACCTGATCATGGCGTCTGCGCACAGCTGGGTCCTGGCCGCTCCCGCCTTCGCACTCGTGGGCGTCGCCGTCGCCATGATCACCGTCGTGGCGATCTCGCTCCGCCAGCGGCTGACTCCCCCGCACCTCATGGGACGGGTGGGCGGTGCCTGGCGCGGCATCGTCTGGGGTGCCGCTCCGGTGGGTGCGCTCATCGCCGGGAGCGTGGCGACCATCGGTGGACTGCGGTTGCCCTTGGTGCTGGCGGGAGTGCTGCAGTGTGTGGTGGCGGTCGCGTTCGCTCGCCCGCTCCTCCGGAGCACCCGAGAGGCACACGTGAGCACACGGACGATCCGGCCCCGAACCGTCTCGACCCCAAGTGACGGTCATCGCCATCGCGCATCGGGGCGACCCCGTGCACCATCGAGAGAACACACTGGCCGCCTTCGCGTCGGCGGTCGCCCAGGGCGCAGACATGGTCGAGCTGGACCTACGGCGCACCCGGGACGACGCCATCGTGGTGCTGCACGACCAGACGCTGCTGCGCCTGTGGGGTGTCGACGCATCGGTCGGCGACCTCGACCAGTCCGACGTGGCGGCCGTCGGAGAAGGCGACGCCAGGATCCCGACCCTGCGTGACGTCGTGAGCGCGGTGGAGGTCCCGTTGATGGTCGACTTCACGCGGCGGGAGGTGGTGCCGGGCGGGTTGGACGTCGTCCGGGCTGCCGGCGCCCTCGAGCGGTCGCTGTTCGTCACAGGGAATGTCGACGCGCTGCGCATGCTCCGGGGACTCTCGGCCGAAGCTCGCATCGGCCTGACCTGGATCCAGGACTCCGAGCCCCCGCTCCCGTTGCTCCAGGAGCTGGGCGCCGAGTACTGGAACCCGATGTTCGGGTTGGTGACGCCCGAAGGGGTGGCTGCAGTCCACGCCGCCGGCATGAAGGTCTCGACCTGGACGGTCGACGACCCTGCCGACATGGACCGGGTGGTCGGCGCCGGGGTCGACGCGGTGGTCAGCAACCGGATCGCCGAGCTGCTGCGTTTCCTGGGCCGGTAGGGACCAAGCCCCGGAATATCGGCGATCAGTTGCCCCGTCCGACGCCGGCCAGGATCGGGTGTTGCCCGAACCAGTCCGGGATGCGCCGGGTCAGCTCGCGTGGGCCCCGCATGGTGATGCGCCCGTCGGCGAGGGCGTCGGCGAACCGGGCATCGCCCATCCACACCTCGGTCAGGGTCCGCAGATCGGCATCGACCACGACGTCGACCTCGAACCCGGGGTCCGTCAGGCAGAGATCCACGTCGGCGTCGTCGGCGACGACCCAGTAGTACCGCTGCCGGGCGGGCAGTGACGGAAAGGTCAACTGGATCACGACACGGCGACCGCCGAAGGCTCCGGGAGCCAGGAAGCGTCGGACGTCCCAGAGCAGCAGGCCCGGGTCGAGGTCGTCCGGGCTGTAGTCGCTGCGGGCCCAGCGCTGCCCCCACTCCCCCAGGCCCTGGATCAGCGGGAAGAGCTCCCGGCCCGCCTCGGTCAAGGCGTAGGACGGTCCGGTGCTGGTCGTGGTGCTCTCGAGGACCCCGGCGATCTCGAGCTCCTTGAGGCGCTTGGACAGCAGCGCAGGAGAGCAGGTCGGCACGCCGCGGCGGATCTCGTTGAAGCGGGTGCTGCCCACCAGGAGCTCGCGCAGGATCAGCGGGGTCCAGCGCTGGCAGACGATTTCGGCGGCCTTGGACACGGGGCAGAACTGGCCGTAGCCGCTCACGGCCGCCCACGCTACCGCGGCGCTTCATTTTTTGTACTAGTTCCGCAAGCCCGCGTGCGACACCATGACCGGGGAACCCTAGGGATGGAGGAAGAACGATGAATCCGAACCAGGCACTGTGGGAGAAGGGCGACTTCACCCGTATCGCGGCCAGCATGCGAGACAGCGGAGAGGCGCTCGTCAAGGACCTGTCGATCACCAACGGTCTCGAGGTCCTCGACCTCGGGTGTGGGGACGGGACGACCGCCATACCGGCGGCAGGGCTCGGAGCGAACGTGCTGGGGGTCGACATCGCCAGCAACCTCGTGGACGCCGGCAACGCCCGCGCCCAGAGCCTGGGCCTCACCAACTGCCGCTTCCAGCAGGGGGACGCCACCGACCTGAAGGATCTGTCCGACGACAGCTTCGACCTCGTCGTCAGCATCTTCGGGGCGATGTTCGCGCCGAAGCCACACGATGTGGCCAAGGAGATGGTCCGGGTCACCCGGCCCGGTGGCCGGATCGTCATGGGCAACTGGATCCCCAACGACCCGACGCTGGTCGCCCAGATCCTCAAGATCAGCTCGGCCTACTCTCCCCCTCCCCCCGAGGGCTTCGTCAGCCCGATGACCTGGGGCGTCGAGGACCACGTGAAGGAGCGGTTCGCCGGCGCCGGCATCCCCGAGGACCGGATCTCGTTCCAACGCGACACCTACACCTTCAGCAGCGAGTTGTCGCCCTCGGAGCTCGTGGCGGAGTTCCGGACGTACTACGGGCCGACCATGAACGCATTCGAGGCCGCTGCGGCCAACGGAAAGGAGTCCGAGCTGCTCGGGGAGCTCGAGGCGCTCTTCACGGCCCAGAACACGAGCCCGAGCGAAGGAACCACCTCCATACCGGCAACGTTCCTCCGCGTGACGGTGGGAGCCTGACCACGGGCGCCGCTGGGCACCACTCCCCGGCGGCGCGCTCGGCAATAGCCTGTCTCCATGGTGACCATCGACGACATCGTCGCTCGCCTCCAGTCGTCGCTGTCCGAGCACACACCGGTCCTGGCCGCTCGCGACGTGTTGCAGGAGCTCATCGCCGATCGCTCCCGGCTGGACGAAGCACTCGGACCTGTCGAGACGGGCGGCATCACCACGCTCTACAACGCGGCCGATCTCACGGTGCTGCGGGTGGCCTGGACGCCGGGGATGGCGCTCTACCCGCACGAGCATCGCATGTGGGCGGCCATCGGCATGTACGGCGGGCAGGAGGACAACGCCTTCTTCCGCCGGGCACCCGGGGGCCTCGAGCCGACCGGCGGCACCGAGCTGCCCGCCGGGGAGGTCCTCGTGCTCGGCGACGACGTGATCCATTCGGTCGCGAACTCTCGCCGGGACTTCGCGGTGGCACTGCACGTCTACGGAGGCGACTTCTTCACGGTCGAGCGCTCCGAGTGGGACGCCGAGACCCTCGAGGAGCGGCCACGGGACCTCGAACGCACACGGCTCCTCTTCGAGGAAGCCAATGCCCGCTGGCGCGAAGAGCGCCTTAGACCATGAGCACGACGGGGATGATCATCGGCCGGCGCCGCGTGCGCTCCCCGACGAATTTGCCCAATGCCTTGCGGGTGTGGCGGTTGAGCACCTCGATGTCGTGCGCCCCGTCGCGCAACGCCTGGGTCACTGCGGAACCGACGACGTCGCTCGCCTCACCGAGGAGCTCCTCGGCCTCCGGGGCATGCACCCAGCCTCGCGTCTCGATCACCGGCGGGCAGCTCAGCTTGCTCTGCTGGCGGTCCACCGTCACCACGACCATCACCACGCCTTCTTCGGAGAGCTTCTTGCGGTCGCGCAGGACCCCGTTCTCGATGTCCCCCACCGTGCCGTCGACGTAGACGTAGCCCGCCGGCACTCGGCCGTCCCGGGCGATCCCCTTCGCATCGAGCTGAATCACGTCGCCGTCCTCGCACAGGAGCACCTTGGCGGGGTCCAGACCCATGGAGAGCGCGAGGCGAGCGTGGTGCACCATGTGGCGGAACTCCCCGTGCACCGGCACGAAGCACTCCGGGTCGGTGACCGAGATCAGTGTCCGCAGCTCCCCCTGGCGGGCGTGCCCGCTGACGTGGACCGCCTCCGCCCCCGAGTGCACCACCTCGGCGCCCCGGCGGTGCAGGTCATCGATGACCTTCCCTACCGACCACTCGTTGCCCGGGATCGGGTGGGCGCTGATGATCACGACGTCGTCCTCACCGATGCGGAGCCACTTGTTGTCCCCCGTCGCCATCAGGGAGAGGGCCGACATGGGCTCACCCTGGGAGCCGGTGGAGATCACGCACATTTCGCCGGCGGGGACGCTGTCCACGTCCTCGATGTCCACCTGCACCCCGTCGGGGATGCTGATGATGCCGAGTCGGGTGCCGAGCTCGACGTTCTTGCCCATGGAGCGGCCCAGCGTGGCCACCTTGCGGCCGTTGGCGACCGCGGCGTCAATGATCTGCTGCACCCGGTGCATGTGGCTGGCGAAGCAGGCCACGACGAGCCGCTTGCCGGACTGGGCCGCGAAGACCCGCCGCAGCGTCACGCCCACGGTGGACTCGGACTCGGAGAATCCGGGCTCCTCGGCGTTGGTGGAGTCCGACAGGAGGAGCCTGATCCCCTCCGTCCGGGCCAGCTCCCCCATGCGGGACATGTCGGTGCGCCGCCCGTCCACCGGCTGCAGGTCCAGCTTGAAGTCGCCCGAGTGCAGGATCACCCCCTGCGGCGTGTGGAACGCGATGGCCATGGCCTCGGGTACCGAGTGGGTGACCGGGATGAACTCGACGTCGCACGCGCCGATGTGCACCGTCTCCCCGTCGGCGACCGGGACGAATCGGGTGTTGGACGCCAGGCCGGCTTCTTCGATCCGGTGCCGGGCCAGGCCGACCGTGAGCTCGGAGCCGTAGATCGGCGCCTGCAGGTCGCGCAGGAGGAAGGCCAACCCGCCGGTGTGGTCCTCGTGGCCGTGGGTGAGCACGATCCCGTCCACCCGGTCCCTGCGGTCCTGCAGGTAGGTGAACTCGGGCAGCACCAGGTCGATGCCCGGCATGTCGGGCTCGGGGAACATGATCCCGCAGTCGAGGATGACGATGCGCCCGTCGACCTCGATGCAGGCGCAATTGCGGCCGATCTCCCCGAGGCCGCCCAGGAAGACGATCCGGACCGGCTTGGGCTTGCCGCGGTCAGCCAAGCGGGGCAACCGTGACGGCTGGCGGCCCCACGGCGGCCAGGATCTTGGCCGCCTGGGCGTCGAGCTCCGGGGTCGAGGCCCCCATCGGCAGGCGACACTGGCCGACCCGCAGGCCGAGCGAGCGCAGCGCCGCCTTGGCGGGCAACGGGTTGGGGTACTCGGGGCTCGACTCGAAGTCGAAGGAGTCCAGGAGCTCGGCGTTGCCTGCGATCGCCGTGCCGAGGTCCCCGCCCATGAACGCATCGATCACGGCGCGGAGCTGCGGTCCCACCCAGTGCGCCGCCACGCTGATGACCCCCACGGCGCCCACGGCGAGGAGCGGCAGCGTCATGATGTCGTCGCCGCTGTAGATCTCGAACCCGGCCGGTGCCTGCGCCGCCAGGTGCGCCGTGGTCGGGGGGTCGCCGGCCGCGTCCTTGAGCGCCACGATGGCCGGCACCTCCCGGGCGAGGCGCAGCATGGTTGCGGTGGCGATGCGACGGCCCGAACGGATCGGGATGTCGTAGAGCACGACCGGGAGCGTGCCGGCAGAGTCGGCCACGGCACGGAAGTGCTCGTAGAGGCCGGACTGCGAAGGCCGGTTGTAGTACGGGGTGACCACCAGCACGCCGTCGACCCCGCTCTGCGCCGCCAGCGCGGTCATCTTCACCGAGTGGGCGGTGTCGTTGGAGCCGGTACCCGCGATGACCGGGATGCTGACCGCCTCGGCCACCGCCCGCCAGAGGTCGACCTTCTCCTCGTCGGTGAGCACCGAGCTCTCGCCCGTGGAGCCGCTCAGCACGAGGCCGTCGCTCCCGTGCGAGGCCAACCACCGGGCCAGGTCGACGGCCGCCGGCAGGTCGAGCGCGCCGTCATCGTCGAACGGCGTCACCATGGCGGTGATCACCCGCCCGAATCGGGGCAATTGGCTCATTGCCCCTTCACGCTACCAGCGATGCGTCGCGCTCAGGCGACCTGCCTGTCCGCGGGTGACCCGTCGGCGAAGGCGTCCTCCTCCTCAGTCGAGTCGGTCAGATGCTCGAACGCGATCGCGCCCATCTCGGTGAACTTGGTGCGCAGCCACCCGTCGGCAGCATCGAGCAGGCCCAGCTTCCTGAGGTTGGGGACGATCTTGGAGAACAGGAGGATCTGGAAGTCGTCGCGCTCGGGCGCGGCTGCCATGATCTTGCATCACGTCGGCGGTCGGAACCTCCATGCGCTCCCACACCTCCTGCATGACCATGCGGTCCTTCATGCGGATGGCCGCCTCGAACGCGAACTCCTGGCGCTCCCTGAGCTCGGCCGCGCTGAGCTCCTTGTAGTACTCCTGCAGGCTCAGGACGCCGAAGGCCACGTGGCGGGCCTCGTCGGCCATGACGTAACGCAGCAGCTTCTTGAGCAGCGGCTCGGTCGTCATCATGTGGATGAAGCCGAAGGCGGCCAGCGCGAGGCCCTCGACCATGATCTGCATACCCAGGTAGGTCATGTCCCACCGGGAGTCCGAGACGATGTCGTCGAGCAGCAGGCCCAGGTGGGCGTTCATCGGGTAGTGACCCGAGAGCTTCTCGTCCAGGTACTTGGAGAAGACCTCGACGTGACGGGCCTCGTCCATCACCTGCGTGGCGGCGTAGTACTTGGCATCGATCCACGGGACCGTCTCGACGATCTTGGCCGTGCAGAGCAGTGCACCCTGTTCACCGTGCATGAATTGCGACAGCAGCCAGTTCTGGTTCTCGATCCCGAACTGTATGAAGCGCTTGTCGTCCCACTTCTCCAGGACCGTGCCGGCCAGGGCGGACTCGTCCCACTGCATCTGGGCCGGGTTGGCCTCGGCATTGGCGATGACGACCGCTCCTGGTCCACCTCGATCGACCAGTCGAGGTCGGTCTGCCCGTTCCACTGCGCCTTCTTGGCCTTCTCGTAGAGCTTGTCGAGCTGGGGCTTGGCGCCCTTCTGGTAGTCCCAGGTGAACTCGGCCGGGCAGTTGTCGGGGACCCGGTGGAAGCCCTCGACGTCGTACTTGCCGACGAAGTTCAGAACCGCCTCAATATCGTTGATGTCCTCGCGGCCGATCAGGTCGAGGTTGGACTTCAGCTGTTCGGTGTTCTCGTCGAGTGTGGTCATTGTGCCGCCCCCTTGGTAGGTTGGTGGTGTTGCTCTGCTGGACATGGTCGAGGATCTGAAGTTGGGAGTACCTGAATGGCCGGCCGCGTCGACACGCAGGGCCAGAATTCCCGGCAGGACGAACGCGCGCACCAGGGCACGGGCGTCGTCGGGATCGGCGAGGTCGGTTCCCGCCGGAGGCCCGGAGCAGTAGGCCAGGACGATGCGCACGGCCCATTCGGCGGCTCTCGAGGCCTGTTCGGGCTCGAGCCAGCGGGCGAAGAACGGGGCGGCAAGGTCGCCGGCCACCATGAGGAGCCGGTCGAGCTCGCCGAAGGTCAGGTAGGGCAGCACCGCTCCGGGCTCGTGCGCCAGCAGGTAGGCCAGCGCGCCGTGCGACCGCAGCCGGCGGGCCGACTCGACCATGCCCGCCACGAGGACGTCCTCCAGGTCGCCGGCCTCCCCCATCACGACGGCGAGGGCCGAGAAGAGGCGCGCCACCTCGGTCTCGACGACCGCAGCGAGGATGCCTTCCTTGCCGCCGGGGAAGGTCCGGTAGACGGTCGCCCGGGACAGGCGGGACTCGCGGGCGATGTCGTCCACCGTGGTCTTGGCGATGCCCTGGCGGGCCAGGCAACGCAGCGCACCGTCGACGATCCTGACCCTGGTCGAGGAGCGGTCGTCGGCTCCGAGGTGGCGGATGACGGCGATGTGCCCCGCCGTCAGGGCTGCCGGATCCCCAGGTTCAGGTTGCGTCGCTGCTGCGTCCACTCATGACACAGTATGGCGATTTTTGTCTCACTGTCAACCATCTCCGCCTCACGCGAGATTGAAGTGACCCGGGGCGATGGACGTGATGAGCAGCACCAACAGGGCGAGCACGGCGACGCTCCCCCCGACGGTGAGCACCAAGGCGGTGTTCCGGTCCCGCAGCTCGCCGGCGTACTCGTACAGGAGAGCCAGGACACACCCGGTCACCAGGCCCCCGAGGTGGGCGCGCCAGTCGGTGTTGCCCGTGAAGCCGAGCAGGAAGTTGATGACCAGCAGCCCGGCCACCGGCCCGATCGGCAAGCGGCGGCGGAGCCCCACGACGAGGTAGGCGCCGAGGACTCCCATGATGGCGCCCGATGCCCCGATGCCGATCTCGTTGTGCGGACCGAAGAGGTACGAACCGACGCTCCCCCCGAGCCCGGCCAGGAGGTACAGCGTGAGGAATCGGGCCTTGCCCAGGAGCACCTCGAGGGCGGGACCGACGATGAGCAAGGCGATCATGTTGAAGAAGATGTGCGTGAAGCTGGCGTGGAGCCACATGGCCGTGAAGGCCCGGTAGTACTGGTGCAAGAAGTGCACCTTGTCGGGCGACATGGCGTAGCGATTGACGACGCTGGCGTTGTTTCCGAAACCCTCGAGGAAGAACACCACCACGTTGATGGCGATGATGGTGAGCACGATCGGCGTCGGGTTGGTCGAGCCGACCACGCCGGTTCGGTTCCGGCTGGTGTGGGTGAACGCCGGGATCTGGCGCGAACGCTTGGCCCCTTCGGAGGTGCACTCCGGGCACTGCCAGCCGACGGGCGCCTCGATCATGCAGTCGGTGCAGATGGGGCGGTCGCAATGGGCGCACAGCACCGACGCCGCCGCTGTCGGGGTGGCGGTAACAGGGCGGCGGCGGTGCGGGCTGCGGCTGCAGTTGCGGGTCGCTCATCGAATGCCGGCCAGCAGCTCGGACCGGACGAGGAGCGCCACCTGTTCGGGATCATTGAGGTCCCAGCGCCCCGGGGAGCTGATGTAGGAGAGCACCATGCGGGCCAGGAAGTCGGCGGTGACGTCGAGGTCCGTCCCCTCGGCCATCCCGTGGCGCACCAGGTACGGCGCCAGGAACGCCGCCACCAGCGTGTGCACCTGGTCTGCCTCGGTGGTCAGCCGGGGCAGCAGTATGTCCGGCTCGGTCACCAGGATGCGCTGGAGCACCTCGTGCTCGACGACGGCCCGGTGGGCGAACACGATGCCGCGCTCCATGACCTCCTCCAGGGTGTCCGCATCG
Organism: uncultured Acidimicrobiaceae bacterium; assembly: GCA_963740535.1. GTDB lineage: Bacteria > Actinomycetota > Acidimicrobiia > Acidimicrobiales > RAAP-2 > Bog-473. Next base: position 280,939 of record CAVUEI010000008.1, read on the forward strand.
GAGACCTCCTCGTAGAGCCGGACGAAGAAGCGGGAGAACTCCCACCCGACGACGGCGGAGATCAGCTCGTCCCGCCCGCCCGGGAAGTAGCGGTAGACCGTCGCCCGCGAGACTCCCGCCTCCCTGGCCGCATCCTCCACCGTGGTCTTGGCCAGGCCCCAGCGAGCCACGCAGTCGTAGGTGGCCTGGAGGAGCCGCTCCCTGACCTCGGGGTTCACAGCCCCAGCAACGCCTCGAGGCCCACCGTCAGCCCGGGCCGGCCCGCCACGGAGCGCACGGCCAGCAGGACGCCCGGCATGAACGAGCGCCGGTCGTAGGAGTCGTGGCGAATACTGAGGCTCTGGCCCGGCGCGCCGAAGATCACCTCTTCGTGCGCCACCAGGCCGGGCAGCCGCACCGAGTGCACATGGACGCCTCCGGGTCCTTCGGCGCCCGCGCGCCCCGCTCAGCACCAGGTCCGTGGTCGGGTCGGGCGGCAGTGGCCCCGTTCCGGCCGACCGGCGCGCCGCGGCGATGGCCGCCGCCGTGTGCATCGCGGTGCCCGACGGTGCGTCGCGTTTGGCGTCGTGGTGCAGCTCGATGACCTCGACGCCGTCCATGTGCGGCGCCGCGATCGTGCTGAGATGCATCAGCAGCACGGCCCCGATGGCGAAGTTCGCTGCCACGATGGCGTTGGCGCCGCTCCCCTCGAAGAGCGCCGCCACCTCGGCCAGATCCTGGTCGGACAGCCCGCTGGTCCCGATCACCGCGTGCAGGCCCAGGTGCGCGTAGTGCGGCACGTTGTGCCGGACGGCCTCGGCGATCGTGAAGTCGACGACGACCTCCGCGCCGAGGTCGGACAGCGCGATGACCTCGCCGACGATGGCGCGGCCGCAGGCGTCGTCGCCGACGTGGGCGGGATCGACGGCGGCGACGAGCTCCATGTCCGCCGCCTCGGACACCGCCCGGCAGACCTCTTGGCCCATGCGGCCGCCGGCGCCGACCACACCGACCCTGTGCATGGCCTGCAGGCTATCGGGCGGCCATGGCAGGCAGGTGCGACTCGAAGTCCTGCTCGTCGAAGGGACCGACGGCGCTCATCACCGCGGCGCAGCAGCGAGCTCGGCCGCCACGCCGAGGACCTCCACGCGGACGACGGAGTCGATCCGCTCCAGCACCTGGTCGACCGAGAGCACTTCGCCGTGGAGGAGCAGCGAGGCGCCGATGCGGCTCATGCGGGCGCCCGAGTCCTCGCCCGAGAGCAGCATCTCGGCGCGCAAGTTGCCCTTGGCCACCGCCAGCTCCCGCTCGCTCACGCCCTCGGTAGCCAGCTGTGCCATTTCGTCGTTCACGATGTCCAACACCTCGCCGAGGTGCTCCGGCGCCGTCCCGACCACCACGGCCAGGGAGCCGGTGTCCTGGTAGGCGGCCCGCTCCGACCAGACCGAGTAGGCCAGGCCGCGCTGCTCGCGCACCTTTTGGAAGAGCCGGCTCGACAGCCCGCCGCCGAGCACGTGGTTCAGGACGGCGAGTGCCCAGCGCCGCTCGTCGAAGCGCGAGACCGAGCGCGCGCCGTAGACGAGGTGCGCCTGCTCCGTCGGCCGGCGGACCACGTCGAGGGCAACGATGTCGGGCCCCGGCGCCGTCCGCTCCGGCGCCGCTCCCCCTTTCGTCCCGGCGAAGCGGCGCTCCAGGTCCGCCGCGACCGCGTCGTGCCGGCAATCGCCCGCGACCGACACGACCATGTTGGCGGGGCGGTAGTGAAGATCGAAGAAGGCGCGGATGTCCTCCCGGGTGATCCGCTGCACGGACGATGCCGTCCCGAGCGTGTCGCGGCCCAGGGCGTGGTCCGGGAAGAGCGAGGACTGCCACCGCTCGGACGCCAGGTCGGCGGGCTCGTCGGCGTGCATCAGGATCTCGTCGAGGATGACCGTGCGCTCGGCCTCGATGTCGTCGGGGCGGAGCGCCGGTTCCCACATGATGTCGCTCAAGATGTCCAGCCCGAGGGTCAGATGCTCCGAGAGGAGGCGCACGTAGAAGGTGGTGTACTCCTTCGTCGTGAAGGCGTTGCAGTCGCCACCGACCTCGTCGAGCGCCTCGGCGATGGCAGCGGCCGAGCGACCTTCGGTGCCCTTGAAGAGCAGATGTTCTAGGAAGTGGGACGCCCCGGCGAGCTCGCCGGGCTCGTCACGCGAGCCGGTGCCGACCCAGTACGCGACCGCCACCGAGCGGACATCCGCCATGGTCTCGGTGACCAGGCGAATGCCGCACGGCAGGACGGACGTTTCGATCAACGACGGCGGGAACGACCACGCGAGGGCCGGCGGTCGTTGCCGCGGTCCCCGCGGTCACTACTCCGACCGCTGTCGGCCTCGGCCGCTCCGGGTCCGAGGTCACCGAGGTCGGCCACCAGCTCCGCTTCGAAGGCGTCCTCGAAGGAGAGCCCCGAGCCGGCCGCCTTGGCGGGAGCGGCGCTCGGCGCAGCATCCCCGTTGCCCGCGTCCCGGTGTGCCCGAGTCCCGGTTGCCCGAGTCCCGGTTGCGTGCGGGCTCAGGAGAGCCCTCGGGCGCGCCGGCCAGCGACAGGGACACCTTGCCCTGGGGGTCGATGTCGTCCACCCGGACCTCGACCGCTTGGCCCAGCGTCAGGACGTCCTCGACGTTGTTGATCCGCTTGCCCCCGGCCAGCGAGGACAGCTTCGAGATGTGCAGCAGGCCGTCCCGGCCCGGCAGCACGTTGACGAAGGCACCGAACTTGGTGATGTTGACCACCTTGCCGGCGTAGACCGCGCCCACGTCCGCTGTGGGCGGGTCGAGGATCAGCGAGATGCGCCGGCGCGCCTCCTCGACGGCGTTGCCGTCCTTGGCGCCGATGGTGACCGTCCCGACCACCCCGTCGTCGTCGACGGCGATGTCCGCACCGGTCTCCTGCTGCAGGGTGTTGATGACCTTGCCCTTCGGGCCGATGACCTCACCGATCTTGTCGATCGGGATCTCCATGGAGACGATCTTCGGCGCGCTGTTGGCGACGTGGTCGCGCGGCTCGGAGATGGCGCCGGCCATGACACCCAGAATGGTGAGCCGGGCTTCCTTGGCCTGCAGGAGCGCCTTGGCCAGCACGTCGGCCGGGAGGCCGGCGATCTTCGTGTCGAGCTGGAGCGCCGTCACGGCGTCGGCCGTGCCCGCGACCTTGAAGTCCATGTCGCCGAAGGCGTCCTCCGAACCGAGGATGTCGGTCAGTGTCACGTAGGTGCCCTCGTCGTAGACGAGGCCCATGGCGATCCCGGCCACGGGGGCCCGGAGCGGGACACCGGCGGCCATCAGCGACAGCGTCGAACCGCAGACCGAGGCCATGGAAGTCGACCCGTTCGAGGCCAGCACGTCGGAGACCACACGCAGGGTGTAGGGGAACTCCTCGGCGCCCGGCACGACCGGCAGGAGCGCACGTTCGGCCAGCAACCCGTGCCCGATCTCCCGGCGCTTCGGACCGCGCATGAAGCCGGTCTCGCCGGTGGAGAAGGGCGGGAAGTTGTAGTGGTGCATGTAACGCTTGGAATCGACGGGAGTGATGGTGTCGAGCAGCTGGTTCATGCGGGGCATGCCCAGCGTCGTCACATTCAGCACCTGGGTCTCGCCGCGCTGGAAGAGCGCCGAGCCGTGGGCGGTCGGGAGCAGGTCGATCTCGGCGGAGAGCGGCCGTATGTCTGCCGTGCCCCGGCCGTCGACGCGCACGCCGTCCTCGACGATGCGCTTGCGCACCAGCTTCTTGGTGAGCGAGCGGATGGCCCCCTTGACCTCACCCGGGCGGTCGGCGAACTCGTCGCCGAGGGCGGACCGGATCTCCTCGCCTGCCGCGTCGAGCGCGGCATTGCGCTCGGCTTTGCTGGTCACGAGGTTGGCCTTGGAGATGGGGTCGGTGCCGACCGCCTCCACCCGGGCCCACACGTCGTCCTGGTAGTCCGTGAAGGTCGAGAACGGAATGGTCTCAATCGGCCCCCGGGCAGCGGTGAAGTCCTCGACGAGGCGGCGCTGCAGGTTGATGGACTCGCGGATCCACTGCTTGGCGGCTTCGAGGCCCGAGGCCAGTACCTCTTCGGTGACCTTCGGGGCGCCGGCGTCGTAGTAGGACCACGACTTCTCGGTCCCACCCGCCTCGACCATCATGATGGCGATGTCGGTGTCGGCGTCCTCGGTGAGGGCCCGGCCGGCCACGACGAGCTCGAAGGTCGACTCCTCGCCCTCCTCGAACGTCGGGTGCGGGATCCACTCGCCCTCGGTCGTGTACGCCACGCGCACGGCGCCGATCGGGCCGTCGAAGGGGATGCCCGAAAGCATCAAGGCCGCGGACGACGCGTTGATGGCCAGCACGTCGTGCGGGTTGACCTGGTCGGCACCAACGATGGTCCCGACCACGTGCACCTCGTTGCGGAACCCCTCGGGGAAGGAGGGGCGCAGGGGGCGGTCGATCAGCCGGCAGGTCAGGATGGCCTGGTCCGAGCTCTTGCCCTCCCGGCGGAAGAACGAGCCGGGGATCTTGCCCGCGGCGTACGCGCGCTCCTCGATGTCGACGGTCAGGGGGAAGAAATCGGTCCCCTCCCGCACTGATCGGGCTGCGGTCGCCGTGGCCAGCAGGACGGTGTCCCCGATGCGGGCCACGACGGCCCCGTCGGCGAGTTGGGCCAATTTCCCAGCCTCGAAGGACAGGGTGCGGTCGGTCCCGCTGATCGGGACCGATACGGAAATGGCATCAGACATGATGCTCCTCGTTTGTCGGGGGCATCTCCTCGTCTGGTTCCCAGTAGTCGACCACCTCGCTCTTGGAAGTGACCGGCGACTGGCAGCCAGCGGCTCGAGACGCCCGTTTCTGTGGTGCTCCGCTACCTTCGGATGCCGAGACGGCTGATGATGGAGCGGTAGCGCTCGACGTCGTTCTTGCGGACGTAGTCGAGCAGCCGACGGCGCTGGCCGATGAGCTTCATCAGGCCTCGTCGCGTGTGGTGGTCCCCTTTGTGCTCCTTCAGGTGCTCCGTCAGGTGATTGATTCGGCCCGAGAGCAGCGCGATCTGCACCTCGGGAGAACCGGTGTCACTGTCGTGCAGCCGGTACTCGACGATGGTGGATTGCGTGTCGGGCATACGAAGATCCTCAGGAGAACTTGTTGGAGTGCGCCGGGAACCTTCCCCAGCCGCCGAACATGGTAGCAGCTGCCCGCTGATCAGGGAAGATCGGCCGACGCGAGCACCTGCTCGGTAGCCGCCACGTCGGCCCGCATCTGGGCCACCAGTTCGTCGATCGACTCGAAGCGCTGCTCCTCGCGCAGGCGGTGGGCGAAGGAGACCCGGGCCGCCTCGCCGTAGAGGTCGCCCTCGAAGTGCAGGAGATAGGCCTCCACCAGGACCGGCGCGGTGCCCGGCTCGTAGAAGGTGGGACGGCGGCCGACCGAGATGGCCGCCTGGTGCACCGCGCCGTCGGCCCGCCGGAAGTGACCGGCATAGACCGCGTCCGCCGGCAGGGCGATGTCGTCGGGGACCGCCAGGTTCGCCGTGGGGAACCCCAATTCGGGCCCCCCCCGCCCATCGCCCCGGACGACCGGGCCGCGCACCTCGTGCGGGCGGCCGAGCATGCTCGCCGCTGCCTCCACGTCCCCCTGGGCCAACAAGGCCCGGATCCGGGTGCTCGACACGGGTTCCCTCCCGTCGCCGGTCAGCCCGACGCCTACGACCTCGAACCCGTACTCGGTGCCGAGCCGGCGCAGGAGCTCGACGTTGCCCCGCCGGCCGTGGCCGAAATGGAAGTCCTCCCCGACCACGACCAGCCGCGCCCCGAGCTCGTCGACGAGGACGTCCTTGACGAAGTCCTCGGCGGACTCCTGGGCGCGGGCGGCGTCGAAGGGCACCACGACGGTGCGGTCGATCCCGCAGTCGGCCAGGAGCTCGAGCTTCTGCTCCAGGCTCGTGAGCTGTTTGGGGGCGGAGTCCGGACGCACCACATAGGCCGGGTGGCGATCGAACGTGACGACGACGGTGGAGAGTTCCGCGGCCTGCGCCCGCTCGGAAAGGTCGCGCAGGAGGGCACGGTGCCCGAGATGGACCCCGTCGTAGGCCCCGATGGTGACGGCGGTTCCGGGTGCCGGCATCGCGACCGAGGGTAGTCGGGCGCTGGTCACTCGCCGGCCAGCACGACCGCGGGACGGATGCGGTCCGTGCCTGTGGCCTCGTACACGGCCAGCAGGTTCCCCTCCGTGTCGAGCATCGCCCACGGCCCGTCCCCGATCGCACCCAGCGGGATCCTGTCCAGCGGCAGCCCGGTGCGGATGGAGGCGGCGACCGCCGCATCCACCGTCACCGAATCGAGGTCGCGCATGGCCTGGGCCGGGGTGAGGACGGCGTTGGGGTCGATGCGGTCGAGCGGTCGCATCTCGGCCTCGCCGAACGAACCGATGCGGGTGCGGCGCAGGTTCGCCACGTGTGCCCCACCGCCGAGAGCCCGGCCCAGGTCCTGGGCGAGGACACGGATGAACGTGCCCGACGAGCACTCCACCTCGGCCCGGTACACGCCCGGCCGGGCCGGGTCGGGCTCGGTGTCGAAGCGGTAGACGGTGACCGGGCGGGCCGGGCGCTCGACCTCGATGCCCTGCCGGGCCAGCTCGTGCAGGCGGCGACCGCCCACCTTGACCGCGGAGACCATGGGCGGCACCTGCTCGATCTCCCCCGTGAGCGCCGCGGCTGCCTCCCGCACCAGCTCCGGCGTGACGTGGGCCATGTCGTAGGTGCCGGTGACCTCGCCCGAGGCGTCGAGGGTCGACGTCGCCGTGCCGAGGACGATATCGGTCGTGTAGGTCTTGGGCAGTGCGGTGAGGAAGCGCAAGAGCCGCGTGGCGCGACCCAGGCCGACGAGCAACACGCCCGTGGCGTCGGGGTCGAGGGTCCCCGCGTGCCCCACCCGGCGCTGGCCGAAGGTGCGTCGGCACCGGGCGACCACGTCGTGCGAGGTCCAGCCGGCATCCTTGTCGACGACCACCAACCCGCTGACGCTCACGAGGCCCCCGGGCCGGCGTGCGGCCGGATGGGGCGCGGCATCGTTGCCACTCGGTGCGCTGTCATGGCCGGGTGCAGCGGGCGTCCTTCCGGGAACTATAACCATCTATGTTTAGAGTTTTGAGAAACTCCCCCGGCTTCGTGGTCGAACTCCACGCCGAGGTCGAGCTCGGCTCCGACCGGCGCGTGAAGGTCGCAGACCCCTCCCGTCGACCGCGATCACGGCTCTTCGGACGGGGACTCCCGGTCCAGGCCGCGCAGCAGCTCTTCGACCCGGGACCCGGCGGCGATCGCGGGGTCGGCCTCGAAGCGCAGCCGGGGCGTTCGCTTTATCGTCATCTGGGCGCTGATCAGGCGCTGCAGATGGATCCGCCGCTCTTCGAGGACCAGCTCGGTGGCTTCGTCGAGCGACGCGAGGTACACCGTCGCCGTTCGCATGTCGGGCGCGGTGTCCACCGCGGTGACGGTGATCATCGAGATGCGCTCGTCGGCGTCGGAGAGCCGCTCGAGCTCCTCGGCCAGAACCTGCCGCAACACCTGGTTCACCCGCAACGCGCGGGGGTACGTCGCCGTGCGCCGTTTCATGGCGTCAGCTCCTCGCGATCTCGCGCTCCTCGTAGGTCTCGATCACGTCGCCTTCCTTGAGGTCCTGGAAGTCCGTCAGCCCGATGCCGCACTCGAAGCCGGACGCGACCTCGCGGACGTCATCCTTGAAGCGGCGGAGGGAATTGATGGCTCCCTTCCAGATGACGGTGCCGTCCCGGAGGAAGCGAACCTTGGAGCCACGGGTGATCTTGCCGTCGCGCACGTAGCAGCCGGCGATGGCGCCGATGCGCGGCACGCGGAACACCTCGCGCACCTCGGCCTCGCCGGTGACGATCTCCTCGTAGACCGGTGAGAGCAGGCCGAGCATCGCGGCCTCCAGGTCCTCGAGGAGCTTGTAGATGATCTCGTAGGTCCGGATCTCGACGTCGGACGACTCGGCCAGCTCCCGTGAGCGCTTGTCGGGACGGACGTTGAAGCCGATGATCGTTGCGGTCGAGGCCGCGGCCAGCTGGACGTCGTTCTCGGTGATCCCGCCGATGCCGCGCAGGACGAAGCTCAGCTTCACGTCGTCACGCTCGAGCCGTTTCAGCGACTCCGTCACCGCTTCGAGCGAGCCCTGCATGTCGGCCTTCAACACGATGTTCAGGGTCGCGGTCTCACCGCGGGAGATCTGCTCGAAGAGGTCCTCCAGCTTGGCTCCCGCGGCGGCGGCAACCGGCTTGTGCCCCGACAGCCGGAAGCGCTGGGCCCGGGCCTCGCCCAGGGTCCTGGCCCGCGCCAGGTCCTTGGCCCCCCGCATCTCGTCCCCGGCGTTCGGCGGCTCGGAGAAGCCGAGCACCTGCACCGGCGTGGAGGGCAGTGCCTCCTTGATGTGATCCCCGTGGTCGTCGACCAGGGCCTTCGCCTTGCCCCAGGCGGCGCCGGCGACGACGGGGTCGCCGACGCGCGAGCGTTCCCTGTTGCACGATCACGGTCGCCACCGGTCCCCGGCCCGCCTCCAGGTTGGCCTCGAGCACCACGCCGCGCGCCTCGCCCTCGACCCGCGCCGTCAGCTCCTCGACCTCGGCCACGGTCACGATCTGCTCCAGGAGGCTGTCGATCCCGGTGCCCTGCAGGGCGGACACCTCGACCACGATGGTGTCGCCGCCCCACGCCTCGGGCACGAGCCCGCGCTCGGAGAGCTGCTGGAGCACCCGGGCCGAGTCGGCGTCGGGCCGGTCCATCTTGTTGACGGCGACGATGATGGGGACCTCGGCCGCGGTGGCGTGGTCGATGGCCTCGATCGTCTGGGGCATCACGCCGTCGTCGGCCGCCACCACCAGGATCACGATGTCGGTCACCTGGGTCCCGCGGGCCCGCATGGCGGTGAACGCGGCGTGGCCCGGCGTGTCGATGAACGTGATGCGGTGGTCCTGCCACTCCACCTGGTAGGCCCCGATGTGCTGGGTGATGCCGCCGGCCTCGCCCGCGACGACGTCGGTCGATCGGATGCGGTCGAGCAGCAGCGTCTTGCCGTGGTCCACGTGGCCCATGACGGTGACGACGGGTGGCCGCGGCCGCTGGTCGGCCTCGTCCTCCTCGTCCTCGTCCTCGAAGTAGCGGGCCAGCAGCTCCGCCTCCTGCTCCTCGCCCGGGTCGACGAGGCGCACGTCGGCCCCGATCTCGGCCGCGAAGAGCTCGATCATGTCGTCGGTCAGCGACTGGGTCGCCATGACCATCTCTCCCTGCAGGAGCAGGAAGCGCACGATGTCACCCGCGGAGCGGTTGAGCTTGGGCCCGAGGTCGCGCGCCGTTGCGCCGCGCTCGATGATGACCTCGCCCTCGGGAACAGGTGCCGTCGAGGGCTGGTACGTCGTCAGCTGCGTCGGCTCGAGCTCCTCGAGATTGCGACGCCGCCGGCGTGCCCGCCGCTGGGGCGGCCGCCGGCCGGCCATGCCGCCGCCCCGCCCACCCTGGGGTGGCGCTCCTGTCGGCGCACCGGCGCCGGAGCGGCCGCCGAAGCCGCCACTCGAAGGTCGGCCTCCGAAGCCTCCGCTGCTCGAAGGGCCTCCGGGACCGCCGCTGGGGCGCCCGGCACCCGTGGGGCGACCGCCCGTGCGGGGCGGGTAGGACCCACCGGGTCGAGACGATGGAGTCGGGCTGGGACGCCGCCCTCCCATGCCCGGAGGCGGCGGGATGGGGCGGCCGCTCGGGCCGAGAGGCGGGCGAGAGCCCGGTGGCGGCGGCACGGGCCGGCCCGAGGGGCTGAGCGGCGGCCGGACGGGGCGCGAGCGATCGGGCGCGGGCGGTGCGGACGTGTCGGGCGCGTGCGCCGCCGGAGCGTGTGCCGCGGGAGCCTGTGCCGCCGGAGCCTGCGCCGGCGGGCTGCGCAGCCGGCGCGGCGCGGCCGGCGAATGGGCGGCCGGGGCCTGCGGCGGAGCGGCGGGCTGGGGGACGGTCGGGCGGCTGCTCACCAGCCGCGGGGACCGAGGCGCAGGCGCAGCCTCGGTGTCGGGCGCTGCCGCGGGAGCGGGAGCGCCAGCCGCTGCCGGGGCGGCGGCCGGGCGCGCCGGAGCCTGCTTGGTCGGCGCGGTGCTGGGCGCCGAGCTCGATGCGACGGCCTTTTTGGCCGGGGCCGCCGTCGGGCCGGCCGCAGCGGCTGTCCTGTCCGACGTCACTGCCGTGGCGGACTTGGTGGCCGACGCCGCCTTGGTGGCCTTGGCCGCCTTCTTGGCCGGGGCGGGCTCCTCGGGTTGCACCGGGCGGCGCAACCCGTCGGCGTCGGCCTTGCGGCGGACGCGGTCCGCCTGCGCGTCCTCAATGGACGACGAGTGGCTCTTGACCCCGATCCCGAGGGAAAGGGCCAGCTCGAGCCCTTCTTTGTTGGTGAGACCTAGCTCTTTGGCCAGCTCATAGACGCGTATCTTCTTCGGCAAGTGGTTCTCTTTGTCCTTGGTTCCTCGCGGGGCCCGGCGTCGCTGCCAGCCCCCTATCCTCGCACATCGGGTGCGGTTCGCTTCCACGCCTCACCCAGCTGCACACGCAACTGCTGCAGGTCGGCTGCCCCGATCGGGGCGGAGAAGGCCCGCTCGAAGCCGTGCCTGCGCACCGCATCGTCGAGGCAGCCCGGCGATTCCCGGCACAGCCACGCCCCCCGCCCGGGCCCGTTCCGGTCCACCGACAGCGCCCCGCCCGGCAACCGGACGATTCGGATGAGCTGGTCGGCCGGCAGGGCTCTCCGGCAACCGACACAGGTCCGTGTCGGCGCTATGCCTCGGCCTCCCCCGTGACCTCGGCCGCCGCGGCAGGCGCCGCATCGCTCGCAACCACCGGTTCGGCATCGCCCGCTGCCTCAGGCTCGGCCTCACCTGCAGCTTCGGGCTCGGCTTCACCTCCAGCCTCAGGCTTCGCCTCGGCGGACGCCTCGGCGGCCCCGTCGTCCTTCGCTGCATCGGCGGCGGGAGCGTCACCCGCGTCCTCCGCCTGGTGCGACCACTCCTCGGCCGACATGGCCTCGCCACCCTCGGCCGGCTTCCACACCATGTCGCCGCTCTCGTCCTCGACCCACTCGCCCTCGGCCCAGTCCTGGTCGCCGTAGCCGCCGGCCTCTTCCTCGGCCAGCTGGGTCTCGCTCTTGATGTCGATGCGCCACCCGGTCAAGCGGGCCGCCAGCCGGGCGTTCTGCCCCTCCTTGCCGATGGCCAGGGAGAGCTGGAAGTCGCTCACGATGACGGTGGCCGTCCCCGTCTCCTCGTCCAGGCGCACCTCGCGCACCCTTGCCGGTGCCAGCGCGTTCTGGATGAGCTCGACGGGGTCGTCGGAGAAGGGCACCACGTCGACGCGCTCGCCCCGCAGCTCGTTGGTCACCATTCGCACCCGGGACCCGCGGGCGCCGACGCAGGCGCCGACCGGGTCGACGTTGGGATCGTTCGACCAGACCACGATCTTGGTGCGGTGTCCGGGCTCGCGGGCCGCCGCCTTGATCTCGACCACGCCGGAGCCGATCTCGGGCACCTCGAGCTCGAAGAGCCGCTTGATCAGGCCCGGGTGGGTGCGGCTGACCACGATCTGGGGGCCCTTGGTCGTCTTGCGCACCTCCACGATGTACGCCTTGAGGCGCGCGCCGTGCTCGTAGCGCTCGTAGGAGACCTGCTCCGCCTGGGGCAGCAGCGCCTCGACCTTGCCCAGGTCGAGCAGGGTGTAACGGTTGTCGGTCTGCTGGACGATCCCGGTGACGATGTCGCCCTCGCGGCCGGCGTACTCCTCGTACTTCATGTCCCGCTCGACCTCGCGGATCCGCTGGAGGATCACCTGCTTGGCGGTCTGGGCGGCAATGCGCCCGAAGTCGTCAGGGGTGTCGTCCCACTCCCGGATGACCTCGCCCTCCTCGTTCAGCTCCTGGCCGTAGACGCGGATCTCCCCCGAGTCGGGGTCGATGGTGACGACGGCCTCTTCGGCCGCGTCGGGGCGGCGCTTGTAGGCGGCCACCAGGGCGTTGGCGAGGGCGTCGAGCAGCGTCTCGACCGAGATCCCCTTGTCGCGCGCAATCTGGCCCAGCGCGTCGAGGAACTCGAAGTTGGTCTTGCTCATGGCCGCTTCACCCTCTCACTCTTCTCACTCTTGGGCCGCCGGGGCTCGGGCCCCCACTCGAAGACCGTTCTCGCCCGCTCAATGTGGTCGTACTCAATGCGGGCCTCCCCGCCCGGCACGTCGGGTCCCGCCACGGTGCAGCCCGACTCGTCGGCGGCACTGAGCGTCCCCGTGAGGCGGCGCACGTCCACCGTGCCGGCGTCGACCCGGACCGTGACCTTCTCCCCCACCGCCCGGGCGAACTGGGCCGGCGTGCGCAGCCGGCGTTCCAGCCCGGGGCTCGAGACCGACAGCGTGTAGCGGCCCGGGATGGGGTCGATCTCGTCGAGGGCGGCCGAGACGTCACGGGTGGCCTGGCCGAGGTCGTCGAGGCCGACACCGCCCTCCCGGTCGACGAAAACGGTCAGCTGGGCGCCGTGCACCTCGACGTCGACGAGGTCCAGGCCCCGGGCTTCGAGCACGGGTGACAGCGCACCTGCGAGATCCGTCGTGTCCCTTCTCATCGCTGTCACCTCCTCGGGTCGTGTGCCTGTTCCCCCGCAAAGAGAAAGCGTGGGCCGCAGCCCACGCTTCAACGAGGTACTGATCTAAAACTGGACAGCCTGGTGATTATAGCAATCCCAGGCCTAGTACGACCGGCCGACGACGGCCACGAGGTCCTCTTCGGCGTCGCCCTCGTGGGCCAAAGACCCGTCGGGCCGCTGCAGGCACCGCACCGAGATTGCGTGCTCCGCCAGGCGATCCTCGCCGTCGGGCCCGAGCGCGCCCAGACGGACCCGGGCGAAGCCCGTCGATCCCGCCTCCACGGCCTCGGCCAGCGTGCTCGCGTCCGCCGTGCGGGCCTCCCGGGCCGCCGTGGCCTCCGCCAGGAGCTCGGCCCCTGCCGCAGCGAGCACCGCGGCGACCGTGTCGGCCACCGCTCCGAGGGCGACGTTCTCCTTCTCCCGCCGGTGGCGGGTGACGACGGTGACGTTGCCCTCGGCGAGGTCGCGGGGGCCCACCTCGACGCGGACCGGCACGCCCTTCAGCTCCCAGGCCACGCTCCGGCGCCCGAAGCTGGTGTCGGTGCGGGCATCGAGGCGGACCCGGTGCCCCGCCGCCTCCAGCTCGGCGACCAGCGCATCCGCCGCCGTGCGGACCTCGGGGTCGTCCTTCACGACGAGCACGACGACCTGCGCCGGTGCCAGCGCGGGGGCAGGCGCAGGCCGAAGTCGTCGCCGTGGCCCATCACCAGCGCGCCCACCAGGCGGGTGGAGACGCCCCACGAGGTCTGCCAGACGTGCTCCAGGGTGCCCGACGCATTGGAGAACGTGATGTCGAAGGGGCGCGAGAAGTTCTGACCCAGCTCGTGGCTCGTGCCCATCTGCAGCGCCTTGCCGTCGCCCATCATCCCCTCGCACGTCCAGGTCCGGTTCGCCCCGGCGAACCGCTCCCGCGCCGTCTTGTGACCGGTCAGGACGGGCACCCCGAGGACGTCGACCATGGTCGAGCGGTAGACGTCGTCGAGGATGCGCAGCGCGTAGGAGCGGGCCTCAGCCTCCGTGGCGTGCGCCGTGTGCCCCTCCTGCCAGAGGAACTCGCTCGTGCGCAGGAAGAGGCGGGGGCGCAGCTCCCAGCGCACCACGTTGGCCCATTGGTTGATGAGCAGGGGCAGGTCCCGGTGGCTCTGCACCCACTTGGAGAAGAAGTGGTTGATCACGGTCTCGCTGGTGGGGCGGACGACGAGTGGCTCCTCCAGCTCCTTGCCGCCGCCGTGGGTGACCACCGCCAGCTCGGGCGCGAAGCCTTCGACGTGCTCGGCCTCGAGCTTCAGGAAGGACTCGGGGATGAAGAGCGGGAAGTAGGCGTTCTCGGCTCCGGCCTCCTTGATGCGCCGGTCGAGCTCGGCCTGCATGAGCTCCCAGATCCCGTATCCCCAGGGGCGGATGACCATGGTGCCGCGGGCCGGGCCGTTGTCGGCCATCTCAGCGCCGGCGATGACCTCTTGGTACCAGCGCGGGAAATCCTCCTCGCGCGTCATGATCGCACCCTTCGCCATGGGTGCGCAGGCTACTGGTCGCTGTGGCGCCTGATGATCTCGATCTTCTCCGACGTGTGGTTGGGGTCCGCGCCGGTCGAGTCGAGCAGCGCGCGCCGGTCGGCCTCCGCCTCGGCCTCCGCGCTCGTGTCCGCCGCAGCAATCCGCGCCTCGACGCCCTCGGCCACGAGGCGCTCGGCCTCGTCGACCAGTGCCCGGACCATGTCGGCCTCGGGGACGACGCGGATGATCTTGCCGCGGATGAACAGGTGGCCCTTCTGCTTGCCGGCCGCGATGCCGATGTCGGCCTCGCGCGCCTCGCCGGGGCCGTTGACGACGCAGCCCATGACGGCGACCTGAATCGGCAGGTTCAGCTTCTCCAGCGCCTCCTGGGCCTCCTTGGCCACCGCGATGACATCCACCTGGGCCCGGCCACACGACGGGCAGGCGATCAGGTCGAGTCCCTTGCGCTCGCGCAGCCCGAGCGACTCCAGCAGCTGACGGCCGGCCCTGGCCTCCTCGACCGGGTCGGCGGTCAGCGAGTAGCGGATGGTGTCGCCGATGCCCTCGGCCAGGAGGGCGCCGATGCCCGCGGTGCCCTTGACCAGCCCGGCGGGCGGCGGGCCGGCCTCGGTCACGCCGAGGTGCAGCGGGTGGTCGAACGTCTCGGAGGCGAGCCGGTAGGCCGCGATCATGAGGGCGACGGACGACGCCTTCACCGAGATCTTGACGTCGCTGAAGTCGACCTCCTCGAAGTAGTGCAGCTCGTTGCGCGCCGACTCGACGAGCGCCTCGGGCGTGGCCCCGCCGTACTTCTTGTAGAGGTCCGGGTGCAGCGAGCCGGCGTTGACGCCGATGCGGATGGGCACGCCGCGGTCACGGGCCTCGGCGGCCACCTGCTTGATCTCGGCCTCCTTGCGCAGGTTGCCGGGGTTGAGGCGCAGTCCCTGCACGCCGGCCTCGAGCGCCGCCAGCGCCATCTCGTGGTGGAAGTGGATGTCGGCCACGATCGGCACCGGGGAGCGCGGCACAATGTGGGCCAGGCCCTCGGCCGCGGCCTCCTCGTTGCAGGTGCAGCGGACGATGTCCGCTCCCGCCGCCGCCAGTGCGTAAATCTGCGCCAGCGTGCCGTCGACGTCGGCCGTCTTGGTCGTCGTCATCGACTGCACGGTGATGGGAGCACCGTCGCCGATGGGGACGCCGCCGATTTCGATGCGCCGTGTCCGCCGGCGGGGCGACAGCAGTGAAGAGGAGAGCTCCACGTCGATCAGTGCGGAATCTGCAGCGGATGCGTGATGTCGAGGTAGATGCCGGCCAGGACGAAGGCTGCGAGGAAGGCGATGAAGACGGCGGCCACCGGGAACAGCTTGGTGATGTCGGCCCGGTAGTAGGCCTGGCCCTTCTTGGTGCGGATCCACTCGTAGGCCGCCACGGCGACATGCCCGCCGTCGAGGGGGATCATCGGCAGCATGTTGAGGATCCCGAAGACGATGTTGATGGCGATCAGCAGCATCAGGACCGACGCCAGGCCGGCCTGTTCGGATTGCGCGCCGAGGTTGGTGATGCCGAGGATGGACACCGGGCGCGGCGCCGACGAGGGGTCGTTCACGACCGACTGCGCCGCCTTCGAGTTGGTCACCTGGTGGAAGACCGACTCCAGGCCGCTCGGCGCGAACGTCCGCCCGAGGCCGGCGACCTCTTGGTCCGTGACCTGCCACATCGTCGACAGCGCGGCGCCCGGGGCCGCCAACAGACCGACCGACCGGGGGGCGCTCCCGATGGTGACGCCGAGGTAGCCCCGGTTGGCCAAGGGTGTGTGGTCGACCGTGATCCCCTTCCCGCTCTGCGGCGTGGCGGTCAGGTGGATCAGCTTGCCGTCGCGCTCGACCCCGAGGTTCAGCGGGGTGCCGACGGAGTGCTTGACGATGTCGATCATGGAGTTCGGGTTGGTGAACGCCTTGCCGTTGATGGAGACGATGGTGTCGCCGGCCCGCAGCCCGGCCAACGCCGCCGGGGTCGTCTTGCCCGCCCAGTGCTCGAGCGACCCCACCTTGTAGTTGTTGGTCGCCGTCCCGAAGCCGAGGACCAGGATCACGGCCAGGACGAAGGCGATCAGGAAGTGCACGGCCGACCCGGCCGAGGCCACGATGATCCGCTGGTGGAAGGGCTGCTGGCGGTAGGCCCGGCCCTCGTCCTCGGGCGCCACCTCCTCGACCGAGGTGAACCCGGTGATGCGGACGTACCCACCCGCCGGTATCGCCTTGACGCCGTACTCGGTCTCGCCCCGGCGCACCGACCAGAGGCGGGGGCCGAAGCCGACGAAGTACTCGGTCACCTTCATGCCGGCCCGCTTGGCCGTCACGAAGTGACCCAGCTCGTGCAGCATGACGATCGCCACGAGGATGGCGATGAAGAGGAGCAGGTAACCCCAGCCGAGGGCGATGAAGACGATCGTGATCAGCGCCAGGGCGGCCAGGAGCCGGGCCACCCCGGCCAGGCTGCCGTTGGGGGTCGCGTCGCTCGGCGGCGGCGCTGCCGCCGGCGCCTTCTTCTCGGTGAGCGTCATGGCTTCGGGGTCCGCGTCATGGCAGGTACAACGCTACCGTCCGCCTCCCGCGGCGTTACGGCGGGCCACGATGGCCCTGGCCGTGGCCCGGGCCTCGGCATCGGCCTCCAACACGCCTTCGACCTGGTCCACCGGGTCGTCGGCCCACCCCTCCATGGTCTCGCTCACCACGTCGGCAATGCCCGACCACACCAGCATCCCGGTCAAGAACGCATCCACCGCGACCTCGTTGGCGGCGCTGAGCCAGGCGGGGGCCGATCCACCGCTGCGGCCCGCCGCGTAGGCCAGGTCGATGCACGGGAAGGCAGAGCGGTCGGGCGGCTCGAAGGTGAGGCTCTGAGGTCGCGACCAGTCGAGCGCGCCGAAGGGGGAGGCGGCCCGGTCGGGCCAGCCGAGGGCGTAGCCGATGGGGAGGCGCATGTCGGGCTCGGACAGCTGCGCCAGTGTCGACCCGTCCCGCAGCTCCACCATCGAATGGACGATCGACTGCGGGTGCACCACGATCCCGATCCGGTCGTAGTCGACTCCGAAGAGCTCGTGGGCCTCAATGACCTCGAGACCCTTGTTCATCAACGTCGACGAGTCGATGGTGATCTTGGGCCCCATGGACCACGTCGGGTGGGCGAGGGCGTCGGCGATCGTCACCGTGCCGAGCCGCTCCGCTGGCCAACCCCGGAACGGGCCACCGGAGGCGGTGAGGAGGAGCCGGGCCGACGTCGGTCGTCCCCTGCAGCGCGGCCAGGCACTGGTGCAGCGCGCAGTGCTCGGAGTCGACCGGGACGATCTCGGCCCCCGGCGTGCGCCGGGCCTTCTGCACAATGGGTGCGGCCGCGATCAGCGACTCCTTGTTCGCCAGCGCGAGCCGCCTCCCGGCCTCGAGCGCCGCCATCGTCACGGGAAGGCCGGCGAAACCCACGACGGCGTTCAGGACGACGTCGGCGCCCTGCGCGGCCGCCACCATCCCTTCCTCCCCGACGAGGACCTCGGTGCCGGCCGGCACACGGTCGCGGACGGTCGGCATAGAGGCCCGGATCACCGATCACGACGACGCGAGGCCGGAATTCCTCCGCCTGCGCCACGAGCACGTCAGCCGAGCTCTGCGCGGCCAGCGCGTGCACGCCGAACCGTTCGGCCTCTCCGCGCATGACGTCGAGCGCCTGGGTGCCGATGGAGCCGGTGGAGCCCATCAGGCTGACGGTGCGCATCAGCTCACCCGAGGTGGAGCGCCTTGACGACGAAGTACGTGGCGGGAAGGACGAAGAGGAGGCCGTCGAATCGATCGAGGATCCCGCCATGGCCGGGCAGGAGATGGCCCATGTCCTTGATGCCGAGGTGCCGCTTGACCATGGACTGGCTGAGGTCGCCGATCGGGGCCACGACCGCGACGACGATCCCGTAGAGCGCGGCCTTGCCGATGGTCCAGGGATGGATGAAGTGGACCACGACGACCGAGACGAGGATGGCCGCCATGGCGCCGCCGATCAGCCCCTCCCAGCTCTTGTTGGGGCTGATGGTCGGGGCCAGCTGGTGCCGCCCCATGGCGGAGCCGACCAGGAGCGACCCGACGTCGTCGGACACGGTCACGATGACCGCAGCCAAGAGGAACGCGATGCCGTGGCGGTTGGGAAAAAGGTTCGGGTCGAGCAGGAGCGCGGCGAAGGACCCGAACGCGCCGACCCAGGCGAAGACGAAGACGGTCGAGACGAGGCCCGACACCGGGTCGGCCGCCGGCTCCACCCGTGCCAGGTACCAGATGAAGGATCCGGCGACCAGCAGGACCAGCACGAGCGGCAGCGCGGCCACGCCCTTGTTGTACGTCTCGATCATCAACGAGAGCACGGCGACCAGGCCGAGCAGCGTTGCCGGGTGGTACTGCGCGCGCCGGAACGCCGCGTACGCCTCGGCGGTGGCCAGCAGCACGACGATGGTGACGAGGACCATGGTGGCCACCGTGCCCGAGGCGAAGCACAGGAGGCCCACGATGCCGAACAGCACGCCGACGCCGACGGCCACCCGCATGTTGCGCCCACTGGTGCCGGCGGTGCTGACGTTGCCGGTGCGGGCCGGCCCGCCCGAGCGGGACGTGCGCGCCGCACGCACCTTCGGTTCGGGCGGCGTGGGCGGGGTGAGGCGCGACGCCGCGGCGGCCGAGGCCGCCGCCGTGACCGGCGAGGCGGCGCGCTGGGCGACCGGCTCGAACTCGGACTCGGGCGTCGGGCTCGGACTCGAGCTCGAGCGGCGGTTCCTCCAGCGCGACGGGGTTCGGCTCGTCCTCGGTTTCGGGCTCGGTCAACCGGTGCCGGCCCACCGGCTCCGGCTCGAACGCCGCCGCCGGCTGTGACTCCAGGCCGGGCTCGGGCGGGATCACCAATGTGTCGTCGGACTCGAAGTGCCAGGGCTGGCGCTCGACGTCCACCTCCTCGCTCTGTTCGTTGAGGAGCGCGCCGACGGCGGGGAGATCGTCGGAGAGCATCGACGGCTCGAAGAGCTCCTCCTGGGCCTCCCAGTCGGTGTCCTCTTCGCGCCATGTAGGCGGGGCGACGAGCTCCTCCCCGGTGCTGCGGTCGAGAATCGCGGGGACCTGCCCGGTCGGTGCGTCGTTCCAGTGCGGTATCTCTGGGTGGTCGTCCGCCACGGGACCGGTGACCTCACGGACCGTGTCGCCCGCCGGCTCCGCACCGATGATGCGCACTCTCCCCGAGTGGTAGCTCGGAGGATCCTCGACGCTGCCCTCGTCGTCGCCGGGCTCACCGGTGTCGATCAGCCTGTTGCCGAATTCGTCGAAGTCGTCAGTGCCGTCTGCCATGTCTCGTCGCTCCTCAGACCTGCAGCAACTCTTGCTCTTTGTGCGCGAGCAGCTGGTCGATCAGCGCGACCTGCTCCTGTGTGATCTTCTCGAGATCCTTCTCTACCCGTTCGAGCTCGTCGTCGGAGAGCTCCCCGTCTTTCTGCAACGCCTCGAGCTCGTGGCGCCCGGCTCGTCTCAGGTTGCGCACGGCGACCCTCCCCTCCTCGGCCTTGTGACGGACCACCTTGACCAGCTCCTTACGCCGCTCCTCTGTCAACGGTGGAAAGGCCAGCCGGATCACGGTGCCGTCGTTGGTGGGATTGATGCCCAGGTCAGAGGTCATGATCGCCTTCTCGATCGCCGAGAGCGACCCCTTGTCGTAGGGCGAGATCACGAGGAGCATGGCGTCGGGAACGCTGAACCCCGCCAGCTGTCGCAGGGGAGTCGGGGTCCCGTAGTAGTCGACCATGAGTGGTTCGAGCAACGCTGAGGAGGCACGGCCGGTGCGCACACTGCTCATCTCGTGGCGGACGTGCTCAATAGCCTTGCCCATCTTGTCCTTGGTGTCGTCCTTGACCAGGGCGGCGAGGTCCTCGTCCATCAGCGGACCAGCGTACCGATCTGCTCACCGCTGAGCGCACGGGGGATGTTTCCGGGCGGCATGAGGTCGAAGACCCGGACGGGCAGGTTGTTGTCCTTGCAGAAGGTGATCGCGGTGAGATCCATGACCCGCAGGTCACGGCTGATGACGTCCATGAATGAGATCTCGTCGTAGCGGGTTGCCGTCGGATCGAGCTTGGGATCGGCGCTGTAGACGCCGTCGACCCCCGAGTGGGTGCCCTTGCAGAGCAGCTCGGCACCGATCTCGGCCGCTCGGAGCGCCGCCGGCGTGTCGGTGGTGAAGAAGGGGTTGCCCATCCCGGCGGCGAAGACCACGATCCGGCCCTTCTCGAGGTGCCGGATCGCCCGGCGCCGGATGTAGGGCTCGGCGACCTCCGCCATGGAGAGCGCGCTGAGCACCCGGGTGGGCTGGTTCTGCTGTTCGAGCGCATCCTGCAGGGCCAGCGCGTTGATGACCGTCCCGAGCATCCCCATGGTGTCCGAGGTGGCGCGGTCCATGCCCCCGCTCTCACCGGTGGTGCCGCGCCAGATGTTGCCGCCGCCCACGACGACGGCCAGCTCGAGTCCGCCGCCCTCCATCGCGACCGCCATCTCCTTGGCCATGCGCTCGACCGTCGCGGCGTCAATTGTCTCGTCCGAGGCGCTGGAGGCAAGTGCCTCCCCCGACATCTTGAGGACGATACGGCGCGGCTCTCCCACGATCTCAGCGCGTCAGGCGCCGATGACGACCTGCGCGAAGGACACGATGCGGGCCGAACCGAGCATGCCCACGATCGTCTGCTTCTCATCGCGCACGTAGGACTGGTCCAGCAGGACTCGCTCCTTGAACCAGCCCGTCATCCGGCCCTCCACGATCTTCTCCATGGCGGCCTCGGGCTTTCCCTCGTTGCGTGAGATCTCGGCGACGGTGGCCCGCTCGGCGGCGACATCGGCCTCGGGCACCTCGTCGCGACTGAGGTAGGCCGGCTTGGTGAACGCGATGTGGACCGCGATGTCGTGGGCGAGCTCGTCGGAGCCACCGTCGATCACGACCGCAACCGCGTTGACGCCGCGCCCCGCCTGCTGGTGCAGGTAGGTGTCCACGACCTGGCCGGGCTGGGCCACGAGCCGGCGCACCCGGCCGATGGAGATGTTCTCCTTGAGGGTCACCCGGAGCCGGTCGATCTCGTCGTTGAGGTCGGCGGCGGCGTCCTCGCCCTTGGCGGCCACCAGGGCGGCCAGCTCGTCGGCCAGGGCCACGAACTCGTCCGCCTTGGCCACGAAGTCGGTCTCGCAGCGCAGCTCGACGACGGCGGCCGCGTCAGCGGAGCGCGCCACGGCGACGGCGCCCTCCGACGCCTCGCGGTCGCTCCGCTTGGCTGCGCCGGCCAGGCCCTTCATGCGCAGGAGCCTGGCGGCCTCCTCCACATCACCCCCGCTCTCTTCGAGCGCGTTCTTGCAGTCCAACATGCCCGCACCGGTCATCTGGCGCAGGGCGGACACGTCCTTCGCGGTGTAGCTGGCCACGGTCAGGCCACCTCGACGGGCTCGGGGGTCGGGGCGCGGGGTCGGGGCCGGCTGCGCCCGGCGGGGCCGCGGGGCCGACGACGGGCCGCTGTCCTCGGGCGCCGGCGGCGCCATTGTGCGCCGGTGCTCGGCGATGAAACGACCCTCGACGACCGCGTCGGCGATCACACGGCACATGAGGGATCCCGAGCGGATGGCGTCGTCGTTGCCCGGGATCACGTAGTCGATCACGTCGGGGTCGCAATTGGTGTCGACGACCGCGACGACGGGGAGCCCGAGCTTGCGCGCCTCGGTCACCGCGATGTGCTCCTTCTTGGTGTCGATCACGAACACCGCGTTGGGCAGCCGGTCCAGGTTGGCGATCCCGCCCAGGTTGCGGCTCAGCTTCTCCAGCTCGCGTGTGTGCTGGAGCGCCTCCCGCTTGGGCATGCCGTCGAAGTCGCCGGCCGCCTGCATGGCCCGCAGCTCCTGCATGCGCTTCACCCGGCCCGACACGGTGGTGAAGTTCGTGAGCATGCCGCCCAGCCAGCGCTGGTTGACGAAGGGCATCCCGCACGCCTCCGCGTACTCGGCGACGGGGCCCTGGGTCTGCTTCTTGGTGCCGACGAACAGGACCGTGCCACCGTCGGCGACCAGGTCGCGCACGTAGGAATAGGCAGACTCGACGCCACTCAGCGTCTTGCGGAGATCGATGAGATAGATCCCGTTGCGCTCACCAAGGATGAAGCGCTTCATCTTCGGGTTCCACCGCCGCGTCTGGTGCCCGAAGTGGACTCCGGCTTCCAGAAGCTGTCGCATGGAAACGACGGCCATAGAGATGTTCCTCCAGTCGGTTGCTCCCCTGCCGCAGCGCCGCCCGAGGCGACGACCGTGGAATGCGGGCAGGTGATGTTGGTCGGTGTTGCCGCCCACCCCCTGGTGGGCCTCGCCATGCTAGCCGCTCGGGGGCCTGCTCAGGCTCGGGGGCCTGCTCAGGCCCGGGGGTGCGTCCCGCCGTAGACCGAGCGCAGCCGCTCCTTGCTGACGTGCGTGTACACCTGGGTGGTGGCGAGGCTGGCGTGACCCAGCAGCTCCTGGACGACCCGCAGGTCGGCGCCGCCGTCGAGGAGGTGGGTGGCGTAGGTGTGCCGCAGGGCGTGTGGATGCGTGGGCGAGGCGGCGCGGCGGTCGAGGATGCGGCGCACGTCCCGCGGCCCGAGCCGTGCCCCGCGCCGGTTCACGAAGGCCGCCTCGGGGGGCCCGCCCATCTGGTCCCGCCCGTCGGCGAACCACGCCTGCAGGGCGGCGACGGCGGCGTCGTGCACCGGCACGCGCCGCTGTTTGCCACCCTTCCCGAGCACCGTGACCGTCCGGCCTCGGAGATCGATGTCGCCCCGGTCCAGCCCGCACAGCTCCGAGACCCGCAGACCGGCCGCATAGAGGAGCTCGAGCACCGCAAGGTCGCGGCGGTCCACGGCGCTCTCGGCGCCCACGTCGAGAAGGGAGGACATCTCCCCTCCCGAGAGCACCCGGGGAAGTCGCCCACCGCCCGACGGGCGCGCGCAGCGACCGGGCCGGATCGGAGCCGATGCGACCCTGCCGGAGGAGCCAGGAGAAGTAGCAGCGCAGTGCAGCCGCCTTGCGAGCGATGGTGGCGCGGGCGAGCTTCCTCGTCCCGAGCGAGGCAAGGTAGCGGCGCAGATGCATGCGATCGACGTCGCCCGGGCTCTCGACGTGGCTGCGCGCCATCCACTCGGCGAAGGCCCCGACGTCGCTCACATAGGCCTTGCGGGTGGCGGCCGAGCGGCCGGCCAGCCAGGCGGCAAAGCCCGCGAGATCCCATTCGGGAGGCACGCCGTCCACGGTACCGCCCCCACGCACGGGGTCCTGGGCACTAACGTCCCTCGGCGAACCTTCGGGGGGGTCCGGGGGGTTCCGAAAAGGGAGGACCGAATGGTCTCGAAATTCGATCGTCGGACACTTCTCGCCGGTGGGGCCGCCGCCGCGGCCGGCTTCGCGGGGGCGTCGGCACTGGGCGGGGGCTGGGATGCGCTCGCCGGCGCCACCACCAACGGCCCGGGTCGCAACGGTGTGACGAAGAAGACCCCGAAGAAGGGCGGCACGCTGATCTTCGGGGTCGACGCGGAGGAGCAGGGCTTCGACCCCACCCAGGCGCGCTTCGACGAGGTCGGCGTCATGTACGCCCGCACGGTCTTCGACCCTCTGACCATCGTCACCGCCAACGGCGGCTGGGCCCCCTACCTGGCCCAGTCCGTCGTGCCGAACTCCTCCTACACCTCGTGGACGATCACCTTGCGGCCCAACCTGGTCTTCCACGACGGCACGCCGTGCGACGGCGCCGCCCTGCTGACGAACTTCGTGGCGCACAAGAACTCGGTGCTGACAGGGATCATCATCGGCCCCACGCTGCAGTCGATCACCCAGACCGGGCCGCTGGCGGTGACCATCTCGTTCAAGTCGCCCTGGGCGCCGTTCCCCTACTACCTGGCCGGCGGCATCGGCGGGCAGATCGCCTACGTGGTCGCCCCGTCCATGCTGGCCAGCAAGACCGGCACCTCGAATCCGGTCGGCACCGGGCCGTTCATCTTCAAGGAGTGGGTGCCCAACAGCCATTTCACCGCCACCGCCAACCCGCATTACTGGCGGCCGGGGCTCCCCTACCTGTCCCAGATCACCTACAAGCCCATCCCCGACGAGTCGGCGCGTTCGGAGGCGCTCAAGTCGGGCACCATCGACCTGATGATCACCGACACGCCCCAGGTCATCACGCAGTACCGCGGGCAACCGCAGCTACTCCTACATCGACGACAGCACCATGTCGCCGGGGAGCCCGACATGTTCTGCGTGCAGCTCAACTGCCTGGCGCCGCCGTTCAACAACGCCAATGTCCGCCAGGCCGCGGCCATGGCGATCAACCGCCAGCAGTACGCCAAGGTCATCGACCAGGGCGTCCTCCCCGTGAGCAACGGCCTCTTCGTCCCCGGTTCGCCCTACTACTCCGTCACGAAGTACCCGGCCTACAACCCGACCCAGGCGGCCAAGCTCGTCAAGGCGGCGGCGAAGACGAACGGCGGCCCCATCACGTTCACCTACACCACGACCAACGGGCCGGCCGCCATCCGGGCTCAGGAGTACCTCCAGCAGGCCTGGCAGGCGGTGGGCTTCAAGGTGAACACCGGAATCGTCCAGCAGAACGAGATCATCAACAACGCCCTGGCCGGCAAGTACCAGGCGGTAGCATGGCGCCAGTTCGGAGCGGTCGACCCCGACCTGAACTACATCTTCTGGAGCAGCACGACGGTGAGCTCCGGCTCGCTCTCCATCAATATGGCCCGCAATGCCGATCCCACCATTGAGAAGGCGCTCCTGGCCGGCCGGGCGAGCACGGACAAGACCGTGCGCGCAGGCCGCCTACAAGACGGTGAACAAGCGCCTGGGACTCGACACCCCGTACCTGTGGACCGACCGGGCGGTGTGGGCCGTGATCGGCGACCCGAACGTGCAGAACTTCAACAACCCCACCACGCCGCAGGGCCAACCGGCTTTCGGGATGATCGGCGGGTCCGTTTGGCCGACACAGATCTGGATCAGCTGAGCTGGAGGCTCATGAGCGGGCGCATTCTGGTGGTCGAGGACGATGAGCGCATCAGGTCCTCCATGCGGCTGGCCCTGGAGGGTGAGGGCTACGAGGTACGAGACGCCGCCAGCGGCGAAGAGGGCCTCGACCTCTTCGCGGAGGCACCGACCGACGTCGCGCTGATCGACCTCATGCTGCCCGGCATGGACGGGTTCGAGTGCTGCCGGGCCCTGCGGCGCAGCAGCGCGGTGCCGATCATCATCGTGACGGCGAGGGCCGACACCCACGACGTGGTGGCGGGTCTGGAGGCAGGGGCCGACGACTACGTCACCAAGCCCTTCGTGGCCAAGGAGCTGGCGGCGCGCATCCGCGCCCTCCTACGCCGGGCCCGGCCCGCCGAGGAGGAGCCGGGCGCGCTCAACTTCGGCGACCTCCAGCTGCTTCCCGAGCAGGGGGTGCTGCGCCGGCTCAACGGTGACGAGGTCCACTGCACGCGGACCGAGTTCCGCCTGCTGTGCGAGCTGGCCGCCAGCCCCAACAAGGTGCTGAGCCGGGAACAGCTGCTCGACCGGGTCTGGGGATACGACTACTTCGGCGACGGGCGTCTCGTCGACGTGCACATCCGGCGCTTGCGCACCAAGGTGGAGGCGGACCCTGCGGTGCCCCAGCACATACTCACCGTCAGGGGCATGGGCTACAAGCTGGTGCCCTGACGTGAGGCTGGGCATCGGCGCCCGGATCACGGCCCTCTTCGGTCTCGGTGCGCTGGTCCTCTCCATCCTCATGGGGAGCCTCGCGTATTTCACCACCCGCCACTACCTGCTGGCGGGCCGGGAGTCGGCGGCGCAACACCAGGCCTTCGCCAACGCGGTGCTGGTGCGGAGCGCCCTCCAGTCCGGCGACACCCAGTACGTGACGCTCCTCGCTTCCATTGACGCCGGGACCGACGCGCACTCGGTGCTGTACCACCTGTCCAAGTCGTACGTCTCGTCGCTCTCGGTGAACGTGTCGTCCATTCCGCCCAAGCTGCGTCAGGTCGTCCTGGACGGCACTGCGGCGACACAGACCTACCGCACATCTCGCGGATCGGCCGAGATCGTCGTGGGGGTGCCCATCCCATCGGTGCAGGCGACCTATTTCGAGGTGTTCGACCTCTCCGACCTCGATCACACGCTGCGCGTGCTCGGCCTCGCCCTCTTCGCTGCGGGCGTGGTGACCACGCTCTTGGGCGTCGGCCTCGGACGGTTTGCCAGCGTCCGCTCACTCCGCCCCCTGGCCGAGGTGTCGAGGGCGGCGGGGGCCATCGCCGGCGGCGACCTGGACACGCGCCTCGACGCCGACGCAGCCGACCCCGACCTCCAGGAGCTCACCAACTCCTTCAACGCGATGGTCGATCAGCTCCAGGAGCGCATTGAGCGCGAGGCGCGGTTCAACTCCGACGTGAGCCACGAACTGCGGTCGCCGCTGACGACCCTGGCCGCCGCGCTGGAGGTCCTCGAGGCGGACAGCGGGACACTCCCGCCGCGCTCGCAGCGTGCCCTGCAGCTCCTCAGCGACGACCTGCACCGCTTCCAAAGGATGGTCGGGGACCTGCTCGAGATGTCGCGCGCCGATGCCGGATCCGTCGACGTCTTCTTGGAGGAGGTGAGCGTCACCGAGCTCGTCCAGCGCTCGGTCGAGGCGGGCTTCGGCCATATGGATGGCCCGGGAGGCGGCGCACCACCTCCGGTCCGGATCGACCCCGGCGTGGGTCCGTGGCGGGTCGGTGCCGACAAACGACGGTTCGAGCGGGTCATGGTGAACCTCATGGAGAACGCGTCGCACCACGGGGGCGGCGTCACCGAGATCGCCGTCGTTCCCGGTGAAGGTGACAGCGTCGATGTGTTGGTGGACGACGCCGGGCCCGGGATCAACCTCGAGGAGCGCGCCAAGGTGTTCGAACGCTTCTACCGCGGCTCGGCGTCGGGCCGGCGCGGCACCGGCACGGGGACGGGACTGGGCCTGGCCCTGGTCGCCGAGCACATGCGCCTGATGGACGGCAAGGTCCGCGTCGAGTCGTCGCCCGAGGGCGGCGCGCGGTTCGTCCTGTCACTGCCGGTCCTCTCGAACGGCGCCGACATCGGAGACGAGCCGTGACGCGCCGGCTCGCGGCCCTTGCCGTTCTCCTGACGGCCTTCGCCGCGGCGGGCTGCTCCATTCCGACGCAGAGCGCTCCGAGTACCGTCGCGCCGTCGAAGGTCCCCTTCAATCTGCTCAACCCCCACCCGGCGACGACCACCACGACGCAGCCGAAAGCGACCTCCTACGTCTCGGTGAAAGTCTTCTTCATTGATGGAAGCACCCAGCAGCTGACGCCCGAGCTACGTCTCGTCCAGCCACCGGCGCCGCTCACCGCAATCCTCACCGCCATGCTGCAGGGACCCACGAGCGCCGAGACCGCGAACGGGATCTTCACGGCCATCCCGAGCAACGTGACGGTGCTCTCGGCCACGACGACGGCCCCCAATGTGGTGACGGTGGACATGAACAATGCCTTCGCGCAGATCACCGGCACCAACACCGAGCTCGCCGTGGCCCAGGTCGTCGCCACGGTGGCCACCGAGAGCGGCTTTGGGACCGGCGTCATCTTCGAGATCGACGGGCAGCGCGTCCCCGTGCCGATCGCCAACGGCTCGCTCGTCTCGGGGCCGGTCTACCTGATCCAATTCCTCAGCGCCGCCACCTGAGCGGACACAGCCTCAGCCGCGCCGCCTCAGTCGCGCAGCCTCAACCGGCGTTCTCGACGTCGCGCCGCCACGCCACCCTGGGGGCGCCCGACCAGAGGTGCTCGAGGTCGTAGTAGTCCCGCGTCTCCTGCAAGAACACGTGCACAATGAAGTCGCCGTAGTCCATGAGCACCCAGGTGGCGTCCCCGAGCCCCTCGACGCGCAGCGGGGCGAACCCGTGCGCGGCTTTCACGCCGCGCTCTACCTCCTCGACGAGCGTGCGGACGTGACGGGTGTTCGGCGCGCTCGTGATCACGAAGGCGTCGACCACTCCGAACAGCTCCCCCATCGCGAGCACCACCGTGTCGTGCCCGAGCTTGGCGTCCGCCGACTCGGCTGCGGTCGCCACGGCCGGCGGCAATTGGACCTGCACGTCCAAGCCTCTGCTCAATGGAGCACGTCCAGGACCGCAACGGTGAACCCGAATGCGCCCACGAGGATGGAGCACGCGGCGATCGCCCAACGCTGGCGGGACCGCCGCGCCAGCTTGAGTTCCGCCCGGCGGTCGGCCCGCCGCTGACCCTTGGCAGGAGACGCACCCACTTGGGGACTCTCCGACAACTCCGTCCACCCGGCCGGCATGGCGCTCATCTACTGGACAGAGTACATACCCCGGCGGCGGATGCAACGGATCACCGGCTCGGGCACCAGACCCTCGACCGACTGGCCCGACGCCAGCCGGTCTCGGACCTCCGAACTGGAGACGGCCACCTGGGGTCCGTCGACCGATCGGGCCCGCCAACCGGGCGGGACGCGAGGGCTCTCGCCGCCCGGGCGGGACACGACGGCCAGCGTGACCAGGCGAGACAGCTCCTCGGACCGGTGCCAGGACTCCAGCTCGGGCAGCAGGTCGGCGCCGATCACCAAGAACAGCTCGGCCGGGCGCCGCCCCGCCGCGGCGAGGACCTCCTCGGCCGTCTCCACCGAGTAGCTCGGCCCGCCCCGGTCGATCTCCAGCCGGCTGGCCTCGGCCCCGGGGATCTCCGCCGCCAGCGCCTCGGTGAGCGCGTACCGGTCCTCGGCGGCCGACGACCTCCCGCTGGCCGGACTTCTGCCACGGGTCGTTGGCCACGACGAGCAGCAGGCGATCGAGGGCGAGCGTGTCGATGGCGGCGCGGGCCGCGGCGGTGTGCCCGACGTGGGGCGGGTCGAAGGTCCCCCCGAGGATCCCGATCCGCTCGGGCTCAGGTGCCGGCAAGTTCGGCGATCACCGGCGCCAGCGCGTCCATTTCCGCCTCGTGGACGACGATGTTGCTGAAGCCCAGCGCTTCCCGACGCGTCTGCAGCGTCTCGACGATTTCGGACGCGGTGCCGACCAGCGCGACCGGAGAGGCCCGCAGCTGGTCCGCCGTCAGGTTGAACAAGGGCGCGAGCGACGCCAGGACCTCTTCCGCGTTCGGGACGACCTGCACGGTCGCCGTCCAACACTGGAACTCCAGATCGTCCGCCCGCTCGCCGGCGGCATCCTTGGCCCACTGCACACGCTCGGTGTACTTCTCCGCCACCGACTCGGCGGCGACTTCGGGGCCGACGTAACCCGCCGCCAGGCTGGGCACGATGCTGACGGTCTGGGCGTATCGACCGGCCAGCGTCAGGATGCGCCGGCTGCCACCGCCGATGACGAGCGGTGGACCGCCCGGTGTCACCGGTGACGGGTTGCCGGCAGCCGCGGTCACGTTGTAGTGCTGGCCGGCGAAGGTGGCGCTGCCCGAGCACCACATGGCGCGCATGATCTCGAGGCTCTCGGCCAGGCGGGCCACTCGTACCGCCGCTGGCTCCATGGGGATCCCCGACTGCGCGTAGTCGGTCGACAGCCAGCCCGCGCCCATGCCGAGCTCGAAGCGTCCCTCGGTGACCACGTCGAGGGTCGCCGCCTCCTTGGCCAACACGACGGGGTGGCGGAAGTCGTTGTCGAGGACGAGCGTCCCCACGCGCAGCGTCGTCGTTGCCTCCGCCGCCACCGTCAGCGCGACCATGGGGGCCCACTGGTCGTCGAGATGGTCGGGCACGTACAGCGTCGAGTAGCCGAGGCTCTCCGTCTTGCGAGCCAGGTCACGCCAGGCAGCGGGGGATGCCGCCCGCGAGGCCTGCAAGGCGAATCGGAAGGCGGCCATAAACGGCGATCCTACGGCGTTAGGCTGTGTGGGTGACGAGCCAGACCGAGACCTCCCCGTGGAGCGCCGCGTCCTGGCGGAAGTTCCCCGCCGCGCAGCAACCGGACTGGCCTGACGCGGACGCGCTGAAGAAGGCCGAGGCGCGACTGGCGACGCTCCCACCGCTGGTGTTCGCGGGCGAGGCGCGCCACCTCACCGCGCAGCTCTCCGCGGTCGCCAACGGCGAGGCGTTCCTCCTGCAGGCCGGCGACTGCGCCGAGTCCTTCGCGGACTTCTCCGCCGATTCGATCCGGGACAAGCTCAAGATCATCCTGCAGATGGCGGTGGCGCTCACCTACGCGGCGGGCGTGCCAGTGGTGAAGGTGGGCCGCATCGCCGGCCAGTTCGCCAAGCCCCGCTCGTCGGGCACCGAGCGCGCGGGCGACGTGGAATTGGCGTCGTTCCGGGGGCACATGGTCAACGACGAGGCGTTCGAGGCCGAGGCGAGGACCCCCGATCCCGAGCGACTCGTGGCGGCCTACCATCAGTCGGCCTCGACACTCAACCTGCTGCGCGCCTTCACCAAGGGGGGCTTCGCCGACCTCTCCCAGGTGCACCTGTGGAACCAACAGTTCGTCGCGTCGTCCCTGGAGGGGCAGCGTTACGAGCACATCGCGTCGGAGATCGACCGCGCGCTGCGCTTCATGGCCGCCTGCGGCATCGACCTCGGGGCCGAGGAAGGGCTGCACGAGGTCGACTTCTGGACCAGCCACGAAGCGCTGATCCTCCCCTACGAGGAGTGCCTGACACGCGTGGACTCCCTGACCGGCGACTGGTACGACTGCTCGGCCCACATGGTCTGGGTGGGAGACCGCACGCGCCAGATCGATGGCGCCCACGTCGAGTTCCTCTCCGGCATCAACAACCCGGTCGGGTGCAAAATCGGGCCGAGTTGCGCCCCGGCGGAGGTCGTGGCCCTCTGCGAGCGCCTGAACCCCGACCGCCTGCCGGGCCGGCTGACCCTGATCACCAGGTTCGGGGCCGACAAGATCGCGGACCTGCTCCCGCCCGTCCTGCGGGCCGTCGAGGCAGACGGGCACCCCGTCGTGTGGGTCTGCGACCCCATGCACGGCAACACGTTCACCAGCGAGGGTGGGAGGAAGACCCGGCGCTTCGACGTCATCCTCTCCGAGCTGCGCTCCTTCTTCGACGTGCACCGCGACGAGGGCACCTGGCCCGGCGGCGTCCACGTCGAGCTCACGGGCGACGACGTCACGGAGTGCCTCGGTGGGGCGGAGGAGATCCTCGAGGGAGACCTCGGGGCCCGCTACACCACGACCTGTGACCCGCGCCTGAACGCCCGGCAGTCACTCGACCTCGCCTTCCGCGTCGCGGAATTCCTCAGAACTTGATCCGCCGCATCACACTCGCTGTCGCCGTGGCGGCGCTTCCGCTCCTGGCCGCGGTCGGCGCGGTCGTCACCACCTCCGCGATCTCGGCGCAGCCCGCTGCGGCGACGACGACCGTCCCGGCCTACTGGCTGGTCGCCACCGACGGCGGGATCTTCAGCTTCGGCGGCGCCACCTTCTACGGCTCGACCGGCGGCACGGTGCTCAACAAGCCGGTCGTCGGGATGGCGAGCACATCCGACGGCGGCGGCTACTGGCTGGTGGCGTCCGACGGCGGGATCTTCAGCTACGGCGATGCCACGTTCTACGGCAGCACGGGCAGCATGGTGTTGAACAAGCCGGTCGTCGGGATGGCCCCGACGCCCGACGGTGGGGGCTACTGGCTCGTGGCCTCGGACGGGGGGATCTTCAGCTACGGCGACGCCAAGTTCTTCGGGAGCACCGGGAGCATGACGCTCAACAAGCCGGTCGTGGGGATGGCGCCGACGCCGAGCGGGAACGGGTACTGGCTGGTCGCCTCGGACGGCGGCATCTTCAGCTACGGCGACGCCAGCTTCTACGGGAGCACCGGGAGCATCGTGCTGAACAAGCCCATCGTCGGCATGATCACGGGGCCAGGGGGCGGCGGCTACTTCCTGGTCGCCTCCGACGGGGGCATCTTCAGCTACGGGAGCATGCAGTTCTACGGCTCATTGGGTGGCGTGCCTCTGAAGAACCCGATCATGGCGGCAGCCACGACCCCCACCCGCGACGGGTACTGGTTCACCGACTCCGCCGGCCTCGTCTCGAACTTCGGGAACGCCAAGTACTACGGCTCCGCACCATCGCCGCTGTTCCGGCCCATCGTGGGGATGGCGGAGGCACCCGGGAACGGTGCGTTCACCGGGGGCACCTACCCGTCGGGTGCCTACGGCTATCGACATCAGCAAGTTCCAGTGCTCGAGCTTCCCGACCGGCGACCACGCCATCGGGATCGTGCAGGTGGACGGGAGCTCGCATACAGATGCCAGCCCCGGCAATCCCAATCCGTGCCTGCCTCAGGAGGCCTCGTGGGCCGGTGGAGGTTTGAACCTCTACTCCTACCTGACGTATGAGACCTCGTCGACGAACGAGCCGGGCTGCAACGGTGACACCTCCTGCAATGCCGGCTACCAGGCCGGCGTGCACGCGTACGCGGACGCGCAGAATGCCGGCGCCGGGTCCACCACCATCCCGTGGTGGCTCGACGTGGAGACGGCCAGCGCCAACTGGTCGGGCGACTTCAACGAGAACGCGGAATTCGTCCAGGGCGCGCTCAACGCGCTGCACGAGACCGAGGGCATCCCGGACGTCGGGATTTACGCCAGCCCGGGCGTCTGGAACAACATCGTCGGCAACTACCAGCCCGACGTCCCCTACTGGATGGCGGACTACCTCTCGCCACCGAGCGGGCCGGGCTCGTGCGCCGACATCGGCAGATGGCAGTCGATGGGCAAGCTGCTGCCCAGCGGGCCGCTCGAGATCGTGCAGTACGACAGCGAGCAGTACGACATGGACTACGCCTGCTGATCTGGGCACCGCCAGCCGGTCGCGCCCGTTAGGGTCAGCCCGGATGGAGAACGAGGACCGTCGGGGGACCGCGGCCGAGGAGGCCCGCATCCTTCTCGACGCTCGAATGGAGCTCTACGGGGAGTCCGAACCAGAGACCCTCGATGCGATGGAGCACCTGGCTCTGTCCCTGCGCGAGGCGGGCGAGTACCGGGAGGCGGAGGCCTTGTTGACCCGCTCGCTCTCGCTCCAGGCGGCCTCGCCGGAGCGCAACGACGCCCGGAGGGTGCGCACCGAGTACAGCCTCGCCCTGGTCCTCGACCGCCTCGGCGAGCTCGATGCGGCGCGGCGGGTGTGGGAGCGGGTCCTCACGGACTCCGACGAGATGAGCGGGACCGACAGCGACCAGTCGATCCGAGCGGCGACCAACCTGGCCATCTCCCTGCGCAAGCTCCACCGTTACGGCGAGGAGTTCCCCCTCAGGGTGCGCGTCTACGAATCGATCCGGCGCGCTGCCGGCCCCGAGCATCTCGACACGTACCGGTCCCTCGTCGACCTGGCCCAGACCCATCGGAGCCTCGGCAACCATGAGATGGCACTCAGCCAGTTCACCGAGGCGGTGAGCGGCCTGGAGCGCAACGGTGCCGACCCGCGCCTGGTCCTGTACCAGAAGTGGGCCATGGTCTCGGAGCTGGTCGCGCTCAAGCGCCGCAAGGAAGCTTCGGCGTTGTTCGACCAGGTCCTCGCGGGTGCCCGGGAGCAGCTCGACCCCGACGACCCCCTCCGCCGGCGCGCGGTCAGGCAGAGGCGTGCCTATTGGCTCTTGAGCAAGCTGCCCGAGCGGAAGGCGTGACCGGCGCCCGCGTCGAGCGTCCGGCTGAGTCCCGCTCCTAATGGGACTGGACCGGCTTGCGAGAGGCAAGCTGGTCTCCGAGCTACCTGACGGGAGCACTGTTGGTTCCCGGGTCTTGAATCCTAGGACTAGATCGTGCCCCGTCGGGCTAGTGGGGAGACGGACAGCTGGTGGGATGTCGTGCCTCGAGCACTGATCCATTAGGTCGCTGCGCATCTCCTCGGGCTCATGAGCGAGAGGAGGAGCAGTGCTCTTTGTGGGAGTGGACTGGGCCGAGGACCATCATGACGTCTGCGTGATGGCTGAGGACGGCATGGTCCTGGCAAAACGCCGCGTGCCCGACAGCGTTGTTGGCCTCGGTGATCTCCATGGGCTCGTCGCCGAGCTGGTCGAAAACGACGAGGCGGTGGTCGTCGGCATCGAGATCGACCGCGGCCTGGTGGTCTGGTCACTTTTGGCGGCCGGCTACGAGGTCTACGCGATCAACCCGATGGCATCAGCTCGCTATCGAGATCGCCACACGACTTCGGGAGCCAAGTCCGACCCGGGCGATGCCAAGGTGCTGGCCGATCTGGTCCGGACCGATAGGCACAACCACCGCCCGATCGCCGGTGACTCCGACCTCGCCGAAGGGGTCAAGGTTTTAGCCCGGGCCCACCAGAACGCAATTTGGAGCCGCCAGCGCCAGCTCAATGCGCTGCGTTCGTCGTTGCGCGAGTACTACCCCGGAGTTCTCGAAGCCTTTGGCACCGATCTGGGCAGCACCGACGCCCTCGCCGTCTTGGCCATTGCCCCGACCCCCGAGCTCGGCCGGGTGCTGTCGCGTTCGAAGGTCGCCTCGGCACTGCGCAAGGGCGGCCGCCAGCGCAACGTCGAGCGACGAGCAGAAGAGATCCAAGAGGCGCTCCGCGCCGAGCACCTCGAGGCGCCGATCGTGGTCGCTAACGCCCATGGTCTTGTCACCCGATCAGCATTGGCGCTCATCGTTACGTTCAACGCCCAGATCGCCGAGCTCGAAGCGGCGCTCTCGGAGCATTTTGAGCAGCACCCGGACGCCAAGGTCGTCCTCTCCCTGCCAGGACTAGGGACGGTCCTCGGTGCCCGGGTGCTGGGCGAGTTCGGTGATGACCGAACCCGTTTCTCGGGTCCCAAGTCTCGCAAGAACTACGCCGGCACGTCACCTGTGACCAAGGCATCGGGCCACAGCCGGGTGGTCCTGGCCCGCTACGCCCGCAACCGCCGCCTCGGCGACGCCTGTGACCAGTGGGCCTTTTGCACGCTCACCAGGTCGGCGGGAGCAAGGAACTACTACGACCAGCTCCGGGCCCGTGGCAAGACCCATCGTCAAGCGCTCCGACAGCTGGCCAACCGCCTCGTCGGGCTCCTCCACACCTGCTTGGATCGCGGAGTCCTCTATGACGAACTGATCGCCTGGCCGGAGGTTTCTGATTTGGCCGCTTGACTTCTTACGGCCGTGGGATATCTAGTCCGTCTTGACGATCAGCACCGCGCAGTGCGCGGAATGGGCCACCGAGTTGGGCACGCTGCCGAGATAGCGGCGCGCCCCCGCATGCCCTTGCTGCCGACGACGATCAGATCGGCCGAGACGTCGACCGCCGCGTTGAGGATCACGTCGTCGGGGTTGCCCACGGCGGCGTGAGCCTCGATCTTGAGGCCGTCCCCGAACTTCTGCATCGCCGTTTCGCCGACCGCCTTGGCGGCCTCTTCGACCATGGCCTGCCCGAGCCCGGTGTCGACCAGGGGCGCGCCGGTCGCGGACGCCATGCCCGGTCGGGGCGCCCGTACCGCCGTCACGACGTGGAGCACAGAGCCCCACGCCCGGGCGAGGTCCGCCGCGGCCTGGACCGCTTTGTCTGCGGTGGGAGAGCCGTCCGTGCCGACTACGACAACCTTGTACATGGATTCGTCCCCTTGTCCGTCGGAACGTTCAGCGTAGCTGGCCCCTGCCCGCTTGTCCCGATCGGTCCGCCCTGGCCGCGTACGCGGCCTCCCAGAAGTCCACGAAGTGCGCCGGTGGCTCCGGCGACGTCATCGCCCGGTTGGTGAGCAGGATCCCGGTGAGCCCGGACGTGCAATCGGGCCAGCCCGGCGGGGTCGAGGCCGGGATACGTCACGCACGGCACGCGACGCGGTGCTCGCTCGGCCATCGCGCCGACGCTACCGGAGCCGTTAGGGTCCGGACATGGTGGCGTGGCGCGACGTCGAGGCGATGATCGCGCACCTGCCGGAGGTGACCGAAGGGGCGCGGCACGGCAACCGGACCTGGTTCGTCGCCGGCAAGGCCTTCGCCTGGGAACGCCCGTTCTCCAAGGCGGACCTCAGGCGCTTCGGCGACAGCGAGCCCCCACCCGGCCCGATCCTCGCCCTCCGGACCGTCGACCTCGCCGACAAGGAGGCGCTGCTCGCCGCGGGCACCAAGGGCTTCTTCACCATCCCCCATTTCGAGGGCTACCCGGCGGTGCTCGTGGCCCTCCGGGCCGTCACGAAGCGGCCGCTGCGGGCGGCGGTGGAAGACGCGTGGCTCGCCGTCGCGCCGGAGCGCCTGTCGAGCGCCTTCCTCTCCGGATCGGTGCCCGTCAGGACCGCGGCACCCCGCAGGAGTCGTTGAAGCGCAGCAGCACCCAGCGGTCCTCGGCGGGGATCCACTCCCACTCGGTCATGGAGGCGTGCACAATGCGCACCCAGCCCCTGCGGTACACCTCGGGCGGCACACCGAGGAACGCGATCATGCAGGCCTCGATCACACCGGCGTGCACCGCGGCCACCACCAACTCCCCCGGGTGCCGGGCCACCACCCCTCGGACCGCGTCGGAAGCCCGCACGACGAATTCCGACCAGCTCTCCCCGCCCGGAGCGATGGGGATGCTCGGGTCACGGTCCCAGTCCGGCACCGCGAAGACCTCGACGACCTCCTCCCATGCCATGCCGTCGCACTCGCCGGGGTGCAGCTCGCACAGGTCGCAGCGCTCCACGATGGGCCCGAGGGCCTGGAGACCGGGGCCGATCACCGGCCGCAGCCGCTCCGCCGTCTCGACGGCACGCGGCAGCACCGAGGAGTAGAGGGTCGTGGCCTCGCGCAACTCGCCGCTCTCGAAGAGGCGGTCGGCCAGCGCCGCCACCTGGCGCCGGCCCAGATCGGTCAGCCCGGTGCAGCCCTTGAGGCCGCCCACGACACGATTGACGTTGCACTGGGCTTCACCGTGACGGACGAGAACGATGCGCGAGGCGCCCTCGGCGGGCGGGAAGATGCGCAGCACCCCCGCCGGGTCGCGCTCGTCGCCCTCCGGATCGCCCGAGCTCACGCGAGGTTCCCGACGAAGCGCTCGAGCTGGCGGAGGGTCCGGCACTCCACAACGTCGTCGCAGTGGGCGGCGTACTCGCCCACGATGGAGTCACCCGACCCCCAGTAGTCGCGTGGCTCGGGGTTCAACCAGTAGACGCGGCGCGCCCTGGCCTGCAGGTCCTCCAGCACCCACGAGCCCGACGCGTGGTAGTTGTTGCGCGCGTCGCCGAGCACCATGACGCTCGAGCGCGACGTCACCTGGTCGCCCCAGCGCCGGTGGAACTCGGTGAGCGCATGCCCGTAGTCGGAGTGGCCGTCCACCCAGATGACGTCCGCCTCCAGGTTGATGCGGGCCACGGCCTCGGCCGGGTCGACCACACCCTCGAAGAACCGGGTCACCTCGTCGATCCCGTCCACGAAGACGAAGCTGCGCACCTTCGAGAACTGCGACGAGATGGCGTACACCAGGTGCAGGGTGAAGCGGGCAAAGCTGGCCACGGAGCCCGAGATGTCCGCGATGACGAAGATCTCCGGCTTGGCCGGGCGGGGGTGCCGGAAGCGCGGCTCAATGGGCACACCGCCCGTCGAGAGGGAGCGCCGCATGGTGGCGCGGAAGTCGAGGGGTCCCTTTCGTCCGTGGCGGCGCTTGCGCGCCAGGCGCACGGCGAGCTTGCGGGACAAGGGGTGGAGCACCCGGTGCAGCATCGCCAGCTCCTCACGCGTGGCGTGCATCACGTCGATGTCCTCGGGTAGCGGTTTGCGGACAGAGCGCGCCAGGGCCTCGGCACCGCGATCCTCCACCAGGCGCCGGCGGATCTCCGTCTCGACCGAGCGGCGGAACTTCTCGATCCGTGCCTTGAACTCGTCGGCCGCGAGGCGCTCCTCGAGGTCGGTCAGCGACCCGCCGGCGGCACCCGCCTGGGCCTGGCCCATCAACCGCTCCAGGACCGCATCGAGGTCCAAGTTCCGCAGGGTGCGGTACAGGTAGTACGTCCCACCGACGGGCCGCCCCGGCTCCATGCCGGCGTAGCGGTCGACCGCGTTGCGCGCCACGACGTTCATCAGCCCGGCGTCAGCCGAGAGCAGCGACTTGAAGAGCAGCTCGGCCAGCTCTTCGGGCGTCATCCCCTCGCCCGACCCGCCGCCCTTCCAGGAGCGGCCCTGTCCCTGCGGGCCACCCTGGCCCTCCTGATCCCCCTCGCCCTCGCCGTCGTCCCCTTCGCCTTCCTCGTCGAGGGCACCCGCGTCCGCTCCCCGGGTCCGCACGGCGAAGAACACCTCGAACGCGGTCTCGAAGGCGCGCCAGTGGGCGGACGACTTCACCAGCGTGGCCGCCAGCGCGTACTTCAACGCCTCCCGGTCCTCGAGGGGGATGTGCTTGACGGCCTCTGCGGCATCGAGATGCTCGGTCAGGGAGACGGGCAGCCCGGAACGGCGCAGCTCGGTGACGAACCCGGAGAGGAGATCGAGCATGGCGCGCTCAGCCCGCCGAGGCCGACAGCAGCTCCTTGGTGGCCCGCTCGATGTCGGCCTGGTACTTCAACAGGACGTGCAGCGTGTCCTTGGCGCCGGCGGCGTCGATGGTCTGCACACCGAGCAGCACCAGTGTGCGCGCCCAGTCGAGGGTCTCGGAGACCGATGGTGCCTTGCGCAACTCCAAGGTGCGCAGCGAGCGCACGATGCGAGCCACCTGGTCGGCGAGCTCCTCGGTGATGCCGGGCACCTTGGTGCGCACGATCTCGCGCTCGCGGTCGAGGTCCGGGTAGTCGATGTGCAGGTAGAGGCAGCGCCGCTTGAGGGCCTCGGAGAGCTCCCGGGTGTTGTTGGAGGTGAGGAAGACCATCGGAAGTTGCGAGGCCCGCACGGTGCCGAGCTCGGGGATGGAGACCTGGTACTCCGAGAGGATCTCGAGCAGCAAGGCCTCGGTCTCCAGCTCGACGCGGTCCACCTCGTCGACGAGGAGCACCACCGGCTCGGTGGCCCGGATCGCCTCGAGGAGGGGCCGGGTCAGGAGGAAGTCCTCGGAGAAGATGTCCTCCTCGAGCTC
Source organism: uncultured Acidimicrobiaceae bacterium (assembly GCA_963740535.1). Lineage (GTDB taxonomy): Bacteria > Actinomycetota > Acidimicrobiia > Acidimicrobiales > RAAP-2 > Bog-473. Next base: position 320,142 of record CAVUEI010000008.1, read on the forward strand.
GGACCAGCTCGGGCCCTCCTCCTCGGCCTTCCCGTGCTCACCCGCCTGGATGCGCAGCAGCTGCTTGCGGTAGTTCCACTCGTAGAGCGCCTTGGACTCGTCGAGCCCCTCGTAGCACTGCAGGCGGATCAGCCGCGCGCCAGTGAGGTCCGCCACGGACTTGGCCAGCTGCGTCTTGCCGGTCCCGGCCGGGCCCTCGACGAGCACCGGCTTCGCCAACCGGTCGGCCAGGTACACCACACCACTGATCGACTCGTCGGCCAGGTAGCCGACCCGGGCCAGGCCGCCCCGCACCGCATCAAGAGAATCGAACCGGGGTGGCCCCGACTCGGGCAGACCCAACCCTGCATTCCCCACGCTCACCGGCGCACCTGCCCGTCACCTCGCACGACCCACTTCAACGTCGTCAGCTCCTTCACTCCCATCGGCCCGCGGGCGTGCAGCTTCTGGGTGGAGATCCCCACCTCGGCGCCCAGACCGAGCTCCTCGCCGTCGACGAACCTCGTGGACGCGTTCACCAGCACGGCCGCCCCGTCGACCTCGGCGACGAAGCGGTCGGCCACGGCGACGTCGGAGGTGACGATCGCCTCGGAATGGCCCGAGCTGTAGCGAGCGATGTGCTCAATGGCGTCGCCCACGTCGTCGACCATCCCGATCGCCACCACCGGCCCCAGGAACTCCGTGGCGAAGTCGCTCTCCATGGCCGGCAACGGCGTCGGGCACGATCGCCCGCACCCGCTCGTCGGCCCGGATCTCCACGCCCGCCCCGGTCAGTGACGCCGCTACACGGGGCAGGAAATCGGCAGCCACGGCGGCGTGGACCAGGATGGTCTCGACCGCATTGCACACGCCGAAGCGGTGCGTCTTGGCGTTGATCGTGAGCTCGTGCGCCATGGCGAGGTCGGCCGCGCCATCGACGTAGATGTGGCAGTTCCCGTCACCGTCGAGCACGTAGGGCACCGTGGCGTGCTCGACCAGCGACTCAATGAGCGCCCGCCCGCCGCGCGGGATCAGGCAGTCGATCAGGCCGCGCAGCTGCATGAACGCGACGGCCGTCTCGTGTGACGTGTCCTCCACCAGGGCCACCGCGTCCTCGGGGAGGCCCGCCTTCACGACCGCCCGCCGCAGCAGCGCGACGACGGCCCGGTTGGAGTCGATGGCGGAGGAGGAGCCCCGCAGGAAGGCTGCGTTGCCCGCCTTGAGGCACAACGCGGCGGCGTCACTCGTCACGTTGGGGCGGTTCTCGTAGATGACGCCGACCACCCCCAGGGGGACCCGCACCCGCGTCACCCGGAGGCCGTTGGGGCGGACCCAGCCCTCGGTGACCTCGCCCACCGGGTCGGGCAGGGCGGCCACCTTGCGCAGGCCGCCGGCCATGCCCCGCACCCGCTCCTCGGTCAGGCGCAGCCGGTCGCGGGCCCCTTCGGTCATGCCGGCCGCCTCGGCGCGCTCCAGGTCGGTCCGGTTCGCCTCCACCAGCGCCGCCCACTCGTCCTCGACGAGGTCGGCGGCCAGGCCGAGCGCGTCGTCCCGGACCGAGCTCGGCGACCGCGCCACCACCCGGGCCGCCGCCTGGACGCGGCCCGCGAGCTGCTCCAATGCAGGCGTGGTCACCGGGTCAGGTTACAAGGACCGGCTCGGGTCAAGTGACGAGGACCAGGTCGTCCCGGTGGACGACGACCTGGCTGCGCTTCCCCATCCACTCCGCCGAGCGCTCCGCGTGGAGCCGGACCAGGCCCTTGGCGAAGACCCGGCCGTCCGGGCCGGCGATCTCGGCGGCGTCCCCGGGTCCGAACGTGCCGCTGACCCCCACGACGCCCGCGGCCAGGAGCGACCGTCCCCGATCCATCAGCGCCGCCCGCGCCCCCTCGTCGACCGAGAGGCTCCCCGAGGAGCCCAGGGCGAACGCGATCCACAGCTTGCGGGCCGAGAGGCGCCCCTTCCGGGCCCGGAACACCGTCCCCACCGGTTCGCCGGCCAACGCCGCGCTCGAGCACGCCCGGGTGCGCGGCGTCTGCGATCACGGTCTGCACGCCCGACCAGGTGGCGATCTTGGCCGCGGCCAGCTTCGAGGCCATGCCGCCGCTGCCCATCGCACTCCCGGGGCCACCGGCGAGTCGCTCGAGCTGGTGGTCGATCTCGACCACCTCCTCAATGAGGGACGCCTCCCCGTCGCGCCGGGGGTCGGCTGTCAGCAGGCCCGGGGCATCGGTGAGCAGCACGAGGAGCTGGGCGCCGACCAGGTGCGCCACGAGGGCGGCCAGACGGTCGTTGTCACCGAAGCGGATCTCCTCGTCGGCCACGGCGTCGTTCTCGTTGACGATCGGGATCACACCGAGGTCGGCCAGGTGCCGCAGGGTGCCGCGGGCGTGCAGGTACTGGGTGCGGTGCACGAAGTCGAGTGGGGCCAGCAGCACCTGGCCGGCCAGCACGCCGTGAGGTTCGAGGCCCTCCTGCCACAGGCGCATGAGCCGGTGCTGGCCGACGGCCGACACCGCCTGCAGGACGGCGGGGTCCGACGGGCGGTGCTCGCCGCGGTCCAGCGCGGCCCAGCCGGCGGCGATGGCCCCCGAGGAGACGACAACGACCGTGTGACCGGCCCGGTGGGCCGCGGCGAGCTCGGCGCACAGCCGGGCCACCGTGTCCTCGCTGACCGAGGACGAGCCCACCTTGACGACGGCGATCACGTGTCCTCCCCCCAGGTGAAGGTCATGGTGCCGACGGTCACCTCGTCGCCGTCGCGCACGCCGGCGCGGGCCAGCGCGCGATCGACGCCCAGCCGGCGCAGGCGCCGCACGGCCTCGGCCTGCGCCCCGGCGTCGTTGAGGTCGGACAGCGCTACGGCCCGTTCGGCAGCGCGGCCGGCCACCACCCACCCGCCGTCGTCTGATCGCCGCACGTCGACGCCCTCGGGCACGGGCCGGTGCACCACGATCTCACTCGACGCCGTCGCCGTCGCTTCGACCCGCACCTCGTGCACGAGGGCGGCGAGCCGCGCCACGAGGTCGGTGACACCTGCTCGGGTCGCCGCCGACAGCACCATGTCGCACACACTCTCGACGTCGGAGCCGACGTCGGCCTTGCTGCCGACCACCACACGCGGGCGGTCGAGGAGATCGGGTCGGTACGAGCCGAGCTCCGCCAACAGGATCCGCAGCTGGGCCGACGGGGCGTCGCCGCCGATCTCGGGCGCGGAGAGGTCCAGCAGCACCACGAGCACCCGAGCCCGCTCAATGTGGCGCAGGAACTGGTGGCCCAGACCCTTGCCCGCGGCCGCGCCCTCCACGAGTCCGGGGATGTCGGCCATCACGAACTCGGTGCCGTCCCGCGTCCCGCCGATCCGGACGACGCCCAGATGCGGCTCCAGCGTCGTGAACGGGTAGTCCGCGATCTTCGGCTTGGCGGCCGACACGGTCGAGATCAGCGTCGACTTGCCCGCGTTGGGGAAACCCACGAGCGCCACGTCGGCCATGAGCTTCAGCTCCATGTCCAGCCAGAACTCCTGCCCCTTCTCCCCCTGCTCGGCGAACGCGGGGGCGCGGCGACGATTGGACAGGAACCGCGCGTTGCCCCTTCCACCCTGGCCGCCCTCGGCCACCATGAAGCGGGATCCGTCCGCGGCCATGTCGCAGACCACCTCGCCGCCCCGGCCGCGCACGACCGTCCCGACAGGGACGGGCACCGCGATGTCCTTCCCCCGGGCCCCATGGCGCTTGGAACCCGAACCATGGACGCCGTCGGTGGCGCGGCGGAAGGGGTGGTCGCGGAAGCCCAGCAGGGAGGACTCGTTGACCGACGCCACCAGCCATACGTCGCCGCCATGACCCCCGTCGCCGCCGTCGGGGCCCCCCTTGTCCACGTGCGCCTCGCGCCGCCACGACACCGCGCCCGCTCCCCCGTCTCCGGCGCGCGCGTGCAGCTGGGCCTGGTCGACGAATCCGGACATGGGGGAAGCCTAAGAGCCGAGCAGGCGGCGGGCGCGCTGCCCGACCTCGGCGCGGGCCCGATCTGCATCAATCAGGGTGCACCGCCCCGCCTCCACGACGGGCGTCCCCCCCACCCAGACGTCGGTCACGAGATACCCCGCTCCGGCCCAGACCAGGTGCCCCATCAGCTCGGCGTCGTTGACCGAGGGGGAGAAACGCGCGTCGTCGGTGCGGAGGTGGATGACGTCCGCGGGACGACCGACCTCGAGCGCTCCCACCGGGAGCCCGAGCGCCTCACCACCGCCGCGGGTGGCCAGCCGGAGAGCCTCCGCCGTACTCACCGCGCCGGGGTCGCCGGCGACGGCACGGGCCAAGAGCGCAGCCAGCCGCATCTCGTCCCACAGATGGAGATCGTCGTTGGAGGCCGGCCCGTCAGTTCCCAGGCCCACCCGCACGCCTCGCTCGAGCAGGGCATGCAAGGGCGCGATCCCCGCTCCCAGCTTCCCGTTGGAGCCCGGGCAGTGCGCCACCGCCACGTCGCGACCGCTGAGCAGGGAGAGCTCGGCCTCGTCCAGCCACACGGAGTGGGCCGCCAGCACGCGGCCGTCGAGCGCGCCCACCGATTCCAGCAGGGCGGGCGCGCCCATGCCGTAGCGCTCGCGCACCAGCTCGCACTCCGCCACCGTCTCGGAAAGGTGGATCTGCAGCAACGCGTCGCGCCGCTGGGCCTCGGCTGCGATGACACGCAGCGCCTCGGGGGGCACGGTGTAGGTCGCGTGCGGGCCGAAGCCGATCTGCACCCGGTCCTGTCCGCCCGCCATGGAGTCGTGCAACTCGCACGCTTCGGCGAGGAGCGTCTCCCATGAGTCCCCTACACCCCTCTCGGGCACGTCGAAGATGGCCGCGGTGTACAGAGCGCGCATACCGGAGTCGAGCAACGCCTCGGTCACCGGGGCCGGGTGGCGGTACTGCTCACAGGTAGTGGTCATTCCGTTGCACAGCATCTCGGCGGCGCCGAGTGCCATGCCCCAGTACACGTCCTCTTCTTCGAGCAGCGCCTCACGCGGCCAGACCGACTCGCTCAGCCAACGGTCGAGCGGCAGGCCATCCCCAGCGCTGCGCACCAGCGTCATCGGCGCATGCCCGTGGCAATTGACGAGGCCCGGCATCAGCAGGCCGCCGAGCTCGCGTACCTCGGTTCCCGCCGCCGGCGCCACCTGCCACGGGTCCCCCACCCACGAGATCAGGCCGTCGGGGTCGATCTCGATCGCTCCGGGGGCCAGGATGGTGCCCTCGGCATCGACGGTGAAGACGGCGTCGGCGACCAGCCGCAGCGTCATGGTGCGCCGACGAACAGGCGGTCGGAGAGGTCGCGTGAGACGTGGATCGCCCGCGCACCACCTTCGACCGTGACCTCGACGTTGCCGTCGGTGTCGCGACCGCCCACGCGGGCGACCACGCCGGGGATGAACCCGCCTTCGTCGAGCAGCGTGAGCGAGCCGAGGTTCATCTCGACTTCTTCGCTTATCCGGAACAGCCGGACCCGCTCGCCCTCGCCCACCTCGGCCAGCGGGCGGGTCGGTCCACCCGGTGCCGCCGAGCCCGAGCCGGGGATCGGATTGCCGTGGGGGCACGTGGCGGGGTCGCCGAGCAGCTCGACGAGCCTCGCCTCGACGTCGTCGGAGATCACGTGCTCCCATCGTCCCGCCTCACGGTGCACCTTGTGCCACTCCAGGCCGATGACGTCCACGAGCAGCCGCTCAGCCAGGCGGTGTTTGCGGACGACCTTCTCGGCCAGCGCCCGCCCGCTGTCGGTCAGCGACAGCCGCCGGCCTTCCCGGGTCACGTACCCGTCCTCGATGAGCCGGTCCAGCATCTCCGAGACGGACGGGGCGGAGCGGCCGAGGCGCTCCGCGATGCGGGCCTGAATCACCGGGACACCCTCCTCGGCCAGGGCGAGCATCGTCTCGAGGTACTCCTCGACCGGCGGGTGGTACTCCTGCGGCGTGTGGGCGCCGCGCTCAGGCATGGCAGTGCCCCTCCGTCGAGGGGGGCACGTCGAGGGCCGGGTTGCGGTCGAAGAACCCGACCGGGACGAGGCTGAAGCCCGTGCTCTCGACCGGCATGACGGGCCAGTCTTCGGGGCGCGGGATGTGGGTGACGCCGAACGAGTGCCAGACGACGATGTCCGTGTCGACCAGCGACCGGTCCTGCGCCGTCCAGGCCGGGAGACCCGCTCCCCCCGAGTGCTGGTTCGGGTAGTCGCCCGCCGCTCTCCTCTCCTCGGGTGCGTACGGCGTGACCCACAGGTTGTGCGCCGCGAAGGCGGCGCGCCGCCCGATGCTGGACTCGGGGTCGGCGAGCAGAGTCGGCGTGGCGGTCGGCAGGAGCTTGTAGGCGGTCGGCTGCCCGACTGCGTTGCGCCGGCTGCGGTTGGCGATGCGCCACGTCCGCGAGCGCGACGGGTCGATGTCGCGTCGGGCCGCCAGCTCCGTCTCCAGCAGGGTGGTCGTGGTGGTGAATGCGCTGCCGACGGGGTTGCCCTCCCCGGGGGCCGCGGGCACGGCGTCGACCTCGAACACGGCGTTGTCGGGCCCGTCGATCTCGACATCGAGCCGCACGTTGAAGATGTGTTGATGGAGGGGCGCGGCCAGCCCGGGCGCCACCATGCGGGCGTGCGCGCCCGCATCATCGCCGTCCACCGCCATGGTCGACATGATCCCGCTGAGCTTCACCTCCAGCTGCATGGTCCCGTCGAGGTAGAAGTACCAGTAGAACCCGTACTCGTAGTTGCCGACCGTGGCGATGGAGCTGACCACCAACCGGCGCGACCGCCGCACCTCGGTCCGGCCCGAGGTCATGTCGACGTGCTTCCAGAGGATGGAGTAGTCCTCCTCGTGCATGCAGATGGCGTTGGCCTTGGTGTGGGGTTTGCCGTGCTCGTCCGCGAAGACGTCGTCGAAGTAGTGGATCTCCCCCAGGCAGTCGCAACCCAGCGTGAGCGAGTTGGCCATGCGCCCGAGGCCCCACTCACCGGCGTCGAAGGCGCTCTTCCACGAGTGCATGGGGCTGGGGTGGCCGTAGGGCACCACCATCTCGCTGACCGACGCTCGGTACACGAGGGGACGCACGTGGCCGCCGTCCTCGTAGCCGATCGTCGAGAGGACCAATCCCTCCAGTGGGTCCATGCCCACCCGCAACGACCACTTCTGCCACTGCACGAAGTTTCCCTCGACGACGTAGCTCGCGCCCTTCGGGTTGCGTGATGGAGATCGGCTTCAGGTCGGTGCGCAGCGGCCCGTTGTGCTCGGGGTAGTAGCTGCCCGAGGTCGGAGGGATCGGGACGGCGCCGTAGTCGAGCACCTCGAGCACCTCGCCCCGCGCCATGTCGACGATGGCCAGCAACCCCTCGATCGGGCGCGCATAGCCGTTGTCGTCGGGCGTCTCGCGCAGGTAGGCCAGGCACTTGGTGATCCGGCGCCGTTTCTCGTGCTCGAGGCCGAACGTCCCCGCCGGCCAGGGGTCGACCTGGACCAGCGAGCGGTCCACGATGCCCCGGCGGTCGAGCGCGGCGTTCCACTCCTCGCACTCCGCCAGCGCCAGGATCGTCAGGTAGGCCTCCTCCATCTGGAGAGGGGGACGGACGTCCTCGACCACCTCCCAACGCACGACCTCGCCACGGGTGACCGAGACGACGGCTTCGACCACGTCCGCCTCGGGCCCCTGCAGGAGAACCATCCGCACCTGGCGGTCGATCCGGGCGGCGGCACCCGGCTCGCCCCGGTCCACTGCTCGCACGACGTCCTTGGGGGGATCACACAGGGCCAGGTAGGCGAAACGCAGCGCCTCGTTGCCCACGGTGGACCGCCCACTGTCGAAGACGACCTGACGGGCCGCCTTGATCTCCTCGCCCGTGAGGGGCGCCAGCGGGTGCAGCGACACCGGGACGGGAACGGCAGTGGTCGACATTGGCGCCATGGTACGTGGCGGGGGGCGATAGGCCGCCTACCATGCCGTTCATGGATGATGCGGCCGACCGGGCTGGCCGCAGCGCCCGGGAACTCGCCCGCCGCATCGGCCCTGACCACCACGACATCCTGGTCGTACTCGGGAGCGGGCTGTCAGACGCCGGCGAGATCCTCGGGGCGGGTGGGCCCTCGCTGCCGCTCGACACCTTGCCCTACTTCCCCCGCTACACCGCCGCCGGCCACCGGGCCGAAGGCTGGTCGGTGGACATCGCGGGCAAGCGGGTCCTCGTCTTCGGTGGCCGCTGCCACCTGTACGAGGGGATCACCTCCAGCGAGGCCGTGCACCCGCTCCTCACGGGCGTCGCGGCGGGCTGCGCGACCGTCATCCTGACGGCATCTGTCGGAGGCGTCCGCGACGACCTGGCGACCGGCACGGTCATGGTGGTCGAGGACCATCTCAATCTGACCGGGCAGAGCCCGCTGAGCGGGCCGGAATTCGTCGACATGGTCGGCGCCTACTCGCCCGGGCTGTGCCAGCTTGCCCTCGCCACACCCGGACCCGCCGGCGCGATCGTCTCACCCCGGCCCGGCGTCTACGCGCAGGTGCCGGGGCCCCAGTTCGAGACGCCGGCGGAGATCCGCATGCTGCGCGCCGCGGGAGCCGACGTCGTGGGGATGTCCATGGCGCTCGAGACAATCGCCGCCCGCCACGTCGGCGCAGACGTCCTCGGGCTCGCACTCGTCACCAATCCGGCCGCCGCCACGGCCGTTCCGACGGACATCGGCGCCATTGCCGGCGTGGGTGCCGCCGCCGCGCCCGCCATGGCCGACATCGTCCGCCACGTCATAGGCTCGCTGGCATGACCGACCCGGTGACACCCGCGGGCGTGGACCATGTCGCCCTCAACGTCCCTGACGTCGCCGGCGCCATCGCCTACTACACCGAAAAGCTCGGGCTCGCCCAGAACTTCACCCGGCCCGACTTCGGATTCGTCGGCGCCTGGCTGGACACCGCCAACGGGCAGCAGGTGCACCTGATAGAGCTGCCCGCTCCCCCCAACGTGGGCCAGCATTTCGCACTGGTTTACGACGACCTCGACGCGGTGGTGGGCGAACTGCGTCGCCGCGGTCTGGAGGTGTCAGACCCCGTGCCCGTCGGTGAGACGGGGCGCCGGCAGGCCTTCACGGCCGACCCCTGGGGCAACGGGGTGGAGCTGCACCAGCGCCCGCAGGCCGGATAGCCGGCGCGATCGACTTGTGCCGCCTCCTCGGTGGCGGGGAATCGCCTACCCGGTGAGGATGCTGATCTGCTTGCGCCCTCGGCGCTCGCCGAACTTCACGGTGCCGTCGGCCTTGGCGAAGAGCGTGTCGTCGCCACCTCGGCCCACGTTGGCGCCCGGGTAGAACTTGGTGCCGCGCTGGCGCACCAGGATGGAGCCCGCGGTCACCGTGGTGCCGTCGAATTCCTTGACCCCGAGGCGCTGCGCATTCGAGTCCCGGCCGTTGCGGGTCGACCCGCCACCCTTCGTCTTTGACATTGTCTCGAGCTCCTCTGCCTGCTGGCCGGTCAGCCGGCCGCGGTGATGGCGGTGATCTCCAGCGTGGCGTAGTGCTGGCGGTGACCCCACCGGCGACGCTGGTTCGACTTGTTCTTGTAGGTCCCGGCGTTGATTTTCGGGCCTTTCTCCTCGCCGACGACCTTGGCGGTGACCGAGGCGCCGGCCAGCTGCTCGGGCGTGGCGAGCACGGTCTCGCCGTCGACGACCAGCACCGGCTGCAGGGACACCTCGGCGCCCACCGGCTCGCCCAGGAGCTCCACGCGGACGCGCTGGCCCTCGGCCACGCGCTCTTGCTTTCCCCCGGACCTGATCACGGCGTACATAAGGGCGAGATCCTAGCGCAGGACGGAGTCGTCGAGGGTCACGCCCCTGCCCCCGCAGACGGCGCACTCGGTGGAAAGGGTCTCCAGCAGGCCCTCCGAGACCCGCTTGCGGGTCATCTCCACCAGCCCCAGCTCGGAGATGTCGAACACCTGGGTCCGCGTCTTGTCGCGAGCCAGGGCGTTGCGCAGGGCCGCCGCCACCTTGTCCCGGTTCTCCCGGATCTCCATGTCGATGAAGTCGATGACGATGATGCCGCCGATGTCCCGCAGGCGCAGCTGGCGGGCCACCTCCTCGGCCGCCTCCAGGTTGTTGCGGTAGACGGTCTCCTCCAGGTTGGTCTTGCCCACGTTCTTCCCGGTGTTGACGTCGATCACGGTCAGCGCCTCGGTCCGCTCGATGATGAGCGAGCCCCCCGAAGGGAGCCACACCTTGCGGTCGAGCGCCTTGTGGAGCTGCTCGTGCACGTGGTAGCGCTCGAAGATGGGCAGGCCCTCGACCTCGGGGTCGTAGTACTCGACCCGGTCCGACAGCTCGGGGCTCACGGCCCGGACGTAGTCGCGCACCTGCTCGAAGAGCTCGAGGTCGTCGATCACGACGCCCCGGTACTCGGCATTCAGCTCCTCGCGCAGGATGCGTACCGAGAGCTCGGGCTCCCGGTACAAGAGCCCGGGTGCATCCGACCTCTTCGCCTCGGCCTCAATGACATTCCACTGGTCGAGCAGGGTCGTGACGTCGCGCTGCAACTCGTCGGCGGAAACACCCTCGGCGGCCGTGCGCACGATCATGCCGTGGCCGGCCGGCTTCACCTCGTCGATGATGCGGCGCAGCCGGCGCCGCTCGTTGTCCCCGAGGCGCTTGGAGATCCCGAACGCGCTCGAGTTGGGCACGAGGACAGCGAAGCGGCCGGGCAACGAGACCTCCTGGGTCAAGCGAGCTCCCTTCGCCCCGATCGGGTTCTTGGTCACCTGGCACAGGATCGTCTGCCCCGCCTTGAGCACGTCCTCGATCCGGGGCTGCTGGGATGCCCCGCCCTCGATGTCGTCCCGGTCGTAGCGCACGTCCCCCCGGTAGAGGACGGCGTTCTTGGGGATCCCGATGTCGACGAAGGCCGCCTCCATGCCGGGCAGCACGTTCTGGACCCTTCCCCGATAGACGTTCCCGTCGATCTGGCTGGTGTCGTCGGCGGCGCGGGACACGTAGTGCTCGACCAGTGACCGGCCCTCCAGCATGGCGATCTGGGTCATGTGGGGTTGCACGTGCACGCAGACGAGGTAGCGGCCCACCTGCTTGCTGCGCCGCTCCCGGCCCGTGCGCCGCCGGCCGCGGGCTCGCTTCGAACCGGCCTCGGAGTCGTCGGCCGTCGGCCCGTCGGGTCCCGCTACGTCGGTCGTCGCCTGCTTGGGCACCGTGGCCGCGGGGCGTACGAGCGGCACGACGGGCGCCGCCTGCTTGGGTGGGGCCGGCGCGCGGGCGCGGGCCTGGTGTCCCCTATCTTCGGCTTGGGCCGGGTTGCCGGGCGCGGCGCGTCCGGCGGGCTAGTCCCGCTCGGTGCCTCCCGGGGGGGACCCTCCGGGGTCTGGCTGGCTTCCATCTCGGACATGAGGGATGTCCCTCCTCGCGTTCTGTGTCGCGTCGCCGCCGGTCCCGGGCCCGCTCACGGGGAGGGGCTCGAACCGGGCGCCGTCGCGTTCGATCCATTGATGCGTTCGACAGGCCTGTCCGGGCACCGCACCGGTGCCCAGGGCCGATACCAGGTCGGTCGGGCGGACGCTACGCGGGTGCGTGGCAAGCTCCGCCCTGAGATGACCCTTGGGGCCGGTCACCGAGAGCGCTCGGATGGCCGGGCGGATGTCGTCCTCGACTTGGCGACCCTTCCGCTCCCGCCTGACGGTGAGAATCGGGGCAGCGAGCAGTTTCTCGACCCGCTCCCGCATTTCCTCACCTGGCACTCCGAGCACCTCCAGCTCCCAATCACACGATGCTACCTCCTGCTGGAGCGATCCCTCCGTCTCTCCGACCAGTGCGGCCGCCTGGACGTCGATGCCCTCGGGCAGGAGGCCGCTCAGGGCCTCGGGCAGCTCCGCCAGCGGGATCTCGCCCGGCGGGGCCACTCCCAGCCGCAGGTCCAGGTACTCGCCCCGGGACTCGCAGCCGGTGGGCAGGGCCAGCCCGAAACTGACGAGCGGATGGGGGGCGAACCCCTGGGAATAGGCCAGCGGCAAGCGGCTCCGCCGCAACGCCCGCTCCCACATCCTCGCCACGTCTCGGTGGCTCGTGAAGCGGATCTTTCCCTCCTTGGAGAAACGGAGGCGCAGACGGCGCTGTGCCCCGACTGGCTCCTCAGGAGGCACGGTTGATCAGGCGGACCGGGATCCGCGCTCCCTGGGCGAGGTCCTGGCCCGTGCCCTGGCTGCCCCCGGCGGGGGGCACGGCGGACGCCACGACGTGCTCGAGGCCGACGTCCGTACAGGCGCCACAGTCGTAGCACGGGGTCCAGCGGCAGTCCTCCACCGCGACCTGGGCCAGGGCGTCCTGCCAGTCGTCCCAGAGGAAGTCACGGTGGAGCCCGGCCGAGATGTGGTCCCAGGGCAGGGCCTCGTCGGGAGCCCGGTCGCGGTGACAGACCTCCTGGAGGCTCAGGCCTTCTGCGGCGAGCGCCGCCTCCCACAAGGAGAGGTCGAAGCGCTCCGACCACTCCTGGAAGGTGCCCCCGGCCCGCCAGACCCGCTCGATCACCGCCCCCATCCGCCGGTCCCCCCTGCTGGCCAACCCCTCGGCCACCGAGGCCGCAGGCTCGTGCCAGCGGATGGTCAGGCCCCGGGTGCGGCGGGCCTCGTTGCGCAGGAGCGCCACCTTGCGCTCCAACTCGGCCGCGGTGTCCTGCCCGTACCACTGGAACGGCGTGTGCGCCTTGGGCACGAAGCCCCCGACCGAGGCGGTGACGGTCACCGACTTCTGGTGGCGGCGGCCGATCTCCACGCAGCGCGCCCCAGCTCAGCGATGCCCATCACGTCCTCGTCGCGCTCGGTGGGGAGCCCGATCAGGAAGTAGAGCTTGACCCGACGCCAACCCTGGCTGAAGGCGGCGTCGACGGCGCCGTACAGGTCCTCCTCGGTGATCAGCTTGTTGATCACCGTGCGCATGCGCCACGTCCCGCCCTCGGGTGCGAAGGTGAGGCCGGTGCGACGGACCTTCTGGATTTCCGCCGCCGTGCCGACGGTGAAGGCATCGACGCGCAACGACGGCAGGCTGACCGACACGCGCCCGCCGTGCTCGGGATCGTCGACGATGTCGCGAACCAGGTCCTCGATATCCGAGAAGTCAGCCGTCGAGAGCGACGTCAGCGTCACCTCGTCGTGCCCGCTCCATTCCAGCCCGTCGCGCACGAGCTCGCGCACCTGGGCCGCCGGGCGCTCACGCACCGGCCGGGTGATCATGCCCGCCTGGCAGAAGCGACAACCCCGCGTGCAGCCGCGGAACACCTCGACGTTCAGCCGGTCGTGGACGACCTCGGTCAACGGCACCAACGGTCGGGACGGGTAGGGCCAGTCGGCCAAGTCGCTGACCGTCCGCTTCGTGACCTCGGACGGCACCCCGGGGGCGGCGGGGAGAGTGGACACCAGCCGACCGTTCTCGTAGGTCGGCGTGTAGAGCGCGGGCACATAGACGCCTTCGAGACGCGCCAGCGACGCCAGCACGTCGCCGCGGTCGCGTGCGGCCGGCGGGGCGCTCCCGATCCAGGCGGCCAGGACCTCGTTGACCTCGCTGACGGCTTCCTCGCCGTCACCGAGGACGAACGCGTCCACGAAGTCGGCGAGGGGCTCGGGGTTGAACGCGCAATGGCCGCCGGCCAGGACGAAGGCATCGTGGCCACCCCGCTCCGCCGCGCGCAGCGGGAGGCCGGCCAGGTCGATCAGGTTGAGGACGTTGGTGTAGACGAGCTCGGCCGACAGGTTGAAGGCCAGGACGTCGAAGGCGGCGGCGGGCAGGTGCTGCTCGACGCTGAACAGGGGGACGCCGGCGGCGCGCATGGCCGCTTCCATGTCGACCCAGGGCGCGTAGGCCCGCTCGGCCAGTGCGTCGGGGCGCTCGTTGAGGATCTCGTAGAGGATCTGCAGCCCCTGGTTCGGGAGCCCGATCTCGTAGGTGTCGGGGTAGAGGAGGAGCCAGGCCACCTTGCCGGGAGCATGCTCGGGGTACACGGACCCCTGCTCACCGCCGATGTAACGGGCCGGCTTGGACACCGTCGGCAGGAGTCGCTCGATCTTCGGCCACAGGGTCTCCATCGGCCCCAACCCTACGGGAACCCTCAGCCGGCGTTCGTCGTGCGTGGTGGTCGTCGTCGTGGTCGGCGTCCCCAGCGGGGCGTTGGTGGCGGGCGCGGTCTGGCTGGGCGGGCTGGCCGGTGTGGGCGTCTTCACCGTCGCGCTGATCGGGTTGGCCGCGATGTAGTCGAAGATGTTGCGGACCAGCGGCGCCGCGGCCTGGGCGCCGTAGCCGCCCTGGTCGATGACCGCCAGCACGAGGTAGGTGGGGTTGGGGTTCGGACCCCAGGCGACGAACCAGCTGTTCGGCTCCAGACCCTGCTGGTTCGAGGCGGTCCCCGTCTTGCCGGCGAGGTTCCACGAGGAGGGGAAGCCCTGGAAGTCACCGTAGGCCGTGCCGTGGGGGTTCGAGATGACGCCTTCGAACCCCTGCAACATGGCCGAATAGTTGACCGGCGAGATGGCGACGTGCCCGGTCACCTGCGGCGTGATCTTCTTGATGACCTTGCCCGTGAGCGGGTCGACGATCTGCGACGCGACCTGGGGTGCGTAGCGAGTGCCCCCGTTGGCGAAGGTCGCGTAGGCCGTCGCCTGCTCGATCGGGGTGAGCACCGTCTCGCCCTGACCGAACGCCATCTCGACGTTGTCGCCGGTGAACCACGATGCGGCGTACGGAAAGGCCTTGGGCGCCTCCGCATGCAGCTTGGCCCGGGTCAGGTAGCTGTCGACGCGACCCTGCGCCTCCCCGGGGAGGTCGATACCGGTGATCGTGCCCTCGCCATAGGCGGTGGCCTCGTTCTGGATCGCCGTGTCGCCGTAGGTCCCGCGGTCGGTCCAGAACTGGTCGCCCAGGTGATAGAAGAACGCGTCGCTGGACACTGTCAGCGCGCCGGAGATGTTGTAGGTGCCTCCGCCGTCGCCGGGGTCGTCATGGAGCACGCACCCCGTGTCGTTGTTCACCCCGGGCGCGGGGCAGCCGGAGATCTTGTAGCTGCCGGTGTCGTCGTAGTACTGGCCCGGGGTGATGAGGCCGGCCTGGAGCGCCGCCGTGGCGGTGATGAGCTTGAAGGTCGACCCCGGGGTGTACTGGCCCTCGATCGCGTAGTTGTTCTCCGCGCCGGACGCCTGCAGCGCGCTGAAGTTGGCCGGCGAGATGCCTCCCACCCATTCGTTGAGGTCGTAGGACGGGAAAGACGCCAGCGCCAGCACCTGACCGTTCTGGGGGTTCATCACGACCACTGCCCCGTTGATGGCCGGCGGGACCCGCCCGTCGACGGCGTCAATGGTCTGGCGGTCGGTCATGATCTGCTGCTGGAGGTAGCCCTGGACCGCCTGCTGCAGACCGGTGTCGACGTTGAGCACGGCCGTGGCGCCGATCTGCGGGGCCGTGTTGCTCAAGCGTGCCGACGACGGTGCCGCCGGCGTCGACCGAGAGCGCCTGGCGCCCGGCGACCCCCCGCAGGTACGGCTCGTACTGGGCCTCGATCCCCGACACGCCGATCTGGCTGCCCTGGGTGTAACCGGCACCGGGATGTGACGCCAGGTAGGTCGGCGAGATGTCGCCGGTGTAGCCGAGGATCTGCGTCCCTACGGTCCCGCCCTGGGGGTACGTGCGTTGTGCCACCGTCTCCACGCTGACGCCCGGGTACTGCGACTGGTGGGTCTGCAGGAACTGGACGGTGTCGGTGGAGACACCGACCGCCACCGGCACGGGCTCATAGGGGCTGTACTGATTGTTGTTGATGGACGCGTTCACCTGCTGCGGCGTCTGGCCGACGAGCGCAGCCACCATCCCGACGATGCTCGGGTTCTGGGCCGCCTCCGCGCGCGACAGCAGGATCTCCTGCTGCGGGATGTTGGACACCAGGACCGTGCCGTTGCGGTCGACGATCTCACCGCGCGGCGCCGGGATGCTGACGACGCGCACCTGGTTGCGCGTCACGGCCGCCGCGTAGGTCTTCCCTTCCACCACCTGGAGCGTCCAGAGCCGCAGGACGAGGACGCCGAAGAGGAGCAGCACCGCGACGCCGACGATGCGCAGGCGAAGGTTCGGCCGCGAGACCTCCTCCTCGGGGGAGCCCACGATGGACGCGACGTTGACGCTCTTGCGCGGCCGCATGCGCGGCTGGCGGGCGCTGGCGCGCCGCGACCGTCGCCGCGCCGGGCGCGTGGATGGCTTCGGGTGGAGCCGGTCGCCGCGGATCGGGTGGCGGAGTGTCCGCTTCACCAGATCCTGCTGTCGGCCTGCGCCGACACGAGCGATCGACGGTTGCCCTCTCCGGCGAGAGCCCACCGCATGAGCCGATTGACGGGGAGCACGAACACGACGCTCGAGATGCCCACGACGAGGAACACCGCCAGGAAGTCGATCTGCACCATCTGCTGTTGACCGAGAATTGCACCGAGCACGGCGAACAGCATGTCCGCTACGACGCTCCCCGCGAGCGCGGCCACCGGCTTGAGCCAGGTGGCACGGGGGTCCACGGCCACCGTCAAAGCCCCCGTTGCGTAGCCGAGAACGCACCCCACCAGGGCGGACAGCCCGAACGGCGTGGGCAGCACGAGATCGAAGGCCAGCCCGGCCCAGAACCCGACGATGGCACCGGTCTCGGGCCCGTCGAGGAGGGCGGCGGTGATGGGCAGGAGCCACAGGAGGTCGGGGTGCACGCCGCCGATGCGCAACGCCACCATGACCGTCTGCTGCACCATCAGGACGAGGAAGATCACGAACGCCAGCCGGACCACCGAGCGGGCGGTCATGTCGAGGGCACCCACTGCACGACGTCGACGTAGGCCAGCTGGCTCAGGTCGGCCGAGGGATCGACCTCGATGCTCTCCTGGCTCGCACCCGCGGCGGTGTGGAACGACCGCACGGTGGCCACGGGAATCCCCGGTGGGAAGGACGCGGCGGCGAGGCCGCTCGTGAACATGATCTCACCCTTGTGCAGCGGGGTGTGCGGCGCGACCAGGTCCGCCGTCATGGAGTTCGACGGCCCCTGCCCGTCCACGATCCCGGTGATCTGGTTCCCGAACGTCACCCCGACCTTGGATTGGCCGTCGGTGATCAGCCGCACGACGGAGGTGTGGTGGAACGACTGGATCACCTGGCCGACCAGTCCGCCCGACCCGACCACCGGGAACCCGACGTCGACGCCGTCGTCGCGGCCCTTGTCCAGCGTGATGGTGGCGGTGAAGTTGGACGAGTACCGGTCCTCGGTCTGCGCGGTGACCGTCGGCAACGACTGCAGGAAGGGCAGGTTCTGGAGCTCGGTGATCTCGTGCAGCTGCCGCTGTTCGAACCCACGCTCGGCCTGTGCCGCCCGCAGCTGCCCGATCGTCCTCTGCAGGCGCTCGTTCTCGGACTGCAGCGATCCGTAGTCGACGGCGCCGGCGAAGAAGCTGCCGATGGGGTCGATGATGTCGAGCACGCCCTGGCGCAGCGGCGCGTAGACGTCATTGGCCACGGACTTCAGGCCGGAGGTGATGCTGTGGGTCCGTCCGTTGAGGTCGAGGGAGATC
Organism: uncultured Acidimicrobiaceae bacterium; assembly: GCA_963740535.1. GTDB lineage: Bacteria > Actinomycetota > Acidimicrobiia > Acidimicrobiales > RAAP-2 > Bog-473. The sequence continues at coordinate 337,703 of CAVUEI010000008.1, forward strand.
AGCGACAGGGACAGGACGACGAGCACGATGACCGTGAGCGTGCGGCGCGACCGCCGGGACCGTGCCACCCAGGAGAAACCGGTCGCTCGGTCAGCGCGTGGAGGTGGTGATCAGCACCCGCTTCAGCGCTTCGAACTCCTCCAGGCACTGGCCGCTGCCTATGGCGACGCAGTTCAGAGGGTCGCGGGCCACGACGATCGGCATCCCCGTCTCGTGCTGGAGGCGGGACTCGAGCCCGTGGAGGAGGGCTCCGCCACCGGTGAGGACGATCCCCTGCTCCATGATGTCCGCCGCCAACTCGGGCGGCGTCCGGTCCAGCGTGACCTTCACCGCGTCGATGATGGCGGACACCGGCTCTTCGATGGCCCGCCTGATCTCCTCGGTGGAGACGACGATCGTCTTGGGTAGCCCGCTCACGAGGTCACGACCGCGGATTTCCGCGTGCAGCTCCTGCTCCAGCGGATAGGCGGACCCCAGCGTGATCTTGATCTCTTCCGCCGTGCGCTCGCCGAGCGCGAGGCTGAACTCTTTCTTGACGAACGAGACGATCGCCTCGTCCAGCTCGTCACCGCCGATGCGCACCGATTGGCTGGTCACGATTCCCCCGAGCGAGATGACCGCGACCTCGGTGGTTCCACCGCCGATGTCGACCACCATGTTCCCCGTCGGTTCGTGCACGGGGAGGCCGGCGCCGATGGCCGCGGCCATGGGCTCCTCGATGATGTAGGCGCGCCGTGCCCCGGCATACTCCGCTGCCTCCATCACGGCCCGTCGCTCCACGCCGGTGATCCCCGACGGGACGCAGATGACCATGCGCGGCTTGGCGAACCGGCGCTGGTGCACCCGGTGGATGAAGTAGCGCAGCATCTTCTCGCAGATCTCGAAGTCGGCGATCACGCCGTCCTTCAAGGGCCGGATGGCCTGGATGTTCGACGGCGTGCGCCCGATCATCCGCTTGGCCTCGGCCCCGACGGCCAACGGCCGGCCGTCCTTGATGTCGACCGCGACGACAGAGGGCTCGTTCAGCACGATGCCGCGGCCGCGGACGTAGACCAGCGTGTTGGCAGTGCCGAGGTCGACTGCCATGTCACGACCAAGGAGGGAAAGGCGGTTTTCGGCCATAGCTGGAGATCTCCCGAGGGAATCTGGATCGGGCGCCGTGGGGCAGGCGCCGCTGTGGTGCGCCCACAGGCTACGGGACTGACCGGGGGTCCACAAGGCGGGCGCCCTGTCACGCCTATCTGACCTGGGATTTCAGCCCCGCCGAGCGACGGGGCCCCGCAACGGGCCTACGAGACCGCCAGGCCGGGGAAGAAGAGCGCGATCTCCCGCGCCGCGGAGGCGTGCGAGTCCGACCCGTGCACGAGGTTCTCGGTGCGTCTCGATCCCGAACTCGCCCCGGATCGTGCCCGGAGCAGCCTCGGCCGGGTTCGTGGCTCCCATCATCAGCCGCACCACGGCGAAGGTGTCCTTGGGCCCCTCGACCACCATGATCAGCGAGGGCGAGCGGGTGATGAACGTGACCAGGTCGCTGAAGAAGGGGCGCTCGCGGTGCTCGGCGTAGTGGGTCTCGGCCACCTCCTTGGAGATGGTCCGGAGCTCGGCCGCCACCAGGCGCAGGTTCTTGCGCTCCAGGCGACTGAGGATCGCGCCGGCGAGGCCACGCTCGACGCCGTCCGGCTTCACGATGACAAGGGTGCGGTCCACGGGAAGTCGAGACTACACAACCGCCATGCGGCCGGCCCGGCGCGTCAGCGACCGGCCTCCTCCCAAGGGACGGCCGAGGCCAGCGCGTCGGCGCGGGCCGTGCCCACGACGTAGAGCGAGCCGGCGACCACGACCAGGCCGTCGGCACCGACCATCCCGCGGCGACTCGCAGCGCGTCGCGCGCGTCCCGCTCCTCGTAGACGGCCAACCCGAGCGCGCGGCCGGCTTCGGCAACGGCGGCGACCGGCATCGCCCGTGGGGACTCGGGCTCGCAGGCAACGATCGCGGTCATCCCGGCCGAAGCCAGTGGCGCCAACATCGCAGACGGGTCGCGACCGGTGAGCATCCCGACGACGGCGACCGACACACCGTCGACCGCGAACTCCTCGGACAGCGCATCGGCCAGCGCCGCCATGCCGGCTGCGTTGTGCGCGCCGTCGACGAGCAGCAGCGGGCGCCGGCCCAACACCTCCAGCCGGCCGGGCACGCGCACGGAGGCGAGGCCCTCTTCGACCACCTCTTCGGCCAGCGGATCGTCGAAGAAAGCCTCCACGGCTGCGAGGGCGACGGCGGCATTGACGCCCTGGTGGGCGCCGTGGAGCGGGACCAGGACGTCCTCGTAGCGCCCGCCCGGGGTCCACAGCGTGACGAGCCTCCCACCTACCGCGACGCGGTTGGACTCGACGCCGAAGTCCCGGCCTGCGACCCACACGGATGCAGCGCCGACCGCGTCGGCTCTGGCCACGATCACGTCGACCAGCTCGGGGGCCATCTCCCCCACGACGACCCGGCTTCCCGGCTCGATGATCCCCGCCTTGTCCGCGGCGATCCCCTCGAGGGTCGGGCCCAGGACGTCGGTGTGGTCGAAGCTGACGTTGGTGAGCACCGCCACGTCGCCGTGGACCACGTTGGTGCAGTCCCAGGTGCCGCCGAGACCGACCTCGACGACCATGGCGTCGACGGCCTCGGTGGCGAACCACGACAGCGCGGCGGCCGTGAGCAGCTCGAAGCGCGTCGGGCGCTCGTCGAGCAGCGGCTCGAGCAGCGCCAGCTCGGTCAGGACGGCCACCATCGACCCGTCGTCGATCTCCTGGCCGTTGCGGGCCAGGCGCTCGGTGACCTTGTGCAGGTTGGGGCTGGTGTAGGTGCCGACGCTCAGCCCCCGCGCCATCAACAGCGCGGTGGCCATGGCAGACGTCGAACCCTTGCCGTTGGTCCCGGTGACGTGAATGGAGGGAATGGAGTCCTGTGGCTCACCGAGGAGCGCCGTCAGGGCGCGCATGCGGTCGAGCGTCGGCAGCGCACGGCGCCGGGGCATGTTGGCCTCGAAGTCGATGTGGTCGTCGAGCCACGCCAGCGCTTCGTCGAGCCCGTCGAACGGCATCGCCTGCTCCACCCCAGCCTGCCCTGCGTCCGGATCCGTCAGGAAGCGGCGCGGCGGGAGCGGGTGGCCTTGACCGGCGCACCCCCGAGCGGCACCAACGTCGGGGCCACCCGGTCCAACACCACAGAGCGGTCCACCACGCACTTGCCCACGTCGGTCCGGCTCGGCAGGTCGTACATCACATCGAGGAGGACCTCCTCGAGGATGGCGCGCAGCCCGCGTGCCCCCGTGCCGCGCAGCAGCGCCTGCTCGGCGACCGCCTCCAACGCATCGGGCGTGAACTCGAGCTCCACGTTGTCGAGCGCGAAGACCCGCTCGTACTGCCGGGTGAGCGCGTTCTTGGGCTCGATCAGGATCTGGACCAGCGCGTCCTTGAACAGCGGTGACACCGCGCTCACCACGGGCAGGCGGCCGATGAACTCGGGGATGAGGCCGAACTTGATGAGGTCCTCGGGCAGGACGTGGCGCAGGATCTCACCGTCGTCGCGGTCCTTGCGGTGCACCTCGGCCCGGAAGCCGATCCCCCGCTTGCCGATGCGGCCCTCGATCAACTTGTCGAGGCCCGCGAAGGCACCGCCGCAGATGAAGAGGATGTTGGTCGTGTCGATCTGGATGAACTCCTGGTGGGGGTGCTTGCGCCCGCCCTGGGGCGGCACCGAGGCGGTGGTGCCCTCCAGGATCTTGAGGAGTGCCTGTTGCACACCCTCGCCCGAGACGTCCCGGGTGATCGACGGGTTCTCGCTCTTGCGGGCGATCTTGTCGATCTCGTCGATGTAGATGATGCCCGTCTCGGCCCGCTTGACGTCGTAGTCGGCCGCCTGGATCAGCTTCAAGAGGATGTTCTCGACGTCCTCACCGACGTACCCGGCCTCGGTCAACGCCGTGGCGTCCGCGATGGCGAAGGGCACGTTCAGCATCCGGGCCAGCGTCTGGGCGAGCAGCGTCTTGCCGCAGCCCGTGGGTCCGAGCAGCAGGATGTTCGACTTGGCCAGCTCGACGCCGTCCTCGGCCGTCGGCGGGCCGGCCTGCACGCGCTTGTAGTGGTTGTACACCGCAACCGAGAGGATCTTCTTGGCGTACTCCTGCCCGACGACATAGTCGTTGAGGAAGTCGAAGATCTCGCGGGGCTTGGGCAGGTCCTCGAAGCTCAGCTCGGTGGACTCGTCGCGCTCCTCGGCGATGATGTCGTTGCACAGGTCGATGCACTCGTCGCAGATGTAGACACCGGGACCGGCGATCAGCTTCTTGACCTGCTTCTGCGTCTTGCCGCAGAAGCTGCACTTGACGAGATCCCCACCCTCACCGAACTTCGCCACCCGATTGCTTCTCCCGTCCTGTGCCCGATGGTCCTATGCGGCGCCGATGGCCTCGAGCGGAGCGACGCTCCGGGCCGTGATGACCTCGTCGATGATCCCGTAGGTCACCGCCTCCTCGGCGGTCATGATGAAGTCGCGGTCGGTGTCCTGGGCCACCTTCTCCTGGGTCTGACCGGTGTCCTCGGCGAGCATGCCCGACAGCAGGTCGCGGATGCGGAGGATCTCCTTGGCCTGCAACTCGATGTCGCTGGCCTGGCCCTCGACGCCGCCCCAGGGCTGATGGAGGAGCACGCGGGCGTGGGGCAGGGCGAAGCGCTTGCCCTTGGCCCCGGCGGCCAGCAGCACGGCGGCGGCCGACGCGGCCTGCCCGAAGCAGAAGGTGGACACGTCGGCCTTGATGAACTTGAGCGTGTCGTAAATGGCGAAGAGCGCCGTGATCTCCCCGCCGGGCGAGTTGATGTAGAGGTGGATGTCCTTGTCGGGCTCCTCGGACTCGAGGAACAACATCTGGGCGCAGACGAGGTTCGCCACTGCGTCGTCGACCGGCGTGCCGAGGAAGATGATGCGCTCGCGCAGCAATCGGGAGTAGAGGTCGTAGGCACGCTCACCGCGGTTGGACGACTCGATCACCGTGGGAACCAGGTAGTTGTAGGCCTTCAATCTGCCCCCCGGACTCTCCATCTTCACTCGCTCTCCTCGCTCTGCTCCACTGCATCGTCCTTCGACGCATCCGCCCTGAGGTCATCCCGTGCCATCGGGTTGCCCTCTTCGTCGAAGAGCTCCACGTGGTCGAGCAGCCACTCCAGCGCCTTACCCTTGCGCAGCTCCGAGCGTACCGCGCCGGTCCGGCCGGCCGTGTCGAGCTGGCGCCGCAGTTCGGTCGGCGTGACGCCCATGCGCTCGGCCATGGTGAGTACCTCGGCATTGAGCTCGTCGTCACTGAGCGACAACTCCTGGGCCTCCACCAGGGCCCGCAACGCCAGATCCGCCTTGACGGCCGCCTGGGCGTCCACCCGGACCGCGGCCAGCAACTCGTCGGGCGACGTGCCCGTGGCCTGGAAGTACTCGGCCAGACCCAGCTTCTGAGCCTCCAGCCGGTGCTGGAGGTCCCCGAGGCGCTCGTTGACCTCGGCGTCCACCAGCACTTCGGGGACGTCGTCGTCGCTGACCAGCCCCGCCACGGCCTCGATCGTCTTCTGACGCAGCGCCATCTGACTCTGCATCAGCTTCACGCGGCCGATCCTCGACTCGATATCGGCCCGCAGCTCGGCCACCGTCTCGAACTCGGAGCTCTCGGCGGCCCACTCGTCGGTCGCCTCGGGCAGCTTCTTGACCTTGACCTCCTTGACGAGCACCCGGAAGGCGATGTTCTCCTCGGGCTCGTTGGGGTTGGGCGCGTCGAAGGCGACGATGGCGCCCGCCTTGGCGCCGTGCAGCTCGGCGTCGAGCTCGGGGACGACCGACCCGCTGCCGACCTCGTAGAGATAGTCGTCGACGCCGACCACCTCGGCCCCGGACGCGTCGTTGCCGTGGAGGTCGATGGTGACGAGGTCGCCGTCGATGGCCGGGCGCTCCACCACGCTGAGCTCGGCGTCGTTCTCGCGCAAACGGTCGAGCTGGCGCTCGACCTCCTCCTCGGTGACAGCCAGACCCGGCAGGGTGACCTGCAGCCCGTCGTAGCCGGGGATGGCGACGAGCGGCCGCACCTGGACGACGGCGTCGAAGGAGACCGCTCCCTCCTCCTCGCCGCTCTTGATGTCGATCTCGGGCCGCGCGATCGGATCGAGCTCGGTGTCGACGACGGCCCGGGCGTAGAAGTCGGGCAGCGACTCGCGGAACGCCTCGGCCCGCAGCGCACCGGCGCCGCCCATGCGGGCCTCGAGCACCTTGCGCGGCACCTTGCCGGGCCGGAAGCCCGGCACGCGCACCTGCTGGGCCAGCGAGCGGACGACGTCGCCGAGGGCGCGGTCGAACTCCGGCTCGTCGATCTCCACGCTCAGGCGGACGAGGTTCCCCTCCAGTGGCTCTGCGGTCGCACGCATCACGAGCCGACCACTCTACCGGGCAGGCGGCGACGCAGAGGCCGGGCGGCCCGCGCCGGCGGCCTAGATCATGAAGTTCATCGCGCCGAGAACGGCGTCGCCGACGGCGGTGTCCCCGACCTGTGCGACGCCTCCGGCGTCCGCCACCTGTTGCGCCGTCGCCCGCCCACAGCCCAGGCGGACGAAGTCGATGCTCGACAGCGCCAGCGTCACGGTGGGCGCCACGTCGTCCCCGACCGGTCGGGCCCGCCCATCGACGACGGCGATCGTGAAGGCGCGTCCGTCGGCACCGGGCCCCGACAGCTCGAAGCGCGACCGCCGTGCCCTCGGCGCACCCCGCCCGCTTGCCCACGACGAAGGGCATGGCGCCCTCCACGCGGTCGACGGACAGGGCCGAGGCACGGTTCCCGCTGCCCCCGGGCCGGTCCAGCGCGCGGCGGGCATCCTGCTCGTGGACCCAGCTGTCGAAGGCCCGTACCTCCATGAACGTCGCGTACGGCACGTCGCCGACGGGGCTCCAGCCGACGACGCCCCACTCGTCCGCCGGGCGTGCCCCGAGCTGGGCCAGCCGGGCGTGGGTCACCTCGACGAATTCCGCCCGGACCTCGGGCCCGGGCCGCGGCCGGCGCACCGCGACCCAGCGCTCGTTCATGGCCGCGAAATCGTTCTTCACGTGCGCGCCGAGCGGGCCGTCCCACTCCGGGGCCGCCTCGCCCATGAGCGAGCGTTCGATCCCGATGAGGTGCGAGAGCTGGTCCTTGACGTCCCAACCGGGGCACTCCGTCAGCAGGCCCCACTCGTGCGTCGACAGCTCGCGGCTCACCTCCGCCAGCGCCTCCCAGGTCTCGGAGAGGGCCGCCGTGGCTTCCAGCCCCCGTTGCTGCCAACCACCGTCCTGACCTGCGCCGTTGTCACTCACGAGGGGGACAGTACCCCCGCCCGGCCCGGGTCGCCGCCCGACCATCCCCCCGTTGTCGTGAACGTCCCGCTACGTTCGTCACCCGTCCAGGGCCATCACCGACCAGAGGAGTTGCCATGGCTAACTACGAGGGGTACTGCGTGAAGTGCCGGGAAAAGCGCGAGTTCGACGGCCAAGAGGTCGAGCTGGCCAACGGCCGGCGCGCCGCACAGGGCACCTGCCCGGTCTGCGGCACCAAGATGAACCGCATCCTGGGCAAGGCCAAGGTCTGAACCCAGAAGTCTGAGACGCGGCCGCGGCCGGACCCGGTGCGCGTGCCGCCGGCCGGCGTGAGACGATGCGGGCCGTGCACGACCTGATCATCAAGGACGGGACGCTCGTCGACGGGACCGGTGCGGAAGCTCGCCGGGCGGACGTCGCGGTGGACGCCGGCCGCATCACCGAAGTGGGGCAGATCGAGGGCGGCGCCACCCGGATCATCGATGCCGACGGCCTGCTGGTGACCCCGGGCTGGGTCGACGTGCACACGCACTACGACGGCCAGGTCACCTGGGACTCCGAGCTCGCGCCGACGTCGTGGCACGGCGTGACCACGCTCGTGATGGGCAACTGCGGCGTCGGCTTCGCGCCCGCCGCGCCCGACCGCCACGACTGGCTCATCGGCCTCATGGAGGGGGTCGAGGACATCCCCGGCACGGCGCTGGCCGAGGGGATCGAGTGGGAGTGGGAGACCTTCCCCGAGTACCTCGACGCGCTCGAGCGGCGGCGCTGGACGGTCGACGTCGGGACCCAGGTCCCCCACGCCGCCGTGCGGGCCTACGTCATGGGCGAGCGCGGCGCCCGCAACGAGGCGGCGAACGCCGAGGACATCGACGCGATGCGGGCCATCGTGCTCGAGGCCCTGCAGGCCGGCGCGCTCGGCTTCTCCACCTCACGCACCCTGGGGCACCGCGCCATCGACGGCGAGCTGGTGCCGGGCACGCTTCGCCGCCGAGGACGAGCTGTTCGGCATCGGATCCGCCCTGGGCGAGGCCGGCACCGGGGTCTTCGAGCTGGCCCCGCTGGGTTCGGCGGGCGAGATGCTCGAGCGACGTCATGCACGAGGTCGACTGGATGCGCCGGCTCTCGACCGCCATCGACCGGCCGGTGTCCTACGCACTGCTCCAGGCCGACGGCGATCCCGAGCTCTGGCGCAAGCAGCTCGAGGTGTCCGCTGGACGCGTGCGCCGAAGGCGCACAGCTCTTCCCCCAGATCGCCGGTCGGGCCACCGGCATACTCACCGGCCACCACACCACCTTGTGCCTCTTCTCGGACTTCCCGGCCTACGTGGAGCTGCGGGCGCGCTGCGGGTCGAACGCGGAGCTCGCGGCGGCGCTGGCCGACCCCGAGGTGCGGCGCTCCATCGTGTCGTGGACGCCGTCGTCCCCGGCCCAGGCCGAGGCCATGGAGAAGGCGTACGGGCGCACGTTCGTGCTCGGTGACCCGCCCGACTACGAGCCCGGGCCGGAGCGCTCGCTGGCCGGACAGGCCGCGGCCGCGTGGCGTCTCCCCGCTCGAGGTGGCCTACGACGAGATGGCCCGCGACGGCGGCCAGGGGCTCCTCTACCTCCCCATCCTCAACTACGCCAACGGCGACCTCGACCACGTGCGCGACATGATGCTGCACCCCCAGGGCCTGGTCGGGCTGGCCGACGGCGGGGCGCACACCGGGACGATCTGCGACGCCTCCATGCCCACCTTCATGCTCACCCACTGGACACGGGACCGCAGCCGCGGCGAGCGGCTCCCGCTCGAGTACGTCGTGAAGAAGCAGACACGCGACACGGCCCGCCTCTACGGGCTGTCGGACCGCGGGACCATCGAGCCCGGGCGCGCGGGCCGACTTCAACCTCATCGACTACGAGGGTCTCTCGATGGGCACCCCGTACGTGGCGGCCGACCTGCCGGCCGGGCGGCCGCCGCCTGCTCCAGAAGGCCACGGGTTACGTGGCCACCATCAAGGGCGGGACCGTGACGTTCGACCACGGCGAGGCGACCGGGGAATTGCCCGGACGCCTGGTGCGCGGCGCTCGCTGAGCGCGGCCGCACCACCGGACATCCCGGCGCGGCAGACTGCAATCCGCATGGCGTCGCCCCTGACCGAGTACGCGCTCCGCGACGGCATCCACGTCGGCTACCAGATCTGGGAGTCCCCGGCGGGCGGCGGGGTCGACGTCGTGGAGTTCAGCAGCGGCCTCATGATCTCGATCGACGAGACGACGGACGAGCCGAACTGGCTCCGCCACACCGAGCGGATGGCCGAGTTCTCCCGTTTGATCCGCTTCGACTGCGGGGGCCTCGGGCTGTCGGACCCGCTGCCGGCGGGGACGGACCCCTCCATCGAGGGGTGGGGGCGCGACGCCCTCGCCGTGATGGACGCCGCCGGCGTGGACCAGGCCGTGCTCGTCGGCCTCGGGCGGGGGGGCGATGGCCGCCCTGTGGGTCGCGGCCGCACACCCGGAGCGGGTGACGTCCCTCGTCATCATCAACGGGACGGCACGCGTCGGCGCGGCCGAGGACTACGACGTGGGCGTGCCCCAGGACGAGGTGGGCGACGCAGCCAACATCGACGTGCCGCTGACCGAGGAGGGCGTCCCGAGGGACGTGGCCGTCTTCGCCCCCAGCCTGGCCCACCGGGTCGGTTTCCAGGAGTGGTGGGGACGCGCCGCCCGGCGCGGCGCCAGCCCCGCCATCGCCACCGCCTTCAACATCGTCATCTTCGCGGCGGACGTGCGGTGGTGCCTGCCCGACATTCAGTGCCCGACGCTCGTGATCGCCCGGACGGAGACCTACGCCAACCTCAGCGAGCACGGGCGCTACCTGGCCGAGCACATCGCCGGTGCGCGCTACGTGACCTTCCCGGGACCCGACCTGGTGCCCTGGGCCGGCGAGTTCGACTCCATCCTCGACGAGATGGAGGAGTTCGTCACCGGCGCCCGCGGCGAGCATGCGCCGACGCGGCTGCTGGCCACCGTGCTGTTCACCGACATCGTCGACTCGACGGTGCGGGCGGCCGCCGCGGGCGACCGGGGGTGGCGCGCCGTCCTCGACGAGTTCGACGTCAACGTCGGCCGCCTCCTGGCCCGCCACGACGGCGTGCTCGTCAAGTCGACGGGCGACGGGATCCTGGCCCGGTTCTTGGCGCCGGCGCAGGCGGTGCGGTGTGCGGCGGCCATGGTCGAGGCAGCGGGCGCCGCCGGCCTGGAGCTGCGGGCCGGGCTGCACGCAGGCGAGATCGAGATGCGCGGGGAGGACATCGGCGGTCTGGCGGTGCACATCGCGTCGCGGGTGACCGCCATGGCCGGACCGGGCGAAGTGCTCGTGACCGGCACGGTGCGTGACCTCGTCGTCGGCTCGGGCATCGTCTTCGACGACCGGGGGCGCCACAACCTCAAGGGCGTGCCCGACGAGTGGCAGGTTCTCGCGGTGGAGCGGGCCTCGCCAAGGTGAACAACCCGCCGCCGCGGCAGCATGCGGGCCAGCCAGCGCCGCCGCACCCAGATCCGCCGCCGCCGGGCCGCCGTGTTGCTCGGCAGCCTGGTCCTGCTGGTGTTGGCGCTGATCACCGTCTTGAGCTCGGGCAGCCCCCCGGCCCCGACCGCACACCAGGGCACCACCACGACCGCGGCCGGCGCCAGCGCCTCGACACGCGGCACCGCCGGCGCGGGTGCCGCCGGCGCGGGTGCCACCGCCGCGCACCGTACGGCGGCGACCGGCCCTCCCTCGCTCGAGGCCGGCATCGAACCCTGGCAGCTGGCGGCCCCGCTCTCGCGGAGGGCCTCGTCGCGGCCGGGGGCCGGCTGCGGATCCTCGGCGGGCTCTCGGCCTCGTCGGCGTCGCTCGGCACTGCGTCCTGGCTCGACCCGAGCACCGGCGCCGTGACGCCGGCGGGCTCCCTGCCCGACGTCGTGCACGATGCGGCCGCGGCGCAGATCGGCGCCACGTCGTTCGTCTTCGGGGGCGGGTCCCCCAACACCTTCGCCACGGTGCAGTCCCTCGCCAGCGCCGGGGGGACCGGGAGCGTCGCAGGGGCGCTCCCCCAGCCCCGCTCCGACCTGGCGGCCGCCACTATGGGCCGGACCGTCTACCTCCTCGGCGGCTACGACGGCACCACCTACGAGCCGTCGGTCCTCGCCACCACCGACGGCACCCACTTCAGCACCGTGGCCGATCTCAAGGTGCCGGTGCGCTACCCCGCGGTGACGTCGCTCGGCGCGGCCATCTTCTCCTTCGGCGGCCAGACCGGAGGTGCCGGCAGCGCGGTCGCAGCGACGGCGGCCATCCAGGAGATCGATCCCGCCACCCATTCGGCCCGCGTCGTCGGAGCGCTGCCCGTGGCGCTGTACGGCGCCGCGGCCTTCGTGCTCGACGGCCACATCTACGTGGCGGGTGGCCAGAGCGGCAGCGGGCAGACGCTGACCCGGATCTACGAGTTCGACCAGCGGACGCACCGGGTGGCCGATGCCGGCCTGCTCCCCCAGGCGGTGGCCTTCGCCGGCTACGCGACGATCGGGACGGGGTCGACCGCGGTCGGGTATCTCGTCGGCGGCGAGGTGGCGGGGCAGACGGGCACCGACCAGGCCGGCGTCGCGACGGGCACGCTGCGCAGCGTCATGTCACTGCGGCCGAGCACCTACGGGGGGCCGGTCGGCGGGGCCGACGCGGGCGCGCCCTACGCCGGCCACCTGCTGATCGCCGACCGGGGGAACGACCGGCTCCTCGTCATCGACGCGGCACGGAACCTGCAGTGGCAGTACCCGTCCGCCGCCATGCCGGCCCCCCCGGGCGGGTTCTACTTCCCCGACGACGCCTTCTTCTTCCACCACGGCACCGGGATCATCTCCAACCAGGAGGAGAACCACACGATCGTCGAGATCGGCTACCCCTCGGGCAAGATCCTCTGGCAGTACGGCCATCCCGGACAGCCCGGCAGTGCCCCGGGCTACCTCAACCAACCCGACGACGCCTACCTGCTCAAGAACGGCGAGGTCACGGTGGCCGACGCGCTCAACGACCGCATCCTGTTCCTGTCGCCCAGCGGGCACCACGCTCGGGCAGATCGGCACCAACGGCGTGAACGTCCACAACCCCCCGACGGGCGTCGCCTACCCCAACGGCGACACGCCCCTGAGCCAACGGGAACGTGCTCGTCTCGGAGATCACCGGGTCGTGGATCACCGAGTACACGCCCGCCGGCAAGCTGGTGTGGACCCTGCACCTGCCGACGGTGAACTACCCGTCCGACCCCCAGCAGGTCGGGGCCGAACCTCTACCTCGTGGCCGACTACGACCCGCCCGCCGAGGGCCGCATCCTGACCGTCCGGCGCTCGGGCACCATCGAGTGGACCTACGACGTCCTCTCCGGCGACGGCATGCTCAAGAAGCCGTCGCTGGCCGAACAGCTCCCCAACGGGCTGATCATGGCCAACGACGATTATCGCAACCGCGTCGTCGTCATCGACCCCCGCTACAACACGATCGTCTGGCAGTACGGGCTCACCGACGTCGCCGGCACCGCACCGGGATTGCTCAGCATCCCCGACGGTTTCGACCTGCTGCTCGCCGACGGCACCACGCCGACCCACCCGCAGACGGGGTGAGGATGACCGGGGAGGCGGCCCCGGACGTGCTATTCCTTTTGTCGCCACGGACTCGGGGCTCCGTTCGACTTCGGAGATGAGGTGGCATGGCACAACGGACGCGCCCCGTTCGGCAGGACCGGCGGAGGGCGCCCTCGACCGCGCCGGTCCAGGACGGCACCCGGGCCCGGCGCCGCCGCCGCATGCGCTTCGACGCCCCGCCGCCGCGCCCGTTCGCGCTCTCGGGCTGGGCCCTGCTCCCCCTGCGGGCCTTCCTCGGCTTCACCTTCTGCTTCGCCGGGCTGCAGAAGCTGGCCAACCCCAACTTCTTCAACGCCAACAGCCCCATCAGCATTCAGGCGCAGCTGATCGCGTCCAACCGGATCAGCCCGCTCCACCTCCTCCTCGGCCACCTCATCCGCTTCGCGGTGCCGATCGGGATCGTGATCGCGCTGGCCGAGGTGGCGGTCGGCCTCGGCGCGCTCCTCGGCCTGTGGACCCGGGTGGCCGCGGCCGGTGGGATGGCACTGGCGCTCACCTTGTTCCTGACGGTGAGCTTCCACTCGTCGCCCTACTTCACGGGCGCCGACATCGTCTTCTTCTTTGCCTGGATCCCGCTGCTCCTGGCGGGCTCGGGTGGAGTGCTCTCGCTCGACGCGGTGATCGACTCCCGCGTCGCAACCGAGCACGACCTCGGACCACCGACCGTCGTGCCGATCCGCTTCGATCTCGTCCAGCAGGTCTGCGGCCACTACGAACGCGACACCTGCACCGCCCAGGAGGGCCGGCGGTGCGACGTCTACCGCTGCCCGTTCCTCGCGGACGAGCGGGGCAGCATCGTGCAGCGCGGACCCGATGCCGTCGATCGGCGCAAGCTGGTCGTCGGCGGGACCGTGGTGGCCGCCTCCGCGGTGATCGGCGCGGTCGCCGCCGGAGCGGCCGCCGGGCTGGGCCGGGCGGTCGGTGGTGCCAAGAGCCCGGACTCAGGGGGCACCGCCGCGCTCTCACCCACAGCGACGCCGGCCGGGGGGAGCACCACGACGACCACCGCGCCGGCAGGGACCACGACGACTGCCGCCCCAGCGGGAACGACGACGACGACCGGCGCGCCGCCAGCAGGCACCCGGATCGGACTGGCCAGTCAGGTTCCGGTGGGCGGGGCCGCCTCCTTCACGGACCCCGCCACGGGCGACCCCGGTCTCGTGCTGCAGCTGACCCGCGGCCAATTCGTCGCCTACGACGCGATCTGCCCCCACGCGGGCTGCACGGTCGGGTACTCGGCCGGCGCCCGGCTCATCGTCTGCCCCTGCCATGGCTCCGAGTTCGACCCCTCGACGGGCGCGGTGGTCAGCCCACCCGCCCCGCACGGCCTCACACCGATCCACGTGGCCGTGAACGCGGACGGCCAGCTCCTCGCAGACGGCTGAACCGAGCCGCACCGGGCTGCTCAAGTGCAGCCAGACTCCGTCCGATGAGATGGGCAGGAGTCGAGCGGGGGATCCAGGGCTGCATGCACCCCCGCGTCGCCCGGGGGGACCGCACCATGAAGAGACGGCGCAGAGAGCACGCGGCACCCGGACCCGGCGGCGACCTCCTCGTGGCCGAGCACCCGACGGGCGCGCACGCGGCCGTCGCCGCGCCCCCGTCGACGGAGCCGACGCACGGTGCGCCCGCTGACGACTCGGCGGTCAACGTGGCGGGGCACGCGGAGGCGGCGGTTGCGCCGCGTCCGAGCGGCCGACTCGGCGAGGCGCTCGTCGCCCGTGGTCTCATCACCGATGACGAGGTGTCGCGGGCACTCCAGCTCCAGGAGATCTCGGGCAAGCGTCTCGGGGAGGTGCTCGTCGACATGGGGGCACTCGACGAGCGGGGCCTCGTGGACGCGCTGGCCGACTTCTTCGGCATGGCGGTCACCGACCTCCGTCGGCGCAGCCCGGAACCCTCTGCGGTCGCGCTCGGTGCCCGAAGCGGTCGCGCGGGAGCGCCTCGCCATACCCGTCAGCCTCGACGAGGACGGCGGTGTCCACGTCGCGGTGGCAGAGCCCAGCGACGAGCTCCGCTTCCTGCTCGCGCGAGGAGAGCGGACGATCAGTGCGACTCATGCTCGCGCCCGCGACCGACATCCGGTGGGCCATCGACAACAGCTACCGGGCCACGGGCGGCGTGCACAAACTGGTGCAGGCCTTCGAGGCGGTGGAGGTGTCGCGGAAGCGCCCGGCCGAGGCGCAGGCATCCGACGTCGTCAGCGAGGACGCCCCGGTCGTCCAGGTCGTCGACAGCATCCTGACCCAGGCGATGCGAGACCGCGCGTCGGACGTCCACATCGAGCCGTCCCAGGACGTCATTTACGTCCGCTTCCGGATCGACGGCGCCCTCAAGGACATCCTCGAGCTCCCGGTCTCCATGGGCCTCGGGCTGGTCAGCCGCATCAAGATCCTGGCCGGCATGAACATCGTGGAGCGGCGCCGCGCCCAGGACGGCCAGTTCACCACCGAGATCGACGGGAAGGGCACCGACGTACGCGTGGCCACCCTCGCCACCATCTGGGGCGAGAAGTGCGTGCTGCGGATCCTCGACAAGAACCGGTCCGTGCTCCGACTGGGCGAACTGGGTATGCCGACCGACACCCACGAGACCTTCTCGAGGCTGTCGCGGGCGCCCTTCGGCATGGTGCTCTGCGCCGGTCCCACCGGGAGCGGCAAGACGACGACCCTCTACGCCACGCTGACCGAGGTCAGCGACCGGGCCCGCAACGTCATGACCATCGAGGACCCGGTCGAGTTCATCTTCCCCTCCATCAACCAGATCCAGACCAACGAGCAGGCCGGGCTGACCTTCGCCACCGGGCTCAAGGCGATCCTGCGCCAGGACCCCGACGTGATCCTCGTGGGCGAGATCCGCGACGTCGAGACGGCGCGCATCGCGGTGCAGTCGGCCCTCACGGGGCACTTCGTGCTGTCGTCCCTGCACGCGACGGACTCGGTGTCGGCCCTGCACCGCTTCTTGGACATGGGGATCGAGTCGTTCCTCATCGCCTCGTCGGTGCATCGCCATCGTGGGCCAGCGCCTGGTGCGGCGCATCTGCCCGTCGTGCACCACCCGCTACACGCCGTCGAGCGAGGAACTGAATTTCTACGAGGAGAGCGGGGGGCGCCCAAGTCGGACTTCTACCACGGCACCGGCTGCAACTTCTGCGGCCACACCGGGTACCAGGACCGCATCGGCGTCTACGAGCTGCTGCAGATGACGCCCGAGATCAAGCGTCTCATCGTCGGCTGGGCCACCCAGGACGAGCTGCGCCGGCTGGCCCAGAAGCAGGGCATGCGCACGCTGCGCGACGAGGCCATCGATCTGGTCTCCCAGGACACCACCACGATCGCCGAGGTGATCCGCAGCATCTACGCCGTCTGACGCCGTCGGCGCCGCCGCCCCCGTTGCGTGCCCGCACGCCAGGCGTCACCGCGGCCGCCGCCGCGCCTGCACCAGATCAGGGCCCACGTTGGCTACGATCGTTGCCGGGTCATTGGCAGACCTGAGGCGAAGGGTTCGACGGGATGGAGCCACGCGGGAGGGACGGATGGAGGGCGCGACGGGGCCGCTGGGCCGTCCCCGTCAGCGTCGCGCTGGGTGTGTCGCTCGCGAGCGTCCTCGCCGCGACCGCTCCCGCCGCCGCGTCGCCGTCCCCTCACGGCTACTGGGAGGTGGCCTCCGACGGCGGGGTCTTCTCCTTCGGCGACGCGCCCTTCTTCGGATCGCTCGGTGGCCAACCGTTGGCGGCACGGGTGGTCGCCATCGCCGCCGACGCCCGACGGTGGCGGCTACTGGGAGGTGCAGGCAAACGGCCAGGTCTCCAACTTCGGCGACGCGTCGCGCACCTCGCCATCAGTGCCGGGGACGGTCGCCATGACCGCGCTCGGCGACCGCGCCTACCGGGCCGCTGCCTCTGACGGATCGGTCGTCTTCCAGGGTGGGACCTTCGGCACGTTCTCCTCCGGACGGAACTTCCCCCACAACGGACCGATCGTGGGCATGGCGGTCGACGCCGCCAGCACGAGCGGGGGCTACTGGCTCGTCGGAGCCGACGGCGGGATCTTCAGCTTCGGCGACGCCTCGTTTCACGGCTCCATGGGGGGCACCACCTTGAACAAGCCCATCGTCGGTATTGCCGCGACGCCAGACGGAGGCGGCTACTGGCTCGTCGCATCCGACGGCGGCATCTTCAGCTTCGGCGACGCGGGCTTCTACGGCTCGATGGGAGGCGCACCGCTCAACAGCCCCATCGTCGGCATCGCATCGACGCCTGACGGCAGGGGCTACTGGGAGGTGGCCTCCGACGGTGGGATCTTCAGCTATGGCGACGCCGGGTTCGACGGCTCGACGGGCGGGACGCCACTCAACGCGCAGATCACCGGCATGGCCGCCTTTCCCTGACGCGGAGGACGGGACGCCGGCCGTGTGGGCAGCGGGCCCAATTGCTGGTTGACCAGGCCCTTCGGCCCTTCCTGGCCCCCGCCTCAAGCCCCGCAGCGGCGCCCGCGGCGGCGATCGGCGACCATCGCCGCGGCCGGGTCGATCCAGAGGGATCATTTCGGTTCATGAGGTACTCGTCGCCGGGGCCACGCAAGCGAGTGGCGGTTTGAAGCGCGAGGTGCAGCGCTGGGCCCCGGGACTGGTGGCCCTACGGAACTACGAAAGCGGCTGGCTCCGACCGGACCTGGTCGCGGGGGTGGTCCTCGCGGCCATCCTGGTCCCCCAGGGCATGGCGTACGCGGAGCTGGCGGGACTGCCGGCGGTCACGGGCCTGTACACGACCATCGTGTGTCTCGTCGCCTACGCGGTGTTCGGACCGTCCAAGGTGCTGGTGCTGGGACCTGACTCGTCGGTTTCGCCGCTGATCCTGGTCGCGATCACACCCCTCATCGTCACGGGCGACCCGAAGAGCGCAATCGAACTCGCCGGAATGCTGGCGATACTGGTCGGTCTCATCGAGATCGGGCTGGGGGTGGCCAAACTCGGTTTCGTCGCCGACCTCCTCTCCAGTGAGGTCCGGGTGGGTTATCTCAACGGCTTGGCCATCACCATCATCGTCGGGCAACTGCCGAAGCTCTTCGGTTTCTCGACCAGCGCCGACAACTTCATCGACGAGATGCGCGCCTTCTTCGACGGGCTCGATCAGACCAACAAGGCGACGCTGCTGACGGGCCTCTGCGTCCTGGCCGTGCTGCTGGTGCTGCCGCGGGTCACCAAGCGGGTGCCGGCCGTCCTGGTGGCGGTCGTCGGCGTGACGATTGCTTCTGCGCTGCTCGACCTCGCCGCCCATGGCGTGAAGACCGTGGGCACGCTTCCCCAGGGATTTCCCGTTCCGGCGTTCCCCTGGACCAAGCTGTCCGACGTCGGTCCCCTTCTGCTGGGCGCGGTCGGCATCACGATGGTGTCGCTGACGGACACCATCGCCACAGCGACGAGCTTCGCCGCCAAGCGGGGCGACGAGGTCGAACCCCGACCAGGAAATGGTCGGTATCGGGACCTCCAACATCGCGGCCGGTTTCTTCCAGGGCTTCGCCATCTCCGTCAGCGGCTCCCGCACGGCCGTGGCCGACCAGTCCGGAGCGAAGAGCCAGATGACGGGACTGGTGGGGGCCGGTCTTGTCGCTGTCCTGCTCCTGTTCCTCAACGGGCTCCTGGCCGACCTGCCTCAGACCGCCCTGGCCGCGGTGGTCATCACGGCGGCGCTCTCGCTCATGGACCTCGGAGCCCTGCGGCGTTTCGCCCAGGTCCGCAGGTCTTCGCTCGTCGTCAGCCTCGTGGCCACGGCTGGCGTGATCTTCCTCGGAGTGCTCCAAGGGATCATCGTGGCGATCGTTCTCATCGTCCTGCTGTTCTTTCACCGAGGCTGGCGGCCCCACGGCGCCGTCCTCGGCGACGTCCCTGCCTTGGGGGGATGGCACAGCATCTCCAAGTACCCGGAGGCGACCGAGTTGCCGGGAATCGTCGTGTTCCGTTGGGAAGCACCGCTCTTCTTCGCCAACAGCGGCCAGTTCCGGTCCCAGGTCCGGAAGCTTGTCAGCGAGCGGAACCCAGCGTGGATCGTGCTGCAGTGCGAGGCGATCACGGACATCGACGTCACGGCCGCCGAGGTGCTCAAGGTACTGGACGAGGAGCTCAACGACCGCGGCATCCATCTAGCCTTCGTGGAGCTGCGCGATCGCCTCCAGGACCTCATCCGCCGCTACGGCCTGCACACCACACTCGACAAAGAGCACATCTACCCCAACCTGGCCCAGGCACTGGAGGAGATCGCCAATGACGCCAAGGACAACCCTCGGCCGCACGACGAAGGGATAACGCCCCCATGAGCACCGCTTCGGATCCCGCACTGGGGGAGCAGGACCAGGGAAACCCTCGCCTGGCGCTGCTCTTGGCCATGGCCATGTTCGTCCTGGTCGTCGACACCTCGCTCATGAACGTGTCGATCTCCGCGGTCATCAAGGACCTGCACACGACCGCGAGCGGCGTCCAGTCGGCCATCGCACTGGAGGCGCTCGTCTCGGCGGCGTTCATCCTGACCAACTCCAAGCTGGGCGACCTGATGGGGCGGCGACGCGCCTACGTGATCGGCCTGCTCGGCTACGCCGTCGGTGCCGTGGCCATGACCGCTCGCCCAGAACCTGAACACCATCATCATCTTCTGGGCGATCATCGGGGGGCTCGGCGCATCGTTGCTGTTGCCGGCGATGCAGTCCCTGATCCACGGCAACTTCACGGGCGCGGCCCAGAAGCGAGCGTATGCACTCGTCGGTGCGTCAGCGGCGATCGCGGCCGCCATCGGTCCGCTGCTGGGCGGGTTCCTCACGACCTACCTGTCGTGGCGGGTGGGCTTCGGGCTCGAGGCGCTCATCATCCTGGTGGTGCTGACCCAGATCCACCTCGTCAAGGACGTTCCCTACACCGGGCCGCGCCAGATCGACGCCGTCGGCGCCATCCTCTCCATCGTCGGCATGGGAGGCCTCGTCCTCGGCATTCTGGTCTGGCAGGAGGGCGGACAGTACGTGGGCCTGATCATGGGAATCGGCGCCGCGACCCTCGCCGCGTTCGCCTACTGGTTGGTGTGGCGCAAGCGCCAGGGGAAGCCCACGCTGTTGGACCCCGGACTGTTCAAGCACCTGAACTTCCGCATCGGGATCTCGCAACAGATGCTCCAGCAGATCACCCTGGGCGGCGCCATGATCGCCCTGCCCCTCTTCCTGCAGATGACCCTCGAGTACAACGCCATGCAGGCCGGCCTGTCGTTGGCGCCCTTGTCCCTGTCGATGTTCGGCATGGCCCTGCTGGCCGGCCGCAAGGGCGGCCGGTTCCGCCCAGCCCAGATCGTTCTCACTGGGTTCGCACTGAGCACCGTGGGCATGGCGGCGATCATCCCCTTGGTGCCGAGGGTCGACTCCGGGTGGTATCTCGTGATCCCGCTGGTGATCTGCGGCTCGGGCCTGGGCATGCTCGTCTCACAGCTCAACAACTTCACGCTCGCACCCATCAGTGAGGAACGGGTCAGTGAGGCGGCCGGCGTGAATTCCGCCGCCGGCTCGTTCGGGCTCTCCTTGGGGCTCGCCGTCGCGGGCGGGCTCATGCTCTGGGCCTTGGCCCTCAGCTTCAACCATCAGGTGCAAGGCAATCCCGTGATCCCGCCGGCCCAGCAACAGCAGATTTCGGCGGAGCTCGAGCACGACGCCGAGATCATGAGCAACACGCAGCTCCAGCAGCAGATCGCCGGCGAGCCCAAGGCAGAACAGGACGAGGTCCTGGCCATCAACACCCACGCCCGGAACCTCTCCCTGCAGATCGCGCTCCTCGTTCCGGCGATCGCATCCCTTCTCGGTTTCGCCAACTCGTTCCGCATGCGTCGGCTTCCCGACATCACTCCTCAAGCGGACATCGAAGGTGCGGGCTTCGCGTAGATCAAACGGCGATACTTGTGCTCATGGCCGGCCACGCTCCTGACCACACAGGCGAGTCCCAGGGACCATGGTCCCTGGCGTGGCCGAGCATTTCCGGGTTGGCTTGAAGGCATGGAAGAGCGAGCCCACGAGGTCGGCTGGCGCGAGCGGTCCCTGGCGTTGGCATCGCTCGGCTGTGCCGTTCTGCTCATCGTGGCGGTCGTGGTCTTCTCGGTCCGCAACCTCGGCTCACTGGCGGTGGGCCTGGTCGGCGTGGCCCTGATGGTCGTCGGAGGATGGTGGTTCATCACGGAGCGACCACCCCGCCGCGCGTTCGGCATAGCCGGCGCGGCAGTGGGGGCCGTTCTCATTGTGGGCGCCGTGATCCGGGCCGAACCCCACGGAGACCGCCCGGTGCTGGCTGTCGTCATCGCTGCAGTCCTCGTGGTGGCCACGGTCGGTCTCGCCCGGGCGGCGATGGCACGCGACATTCATGAACGTGAGGCCCGTCGACCATTGACGGTGGCGCGACCGCTGCGCCCGATCCTCATCTGCAATCCCTGGTCCGGGGGTGGCAAGGTGGAGAAGTTCGGGCTCGTCGAGCTCGCGGAGAGCTTCGGCGTCGAGGTGGTCATGCTCGACCACGGGCTCGACCTCGAGCAGCTCGCACGGGACGCCGTCGCCCGCGGGGCGGACTGCCTGGCCATGGCGGGCGGCGACGGCTCGCAGGCGTTGGTGGCTTCCATCGCCATTGAGCACGACCTGCCCTTCGTCTGCGTCTCGGCCGGCACCCGCAACCACTTCGCCCTCGACCTCGGGATCGATCGGGAGGACCCGCGCAAGAGCCTCGACGCATTCCGCGACGGCATCGAGCGCCGCATCGACTACGCAACCGTCGGAGACCGCCTGTTCGTCAACAACGTCTCGCTCGGAATTTATGCCACGATCGTCCAACAGCCGGGCTACCGCGAGGCGAAGTCCGAGACCACCAAGGCGCTGCTCCCCGAGATGCTCGGCCGCACGCAGGGGCCCTTCGACCTCCAGTTCACCGAGCCCGACGGCACGGAGGTCGACGGAGCGTTCCTGATCCAGATATCCAACAACCCCTACGTGCTCGGAGCGACCTTGGACGCGGCGCAGCGCCGGCGCCTCGATTCGGGGAACCTCGGCGTCGTCGCCATCACCGCGGCCTCGGGGACAGAGGCGGCAGCGGTGGTCACGCTCTCCGCCCTGGGTCAGCGGCGCCGGAGCCGGCACTGGCACGAGTTCACGACGGAGCAGTTCGAAGTGCGGTCGCACTCGGGAACGGCCTTCGCGGGTGTCGACGGCGAGGCCCTGGAGCTCGCGACCCCGCTGAGCTTCGAGATACACCCGCGGGGACTACGTCTACTGGTCCCCAAAGAGAGCCTGACCGCGGCCGAGGTCCGTCGAGCTCGAGACGTCTCCGGTGCCGACCTGATCAGGCTTGCCCGCGGCGTCGACCCCCTGGCCGAGCAGGTCTGATCGTCGCGCCATCCACGCCGTGGACGTGCATGCTCAGGCTTGCCTTGTCAGACCCACACGGATGACACGGTGCGGCGGTACCGCCGGCCCGACGTCCGGGTGAAGACGAAGAGGACCGGGCGTGGGACCTCCCGCCGCAGGCCGCGGACCACCGCCTCGTCGGCCTCGTCGAGCAGCCAGGCCATGAGCGTCCCGGTGTTGCCGCGATGCGATCTGCGCGCGGTCTTCTGGGCCGCCAGATGCTCGGGCGACGCATGGTGGGCCGCCGAGATCGGCTCCATGTCGCGTTCTTCGTGCGCGAGATGCGACGTGAGGACGTCGGCCAGCTCGGCAATCGCCGCTCGGGCCGCCGCAGCGCGCTTCGGATCTGGCTCGTCGCGAAATCGGTCCATCGCCATTTCGGCCGACTCCAGTGCCGACTTCATCCGTGCGTGCTCATCCTCGAGCTCCTCGGCCAGCGCCTCGCTCGCCCCGAGTGTGCGGAGCACCGGCCAGAAGATCGTCTCCTCGTCGGTGTGATGATGGTGCAGTTGGTAGGCGAAGTTGTCCCAGGCCCGAGCGATCGCGCCCGCACGTGTCGGAGACCCAGACGGGTACGCGCCGAGGGTCGCGTCGAAACGTGCGAGGTCGCGCCGGAAGGCCGTGTGGATGATCGTGTTCATGGTGGCGTGTTCGGTCACCGTCATCGCGCGCTCCATTCCTTGCTCTCGACGGCGTGCGTGTCATATTCGTGCGGGGACGGCACCATCGAGGACCTGTCGGCTCCAGAGTGAACGGCATCCGCCATGGCGCGAAAGAAGGGGAAGCGGTCGATGCCCGGCGTGATCATGACGAGCACGTCGGCACGGCATCCCTCTGACGCCGCGAACGCGTGGGCGTGTTCGGGCGGCACCACGACGAGGTCACCCGAGGTCGCGGTGAGCATCTGCTCGCCGGCCAACACGTCGAGGCTGCCGCCCACCACGAAGAAGAGCTCGCTCGAGTGCGTGTGTCGGTGCGGGTTCGCCCCGAGCTGGCCCTCGGAGAGGTGCACCCGGGTCGCGCTGAACGCGCCTCCTGTCGGCGTCGCGTCGAGCAGCAGCTGCAGCGTGCTGGACCCCTGGGAGAAGGTCTCCGCGTCGGCAGCGCGTGCGATGGCGGGCTCCGGACGGTCCGCGTGTGTCGTTCCAGGCTGCCGCCCGAGCAGGCCGAGCAGACGGTCGGCCACCGGTGCGTCGGGCGGGACGGGGACCTCGGGCCCGAACTGTCCGCCCGCGCGCAGCCCGTCGAGGGGAAACGAGCTGTAGAGCCCGTAGAGGAGCTCCGCTCGCTCGGGGTCGAGCGTGAAGGGCTGCCTCGTCGCAACGGCGAGGTCCCAGTTGTGGATCAGCACCTCGCCCAGGTTGATCAGGATGCTCACCTGGCCCGGGAACGTTCCATAGACGTACACCCGATCGCCGTCGAGCCCTCGCGTACGCCACGACGCGACGTTGTCCCGCCCGATTGCCAGCCAGGTGTCCACTGGTGTGCCCCCGAGCACGTCACCGCGCTCGTTGCTCCCGGCCTCGCCACGGTTGGCTTCCGTCATCATGAGTGCCTCGCCCAGCACGTGGTTCAGCAGGTCACGGGAGGTGTACACACCCAGCACCGTGGCCTCGAAATCTTCTGGGCACAGCCCCGCGATGAGGGCACCGCCCTCGTGCCAGGCCTGAGCGAGTGCGTCGATCGGGTCCATCTCGGCCTCCCTATATTACGCTAGAATATCTTTCTAGTCGTAATGGGATTCTGAGCATAATGAGGTTCTAATGTCAAGTGGGACGAACGGCACGAAGCGGCCGTACGACGCACGCAGGCGTCGCGAGCGGGCCGAGGAGGAGCGGCAGGCGACCCAGTCCCGGGTGATCGAAGCCGCCATCCGGCTGTTCTCGGCCAAGGGCTACAAGGGCACCACGATGGCCGACATTGCGGCAGAGGCCGGCGTGGCGATCCAATCCGTCTACACCGCGGGACGCAGCAAGGCTGATCTGCTCCAGGCCGCCGTTCAACGTTCCGTCGCGGGCGACGACCAGGAGGTACTCGTCCATCAACGTCCGCCCTTCTTGGCGCTGGCCGCCGAAACCGACCCCGAACTCCAGGTTCGCCTCGCCGCGAGTTTGATCTGCGACATCCAGGAGCGCTCCGAGCCGATGCAGGCCGCGCAGCGTGAGGCCGCTGCCCTCGATCCAGTGGTCGCGGCGGGACTGGTCGCTGCCCACCGGAAGCGCCGCGAGACCGTGCGCGCGTTGATCGGCATGGTGCCCGAGGAGCGGCTGCGGTCTTCACCGGAGGCCAGCACCGACACGGCATGGGCCGTGGCGAGCGCGGAGGTGTTCCTGCTGTTGCGCCGCGTGCAGGAATGGAGCTGGGACCAGATTCGCGAGTGGTTGGCACGCACCCTGGTCGATCTGCTCCTTCTTCCCGAGACCTGATCCGGGCGCGGATGCGCCGGACGTCTCAAAAAGCTCTGGTCAGCCAAGTAGCATTTGTCACCGTTTCACCACGGGATGTAGCGCAGCTTGGCAGCGCGCCTGCTTTGGGAGCAGGAGGTCCGGGGTTCAAATCCCCGCATCCCGACCGCGCCGGGCGATGCCGAGCCGAGTGCTCACGCCCTCCGGAGCGTGACGCTGCACCAGGAGCGCTTCCGGCACGAGGGGCAGGTCATGCGGCGGTCGAACTGCCCCCGGGGCAACCAGACGCCCACCGGGAACTGGAAGATCGAGCAGATCCAGGACGCCTACGTGAGAGGTCTGGCCGCAGCGTTGGCACTCCACGGTGAACACGCCCCTCTCGTCGAGCGGGTTGTCCGATGTCGCCACCAGGCTGTCGGGCTCGGGCGGCGCGCCCGAGTACAGGGCGCGCTTGCCGACGGGCAACGGCACCGTGCTGCCGACAGATCCCGCCGGTCCGCTCCCCGGCTCCCCCGCCGAGGGCACCCAGAACAGGGCGCGCTTGCCCAGCGGGTCCGGCGCCCGGCCGCTGCGTGAGCCGGACACGTCAGGCAATCTGCATGGCGTCGTAGACACACGTCGAGAGCGTCCGGTAGGCCACCGCGCCGGCAGACGTCGGGGCATGCTGCAGGACCGATCGGCCGAGCCCCGGGGCCTCGGCGAAGCGCACCGACTTCGGGACGGGCGGCTCGAAGAGGGGGAGGCCGTAGCGCTCCTCGACCTCGGAGAGGACCTGGCGGGAATGGGTCGTGCGGGCGTCGAACATGGTGGCGATCACGCCGAGCACACGCAGCTTCTCGTTGGCGAACTGGCGCACGTCCTCAATCGTCTCGAGCAGCTGGCCGACGCCGCGGTGGCTGAGCGCCTCGCACTGGAGCGGCACGATGACCGCCTCCGCCGCGGTGAGGCCGTTGATCGTGAGCACGCCGAGGGACGGGGGGCAGTCGATGAACACCGCGTCGTAGTCGTTCAGAACGGGCGAGAGGGCCCGCGCCAAGACGTGCTCGCGACCGGTGCGGCTCAGCAGGTGCACCTCGGCCCCGGCGAGGTCGATCGTTGCCGGCACGAGGTGCAGGCCGTCGACACCTGGCACCGGCTTGACGACGTCCGCCAAGCGGGCGCGCCGGACCAGCACGTCATGCAGCGAGGAGTCGAGGTCGTCGGGATCGAAGCCGAGCGAGAAGGTCAGGCAGGCCTGCGGGTCGAGGTCCACCACGAGCACACGCCGACCCTGCTGCGCCATCGCCACGCCGAGCGACTGCACCGTGGTGGTCTTGGCCACGCCGCCCTTCTGATTGGCGACGGCGATGACTTTGACCACCGCCAGAGTCTAGGACCGCCGCCACGGCCGGTCCCCGGGGTCTCGGGCTCTGCCCGCCACCCCCGTGCCGCGGCCCGTCAGCGGTACGAGCTCTCCTCGCGTCCGACGTCGGCCACCAGGTTGCCGAGGGCGAGGTTGACGTCGTACACGTGGTACCCCCAGTTGGGGCCGAGGGTGGCCGTGACCGTTGGCCGCGGGTCGGTCGGCCCGGAAGCGGTGGTGACCTGCAGCCACGTTGCGCCGCCCACCCGCTCGCACTGCGCGGTGTACAGGCCGGGGTAGGTCACCCATCGGGTGGTGACGTCGACCCCCCGAGGCTTGGACGTGACGCTGAGGAAGTAGGGCTGCAGGGCCCCGGGCTGCGCCGAGAAGGTCACCGGGTTGACGCACGCCACCTGCTGTCCCGCGGTGGCCGTCTGCCCCGACAGCAGGCTCACTCCCTGGCCCGGGCGCCCGAAGAAGGCGCTGGCGGGGGGCGGGGAGCCGAAGGTCGAGTAGGCGATGACGCACCCGGTCTGGGACGCGGACCGGCACGTCGGGATGTGCCGGAAGCTGCCCCCGACGTTGCCGCCCGTCCGCACCAGCACGTTGCCTCCGAGGATGAGGGCGGACACCATCAGCTTGCGCAGGCGCGGCGAGGGGTCCACCTGGGCGCGTGAGCAACCGGATCAACATTGAGGCGCCCTGCGAGTGCCCGATGAACACCACCGGCCGGCCGTGGTTGTCGTGGGCGAGGTAGTCCCTCCACGCCGACAACAGGCTGGCGTAGGCCGTGGCGGTGACGGAAGGCTGGAGCTCTGCGCCCCGGGCCAGTGCCCCCACGGTCGCCTGGCGGTACATCGGCGCCCACACGTTGCACACCTGGGAGAAGCGTGATGCCTGCGAGACCGCGGCGGCGACCTCGGACAGCTGCACGGTGAGATCCGCGTTGTTGCCGGGCTCCCTCGAGACCGTCGGGTACACGTAGAAGCAGTCGAACCGCCGCGACACGGCGGGCACCGAGGACACCGCACTGGTCGATCCCTGGGCCGAGACGCTGGTGGCGGCGCGGCTGGCCGCGCACGGATCCCCCACCGCGCCGGGGCGGCAGAGCCACACGGTGCTCGAGGCTGCGTCCTGGACGGCCCCGGCGCCCGGCGCCACTGCGATGGAGGGCACGGTCAACGAGAGCACAGCCACACCCAGGGCCAGGGCGGCCAGCGGCACGGAGCACGACCGGCGCCCTCGTGCGATGCGGTGTCGCCAGGCCATCACACCACGGTCCTCTCCCGGGCCCTCGGCCCGGCTCGCCCAGATCGCCGCCAAGCTACGTGCTCAGGCCGCACAGGTGCGGGCACCCGGCGCACCGGGTCCCAGTAGGGTCCCCGGGGGGAGCGGTGCAGCGAGGCCTTCTGGCGCAGCCTCCGCCGCCCGCGTCCGACCCGACACGAAGCTGACAGGAAGAGTCACGTGGCCGTAGCCCGCATGAGCCAGAAGACCGCCGTGGCCATCGTGTTCGTCTCCGCCATGTTCATGAACATCATGGACATCACCATCGTCAACGTCGCGCTCCCGACGATCGGTCGTGACTTCGGCATTCAGCCCACCGCGGTGGACGGGGTCGTCATCGCGTACCTCGTCAGCCTGGCCGTCTTCATCCCCGCTTCGGGCTGGCTCGGGGACCGCTTCGGCGGCAAGCGGGTGCTGATCACCGCCATCGTCGTCTTCACGTTGGGCTCCGTCCTGTGCGGGCTGGCCCAGAACATGACCCAGCTCATCGCGTTCCGCGTCGTGCAGGGCGCGGGCGGGGGGATGATGGCGCCGGTCGGGATGGCGATGCTCTTCCGCGTCTTCCCGCCGGCGGAACGAATCCGGGCCGCGAGCATCCTCACCCTCGGGACGACGCTGGCTCCCGCCCTGGGCCCGGTGATCGGCGGCTTCCTCGTCACGAACCTCTCCTGGCGTTGGGTGTTCTTCGTCAACCTCCCCATCGGCATCGCCGCGGTCGTGTTCGGCTGCCTCTACCTGGAGCGCACCGCACCGATCGACGCCGGCCGCTTCGATGGTCCCGGCTTCGTCCTCGGAGGCGTCGGGTTGGGGCTCCTCATGTTCGGCATCTCCGAGGGACCGCTCCAATCGTGGTCGTCGTCGGTCGGTCGTCGCGACGTGCGTGGCCGGCACCGTGCTCCTCGGCGTCTTCGTGCTGGTCGAGCTCCGGACCACCCGGCCGATGGTGGACCTGCGCCTGCTCTCCGAGCGCCTGTTCCGCTCGACCAACTGTGTGATGTTCCTGGCCGCGGCGGCGTTCCTGGGGATGCTCTACCTCATCCCCCTCTACTTCCAGGATGCGCGCGGCATGTCCGCCCTGCAGTCGGGGCTCTCCACCTTCCCCGAGGCGATCGGCGTCATGATCGGCGCGCAATTCGCCAGTCGCCTCATCTACCCGAGGATCGGCCCCCGCCGCCACACGACCGGCGGACTGCTCGGTCTGGCCCTGTCCCTCCTCCTGCTCACGCAGATCGGGGTGGCGACGAACCTCTGGCTCATCCGCGCCCTGATGTTCGTCCTCGGATTCATGATGGCGCAGGTGATGGTGCCCAACCAGGCGGCGTCGTTCGCCCAGATCTCGCCCGAGTCCATGGGCCGGGCCTCGACCTTCTTCAACACCATGCGCCAGATAGGGAGCGCCACCGGCGTGGCCGTCCTCTCGACCGTCCTGATCGGGGTCGGATCGACCCAGGGCTCCGGCGGGACCTCGGCGCCCGACATGACCGCGTACCATCTCGCCTTCTTCACGGCGGCCCTCTTCGCGCTGGTGGCGGTGGCGTTCTCCCTCTCCATCCACGACAGCGACGCGGCCGAGACGATCGTGCGCCGCCGGCGCCGGCCCGCCCAAGCACCGCGGCCCACTCCCGTGGGGATCCCGCAGGTGGCTGACGCGTGAGCGCCCCGATCCAGGTGTGCGTCTTCTGCGGCAGCAGCCCGGGGACCGATCCCGCCTTCGCCGCGGCCGCGGAGCGGCTCGGCACCGCACTGGCCGAGCGGGGCATCGGGCTGGTCTACGGCGGAGCCTCGGTCGGCCTGATGGGGGTCGTCGCCGACGCCGCGATCGCCGCCGGGGGGCGGGCGACGGGGGTGATCACCGAGTCATTGGCCGGGCACGAGATCGCCCACTCGACGCTGGACGACCTGCACGTCGTGACGACCATGCACGAGCGCAAGGCGCTGATGTCCGAGCTCTCCGATGCCTTCGTCATGTTGCCGGGCGGCTTCGGCACCTGCGAGGAGTTCATGGAGGCGGTGACCTGGGCCCAGCTGGGCATCCACGACAAACGCTGCGGCGTCCTCAACGTGCACGGGTTCTTCGACGACCTGCTGGCCTTTCTCGGCCGTGCGGTCGATCAGGGCTTCATCAAGGCGCGCCAGATGGACGGCCTCGTGATCGCCGACGACGCCGACGAGCTCCTCGACGCGATCGGGCGGTAGGCGCGGGGGTGACCCCGGCAGGCTCAGGTGTGACGCGGGGACGAGCAGGATGTCCCGCAGCTCGCCCCGGTCCTCCCAGTCCTTCAGCAGTGCGGCCATGTCGGGGAACGACCGCCGCTCACCGGACTTCTCCAGCACCGACGCGGCATAGCCGAGACGCTCGAAGTAGCCGAGGTACTCGTCCAGCGACATCTTCGAGACCTGGGCCAGCATGTCTTCCTTCAACTCCGTCGTGATGACCGGACGGTCGCGCTCAATCAGCCGCGTCGCCCCCTTGACCACCCGCCCCTCCGCGCCCTCGACGTCCATCTTCAAGAGCCCGACCGGCTGTTCGACGAGATCGTCGAGGCGGAACGTCGGCACCACGACCCCCGGGTGACGCAGGAGGTCCCCATCGTCGATCAACCCGCCGTTGGACCCCACGTGCGTCGAGTAGTACGCCCATCCCGTCGTGGTGTCGGCGGCCACGGGGATCAACTCGACGTTCGTGATCCCGTCGAGGCGCAACGAGGACAGCAGGAGGCGGCAGTTCTCCGAGTTGGGCTCCAGGGCGACGACCCGGCCCGACGGCCCGACCAGCCGGGCGGACAGAATCGCGTAGTAGCCCAGGTTGGCGCCGACGTCGACCACGGTCATGCCGGGCTTGGCGTACTGCTCGAAGACGGCGGTCAGGTGCGGCTCGTACGCGCCGGAGCGCAGGCCCGGGGTCACCGCGGCGTCGGCCGCGTCGGCGAGGAGCTCAATGGCGCCGATCCGGCAGCGAACCGCGTCCTCCTCGCCGAGCTGCACCGAAAACGCAGTCGGCGCCTCCTGGTGCTCAATCATGCCGAGCATGCGCCGGATGGTCGAGGAGCTCGCCAGGTCCCCCGTCGCCGCCTCGTCGACCTGGCGGCGCAACGAGTCGGGAAGCGTGGGGTACAGCAGCCGCACCAACTCCTCGTAGGTGATGCCCCGTTCGGGCAGCGTGCCACCGAGGCGGCGCACCAGGCGGTCACGCAGCGGCTTGAGCGCGCTCTTGACCCGGTGCCGCCAGTCGTCGTCCTGGTCGTCCATGGCGCGGCCAACGGTACCCGCGATTCCCCGGTGCAGAATGCAGGACAACCCCGGAATTCTGGCGCCGCCCCGGAAATTTTGGCGCCCCCGGCAGGACTCGAACCTGCGACCATTGGATTAGAAGTCCACTGCTCTGTCCGCTGAGCTACGGGGGCGAGCCGGCGCACCACCAGCCTGACATAGCCCGGTTCGGGGTCGTGTGCATGCGCAGCGATGGGCACCGGAAGCGGCACGCCGCCGTGCCGTCCCCCATCAGCCGGTGTGCCACACTTGTCCCCCTCGGTGGGCGTAGCTCAGTTGGTTAGAGCGCCAGGTTGTGGTCCTGGAGGTCGGGGGTTCGAGACCCCTCGCTCACCCCGAAGGTGCCGGCGTCGCGAGCGCGCCGGCACGGAACACGAAGCTCGGTCGGGGAGGTTCGACAGTGAGTCCAAGCACCGACGGACGGACTGTGCTCGTCACCGGCGCCTCGTCGGGCATCGGCGCCGCCGTCGCTCGCGAATTGGCGAGCCGGGGCGACACCGTCGCGCTGGTGGCCCGGCGCGCCGAACGGCTCGACGCCGTGCTGGCCGACTGCCAGGCCGCGTCCGACTCGGCCGCGGCGTCCGAACGCTGGGCGGCGGACCTCTCGGACCCCTCCGCGGCCGCGGACCTGGCGCGGGAGATCTGGGACCACTTCGGCGGCCTCGACGTCGTGATCAACAACGCCGCTGTCCCCATGCGCCGCCACGTCACCCGCCTCACCCTGGACGAGGTGGAGCGGACGATGCGGATCAACTACCTCTCCCCCGTGGCGATCTCGCTGGCCCTGCTCCCCCTGATGCTCGGGCGGGGGTCCGGGACGATCGTCAACGTCTCGAGCCTCGGTGGGCGTCTGGGCATCACGAGCGAGGCCGCGTATTCGGGCTCCAAGTTCGCCCTGGCCGGATGGAGCGAGTCGATGGCCATCGACCTCGACGGCTCCGGCGTCTCGGTCAAGCTCATCCTCCCCGGAGCCATCGATACCGAGATCTGGGACCAGCCCGACAACGACGCCCCCCTCTACGACGGGCCGAAGGAGCCGCCCGAGTCCATCGCCGGGGCGATCGTCGACGCCATCGACAGCGACCACTTCGAGCACTACCTCCCCGACATGAAGAGCGTCATTGAGTTCAAGACGGCCGACATCGACGCCTTCATGCTCGGCATGCGGACCCTGACGGAAGGGTCGGGCTCGTGAAGGCACTGCTCTTCGGCGCGCCACCGGCGGAGGACGAGGTGCGGCCCACCCCCCAGGACGACCTGGAGACGATGCTCGCCAGCATGCCTTTCGGCCTGCACGAGGTCGACGACGCCCGACTGGTGCGGCCGGACTGGGTCCTCACCCGCCCCATCCTCTCGGGCATCTGCGGGTCCGACGCCAAGCTCGTGCTGGGCGACTTCAACACCGGCGACATCGACAACCCGATGGCCGCCTTCTCCTCTCTCCCCCACGTGCCCGGCCACGAGGTCGTGGCCGAGGTGGTGGCGCTCGGCCCCGAGGCGCGCGGCCTCGACGTGGGCCAGCGCGTCGTGCTCAATCCGTGGCTCACCTGCGGGCCGCGGGGCATCGACCCGCCTTGCCCGCCGTGTGTGTCCGGTGACCTGAGCCTGTGCTGGAGCTTCACCAAGGGCGACCTCGGCCCCGGCGTCCACGTCGGCGTCATCACCGGGGCCCCCGGCGCATGGGCCGAGCAGCTGGCCGCCCACGACTCCATGCTGATCCCGGTGCCCGACGCGATCTCCGACGAGGCGGCGGTGCTGGCCGACCCCTTCTCGGTCTCCTTCCACGCCATCGTCCGTCATCCGCCGCCCGCCTCGGGCCGCGTGCTCGTCTACGGGGCCGGCGCCCTCGGCCTGACCAGCGTGGCCATCCTCCGGGCCCTCTACCCCGGGGTGGAGGTCGGCGTGGTGGCCCGCTTCGAGGCCCAGCGCGAGATGGCGCTCCACTTCGGCGCCTCGGCGGTGTTCGCGCACGAGCCGCGGCTGGCGCTCGTCGAGGCGCTGGCCGAGTGGTCCGGCGCGGTCCTGCACGCCCCACTCGACGGGCTCCCGGTGACCCACCCGGGCCACATCGACGTCGTCTACGACTCCATCGCCAAGGCCGAGACGCTCGAGGTCGGCGTGCGCGTCCTGGCCGAGCGTGGCCGACTCGTCTACACCGGCGTCGCCACCCCCGAGCGGTGGGAGTCGACGCCGATCTACTTCAAGGAGATCACGATCGCCGGCTCCAACGCGTTCGGGATGGAGGACTTCGAGGGAAGGCGCCAGCACACGATCGCCCACTACCTCCAGTTCGTCGACGAGGGCCGCCTCGACATCACCCCCATGCTGACCCACCGCTTCGGGCTCGAGGAGTGGTGGCCGGCGCTCAAGGCCCTGGCGCGCCAGGACCGGAGCGGCGCGCTGAAGGTGGCCTTCACCCCGAACGGGTAGCCGCGCTAGGCGCCCGTGCCGAGCTCGCTGAAGCGGGCGTAGCGGGCGTCGGCGGCGCGCACCCAGGCCGGGTCCGGCTCAATGCGGCGGCCCACGGCCGACCAGCGGGCCGAGTCGCCCAGCGAGGACTCGAGGCCGGCGGCCATCCGGGCGAAGTAGGCGGCGCCGAGGGCGGCTCCCTCCGGGACGGCGACGGCGTCGACGGGGAGGTTGGTGGCGTCAGCCACGGCGGCCATCCACGCGGTGACGCGTGATCCGCCCCCGCTGGCGACGATACGCGTCGCCTTCACGCCCGAGCGCTCCAGCATGCGCCGGACGACGAAGCCGCTCGCCTCGTAGGCGGCGCGCTCCAGCGCCTCGGCCCCCGACCCGATGTCGAGCCCGTAGAGGTTGGAGCGCAGCGTGTGGTCCTCGAAGGGCGTGCGCTCGCCCCGGACGTAGGGGA
Source organism: uncultured Acidimicrobiaceae bacterium (assembly GCA_963740535.1). Lineage (GTDB taxonomy): Bacteria > Actinomycetota > Acidimicrobiia > Acidimicrobiales > RAAP-2 > Bog-473. The sequence continues at coordinate 371,324 of CAVUEI010000008.1, forward strand.
GCCACACCGGGACGCGGCCCGGTTCACCGAGCCGGACCGCGAGCTGCTCGCGTTCGGGGCCGGGCCGGGGCGTGCCACGCAGGAGGTCGCGGGCCCAGTCGACGAAGAGGGCCCCGGCGTTGCTCGGCCCGCCGACGAGGAAGCGCTCGGCCGTCGTGTGCGGGTAGCTGATCAGCCCGGGAACCACCAGCCACTCCTCGCAGACGGCCCAGACGATGAGCGTCGCCCCGAAGATCACCAGCACGTCACCCGGCTCCGTCGCCCCCGCGACGATCTGGTCGCACAGCGCATCAATGGTGCCCCCGGTGATCACGGCGTCGCTCCCCGGCAGCGTGCCGGCGGCCTGGCCCATCGGGGCCACCAACGGCATCTGCGACTCCGTGACTCCGAGGGAGGAGAGCAGGTCGGTGTTCCAGTGCCCCCGGGAGTGCAGCGAGCCCAACGAGGCGGTCACGCCGGTGTCGATGGCCGGCAATCCCGAGAGGGCGTACGTGGCCACGGCCTGGCAGGGCCAGTAGCCGCGCGCCCCGGGGGCCACGGTCGAGGCCCAGCGCAGGAAGCCCTCGGCCGTCGGGCATGCTCCCCACCGGGAGGACGTCATCGGAGCCGGCATCGGAGCCGGCATCGGAGCGGCCCTCACGGTCCCCGTAGAGCAGCCCCGGGAGGAGCGGCATGCCCCGGCTGCTGACCGCGGTCATGGACGGGACCATGGAGGCGACGGCCACGCCGGCCAGCCGGTACCCGCCGCTCTGGAGCTGCGCGGTCACCTGCTCGAACGCCTTGCGCGGGCCGGCGCGCCACGCCCGCTTGGCGTCGTGGCGCAGGATGTCGGGCTCGGGAGCCAACACCCGGTGGGGCACCCTGCTGCGGGCGACGACACTCCCGTCCTCGTCGACCGCCAGCGCCTTGACCGACGTCGTCCCGACGTCCACGCCCACGGTTACGGCCTGCCCCGGCGCCCTCACGAATCTGACACACGTGTCATGATGCGCTCATTATGGACGACGACCGCCGACACGAGGAGAGGACCACCCGCATGACACGCCCCCGGCCGACGGCCCTGGTGACGGCGGCCGTGAGCGGCCCCGGGCTCGACCTCCTCCACCAATTGGCGGATCTCGTGCTCGATTCGTGGCTCGACCAGCCGACGCTGCGCATCTACAACTCGGCGCAGCTGGCGGAGCGGGCGGCTGCCGAGGGGGCCTCCATCGTCATCGTGGAGAGCGACGTCTGCGGGGCCGAGCTCTACGAGCAGCCGGTCATCGCCGTCTGCAGCTGCCGGGGAGACCCCACCAACGTCGACGTCCCGGCCGCCACCGCGGCGGGCGTGCCGGTGCTGCGGGCGCCGGGGCGGAACGCCGACGCGGTGGCCGAGCTGGCCGTCGCCTTGCTGTTCGCCGCCACCCGCGGCGTGGTCCCGGCGGACCGCGACGTGCGCGAGGGCGAGATCTACCGCGACGGCAAGATCCCCTACCAGCGCTACCGCGCCTGGGAGCTGGCCGGCAAGACCGTCGGCCTGGTCGGGCTCGGGGCCGTCGGGCGGGCGCTGCGCTGGCGCCTGCGCGGGCTCGGCATGGATGTGCTCGCCTACGACCCCTATGCGCCGGACGCCACCAGCTCGTTCGGCGACCTCCTGGCGCGAGCGGACGTCATCTCCATCCACGCTCCGGTCAACGAGGCGACCACCGGCATGATGGACGCGGACGCCTTCGCCAAGATGCGCGACGGCGTCGTGTACCTGAACACGGCGCGGGCCAAGATCCACGACACCGACGCGCTGGTCGCGGCACTGGCGTCGGGCAAGGTCGCCGCGGCCGGCCTCGACCACTTCGAAGGCGAGCACCTGGCCACGGACCACCCGCTCACGACCTTCCCGCAGGTGGTGCTGACCCCGCACATCGGCGGCGCGACCTACGACACCGAGTCGAACCACACCCGCACCATCGCCGAGGACCTGTGCCGACTGATGGCGGGTGCCCGGCCGCTGCACGTCGTGAACCCCGAGGTCCTCGCGGACTGACGTGGCGGCGCGCCAACCGACCATCATCGCCACCTCCATCGGGTTCCAGCCCGAGGGCCCCGATCCGGCGAACCTGCGTCCCGGACCGTCCTACCGGCTGGCCGCCGACCTCGCCGGTGCGGGCGACCACCCGCGCCTGTGCATCATCGCCACCGCGGTGGGCGACGACGCCGCCCGGTTGGCCGCGGCGCACAATGCGTTCTCCAAGATCGGCTTCATCAGCTCGCACCTGGCGCTGTTCCCGATGCCCAACGTGCCCGACGTGCGCGCCCACCTGCTGGCGCAGGACGTCATCTGGGTCGGCGGCGGGAGCACCGCCAACCTGCTCGCCCTCTGGCGCCTGCACGGGCTCGACGCCGTGCTGCGCGAGTGCTGGGAAGCTGGCGTCGTGCTGAAGGGCGTCTCCGCGGGCTCGCTGTGCTGGCACGTCGGCGGGACGACCGACTCGTTCGGCCCCACGCTGCAGCCGGTGACCGACGGGCTCGCCTTCCTCCCCTACTCCAACAGCCCGCACCACGACGCCGAGGAGCAGCGCCGGCCGCTCATCCACCGGCTCATCGCGGACGGGACGCTCCCGGACGGATTCGCCACGGAGAACGGCACCGGACTCGTCTTCTTCGGCACCGAGCTGCAGGACGCCTTCACCGAGGTGGCGGGAAAGGTGGCGTACTCCATGACTCGAGAGGGAGACACCACGCGGGAGGTCGCGCTCGACACGCGGCTGCTCTGAGCTCCCGTCCAGGGTCAGGCCGAGGCGCCGGCCCAGTCGGAGCCGGCGTGCACGGTGTCCGTGTCGCGCCCCGAGCGCAGCACGTGGCCCGGCACGGTGCCGGTGAACTCTCCGTCCCGGGCGATCTCGGTGCCGTTCACCAGCACGTGGCCGACACCCACCGCTTCGGCGTAGAGGCGGCTCGCTCCACCCGGCAGGTCGTCGCGGGTGCGCACGGCGCCGTGGCCGATGGTGGTGGGGTCGAACACCACCACGTCGGCGAACGCACCCGGGACCAGGCGGCCACGGTCGCGCAGGCCGTAGAGGCGGGCCGGGATGTCGGTCAGCTGCCGCACCGCCTGCTCCCAGCTGAGCAACCCGCGGGCCCGCACCCCGTCCCCCAGCATGGACGTCGAGTAGATGGCGCCGCACATGGTGTCGAGGTGGGCGCCGGCGTCCGAGCCGCCGACGATGGCCCGCGGGTCTTGCCAGGTCTTGGCGCGCAGCACCCAGTCCTCCTCGGACTCGCCGATCGGCGGGCGCAGCCCGGTGCGCATCCCGTCGGCCACCACCACGTCGAGCAGTGCGTCGAACGGCGCCACACCGCGCTCGCGGGCGACCTCGCCCACCGTGCGACCCTCGAGGCCGTCGTTCTCGGGGGCGAACGTCTCCTCGAAGACGAGGCGGTCCCACACCGCCAGATGCCGCAAGATCCCGGCCTCGTCGGACTGTGCTCCGGCATTCAGCCGAAGGCGGGTCTCGGGGTCCGAGAACGCAGCGATGCGCTCGTCGAGCGGGAGCGCGAACACCTCGCGCCAGCCCGGGCAGCCCGTCGAGGATGGCGCCGTGCTCGAAGCTCAGGCGTATCTGCATGGTGTGGGGCAGCGTGAGGGCGACCACCGTGGCCCCGCGCTCGGACGCCGAAGTTCCCGCGGCCAGCTGGCTCCAGACGCCGTCGGGGTTCATGGCCGAGACGCCGAGCACGTTCCAGTTGACCGGCCGGTCCGCCAGCAGCGACATCGTGGCGAGGAAGTCGACCTCGTCGGCGGTGAAGCCGTTGAGGCAGCCGGCGACGATCAGCTCGACCGTCGTGCCCTCGTGGGCCCGCACGGCGGCGGCCAGGCGCTCCAGCTCCCCGCGGGCGGCGGCGCGCGAGGGCACGGGTTGACCGTCGCCGTCGTTGTGGGTGTGGACCTGCGAGGTCGAGAAGCCCAGCGCTCCCTCTGACAGGGCGGCGTGCAACGCCGCCTCCATGGCCTCGAGGTCCAGCTCGCTGGCCGCTCCTCCGACGGCGCGCTCGCCCATGACCAGCCGGCGCAGCGTCGAGTGGCCGACGAGAAACCCCGCATTGACGGCGATCCGGCCGTCCAGGTGCCCGAGCCACTCCCCGAAGGAGCCCCAGTCCCAGGGCAGGCCCGGCCTGCAGCGCGGCGAGCGGCATGCCCTCGACCCGCGCCATCATCCGCGAGATGTAGTCGGCGTGCTCCGGCGCCAGCGGCGCCAGCGAGAACCCGCAGTTCCCGCCGAGCACGGTCGTCACGCCGTGCAGCGGGGACGGGCTGGCGTTGGGGTCCCAGAAGAGCTGGGCGTCGTAGTGCGTGTGCAGGTCGACGAAGCCGGGGGCCACGAGCATGCCGTCGGCGTCGATCACGGTGGCGTCGCCGCCGGCCGCGGCGCCGGCATCGGGTCCGATGGCGGCCACCCGGTCGCCGTCGATCACGACGTCAGCCCGGACGGCCGGCGCGCCCGTGCCGTCGACCACCGTCCCGCCGCGGATCGCGACCGTCATCCCTCGGCTCCCTCGGCCGCCCCGGCCCCAGGTCCGGGTCGGTGGACGCGCACCCGCTGGCGGGCGAAGGCCTGCATGCCCTCTGCGCCCAGCTCCAGGCCGAAGCCCGACTGCTTCCAGCCGCCCATCGGGGCGTACATGTCGATGGCCGAGATCCCGTGCGCGTTCACGAACACCGTGCCCGCGGAGAGGCGGGACGCCACGTCGGCCGCCAGCGCCTCGTCGTTGCTCCAGACCGAGGCGCACAAGCCGAAAGCGCGTGTCGTTGGCCGCGGCGACGGCAGCGTCGAGGTCGTCGTAGGGGATCACCGGCAGGGCCGGGGCGAACTGCTCCTGGCGCACGATGCGGGAGTCACCGGCCGGCGCCACGACGAGCGCCGGCGACACGAAGTAGCCCCCCGCCGCCGCGTCCTCGGCACGCACGCGGCCCGGCCGGAGCACGGCGGCGCCTCCCGCCTCGGCCTCGGCGACCATCTCCTCGACGCGGTCGCGCGCGGCGGCCGTGTGCACCGGCCCCATGGTCACCTCCTCGGCCAAGCCGTCACCCACCACCTCGCGGGCCAAGCGGTCGGCGAGGACGGCCACCATGTCGTCCACCCGGTCGCGGTGCACGTAGAGGCGCTTGATCGCCATGCAGACCTGGCCGCTCGTGACGAAGGCGGCCTCCACGATGCGATCGGCGAGGGCGCCGTCCGCGGCCACGTCGGGGGCGAGGATGGCGGCGTCGTTGCCCCCCAGTTCGAGCACCACCGGGCACGTCGTCGCGGCCGCGGCGGCCATGACGGCCTGGCCCGTCCCCACCCCGCCGGTGAAGGACACCATGTCGACGCCCGGGTGGCCGACCAGGGCGGCACCGAGGGCCGCGGCGGGGCCATTCACGACGTTGAGCACCCCCGGCGGCAGCACCTCGGCCATGGCGGCGGCGACCAGCAGCACGGTGCCCGGGCACGTCGGCGGCGCCTTGACCACCACGGTGTCGCCGGCGAGCAGCGCGGGCAGCACCTTGTTGGCCATGACCGAGACCGGCCAGTTGAACGGCAGGATGGCGGCCACGACGCCGTGCGGCACCCACTCGATCCGGGTCGCGCCACCGCTCACCTCGCGCGGGGCCAGCGCCGCGGCCACCAGCGGGGCGAAGGCCCCGGCCATGCCGGCCATGGTGGCGCTGTCGAAGATCGACTCCAGATGGGTCTTGCCGTGCTCGCGGGTGAGCAGGCGCGCCAGGTCCTTTGCCTCGACGGCGGCCACCCCGGCCTCCGCAGCGGCGATCACCGACGCCGCCCGCTCGGCGGCGCCGAGCGCGGCCCAGGCCGGCTGGGACCGGCGGGCCGCGTCCACCGCCAGGTCGAGCTGCGCCACCGACGTCGAGGGAGCGTGCGAGGACGACCTCGGCGGGCCGGGCGGGGTTGGTCACCGGGTAGGTGCCCTCCCCGCCGGCCACGACGGCCCCGTCAATGAGGAGGCCGACGCCGGTGGTGACCTCTTCGACGTGTGTGGTCATGCGCATCCCCCGGGCCGGCCGACTTTGCTGACGATAGTGTCACCTTCTCGTGGGAGCCGTCGAGATCGAGCACACCCAGCCGCGGGCGACCCTCCTCCCCGATCCCGAGCCGAGGCCGATCAGGGTCCCGGTGATCTCGGTCGACGACCACCTCATTGAGCCGCCGGACCTCTTCGAAGGACGGCTGCCCGCGGCGCTCCAGGGCGCGGCCCCGACGGTGATCGAGGCCGACGACGGGACCCAGTCGTGGGTCTTCGAGGGGAAGCACTACCCCAACGTGGGGCTGAACGCGGTGGTGGGCCGGCCCCGGGAGGAGTGGAGCATGGAGCCGGCCCGCTTCGACGAGATGCGCCCGGGCTGCTTCGACCTCCGGGCCCGGGTCCAGGACATGGACCTGGCCGGGGTCTGGGCCTCGCTGTGCTTCCCGTCCCTCGTCTCGGGGTTCTGCGGCGCCGTCTACTCGCGGGCGCACGACCGTGACCTCGGCCTGGCCTGCCTCCGCGCCTTCAACGACTGGCACCTGGAGGAGTGGGCCGGCCCGCACCCCGACCGCATCATCCCGCTGCAGCTCCCCTGGTTGGCCGACGTCGGGGTGGCGACGGCCGAGCTGCAGGCCAATGCGGCGCGCGGCTTCAAGGCCGTGAGCTTCCCCGAGTTCCCGGCCCAGCTCGGGCTCCCCTCCATTTTCAGCGGCGCGTGGGACCCCTTCTTCGCCGCCTGCGAGGAGACGGGCACCGTCGTGTGCCTCCACACCGGCTCCTCGGCCTGGGCCCCGCTGCCCTCGCCCGACCCGCCCTTCGAGTTGCTGCCCACCGTCTTCCCGGTCAACGCGCTGCTCGCGGCCGGCGAGTGGCTGTGGTCCGGCGTCCCGCTGCGCTTCCCGGGACTGCAGGTGGCGCTCTCCGAAGGTGGCATCGGCTGGGTCCCGATGCTCATGGACCGCGCCGACTACGTGCTGGCGCACTCGGCGTCGGGCACCGAGAGCCACGCCTGGCCCTCGGACCTGCTGCCGAGCGAGGTGCTGCGCCGCAACTTCTGGTTCTGCTCCATTGACGACCCCTCCGCCGTCGCGCAGCGCCACGTGATCGGCGTCGACCACATCATGGTGGAGAGCGACTACCCCCACGCCGACTCGTCGTGGCCCGACACCCAGGGCGTCCTGGCCGCGACCTGGGGCACGCTGCCCGACGACGAGCTGCGGGCGGTGGCGGCCGGGAACGCCGCGCGCCTGTTCCGCCACCCGTTGCCGCCGGTCGACGACTGGCGCACGCCCGGGTCATGAGCGAGCCGGTGCACGGGGCGCCGCTGCCGCCGATGGCCGGACCCGTCGTCGACGCCGACGGCCACGTCGTCGAGCCCCCCGAGGCCTGGGCCGCACTCCCCGACGCGCACCGGCCCCGCATCAGCGCGGACGCCGCCGGCTACGAGCACGTCGTGGTCGGCGACACCGAGATCCTGGCCGTCCCCCTGGGCTCGCTGGCGCGCCCGGGCTCGACCTTCGACGACCCCTCGACGTTCCGCCCCCTGTCCGAGGCGCAGCCGGGCGGATCCGACCCCCGGGCCCGGCTGGCCGACATGGACGCCGAGGGCATCGACCAGGCGGTCCTCTACCCCACGATCGGGCTGTACTTCTCCGCCGTCGCGGAGCCGGCCGCCGCCGTCGGCCTGGCCCGGGCCTACAACGACTGGTTGGCGGCCTATTGCGCGGCGGACGACCGCCGCCTCTTCGGCGCGGCCGCCCTCCCCCTCCAGGACCCCGACGCGGCGGCACGGGAGCTGCGCCGGGCCGTCAGCGAGCTCGGCTTCGTGGCGGGGTTCGTGCGCCCCAACCCCTGCCTCGGCCGCTCCCTGTGCGACCGCGCCTACGACGGGCTGTGGGACGCCGCCGAGGAGCTCGACGTGCCCATCGGGATCCACGAGGGGAGCTCGGTGATCGTGCCCACGCTCGGCTCGGACCGCCCGTTCAACCCGCTGGTCCTGCACGCCGTCTCCCACCCCTTCGAGCAGATGCTGGCCTGCGCCCAGCTCATCGCGTTCGGCGTGCTGGAGCGCCACCCGGGCCTGCGCCCCATCTTCCTCGAGTCGGGCGGCGGCTGGGCCCCCTTCTGGCTCGAGCGCCTGGACGAGCAGGCCGAGTCCTTCGGCGGCTTCTGCCCCGACATGAAGCTGCGGCCCGGCGAGTACTTCGAGCGCCAGTGCGCCATCAGTTTCGAGGTCGGCGAGCGCACGCTGCCGGCGTTGGCCCCCTTGGTCGGCGCAGACCGCATCGTGTGGGGCAGCGACTACCCGCACCACGACGCCACCTTCCCCGGCGCGGTCGATGCGCTGCGGGCGACGCTCGCGCCGTGCCCCACGGCGACCCAGGCCCGGGTGCTGGGTCTCAACGCCCGGGGCATCTACCGCCTCCCCCCGCGTCACGTCGGTCCGGCGGCACTCGTCGGCGACTACTTCGCGGCGGTCACCGCGCAGGACCCCGCGCTGCTGCGCACGTTGTTCGCGCCCGACGGGGTGCTCGACGTCGACGGCGACGTCCGGCGGGGGCACGAGGAGGTCCTGAGCTACTACACCGACCGCACGTTCGTCTTCGAGGACTTCCGCCCCTCGCCCGGACCGCTGCACGTCGACGGCACCACGGTGACGGTCGACATCGACGTCCACCTGGGCGGCGCCGATCGCAGCGTCCGCGACGTCTTCGAGACCGACGGGTCGCACATCACCGCAGTGCGCGTGCGCGGCTTCGCCGACGTGCTGCGCGCCGCCGCGGCGCGCTGAGCCGGAGTCAGCCGCCGGAGTCAGCCGCCGGCGCCGGCTGCCGGTGCAGCGGGTGGCGGTGCCTACGGCAGTGGCTGCGGCTGCGGCTGTGGCCCGCGGAGCAGGCGGCCGGGCCGCTCCCCCGTCGCCTCGTCGTGCTCGCGCACGACGGCGCCCGACTTGACCGTGGCGGTGTAGCCCCGGGCCCGCTGGATGAGCCGCTTGCCCGCCCCGGGGAGGTCGTAGACCATCTCGGGCGGGTCGAGGGCGAGGGCGTCGTGGTCGATCACGTTCAGGTCGGCCAGGTAGCCGGGCGCCAGCAGCCCGCGGTCGCGGAAGCCGTACAGCTCGGCGGTGCGCCGGGTCTGGAGGTGCACGACCGTCTGCACGGGGAGCCGCTCCCCGCGGGTGCGGTCACGGGCCCAGTGGGTGAGCATGAAGGTCGGCAGGCTCGCGTCGCACAACACGCCGCAGTGCGCCCCGCCGTCGCCGAGACCGAGCACCGTCGCGGGGTGGACGAGCATCTCGCGCACCGCGTCCAGGTTGCAGGCGGCGTAGTCGAGCAAGGGCAGGTAGAGGAGCTCCCTGCCGTCGCGCTGCAGCATGAGGTCGTAGAGCACCTCGTCGGTGGTCCGACCCTGCGCGGCCGCGAGGGCGGTGACGCTGCGTTCGGGCGGCGGCTCGTAGTCCGGGGGGTCGCCCAGCGGGAAGAGCTTGTGCAGGTTGGCCCGCAGCAGCTCGACGAAGCCGCCCGACCGGGGCTCCTCGCCGAGGATGGCAGCGCGCACCTCGGGCGTGCGCAGCCGGGCCACCCGCTCGTCGAGGGGGAGGCCGGCGATCTCCTCGTAGGCGCGGTGGTGGGCGAAGGGGTGCGTCACGGACTGGAACCCCACCATGAGCGATGTCGGCTTGCCCGCCACCTGGGGCACCAGCCAGGCGCCCCGTCGGTTGGCGGCCACGCCGCGGTCGATCCACTCGCGCCACAGGTCCGGGGCGAAGTCGGCCTGGAGCACCTGGTAGGTCACCGGGATGCCGGCCCGCACCGAGATCTCCGACATCCACGCGAACTCGTGGTCGAGATCGCGCATGTCGCTCGCCAACGAGAAGACGCGATGGCCCGACTTGCCGAGCGCCTCGCCGATCGCGATGAGCTCGTCGGCGGCGGCGGTCGTCCCGGCTGCCAACTCGCCGTCCTTGGCCCGGTGCAGGATCGTGCGCGTCGTCGAGGCGCCGATGGCGCCGGCGTGCACCGCCTCGCGCACGAGCGCCGCCATCTCCGCGATCTCCTCCGCCGTCGCCGTGTCGTTGGCTCGGCCCTCGCCCATGACGTAGGCCCGCAGCGCTCCGTGGGGCACCAGGCTCGCCACGTCGAGGACCCGCGCCGTGCGCTCCACCTCGTCGAGGTACTCGCCGAAGGTCTCCCAGTTCCAGTTCATGCCCTCGGCCAGCGCCGTGCCGGGGATGTCCTCCACACCCTCCATCAACTGGATCAGCCACTCGCGGTCCGACGCCCGCGCCGGTGCGAAGCCCACCCCGCAGTTCCCCATCACGACGGTGGTCACCCCGTGCCAGCCCGACGGCGAGACCTCGGGGTCCCACGTGGCCTGACCGTCGTAGTGGGTGTGGATGTCGACCCAGCCCGGCGTGACGAGCATGCCCTCGGCATCGATCTCCCGCGCCGCCGGGCCCTCCACCTCCCCCACCGCCGTGATGATGCTCCCGTCGACCGCGACGTCGCCGATCCGCGTCGGGCCGCCCGTCCCGTCCGCGATGGTGCCGTTCCGGATGATCAGGTCGTGCATGGCTGCTCCTCGTTCAGGCGCCCGGTCCATCCGCCTCGCTACACCCAGCTTCGCAGCTTTTCGATCATGGTCACCGGATCGGCCCCGACCGGGGTCACGTTGAGGTGGGTGACGCCGGCCTCGGCCAGTGCCGCCACCCGCTCCTTGATGTAGGACTCGGGGCCGCACAGCGAGGTCGCCTCCAGCAGCTCGGCCGGCACCAGCGCGGCCGCCTCCTCCTTCTTTCCCGACAGGTAGAGCTCCTGGATCTCCGTCGCCTCCTTCTCGTAGCCGTAGCGGCAGGCCAGTGCGTTGTAGAAGTTCTTCCCCACCGCCCCCATGCCGCCGATGTAGAGGGCGGCCATGCCGCGGCCGAGCTCGCGGATGTGGCCCACCTCGGACTCCTCGCCGATGGCCAGGATGCCTCCGGCGGCGATCTGGAGCGTCCCGAGCGAGGGATCCCGCTTGGCCGCGCCCGCGGCGAGGGACGGGCCGAAGACCTCGCGCGGCCTTGTCGGGCACGAAGAAGATGGGCAGCCAACCGTCGGCGACCTCCGCCGTCATGGCGACGTTCTTCTCGCCGAGGGCGGCGACCCAAATGGGGATGCGGGGGCGGACGGGGTGGTTGATGATCTTCAGCGCCTTGCCGAGACCGGTGCCCTGGCCGGGCGGGAGCGGGATGTGGAACACCGCGCCGTCGTGCTCGAGCGGGGCCTCGCGGGCCCACACGTCGCGGCAGATCTCGATGATCTCGCGGGTCCGCGTGAGAGGGCGGTCGTAGGGCACGCCGTGGAAGCCTTCGATCACCTGGGGACCCGACGCCCCGAGGCCCAGCACGCAGCGGCCACCGGAGAGGGCGTCGATCCCGGCTGCCGTCATGGCGATCAGCGTCGGGGTGCGGCTGAAGATCGGCAGGATCGCCGAGCCGATCTCGACCCGTTCGGTCTTGGCCGCCAGGTACCCCATGTAGCTGGGCGCGTCATAGCTGTAGGCCTCGGCCACCCAGACGATGTCGAGCCCGACCTTCTCCAGCTCGACGGCCTGGCGGGCGGACTCCTCGAAGCCCCCGGCGTAGCTCAGCGTCATGGACAGCTTCACGTGATGCTCCTTCTGTCTCGTTCCAGGCGACATCCGCCGCCCGTAGCATCGCAGCCGTGGCGACACCCCGCATCGACTTCGTCCTCTTCGACCTGGGCGGGGTGCTCGTCGACCCCGGCGGCGTCGGGCCGATGCGCGAGCTCAGCGGGATCGCCACCGACGAGGAGCTCTGGCGGCGCTGGCTCGGCTGCCGGTGGGTGCGGCGGTTCGAGGCCGGGCGCTGCTCCGCCGAGGAGTTCGCCCAAGGCGTGGTGCACGACTGGGAGCTCGACCTGGAGCCGGCCGCCTTCCTGGAGGAGTTCGGCGGCTGGCCGGGCGGGCCGTACCCGGGCGCGCTGGGGCTCGTCGGTGCCGTGCGCGCCGTCGCCGGCGTCGGTTGCCTCTCCAACACCAACGCGTTCCAGTGGCAGGCCCATTTCGAGTCGACTCCGATCACCGAGGCCTTCGAGCTGTGCTTCCTCTCCTTCGAGCTGGGGATGGTCAAGCCCGACCGCGCCATCTTCGAGGCGGTGGCGGGGCGGCTCCCGGTCCCACCCGGGCGCGTCCTGTTCCTCGACGACAACGGCGTCAACGTCGCCGGTGCCGAGGAGTGCGGTTTCGTGTCGCGGCAGGTGCGCGGCGTCGACGCGGCGCGTCGGGTCCTGCGGGAAGAGGGCGTCCTCGACAGCTGAGCCCGGCCGGGTGTGCCAACATGCCCCCCCATGGTTGCCAACGGCCCCGCCCTCCGCCTCCTGCCGCGCCTGAGCGACGACGTCGCCTTCTTCTGGACCTCGGGCGCCGACGGCGTCCTGCGCCTGTTGCGCTGCAACGCGTGCGGGTTCTTCAACCACCCGCCGGGCCCCGTGTGCCGGCGGTGCCTGTCGCGTGACCTGGCACCGCAGGCGGTCAGCGGCCACGGCCGCGTGGAGACCTTCACCGTCAACTACCAGCAATGGATCCCGGGGAGTGACACCTACATCATCGCCTGGGTGTCGATCGACGAGCAGCCCGACGTGCGGCTCACGACCAACCTGGTGGACGTCGAGCCCGGCGACGTGCACGTCGGCATGCCGGTGCGCGTGGTCTTCGAACACGTCGACGACGTATGGCTCCCGCTCTTCACACCCGAGGGCGCATCGTGAGCCCCGGTCCGGTCGAGGAACCAATGGTGCGCCGAGCCGTCATCTCGGGCATCGGGATGTCCGACGTCGGGCGCCGGCTTGGGCGCTCCGACCTCGACCTCACCGTCGAGGCCGCCATGGCCGCCATCGACGACGCCGGGCTCAGCCGCGACGACATCGACGGCCTCGCCACCTACCCCGGAATGGGGACCGGCACGGCCGGCTTCGCCGGTCCACCCTCGCCGGAGGTGCAGGACGCCCTGGGGCTCTCCCTCAACTGGCACGACGGCGGAGGGGAGGGCCCCGCCCAGATGCGGGCGGTGATGTCCGCCGCCCTCGCCGTGGCGGCCGGCCTGGCCCGCCACGTCCTCGTCTACCGGACCGTCACCGAGGGCACGGCCCAGGGCACCGGGGGGCGGCAGGGCATCGGGGTGCCCTCCGGCGGCGGCGGCATGCCCCGGTTCGGCAGTTTCATGCAGTGGTCGCTCCCCTTCGGGGCGGCGTCGGCCGCCAATTGGATCGCCATGGTCGGGCAGCGCCGCGTGCACGAGTTCGGGCTGACCCGCGAGCAACTCGGCCAGATCGCCATCAACGGGCGCCGCAACGCCGCCCTGAACCCGAGGGCCGTGTACACCGAGCCCATGTCGATGGACGACTACCTCGCGGCGCGCATGATCACCACGCCGCTGTGCCTCTTCGACTGCGACGCCCCCTGCGACGGATCGACGGTCGTCATCGTCTCGCACCGCGACGTCGCCGGCGACCTGGACCACCCGGCCGTGCACATCAACGCGCTCGGCACGGCGCTGCGCGGGCGCCCGAGCTGGGACCAGTTCGACGACATCACGACCATGGCGGCCCGTGACGCCGCCGCCTCCATGTGGGAGCGGACCGAGCTGACGCCGGCCGACGTCGACACCGCACAGCTCTACGACGGCTTCTCGGTGCTGACCATGGTGTGGCTCGAGGCCCTGGGGTTCTGCGGCCGGGGCGAGAGCGGGCCGTTCGTCGAGGGCGGCGCCGCCATCGCGCGCGACGGCATCCTGCCGCTCAACACGGCCGGGGGCCAGCTCTCGGGCGGCCGCCTGCACGGGTTCAGCCTCATCCACGAGGCCTGCGTCCAGCTGCGCGGCGAGGGCGGCGAGCGCCAGGTGGTCCGTCCTGGTGGCCGGGCGCCCGAGGTGGCGGCGGTGGCGAACGGCGGCGGGCCGATCGCCGGCACCATGCTGCTCACCCGCGGCGTCCGCTAGGACCTCTTCGGGGCGGCCTCGAGGGCCTGGTCGGTGCCGGCGGAGTCACCAGTTGAGGGCAGGCCCCAGCATCGCCACCGCGTAGCGGAAGGCACCCGACGAGTACACGTCGCACACCTCGAAATAGCCCTCAGCAGTCGTGTTCCCGGTGGGACAGAAGTGCACGCCGGCGGGGTCCCGCACCACGTTCGTCCCCGAGGGCCCGGTGCACGGTTCGGCCGGGAGACAGGGCAGCGTCTGCGTGTAGGCCCCGTTGGCCATGACGGCCTGGCCGGCGTCGACGTAGGTGACGCCGCTGTTCGCCGCCGCCGCCGAGGCGTAGAGCTGGTTCAGCGCCGCGATGTTGGGGTTGGCACCCACCGACACGTTGTAGGGGAGCCCGCTGAGGAACACCCGCGTGCCGTTCGGGCGGAAGATGTCGATGGCCTGCTGGATGTCGGCTCGATACTTGGCGTAGTACTGCGGCGAACCGATCGGGTCACCCGCCATGCATGGCGTGAAGTTGTCACCGCTGAACTCGAGGACGACGTCGGTAGGCGGCGAGGAGGCCGCGTCCGATGCCATGCTCGCCAGGAGGTCGCAGACGGCGAGCCCGCCATACGTCCGCACGAGCGTCGAGGCGCCTGCCGCACCGCGAGGTAGGTGAAGTCCATGCCGGCCTCCATGCCCAGAGAGTCGCCGTAGAGGGCGATCCGGCGCGGCCCTTGCGCCGGCAGACCGGCGGCGGACCCGAAGAACGCAGCGTCGCCGAAGCTGAAGATGCCGCCGTCGGAGGCCACTTCCCAGTAGCCCTTGCCGTCAGGCGTCGATGCGATGCCGACGATGGGGCTGTTGAGGTGCGCGCCTCCTATTGAGCCGTAGAAGCCCGCGTCGCCGAAGCTGAAGATGCCGCCGTCGGAGGCCACCTCCCAATACCCCTGGCCGTCAGGGGTCGATGCGATGCCGACCACCGGCTGGTCGAGCAGCTGGCCGCCCATGGCTCCGACGAAGGTGGCGTCACCGAAGCTGAAGATGCCGCCGTCGGAGGCCACCTCCCAGTACCCCTGGTCGTCAGGGGTGGCGGCCAGGCCCACCACCGGCGCGTTGAGGTGCTGGCCGCCCACCGAGCCGAAGAACGCGGCGTCGCCGAAGCTGAAGATGCCGCCGTCGGAGGCCACCTCCCAGTACCCCTGGCCGTCAGGGGTGGCCGCCAGGCCGACCACCGGCTGGTTGAGGTGCTGGCCCCCCACCGAGCCGGCGAACGCGGCGTCGCCGAAACTGAAGATTCCGCCGTCGGAGGCCACCTCCCAGTACCCCTGGCCGTCAGGGGTCGATGCCAGGCCGACCACCGGCTGGTTGAGCGGCTGGCCGCCCACCGAACCGAAGAAAGTGGCGTCGCCGAAACTGAAGATTCCGCCGTCGGAGGCCACCTCCCAGTACCCCTTGCCGTCAGGGGTGGCCGCCAGGCCCACCACGGGCGCATTGAGGCGTTGGCCGACGGCGGTCCTCGCCAACGTCGTGTGATCCAGGTTCGCGGCTCCGGCCACCGACGTCGGAACGATCGCACACACGCCGCCGAGGAGCGCGAGGACGATGGCACGCGCACCGTTCAGCACGGGTCAAAGCTTGACACGCTCCATTGCGCCGCCGACGACGGGGAGGACGATCCCTCCGCGGAACGAGCCGCTCAGCCCGGTTTCGTCCCCGCCAGGTGGTGCGCAGCGCGCGCGGCCAGGGCGACCAGCGTGAGGGTCGGGCCGTAGCCGCTCGATGTCACGAAGACCGACGAGTCCGCGATCACGACGTTGTCGAGGGAATGCACCCGGCCCCAGCGGTCGACCACCGATGTGTCGGGGTTGTCGCCCATCCGCGCCGTGCCGATGACGTGGCGGCTCTCGGGGACCGGCGTGGCGCCGACGCCGTGGTACGAGACCCCGGGCGAACTGGTGTGGATGACCCACTCCGCCCCCATCTCCTCCAGGACCGACTGGAGGATCTTCCCGTGGTACTTGGACGCCGCCAGCTCGTGGTAGCCCGGCGCGTAGGTGACGCGGGCCACCGGGTAGCGACGGGCGTCGCGTATGGACGGGCTCAGGTCGACCGTGTTGGTGGCGTAGGGCAGGTCCTCCCCCTGCATGATGAAGGCCCACATGTGCTCGCGCAGGTCCGAGTCGCGCATGGCCTGGGCGTGGCCGCGGCCCCACGGCGTGTGCCGTGCCGCCATGATGGGCAGCCCGCCGCCGCTGTGCTCGACCAGCCCGCCGCGGAACCACGGCAGCCCTGCGCCGAGCGCAGCCGCCCGCGAGCGCTCGTCCTGCACCATGGCGTCGTCGTGCACGTGGGTGACCGAGCGACCCTTGTGGGGGTGGAGGTTCAGGTTCGGGAAGTGCCCGACGACGATGGTCTGGAAGTG
This sequence comes from uncultured Acidimicrobiaceae bacterium, assembly GCA_963740535.1. Lineage (GTDB taxonomy): Bacteria > Actinomycetota > Acidimicrobiia > Acidimicrobiales > RAAP-2 > Bog-473. Next base: position 387,715 of record CAVUEI010000008.1, read on the forward strand.
CACCATGAGGTGGCGCCCCAGGGCCGGGTGCTCCAGGCCGGAGAGCATGAGGATGCGCGGCGTCTCGATGGCGCCGCCGGCGACGATGACGAGCTTGGCGTCCATGGTGTGGGTGACCCCGTCGGAGGTCGATGTACTCGACGCCCGTCGCCCGCCGGCCCTCGGTGACGATGCGGCTCACGTAGGTCTCGGCCATGAGCTCGGCCCGGCCGGTCGCCATGGCCCTGGTCAACAGCGCGACCGGGTCGCCCTTGGCGTGGATCGGGACAGCCGAAGAAGGCGCAGTACCCGCAGTTGTTGCAGGCCGGCCTCCCGTCGTAGGCGATGCTGTTCGCCGCCGTGGGCGCCTCGTAGGGATGGAGTCCCACTCTCTCGGCGGCGGCCGACGACAGGACGGCGCCGTACATGGGCGCCCCCGGGGGCATGGGGTAGGGCCCCGACCGCCAGGCGGCGAACGGGTTGGCACCTTCGCGGCCCGCCACGCCGATGGCTCGCTCCACCTCGGCGTAGAAGGGTTCGAGCTCCTCGTAGTCGATCGGCCAGTCGTCGACGGCCGCTCCCTCCTGCGGGCCGTAGGTGGAGAACAGCTTGAAGTCCTCCTCGCGGAAGCGCGGCACCTTCCCGTCGGCGTGCGTCCCGCCACCCCCGACGGTCGTCGGGATGGAGTTCACCTCGCCCACGTGCGTGTGCTCGCCTTCTTCCGCGGAACGCCGGAAGGCACGCGGCTCGACCAAGGGGTCGGGCCCGAGGAAGTAGCGCGAGACGAACTTGATCTCGTCGTTGGAGTAGTCGCTCGCCGGCCTGGTCGGGTCGTCGGGGTCGAGCAGGTGGTTGCGCCCCTTCTCCATGATGACCACCGACCATCCGGCCCGCGTGAGCACCTCGGCCGCCGTGGCCCCTCCGGGACCCGAGCCGATGATGATCGGCGTCGGCCGTCACGGGCCCGAGACCTCGGCGTCGCTGTAGCCCCGAGGCTGCACGTCGCCCTCGTAGCCGATGTAGGCCCACCCGACCGTGTCACGGTTGCCCCCGTACTCCGGCGGCCCGTACATGCCCTCGCAGCAGTGCTCCCACAGCAGCTCGCAGAAGGCCTCGTCGGCCCGGAGCCGGCGCCGTTGCTCCGACCCGTCCACGGCGGTGAAGTCGTCGCCCAGCGCGGCGAGCCCCTCTCGGTAGCGTTGCTGGAGCCCGACGACCGGCCCGTTGAATTCCCGCTCGGGCAGCCCCGACGACCCCTCCAGCCGCATGCGCCAGGCCAACTCGTCGAGCGGCGCCAGCCGGTGGAAGCGGGCGAACCCGGCCACCCCGCCCTTGCGCCCCGATGTCGGGCCGCCGGCCCAGATCCGGGGTGGGTCGAAGGTGAAGGCACCGAGGTAGCCGTCGATGTAGTCGGCGACGCCCGCCTCGTCGGCCCCGGGTGCCCCCTGGTCGGAGGGCATCATCTGCGCACAGGCGGCCCGGAGCGTGGCGTACTGCTGTTCGCTCAGCCAGACGGGCATCGGGCAAACGTAGCGTGCCGACACCTCCAATTGCTGACGTCGCTGTCAGGTTACGGTGGCCGGCTGGTGGCCCCCTGCGTCAGGGCGCGGACGCGGCTTCGCCCGGGTCCGGGGCGACAGGATCCTCGTCTACCAGGGCGCCGACGCGGTGGGCGAGCCACAGCAGGGCCCGCTCGCTCTCGTCCAGGGCCCCGGTGACCAGATTGCCCGTCTGGCTCGCACCGAGGTCCACCAGGCGGCACCAGTCCGTGAGCAGGCGGTAGCCCGGGCCCCGGTAGTGCCGCCCCGCCCTCCGGACGGGCACGGCGGGCATGCGCAGCACCCAGGCCACGAGGCCGCCGGCGATCTCGGGGAAGGCAGCCCGGTGGCGCTCCACCCCGTCGTAGTTGCCGGTGACCACGTCGACGATGTTCTCGAGTGCCTCGGATCCCGCCTCGAAGTAGCCCGAGTGTGCCTCGACATCGGGGTGTCCGGGCGCGTTCGTGCGCATCCGCGTGCCGCCGAAGGTCGGGGACGCCGGGGCCGCCCCGAAGATCCCGAGCTCGGCGATGACGTCACCCGGTGCCTGCTCCGAGAAGAAGTGGGACCGGGTGAGGTGCAGATCGCGGAGATCGTCGACCGTCATGCCGGGGCTGCCGGCCACGACGACGTCGGTGCACTGCAGGCCGCAGTCGGCCAGCGCCGCCCCCAGCACGATCGACCCGAAGCTGTGGGCGATCACGGTCATCGACTGCTCGGGCCGCAGGGACAGCGACGCGACGAACGCCGTCAGGTCTCGGGCGGCGGCCACCAGGTCCTGGCTGCACTCAATGGCGCCGGCGGCCGCGGCGGCCACGTCGACGGGATTGTCATAGCCCTTCCACAGCACGACCGCGGTGGACTCGGCTGCCTCGAAGATCGTCTTCGCCTCCGGGATCCAGTCGTCGCACAGGTTGGCGCTGTCCCCGACTCCCGGCACGAACACCGCCACGTGGCGCGCGCTGTCCATGTCGCCGAAGCGGATGGCGTAGTGCTGCAGTTGCGGGCGGTAGAGCAGGATGTCCCCTCCGCAGGAGAGGAGGGTCTGGAGAAGGCGGATGCGGTCCGCAGCGCCCTCGGCCTCGGCGCGGGCCAAATCCCTCTGCACCGCGACGGCATTGCTGGCGGCCCGGCGACGCAGCCGATCCGTTGCGGGCATGCGCCAGGTTACGTCCCCGCGCAGGGTGCCCATGCTGCCTAACCTGGTGTTGCATGGGTGAGGCGCTCGCCATCCTGGCTGCCGTCCTGTTCGCCGCGGGCACCGTTCTGCAGCAGAAGGGCACGCTGAGCACCGAGGCCGGGGAGGACGATCCGCGCTTCCTGCTGCAGATTCTGCATCGTCCGGTCTGGTTGGCCGGAGCCGTCCTGCAGTCCACCGGATGGGTCGTGCAGGCCATGGCCCTCGACCGTGCCTCGCTGGTGGCGGTGCAGTCCCTCACCGCGCTGAGCCTCGTCCTCGCCCTGCCGCTCGGCGCCGTCCTGACCGATCAGCACATCGGGCGGCGCGAGCTCTCCGGCGCGACCCTGACGTTGGTCGGGATCGTCGTCTTCATCTCGGCCGGCCAGCCGCAGGGCGGCACGTCGCACCCCGCCGCCTCGACCTGGTGGACCGCCTGCCTCGTCACCGGGGTGCTCGTGGCGATCTTGTACTTGGTGGGCCGGCGCTTCACCGGTGCCGCCAAGGCGTTGACTTTCGGCGCCGCAGCCGGGCTCGGCTATGGCCTGCAGGCTGCCGTGACCAAGACGTTCGTCACCGAGATCGGGAGCGGGGTCATCGCCCTGCTCACGACCTGGTCCGTCTACGTGCTGATCATCAGCGCCGTGAGCGGCTTCGCCCTGCAGCAGTCGGCGCTCAAGACCGGCGTGCTCGCGCCCGCCATGGCCTCGAGCAACTCGGTCACCCTGTTCTCGAGCGTGATCCTCGGCATCACGGTGTACGGGGAGGCGTTGTCCAAGGGTGGGTCCTCCCACGTGGGCCCGGCGGTGGTGGGGCTGATCATCGCGCTCTTCGGCATCGCGCTCCTGGCCGGCTCGGAAGCCCCGCAGGGGTCGGCCCCGCCGGCCACAGACCCGTCCCCGGCCCTGTGAGAGCCGGTCCGCCCGGAGCCGAGACGCGCCCCGCGACGGTCGGCTGACCATGCACCTCATAGCCGAGGTGGACAGCGCGGGGACCTGGTGGCAGTACGTGGTGCTGTTCCTCGCCGTCGCCGCCTCGTGGGCGGGAGTGCCCTTCGTCGGCGCCACGGCGCTCGGGGCGGCCGGCGCGGCCGCCAGCCAGGGGGACCTGAACCTGGCGCTCGTCGTGGGCGTCTCGACCGTCGCGGGAGAGGTGGGCGGGCTCATCGGGTACGCGGTCGGGAACCGCTGGGGCCGCGTGCTGCTGGAGCGGCCCGGCCGGCATCAAGCGGGACGCCAGCGCATGGTCGAGCGCGGCGAGCAGGCGTACGCGAGGTGGGGACGCCTGGCGGTGTTCTTCACTCCCGCCATCGTGTCGGGCACCGCCAAGATGCGCTACGGGCAGTTCGTGCTCTGGAACCTGCTGGCGTCACTGGGGTTCTCCGTGTCGGTGGCCGCCAGCGCCTACGGGCTGGGCAGGGTCCTCACGGGCAACACCTCGCTCCACGACTTCGCTCACGCTTCTCGTCGGGCTCGCCGTCGGCGTCTTGGTGATGGTGCTGTTCGTCCGCCACCGGCACCGCCCGGCCGGCAGTGCACAGCCGTCAGCGGGGTAGGCCCAGGATCCTTCCGGCGATGATGTCGCGCTGCACCTGCGACGTGCCGCCCGCGATGCCGGCCGCCTTGCTCCAGAGCCACTGCCGGGCCCACGGTCCGGACTCGGCGGACGACGGGTCACGACCCGCGACGAGCAGCGCGGCCTCGGAGAGCCCCTGCGTCATGGCCGTCCACGTCAGCTTGATCCAGCTCGACTCGGGCCCGGGCTCCTCGCCACGGCCGAGGCGCGTGAGCGTGCGCAGGTTGTGGAGGCGCAACACCCCGAGGTCGATGTAGGCGCGCGCCAGCGCGTCGGCGACGAGCGGGTCGTCCAGCGCACCGTTGGCCGCGGGCCTCCTCGTACAGCCGGGCCAGGTACGTCTCGTGGACGACCTGCTCCTTGAAGGGGAAGTTCGTCCCACGCTCGTGCGCCAGTGTGGAGCCGGCGACGGTCCACCCCTGACCCTCGGTCCCGACCAGCTGCTCGCCCGGCACGAAGACATCGGTCAGGAACACCTCGTTGAACTCGGCGTCGCCGGTCATCTGCACCAGTGGCCGCACGTCGACGCCCGGGTCGGCCATGTCGACGATCAGCGCGCTGATGCCCTGTTGCGGGCGCGGCGCGTCGGGCTCGGTGCGGGCCAGGCACAGGCCCCACGAGGCGAACTGGGCGTACGACGTCCAGACCTTGCGCCCGGTCACGAGGTAGCCACCCTCGACCGGAGTGGCCCGCGTGGAGAGGGAGGCCAGATCGCTCCCGGCGTCGGGCTCGCTGAAGAGCTGGCACCAGATCTCGTCCGCCGAGAGGATGGGCGGCAGGTAGCGCAGGCGCTGATCCTCCGTGCCGTGCGCCAGCAGCGTCGGCCCGACCAGGTTGATGCCGACGCGGTTCACGGGTTGGGGGGCCTGCGAGCGGGCGTACTCGCTCTGGTACAGCGCGACCTGCACCGGTGTCGCGCTCCGCCCGCCGTACTCGTACGGCCAGTGGACGCCCACCCAGCGGTCGGCCGCCAGGGTGGACTGCCACTCCCGCCCCCAGGCCACCTCCTCGGCCAGGTCGACGAACGCAGGCGGGCGGTGCCCGTGGTCGGCCAGCCACGACCGGAACGAGGCAGCGAACTCCTCGTCCTCCCCTTTCAACGAGAGATCCACGCCGCTCCCCTTCATCGACACTGACATCGGCGTCACGCTACTGGGACCCAGGTATGGTGCCCTGCCGTGAGCGCCCACCTCCGGCCGACCTGGGTGCCGAGCCTCGCCCGCGTCTACCGGAAGGCCGGCGGCCCGTGGGACGTGCCGACCCTGAATGCGCTGATCTCGGCCCGCGGTGGCGAGGTCGTCGACGGCGTCACCCGTCTCTCGGCCGACCAGGCGGACGCCCTCGTGGCCACCGTCGCGGGCGGGCTGCGCGAGCGCGGGGTGAGGAGGGGCGACGCGGTGGCGTGGCAGGTGCCCAACAGCGTGGCCGCAGCGGTGCTCACTCGGGCCTGCTGGCGCCTCGGCGCGGTGGCGGCGCCGGTGCTCCACTCCTTCGGGCCCGCCGACGTGGGGGCGGCGCTGGCCCAGATCGACCCCGCACTCGTCGTCGAGCTCTCGACGGATGCCCTCTCCGACCCGGTGGCGCTCGCCGAGGCGCTCGGGGGTGCGCCCGTCGCTTCGGGCGCCTGTCCGAGCCGGCCCTCCGACGTCGCGCTGGTCCTGTTCACCTCCGGCTCGACGGGGGTGCCCAAGGCGGTCCTGCACACCCAGCGCGGGCTGAGCTGGAAGGCATCGCTCATGGCCCGCGTCCACGGGCTCGGGCCCTCCGATGCCGTGCTCATGCCCGCCCCCATGGCCCACATCTCGGGGCTGCTCAACGGGGTCCTCGTCCCCGGCGCCGCCGGGCTGCGCTCGGTGCTCGTGCGGCGCTTCGATCCCGAACAGGCGCTCGCGCTGGTCGCCCGTGAGCGGATCTCGTTCCTCGCCGGCCCCCCGACCTTCTTCATCGCCATGGCGCGGGCCATGGCCGACGGGCCCGCGGTGGATGTGTCGTCGGTGCGGCTGGTCTCGAGCGGCGGCGCGTCGGTCACGCCGGCGTTCGTCGAGGACACCGCCCGCACCTTCGACTGCCGGGTGAAACGGACGTACGGCTCCACCGAGGCGCCCACGGTGACGACCAGCACCGACGACGATCCCTTCGAGAAGGCCCGCGACACCGACGGGCGCGCGGTCGGGGCACGCGGAGCTGCGGGTGTCGGACCCCGAGACCGGTGCCCGGCTGCCCAGTGGCACGGCCGGCGAGCTCTGGGTGCGGGGGCCCGAGATGTTCGCCGGCTACGCCGATGCCGTCCAGACGGCGACGGTCATCGCGCCCGGCGGCTGGTTCCGCACCGGGGACCTGGCGACCGTCGATACTGACGGGTGGGTGCGCATCGTCGGCCGGCTCAAGGACGTGATCATCCGCGGCGGGGAGAACATCTCCGCCTCCGAGGTCGAGGCGGCGCTCGAGGCACACCCCGATGTCCACCATGCGGTGGCCGTGGGGTATCCCGATCCCCTGATGGGCGAGCGAGTCGCCGCGTTCGTCGAGTCGGCGGCGCCGTTCGACCTCGAGGAGTGCCGGCGCTGGTTCGCGGGCCGCGGGATGGCGACCTTCAAGACGCCCGAGAAGGTCGAGCGACTCGAACGCCTCCCCCTCCTGGGCTCGGGCAAGGCGGACCGGGCCGAATTGCGCCGCCGTGCTGCCGCGACCTGACCGTTGCGGTGCGACGACGGTGCCGGGGCACCGAGTGGCGCCGAACTAACGTCAGACGCGTGCCCCGCCGCAATCTCGTTCCCGTCGCGATCCTCGCCGTCCTGGGCGTGCTGACCCTGCTCTTCGCCATCCTCGGCGCCTCGTCGGCGCCGAGCGGCGCGACCCTGGCCGTGCAGAACGCGTCGGTCGAGACGTTCGGCTCGCCCACCGGGTCGAACTCGTTCGCCATGGATGTCGTCAACTCGGTCTCGGCCGGGACGGGGACGGGGGCCATCACCCAGGTGCGCCTGGTCGGGTACGTCCCGCCGGACCGCATGGCCGTCTACCAGGTCGTCGGATCCCGGACGCGAGCTCATCGGGGTCCTCGACCCGACGGCCATCGACTGCGCGCTCAGCGCGTACACCTCCGTCGTGACCGGCAGCACGCCGTGGACCCTGAGCGGGAGCGCGTACACCCGGACCGAGAGCCTCGATTCGTACTCGTCACGGGTGCCGCGCACGTCGGGCTCCACTTGCGAGCCGAAGCCCTCGAGCGTGCAGGGCCAGGTGCACGAGCGGGCGGCCGTCCGGTCGGGCTACCTCGTCGGCGTCCGCTTGACGGTGGACGTGCCGGCGCAGAAGCTCAGCAACGGACGGCAGGCCGTGCACGGGGACGAGAGCGAGGCGCTGGTGCTGCTCCGCATCAAGGGCACCCCCACCCGGAGCCTCGGCTCCTAAGGGGTCTCGGTGCGAGCGCGCTCAGGCGAGGGCCGCACCCGAATCAAGGCGCTCCCGTAGCATCGCCGCGATGCGGTCGCGGTGGAAGGAGGCATCGCCGAAGCTGACCTGGTCCAGCTGGGCCCGCTTCACGAAGAGGTGCATGTCGTGCTCCCAGGTGAACCCGATGCCGCCGTGGACCTGCAGCCCCGCGGCCATCACACGACGCGAGGCGTCCGAGCACCACGCCTTGGCCATGCTGGCCGCCAGCGATCGATCGTCGTCGCCGGCCGCGGCACACCACGCGGCGTAGTACGCCGTCGAGCGCATCCCCTCGACATCGACCAGTGCGTCGGCGAGCATGTGCTTGACGGCTTGGAACGAACCGATGGGCTTGCCGAACTGCACCCTGTCCTTGGCGTAGGCCACGCTCATGGCCAGGACGCGATCGGCCGCGCCGAGCATCTCGGCGCTGGCGAGAGTCGCCGCACGGTCCAGCAGCAGCTCCACCGCGTCCGCGCCCCCGAGCCATCGGGCGGGGGTCCCGTCGAGCGAAAGGACACCCAGTTCCCTCGTGCGGTCCATCGCGGACACCGGGTCGGGGCGACCCTCCACCCGTTGATCGACTGCATAGACGCCCCCAGCCGCCACGACGATGGCCAGGTCCGCCGATGGCGCGTAGGCCGTCGGCGCCGACTGCCCGCTGAGCCGGACGGCGGCGCCCGGGCCCGACCCGTCCACCGAGATCCCGTCCGGAGCGGGCGCGAACGCCACACAGCCGACGAGCGTGCCCTGGCTCAGCGCCTCGCGCCACTCCTCGGTCCCGGCGACCCCGCGCAGGGCGCCCAGGGCGACGACGGAGGGCAGGAACGGCGCGGCCACGAGGCGCCGGCCGATCTCCTCGCAGAGCACGGCCACCTCCACCATCCCGAGACCGAGGCCCCCCTCGTCCTCGGGCACCTCGAGAGCGAGCCATCCTTGCTCCGCCATGGCCGACCACGCCGCGGCGTCGAAGCCGTGTGGTGCGTCCGTCGCTGCGGCGCCGGTGCCGTCGGGGCGCAGGCTCTCGCCCGCCCCGGGGAGCGTGCCCACGATCGCTCCGGTCCCCACCCGGGCCCGGAGCGCGTCGTGGCCGGCCATCCGGTTCAGCAGCGTGGCCGCCGCGTCGCGCAGCGCCTGCTGATCGCCTGAGAGGTCGAAGTCCACGGCGGCGCAGTCTACGGTCATCCCTGACGCCGGTGTCACCCCCGGTGACGCCTGTGCCATGCTGCGGCGGATGGATCTGCGCACGACCGCCGAGCAGGAGGCGCTGCGGGAGGCGTTCCGGGCGTGGTTGGTCGAGCACCTCCCCTGGCCCTACGGCGTCGGGCTCCCGCCGCGCTTCGACGACCTCGCGGACACCGTCGCGTTCGGGCGGAAGTGGCAGGCGGACCTGGCCGCCGACGGCTGGGTGGGCATCACGTGGCCCGAGGAGTACGGCGGCCGCGGCCTGGGCGCGGTGGAGAACTACGTCGTGATCGAAGAGCTGGCGCGGGCCCGGGCACCCGAGCTGGTCGGCCGCATCGGCATCAACCTGGTGGGCCCCACCCTGCTGGCGCACGGGACGGCGGAGCAGCGGACGCGGTTCCTCCCGCGGATCCTCTCGGCAGCCGAGCTGTGGTGCCAGCTCTTCAGCGAGCCCGACGCGGGCAGCGACCTGGCGTCGCTGACCACCCGGGCCACTCCGGTCGAGGGCGGGTACCGCGTCACGGGGCGGAAGGTCTGGACCTCCTACGCCCAGTTCGCCGATTGGGGGCTCTGCCTCACCCGCAGCGACCCCGATGCGCCCAAACGCCAGCAGGGCATCACGGCGCTCATCGTGGACATGCACGCCGACGGCGTGGGGGTCCATCCGCTGGTCCAGTCGACCGGTGAGGCCGAGTTCAACGAGGTGGAGCTGGACGACGTCTTCGTGCCCTTCGAGCGCCGCGTCGGGCTCGAAGGAGAGGGATGGACCGTCGCCGGTTCGACGCTGGCGCATGAGCGGGGCATCAACCCCCGGCAGCTGGTGATCCACTCCCAGCTGATCGAAGAGCTGCTCCGCCTGGCCCACTCCAACGGGAGCTTCGAGGATTGGCGCCTGCGCCAGCAGCTGGCCCAGGCGGCCACCGAGGTGCGCCTCTTCCAACTGCACAACTGGCGTTCGCTCACCCGCCTGTCCAAGGGGGAACCGCCCGGACCGGAGGGCAGCGCCCTCAAGCTGTACTGGAGCGAAATGTCCAAGCGGCTCCATCAGACTGCGTTGGACGTGCTGGGCCCGGCCTCACCCCTGTGGGAGGGTGCGCCCGGGAACCCCGACAACGGGGCGTGGCAGCGATCGTGGCTGTATTACCAGGCGTCGTCCATCTTCGCCGGCACCAACGAGATCCAACGGACACTCGTGGGCGAGCGCGTCCTCGGGCTGCCCCGGGGCTGAGCGTCCCGGGGCCCGACGGAACGCCGCGGCAGGATGGCCGACACAGGGAGGAAGAGTGAGATGGCAGAGCGCTTCGAGACGATCCGCTACGAGACCGACGGTGCCGTGGCCACCGTCACCATGAACCGGCCGGAGGTGGCCAACGCGCAGGACTCCAGGCTCATCGACGAGATCGACGCCGCCTTCGATCTCGCCGACGCCGACGACGCCGTACGCGTGGTGATCCTCGCCGGCGCGGGCAAGCACTTCTCCTCCGGCCACGACCTCAAAGCCCTGGTCGGAGGCGAGGATGCCGATCCGCGGGTGGCGCATGCGCGACACGCCCGAGGGCAAGTTCCAGCACGAGAAGACGATGTACTTCGACCGCTGCCTGCGCATCCACGACTTCCGTAAGCCGACCATCGCCGCCGTCCAGGGCAGCTGCGTCGCGGCGGGGCTCATGCTCGCCGCCATGTGCGACCTCATCGTCGCGGCCGACGACGCCGTCTTCTCCAATCCGGTGCTCCGCCTCACCGGGGCCGGCGTCGAACTGCTGGTGGAGCCGTGGGAGCTCGGGATCCGCAAGGCCAAGGAGTTCTTGCTCACCGGTGACACCATCGACGCCCAGGAGGCGTGGCGCCTCGGCCTGGTCAACCGCGTCGTCCCCCGGGCGGACCTGGCGGCGGCCGCCGACGAGCTGGCCGACCGGATCGCCCTCGTCCCGCCGGTCACGGCCCAGACGGTCAAGGACACGCTCAACCACACCGCGACCCTGATGGGCAAGCGCGATGCGCTCAAGTACCACTTCATGGCGCATCACTGGGTCCACAATTCGGCCACCGCGCTCGACGCGCTGGCGGCGCGCAAGGCGAAGGGCTCCATGAAGGAGGTCATGGCCGAGCGCGACAAGGGCCAGCCCGCCGGATGAGCGGTCCGGTCCCAGGACCCCTCTCGGGTATCCGCGTGGTCGACGTCGGCACGCGGATCTCCGCCCCGTTCTGCGCCGGGCTGCTCGGCGAGCTCGGGGCAGACGTGATCAAGGTGGAGCTTCCCGGCCAGGGCGACTTCATGCGCACCATGGGGCCGTTCGTGCCCGTCGAGGACGGCCCCGACTACTCGCTGTCGTGGGCCGTCGAGGGCCGGGGCCGGCGCGGGGTCACCTGCGACCTGCGGCAGCCGGAGGGCAAGGACCTCTTCAAGCGGCTCGTGGCGAACGGCGGACGTCCTGTGCGAGAACTTCCGGCCGGGCACCATGGAGCGCTGGGGCCTCGGCCCCGACGACCTGCCCGACGACCTCGTCTACGTGCGGATCAGCGTGTTCGGGCAGACCGGTCCGTACGCGCCCCGCCCCGGCCTCGACCGGCTCGGCATCGCCTTCGGCGGTCTCCTCTACCTCACCGGCGACCCCGACCGGCCCCCGGTGCGGCCCGGGGTGACCGTCTCGGACTATCTGACCGGTGTGTTCGCCGCCTTCGCCGCCGTCGCCTCGCTCTACGGGCGCGACACGGCGAGCCGGGACGGCGCTGGCGACGGGGCGGGTGGCGAGGTCATCGACGCGCCCTTGTACGGATCGATCCTGCGCATCTTGGAGTGGACGCTCGCCGGCTACGACCGGCTCGGGATCGTCCGCGAGCGCGAGGGCAACCGGCTCTCGCACTCGGCGCCCCTCGACAACTACCCGACGGCCGACGGGTTCTTCGTCTGCATCGTCGCCGGCTCGGACGCCAACTTCGGGCGGCTGTGCGCCGCCATGGCCCGACCCGACCTGGCCCGCGACCCGAGATTCGCGACGCTGGCCGAGCGGCCGCCGCGTGGGGACGAGATCAACGGGATCGTGGCGTCGTGGACCTCGGAGCTGACGGTGGAGGAGATCACGGCGCGCTGCGTGGAGCACGACGTGCCCGTCGGGACCGCCTACAGCGCCGCCGACATCTTCGCCGACCCCCACATGGCCGCCCGGGGCGACCTGGTCTCGGTCGAGGACCCGGTCATCGGGCCCGTGCGCCAGCAGGCACCGTTTCCGAGGCTGACCAAGAACCCGGCGCCCGTGCCCACGGGTGCGCCCCGGCTCGGCGAGCACAACCGCGACGTGTGGTGCGGGATCGTCGGGCTGAGCGAGACCGAGCTGGCAGAGCTCACCGCACGCGGCGTGCTCTGACCCGTCTGCCTAGACGGCGCTGAGGAGACGTCCGAAGTACGAGGCGCCGCCGAAGGTGAAGATCCCACCGTCCGCGGCCGCCATCCAGTAGCCGTTGGTCACGTTGTCCGGCGCCATGCCGACCACCGGCGCCACCAAGGGCATGCCGCCGGTGGAGCCCATGAAGGGCGCCTGCCCGTAGGTGAAGATGCCGCCGTCGGAGGCCACGAAGCGATAGCCCTGCCCGTTGGGTGACGCCTCCATGCCGACGATCGGCTTGTTCAGGTGGATACTGCCGGTGCTCCCGAAGAAGGGGGCGTTGTAGCTGAAGATCCCGCCGTCGGCGGCGACCTCCCAGTAGCCCCCGGTCGCCGGGTCGTCGGCGATGCCGACGATGGGCGAGTTCAGCGGCGAGCCGCCCATGGAGCCGAAGAAGGGAGCGTCCCCGTAGCTGAAGATGCCACCGTCGGAGGCGACCATCCAGTAGCCGTGGCCGTCCGGCGTCGAGGTCATGCCGACGATCGGCTTGTTGAGGTGCAGGGAGCCCGTGGAGCCGTAGAACGCAGCGTCACCGAAGCTGAAGATGCCGCCGTCGGTCGCGACCAGCCAGTAGCCGCGTCCGTCGGGCGTGGGCGCAATGCCGACGATGGGATTGTTGAGCGCACCCGAGAGCGAGCCGTAGTTCGCTGCCGTGCCGAAGTTGGCCACGGTGCCGTTCGCCTCCGCCTCCCAGTAGCCGGTCCCGTTGCTCAGTGGAGCGATGCCGATGGTGCTCGCCCCGGACTGGACCACCCCCGACTGCACCTGGCCCCACGTCAAGGTGACGTCGCTCGGCGGTGCGCAGGAGCTGACGAGGACGGCGGCGAAGGAGCCCCCGGCATACCCGCTCGCCGAGTAGCCCGCCCCCATGGAGAGGACCGGCTGACCGGTCGGGCAGTTGCTGAACTGGTGCAGGATGATGTCACGGTGGCCCCAGCAGCCCCACAGGCTGACGAGGCTGCAGGCGCCGTTGGTCGTCGAGGAGCCGCTCCACCCGTCGTCGTACATCCAGAAGTAGTCGGCCTCGACATCTGAGGCCAGTCCGCCGGCCCAGATGGAGCCTCCGTACGTGATGAGGGAGCCACCGGTCACGGTGGTGGGGAACGACGGGTCCGTCCCCGCGTTCGCTCCGTCCTGTGCGTAGGCATTGAGCTGTGAGGTCAGGTAGTCGATCGGCGGCAGCCCACGGTCGATGCGTTCGTTGTTCACCAACGTGAACACCTGCTCGGAGACGGACTCCCCGGACAAGGCCGCCTCGGAGATGTTCATGGGGCCGACGCCCTCCTGCGGCGCGGCCGTTGTCGATGGAGCTCAGCCAGTCACCACTGCTCGGCGAGATGTTCGCAGGCGGGTTGTTCGGCGGCAGGATCCCAGCCGCTCCCGCGGGTGCACTCGTCAGCCCGGCCGCCACGGAACCGATCATCATGAGTCCGATCGGCAGCAACAGTGTCGCGATACGGCAACGGGCACGGCGAAGCACGGTGATTCCCCCTCTGGACTTCTGTTCTGTACTTCTGTGCGGTTCAGTATGTGGAAGGAAGCATCCGAATTGAATGGGACCTTTTGACTAAATGCCGCCCGTGAGCCGTGCCACCCCTGCGACGAGGCAATTTGTGCGCACATTGTTGCGATCGCGTCGCCGCGTGTTGCGATCACGTCGCAAGGCCGCTATCTGCTCCTCGCGGCCGACCACGTCGACGGCACTACACCGCGCCGATGCACGCAAAGCCAGGACGCGACCGTGACGCCCGGTGCATCGCTCGTGTCAGCTGGAGGCGACGAGCCTCTCGAGCGCGCGCCGGTCGACCTTCTCACCGGCGGTGAGCGGCAACGTGCTGAGCACCACCATGTCCTCGGGAAGCTTGTAGCGCGCGAGACGCTCGGCCGCGAAGTCGCGCAGCTGCGCCAAGTCGGGCGTCGGCCCATCCGGCTGCGGCACCACGACCGCCACGCCGACCTCGCCCATGACCGGATCGTTCCGGCTCACCACCGCGACGGCGGCCACGTCGGGATGGTCGGCCAGCACGCCCTCGACCTCCATCGGGTAGACGTTGTAGCCGCCGCGCACGTAGCGTTCGCGGCTGCGCCCGGCGAGGTGCAGCCGGCCCCGCTCGTCCACCCAACCCAGGTCGCCCGTCCGCACGCTGCCGTCCTCGGTGAAGACCTCCGGCGTTGGCCCCGCTGTTGCGCCAGTAGCCCTCCATCACCGCCGGCGACCCCAGGCACACCTCGCCGATCGCGCCGGGTTCCACCGGGGCACCGTCCTCGCCGAGGATGGAGAGCCGCACTCCGGGCTGGGGACGCCCGACGCTCACCTCGGCATCTTCGTCGGGGTCTGTCGAACGAGGTGCCGCACCCGATGCCGGCCTCCGTGCACGAGTAGCGCACGGCCAACGGTGCGCCGATGCGCGCCCGTGCCTCGCGGACGAGCGCCGGGGTGGCGGGCCCTCCACCCATGACGACCGGCGCGCACCGACGAGAGGTCCGTGGTGGCGAACGTCGGGTCACGCAGCATCAACGCGACCTGCGTCGGCACCCCGCCGAGGGTCGCGATCTTCAGCTCGGCGATCATGCGCAGCGCGTCGGCCGCCCTCCAGGGTTGCTGTGAGAGGTGCTGGGTCCCGCCCTTCTTCAGGTTCCCGGCCAGCTTCGTGGTCGGGCCCAGGTGGGCGAGCGCGGAGCCCGCCATGGAATGTCCCCCGCCGCCCCAGGCCTCGCCGACGTCGCACTGGGTGATGAAACGGATCTGGCGCCCGCAGAACACGGCCCCTTTCGGGATCCCGGTCGTGCCCGAGGTGAAGACGATCGCGATCGGGCGGTCGTCGTCGGACGCGAGCGGCGCGGGCGTGGCCCCCGGTCGGCGCAGGCCCTCCAGCACGGCACCGGGCTCGCGGGCGGGCGCAATGCGGAGCGTCGTGAACGGCGCGTCGGGCTCGGGTGGCGCCAGGTCCCCCGTGGTGATCACGACGAGTGGGTTGGCCGCCCGCAGCACGGCGACGCGTTCGGACTGCACGAGCTTCGGGTTCACCGCGGCGGTGACGGCGCCGAGCTTGGCCGCCGCGACGTAGGCGATGAAGTGCTCGGGCAACGTCGGCAGGAGCAGCCCGACGACGTCCCCCTCCCCCACACCGAGCTCGGCCAGCCCCACCGCAGCCTCGTCGGCCAGGGTGTCGAATTGCTCGTAGCTGAGTGTCAGCCCGTCGTCGGTGACGAACGCGGGGGCCGCACCAAAGCGCTCGGCTGCCTCGGCCGCAGTCTCTGCGAGCACGCGTGCCGCCGCCTCATGCCCGGGGCAGGCCGAGCACGCGCTCGGCCACGATGTTGCGCTGGATCTCCGACGTGCCGCCGGCGATCGTGCCGGCGAAGGAGCGCAGGTACTGCACCGCCCAGGCGCCGTCGTAGAACGAGCTCATCGCACTCGACTCGAGCGGATCGGCTTCGAAGCGGGCCAGGTCCCAGTCGGTGAAGCGGTTGGGGCCCGGGCCGTCGAGGTCCAGGCCCTCGGTCCCGAGGGCCTCCTGGGCCAGCAGGCAGGCGCGCTGCTCCGCCTCGCTGCTGAAGAGCTTGAGGACGAGGTGTTCGGGGGGCATCTCGCCCCGGGCGGCCTTGGCGAAGCCCCGGTAGCCGAGGCAGCGCATGGCGGCCGTGTCGGTGGCGAGACGGCCGATCGCCTCCGCCACGCGGGGGTCGTCGCCCACCGTGCCACCACGTGCGCCGGGACGCTGCGGCCACGCGCACGAGGGCCTTCAGCGTGCGCTCCATCTTGGAGACGTTCATGATCCAGAGCATGCCGCGTTCGTGGCGCAGCGAACCTTGGCTGACGACCCAGCCGTTGTTGAGCTCGCCGAGGAGGTTCTCCTCCGGCACCTCGACGTCGGTGAAGAAGACCTCGTTGAAGTCGACGTGGTGACGATCCGTCAGCTCGGGCAACGGGCGACAGGTGATGCCCGGCGTCCGCATGTCGATGATCAGCACGCTGATGCCGCGGTGCTTGGGCGCGTCGGGGTCGGTGCGCACGTAACACATGCAGTAGTCGGCCTCGTGCGCCCCCGAGGTCCACACCTTCTGCCCGTTCACCACGAAGTGGCCCGTCGTGCCGCACCGCCTTGGTGGCGAGCGAGGCCAGGTCGCTGCCCGCGTTGGGCTCGCTCATGCCGACGCACCACGTGATCTCGCCCTTGAGGGTGGGGATGACGAACCGCTCGCGCTGCTCCTCGGTCCCGAACTCGACGATGGAGGCGGCGCAGATGGAGAGGCCCTGCGGGTTGAGCGATCGGGGCGCCATCCGCTCGGTGATGACCTCGAAGTAGACCATCTGCTCCTGAGGTGTGGCGTTGCGGCCGCCGAGCTCGGGCGGCCACCCCGGGACGAGGTAGCCCGCCTCGAACATCTCCCGCTGGAAGGTCGCGGGCCCAGTCGGGCAGGTGGGCCGACGAGCGCCGCACTGTCATCGGTGACGACGTCGAGCGATGGCAGGTGCTCGTCGAGCCACGCCTCGAACTCGCGGCGGAACTCGACCAGTGTCGTCGTCAGGGGCGAGCCGCATGGCCAACTATGACACGGGCGTCATTCGGCGGGCGAGTCACCGTCGTCGTCCTCGGTGAGGCCCGCCTGGCCCTGCTTGAAGCCGCGCCGGGCGGCGGGAAAGGCCTGGATGGCGAGCACGATCCCGAAGGCCGGCTCGGTCAGCAGGATCGACCCGGCCACCTCGTCCCAGGTGGCACCGACCTCGGCGGCCAGCCGGGCGTGGCGCTGGACGCCGCCGGGTTGGCGCGCAATGACGGTGCACACCATGCGGATCAGCTCGTGCGTCTTGCGGTCGGGGGCGCGCAGGGAGTCGATGGACGCCATCCACGCGCTCTGCGCCTGCAGGACTCCGGGCGCCCACTCGTTGAGGAATTTCTCCGAGGGGAACGGCCAGACCTCCTCCTCGACGTCGATGTCGAGCGACTGGTCGGGGTCTTCGGCGTCGCGGCCCGGGCTCATCGTCACGTCATCGTACCGGTGCGCTGCGCTCAGGCGCCCGGCTCGGGGTCGCGGGGCTGGCCGAGGATCCGCTCGGCGATCACGTTGCGCTGCACCTCGCTGGTGCCCCCGGCGATGGTGAGGCAGCGCGTCGAGAGGAACCCTTCCTCCCAGCGCTGCGCCTTGCCCTCCAGCACCGCCGCATCGGCACCGTAGAGCGCCATCCCCATCTCCTGGACCCGCTGCTCGTGCTCGACCCCGAGCAGCTTGCGCACGCTGGAGCCGCTGCCCGGGTCCACCCCCGACAGCGTGCGCAGCGTGGCGCGGTGGCCGAGCAGCGCGATCGACTGCGCCTCGGCGATCAGATGGCCGAGCCGCCCTTCCAGGCTCGGCGGTGCCGCCTCGCCGACGCTCGCGGCGGCGGGCCATCGTCCGGATGAGGGACTCCACGCCGTTACCGAATGACGCACCCGACGACATGGACACGCGCTCGTTGGCCAGCGTGGTCCGACCGATGCGCCACCCGTCGCCGGGGGCACCGATCACGGCGTCGTCGGGGACGAAGACGTCGTTGAAGAACACTTCGTTGAACATCGCGGCGCCAGTGAGCTCGCGCAGCGGCCGGATGTCGATCCCCTCGGTGCGCATGTCCACGATGAAGTAGGTGATGCCGGCGTGCTTGGGCGCCTCGGGGTCGGTGCGGGCCAAGCAGATGCCGAAGTCGGCCGTCTGGGCGAGCGACGTCCACACCTTCTGGCCGTTGAGCACGTAGCCGCCCTCGACCGGCGCCGCCCTCGTGCTCAGCGCGGCCAGGTCTGAGCCGGCGCCGGGCTCGCTGAACAGCTGGCACCAGCTGAGCCGTCCGAGCAGGGTCGGCCGGACCCAGCGCTCCTGCTGTTCCTCGGTGCCGTGGGCGATGATCGTGGGCAGTGCCCACGCCCCCACCGCGAGGTGCGGCCGGGACACGCCTGCCGCCGCCAGCTCCTCGTCGATGACGAGCTGCTCGAGCGGCGAGGCACCCCGGCCCCACGGGCGCGGGCCAGTGCGGCATGATCAGCCCGGCCTCGGCGATGGCGGTCCGCTGCTCACCGTCGACGGTCGCGGCCACGCCGGCGACGACGGCGCGGATGTCGTCGCGGAGCGACTCGGCCTCCGCGGGCAGGTCGGCGACCAGGTTGCGCCGGGCGCCCGCGATCGCCAGCGCGGACACCTCGTGCTCGAGCGCGCCGACGTCGCCGCCCGCGACCAGCTGCAGGTTGGCCATGGCCCGCTTGAGGTACAGGTGCGCGTCGTGCTCCCAGGTGAACCCGATCCCGCCGAGGATCTGGATGCACTGCTTGGCGCAGTGCGCGGCCGCCTGGAGCCCGACCGCCCCCGCGATGCGCGCGCTGAGTGCACGACCCTCCTCACCGCCGCTCCAGGCCGCCGCGGCGTCCCACGCCACCGCGGCGCACTGCTCGACCGCCACCAGCATGTCGGCCAGGGCGTGCTTGACCGCCTGGAACTGGCCGATGGGCCGCCCGAACTGGACCCGGACCTTGGCGTACTCGGACGCCGTCTCGAGACACCAGCGGGCGATCCCGGCGCTCTCCGCGGCGGCCAGCACCTGCGCCAGGCCGCGCACGTCCTCGTCGCGCAGGACGACGTGGGGGCCGCCCGCCGCGACGGTGACCCCGTCGCCCACGAGCTCGAGCGCGCCCAGCGGCCGGGTGGCGTCGAGGGCGGGAAGCGCCTCGACCCGCACCTGGTCCCCGAGCAGGTCGCGGTCGAGCAGGAGCCACTCCACCCCGGACCCGCGGTCGAGCGGCACCAGCACCAGCCGGGCCGTGGGCAGGCCCAGCACGGGCCGCATGGACCCGCCGATGGTCACCGCGTCGCCGATGCGGTCCCGGGGCAGCCACGGCTCCCCGAGCGCCACCGCGGCGGTGACCGTGCCGTCCGCCAGCCCCGGCAGCAAGCGCTTCGCGCACGGCTCCGTCGGGGTGGCCGGCCAAGGCCGCGGAGACGAGCAGCGTCGGGAGGACGGGTCCGGGGAAGAGGGCGTGCCCCATCTCCTCGACCACGACGGCGACCTCGGCCAGCGTGAAGCCCTGGCCGCCCTGGGCCTCGGGCAGGTGCAGTCCCAACCACCCCTGGGCGGCCATCTTCTCCCACACCGCAGGCGGGTCCGAGGCCGGTCCGGGTGCCTCGGCCACCGCCCTCGGCTCGCCCGGCGGGCAGTGGGTCTGGAGCCACCGCTCCACGGTGCGCCGGAGCGACTCGTGCTCCTCGGTGACGGCGATCGGCACTACGCTGCCCTCTTCGGGCGGCACCTCGACCCCGTCCCGCCACAACGAGATGGCCCCCACCGGGCAACCCTGGGCCGCGATATGCAGCCGCTCCTCGTCGCTGGCCGCCGGGTCGAGGACGACGGCGTGGCCGTCGTCGCTCAGGTCGAACGTCCCGGGCGCCCAGAACACGCAGTTGCCCGAGCCCATGCAGCGGTCCCAGTCGATCCGGACGTCCAGGGGCGCCGCCATCACGCCGCCCGCAGCACGATGGCGCTGGTCGGCACGCCCTCGCCGGAGGTGACCAGGCAGTTCCGGGCACCCCCGACCTGGCTCGTCGAGGTGCCGCGCAGCTGGCGCACCCCCTCGGTGATCAGGTTGAAGCCGTGCACGTAGGCCTCCGACAACCCGCCGCCGGAGGTGTTCGTCGGCAACGACCCCGAGTCCCAGCGCAGGTTCCCGTCGGCCACGAAGTCAGGCGCCTCCCCCCGCTTGCAGAACCCGTACCCCTCGAGCGACAACAGGATCAGGGGCGTGAACGCGTCGTAGATCTGGGCCACGTCGATATCGTCGGGGCCGATTTCGGACTGGGCCCACAGCTTCTCTGCGCAGGCCCAGGCAGGGCCGGTCAACGGGTCGTCGCAGTAGTAGTTCACCATCGACTCGTGCTGGCGGTGCAGGCCCTGCCCGAACGCGTGCACCAGCGCCGGCACCTGCGGGCAGTCCTTGGCCCGCTCGGCCGACACGAGGACGGCCGCCAGGGCGCCGTCGGTCTCCAGGCAGTTGTCGAAGAGGCAGAGTGGCTCGCTGATGTAGCGGGCCGCCATGTAGTCGTCGAGCGTCATCGGCTTGTCGTACATGAGCGCGGCCGGGTTGCGGTTGGCGTGGGCCCGGATCGCCAGCGCCACCTCGGCCAGGTGCTCCCGACCACCCCCGTACTCGTACATGTAGCGGCGGGCGAGCATCGCGACCTCGTCGACGGGGCGCAGGAGGCCGAACGGCCGGGTCCACTGGGCCTGGATCGGAAGCCGCGAGGGTGCGGCCGCCCAGGGCCGGGCGGTGCGTGCCCCCCGCTTGCGGGAGCGCCAGGCCACCACGACGTCGGCCTGGCCGGTGGCGATCGCCATGGCCGCGTGCCCGATGGTGGCGCAGCCCGCGCCGCCGCCGTAGCCGACCTGCGAGAAGTAGGTGATGTCGCCCGCCCCGATCGTCTTGGCCAGGGTGACCTCGTCCGTCGTCTCCATGGTGAACGAGGAGAGCCCGTCGACCTCCGAGGGTGCGATCCCGGCGTCACGCAGCGCGGCCACGACGGCCTCGGCCGCCAGCTGGCCCTCGGGGCGGTCGATCTGCTTGGAGAACTCGGTCTGGCCGATCCCGACGATGGCCGCGGCGTCGCGCAGCGGGTTGGCTCTGCCGCCCATGGTACCCGAAACCTACCCTCCGAACACCACCGGCAGGGAAAGCGGGCGAGCGGAAGGCCAGTCCCTCGATGTGCGGAGCCTCCGCCTCTGGGTCCAGGGTGAAGGGACCGAGCCGGTCGAAGAGGGTGTTGATGGCGATCCGGGACTCCATGCGGGCGAGGTGCATACCCAGGCACACGTGCACGCCGAAGCCGAAGCCGACGTGCTGGCGCATCTCCCGGAACATGTCGTAGCGGTCGGGGTCCACGTACTTGCGCTCGTCGCGGTTGGCGGCGCCGATCATCAGCCCGATGTCGGCGCCCTTCTCGATCCTGACCCCGGCCAACTCCGCGTCGCGCGTCGCGCGCCGCAGGACGACGCACACCGGCGGCTCCCAGCGCAGGGCCTCCTCGAACGCTTGCGGATAGAGCGAGCGATCGTTGAACAGCGCGTCGAACTGGGTGCGGTCGTTGAGCAGCGCCAGCAGGAGGCTGCCCGTAGCGCGGTAGGTCGTCTCGACCCCGGCAGGCAGGATCAGGCGCAGGAAGGAGTAGATCTCCTCGTCGCTCAGGTGCTCGCCGTCGACCTCGGCCCGCACCAGGTCGCTGATCAGGTCGTCGCCCGGCGTGGTCCGCCGTTCCGCCATGACCTCGATGAAGTAGTCGCGCAGCGCCTCCGACGCCGCGACGCCTCGGTCCCAGTTGGTCGAGACGCTGGTGAGCTCCAGCGCCCAGCGCTGGAACATCGGGTAGTCCGCCAGGGGCAGCCCGAGGATGCGGGCGATCACTTGCACCGGGAAATTGAAGGTGACCTCGCGCACGAGGTCGGACCGGCCGCGGTCCACGAACGAATCGATCAGCTCGTTGACGACGACCGAGACCAGCTCCTCCTCCCATCGCTCGAGCACCTTGGAACGGAAGCTCGATGCAACGAGCGTTCGGATGCTGCGGTGCTCGGGCTCGTCCATCTGCAGGATGGTGCGGCCCATCACCATGCCCATCACGTCCTCGTAGACGCACGACGAGTACGTCTCGTTGTCGCGCAGGACCTGGACGACCTCGTCGAACCCGAACACCGTCACCGGCGGCGGCCGATTGGGGTCGCCGACATCGGCACCTTCGCCGAGGTCGATCGGACCGGTGTGCACGGGCGACTCCCGGCATAGCTCGTGGAGGCGCGGATAGGGGTCGCGAATGTTCCCGCTGACCGTGTCCTTGAGCTCGAAGGGATCGAACGGAACGATGGCCGCGTCGGCGGCCTGATCAATTGCTGGCATCTTGCCGGCTAACCCCCTATTTTGGGCGCACCCCGGTGGTCAACCTGACTCCCGTGTCATATATAGCAAACAAACGTTGGGGTGTCGAGCGCGGGTGCGTGCTCGGCAAGATGTCACGTGGTTGCGCAGGCCGGTTCGGCTCCCTTGGCGCTCAGAAGCAGCGTGGGAAGCCCCAGATGGGGTAGGAAGCCGGTGAGGGATCGGCGGAAATCGCATTTCCGTAGGCCATCGGACGGGCGGAGAAATGGGAATGAACATGACGACCGACCCCCACGCCAAGGGCACCACGCCCCGGCCCGGGGGGCGGGTCACGGAGGGTCTGCGACGAGGCGGCGGATCCTCGAGATCGCCCTGAAGCTGATGTCCCAGCGAGGGGTCGACGGGACCAGCATGCGGGACCTGGCGTCCGCGGCCGAGCTGAACGTCGCGTCGCTCTACCACTACTTCCCGAGCAAGAAGGAGCTGCTGGAGGCGGTCCTGGTCGAGCAGGGGGTGTTCCCGCTCCAGCCCCCCCGCTCCGACTTCAACGGCGACGTGGCGGCGGAGGGCACCCTGGAGCACCTTCTGGCCGACA
Source organism: uncultured Acidimicrobiaceae bacterium (assembly GCA_963740535.1). Taxonomy (GTDB): domain Bacteria; phylum Actinomycetota; class Acidimicrobiia; order Acidimicrobiales; family RAAP-2; genus Bog-473. The sequence continues at coordinate 410,466 of CAVUEI010000008.1, forward strand.
TCTTCGTGACCATGTTCGAGGTCCAGGAGTTCGTGCGCCTCATGGTCGGCGAGTCGATGCGGGGCGAGACGACGGCCCGGAGCGTCGGGCTGGACCTGTTCACGTCGTTCCATGCCCACATTGAGGAGTGGGTGGTGCAGAACCGTCCCGATCTGGTCGAGCGCGACGGCGCTCCCGAGGTCGCCCGGCTGCTGAGCGCGACGCTGGTCGGAACGTTCGTCTTGTACGCCTCGGGGGTGCTCGACGACGAGGGCGCCGACCTGACCGCCCTGGCCCTGCGTCGGGCCCAGGAGGCGGCCAGCGATCCTCAGACCCCCCGATTAGGGGGGTTCCGGCGCGGCCACCCCCGGTCGCAACGGACCGCGGGACGGCGCCGGGCCCGATACCCCGGATGGTGACGCGGTCAGTCGCTGTAGTGCGCGTCGGCGTCGGCCAGGCGCTCCGCCAGCCGGGCCAACATCTTCACCCCGATGCCCGGTGTCGTCGTCAGCATGGCGCGGAACTCACGCATGTCGAGCACCAGGAGATCCATGTCGGTCTCGGCCATGACGTCCGCGGTGCGCACGCCTCCCGAGAGGAGCGCCAGCTCCCCGAAATAGCCGCCCTTGGTGAACGTGGCCACCTCGCGCTTGCCCAGCCGGCACGAGGCGATGCCCGACAACACCAGGAAGAACTCGCGCCCGGGCGAGCCCTTCGTCGTCAGGAGCTCGCCCTTCTGCACGCCGACCGGGGTGCCGAGCTGGGCGATGGAGCGCAGCTCCTTCTGCGAGCAGCCCGAGAAGAGCGGCACGGCTCCGAGAAGCTCTATCTGCTGCTTTGGGATGTGGGTGCGCATGTGACCGCCTATCGCCGGCTTGTACGTCTTCGGTACGCCGCTGGGAGCGTATCTGCCCCATCCGCCCTGCGCCGGGTCCACCTTCTGGTAGCGGCGGGGAGCCATCACCCGCCGCCTCGGAGCTTCTCGCGCAGGACGAACTTCTGGACCTTGCCCGACGGCGTCCTCGGCAGTTCGTCGACCACCCGCAGCTCCTCGGGCCACTTCTGGCGGGCCAGCCCGGCCGCCGCCAGGTGCGCCCGCACCGACTCGAGGTCCGGGCGCGTCGCTCCCCGGCTGCATGCGGAAGAAGGCGCACCCGTGCTCGCCGAGGCGCTCGTCGGGAGCGGCGACGACGGCGACCTCGGCCACGCCCTCCATGTGGGCCAGCAGCTGCTCGACCTCCGCCGCGCTGACGTTCTCCCCGCCCCGGATGATGATGTCCTTCACCCGGTCGGTGATGGTGAGGTAGCCCTCGGGGTCGATCACCCCGACGTCCCCGGTGCGGAACCAGCCGTCGTCGTCGATGGCGGCCGCGGTCAGGGCCGGGTCGGTGTAGCCGGCGAAGCGGTCCGGTCCCCGGGTCAGGATCTCGCCCGGGCTGCCCGATGCCGGCGTCGCGCCCGTCCTCGTCGACGGTCCGTATCTCCACCCAGTCCAGGGGACACCCGTCGGTGTGGATGCGCTTCTCCTTGGGGTCCGTGTGCTGCGACCCGCTCACGGAGGGGTGCTCGGTGCAGCCGTAGGACCGCACCAGGGAGATCCCCAGCTCGTCGGCCCGCTCCGCCACGGCGTTGGGGATCGGCGAGCCGCCCAACCCGATGTAGCGCATCAGCTCGATGTGCTGGGGCCCGAAACCGGGGCAGTCCAGCAGGCTGGTGAAGAAGTAGGTCGAGCCGCTGCCGGCCGCGATCTGCTCCTCCACCATCGCGTCGAGGACGGCCGGCGGATTCCAGCCGTCGATCATGTAGATGGGGCGGCCGCTCACGAGCGGGCACAGCAGCCCGCCCAGCATCCCGATGGCGTGCCCGACCGGGGCGCCGACGAGGCTCGGCCGGTCGCGCAGGGCCTGGTGGCCCGCGAGCTGGCGCACCTCGCACCCGAGCGTCCGGTGGGTGTGCACCACGCCCTTGGGGTCCGCCGTGGTGCCCGACGTGTAGGCGATGAGGGCCGGCGCCGTCGGGGTCGACCGCAACCGGGCCCGCGATCGGCTCGGCCTGCCGCAGGTCCTCGAAGGGGAGGTACTCCGCGGCCGTCGCCGGTCGGCCACCGTCGCCCACCACGATCACGTGCTCCAGGTCCGCCAGGCCGTCGCGGACGGTCGCCAGGTCGGCCAGGTAGTCGCGCTGGCCGATGCGCGACACGATGATCAGCGCCCGGGCCCGGCTCTGCCGGAGGATGAAGCCGACCTCCTTGGGCCCGTAGAAGTGCACGATCGGGACGAGCGTCACGCCGAGCATGGCGCAGGCGTAGAAGGTGATCGGCGGCCTCGACCCAGTTCGGCAGCTGGAAGGCGACGAGGTCGCCCGGCCCCAGCCCGAGCGCACGCAGGCCGCCGGCCACGCGCAGCGACTCCTCGTAGACGTCGCCGACCGTGCCGAGGTAGGGGTTGGTGGGCGACCAGATGCGGAAGCCGGCGCGTGCGGGTCCTGGAGCAGCGCGTCGCCGAGGAACTGCCCGAGGGAGCGGTCGTCCCAGGCCCCTTCGGCCCGGTAGCGCTCGGCCAGCGGAGCCGGCATCGGGCGGAGCTCGAAGCGGGCGGGGGTCACGCCGACTCGATGAACAGCGCGGCCAGCCGGTGCCGCTGCGCGCCCGCCCCGCCGATGAGGATCTCGTTCTGCTTCACCCGCTTGAAGAGGAAGTGGGCGTCGTTGGCCCACGTGAAACCGACGCCGCCGTGCAGCTGGATGTCGTCCCCCGTCACGCGCACCCCGGCCTCGGCCGCGTAGCTGGCCGCCATGGCCGCCGACTGGGCGCGCTCGGGCGAGTCGGTGTCCGAGGCCCAGGCGGCGAACTGGAACGCCGGCCCGGGCCATCTCGACCTGCTGGAACATCTCGACCAGGCGGTGGCGCACGGTCTGGTAGGTGGCCACCGGCTTGTCGAAGACGACCCGCTCCGAGGTGTAGGCGATGGCCTCGGCCAGGGCGCGGTCGGCTGCACCCACCGTCTCGGCCGCCAGGGCGACGGCGATGTCGTCCTGGACGCGCTGCCACAAGGCGGCCTGGCTCCCCGGCGGCCCGAGCGGCACGACCGGGGTGTCGTCGAGCACCAGCCGGGCCAGCTTGCGGGTCGGGTCGAGCGAGGGGACCAGCTCGCCGCCGGGCTCCTCGAGCAGGTAGGACCGCACGCCCTCCTCGCTGCGGGCCACCACGATGGCCCAGTCCGCGCGTGTGGCCGTCGACCACGGCGGCCTTCTCGCCGGTGAGCACCCAGCGCGCCGCCTTGCGGCGGGCCCTGGTCCGCACGGTGCCCAGGGGCTCGCCGTGACCCAGCTCGCCCAGGGCGACCGTGCCGCGCCGGGTGCCCGAGGCCAGGTCGCCCAGCAGCTCGGTGGCCCCGAGGGCCCGGGCGGCCAGCGTGGCCGCGACGGCCGAGGAGAAGAAGGGTCCGGGCAGCGGGATGCGGCCCATCTGCTCGAGCACGATGCACATCTCGAGCAGCCCGGCGCCGCCGGTGCCGCCGTGCTCCTCGGGCACCAGGAGGCCGGTCCAGCCCAGGTCGACCAGCGTGGACCAGAGGGCCGGCGTGATGCCCGCCGGGTCCTCGACCAGCTGCCGGAGCAGATCGGGCCCGCACTCGCGCTCCAGCGCGGTGCGCGCCACGTCCTGCAGCGCGAGCTGCTCGTCATCGTAAGTGAAGTCCACGGCCTCCCCTGCTCGCCGTCCCTCTGTCAGCGCCGCGCCGTCGCCGTTCCCTGACGCCAGCGTCAGAGTACACGCGTGGTCGGCTACCCTTCCCCCGTGGATTTTGCCCTCGCACCCGAGGACGAGAAGTTTCGCGACGAGCTGCGGGCCTGGCTGGACGAGAACCTGCCGCCGTTCCTCGAAGCCGAGTCCCTGGGCGACGATGCGACCCTCTCCGGCGAGGCGAGCCAGCGGCGGCGCCAGAAGTGGCAGCGCAAGCTGAACGAGGGCGGGTGGGCCGCCATCCACTGGGGGCCCGAGTACGAACGGGCGCAACATCAACGCCATGCAGCGCCTCCTCTACTCCGAGGTGATGGCCGAGTACCGCACCCCGGGCATGTTCAACACCAACGGGATCTGGCAGATCGGGCCGATGATCATCGCCTGGGGCACCGAGGAGCAGAAGGCGCAGTGGCTGCCCTCCATCCTGGAGGCGGAGGAGCACTGGTGCCAGGGCTTCAGCGAGCCCGAGGCCGGCAACGACCTGGCCAACCTGCGCACGACGGCGATCTACGACGCCGACGACCGACGAGTACGTGGTCAACGGCTCGAAGATCTGGATCTCCTCGGCCCACCTGGCCACGTGGGGGCTGTTCCTGCTGCGCACCGACCCGACCGCCATTGAGCGGGGCAAGAAGCACGAGGGGATCACCGCCTTCATCCTCAACCTGAAGACGCCCGGGCATCGACGTGCGGCCGATCCGCGACATGGCCGGCGAGGAGCTGTTCAACGAGATCTTCTTCACCGACGTGCGCATCCCGGCCTCGTGCCGCCTCGGCGACGAGGGCGCCGGCTGGATGGTCGCCATGGGCACGCTCGGCTACGAGCGCGTCGGCATCGCGTCGCAGATCGCCATCCTCTCCGCCGACCTGCGCGCCGTGGTCGAGGCGGCCCGCTCGGTCAACCCCGGCGCGCTGGAGGACCCCTCCCTGCGCGACCGCATCGCCAAGGTGTGGACGGAGATCGAGCTGGCCCGCCTGCTCTCGCTGCGGGCGCTGAGCAAGATCATGAAGGGCGAGAAGAACTGGCCCGAGGTGCCCTTCGCCAAGCTGTCGTGGTCGTCGATGGCGCAGACGCTGGCCGAGCTCGCCGTCGACCTGCTCGGGCCCGCCGGCGTGCTGGCCAAGGGCGGGCCCGACGCCGTCGACCGCGGCAAGTGGACCCGGCTCTACGCCTTCCAGCGCTACTCGACGATCGGCGGGGGCTCCACCGAGATCCAGAAGAACATCATCGCCGACCGGGCCATCGCCATGCCCGGCAAGTCCGCGCTCCTGACCGTCGTCCAGTTCGAAGGCTGAACGATGAGCGCCGTCGCCGATCCCCGCGCCACCTGCATCATCGGCGTGGCCCGCCACACCTGGCACCCCTTCGACGTCGGCACGCGACGAGCCGCGCCCGAGCCGCTCGACATGTGGGAACGATGGCCCGGGACGCGGCGGACGACGCCGGCACGGGCGACGCGACCGCCATCCTCCACGCGCTCGAGAGCATCGACGTCGTCTACTCGCAGTCCTGGCAGTACGACGACGCCGTGGCGCGGCTGGCCGAGCGCCTGGGCGCCGCGCCCCGGCGGCGTCGACTACTCGGGCATCGGCGGGTCGGTGCCCCACGTGCTGGCCACCGAGGCGGCCCGAGAGATCAGGGCAGGCGGCCTCGACCTCGCGCTCATCGTCGGCGCGGAGGCACTGGCCACCGTCCGCCGCCTCAAGAAGGCCGGCGAGCGCCCGCAGTGGTCGTTCCGGCCGGCCGAGAAGCGGCCCTTCCCGATGGACATGGACTTCGACCCCTCCGAGATCAGCCACTCGGTCTTCGAGGCCTACCTCACCTTCGCCCTGTTCGACAACGCGCGGCGGGCCCAGCTGGGGTGGGCGCTCGACGACCACCGCGCCGCGCTGGGGCGGGTCATGGCGCCGATGACCGAGGTCGCCGCACGCAGCCCGCACGCCTGGTTCCCCGTGGCGCGCGCCGCCGAGGAGATCGTCACGGCCGACGCGCCGACAACCGCATGGTGGCCTACCCGTACACGAAGCTGATGACCGCGATCATGGACGTCGACATGGCGGCCGCCCTGGTCCTGGCCAGCGCGGCCAAGGCGGACGCGCTGGGGGTGCCCGAGGAGCGGCGGGTCTACCTGCGCGGCTGGGGGTACGCCGAGGACCCGGCCCACGTGGCCGGGCATCCCGAGCTGTGGCGCTCCCCCGCCATGGCCGCCGCCGCCACCGCCGCGCTGGCCGGTGCCGGGCATCGGCACCGACGACGTCGCGCATCTCGATCTCTACTCGTGCTTCGCCAGCTCGGTGTGCTTCGCGCTCGACGCCCTCGGGATCGGGCCCGACGATCCGAGGGCGCAGGCGGTGACCCAAACCGGCGGCCTGCCCTACCACGGCGGCCCGGGCTCGAACTACATGACCCACTCCCTGGCGGCCATGACCGAGTCCCTGCGCGACGACCCCGGCTCCTACGGCGTCGTGAGCGGGGTCGGCATGCACATGCAGAAGCACGCCTACGGGGTCTGGTCGACCGCACCGGGCGCTGGCGTCGTGGCCGATCCGGCGCCGTACGAGTCCTCCGTCGCCCCGGTGGCGATCGTCGGGTCGCCCGACGCCGGCACGACGGCCACGGTTGCCACCTACTCGGTCCTGCACGGGCGCGACAGGCGGCCCGGAGCGGGCGCTGCTCGTCTGCGACCTGGCCGACGGAGGCCGGTGCTACGCGTTCCTCGACGGCGGCGCGGCCGCACTCGCGGAGGCGGAGGTCACGGAGCTGATCGGGCGCCAGGTCACACTGACGCCCGACGGCGCCATCAACCTCGCTTCGCTCGACTGACCCCGGAGCAATCTGGTTGGGGCGATCCGGACCCATACCGGCTCCTCACGAGGTGACGCTCGTGACCTGATCACCCAACCCGCGCTGGAAGGAGCACGCCAACCGACGAGGTTCCGCCGATCTAGAGACCGGAGAACCAGGTCACCGTCGTCCCGCCAGCCGGGTTGGTGACCCCGGCTGTCGTCGAAACCCGAAGTGAGACGGTCTGGCCCGCTGTGAATGCAGCGTTGTGCGTTGTGTCCGTGCACGTGCTCGCCGCCGCAGCGACACTGCAGGTAACCGGAGATGCAACTCCGTTGACCATGACCGTAAAGGCAAACGTGTCTCCGGCGGGTACCACGTGGGCCAGCGTGATGGACAAGCCCTGCACGGCTGCGGTGTACGGCACCACGGTCGAGACATTGCTCTCCGTCGCGTTGAAATTGGTGTTGATGAGGCCGAAGTATTGCGGCGCGGAGATGACTCCGTTCGGCAAGGGATTCGACGTCACGATGGAAGCACCAACTCCGGCGGAGCCGCTCGGACCCGTGGCACCAGTCGCACCCGTGGCACCGGTCGCTCCGGTGTCGCCGGTCGGACCCGTGGGGCCGGTGGGGCCGGTCGCTCCGGTCGCACCCGTGTCACCCGTGGGGCCGGTCGCACCGGTCGCTCCGGTGTCGCCAGTTGGGCCGGTCGCACCGGTCGGACCCGTGGGGCCGGTCGCTCCGGTCGGACCCGTGTCGCCCGTAGCACCCGTGGCACCCGTGTCGCCGGTCGGGCCCGTGGCTCCGGTCGGACCCGTGGGGCCGGTGGCTCCGGTCGGACCGGTGTCGCCCGTGGCACCAGTTGCACCGGTGTCGCCGGTCGGGCCCGTGGCTCCGGTCGCACCCGTGGGGCCGGTGGCTCCGGTCGGACCGGTGTTGCCGGTCGCTCCGGTCGCACCCGTGTTGCCGGTGTCGCCGGTCGCACCCGTGTTGCCCGTGTCGCCGGTCGCACCCGTGTTGCCCGTGTCGCCCATCGGGCCTGTGGCTCCCGTGGGGCCGGCGGGACCGGTCGCTCCCATGGGGCCGGTGGGACCGGTCGGGCCTGGGGTGGTCGAGGGCAGGGTGGCGCCACTGACGACGTCGGTCACAGGGCCGGCGTTGTTCGAATCGACGGAGCCGAAGAACACGGCGTCGCCGTAGGAGAACACGCCCCCGTCGGCGGCGATGAGCCAATAGCCCAATCCGTCCGGGGTGGGCACGATGGAAACGATGGGCGAGTTGAGCGGAAGGTTATTGGCCCCGCCGTAGTACTGGGCGGAACCGTAGGAGTAGACAGCCCCTGCGCTGTGACCTGCCAGTAGCCGCCCCCGGCGCTCCCGCGGGTCGACAGACGCCGAACCCGTGTTCGCAGCCGCGGAGACCCCGGGCGTCAAGCCGACCATGAGTCCGGTGCTCACCGCTGCGCCAGCAGCAAAGCCGGAGACCCGCTTCGACAGGCTGGTCTTCTTCTTGTTCGCTGCCCGGCGCGCTGCCCGATTCATCGCATCCAGCCCTTCTAGTGGTCTCGCGATGACGGGGAGATCCCACCATGCTCCGACGGCCGTGATGTTAACAACGGCCGAAACGAAAGTCGATAGTAGACAAGACCTGTGCGATGAGAATTGTGACCGAGGGTTCATGACCTCAGGTTGGGACCTTCACCCCAATGGGGTCACGCCGGCACGCACGCAACTGTGGTATCAGAGCGGTGACGTTCGGGCTGAAACGACACGATGTCCCAATAGTTGTCGTCGGCAGTGCTCAGGCCATTCGATCGCTCACAGTGTGGTCTCCGGCGGGTCGGCGTCGATGCCGCACGGCCAGCGAGCCAACTCGGAGATACTCGTCTGGCTCCCCCTGCCGGGAACTTCGGTAGCACTCGGCGAGACTCGAGGCTCGTACGCTCGCCCAGGCAATCCCAGTCTCGCTTGGATCGCATCGAGCGCTACGAGACAACTCCTGGACCACGGACGTACTTCCCGTGAGGACCATGGTCCGATGGTCGAATCGGCCTCAGCGGGATTGCTGATCAGATGTTGACTACCGAGGAGTTGTCGTCGTCGTGCTCGTCGGCACTGTGATCCCGGGGGGACTCGGCCGCCAGCGAGGGATTGAGGCGCAGGCCTGTCTCGAGGTACGTATTGCCTTGTGCGACTTGTCCTTGCTTGATGAGCAGAACGCCCAGGTTGAAGTTGGCCGAGGCGTTGGTGGGTTCCACTTGGAGGTCCTGCATGTAGTAAGTTGATTGCACTCGAAGGGTTGATCGGGTGCCTCGAGAACGCCCATGTTGTACAGGGCATCTCCGAACTTTGGATTGACCTGCAGGGCCTTTTGGTACTCGGTCGGCGGCGTTGGTGACGTCGCCCCGCTGTTGGTAGATGTATCCAAGGTCGTAGTCCGCGTAGACGTTATTGGGGTCTTTTGCCTCTGCGGCCTTGTAGTCGCTGAATGCTTGATCGACGTTTCCGGCTCGCTGCGCCGCCAGGCCGGCCTCCACGAGCCCGTTTGCGCTCGTTGAGGATGGAGGTTCCCGGTGATGAGCTGCAGGCTGCCAGCAGAACCGCCAGCACGCCCAAAGGGGCTGTTCGTCTGAGGATGCCAACCGGACCGGTCATGGCTGAGCGCCCACGGCCGTTGAGATCTCGTCGAACATCTCGGAACTATAACTTCGAGGGCTAGCGTCAAAGTGTCGCCGGATGCTAGCGATGCGTCATCTCGGGCCGCGGCGTGACGAGCACCAGATGGTCAAGCTGCGTGCAGCTGACCAGTCCGCTGCGAGGGGGACATACTACGCTGACGCCGATGCAGGAGATGGCCGCCGACCCGGGTCGCCGCGACCTGAATGTTCGTCACCGAATGCGGCGCCATCCTTCCGCGGCCGCCCGGCCGTGAGACGGAAGAGCGTCACTTCCCGTTAGAACTCATCCCGCTCGACTGGCAGCTTTGGCCCCGGGCCTTTTGGCCCTGGGTCTCGGCATCTATCAGCTCTCGCTTCCGGGCGTGCTCTTCGGCGTCCACGGCTATTCCCAAGGCATCGGATACGACGACGGCGTCTACGTGGGTGCGGCCCTCCGGCTGGTGCACGGCGCTGTTCCCTATAGGGACTTCGTCCTGCTGCACCCGCCGGGGGTTCCTCTTCTTCTGGTCCCGTTTGTGTCGCTGGGCAGTCTCATCGGAGGATCTCACGTCGCCTTTGGCTTGGCCCGCATCGTCACGATCGTCGTTTCGGCGTCAAATGCGAGCCTGGCGGCTGTTGCCGTTCGCTACCGGGGCATCGGGGCCATGCTGGTCGCCGGTACTGCCCTGGCCTGCTTTCCACTTGCCCCCGCGGCAAACCAAACCGTCTATTTGGAGCCGTTCCTCGTTTTCTTTTGCCTGATCGGCGTCTGTGTCATGTTCCAAAACGGCTCGCCGGCGGGGCCTTGGCGATTAGCGCTTGCCGGAGTCGCCTTCGGGTTGGCTGCTGCGTGCAAGGTGTGGGGCATCATCCCCATTGCGGTGGCGATCGCCTTGTGCCTGCCGCATTGGCGCAGCCGGGTCCGTCCCTTGGCTCTCGGAGTCCTCGTGGGAGTGGGAGTGCCCTGTTTGCCGTTCTTCCTCGCTGCTCCGGGCGCATTTCATTCACCAGATCGTTTCGGATCAGCTGAGCCGTGCTGCGCCGGGCCTCTCGGTCCCGGCAAGTCAACGCCTGCTCGACCTCACCGGTACGGCCGGACTGACCTTCTTTCACGGCAGCACGAGCCTGGCTTTCGCTTTGGCCATTGCTCTCGTCGTATTCGTGGCTGTGGGTTATGGGCTGTTCGCGCGCACTGCCAAGGTTGCCGACTGGTTCCTCCTCGCGGTCACCGTCGCCAGCCTCTTGGTCATGTTCTCAACGTCATCGTTCGGGGATCACTACTCGTACTTTCCGGCGGCGTTCATCGCCATGGTCTTAGGCGTCTGCACGGCCCAAATGGTCGCCGTGGTCGGCCCCAGACTCACCGCTGTCACACGCTTGAGAGGCGCACTCGTTCCCTTGATCCTGGCGCTTGCCTTGGCCGCGTTTCTGGTACCCCAACAGGCGAGCTATGCCCAGACCTATCTCTCAAAGCGCCGAAGACCCATCGCTGATTCTGCAGTCGTTCATCCCACCCGGCGCATGCGTCGTCGCCGACCAAGTCTCGTATTCGATCGCAGTCGATCGCTTTACTTCGAGAAGACCGGGTGTCCACGACGTCATCGACCCGTACGGTGTCTGGCTTGCCACCTTCAGCCAACACCTGCCGCCGTATCCGGGACCCTATCCTCCCCAGTTCGTGGCTCGTGGGGACAGTGGTTCTCGCGGGCGGACTATGTCGTTCTTGTCGCTCCCGTTCCAGAAAACGACCTATTTCCCTGGCCGACGGAATTGACAGCATGGTTTGGCAAGGACTTCAGCCTCGTCTATTCCCAGCCCGGCTTGTACCTATACCAGCACGTGCACCACACGCCTCCACCGAGGGAAGCGTCGGGTGGTACCGCGGCCCAGCTCGTCACCGAGGGCCTCGCCGCCGAACGTGCCGGACTGACGGATAAGGCATTCGGGGACTTCAAGGCGGCACGAGCAAAGCGATCCGAGCAACGTCCTTGCGCATTACAACCTCGGCGTGATCTATCAGGACCGAGGTGACGACGCAGATGCGGCCGCCGAGTACCGCAAAGCGCTGGCGGGTGACCCGGGGTTCGTTGATGCGCTCTACAACATGGGCGTTCTGGTGGCCCCGTCAGATCCCTCCGCTGCAATCTCGTTCTACCGGCAAGCCATCGAGGTGCAACCCACCGAACGCGTCGGCGAACTTCAACCTCGGGGTTCTCCTCGTTCGGGCGGGCAAGGTGGCCGAGGGCGACACGCTACATCGAGACGGGGGTGCGCCTGAATCCTGCCCTTTCAGGGGATATTCCGCCAGGAATCTCCATTCCTGGGTCCAACCCAGTGAGCGAGTACCGAAGAGCCTCCGCTGACCCCTGTCACAGCGCAAATCCGCGGCAGTCGGCAGCCTGAACCAGCTGCCCCGTCAGAGTTCGTAAAAACCTTTGCCCCACATCGTCAGCAGGCGCTCGAAGTAGGCCTCGTACCTCGGCGCGATCGCCGCGGTGGAATATGCGCCCACGGCGTAGTCCCTGATGACTGCAGGGTCCAGGTCGCCCACAGCCTTCGTCGCAGCCACGGAACTCCTTGAAGGTTCGGCACCGGAAGCCGGTCACGCCGTGCTGCACCGTTTCCACGAAGGCGCCCCAGTCGGTGGTGATCACCGGCGTGCCACACAACATCGCTTCCACCGCCACTCCCCCGAAGGGCTCGATGTACAGGGTTGGGACAAACACGGCCCGAGCTCGGCTCATGAGCTCACCCCTCTCCTCGGGCCCCACGACTCCTAAGTACTCGACGCCCTCCGGCGGAGGGTCTCCGGCGCCAGCCATCTTCATCGGGAGGCCCGCATGCGCACAGACTTCGGCGGCAAGCTTGTACCCCTTGCGATGCGTCAGCCGGCCCATGTAGAGGAAGTAATCGTCCTTGACCGCCGAGAATGGGAAATCCGCCACTTCGAAGTAGTTCGGGATCACATCGTCGAAGAACCGACCATCAGCGGAATACGCGCCCTGCATGTGGCCATAGACGGTGTGCATCCAGGCGTAGCTCTCGAAAACCATGTACTTGGAGAACACCCCTGCATAGCCGATTCCGTATTCCACGGAAATCGATGCTGCAAAGGCGTCGGCGATCGGCTTTTGGCTCAACCCCCCGATGAGGCAGATGAAGTCGTGCTGTTGCAACCTCTGGCGTATTTCGTCGATAGCTCGTCCGTTCATCAGCCGCCATTGTGGTTCGTTCGCATCGAAGGACTCGATGGTGGGGTTCGGAACCAGCCTTCGTTGCTCCTCGAGCGAGATGCATGTCACCAGCTCGGTGCACGCCGCCTCGTTCTCCTCCGACGCGTAGAGATATACCTCGTGGCCCTGCATCATCATCATGTTGCAGAACTTCCGGACCTTCTCGGTGAAGGCCGACCACGAGAACGCCTTCGTCGTCTGACTATGTGGAAGCCCAACCACGTGAAATCGCATCGCCTATTGTCCCCTGACGTCGTCGGTTCCGGTAGTGCCTGCGCGGGGCCACCGCCCCAGTCCCTCACAGAATGCGACGTCGAACGATGCGTGGGCATTCGGGTGTCGCGCACCTACTTCGAGGGGAGTGAACAGTACCCGCTGCCGTCGTGCCACGCCGAATTGATCCTGCGGGTGCGATCGGGGTAGTGACACGACTGGAAGAAGGAGGAGATGGTCCGGGTGCAGATCCATGAGAGTCCCACGACCTCGGGCATGAGCCCAATCGGGCGAAGGACGGTCGCCGGGATCCTGGCGATCGCCGCGCTGGGCCTCATCGTGTCCGCGTGCGGAGGCGGCCCGGCCGCTCCGTCGGCATCCCAGTCGACGACCACGGATGTCGGTTCAAGGTTGACACGAGCAGTCAACGAGATGAAGAGCGGGAACGACGCTCGTGCCGTCGCCGACCTCTTGGCGGTCGTCAAGGCGGATCGAAAGAACTACGTGGCCTGGTACGACCTCGGCATCATCGCCGAGCACAACCACCAAGCGGCCCAGGCCGCCAACGATTACCTGTCGTCGCTCGCCGGCAACAACAAGTACGTGCCGGCCCTGTACAACCTCGCGATCCTCGAGACGGCCAAGCAGCCGCACGAGGCTGAGACGCTCTACCAGGAGGTGATCGCGGCCGAGCCCAATAATGCCGACGCCCACCTCAACTACGGCTTCGTGCTCGAATCGCTGGGGCAGCAACTGGCCGGCGAGGAGGAGATCGCCTACGCCGTGAAACTGGATCCGTCCCTCAATTCCAGGGTCCCCTCCGGGGCGCTGCCGGCCGGGTGAGGCGGAGCGGGCGAGATCGTTGCTCCTCGAGGGTCCCGCGCTGACGTGACCGGGCCGACCGTGGGCGGCCTCGACGGCTGCCCGGCCGGCTGGGTGCTGGCCACGGTTCCCGCCGACGGGCCAGTGTCGGGCGCGCTCGAGGTCGCCGTCGTCGCCGACCTCGATGCCGTCGTGGCCGACCTGGAGTCGGGCCGGATGGCCGCCGGCGCCATCGATATCCCGATCGGCCTGCCTCTCGACCGGCCGCGCCCTTGCGACCGCGAGGCCCGCCGGCTGATCGGCCCGCGTCGCAGCTCGGTCTTCCCGGCCCCGATGCGCAGTGTGCTGGGCGCGGCGACCTACGCCGAGGCCTGCGCCCTCTCCCGTCGCGCCTGTGGCCGGGGGGTCTCGCAGCAGCTGTTCAACATCCTGCCCAAAGTCCGGGAGGTCGACCGGGTGCAGTCACCGCACCTCCAGGCGTTGCTCTTCGAGATGCACCCCGAGCTCAGCTTCACGGTCCTGGCCGGCGCGCCGATGCGGTCCAACAAGCGCAGCGTCGAAGGCCGGGCCGAACGCGCGGCGGCGCTGCACGTCGCCTTCGGCCCCGGGGTCCCGGTGGGCGAGCTGCTCGACGCGCCACCGGCCGGGGCGAGGCGGGACGACGTGCTCGACGCGATGGTGGGCGCCTGGACGGCGCGCCGCTACGTGGCGCGAGCCCACCGGCACCTCGGCGGTGAGGTCGACGAGCAGGGCTTGCGCATGGAGATGATCGCCTGACCCGTACCAACGCTTGGCGGGCAGATCCGGCGCAAGTTGGCTGGAAGGGGGCAGTTTCTCCCGTGGCGGGGGCTGACACGAGAGCGGGTGGGGCCGTGGCCAGCACGAAGCACCAGCGCCGGAAGTCGGGCATGCGATCGGGCGCGAGGCGGTGGACGGGCACGACGGCCGGCGCCCTCACGGCAGGCATGCTGCTGCTGGTGCCCGCGCTGAGCACCGGGACCTCGTCGGCGGCGACCCGCGCCAGCAGCCCGCTCCCGACGCTGCCCCAGGTGAACCAGCTCCCCCTCGTCTCGTCGATCCCGAATCTCGGCCTGCTGCCCGAGGTCCCGGGCGTCACCGTCGGCCCGCAGAACACCGTCACCGACCCCGCCGTCGGCGGCGCCTTCGGCGCGCCCTTCGCGGAGCCGGGCGTCAGCTGCCCGGGTGAGACCGAAGGCGCATCGGCGACGGATCCCTACGACGCCAACGCCAACGTCCCCACCGAGGGACCCGAGACGAACCGCACCGCGGCCGACATCGCGTGCAAGCCGGCCGGCGTGAGCGTGGTCGACCTGCCGACCCCCAACGGTGACCCGAGCCACGTGAACCTTCTCTACTGGGACGGCCTCGAGGGCGAGGAGAACATCGACTTCAACATCGTGGCCGAGTACGGCGACAAGGCGGGCCAGGACCAGTCCCGGATCCTGTAGCTGAACACGGCGAATCCCCGCTCCTCCACCTGGAGCATCCCGGCGCCCTCCGACGGCGGCGCCGCGGCCGACGGCCAGTCCGACTACCTGTTCCCCAACGCACCCGGCCTCCTGGGCCAGATCCTCAACAACCAGGGCCCCGGCTCCGGCGCGCTGTTCTGCAGCGACCTGGTGCTCCTCGCCAACGGCGAGGTGCTCGTGCCCGGCGGCACCGACTACTACGCCGAGCCCCAGGTGCCCGGCACGCCGTTCGGGATCGCCGAGCTGCAGGGCCTGCGCAACACGCGGGTCTTCAACCCGGCCACGGGGACCTGGTACCAGAGCGGCCCGATGAACTTCGGCCGCTGGTACCCCAGCCTGGTGACGCTCGGCAGCGGCAAGGTGTTCGTCGCCAGCGGCGTGACCAAGCTGCTCAAGCCCGTCTACGACCAGCCGGAGACCGCGCTGCTCTCGGGGACCAACGTCGAGCAGACCGAGACCTTCGACCCGTCGACGGGGTCCTGGTCGACGAACCCGCCCTCGGCCGACCACTCGCTGCCGCTCTTCCCGCGGCTGCACCTGCTGCCGGACGGGAACGTGTACTACGACGCCGGCGGCCAGACCTTCAACCCCTTCGGGCAGTCCTACGACGAAGCCCTGTGGAACACCACGGCCTCCTACAACCCCACCACGGGGACGTGGACGGACCTGGGCCTCCCCTTCGGGATCTCGGCGAGCACCACGAACCCCCTCAACACGAGCATCACGGCCGGCTTCCGCGGGTCGTCCTTCTCCATGATGCTGCCCCTGGCTCCCGACTCGACGGGCGCCTACTCGACGGCGCAGTTCCTCTCCGCCGGCGGCGTGCTCGGGACGACGCCGGGCCTCTACGTCTCCGACGCGTCGAGCGTCGTCAACACCGTGACCATGGCGGGCGGCGGCGAGAAGTTCAGCTCCGCGCCGACCACCACCCTGAACAACCCGCGCTGGTTCTCGACGGGGGTGCTGCTCCCCACGGGACAGGTCATCGCGTTCAACGGCGGGAACCGCGACGACGTCGTCCTGCCCGGCACCAGCTTCCCCGTGACGCAGGCCGAGATGTTCAACCCGGCCACCCGCACGTGGTCGCCGCTGGCCGCCTCGGGTGACCCGCGCACGTATCACAACACCGCGACGCTGCTCCCCACCGGGCAGGTGCTCGTGGGCGGCCACTCCCCCATCTCGACGCTGTACTCCTACAACACGACGCTCCCGGGAGGGCTCATCAAGGCGCAGCGCGATCCGTCGTTCCAGATCTACAACCCGCCCTACCTCGAGTGGGGCATCCCCCAGCCGACGATCACCTCGGTCGCCGGCACGTCGCCCGTGACGCTGCCGACGGGCACGTTCGACAACGCGGGCTACGGCAGCCAGCTCACGATCACGACGCCACAGGCGCCGGCCATCGACACGGTGACGCTGGTGCGGAACACCGCGCTCACCCACCTGGTGGACGGTGACCAGCGGTCGGTCGTGGTCCCGGTCATCTCCCGCACCGCGACGACGGTCACGGTCCAGCTCCCGGCTTCGGACAACGTGGCGCCGCCGGGGCCCTACATGCTCTTCGTCAACCAGAAGACGCCGAAGGGCGACATCCCGTCCGTCGCCAAGCAGCTCTTCGTGGGCGCCCAGGGCACCGCGGTGCCCCCGGCGCCACCGAGCGCCGGCCTCACCGCACCCGACTACACGGGGATCCTGACCAACGACACGCCGAGCCAACTGGCGGCGTTCGTGGGCTACCTCTCGGGTGCCGTCACCGGCACGCCCTGATCAGCCGCCGGCTCGGGGCGTACTCGAGTGGAGGTCCAGGAACTCCGAGACCCGCAGGAGGCGCAGGAGGGCGCGCACCAGGAGCGGCACGTGCCCGAGATCCTCGTCGACCACGACCTCGGGCCGCGGTGAGCTCGTACACCTGGTGCCGCGTGATCGAGCCGCACGGCGCCGTGGGCGAACGCGTTCTTCACCCACTCGGCGTCCCGACCGTAGGTGAGGGCGATCCGGAACCCGTCCACCGTCCGGAACACGTTCACGGGCGTGCGGTACACGGTCCTGGTGCGGCGCCCCACATGGATCACGATGCCCATGCCGGGCAGCACCCCGGCCACGTGGACGGTGATCCGGTTGGTGACGGCCCGGTTGAACCGCGCCACGCCACGCCCCAGCCGCGGCGAGGGCAGCGCCGCGCGCGCCCGCGACCGCGGCCGGACGGAGTGCGGGCTCATACCAGCGTCAGGCCCCCGTCGACGGCCAGCACCTGCCCGGTGATGTAGCTCGCCTCGTCGGAGAGCAGGAACACCGCCGCGGCCGCCACCTCCCACGCCGTCCCCTGGCGGCCGAGCGGCACCGGCGAACGCGTCCGCGAGGGCCGGCCGGCAGAGGCGGCGCGGCCGAGCGGGGTGTCGATGAGCCCCGGGGCGATCACGTTGGCCCGGATGCCGCGCCGGGCCCCCTCCACGGCGACGTGGCGGCTGAGGCCGATGAGCCCGGCCTTCGAGGCGTCGTAGGCCGGGATGCGGCTCCCGGGCCGCAGGCCCGCCACCGAGCCCATGAAGATGATGGAGGCGCCGTCGGGCAGCGTGACGAGGGCGCGCCGCACCAGCATGAAATGGGAGCGCAGGTTGAGCGCGAAGGTCCGGTCCCAGTCGTCGGGCGACGTGCCGGCGACGCCCATGCCGAAGCCCGTGCCCACGTTGAGGACCAGCCCGTCGGGTGCCAGGCCGCGCTCGTCGGAGACCGCCAGGCGGCAGCCCTCCTCGGTCGTCACGTCGGCGACCACGACCGCCGCCTTGCCGCCCTCCTCGGTAATGAACCGCCAGGTCTCCTCTGCTGCCGCCTCGTCGCGGTCGACGCAGACGACCGACGCTCCCTCCCGTGCGGCGCGCACCGCGATGGCGCGTCCGTTGCCGACCGGGGCGTCCGGGTCGCGCGACGGCTGGGTGCCGGCGCCGATCACGGTGATGCAGCGACCCTGCAGGAGTGACGTCATGGGGTCACCGGCATGTCCGTCGTCCCCTACTCCGCCGGGCCGCCCGGCACGCTCTGCGCCAGCGCCTCGGCCCGCGGCTCGAGCGGAAGGCGCAACGAGCGCAGCACGGTGGTCAACATGAGGTAGTGGGCGATCAGCATGAGGAGCTCGACCAGCTGGCCGGGGCCCAGGTGCGCGGCGAGCGCGTCCCACGTGGCGTCGGACACCGCGCCGGCGTCCGCCGTGTCGTCGACGGCGTCGAGGGCCGCTCGCTCCAGGGAGGCCCAGGTGGCCGCAGCACCGAGGTCCGGCGCGCCCAGCGCGGCCAACTCGGTCCGGGTGATCCCTTCCTTCTCGCCCAGCTCAATGTGCTGCGCCCACTCGTAGCGGCCGCCGAAGCGGTAGGCGGTGCGCAGGATCACCAGCTCACGCAGCCGGGGCGAGAGGCTCCCCGAGAGGAGGGCGCCGCCAAAGCCGAGCCAGCGCCGGAACAGCTCGGGGTCGGCCCGGCCCAGCGTCGTGAAGATGTGCATGGGTTCGGTGGTCCCGCCCGGCGAGTGCTCGAGCAGGCGGGAAAGGCGGTCGTCCCACTCGGCGGCCGGGAGCGGCGGGATGCGTGGTCCGGACTGGGCCATCGCCGCATCGTAGGCATGCGGGCCGGCGCAAGGCGCGCCGAAGGGTCAGCGGAGCGGCCGGAACCCGATGGGCGGCGGCTCCGAGCCCGGCAGGCGGTGGATCGCCGCATCGGGCCGGACCACCTCGTCGATGATGCCGTAGTCGACCGCGTCCGCCGCGCCCAGGAACCGGCCGCGCTCCATGTCCTCCTCGACCGCGGCGGGCGGGCGACCGGCGGCGGCGCCGACGCGGGCACAGAAGCGGGTCCGCTCGTCGGCGCGCACCGCGGCCCACTGGGCCACGTTGCGCACGTGGGCCTCCAGCTGCGTGGCGGGCTCGCAGAGCGAGAACCGGGTGCTCGGCATGGCGGCGCGCTGCGTGCAGACGGCCACGACGCCGATCGCGCCCGCCCCCACCTGTCCGAGGCAGAGCGCCCGCACCGGCACCCCCATCAGCTCGATCACGTCCATGAGGGTGAGCGACGGGCCCAGCGCCGCCTCGCCGCAGTCGACGCGCAGGGTCACCGGCTCGTCCCCCTCGGCATCGAGCGTCATGAGCTCGGCGGCCACCCGGGTGGCCGATCCCTCGTCCAGCGGGCCGTGCAGCAGGACGACGCGCTGGGCCAGCAGCCGGCGGGCCAGCGCGTCCGAGAGCGTCTCGGCGCCGGCGACGAGGCCGGGCCACTCCAGGTCGGGCCGCTCGCGTTCACTCATGCTCGATCCTCCATTCCAGCCGCGCCCCAGCGCCGTGGTGTAGCGCTCGACGGTCGAGAGCCGCGCGTCGAGGTCGCCCGCCTCGAAGCGCGCCACCGCCGACTGCGAGGTCCCCATGCGGGTCGCCACCTCGGCCTGGGACAGCCCGAGCTCCCGGCGCAGGGAGCTCAGCTGGCCCGACACCGAGTGACGGCGCTCCGCCATCTCGGCGAAACCGGGGAACACGGTCGGGTGGCGGCGCTCGCTCACGGCACCGATTATCTCATATCTGATATAACGGGGAAAGGACCCATGAAGAGGAGCGCACCGACATGACCCCGAACCCCAGAGGAGACGGCCTGCACCACGTCCTCGTCCCCACCGTGATCGAGGAAGGGAACCGGGGCGACCGGGCCTTCGACATCTACTCCCAGCTGCTGCGCGAGCGCATCGTCTTCCTCGGCCAGGAGGTGGACGACCAGGTGGCCAATCTGATCATCTCGCAGATGCTCTTCCTGGAGGCGCAGAACAGCGAACGGGACATCTACCTCTACATCAACTCCCCGGGCGGCGTGGCCTACGCCGGCATGGCGATCTACGACGTCATGCAGCACGTGGAGCCCGACGTCTCCACCATCTGCGTCGGGATGGGCATGTCGGCCGCCGCCATGATCCTCTCGGGCGGCGCGGCCGGGAAGCGCTTCGCGCTGCCCAACGCGCGCGATCATGATCCACCAGGGCTCCGCCGGCACGCGCGGGGCGCCGTCGGACATGGAGATCCAGCTGCGCGAGGTGCTCTCGCTCACCCACCGCATGTCGGAGATCATCGCCCACCACTCGGGACGGCCGGTCGAGCAGGTGGCCCAGGACATCGACCGTGACCGCTACATGACGGCGGGCGAGGCCCGCGACTACGGGATCATCGACGACATCATCCTGCCCCGCCGCGGCCTGTGCGCGCCCGGCGCCGCCGCCGAGCCCGAGCTCCAGGTGGCCAGCGCCTGAGGAGCCCCTGGCGGGGGCCGCCTCGCCGGCCTCCGACCCCTCCCCACGGAGGCCGGACCGCTTCGCACGGGCGGCGCAGCGCCGCCTAAGGTGGGTGACACGAGTGTCAGTGAACGGCACGAGGGGAGGACCGAGATGCGCACCGAAGACCTGATCCTGGTCAGCGTCGACGACCACGTGATTGAGCCGCGGGGGATGTTCGACGGACTGCTGCCGGCCAAGTACCAGGACAAGGCGCCCCAGCTGATCCGCCGGCCCGACGGGACCGACTACTGGTACTACGACGGGAACGAGATCCCCAACGTCGGCCTCAACGCCGTGGTGGGGCGGCCACCCGAGGAGTACGGGATCGAGCCCATGTCCCTCGACGACATGCGGGTCGGCTGCTACGACGTGCACGAGCGGGTGCGCGACATGTCGGTCAACGGCGTCCTCGGCTCCATGTGCTTCCCCTCCTTCCCCCAGTTCTGCGGGCAGCTCTTCGCCCGCCGCGAGGACAAGGACGAGGCGCTGGCCATGGTGCGCGCCTACAACGACTGGCACATCGACCACTGGTGCGGGGCCGAGCCGGGCCGCTTCATCCCGCTCTCCATCCCCGCCATCTGGGACCCCGAGCTCGCCGCGGCCGAGGTGCGTCGGGTGGCCAAGAAGGGCTGCCATGCCGTGACCTTCTCGGAGAACCCCGAGAAGCTCGGCTGGCCCTCGCTGCACTCGAGCCACTGGGACCCCTTCTGGACGGCCTGCGCCGACGAGGGCACCGTGATCTGCATGCACCTCGGCTCGTCGTCGCAGATCCTCGTCACCTCCGCCGACGCGCCCATCGACGTCATGATCAGCCTGCAGCCGATGAACATGGTGCAGGCCGCGGCCGACCTGTTGTGGTCACCGGTGCTGCGCAAGTACACGGACCTGCACTTCGCCCTCTCCGAGGGCGGCATCGGCTGGATCCCCTACGCCCTGGAGCGCATCGACTACGTCTACCAGCACCACCACAAGTGGACGGGCCAGGACTTCGGCGACATGCTGCCGAGCCAGGTCTTCAAGGACCGCATCATCACCTGTTTCATCGACGACGCCTTCGGCGTCGCGAGCCGGGACTACCTCAACATCGACAACATCACGTGGGAATGCGACTACCCGCACTCGGACTCGACGTGGCCGACCGCGCCCGAGGCCTGCATGAAGTATCTCGCCGACGTGCCCGACGAGGACATCAACAAGATCACCCACCTCAATGCCATGAAGCACTTCCACTACGACCCCTTCAGCGTGCGGCCACGCGAGAAGTGCACGGTGGAGGCCCTGCGGGCCGAGGCGGCCGACGTCGACACCTCGCTGGTCTCGCGGGCCGGGGCCACACGGCCACCAACGCGGACGGCATCGTGAGCATCTCCAGCTTCACGCTGCCGACGTCCGCCCGCGACTGAGGACTGCACAGGTCCTCGCCCCGCCACACGCCGTTCCAGCCCGCACGCCGACCCGAGGGAACACCGGAGCACATGTCGATCGACTACGCCGCCGGTGACGACCACGTCGTCACCATCACCATCAACCGCCCCGAGGCGCGCAATTCGCTGGACATGGAGCACTTCTTCCAGCTGCGCTCGGCCTGGGAGCGCTTCGGCGAGGACGACGACGCCTACGTCGCCGTCGTGACCGGCGTCGACCGGGACTTCTGTGTCGGCGCCGACCTCAAGACGTACATCCCCCAGATCACCGAGCTGCAGAAGAAGATGAAGTCGGGCGAGGTCAGCGAGATCGGCGGCTACCGGCTCGACGACGGGGTCAAGGCGGTGCTGCGCGGGACGAAGCTGTACAAGCCGATCATCGCCGCGGTGAACGGCACCTGCGTCGCGGGCGGCATGGAGATGCTCGGTGGCACGGACCTGCGGGTGGCCAGCGACACGGCGACCTTCGCGGTCATGGAGCCCAAGCGGGGCCTGTTCGCCGGCGGAGGCACGACGGTGCGCCTGCCCCGCCAGATCCCCTATCCCGCCGCGATGGAGCTCCTGCTCTGCGCCGACCAGGTCCCGGCGCAGCGCGCCTTCGAGATGGGGCTGCTGAACGAGGTGTGCCGGCCGGACGACCTCATGGAGCGGGCCTACGACTACGCGCACCGGATCACGGCCAACGGGCCGCTCGCCGTGCGCAAGACGAAGGAGTCGGTGCTGCGGGGCCTGGCCACCAACATGCCGGAGGCCTACAAGATCGAGTCCGAGATCTCCGGCGAGGTGTTCTCCAGCGAGGACGCCACGGAGGGACCGCGGGCCTTCGCGGAGAAGCGGCCGCCCAACTGGAAGAACCGCTGAGCGACGGGCGGGCCCGGCCTAGTGGCCGGGATGCCGGTGCTGGCGGCGCAGGGGCACGACGAGCTCGGTGATCAGGGCAATCAGCGCACCGCCCACGACCCCGAAGAGGATGCCGGAATAGAAGGCGTTGTTGTTCTCGTGCTGGGCGTCGCTCGAGTTGGTCGCGGCCACCTGGATCACCTGCGGGGTGTGACTGATGGTCCAGGCCCACGACGACGCGGTGGTCACCGACGGGTGGGGATCGGTCTGGATGCTGAAGTTGGCGGTGTTGGTGTCGGCCCCGAGATAGAGGACCCGGTTGACCGTGGCAGCCCCCAGGTCCCCGGCCTGGGGGATCTCCGTCCACGGCACGTCGGTCGAGACGCCCCGCAGTGGCGGGAAGCGCGCGCTGAGGTAGGGGCCGCTCAGGCTGAACGGCGCCGCGGAGGCGAAGCGGAGGCAGAGGCCCGGCGGGGGCACGGTGCCCCCCACCGTCGCCGTCGGCTTGAGCGGTGGCACCACGAGTGCCGGCGTGGCGTGACCCAGCGGCAGCGTCACCGTCCCGCTGCGGTAGTGCAGGCTCGTGTCGCAGGGCTGTGCGGTACCGGGGTTCAACACGATGTAGGACCAGAGGCGCGCGGAGAGGACCTCCTTGTCGAAGTGCACCGGCGAACCGATGCCGGCACTGGCCGCGCCCGCGCCCTGCGGTCCCCCGTAGACGGAGTACGAGTCCTTGTCCCGCAGCGGCACGAATCCCTTCCGGGCCTGGGCCGAGACGATGAGCGTCGCGTTGTCGCCCCCCGTCTGGTGGATGGTCTCGACGGCGTCGAAGCCCGACCCCGCCACCAGCACCCGGAGGTCCTGGGGGACGGGCTGGAACCCGTTGGAGTTGGGATGCAGCTGCCAGCCGACGATGCCCAGCGCGATGCAGATCACCACGAGGGCGACGACGAGCGCGACGTGGAGCTCGTCGAAGTAGCTCGTGCCGGCCGCCACCGTCTCATCCGGCTCTCCACCGTGGCCACCGGCCGGCTCGGTCATCGCCGAACGGTAGCCAATCGGCGCTCCGAGCGCTCCGAGCGCGTGTGCGGACGGGCGGACCTTTACTCGGCGCGCATGGCCTGCGCCGGCGCCACGCGGGAGGCCGACCGCGCCGGCACGCCCGCGATGAGGTTGACCACGACGCAGCACGGCCGGCACGAGAACGGCCAACGCCAGCAACGGGATCACCGGCACGCTGTCCGAGCCGATCTCCGTGGCGACGGTGTTCCAGGCCCAACGCCCGGCCGCGACGCCCACCGGCAGCCCGATCACGAGCGCGGCCAGCCCGATGGAGGTCGCCTGCCAGGCCACGACGCCGACGACCTGACGGCGGACGAAGCCCACGGTCTTGAGGATGGCCAGGTCACGCCGGCGGCGCCGGATCGACACGATGAGCGCGTTGCCGACCGTGGCCACGCCGAGCCCGATCACCAGCGCGGTGAGGACGAACGGCAGGCGATCGACGCTCTGCAGGTTGATGACGTCCTCCGGCGGCACGTGGCGCAGGACGTCGTGGCCGAATTGGCGCTGCAGGCTCGGCCAGGCCCGCGGCGGGGTTGACGCCATCGGCGTAGCGGACGAGGAACAGGTTGAAGGACGACTGCGGGAGCCCGTTCTGTGCCTGCTGCGACAGCTGCGCCGCTGGGCGTGGATGGCCGGCCCGTACACCCACGCGCCGTCCCCCATGCCGTTGGTGAAGAGGTCGCCGACCGAGGGGGCGACCATCTGCCCGACGACGTGCAGCGTCAGCGGGCCACTCGGAGTCGGCACCTGGACGTCCTGCCCGATGTGCCGGTGCAGGGTCTGCATCGTGTCGCTCGCCAGCACGATCTGGTCCGGCCGGCGGGGCTCGTGCCCGGCGATCAGCGTCGGGTGCACGTTCCCCTTGAAGGGATCGAGGCCGATCAGGAAGTCGATGACGTGCTTGTCGATCACCGCCGTCCCCTGGCTGGCGCCGGCGACAATGCATGATGGAGGAGTACCCCGCGACGTCGGGGTTCCTGGAGAGCAGCGCGGCCTCCTGGGCCTCGTGATCAGACTGGTCGTTGGGATTGCCCACCAGGACGTCCCAGTTCCAGCCCTGGGCGCTCGGGCTCGAGATCAGATGGTTCAAGCTGGCCGCGAACGTGAGGGCGGCCGCCAGCGTGGCGACGGCGACGACTGCGGTCACCAGACCGCTGGCGGTCGAGGCGGCGGTGCCGTTGCGGGATTCGAGTCCGAAGCGCATGCCGATGGACACCACGGGCGACGTAGCGCGGCCGAGCAGGCCCGAGGTCCATCCGGCGCGGGTTCTCCGTTCGTCGATCTCGGAGGCCTTGGCCCGGCGGCTGACGCGGAGCGCGGGGACCAGGGCGCTGAGCGTCACGAGCCCGGCCAGGATCACGAAACCAAGGACGAAATAGCCGAGGTTGGCGTCCAACCCGGGGTGGATCTCTGCCTGTCGCGCCAGCCCGACCGGCATGATCGGCGAGGCGGCGAACGCCACCGCCACGGCGAGGGCGGCGCCGGCGGCACCGACGAGCGCGGCGAGCAGGAGCACGACGGCCACCACCTGGCCCCGATCGGCACCGAGGGTGCGCAGCACGAGGTAGTCGCCCGCCTCGTTCCGGGTCTGGCGCCCGAGCGACTGCCCGACGAAGAGGATCGTGACCAGGGCGACGAGGAGCCCGAAGACGATGAGCGCGACGACGTCGAGATGGATGCCGCGCTCGCGCTCGCCGCGGCCTGGCGCATCCCGTAGACGTTGCCGGGGGAACCGATGGTGATCGCCGACTGGGACGCCTTCGAGATCCCGTGCGTGAACGCCTTCCAGTCGGCCCCTCCGTGGTGGAGCCGCACGGCGACGAGGTTGATGCCCGGCACCTGCGAGACGGGCACCCCGAGGCCCCGCGCCAGCTGCTGGAGGAAGGCAGGGGTGGTGTAGAGGTTGCGCTGGCTCTCGTAGGACACGCCCTGGCTGTCGATCGAGCGGGACGACCGCGTTGACGTCCTGGGGAAAACGGACGATCCCGGTCACATGGACGAGGGACGTGGGTCCGGCCGGCCTGATCGGGGTGGCCGACGAGCTCGAGGTCAACGCCCCGCTGGTGACCTGTGCGTCGGAGTAGGCGTACAGGCGGAGCGTGCTCCCGACATGGAGGTGGTCGCGCCGATGCGGCCAGCTCATTGACCGCCACCTCGGCGGGCCGCTGCGGGTCGGGCAGCCGCCCACTGAGCACCAGCGGACGGTCGACGCTGCGGTACAGGTCGGGGTCGGCGTCGCCGATGACGTTGATCTGGTCGGCGTTGAGATTGGGATTGGCGCCGCTCTTGTCCGGGGTCAGGAAGAGGTACGGCGCGCGGAAGTACGCCGCGACCTGGGGCAGGTCGACGATCTTTCGTTCGGCGTGCGCCAGGGCCAGCGAGTCCGCGGGACCCGGGGCCTGTGGCGGGGAGGCGAAGCTCCCGAAGAGGAATCCCCCGTCGTCGGCCTGGGCATACGACAGGAACTCGGGGACGGCGGTATCGGTGCGCTGTGCCCCAGCGAGCGCGGCGATGCTCGCGCCGCCACCGATGCCGACCACGATCGCCAGCACGATCAGCGTGCGCCAGCGCTGCCGCAGCTCGGCCCGCGCCCGGAGCCAGACGAGGCTCATCGACGACGTGTGCCCCGAGCGTGACCCCATACGAGGACGAATTCAGTCACGAAACTGCGCTCGGCTGGCCAAGGGTGCTGGCAGGCCGAGGCGATGGGGGGTTGCCTTCACCAGAGCTCTGCCGCCGCCAGGGCGCTCGATGAAGGGCACACGCTGGTTCAGCCTCCAGGGTCGGTCAGGGGCGCGCGAGGGCGCGCGCTCGGTTGGTGGAGCGGGACAGCATGCCAGATCGCGCTGCGTTCCCGGAGTCGGCCCATGGGCCGACTCCGGCGTCAGTGCCGGCCGAGCGTGTAGACGAGCGTCACTTGATCGCTCTGCAGCTGGGTTCCCGGTTCGAGCGGGACACCGGCTGCGTTCGAGGCGGCCCCGGCGACGTCCAGGCCCTGGTACTGCAGCGGGCTCGGCGGCTGCGTGTCGTCGGTGAGCGAGCACAGGGCACCGAGCCTCTTGCCGGCCGAGGCCGCCATGGTCTCGGCGTGCGACCTGGCCTGGGCGACCGCATCGGCGCGTGCCCCGTCCTGCACCTTGGTGGGATTGCCGAAGGAGAAGGTGAGGGACTGGATCTGCGCCGCGTCGCCCGTCGCGTTCACCACCGCGTCGACGGCCGTACCGGCGGTGGACACGGTGCGCAGCGTGGCCGAGAGGGTCTCGGAGGCCTGGTAGCCGGTGAGCGTCGGCACGCCGTGGGGATAGGCGTACTGCGGTGCCAGGTTGAGTGCGGTCGTCTGCAGGTCGGTCTTGGCCACCCCGGCTACTCGTCAACGCCGTGATCGCCTGGCTGACCTTGCCGTTGTTCTGAGCCAGTGCGGCCGCCGAGCTCCCCGCCGTCGTGCTGAACCCGAACACCGCCGTCAGCACGTCGGGCGTGCCCGAGGATTGCCCCGTGCCCTGCACCGTCAGGCGCGGGCTCCCCGGCCCACACCCCGCCGTGACCGGGCCCGGAGCGCTCGCGCCGGCGTCGGTGAGCGCGAGCCCGAGTCCCGCTCCGCCCAGCAGCAGCGCACCGAGGGTCACGGCGAGCACCATCCGCCCGCTGATCCGGGACCCCCGCCGCGTCGTGGCCTGGTCGTCATCGTCCATGTCGTGCTCCTCCCGTGCAGGCCGAACGGCGCTGCTGGAGGAGAGACGCTGCGAGGGGCGGATCGGTTCGGCCGGCGGCGGGCGCCGCCGGGTGCTCAGCGAGTCGCGCGGGCCGCCCGAGGTCAGAGCGGAGGGGCGGCCCGGCGCAGGGCCCGCAGGGACGGGAAGCCCACGATGAAGGTCTGCAGCCTCCAGCCCCGGGCCGGCAGGCCGCGCCGGCGGGCCATCCGGCCGGCCGCCAGGGCCTCGACGGCGTGGGTGACCGCGGTGGCGGCGAGCAGTACCTGCAGCGCCTCGCGGGGCGGGAGGGCGTCGCCGCTCACTTCGTTGGCCTTGTCGTAGGACAGCTTGCTCAGGGCCAGCTTGGAGAGGACGACGATGCCGCCGTCGAGGAGGAGGAACCAGAACCACGAGGGGCGCACGACACCCGTCCGCCTTGCCTTTGCCATCGGTCCGTTCTAGCGAACCCGGGCGCCGGGGAGCAATCGGACGGCTTCCGGGGACCCCGGCGAGCCGGCCGCGGCGGCGGCCAGCTGCCCGCAGGCGGCGTCGATGTCCGCTCCCCTCGTGGCGCGGATGGTGGCGTTGACCCCGAGGGCCGACAGCTGGTCGCGGAAGCGGCGCACGGCGTCCGCCGGCGAGCCCACCACCGGGTAGCCCGGGGTGGGGTTGAGCGGGATGAGGTTGACGTGGGCCGCCAGGGGCCGGGCGAAGGCGGCCAGCTCGGCGGCGTCGCTGCCGCGGTCGTTGACGCCGTCGATGAGGGCCCACTCGATGGAGAGGCGGCGCCCCGTCGCCGCCACATACCCGGCGCAGGCCTCTGCGAGCTGGGCGAGTGGGTAGCGGCGGTTGATGGGGACGAGCTCGTCGCGCAACGCGTCGTTGGCCGCGTGCAGCGAGACGGCGAGGTTGACCGGGAGCGTCTCGGCGGCGAGACGGCGGATCCCGGGCACCATGCCGACCGTCGAGAGCGTGAGGTGGCGGGCCGAGAGGCCCATTTCGCCGTGCAGCCGGACGACGGCTCCCCACACCCGGTCGTAGTTGGCCAACGGCTCCCCCATCCCCATGAACACGACGTTCGAGAGCCGCCGCGGGCGCGGCCGCCCGCGTCGCGACCGCCACCTGCTCCACGATCTCGCCTTCGCTCAGGTGGCGCGTGAAGCCGGCCTGGCCGGTGGCGCAGAACTGGCACGCCATGGCGCACCCGGCCTGGGTGGAGACGCAGACCGTGACCCGGTCGCGTGTAGTGCATCAGCACCGTCTCGACCCGGGCCCCGTCGTGCAGGGCCCACAGCCATTTCGTCGTCTGGCCGCCGTCCGCCGTCCGGCGCGAGACCTCCTGCAGCGCCCGGGGGAGCGCCGCCTCCAGCGCGGCGCGCAGCTCCACCGGGAGCTCGGTCATCTCGTCGGGCCGCTGCACGCGGACGTGGAGGCCATCCCAGACCTGACGGGCCCTGTACGGCGGCTCGTCGTCGAGGAGGCGGGCCAGCTCGTCGCGCGGTCAGGTCGTAGGGCGCGGGCACCGGCCCCAGGCTAGGGGCGTGCCCGCGCCGGTCCCTACTCCCGGCCGAGGATGACGGTGCCCGCCGCGGTGAACCAGCCGCTGGTCCCGTTGACGCAGGCCAGTTCGGCGTCGGGGACCTGGCGCGGCCCGCACTCGCCCCGCAGCTGCTTGACGGCCTCGATCAGCAGGAACATGCCCCGCATGCCGGGCTGGCAGGAGGAGAGGCCGCCGCCGTCGGTGTTGGTCGGCAGCGCGCCGCCGACCCGGAGCTTGCCGTCCTCGACGAAGGGGCCACCCTCGCCCTTCTTGCAGAAGCCGAGGCCCTCGAGGGTCAGGAGCACCATCGGGGTGAAGGCGTCGTAGACCTGCGCCGTGTCGATGTCCTCGGGCGTCACGCCGGCGCGCTCGAAGGCCATCTGGCCCGAGCGGACGCAGGGGGACTCGGTGAAGTCGTCCCATTCGCTCATCGTCGTGTGCGACACGGCCTCGCCGGTGCCGAGGACCCACACCGGCGCCTTGGCGCAGTCCGCGCGCCCGCTCCTCGTGGGTCAGCACGATGGCGCCGCCACCGTCGGAGCGGATGCAGCAGTGCAGCTTCGTGAGGGGGTCCCACACCAGGGGGGCGTCGACGACGTCGGCGATGGTGATGGGGTCCTGGTAGAACGCGTCGGGATTGAGCCCGGCGTTGTACCGGGTGGACACGGCCACCTCGGCCAGCTGCTCAATGGTCGTCCCGAACTCGTGCATGTGGCGCCGGGCCACCATGGCGTAGTGCGAGCCGACGGGGTGCCCGAACGGCGCCGCGAACTGGACCGGCCCCCGGGTCCCGAAGGAGAGGTTGGCCATGCGCAGCTTCTTCTTCAGGTCGGCCCGCTGCGTCGACCCGTAGGTGAGCACCACGACCTCGACCAGCCCCTGGGCGATGGCGGCGGTGGCGTGCTCGACCATGAACTCCCAGATGCTGCCGCCGTGACCGGTCGAGTCGACCCAGTTGGGACGGAGGCCCAGGTACTCGGCCAGCTCCACCGGCGGCAGGGCACCGGTCAGGGACATGAAGCCGTCCACCTCGGACTTGTCGATCCCGGCGTCGGCCAGCGCACGCGTGGTGCCCTGGAAGTTCAGCTGGAAGGCCGTCTTGTCATCGACGCGGCCGCAGTCGGACGTCGACGCGCCCACGATCGCCACGCGGCGGTTCGGCCATGTGTTCTCCTGCTCTCCTTTATCGGTTCTGGTGACCGGTGACCCCGGTCACGCGGGGCGCCCGGTGCAGGGCTGACGATCAGCCGCCGCCCATCTTGAGGCCGGGGTGGCGCGAGTGGAAGACCTGCGCGTTGACCTCCGCCGCGATGTCGGCCGGGTCCCACTTCAGCCTGGCCCTTGGGGTTGTCGACGCGTCCCGCCCAGCCGCCAGGGCTCGTAGTGCGAGATGTTCGCCCCCACGGCACGGAAGACCTGGCCGGTGACGTGCAGGGCCTGGTCGGAGGCCAGCCAGGCCACCATGGGCGCCGAGTTCTGCGGGTTGAGCCGGTTGAACTCGTCGTCCCCGTACTGGTCGGGCTCCTTGAGCTCGACGTCCTTCAGGACCCCGCCGGTGAGGCGGGTGACGCCGCCGGGGGCGACGGCGTTGGCCCGCACCCCGTAGCGCGAGCCCTCGAGCGAGGTGATGATCGTCAGCGCGGCGATGCCCGCCTTGGCGGACCCGTAGTTGGCCTGGCCGACGTTGCCCTGCAGTCCCGGCCGACGAGACCGTGTTGACCACCGCGGCCCGCACGGCCTCCCCCGCCTTGGAGCGCTCGCGCCAGCGGATGCAGGCGAACTTCGTCGCGGCGAAGGTGCCCTTGAGGTGGACGCGGAGGACGGAGTCGAAGTCCTCCTCGGTCATCGACACGATCATCTTGTCGCGGATGATGCCGGCGTTGTTGACCAGGATGTCGAGCCCGCCGAACGCGTCGTACGCCGTGGCCACCATGTTCTCCGCGCCGCCGAAGTCGGAGACGTCGTCGTAGTTGGCCACCGCCTCGCCGCCGCGGGACGTGATGACCTCGACCACCTCGTCGGCGGGGCGCTTGTCGGCGCCCTCCCCGCTGGCCGAACCCGCCGAGGTCGTTGATCACGACCTTGGCTCCCTGCGCCGCCAGCTCCAGCGCCTCGCCGCGGCCGATGCCGTGGCCCGACCCGGTGACGATGGCGATTTTCCCGTCCAAAATGCCCATGAAGACCCCAATCCGAAGAGAAGACTGACACGTCTGTCACACACCGTAACGGCGGGGGACGAGAGCCCGACAATTCGACCGAATTCCCCTTCCACCGGGGAGGATCAGGCCCGGGCCGGGATCGACACTGACACGGCGTCATATACGGTGAGTGCCCCCGCGGGCCCCTGTGCGGGCCTGCGGCACGGCACCGGAGCCCGACGGGGGACGGTCGCGGCTGTGAAGCTGCACGGGCAACACTCCGGAGCCGGAGGGCCACGACGGCGCGGCACGAGGGAGGGACATGGCTACTGGCACAACGGCGAGGGGCGACGGACTGGACATCACCGGCCGGCCGACCGCGCTCCGCTCCATCGACTTGGACACGTTCTTCCGCCCCAGGCGGGTGGCCGTCGTGGGAGCCTCCGACTCCAACGCACGGCCGAACACGGCACTGACCCAGAAGATCACCGCCTGGGCCGAGGAGCGCGGCGCCACGGTCTACTTCGTCAACCCGAACCGGCCCGAGGTGGCGGGGAGGCCCTGCGCCAAGGCGCTGACGGACATCGAGGAGCAGCTGGACCTGGTGGCCATCCTCGTCGGAGAGCCGCTGCCGATCCTGCGTGACGCCGTGGCGGCCGGCGCGAAGTTCGCCGTCGTCTTCGCCGCCGGGTTCGCCGAGGTGGGGGCCAAGGGCGAGCGGTTGCAGGACCAGATGGAGCGGATCATCGCCAGCGGGGACCTGCACGTCCTCGGGCCCAACACCAACCTCAACGCGTTCGAGGTCTTCCGCGACGAGCTCCCGGGCAAGGCGATCGCCCTCATCACCCAGAGCGGCCACCAGGGCCGGCCCGGTCTTCCAAGGGCAGGAGATCGGGATCAAGCTCTCCCACTGGGCCCCGGCCGGCAACGAGGCCGACATGGAGTCGGCGGACTTCATCAACTACTTCTCGGGCCTCGAGACCACGGGCGCCGTCGCCTGCTACATCGAGGGCTTCAAGGACGGCCGGACCCTGCAGCTCGCCGCCGACGCCGCGGCGCGGCGCAAGGTCCCGATCGTCGCCGTCAAGGTGGGACGCACCGAAGAGGGCACGTCCATGGCCAAGGCGCACACCGGCCACCTGACGGGGTCCGACGAGGTGGTCTCCGCCGTGTTCCGGCAGTACGGAGTCCAGCGGGTCGACGGGCTCGACCAGCTGCTCGAGGTGTCGGCGGCGCTGGCGCGCACCAAGCCACCCTCACCCGACGCCATCCGGCGCCTGACCCGCGGTGCCGCGCGGACGGGTCTGCGTCTATTCGATCTCGGGCGGCACGGGCGCGCACATGGCCGACATGGTCGCCGCGGCGGGGCTGGAGCTCCCGTCCCTCACCAAGTCCTCCCAGACAGCAGCTGCACGAGTGGATCCCGCCCTACCTCCGTGTCTCGAACCCCGTCGACAACGGCGGCGCTCCGGTGCGCGACTGGCGCGGCCCGAAGATCATCGAGACGATGCTCGCCGACCCCAACGTCGACCTGCTCCTGTGCCCGATCACCGGCGCGCTGCCCTCAATGGGCAACAAGCTGTGCGAGGACCTCGTGGAGGCGGCGAGCACGACGGACAAGCCGATCTTCGTCGTCTGGGGATCACCCGTCGGCACCGAGGAGGCGTACACGAAGACGCTGCTGGAGAGCACCGTGCCCACCTTCCGCACCTTCACCAACGCGGTCATGGCGGCCAAGGCCTACTTCGACCACCACCGGTTCACCGCGTCGTACCGGTCGGCCTTCGCCCACCCCGCCCTGCGGCCGACTCCGGCCCGCAGGAAGGCGCTGTCCCTGACCTCGCCCGGTGCGGTCCGGCGCTCCGGCGAGGCTCTCTCCGAGCAGGACTCCAAGGCCCTGCTGGCGGCCTACGGGATCGCCACACCCAAAGAGCGCGTCGCCACGTCGCCGGGCGAGGCGGCCAAGGCGGCCAAGAAGGTCGGGTTCCCCGCCGTGATGAAGATCGTCTCGGCGGACATCCTCCACAAGTCGGACCTCGGCCTCGTGGCCGTCGGCGTCCGGGACGAGGACGATGCGCGGCGCACCTACAAGCGGCTCGTGGCCACCGCCAAGAAGGCCGCGCCGAAGGCAGCCGTCGACGGAGTCCTCGTGGCCCAGATGGTGCAGGGCGTGGAGACCGTGGTGGGCATCGCCCAGGACGACCTGTTCGGCCCCGTCGTCATGTTCGGCCTCGGTGGCGTCTTCGTCGAGGTGTTGCATGACGTGACGTTCCGCGTCCCGCCGTTCACGACACGGGACGCCACCGCCATGCTGGACGAGCTGCCGGGGTCCGCCCTCCTGCGCGGCGTGCGCGGGCAGCCGGCCGCCGACCGCGCCGCCCTCGTCGACGTCCTCATGAAGATGCAGACGCCTGGCGGTGGACCTCTCCGGCGACGTGGCCGAGGTGGACATCAACCCACTGCATCGCCGGGCCCGACGGCGCGGTTGCGGCCGACGCCCTCGTCGTGCTGGCCTGAGCAGCACAGCACGATCACACCGAAGGAGACCGATGAGCGACACAACCGACGACCCGGTGGGCGACGACCTGATCCGCCGGATCGAGGACGGCATCTGCTGGATCACCCTGAACCGGCCCGATGCCGGCAACGCGATGACCCAGTACATGCGCGACCAGATCGCGGAGTGGGTACAGGACGCCTCGGGCGACCTCTTCGTGCGGGTGGTGGTCATCACGGCCGCCGGGGAGAAGGCCTTCTGCACCGGGGCCGACCTGCGGGGCGGGCGCAAGGCGCCGCGGCCGAAGCCCGACGACGCGCCCGACAGCGTCGTCGGCGAGGGCTCCCGGATGATCAGGGACGGCTGGCAACGGCTCGTCAGCTCCATCCTCGACTGCGAGAAGCCGGTCATCGCCGGGGTCAACGGCACCGCCGCGGGCGGCGGGATGCACCTTGCCCTGGCCTGTGACCTCGTGGTCATGGCCGAGGAGGCCAAGTTCGTGGAGGTCTTCATCCGGCGCGGCATCGCCCCCGACGCGGGCGGGGCCTGGATCCTGACGCGCCTCGTGGGGATCCAGAAGGCCAAGGAGCTGTTCTTCTTCGGCGACGACGTCCCGGCCGCCGAGGCCTACCGGATCGGGCTGGTCAACCGCCTGGTGCCGCGGGCCGAGCTGCAGGCCACGCTCGAGGAGCTGGCCGGCCGCCTGGCCGTGGCACCGACGAAGGCGATCTGGATCGCCAAGTGGCTGACCAATCGTGCCCTCGACGTCGATCGGGCCACCTCGCTGCACGACGAGGCCATGGGCCAGGAGCTCGTGACCCACACCCTCGACTCCAAGGAGGGCATCGCCAGCTTCGTGGAGCGCCGGCCCGCCGAGTTCAAGGGCTGGTAGTCCCCGGGGATCGTCGTCGACGCGCCCACTCCGGTCGTGGTGGTCGCCGAGGTGCCCGGAGAGGTAGTGGTCGTCGAGCTCCCGGCCGGCGCCGTGGTGCTCGTCGTCGTGCTGGTGGAGGCGTTGCTCGTCGTCGTGCTCGTGGTCGTGTTCGGCGGCGCCGTCGTCGTCGTGGTGTGTGGTGTTCGGGGACGTGGTGGTGGTCTGCGACGGCGTGAAGATGTTCCCGTTGCCCGAGTTGCCGAAGATCGACCCCAACGGCTTGCCGGAGATCAGCTCTATGGCGATGATGAGCAGGAGGGCGAGCACGAACACGATGGCCGCCGTCCCCGCGATGACCGGCCAGGAGAACTGGCGCCGCGCCTCCCTGCGGGTTCGGGGCGGCGCCGGCGTCGTCGTCGCCTGAAGGCGCTCGGTCGCCGGCGCATCGGCCACCGCGGAGATCTCCGAGTCGCCCGGCCCCCTCCAGCGGCGCCGCCGTGGACTCCATCTCCACCGTCTCGTCACCGGCGCCACCCGTCGCCACGACTTCGGTCGGGGCGGACGAGGCATCGACGGACGACGATGCAGCGGTGCCCCTGGCGCTTGTCCCGCCCAGCTTGCGCATGAGAGCGGTCGAGTCGGGCGCGCGCACCACCACCTGCTTCACCGCTTCGTGGCCCCGCTCAATGGACTGCGCGACGAGCGCGGTGCCGATGGTGGCGGCCGCCGAACCGATGGCCACGCCGACGATGGTGCCCTTCACCCCGAAGCTCGAGGCGATGACCGCGGCGATCACCGCGCCGGCGACGGAGGCCAGGATCTGGCGGATGGAGAACTTCACCGCGAAGCGGTCAGGTCACCCGGACCCGGGGCCATCGCAGCGGCGGCACCTCGCGCGCCTTGAGCGCTCACTCCCCCACGACTCCGTCGATCTGCTCGCGCAGCAGGTCGGCGTGCCCGTTGTGGCGGGCGTACTCCTCAATCATGTGGATCATGACCCAGCGCAAGGAGACGGGCGGCTTCTCGGTCGAGGCCGAGGTGACGTCAAGGCTCGGGCGGCGCTCGCGATGGCCCGTGAGACCTCGCATTGCCGCTGGAAGAGCGCGAGGTCGTCCGTCGCCCGGACCGGGTCGAGGTCATTGAAGTCCGCGTCGCGGTCGTCGGTCGTCGAGATCGGCTCGGGCGACGAGCTGCCGGTGAGGATGTGATCGAACCACCACCACTCGACCAGCGCCATGTGCCGCACGAGGCCAAGGAGCGTGAGCGAGGACGGCGGGACCACCTGGCGCACCAAGGCCGCGCCGTCGAGCCCCTCGCACTTCCACAGGAGTGTCGAGCGCTGGTACTCGAGCCAGACCGTCAACATCGGCCGCTCGTCGCCGGTCGAAGGGGGATCCGGCCGGGTCACTGCTGGAAGCACCGGACCAGGCTAGTGGCGAAATCAGCGGCGAATCCGGTGCCGGTAGCATGGCGGTCGTGCGTGAACGGTGGCTTTCCGCGAGAGCCGTCTCGTTGCACGCCGCCGTGCTCGTCTTCGTTCCGGGCTGTGCTCTCGCCGCCTGGTGGCAGGTCAGCCGGGCCCAGTCCGGCAACCAACTGAGCTACCTCTACTCGGTCATGTGGCCCGCCTTCGCGATCCTCGGCGTGTGCTTCTGGTGGATGCTGATCCACACCGACTTCGACACCGTCGGCCTCCGGGGCATGCGGCGCCAACAGGCGGTGCAGTCCGAGCAGACCGAGCACGTCGCGGCCGACCCGTCGACGAGCACCGACGCCACCGCGGGATCGGCGCGCCTCACCGTCCCCGGAACGGAGGAGGATCCCGAGCTGGCCGCCTACAACGCGCGGTTGGCCGAGCTGGCGGCCAAGGGACCAAGCACGTGGCGCAACAGCGACTCCATCACGGCCCGGCGGGCGCAGTGAAGCTCACCCAGCGCGGCCTCAAGGGAGCCCTGTTCCGCTACCAGCTGATGGCCAACATCGTGGGCGTTCTCGTCATTCCGCTGTTCTTCTTCTTCATCCTGCACCTCGCCGGCGCCGGGAGCTTCAAACTCGAGCTCGCCGTGTTCGGCGTCGGCCACGGCTACCTCTATATCGTCTACCTGATCACCGCCGGGCTCCTCGCCCTCAAGGCGCGCTTGCACATCCCGTGGATCATCTTGATGTTCGCCGCGGGGCTCCTGCCGGGCGTCACCTTCCTCGTCGAATGGCTGGTCGTGACGAAGAAGGTCCAGCCGCTCCTCGCCGCTCAAGCGGCGGAGGCCGACGCGGGGGTCAGTCCAGCCGCTCGATGACGGTGCCGTTGGCCTGGCCGCCGCCCTCGCACATCGTCTGGTACCCGTAGCGGCCGCCTGTCGCTTCCAGGTGGTTCAACAGCGTCCCCATCAGGCGCACCCCGCTGGCCCCCAGGGGGTGGCCGATCGCGATCGCCCCGCCCCGGGGGTTGAACCGGTCCATGTCGTAGGAGAACTCCTTCTGCCACATCAGGGCGATGGCCGCGAAGGCCTCGTTGCACTCCACGGCGTCGAATTCGTCGACCTTCATCCCGGAGCGCCCGAGCAGCTTGTGGGTCACCGGCACGGGTGCCGACAGCACGATCGCCGCGTCGTCCGCCGCCACGGCGAAGTGCGCGAAGCGGGCGCGGATCGGGAGGCCGAGCGCCTCGGCGACCGACCGGTCGGCGATCAGCATGGCCGCGGCGCCGTCGGTGGTCTGCGAGGAGTTGCCCGCCGTGATGGCGGGGGCAGTGTCGGGCTCCCAGTGCTGGGCCGGCGGCAGCGCGGCGAGCGCCTCCATGGTGGAGCTGCGGCGGATGCCTTCGTCGGCGCGCAGGAACTCCCCGGTCAGGGTGCCGTCCTCGGCCCGGATCGGCACGGCGAGGGCCTCGCGCTCGAAGTGGCCGCTGTCCCAGCTCTGAGCGGCCCGACGGTGTGACTCCAGCGCGTAGGCGTCCATCTCCTCCCGCGTGATCCCGTAGCGGTCGGCCAGGACCTGGCTCACCCGGAACTGGGTCCACAGCCGCCCGTCGACCGCCTCCATGAACGACGGCGGGAACGGACCGGTTCCTCCGCGCGCGTTGGAGGCGAGCGGGACCCGGCTCATGACCTCGACGCCACACGCGACGACGAGGTCGTAGTGACCGGCCGCCACCCCGGCCGCGCCGAAGTGCACGGCCTGCTGGGACGATCCGCACTGGCGGTCGACGGTCGTCGCAGGCACACTCTGGGGCAGGCCCGCGGACACCCATCCGTTGCGGGCGACGTTGGTGCTCTGCTCCCCCACCTGGCTCACGCACCCGCCGATGACGTCGTCGACCCGCTCGGGGTCGACCCCGGTTCGCTCCATCAGCGACGTCAGGGCGAACGCGAGGAGGTCGGCCGGATGCCAGTTGGCCAGTGCTCCGCCGCGCTTGCCGAACACCGTGCGCACGACGTCGACGATCACCGGCTCTCTCATCTCAGTGCCTCCTCGGCCCTCTCAGGACTCTGACGACTCTTTGGCATCGGCGGCACCCGAGGCAGCGGCCTGTTCGCGGCGGGCCATGAGTGCTTCGATGGCCGCGCCGGCGCCCGCCGGCTCTCCCTCGTAGGCGATGGTCCCGTGGTTGAGGACGACCGCCCAGTTCGCCAGGTCCAGCGCCCGGTTGACCTGTTGCTCGACCACGATCAGCGCGGTGCCGTTGCGATTGATCTCCCGCAGCCCCTCGTACACGGTGTCGACCACCACGGGCGCCAGGCCGAGCGACAGTTCGTCGGCCACCAGCACCTTGGACGGCACCACGAGGGCCTTCGCCAACGACAGCAGGCGCTGCTGCCCGCCCGACAGGGTGCCCCCCATCTGCCGCCGTCGTTCCCCGAGAATGGGAAAGGCCGTGTAGGCGCGTTCGAGGTTGTCCTTGAGCTTGCCGCGGCCGTCCCGCTGGCGAAAGGCCAGGGTGAGGTTCTCCTCCACCGTGAGGCTGGAGAACACCCCGCGCCCCTCGACAACGTGGGCCATCCCGAGCCGGGCGATCTTGTAGGCGGGAAGAGCGGTGATGTCGCGCCCCGAGAAGATCACCTGGCCCGTCGACGCGGTCACGAGCCCCGTGATCGTCCTGGCCACGGTCGACTTGCCCGCGCCGTTCGAGCCGACCAGGGCCACGATGCCTCGGTCGGGCACCCGGAACGTCACGTCGAACAGGGCGCGGTAGGGGCCGTAGGCCGCGCAGACCCTTCGCACCGACAGGATGTCCGTGCTCTCCGCCGAGGCGGTGGCGACGCTCACGCGATCCCCATCTGGCCCAGGTAGGCGTCCCGCACCGCCGCATTCGCCATGACCTCGTCGAAGGTCCCCTCGCACAGCATGGCGCCCAGGTCCATCACGACCGTCCGATCGACCACCTCGGCCACCATCGCGAGGTCGTGCTCCACGAGGAGCACCGCCGTGCCCCGCTCGCGCTGCACCGTCCGGAGCACGGCCGCAACCTCGGCCGTCTCGTGCAGATCGAGCCCGGAAGACGGCTCGTCGGCGAGGAGGATCTTCGGTTCGGCGGCGAGGGCGCGGGCGAGCTCGACCAGGCGGCAATGGCCGAGGCCGAGCGCATTGACGGACGTGCCGGCCAGGTTCGAGATCCCGACCAGCTCCAGGGTGGCGTCCACCCGCCGCATTTCGTCCGTGGTCGGCTTGCTCAGATTCAAGAGGTCCCGCCAGAGACGGCCCTCACCTCGCCGCGCCCGCTCGGCGACCAGCAGGTGGTCGCGCACCGTCATGTCGGTGAACACCTCGACCTTCTGGTAGGTGCGGCCGATGCCGAGGCGAGCCCGCCGGTACGTCGGCAGCCCGGTCAACGGCGTCCCGCCGAAGACGATGTCACCCGATTCGGGGCGCAGCTGCCCGCAGACGCAGTTGAACAATGTCGTCTTGCCCGCGCCGTTGGGGCCCACGAGGCCGACGCTCTCGCCGGCCGCGACGTCGAAACTGATGCTGTGCACGGCCTGGATGCCACCGAAGGACTTGCACACGCCGCGCAGGTGGAGGAGCGGTTCGAGATCAGCCATTGGCACCCGATGTCGACATGGCCCGTGCCTTGAGCTCCTCGGCCGAAGCAACTTCCTCGGCCGGGTGCCCGCGCGAGAAGAACAATCGCTCGAAGCGCGCCGTTCCCTTGCGTTTCTGGAATTCGAGCACGCCCTCCGGGTGCTGGGCGTAGGTCAGGGCGCCGAACGCGAACAGCACGACGGTCAGGCTCGAGGCGCCGATGCGGGCCGGCAGAATCGTGGTGAGGATCTGCTCCGTGACGAAGAACCCGATCCCGGCCTGAATGGCTCCTTCGACCGTGGTCACACTGGTCGTCACGACCAGGACGACGAGGACGAGAGAGAATTCGGCGTTCCACACGTTCGGATCGACGACTTGTTGCTCCAGGCTGTGCAACAGCCCACCGATGCCGGCGATGGCCCCCGAGAGGGCGAAGACGAGGATGCGCTGCCTGGTGGGGTTCACGCCGAGCCCCGCCGTCGCCGTCTCGCTGCCCCGCATGGCGGCCAGGTTCCGGCCCACCGTACCCTTGCGCACCAGGAGGACGACGACCACCACCACGACGAGGGTGCCCAGCGACAACAGGAACATGGCGTGCCCGTTGACGTTGAAGAACTCGCTGGTGCCGAGCCACTTGCTCTGGATGCTGAGGCCCCCTTGACCACCCGTGATGTAGGTCTCGTTGAAGAAGGTCGCGTCGAAGGCCAACGCGGCAGCCAAGGTCATCAACGCCAGGCCCAGTCCCCGCAGGCGCAGGGAGAGGAGGGCCAGGATGACGGCGACGACTGCCGCCAACGCCGCGCCGACGAGCGCGCCGACAAGCAGGTTGAGACCGAGATGGTTGGCCAACTGCGCGGCGGTGAAGGCGCCGACCCCGGCCAGGGTGCCCTGGCAGAGCGAGAGCTGGCCCGCCATGCCCGTGATGAGCGTGATCGAGAGCAGCACGATCGACAACGTCAAGCCGTTGTTGAACACGGTGCTCCAGGCCGGGAAGGAGCCCGGTATCCAGGTCAGCATGGACACGCAGAAGCCGGCGAAGAGGAACCACCACAACACCCGGATGATGCGGTCCATCGTGGGGGCCCGCGTTGTCGCAGCCATGGGAGGTGGCGGCGGGTCGATGGTGGCAAGTGGGTCGCGGCTCGCGTCCAAGCTGCGCATGCCCGGCAGAATGAGCAGGGCGACGACGATCAGGATGAACGGAAGGGCCGGCACCAGCGCCACGTTGAAGAAGCTGTCGGGTGGGATGTAGCCCTGGAGCGCGGTGGTTATCACCCCGATCAGTACGCCGACCAGTGCGGCGATCGGGATGGAGCGGAGCAGTGCCCACACCGCCGCGGCGATGGCGGCCACGGTGATCGTCACGTAGTTCTGGGCTTGGAACGCGCCGAAGTTCGGCGCGAAAAGGACGCCGGCGAGGCCCGCCATGAAGCTGGACACGATCCACGCCACGGTGACCACGCCATTGCCGTTGACCCCGTCCAGCTGCACCAGGCGGCGACTCTCCACTGCTGCACGCATCTGCAGACCGAGGTTGGTGTAGCGCAGCAGGATGGTGAGGAGGACGAGTACCACCGCGGTCACGGAGACCGTCGACAGGTAGATGCCGTTGATGGGAGTCCCCCACAGCGTGAAGTACACGACGTTGGGGTTGAAGAACGGAGCGATCGTCGCGGTGGCGTCGAGGTTCTGATTGCCGAAGATGACAGGGAGCAGGGAGGGGATGCCGACGAGCAGGGCGAGGCTGCACACCATTTTGGCAATCGTGTTGGAGTTCGCGATGTGGCGGAATATGAGCCTGTCGAACGCCCAGCCCACCACCGGGCCCAACACCACGACCGAGACCAGGAAGGCTGCCCAGCCGGACCAACCGTGGAACTCGGTGAGGTACGTGAAGACGAAGGCTGAGGCAAACGCCTGCGCACCGAAGGCAAAGTTGAAGACCCCCGTCGCCTGATAGGTCAGGACGAGACAGACGGCGACGAGCGCGTAGGTGCAGCCGAAGGGGACCCCCGGAAGGGCGAAGCCCAGGAATTGCTCCATCCTTATGCCCGCCTAGCCACGAGCCCTGACCCTGGTTCTCTCCCGCCCGATCAGGCTGGAGCGGGCGTGCCGGGCGGGACGGGGAAGACCGGACCCTTTTTGGGGTTGATCGACTGGAAGCAGTTGAACACGTTCTTTCCCTGGTTGAGGGTCGGCACGTACTTGTCGCCGACTACCTTGATCACGGCACCGCAGTACGGCGGCGCGTGCCCTGCGTGCCCCGCATGCTTCCAGTTGACCGGTGCGATCAGGTCGCCGGCCGTGAAGGACGTCAACGAGTTGTCGGCATTGATGACGTTGGCCTGGGTCAGGTTGTTCCCCGCCAACTTGACGCCCTGAACGAACAGTGCCGCAGACTCCCAACCCTGAATCGCGACCTCGTTGTACACGTAGGTCGGTGCGTACTTCTTCATCTGGGCCAGATACACCTTGAGGCCGGGGTACAAGGAGGTCGGTGCGGTGAAGGGCACGTGGGCGACGTAGAAGTAGACGCCCTGCATCAGGCTCTGGTTCTGGTCCAACGTGGACTGGTCGTTCCCGTCCAGCCAGAGCTGGGTGATCTTCACGCCGTACTGCTTAATGGCCCGGGCCATGTTGACGTTGCCCTGGACGTCCATGCAGCTGACGACGAAGTTCGACCCCGCCTGCTTCATTCGCTGGACGTCTGTCGCCACCGTCGTTCCCGGGTAACCCACCTTGAGGTCGACGTAGCTGACGTTGTAGCCCGCGGCGGTCAACGAGTTCTGGGTGGCCTGGCACGAGGCGGCCGACGCCGCGATGCCGTAGGCGATGAGGGCGAACGAAGGCTTGGGCTGTGTCTTACGAGCCACGAACGCAAACTGCGGGGCACCGGCCGGGTAGTACTGCACCGAGCCTCCGGCGGCGAACAGGTTGGGCTGGGGGGCCCAGTTGCCCGTCACGTTGTAGCCGTAGGTCGGGATCTTCGACTCCACGAACAGGTTGGGAGTGAAGAACGCCGTCGCCACACCCGTGACCGCGAACACGTGGTCCTGGTTGATGAGCGTGTTGGCCAGTTGGTTGAACGTGGTCGGGTTGCCGCCGTCGTCCAGGGCGTACTTGTAGTCGATCTTGCGGCCGTTCACGCCGCCTTGGGCGTTGATGTAATTGAAGTAGGCCTTCTCGCCGTAAATGAGCGAGGAGAAGTTGGACGCCAGCGTCCCGGTCTGGGTCGAGATCGTCCCCACCGTGATGGAATTGGACGTCACGCCCGGCGCCGTGCTCGCCGACGCCGCACCGGCGCCGCCGGCCGACACCAACACGATGCCACCGGTCAGCAAGGCCCCCGTGAGCACCGTCGCCCCCAGCGCTCTGAATCCCCGTCTCACTCGCATGCCGTCCCCAATCCGTCGCGGTTGTGCATCCCCCCCGGGATGCCGGTCACTGTACTTGCAGGCCCTCACGCCCATTGCTCACCCCTTGTGCTTCGTATCACGTCCCAGAACCGCTGAGACCCCACCGTGGTCAACCTCACTGGTCCAGCGCGAAGAGATCGCAACTCTCGTCTCACGCCAGGAACAATCTCTGTCGGTCGAACTCTCGCAGTGCCCGTACCTCGTGCGAGGTCACCGCCGGCAGCTCCTCCACCTGACGCGCCACCTCGGGCTCGTACCCGCACGACGACGCGAACGCTCGCACCCTGTCCTCCACCGACCCCTCCCCCGCGGGCACGGCGGAGACGCGGAGCACCCCGTCCTCCCGGCGCAGGACGCCCTTGTCGGTGACCACGCTCGCCACCCTCTGTCCCGGCGACGTGACGTAGGCGGCGCGCTGCGGCAGCCGTTCCGGTCGGGCCAGGGTGACCACGACGCACGCCGTGGCCCTGGTGGCCACGTCGTTGGCACCTCCGGACCCGACCAGGAACCGCCCGTTGGCCAGTTCGGTCGAGTTCAGGCTCCCGTCCGCGTCGACCTCGGCCGCGCCGAGGCACCCCACCGTGGTGGTGCCGGGCCCGCCGATGACCATGCCGAGCACGGCGGACACGTCGGAGAGGTACGGGGTGGCCGGGAAGACGCGCTGGTTGAAGATGTAGGGGTCCGCCGGTGTCGGCTCGTAGCCCCACAGGCCGAGCTCGGCCGTCAGCAGCACCTTGCTGCCGCCCGCCCGGGCCCGTGCCACGGCCACCCAGGCGGAGAGGTTGGCCACTCCCGCGCCGGCCAGGACCGCGTCGGCGCCCACCTCGGCGACGACCCGCTCGACCTCCCTGGCCCCCAGGGACGCCGCCTGCTCCCACGGGGTGAAGGTGGGGTCCTCCGCAACGGGGTTGGCGTCGGCGTCTGCCTTCCACGACATGGGATCGGACCGGCCCTCCAACCACAGGAGCTGCTCGGAGCCGACCAGTGACAGGTAGTCCTCATGGGTGGACGGACCGAGCACCCATTGCTCCGCGTAGTCGTCGAGCTCGTTCCTCGCTGCGGCGTCGGCCACCGCGCTCCAGTCCGCGATGTCCTCCCCGTAGCTGCGCACGGGCAGCGCCGGCGCGTAGCAGCCCCCCGGGTGCGCGCCGTAGGCAGCCTCCACCACCGCGAGGACCCGGTGCCCGGGGACCCGGACACGGTGCCCGAGGCCCTCGAGGTCGTCGACGACACGCTCGACCGTCGCCACGACGCCGCGCCGCGCCGCCCACGCTCCCCACAGGCCGTCGAGCAGCGGCTCGGAGAACACGAGGTTGCCGGCCCGATCCGCCGCGGCCGCGTGCACCAGGGCCACGTCGGGCACGAGAGGCTCCAGCAGTCCGAGCGGGCCGAACGGGGAGTCGACGACGGTGAACCCCGCGTTGTCGGCCATGGACGACCCGACCAGCGACCCGGTCACCGCCGCCGGCAGTCCGCGTGCGGCAGCCTCCAGGCGCTGGGACAGCGTCAGGATGGACCAGTGCTCGACCTCGACCTCACCTGATTCGTAGGCCTGGCGGAAGACCGGGTTGGGCGTGTAGGTCGGGAAGCTGTTGCCCGAATAGGCGGTCACGACCTTGCTGACGAGCCCGCCCCGGAAGAAGAGCGCCGCCGAGCGCGCCGAGGCTGGTCATGACGAGGGTGAAGCCGGGGTCGCTGCCCCAGAATTGACGGGCCATCTCCCGGGCCGCCGCCGTCCAGCGACTGTGTCCCATCATCACCAGCACGGTGTCCCCGGGCTCGACGTTCTGCGAGACGGCATCGGCCAGCGAGGTCACCACCGGACCGGCCGGTGCAGGGGCGGCGGGGGTCACAGAATCCGCGTCGTGAGAGACAGCAGAAACGCGAAATACCTGGTCCCGACTCATTTTTCGCCCCACACGAACCTGACCACCGTGTCAGGTTAGCCATTTCGACCATGCCCGGCACTACCATGCTCCGGGCATGGGATCGCCGAGAGTCCAACGTGACCCGGCACCGGCCCCCAAGCCGTCAGCCCGGCCC
This sequence comes from uncultured Acidimicrobiaceae bacterium, assembly GCA_963740535.1. Classification (GTDB taxonomy): domain Bacteria; phylum Actinomycetota; class Acidimicrobiia; order Acidimicrobiales; family RAAP-2; genus Bog-473. Next base: position 455,231 of record CAVUEI010000008.1, read on the forward strand.
ACCGCGGCCCGGAAGACCCCGGCTCCGAAACGCACTGCCGCCACCGCGTCCATGAGGCCAGTGACAGCGAACGCCGCCGACGGCGCCGGTGGCCTGCCCGTCGTCGACGGCGACGCCGGGGGCGCCCCGGCAGTCCAAGCGCGTGCTGCGCAGCCAGGGGCGGCGGACCATGCGCAAGCTCCTCGATGCAGCAATGATCGCCTTCGACAAGCGCGGCTACCACGCCACCCGCGTGAACGACGTGGTGGAGATCGCCAAGACCTCGCACGGCACCTTCTACCTGTACTTCTCCAACAAGGAGGACCTCCTGCGGGCGCTGATCACGGAGGCCGCCGCCGAGGCACAGAAGCTCTACGACGCGCTCAGCACGCTGCCCGCGGAGGGAAGCACCCCGCAATGGGAGGACGTGAACGGCTGGGTCCGGGCCTACTCCGAGCTCTGGACCCGCTACGCCCCGCTCTTCCGGTCCTGGACGGACTTGGCCACGATCGATCCCGAGCTGATCGACGCGATCCGCCAGACGTTCACCGTCATGTCGGCGGCGCTCGCCAAGCAGATCGGGCCGGACTCGTCGGGTCACATCATCGACCCCGATGCGGCGGGCATGGCGACGCTGGCCATGCTCGACCGCTTCCACTACCTGCGCGAATTCGTCGGACAGCCCATTGACGACGTCGCGCTCGAGACGATGACGACCATGGTCTACCGCGCACTCTTCGATCCCAAATCCTGACGGGACATCCGGGTCATCACCCCGCCGCACCGCCGGACCCGGCTCACGGTGCCGGCCTCAGGTCAGTGCCGCTCCGGAGGGAACACCCGGTCGAAGATCCCGTCGACGCCCGAACCGTGCAGCGTCAGCCCGCCGTCCACGACGATGTTCTGCCCCGTGACGAAGCGGGCCAGGTCCGAGCACAAGAAGACCACGACGTCGGCGATGTCCTCGGGCTCTCCGATCCGCCCGGCGGGCGTCCCCGTCTCGAAGCGCTCCACCTGGTCGGGCATGAACTCGAACCACGGCGCCGTCATGGTCGTGCGGATCATCCCCGGTGACACCGCGTTGACCCTGATGGTCGGGGCGTACTCCAGCGCGGCCGACGCCGTCAGGGCAGCTACGGCCGCCTTGCTGGCGGCGTAGGGCCCTTCTCCCGCGGCGGGGCGCGTCCCGCTGATTGACGCGGTGCTCACGATGGAGCCGCCACCGCCCGCAATGAGGTGCGGGGCGGCGGCGCGGATCCCGGCCCACACGCCGGTGAGGTTCACCCGCAGCACCCGGTCCCATTCAACCGGATCCATCTCGTGCATCCGGTTGAAGGTGGAGGTGCCGGCGTTGTTGTAGATGATCGACAGCCCGCCCAGCTCGGACGCGGCTGCGTCGACCGCAGCGCGCAGCGCATCGGGATCGCCGACGTCGACGGCGTAGGCCGGTCCCGCCGATCTCGCGCGCCACCGTGTCGGCCGACTCCCCGTCCAGGTCCAGGACGGCCACACGGGCCCCCTCGGCTGCCATGCGCCGGCAGGTGGCCCTCCCGATGCCCGACCCGCCGCCCGTCACCACGGCGGCCTGCCCGTCAAGCAGGCCCATCGCCCGCTCCTGCCTCACGGGCACGTTCCAACCACGCCGGTGCCTCGAAGATCAGCGGCTCGTCGAGCTTCCTGATCAGCAGCTCCTGGGCGATGCTGAGGTGCAGCGAACCATCCTCGCCGTGCATGGTGCCGCGGATGGTGGCGCGGCCGCCTGCGTTGACGAGCGCCTGCAGGTCGAAGAGGCTCCAGGCATCGGCCCGCCAGGGCCGGTGGAACCAGACCGCGTGATCGAGGCTGGCGTCGGTGTGGGTGCCCCATTGCCCGAGGCTCAGGGGGCGAAAGGCGGCGCCCGTCATGTCGGAGAAGTAGGCCAGGAGGCAGGCGTGCACTGCCGGGTCGTCGGGCAGGGGCTCGCGGGTGCGGAACCAGCAGCGGCGCGTCGACAGGTACGTGCCGTCCTGCCTCCGCTCGGTGGCGCCGAGCTCCCGGATGTCGAAGGGGAACGGCGCCTCGACACCGGCGATCTCCCCGGACGGAGCGATCCCCGGCGCCATGGGCAGCTGGTACTCGTCCCCCTCCTCGGGGGCGTGGAAGGAGCAGGTCATGCGGAAGGTCTCCTTGCCCTCCACCGCGCTCGTCACCTGGCGGCTGCTGAACGACCGGCCGTCGCGGACCCGGTCCACGACGTGGGTCGTGCGTGCCCCCGGACTCGTGGGGCGCAGGAAGTAGCCGTGCAGGGAGTGCACGTCGAGCCCGGGCGACACCGTCTGCTGGGCCGCGCTCAGGGCCTGCGCCACCACCATCCCGCCGAACGTCCGGCCCCCCACCCACCAGTCGGGGCTGGTCGTGGTGAAGGTCCGCGGCGCCTCGGCGGCTGACCCTGCTGGGAGCTCTACCGCCTGCGCCCGGATCGCCCCCACGAGGTCGGCCACCGACGCGGTGACGACCTCCGCTTCTTCGGCTTGGTCAAGCTCCATCGTCGGTCATCGCCTCCGCGCCCGGCCTCAATTGAGGTCCACGTCGACGGAGCAGCCTACGGCGGCGAGGTCCTTGCACCGGTTGTCCTCGGCGTAGCGCAGCCCCTGCACGTTGAACAGCCGGACCTCGGGCGCACCGACCGGGAACGGTCCCCAGTGCCAGGTGCCCCGGTGCAATACCAGCGACTCCAGTGGCTCAATCAAAAAGGCACGGATCGATTCGACGTCCCGTTCGGAATCGAACTCGACCCCCGCGGGCGCCACGGCGATCACCGCCGGCACGTTGATCGCCATAAGGGACTGGGTGTGGGTGTCGTGGCGATAGAGCATGTCGCAGCGCAGGCCGCGGGCTGTCTGCGGCACTTCGGAGCGGGCATGCCCGATCAGGTTCACGTGGGCGTCGTCCCACTCGAATGCCATCCGGTGCTCGCCGTCGCGTGGATCCGTGTCCGCGACGGGGAGCCAGCCGAACGGCGACCAGGCGGCCTCGGTCAACCGCTCGGGGACCACGCTTCTCGCTGGTGCTGCTGACCCGTCTGTGGACATCGCTCACTCTCGGCCGCGTCGGCACTGAGGAACGGCGGTGCGCAGCCCGCGTCCCCCGGCGTAACCTGACATCGGAGTCAGTCTACGAAAACTTTGGAGGCCCCCAGGATGGACGTGCGAAGCATTGAGGCCAAGGCGCCGGTGGTGGAGCACAACGGCACCGTCCCGGTCTGGTGGATGATCGAGTCCCGCGAATTCAAGGACATCACGGACGGGGGGTACCTGGAGCTCGTGAACGAGTTCGAGGTGCCGGGCGGGGGTCTGGTCGACCCGCACTCCCACCCCACGCACGAGTTCTATTACGTCATGAACGGCAAGGGGATCATGACCATCGACGGCGAGGACCGACCGATCTCCCAGGGTGACCTCGTCTACATACCGCCCGACAAGGTGCATTCGCTACGCCCGATCAGCGACCACGCGCCCATTCATTGCTTCTGCTTCGCCATCGGCGTGAAGGGTGCCGGCGCCATCAACTACACGACGCACTAGGTGGCGCGCGTCCTGGTCACCCGCCCTCTGACCGAGGGCGGCACCGATCCCTTGACGGAGGCCGGCCACGAGATCGTGGAGCCGGAGGAGGGCGTCCCTCTCACGCCGGACGCAGCTGGCGCGTCTGGCGCCGGAGTGCGACGGGATCGTCTGCCACCTCACCGATCGCATGGATGCGTCGGTCCTGCAACCGGGTCGCGCCGGGCGGCTGCGCGTCGTGGCCAACGCGGCGGTCGGTTACGACAACATCGACGTCGCCACCGCCACCTCCCTGGGCGTGACGGTGTGCAACACCCCGGGCGTGCTCGACGACACAACGGCCGATCTCACCTTCCTCTTGATCCTCGCCGCAACACGGCTAGCGTCCGATGCCGAGCGGGACCTGCGGGAGGGCCGCTGGAAGGGTTGGGGATTCGGCACCCATCTGGCCCGCGACGTGCACGGAGCGTCGCTCGGGTTGGTGGGCTACGGCCGCATCGCGCAGGCCGTGGCGCGGCGGGCGGCGGGCTTCGGCATGGAGGTCCTCCACACGGCCCGCCACGACACCGGTCAGATCGGGTACGTCCCGGCGCTGCACGATCTGCTCCGGCGCTCCGACATCGTGAGCCTGCATGTGCCGCTGAGCGAGTCCACCCGACACCTCATCGGTGCGGCGGAACTGGCCGTCATGAAGCCGACCGCGGTCCTCATCAATACGGCCCGGGGACCGGTGGTCGACGAGGACGCACTGGCCGACGCACTGGAGGCGGGGTCCATCTTCAGCGCGGGTCTGGACGTCTTCGACGGCGAGCCGACGGTGAACCCCCGGTTGCTCAGCGCCCCCCGGGCGACACTGCTCCCCCACATCGGAAGCGCCACCATCGAGACCAGGACACGGATGGCCCGGCTCGCCTGTCAGGGCGTTTGCGACGTATTGGCCGGTCGGGTCCCGCGCAACATCGTGGTTCCGGCACCGCCGCAGGCCTGACCGCAACCGTTCTTTCCCCGATCGCTCCCACCCCAGTGAATTCCGGGGGTTGGAGGGATACGATCGATTCATCTCTTGATCAGCTCCCATGGGGTGGAGGAGGTGGCCGTGCCGTCGGTCCGAGGACTCACCGTCGCAGTGCTCTCGACGGTGACTGTCCTCGCCCTCACCGGAGTGGCCGGCATGGAGATCGCGAGCTTGCCCGCTGCCGCATCGACGCAGCAGTGGCAGACCACCGCCACCTACGCCCCACTGGCCAACGTCCGGGCCGTGTCCTGCGCTCCCAGCTCGTCGGCGAGCACGACCACGTGCGTGGCGGTGGGTGACGACGGCGGTGGCCACGTCGCCTCGGTGATCGTCACGGACAACGGCGGATCCACTTGGACCGATTCGGCTCCGCCCTCCGGAGTGACTGCGCTCTCCACGGTGTCCTGCCCCAGCGCCGCCGTCTGTTACGCCGGCGGTGGCTCGGGGATCATGAAGTCCTCGAACGGAGGATCGACCTGGACGGTTCAGGACTCGACGTTTCCGGCTCAGTCGATCTCCTGCTTCACTATCGACGAGTGCACAGCTGTCGAGGGGATCAAGATCGCAAAGACATCAAACGGGTCTGCTTGGAGTATGCAGACTGCACCTTCAGGCACCGACTCCCTGACCGCCGTGTCCTGTTCTACGGCGATTACGTGCGTTGCAATCGGAGTCGTAAATGGCGACCCGGCAATAGTCGGAACGGTGGACGGCAGCACTTGGAAAACACTCGATCAGCCCGCAGTCAATCTTCTCTCGTCCGTGTCGTGCTCAACCTCGGACACCTGTGTTGCTGTTGGCGTCGCAGCCGGTGGTGGATCTACCTCCCTGAGCACAACAAATCTCTCAGCCTGGACTGCCCCAACTTCGATTCCTAACGGCGGTCAATTGGCTTCGGTCAGCTGCCCCATCGAGACGTCATGCATTGCAGTGGGCACGAACCTCAACTCCACTCCGTATGTCATCTACACCTCGAACACCGGCTCCACGTGGTCGCTCCAGAGCCCGCCATCCAATGCCGTCGACCTCACAGGCATCTCCTGCTCGGACGCCGAGGACTGCATCGCCGTAGGGAACTCCGGAAACAACGATGCCGGGTCGACCATCATGGGCACGACGACGAACGGACTGTCGTGGGCCGCACAAAGCCCTCCGCACGGAATCGGCACGGTCAACTCAGTCTCATGCCCCAGCACGGCCGACTGCTTCGCCAGCGGAGTGAACGCCGTGCTCAGTTCCCGGAACGCCGGCTACGCCTGGAGCACGGTCCCCATTCCTCCCGTTGTCAGCGGCCTGAACGGGATTTCTTGCCCCAACACCGCTGACTGCACCGCAGTCGGATTTGGAATTTTCGGTAGCGCCGTTGTCATCGGCACGACCGATTCGGGCACCACCTGGACCCCCGAGTCGATCCCATCTGGGATTGGCCCGTTGACATCGGTCTCGTGCGTCAGCAGCTCGACATGCATTGCGGTCGGCGACTTCAGCACCGGGAGCGGTGTTCCCAGCATCATCAAAACCAGCAACGGTGGAGCGTCGTGGTCCGCCCAGACATTCCCAGCCACGGTGACCAACTTCACCGGTATCTCTTGTGCCGATGCGCTGTCCTGCACAGCCGTCGGCACGTCGTCCGGGGGTCCGGGGGCAGCCATCTTGAACACGACGAACGGTGGAGGCAAGTGGAGCCCGCAAACCGTTCCCGTCTCGACGACCAGCCTCGAGGGCATCTCCTGCTCGAGCGACACCTCATGCCTGGCCACGGGATCCCACGTGGTGAGGACTGCCGATGGCGGTTCGACGTGGACGGATCTTGGAGACCCGGTCGGCACGCCATTGGACGGCATCAGTTGCATCAGCACGACGAACTGCACCGCCGTCGGAGGCCGCAGCATCGTCAACACCACTGACACCGGTGGGAGCTGGACGAGCCAGACCGCTCCGGCCGGGGTCGGCTCGCTCGCAGGTGTGTCCTGTGCCAGTCCGGCGAACTGCGAGGCCGTGGGTGCCGGGACCGACTTCGGCGGCACAATCGAAACGTTGTCGGCCCCACCAACGGTCACGACGACCAATCCCAACGTCGGAACGATCGGCGTGCCCTATACGAGCTCCCTCCATGCGACCGGAGGGCTGGCCCCTTACTCGTGGGCGGTCAGCGGAGGCGCTCTGCCACCCGGGCTTCATCTGGCATCCGACGGGACCCTGACCGGCATTCCGACCATTTCAGGTGAGTACACCGTCACCTTCTCGGTCACCGACTCAAACTTCCTGTCGGGCAGCGCCGTGCTCGTGATCCCAATCAGGCCCATTGCCACCCCGGGCTATTGGGAGGTCGCAAGCGACGGAGGCATCTTCAGCTACGGCGGTGCTCAGTTCTACGGCTCAACCGGCGGATTGCAGCTGAATGCGCCGATTGTGGCCATGGCCGCGACACCCGATGACGCGGGCTACTGGCTGTTGGCATCCGACGGAGGGATCTTCTCGTTCGGCGACGCGATCTTCTTCGGATCGACCGGTGGCATGCACCTCAATGCGCCGATCGTCGCGATGGCTCCCACCCCGGATGGTGCCGGCTATTGGCTCGTCGCCTCGGATGGCGGAGTCTTCTCGTTCGGGGACGCCACCTTCCAGGGTTCGACGGGCTCCATGGCACTCGACAAGCCGATCGTCGGAATGGCATCGACCATCGATGGCCTCGGCTACTGGCTCGTCGCCTCAGACGGAGGGATCTTTGCCTTCGGGGACGCCGGCTTCCAGGGTTCGACCGGTGGTTTGCCACTCGAAAAGCCAATCGTCTCCATGACCCCGGCACCGGATGGGGGTGGGTACTGGCTGGTCGCATCGGACGGGGGCATCTTCAGTTTTGGTGACGTGAACTACTTCGGGTCGACGGGCGGGATGCCCCTGACCGCGCCCATCGTTGCCATGGATCGGACGGCGGACGGCCAGGGCTATTGGATGGTGGGGCGAGACGGCGGGATCTTCAACTACGGAGATGCCGGGTTCTACGGATCAACGGGCGGGTTGATCCTGAACCGGCCGATAGTGGGAATGGCGGCGATCCAGTCACTCGCCGGCGGAGCAACGCCCATGGACATTCCAGCGATTCAGACTGCGGTGCCGCAGATCACCCAACAGCCCCTGGATCAAACGGTCGAACCCGGAGGGACGGCGACATTTTCCATTGTGGCCGCGGGCCATCCGACGCCGAGCGTGCAATGGCAGGAGTCGACGGACGGTGGCGAGACGTTCAGCAACATGCCGGGCGCTTCCTCCCCAACGATGCGGGTCAACTCGGTGAGGCTGAGTCAGCAGTGGTACCGCTACCGAGCCGTGCTCACCAACCCGGCTGCCTTCGACACGGTGGCCTCTGACACGTCGGCCTCGGCCGCACTGATCGTCGGCGCGACCAATCCGACTTTCAGCCCGCCGCTGGACAAGACGGCATCGGTGAGCGGCTCGTCCGCTTCAGAGACGGCTGGGGATGCACCGGATCCGCTCCCCGAGATCGTCGGGCAGCCGCTCGATCAAACTGTCGGGCCGGGCGGAACCGCAATGTTCAACGTTCTTGCGATCGGTGACCCGACTCCAAACGTGCAATGGCAGGTGTCACACAACGGTGGCCCCTTCACCGACATCGAGGGCGCAAACTCGACGATGCTCACGGTGAGCCCTGTGGAACCGAACCAGCAGTACGACCGATATCGAGCCGTGTTCACCAACGACGCCGGGTCCGACACATCGGCGTGGGCCCGCCCGCTCATCGCTCCGTAGGCGCCGGGTTCAGGCTCCCGATTCCGCTGGGAAGACTGGAGCCTGTCGCTCCAGCCAGGCACACCACTCGTCCACACCCTCACCCGTGCGGGCACTGGCCAGAATGACCTTGGCCTCGCGGTTCACCGCAGTGAGATTGGCCAGGAAGGCATCGAGCTGAAAGTCGAGGTGCGGAAGCAGGTCGACCTTGTTCACCACCACGACGTCGGCGGCCCGGAACATGACCGGGTACTTCAAGGGCTTCTCCTCGCCCTCCGTGACCGCGTACACCATGGCCCGGGCGTGTTCGCCGACTCTGAATTCGGCAGGGCACACGAGGTTGCCGACGTTCTCGATGATCAAGAGGTCGAGTTCGGGCAGGGGCAGCCGCTCCATGCCGGACCGCACCATGACTGCATCGAGGTGACACTCCCCGCCGAATCCCGCGCTCGTGTTGACGAGGGAGATGGCGGTGGCCCCGGCTCCCTCGAGCTGGTCGGCATCCAGACTCGTGGCGATGTCCCCCTCCAGAATCCCGATCCGCACCGAGTCGCCGAGCGTCTGCAAGGTCTTCCGCAGCAGAGTCGTCTTGCCGGCACCGGGTGAGGACATCAGGTTCACCGCGCAGACTCCCGATGCCATGAGCCGTTGCTCGTTCTCGTCGGCGACACGGTCGTTTTCCGACAGCAGGTTCTCCAGGATCGTGACCCTTGTCTGCCCGGTCTCGGCGTACCCGGAATGATCCCCGACGTCGATGGAGCCGGTGGCATGGTCGTGGGCGTCGTCGAGATCGTGCTCATGAACGTGACGGCTGCCGTCGGCGTGGATGTGAAACCGTCCCACCGCTACACCCCGACCAGTTCGATCGACACGACGAGCAGCTCCTCGCCGCTGAGAAGCTTGACGTCGAACCCCTCGCATGTCCCGCAGGCCAGGATCGGCACGTCCAGCGTTGTCCGCGCACCGCAGTCTGCACACTCGACCACCGCTGGCACCTGTTCGATGACCAGAGCCGCATCCTTGAACTCGGTGGAGCTGGACACGACCTCCCAACTGAACTGGAGGGCATCGGGAACCACCTGTCGCAAGTGGCCGACCTGCACCGTCACCTGCGACACCGGCCGTCCTTCCGCGTGCTTCGCCGCCGTGGTCACGATCGCGTTGCAGATGGACAGTTCATGCATCGCCTGCACCTCGGATCGAGCTTATCGACACACGCGCCGACAGGCCCCGGTCAGGAGGACAAGACCTCTTCTGCTGCTTCCTGGACCACCAGCGCGGCACTCCATTTCTCCTCGACCCGAGCCAGACGCCAATACAGGAGGGCGACGACCCAGGTCACGACGAAGACGCCGACGATCGCGAATCCGGCCGCATTGAGATTGAAGTCGCGGACGAACTCCCAGAAGGGCGAGCTGAGGTTGGCTTGCTGACCGATCAGGCCCAGGATCTCGATCGTGCCGACGAAGAACGCCACGGCAACGGACAATCCGGTGATCGTGAGGTTGTAGAAGACCTTGCGAACCGGGTTGGCGAAGGCCCAGTCGTAGGCGAAGATCATGAAGTAACCGTCCAGCGTGTCGAAGGTGCACATCCCGGCCGCGAACAGGATCGGCAACGACAGGACGGCATAGAAAGGGAGCCCGCCCACGACTGCGGAGCCCGCCACCACCAGAAGCGCCACCTCGGTGGCCGTATCGAACCCCAGGCCGAACAGGACGCCGACTGGGTACAGCTTCCAGGAGGTGTCGATGTGCCTGGCATAGCCTCCCAGCAGGCGGTTCATCAGGCCCCTCTTATTGAGCTGCCGCTCCAGCTCGACCGGGTCGTAGCGCCCGGATCGCATTTGGCGGTAGAGGCGGACAATCGAGACCAGCACACACAGGTTCACGAGTGCGATCAGATAGAGGAAGGTCCCCGAGATGGACGTCCCCACGATGGTGGTCGCCGAATGGAGGCCAGATCCTTGGTGGCTCACCTGAAGGTTGAGGGCCCGAATCCCGAAGCTCAGCGCGATCGCCAGCAGCAGCACGACGCTCGAGTGGCCCAACGAGAAGAAGAACCCGGCACCGAGGGGGCGCTTCCCTTCGCTGACCAGCTTGCGCGTCGTGTTGTCGATGGCGGCGATGTGGTCGGCGTCGAAGGCATGGCGCATGCCGAGCGTGTAGGCCAGCACGCCCGTGCCGAGCCCGAACAGCTTGGTCTGCGAGATGTGGAAGTGATGCCCCACCGCCGAGGCAAGCAGCGCCCAACCCACGACGTTGAGGAGGATGACCACGGTCGCCATGCCGGCGACCCGTGACCACTCCCGACGCGACAGCGGGTTCCGGGCGGTCGCCCCTTCGCTCGGCGTCACTGCCATCCGGTTGCACCTTCCGCGCCGAACATCACTTGCACTGTAAAGTTATTGCGAGTCAATCGCAATAGGGAATCAGGTGCAGAAGTGAGGTTCCGAAATCAACAACAGGGGCGAGCAAGTGCCCCGATACCATTCGCCGGGTGAGCAGGCGCTCCCCGAGCGAACCCGCGGAAGCAGCGGAAGCTGCAACGCTGGAGGACGCGCTCGAGCTCGTGCGCCAGCACGGAGGTCGGGTGACGTCGTCTCGACGACTTCTCCTGCGCGCCCTCTTCGCTTCAAAGGGTCACCAATCCGTCGAGGAACTTGCTGCCGAGGTGCAGGCCGAGGCTCCGGACATCCATCTCTCGACCATCTACCGCAACCTCGACGAACTCGAGCGGCTGGGTGTCGTGGTCCACTCCCACTTCGGGCATGGCCCGGCCACGTATCACCTGGCCACATCCGTGCACGGTCACTTCGTGTGCGAAGAGTGCGGGAAGCTCATTGAGGTGCCCGAAAAGCTGTTCGACGGCCTGGCCAAGGACGCTCGGGTCCGATTCGGGTTCACCATCGACCCCCACCACTTCGCCATGTTGGGTCGCTGCGCCGACTGCTCCTGAGTCATCGGATCGGGCAAACCGGAGCACCCGACAATGGACCACCCCGACACCTAGGATGCAGGGTGACCCGCTTGCAAATGACCAGCCGGGGGCTCCATGGGCGACACGGGTGACAGTGGACGGGAGGCAGCGGGCGAAGTCGCCTCGGCCGGTGCGCTCCTCCACGCGATCGTCGGGCTGATCGATGACGCCGTGATCACCTGCGACTTGCGGGCGACCGTCACCTACCTCAGCCCGAGCGGCGAGCGGTTGTTCGGGCGGCCGCCATCGGACGTGATCGGCGCCTCCTTCGGAAACCTTTTCCCCGAGCACCTCAGCGCGGAAATGGAGCGCGTCTTGGAGACGGTCGCCGCCGGGGAGTGGGTCCGCCGCTTCGAGACCGAGATCGTGCGACCCGATGGTCTCCCCGTGCCGGTCTCCCTCTCTGTCGCGCCACTGCCTGATGGCGAGGGCAGCGCCGATGGGGTCGGTGGTCGTCGCACGCGACGTCACGGAGCAGCATCTGGCCCAGGCCACACTGGCGGAGATCGACGCACGGTTGGAGGAGGGTGAGGCCCTCTCCCACGTCGGCAGCTGGTTGTGGGACCTCCGCACCGGCGCCGTGCAGTGGAGCGCCGAGTTCTACCGGATCCACGGGATCGATCCACTCGACTTCCCCGGGACGTTCGAGTCCTATATGGAGCGGATCGAACACGCCGACAGCGACAGAGTGCGCGCGGCGATGAGCGAGTCCGTGGAGTCATCGAGGCCCCTCGACTTGGAGTACCGGGTCCGGCACCCGGACGAGAAGGTCCACGTGGTCAGGGTGCATGCGAACCCGACCTTGGGATCGGACGGCAGGGCGGTCGGCCTCAGGGGTATCGGCCAGGACGTGACCGATCAGTTCGGCCCCTCTGAAGAGGCGAACCCACCGGACTGAAGTGGACGGTCGGGTCAGCAGAGGTCAGTTCGCGCTGCCTCTGCGTGCAGGCGAACGCGGACATCGGGGAAGATCCGCAGCATCAGCATCGTCGGCGAGGGCACCGCGAAGTCCCGGATGTCGAAGACCTGTTCACCGCTGATGACGAGACGGTCGTCCCCTTGTGCCTCGACGTAGACCGTCCCTTCGGCCAGCCGCGAAATGCCGTGGAACGTGAGCTCACCCCTCAGCCGGTACCGAGATCCGGGGGCGCTCGGGGTGCAGTCGCGCAGTTCCACGGTCGCGGTGGGGAACCGGCGAGCGTCGATTCGGCGCTGGAGCTCGGCGTCGTAGAGCTTGTTGCCTGAGCGCAACTCTGAGACGTCGATCGTCAGCTCGCCCGAAGGCGGGGTGTCGGTGTTGAGGATGCCGTCGACCACTGTGGCGTGGAGAGAGCCCTTCAGTCCGACGGTGGCGAAGCAGATCGGCCCGACGGTCGAACGGGCGTCGATCAGCACCGCCGACCGTTCGGGGTCGAGCAGAAATCGGCCGCCCGCCGAGGACGCATCGGGACGACCCTGGGCTGCGGGGTCGGGCTCGAGGCCCGGCACGGCCTCCTCGTCATGGGAGCGACGCGTGGCCCGGATCGGGCGGTTGGGCGACGTCCTCGACGTCGGTGTCGAGAGGCATCAGCCGGCGCCGCCACAGGGACGTCGTGGAGACCGGGGACCAAGCCACGTCCAGGTCGGGCATCCAGCCCCCATCGACCTCGGACAGCGCCGCATCGACGGTCCCGGTGGCTTGGTAGCGCCGGATCACATCACCGAGGTGCGCATGCTCCTCCCGGATCACCCCCATCCACACCCGCAGCACCCGTTGGCCCAGCGGGGTCACGGAATACATCCGGCGCGCCTGCCCGGATTGGTGGTGCTCCGGTGCCACCTGCACCAGGCCGTCCTGCTCCAGCTGGGCCAGGGCCCGGTAGATCGCAGGCCGGTCCACGCGCCCGAAGCGGAGCGCCGTCAGCCGGGAGGCGAGCCCGTAGCCGTAACCGGGCTCCTCGGAGAGCAACAGGAGTATGGCGGGCAGCAGAAACCGCCGTGGCGGGGCCAGTTCGAATCGCGCCACCCCGTCGGTCGCCGGCGCCCCTGGAGCCCATTGTTCCATCGCCATGGCATTCATGATCCTCGTCCCGGCGACCTGGGGTGTCAACCGTCGTGGCGGAGGCGTGGTCGTCCGGACGGTGCAAAAGACACCCATTTACAGAGGCAGGCACGGGGCTGAGACTGCTTGCAGCCGCACAACCCGGCGCGGCCACGAACCGGGGAGGGAATCTTGACGGCGACTGAAGCTCAGACCGACGAGGCAGTGGTCCACGTCCTCTGGATCAACGCAGGGCTCAGCTGTGACGGCGACTCCGTCGCGTTGACCGCGGCGACGCAACCGAGCATCGAGGAGATCGCCCTCGGCGCGTTGCCGGGCCTGCCAAAGATCGCGGTGCACTGGCCGTTGATCGACTTCGAGTGTGGCCCGACCGGCGGCGCCGACGACTTCCTCGAATGGTTCTTCAAGGCCGATCGCGGCGAGCTCGAACCCTTTGTGCTGGTGGTCGAAGGGTCCATCCCCAACGAAGCCATCAAGGAGGAGGGGTACTGGTGCGGCTTCGGGAACGACCCCGAGACCGACCAACCGATGACCACGAGCGAGTGGCTCGACCGACTGGCGCCCAAAGCCCTCGTCGTCCTGTGCGCCGGGACCTGCGCGTGTTACGGGGGCATCCACGCCATGGCCGGCAACCCGACGGGCGCCATGGGCGTGCCCGACTACCTGGGTTGGAATTGGAAGTCCAAGGCTGGGATCCCCATCGTCTGCGTGCCCGGATGCCCCACGCATCCCGACAACCTTTCCGAGACCATCCTGTACCTGCTCTACCAGGCCACCGGACAGGCCCCGATGATCCCCCTGGACGACGCGTTGCGACCGCAGTGGCTCTTCGGGAACACGGTGCACGAAGGTTGCGATCGGGCCGGGTACTACGAGCAGGGTGACTTCGCCAACGAGTACGGGTCACCCAAATGCATTGTGAAGCTCGGGTGTTGGGGCCCCGTGGTGAAGTGCAACGTGCCCAAGCGCGGTTGGGTCAACGGGGTGGGAGGGTGCCCCAACGTCGGGGGCATCTGTATCGGGTGCACCATGCCCGGCTTCCCCGACAAGTTCATGCCGTTCATGGACGAACCTCCCGGGTCCAAGATCTCGACCCTGGCCAGCGGTCTCTACGGCAACACGATCCGGGGACTCCGAAAGATCACGCTCCACACGCTCGATGACGAGCCGAAGTGGCGGGAACCCGGAAGCTCCCTTTCGACCGGCTACAAGAAGATCTGGAGGTAGGACCGTGGCGACCAAGAAGTTCACTGAGGACAAAGACGGATTGGTGGAGATGGCGTGGGACCCGATCACGCGCATCGTGGGAAGCCTCGGGATTTACACCAAGATCGACTTCGGCAAGGGGAAGGTGGCCGAGTGCCACAGCACCTCCTCGATCTTCCGCGGCTACAGCATCTTCATGAAGGGCAAGGACCCGCGCGACGCCCACTTCATCACGAGCCGGATTTGCGGGATCTGCGGCGACAACCACGCCACCTGCTCCTGCTACACGCAGAACATGGCCTACGGGGTCCACCCGCCGGCGCTCGGCGAGCAGATCGTGAATCTCGGTGAGGCCGCTGAGTACATGTTCGACCACAACATCTTCCAGGAGAACCTCGTCGGCGTGGACTTCTGCGAGAAGATGGTGGCCGAGACCAATCCCGGTGTCCTCGAGCAGGCCAACCGGACCGAAGCGCCTCAGGCCGCCGAGCACGGGTACAAGACGATCGGTGACATCATGCGGTCGTTGAACCCGTTCTCGGGCGAGTTCTACCGTGAGGCACTCCAGGTCAGCCGGTACACCCGGGAGATGTTCTGCCTGATGGAGGGGCGGCACGTCCATCCCTCGACCCTCTACCCGGGGGGCGTCGGTACCACTGCCACGATTCAGCTCTTCACCGACTACTACACGCGCCTCATGCGCTACGTGGAGTTCATGAAGAAGGTCGTGCCGATGCACGATGACCTCTTCGACTTCTTCTACCAGGCCATGCCCGGCTACGAGGAGGTCGGCCGCCGGCGCGTCCTGCTCAACTGCTGGGGCGCGTTCCAGGACCCGGAGGTGTGCAACTTCAAGTACGAGGACATGACCAGGTGGGGCAGGGCCATGGGGGTGACGCCGGGCATCGTCGTCGACGGCAAGCTGGTGACCAACGACCTGGTCGAGATCAACCTGGGGATCCGGATCCTGCTGGGCCACTCGTTCTACGACGATTGGGAGGACCAGGAGATGTTCGTGACCAGGGACCCGTTGGGAAACCCGGTCGACCGCCGCCACCCCTGGAACCAGCACACCAATCCACAGCCCCAGAAGCGGGACTTCGACGGCAACTACAGCTGGGTCATGGCGCCGCGCTGGTTCGACGGGAAGGACCACCTGGCGCTCGACACCGGTGGCGGGCCTCTGGCCCGCTTGTGGTCGACCGCCCTCTCCGGGCTCGTCAACACCGATCACATCAAGGCGACCGGCACCACCGTGCAGATCCACTTGCCCAAGACCGCCCTGAAGGGGCCGGTCGACTTGGAATGGAAGATTCCCCAGTGGTCCAACACGATCGAGCGGGACAGGGCCCGTACCTACTTCCAGGCCTACGCCGCCGCGGCCGCGCTCGACTTCATTGAGCTGGCGCTCAAAGACGTGCGAGCAGGCAAGACCAAGACATGGGAACCTTTCGAGGTGCCGGACGAAGGGATCGGGTGCGGGTTCACCGAGGCGGTGCGGGGCGTGCTCTCGCACCACATGGTGATCAGGGGTGGCAAGATCGCCAACTACCACCCGTACCCGCCCACCCCGTGGAACGCCAACCCACGCGACAGCTACGGGACGCCCGGACCCTACGAGGACGCCGTGATCGACACGCCCATCTTCGAGGAGAACACCCGGGAGAACTTCAAGGGCATCGACATCATGCGGGCGGTCCGCAGCTTCGACCCCTGCCTGCCCTGCGGTGTGCACATGTACCTGGGCAAGGGCAAGGTGCTGAAGAAGATGCACTCCCCCACCCAGGTGGCGAACGCGGACGACCTGAGCTGCTGAGCACCGGGGAGAGATGCCTGAGCCACAGAACCTCCGGGCAACCGGCGACCGGATTGAGCAGGCACTCACGGAGTTGCACGCAACTGCCGATCCCCGGACCATCAACCTGGCCGAGGAGCTGCTCCGCCTGGTTTCCGAGCTCTACGGCGCCGGGTTGGCCCGCGTCGTGGAGCTCGTCCGTGCGCACGACCCGGCGTTGATGGACGCTGTTGTCGAGGACGAGCTCCTCGCCAGCCTCCTCCTGGTCCAAGGGCTCCACCCCGAGTCACTCGACAACCGGGTGGAGTCCGCCCTCGTCTCGGTTCGTCCCTTCTTGGCCCAGCACGGAGGTGACGTCGAGCTCCTTGGCATCGACGACCAGCTCGGTGCGGTCAAACTGCGTCTTCTCGGCAGCTGTGACGGCTGTCCGTCATCGTCGAGCACGCTCCAGGGGGCCGTCGAGGTGGCGATCCTGGAGGCGGCGCCCGAAGTCGTTCGCATCGTCGTCGAGGAGCCGACACCGCCTGCCGTCAGCATCCCGGTGTCGCTCGGCACCAAGCCGATGTACGAGGCATGCCCCGCGGAGGTCTCGGGAGGATGAACGACCCGTTGGCCGTGCTGCAGCGGATACGCGAGACCCGGCCCCGCGAGATCCCCCGCGCCGGCGAGGTCTGCGAGCTGTGCATGGTCCCGATCCCCGACGAGCACGGGCACCTGGTCGACGTCGAGGCCAGAAGCCTGATGTGTGCCTGCCGGGGCTGCTACCTCCTGTTCTCGCCCCAAGGGGCGGGCGGAGGCCACTTCCGCAGCGTCCCCGACCGCTACCTGGCGTTCCCCGATTTCAAGCTGTCCCCGGCGCAATGGGACAGCTTGCAGATCCCGGTCAGCGTGGCCTTCTTCTTCCTCAATTCCTCGCTGGATCGGGTCGCCGCCTTCTACCCCGGTCCGGCCGGCGCCACCGAGTCCGAGCTGCCGCTCGACACCTGGGCCGAGGTCGTCGACGCCAACCCCGAGCTGGCGACGATGCAACCTGACGTCGAGGCGTTCCTGGTGCGGTCGCAGAAGGGCCAGGGCGGGGCCGACTGCTACATCGTGCCCATCGATGCCTGCTACGAGCTCGTGGGCCACCTTCGCTTGCTCTGGCGCGGCTTCGACGGCGGCTCCGAGGCGAACGAGAAGCTGGACGACTTCTTCGACGACGTGGAGCGCAGGGCGACGTGACGAGCCTCGCCTTCGAGGTGCTCGGAGCCAGGGCCGAACCGCATGCCGCCGTCCCGACGATCATGTTCCGGCTGCACGTCGAAGAGGCCGACCGACTCCGCGTGCACGCGCTGGCCCTACGGACTCAGATACGGATAGAGCCGCAGCGTCGGCGGTACTCGCCCGACGAGGAGGAGCGGCTCTACGAGCTCTTCGGGGAGACCCCGCAATGGGGCGACTCGCTCCGGCCCTTCCTCTGGACCCACGTGTCCACCACCGTCGGGGGATTCGACGGCAGCACCGAATTCGAACTGCCGGTCGAGTGCACCTACGACTTCGAGGTCGCAGGGTCCAAGTACCTCCACGGACTCAGTGAGGGCGACGTCCCCCTGATCTTCCTGTTCTCGGGCACCGTGTTCACGCCCGGACAGTCCGGATTCGCGGCGGAGCCGCTCTCGTGGTCGTCAGAGGCGTCCTACCGGATGCCCGCGTCCGTGTGGCGGGCGATGATGGACACCTACTTTCCCAACAGCAGCTGGATCCGCATCCGCCGCGACACGCTCGACGACCTCCAGCGCTACCGGGCCGTACGGGGACTTCCGACCTGGGATCAGGCCTTCGAACATCTCCTCAAGGAGGCGAGGTGGGACGAGGAGTGAGCACGAACGCGATCGACCGCTTCGACGCCGCCCAGTCCGTTGCCGACGCCGTGCTCTACGAGGGGTACGTCCTCTACCCGTATCGGGCCTCGTCCCGGAAGAACCAGGCCCGCTTCCAATGGGGCGTCCTCACCCCGCGGGCGTTCAGCGAGGCCGAGGGTTCGGAGCGGTGGTCGGCTCGGAGCGAGTGCCTGCTGCGACGCCGGGAGCAATGCCGAGCTGACGGTCCGTGTCCGGTGTCTGCAGACACAGCATCGTCGGGTCGAGGCGGCGCTCGGTACCTCCGCCGCCGGTGACGCGGCGTTCGAGCCCGTGAGCCATCTCGACGTCGACGGGACGCTGCACGTCGATTGGGACGAGGCCGTGGACCTGGCGGTCGACGTCCAACCCATCGCCCTTCCCTCGCACGGTTCCACCGCCCACACCACTGCGTTCGCCTTCGGCGACCACACCGCCCACGAAGCGATCCGGACCGCCGACGGCCGGCTGGCCGGCCGCTTCGTCCGGCGGCGCGAACAGGTGCAGGGCCTGGTCCACGTGGCCACCGTACGGCCGGACGCAGAGGCTCCCTACGTGAAGGTGTCGGTCCGCGTCGAGAACACGACGCCCTGGAACGAGACCAGCCTGCGCCGCGACGACGCCATGGGGCACAGCCTCGTGGCGGTGCACACCATGCTCGCCGTGGACGGCGGCCGGTTCATCTCTCTTCTTGATCCCCCGGACGACGCCCAGGTCGCCGTCACAGCCTGTCGCAGCGAGGGCCTGTACCCGGTGCTGATCGGGGAAGAGGACCTGGTGCTCGCCTCGCCGATCATCCTCTACGACCATCCCGAGGTGGCGCCCCAGAGCCCGGGCGATCTCTACGACTCCCTCGAGATCGACGAGATTCTCGCCTTGAGGGTCATGACGCTGACCGACGGTGAGAAGTCCGAAGCCCGGGGCACCGACCCGCGGGCGGCCGCCATCATCGACCGCTGCGACGACATGTCGGCCGAGACGCTCAGCCGACTGCACGGCCAGATGAAGGCGGTGGACCCCCTCGTCACCGGCCCCGAGTTCGACGATCACCACGGACCGCTCACCGGTCCCGTGGTGGGACCCGGAGGTCGACGCGGCGGTCGATCCGTGGACCGACACTTTGGTCCTGTCCGGCGTGGTGGTGACAAAAGGGACGCGGGTTCGTCTCCGGCCGTCACAGCGCTCGGACGCCCAGGACATGTTCCTCGACGGGCTGACCGCCACAGTGGCCGGCATCTTCGAGGACGTCGACGGCGACGCGCACGTGGCCGTGACCCTGGAGGACGATCCCGCCAGCGCTGAGCTCGTCTGGCAGGGCCGTTATCTGTTCTTCCATCCCGACGAGGTCGAGCCCCTCGTCGACCAGGAGCAGCGGCCATGACCGGGGGCGTGCTCGTGGCCGGCATCGGCAACGTCTTCCAGAGCGACGACGCGTTCGGGGTTGAGGTGGCTGCACGGCTCTCTTCGTTCGCCCTTCCAGAGGGCGTGCGGGTGGAGGACTTCGGCATCCGCGGCGTGCACCTCGCCTACGAGCTCCTCGAAGGCTATGACGCGCTCGTTCTCATTGACGCGGTGCCCATGGGGGAAGCTCCGGGCACCCTGGCCGTCATTGAGCCGGAGGTGGCGGCGGACCTCCCGGCCGGGGCGGACACCCCGGTGCCGGCGGTCGACGCCCACACCATGTCCCCCGACGTCGTGCTGGCGACGCTGTCCCGGCTGGGGGGATCGGTCGAACGCGTTCGCATCCTCGGCTGCCAACCGGCCGACCTCCGACGACGGCATGGGCCTGTCCCCCGCCGTCGAGGCTGCCCTCGACAGCGCGGTAGACCTGTGCCTTGAGCTCGTTGCCGACATCGTCCAACTCACCGGAAAGGGGACACCGTCATGATCCGCCGCCTCGTCGCATCACTCGTTCTGGCCGCTGTAGCCGGCCTCGTCCTGAAGTCACTGCCCGACATCGCTCGATACCTCAAGATGAGGGAGATGTAGGTGGACGTCGTGGGTTACGTGTTCCTGGCGTTGATCGCCCTCGGAGTCCTCGGTCGCGCTGATCTTCTTCATCGTGGCGCTGCCGGACCTGGCGCGGTACCGGCGCATACGGCGGATGTAGCCGGGGTGGCCCGTTACGTGATCTCCCCGGAGAACTCCCATGTGTGGATCGACGCGCGTTCGAACGTGCACCCCATCCACTCCGACACCACCGGCCTGGAGGGCTACGTCGAGCTGGACCTCGGGCCCGAGGGTGCGGTCGATCTCTCGTCGACGCCTGCCGGGAAACTGTCGTTGGCGGTGGACCGGTTGTCGTCCGGGAACCGACTGGAGGACCGCGAGCTACAGAAGCGGATCGACTCGAGGCGCTACCCCACCATTGACGGCGTCCTGGAGCAAATGGAGCACGACGGCGGCGATTCGACCTACCGGGTCAGCGGGCGAGATCACCTTCCGCGGCGTGTCCCGCCCCCACGAGGACGTGATGATCATCCGCTCCGTCGACGACCAGACCATCAGCCTCGAGGGCACGTCCCGCTTCGACATCCGGGAATTCGGGATGGAGCCACCGAAGATGTTGATGTTGAAGGTCGAGCCCGAAGTGGACATCAGGGTCGAGATCGTCGCGGTCAAGGAAGCGTAGGAGGAAGCGCGATGTGCCTCGGCATCCCTGGACAGCTCAAGGAGGTCTCCGATGTGCACGAGCACCTGGCACGGGTCGATGTGTCGGGCGTCACAAGGATCGTCAACATCGGACTGCTGGAAGACGAACAGCTGCAGCCGGGCGACTGGGTGCTGATCCATGTCGGGTTCGCAATGTCGAAGATCGACGAGGAGGAGGCGGCTCTGGCCTTGGCCTCGTTGCAGTTGATGGGTCAGGCCTACGAGGACGAGCTCGAAGCATTCTGGTCATCCAAGATTGCAAGTGAATCAGGAGGTGGTTGAGATGGGTGTCGTCATTGGCGTCATCGTCGGGTACGCGTTGGGCAGCCGTGCCGGCTCGGACGGCTGGTCCGAGATCGAGGAGGCGTGGCGCACCATCTGTGCCTCCGAGGAAGTGCGCGACTTCGTCGCCGGCGGGCTCTCCATCGCCCGTGACGTGATCGAACGGCGGGCCGAAGTCATCGCAGAGATCCTCGGGGTGTCGGACGAGCAGGCCAAGCTGGAGCGGGCGGCCTGACCATGCGGTTCGTCGACGAGTACAGGGACCCGACGGCGGCCGCTGCCCTTGTGGCCCAGATCACCACTCTCTCGGGCGAGGATCGGTTCAAATTCATGGAGGTGTGCGGGGGCCACACGCACACGATCTATCGACACGGGATAGAACACGTGCTGCCGCCCAGTGTCGAGCTGGTCCACGGGCCCGGTTGCCCCGTCTGCGTGATCCCGATGGGGAGGGTGGACGACGCCATTTCGGTGGCACGCCAGCCCGGCGTCATCTTCACCTCGTTCGGCGACATGATGCGCGTGCCGGGCAGTCAGGGGAACCTCCTCACCGCCAAAGCGGAGGGGGCCGACGTCCGCTTCGTCTACTCCCCTCTCGATGCCCTGAAGATCGCCACCGAGAATCCCGACCGGCCCGTGGTCTTCTTCGCCGTCGGCTTCGAGACCACCGCCCCCTCCACCGCGCTGACCTTGTTGCAGGCGAAGGCGAAGCGGGTCACGAACTTCTCCGTGTTCTCCAATCACGTCACCATCGTCCCGCCGCTCGCGCGCCATCCTCGAGTCTCCCGACCTCAGGCTGCACGGCTTCCTGGGCCCCGGGCACGTCTCGACGGTCGTGGGGCAGCGTCCCTACCGGTTCGTGCCCTCCGACTACGGCCTGCCCCTGGTCACCGCCGGCTTCGAGCCGCTCGACATCCTCCAGGCCATCGCCATGTTGCTGTCCCAGATCCGCGAGGGTCGGTGCGAGGTCGAGAACCAGTACTCGCGGGTCGTCCGGGAGGAGGGGAACCCTCGTGCGCTGGCCATCCTCGCCGAGGTCTTCGAATTGCGACCGCACTTCGAGTGGCGTGGCTTGGGATTCATCTCGCAGAGCGGGCTCAAGCTGCGGCCGGAATTCGCAGAGTTCGACGCAGAGCTGCGGTACGAGATCCCAGGAGTGCGGGTGGCCGACCCCAAGGCCTGCCAGTGCGGTGAGGTGCTCAAGGGCGTGATCAAGCCCTGGGAGTGCAAGGTGTTCGGGACGGCATGTACGCCCGAGACGCCGATCGGTACGTGCATGGTCTCGTCGGAGGGAGCATGTGCCGCCTATTACAACTTCGGGCGGATGCACCGCGAGGCCGCGGTCACCCTGGGGCGGCGCAGCCAGCTGACGGCATGACCACCGTGACCACCCCCGGATCGCCGGTGCGCAGCCGGATCCGGGTGGTCGGCGTCGTCCAGGGGGTCGGGTTCCGGCCCTTCGTGCACCGCCTCGCCTCGGAGCTCGGGCTCGCCGGCCACGTGGGAAACGACACCGAAGGGGTGTTCATGGAGGTGGAGGGGCCCGCCGCCGCCGTCGAGAGCTTTGGGTCGCGGCTGGTCGCCGAGGCTCCGCCCTTGGCGAAGATCTTCGCCGTCGACGCAGTGCAGCGCCCGCCCGCCCACGAGCGCGGCTTCCGCATCGTCGAGAGCCCCGCCGAGGGCGCCGCACGGACCTTCGTCTCTCCCGACATCGCCGTGTGCGACGACTGCCTGGCCGAGATGTCCGACCCGGCCAACCGCCGGGCGCGCTACCCCTTCATCAACTGCACGAACTGCGGTCCCCGCTTCACCATCACCTTGCGCTTGCCCTATGACCGGCCGAATACGACCATGCGCGGGTTCACCATGTGCGACACCTGCGCGGCGGAGTATCACGATCCGGCCGACCGCCGCTTCCATGCCCAACCGATCGCCTGTGCCGAGTGCGGTCCCCGCATCTGGTTCGAGGAGGAGGGTCGCCTCGTCGAAGGAACCGACGCCGCTCTCGGTGCCGCTCAAGAGGCGCTCGCACGGGGCGCCATCGTCGCCATCAAGGGCCTCGGCGGGTACCACCTCGCGTGCGACGCCGGGTCGGACACGGCGGTCGATCGACTGCGCCTGCGCAAGCACCGGCGGGACAAGCCGCTCGCCGTCATGGTGCCCGACCTTGCACAGGCCCAGGCGGTGGCCCGGATCGATCGCCGAGGAGGCGCGGCTGCTCACGAGCCCGCAACGCCCCATCGTGCTGCTCCCGAAGCGCTCGGGGTCGGCCCTCTCTGCCGCAATCGCCCCGGGCAACCCCCGGATCGGCGTGCTCCTGCCCTACACGCCGCTGCACCACCTCCTCTTCCGACCGGTCGCGGGGGCTGCTGCGGCGCCTCGGCGCACACTGGTGATGACCAGCGGCAACCTGACCGACGAGCCGATCTGCTTCGACGACGAGGAGGCGAGGGAGCGCCTGGCTCCCATCGCCGATTGCTGGCTGGTCGCACGACCGGCCCATCCACGTCCCTTGTGACGACTCGGTGGTCCAGGTCGAGTCGGGGGGCGAAGTGCCCATCCGCCGGTCCCGGGGCTACGCCCCGCTCCCGATTCGTCTTCCCTTCAGCGCCGTTCCGACGCTGGCCGTGGGCGGGGAGCTGAAGAACACGTTCTGCCTGGCCTCAGGGCACGACGCCTTCATGAGCCAGCACATCGGCGACATGGGCAGCCTGGAGACGCGGACGGCGTTCGAACGCTCGGCCCGCCAGTTCGCAGGCTTCTACCGGATTGACCCGGTGCAGGTGGCTGCGGACGCCCACCCGGACTACACGACCCGCCGCTGGGCCGACGACGTCTCGGGGCGGCCGGTCCGGCTCGTGCACCACCACCATGCGCACGTCGCCGCTGTCATGGTCGAGCACGGCGTCCCGGCCGGAGAGCGGGTGATCGGCATCGCCTTCGACGGCACCGGCTACGGGCTCGACGGGACGATCTGGGGCGGCGAGGTCCTCGTCGCCGGCTACGACCGCTTTGCCCGCACGCTCCATCTGCGCCAGGTGCCGCTGCCCGGTGGCGACGCCGCCGTCCGCAAGCCCTACCGGACGGCGCTGGCCCACCTATGGTCCGCCGGCATCGATTGGGACAGTGCCATCCCCGCCGTCGGCGCCGCGGCCGAGGACGAGCGCGCCGTTCTGCTCCGCCAACTCGAGCGCGGCGTCAGCTGCGTGCCGACATCGAGCATGGGGCGGCTCTTCGACGCCGTCAGCTCACTGCTCGGGATCCGCCACGAGGCCACCTACGAGGCCCAAGCCGCCATCGAGCTCGAGTGGTGTGCGTCGGCGTACCGCGGCGACGCGCCGGTGTATGAGTTCTCGTTCTCCGACGGGGAGTTCGACGCGGCCCCGGTGCTGCAGGGCATTGTGCGCGACCTGCGCTCCGGCGTCGCCGTCGGCGCGATCGCGGCCGGCTTCCACGCCGGCGTCGCCGGACTCATCGCCGACGCCGCCCAGCGCCAGCGGCACGACACGGGCATCGGCCGGGTGGCGCTTGACCGGGGGCGTCTTCCAGAACATGCTCCTCGTCGACCGGGCCCGCCGCGCGCTCGCTGCGCTGGGTTTCCAGGTCCTCACGCACCGGTTCGTGCCCCCCAACGACGGCGGGCTGGCACTGGGGCAGGCCGCCGTCGCCGGCTACCGCCCAGAGGAACCGGGCGGGGCATGATGGACGTGATGGAGTCCTCGGTGACGCCCAGCCTGGACGAGGGGACGGCCGGGAACCTGGCCGTGGCGTCGCTCTCGCTGGCCCGGCGATTCGCCGCCGGGGCGACCATGTGGTGCGTGGCGCCGCAGTGGCCGTCCCACGGGCGGCACGTCGCGGTGGAGTTCGTCCACCCGGTCATCGTCGGCAAGCGGGCGCTGCCCGCCGTGAGCGTGGCCGCCGACGACGCGGCGGCAGCCATTCGACTGGCCGCCCGCCCCGGAGACGTCCTGCTCGTGCTGAGCACCGCCGACGACCCCTGCGCGGTCGACCTGTTGGCCCGTGCCGGGCGCGTGGGGACTGACCAGTCTGTGGATCGGGGCGGGCCCCCGCCCGGACGCCCGCCCCGCCGATCACGTCGTGTGGCTCGAAGCGACGGACCCGGCCCTGTCGTCGCGGTCGGGCGACATGGTGCTCCTCTACCACCTGCTGTGGGAGCTGACCCACGTGGTCTTCGAGCACCCGGGGCTCCTGGGGGACGATCCCCCACCCTCCGAGAATGTGTGCGTGACGTGCTCCGACGAGGGCCGTGTGGCCGAGGTCAGCGCGGTGCGCGCCGACTATCGCGTCGAGGTGATCTCTGAGGGCCGCCATGAGACGATCGACGTGAGCCTGGTGGACCCCGTCGGGCCAGGTGACCTCCTGCTGGTGCACGCCGGTGTCGCCATCGCGTCACTCGGTGGTGCCCCCTCGTGAGCGCCGAGCCCACCGGGTTCCTCTATCCCTTCATTGAGGCCGAAGAGCGTGACGGCTCGGCGCTGGTCGCGGACCTGACGCACTCGGCGCAGTCGAAGATGGCCGAGAGCCGGGCGCTCCGCACGGCAACGCTCGAGCGCTGCCGTGATGCGATCGAAGCCGCCGCAGGCGCCATGGCCTCGTGCTTCGACCGAGGCGGACGCGTGCTCGCGTTCGGGAACGGGGGCAGCGCAACGGATGCCGCCGGGACCGTGGACCTGTTCCGCCGACCTCCCCGTGGCCGGCCCCTGCCGGCGCTGTCCCTGGTCGACGACCCAGCCGTGCTGACGGCGCTGGCCAACGACGTGGGGTTCGAGCTCGTCTTCTCGCGCCAGATCATCGCCCACGGACAGCCTGATGACATCGCCGTGGGCTTCTCGACCAGCGGTGACTCGGTGAACATGCTCCGCGCCTTCGAGGAAGCGTCGCAGAGGGGGCTCCTGACCGTTGGCTTGTGCGGCTACGAGGGCGCGGCGATGGCGGTCAGCGACGCCGTCCACCACTGCCTGGTGGTCCGCTCGGAGAGCGTGCACCGGATCCAAGAGACGCAGGACGCGCTGATGCTGGAGCTGTGGTCGACCGTCCAACGCCACCTCGCCGGGCTCGGCACGTCGTGACCGACACGGCGAAGGACGCCGGACCGTCCGCACGCGAAGCGGTCGTCTTCGAGCGGATCGAGGCCTTCCGCCGCCGCCGGCCGCGCCTCCTCGATGACGTGGTCACCCTCGCCCACGGTGCCGGGGGGAAGGCGTCGGCCGCCCTGCTCAGCGCGGTGTTCCTCCCCGCATTCGCGGCGGAGCCGAACGGGGTGCAGACCGATGCGGCCGTGCTCGCCCTGCCCTCGGGCGAGCGGCTCGCCTTCAGCACCGACTCCTACGTGGTCAAGCCCCTGCGCTTCCCGGGCGGCTCGGCCGGGCACCTGGCGGTGCACGGGACGGTCAACGACCTCGCCATGATGGGAGCCCGCCCCTTGGCCCTGTCCGCCGCCTTCGTCCTGGAGGAGGGCTTCCCCATCGACGAGCTGCGCGAGATCGTGGCCGACATGGCCGAGGCCGCCGCCGCGGCCGGCGTGGCGATCGTCACGGGCGACACCAAGGTCGTCGACCGCGGCGCCGCCGACGGCCTCTACATCTCGACCGCTGGAGTCGGGATCATCCCCGCCGGCCGCGACCTGTCGGCGTCGAAGGTTGCGGAGGGAGACGTCGTGTTGGCGTCGGGCACCATGGGCGATCACGGCATGGCGGTGATGCTCGCCCGGGGCGACCTCGCCCTGGAGGCCGACATCAGCTCGGACACCGCTCCGCTGCACGGCGTGATGGAGTCGCTCCTCGCCGCCGCGCCGCGGACGAAGTGGCTCCGCGACTCCACGCGTGGTGGCGTGGGCACGGTGTGCAACGAGCTGGCGCGCGACGCCAATCTCACCGTCGTCCTGGACGAGCAGGCCCTCCCGATCCGTCCCGAGGTCGCGGCCGCCTGCGAGCTGCTGGGGATCGACCCCCTCTACGTCGCCAACGAGGGGAAGCTGGTGGCGGTCGTGGCGCCCGAGGAGGAGGAAGCGGCCCTCACCGCCATGCGCGCCCACCCGCAGGGGTCCGGCGCCGTCCGCATCGGCGAGATCCGTGCCGAGCCGCCGGGGATCGTGGTCCTGCGCACCGCCATGGGTGGCACCCGGATCGTCGACATGCTCGTGGGCGACCCGCTCCCCCGCATCTGCTGACCCGAACCCGTCGGCAGCCCCTCCGTTCAGGAAGGGTGCGTGCCCGGCGTGAAGACGACGATGCTCACCACGTCGTGGAGCGGGCGAGCGTGCGCTCCAAGATGCCCAGCGTCGCGCGGAGCGCCGTCTCGGAGATGATCGGGAAGATGTCCGCCTTCTTCCACTCGGGGTCGATGTTCGACCAGTCGTAGTACGAGGTGACCAGCGTTCCACCCTCGGCGGGCTCGAGCCGGTAGCCGTAGACGTGGCCGATCTGCGGCTTGATCTGCCCCAGGATCGTCCAGGCGATCTCGCGGTCGGCCTCGAACGTGGTGATGGTCACGGTGACGTCGTAGCGGCCCATCGGGTAGTCGTTGAGCGCCTCCCGGTCCATGTGGACGACGAACGTGTCGCCCACCTTGGTCGCGGGATCGCCCGTCGCGTCCATCAACATCCCGGAGCTGTCGATGGTGACATGGCCTTGGGGGTCCCGGAGCACGGAGAAGATCCGCGCCGGCTCGGCCGGGATCGTCCGCTGCACTTCGATCCGCTCGGGTTTCGCGGCATCCTCGGTCGTGGGCTCTTTGGTCATGGCCGCATTCTTCCACCGGAACCGTCCCGGCGAGCCGGGGCCTACCCCGATGCGGCGTCGCCGCCCTTGACCAGCGACGCGTCGAGACCGAGCAGCTCCACCGTCGTCGACCCCGAGCGCAACGCCTCGAAGAAGCCGGCCTCCTTCGCCTCGCGGGCCCGGCCCGCCCGCACGACCTCGTCGAGCGTGCCGGCCGCGATGAAGGTCACGCCATCGACGTCGGCCACCACCCAGTCGCCCGCGTCGACCTGCACTCCGCCGACCCGCACGGGGACCCCGACCGTCCCCGGCTTGTCCTTGGTGGCGCCGGTCAACGCGATGGTGGCGGAGAACACCGGGAATCCGTGGGCCTCGAGGGCGGCCACGTCGCGCACCCCCCCGTCGAGGACGAGGCCCGCCAGGCCGGCCGCCTCGGCCGCCGTGGTGAGCACCTCGCCCCAGTAACCCCGGTCCGCCACCTGGCCGACGTCGACGACGAGGACGCTGCCCCGGGGCGCGCTCGTCACGGCGACGTGGACGGCCAGGTTGTCGCCCGGGGTGCAGCCCACGGGGTAGGCCGGAGCGGCCACCGCGGCGCCGGGCCAGGCCGGCCGGAGCCTGCGGTCGGCGGCGCGGCCCCCCGACTCGCCCAGGGTGGCCGAGCCCAGCTCGGCCAGGACCGCCGCCATATCCGTGCCGCTGCCCGCACCGCTCATGTCGTGCCTCCTCGCATCGCCGGTCTTGAGGGATCCCTCGGCCGTCCCCAGATCGGTCATTCGACCACCGGCGGGCGCGCCGCACCAGCCCTACACTCCCCGCGTGGCCGACGACATGCTGATCGTCACGCAGGTTGCCCCTTACGTCGACGGGCCGGCGGGTGTGCACGGCGTCCTGACGCAGGCATCCACGGGCCTCGTCGAGCTGGCCGGCCTGGCCGGCCTGTCCCCCTCGTCGTGAGCGACGTGCGCGATGTCTCGCTGCGACCAGCTGGCCTCCGCCCGTGTGCTGGCCCTGTTCACCATCGGGGAGACGCCGTGGTCAGAGGAGCAGAGGACCCAGTCCCACGACGGCCTGGCGCAGCGGGCAGCTGCGCGTGCTCGGCGTGCACTCCGCCACCGACGCCTGTCACGCCTGGCCCGAGTACGGCTCGGTGCTCGGGGCCCGCTTCGACGGTCACCCCTGGACCCAGGAGTTCGCCATCGACGTGGTCGACCCCGTGCATCCGTCCACGGCCCACCTCGGCGACCGCTGGCTCTGGCGGGACGAGGTCTACCTCTTCCGCGACCTGCGACCCGATGCCCGCGTCCTCCTCCGCCTGGCCGAGGACCAGGTGGACCTGTCGGTGCCGGGTGGGCGGGTGCCCGACTGCGGGTTCCCGCTGGCCTGGTGCGTCGAGGACGGCCCCGCCCGCACCTTCTACAGCGCCCTGGGCCACTTCCCCGGTGCCTGGGAGACACCGGCCTTCCTCCGGCATCTGGCGGGAGGCCTCGCCTGGCTGCTGGCGAGCGCCTAGCCTGACGCCCATGTCAGGTTCACAGGGGGGATCGACGGGGGCCACGCTCCCCGATGTCATGGCGGCCGCGGTCTACCGTTCGCCCGGGGTCATCGCGGTGGAGGAGCGGCCCGTGCCCGCGCCCCGGTCCGGACCAGGTCGTCGTCCGCGTCCACGCGTGCGGCATCTGCGGCTCCGACATCCACCAGCTCCGCGACGGCTGGGGCTTCAAACCCGGAGCCGTGGCCGGCCACGAATGGAGCGGCACCATCGTCGCCGTCGGCGACGAGGTCGACGGACTGGTCGACCGGCGAGCAGGTCGTCGGTGGCGCGTCGCCGCGCTGCGGCACCTGCCGGCGTTGCCGGGAGGGAAAGCCGTCGCAGTGCGAGAACCGCAACAGCATGATCTCCGACCACACCGACGGCGCCTTCGCCGAGTACGTCGTCGCCCGGTCGGCCGGGGTCCTGCGGCTTCCCGACGGCCTGGCGCCCCGCCACGCCGCGCTGGCCGAGCCGCTGTCGGTGGCCCTCCACGGCATCACCCGGTCGGGCATCGCACCGGGCGACACGGTGATGGTCTTCGGGGCCGGCCCCATCGGCGCGCTGAGCATCGCCGCCCTGCGGTCGATGGGCATCGACGAGATCACGGTCGTCGAGCCTCACGAGGGCCGGCGCCGGCTGGCGACCGATCTCGGAGCGACGGCGGTGGTCGACCCGGCCGACCTCGAGGTCTTCCCGTCGTGGGAGCCCGAGCGGATGTCGTCGCGTGCGGTCCACGTCGTCCTGGAGTGCTCGGGGCACCGCGCCGCGATCGAGGCTGGCTTCCATCAGCTGGCTCGGGGCGGCATCCTGGTCATGGTCGGCGCCGGGATCGACCACCCGACGTTCGACATCAACCGGATGATCCTCAACGAGCTGACGCGTCACGGGTTCCTTCGTCTACGACCTGGGCGGCTTCGAGCGGGCCCTGGAGCTTCTCGCCTCCGACGGATTCCCGGCCGACCTGCTGATCGACCCCGAGGACGTGACGCTCGACGGGATCACCGACGCCCTGGAGGGTCTGGCGCTCGGCCGCATCGCCGGCAAGGTGATGGTCGTCCCGGAGGTGCGGGCCTGATGGCGCACCCGTACTACCCCTCGGGCAACCCTCACTTCAACCACGTGGCCATGTCCCTGCCGGCCGACCTGCTCGGTGCCGAGAGCCGGGCCGACATCTGCCGCTTCTTCCACGAGGTGCTCGGGTTCGAGGAGATGGAGGTCATGACCGAGGACCGCCGCCGTCTCATCCTCAGCTGCGTGCACTGGGACCAGTTCATCTTCCTCATCGCCGAGGAGGACCCGATGCGCTGCCCGCGCATGGACCACTACGGCTTCTCCGTCGGCTCCCTCGACGAATTGCAAGGGCATTCAGGAACGTGCCGAGGCGTTCCGCAAGGTCGACGACCGCATGCAGCTCATCGACCTGCACGTCGACGACCAGAAGGTGGTCAAGATCCACTCCCTCTATGTCAGCTACATCCTGCCCATGACGATCGAGTTCCAGTTCTGGGAGTTCCCCGAGCCGGCGCAGTCATCGGCCGGCTGATCACCGCGGGGGTGCTCCCCGCGTCGGCCGTCGCCGGTACGGTGCCTCCATGAGCCCTTCCACCTCGACAGACCAGCGAGCAGCGCAGTTCCGTTCGCTGCACGTCCCGGGAACCCCGCTCCTGATGCCCAACGCGTGGGACATCGGGTCCGCCGTCCTCTTCGCCTCGCTCGGGTTCGAAGCGCTCGCCACGACCAGCGGCGGCTTCGCCGCCACCCGGGGCCGCCTCGACGGGGCCATGACGCGGGACGAAGTCCTGGCCCACAGCGGCGAGCTGGCCGGGGCGGTGGACGTCCCGGTGTCCGCGGACCTGGAGAACTGCTTCGCCCACGAGCCCGACGGTGTGGCCGCGACCGTCGCCGCCGCCATGGCGCTGGGGCTCGCCGGCGGGTCGGTCGAGGACTTCACGGGCGACGCCGACGAGCCGATCTACGAGTTGGCCCATGCGGCGGAGCGGGTGCGGGCGGCCGCCGAGGCCGCGCACGGCGGCGCCAGCGATTTCGTGCTGACGGCGCGGGCCGAGAACTATCTGCATGGGCGGGTGGACCTGGGCGACACGATCGAGCGGCTGCAGGCCTATCAGGAGGCGGGCGCGGACGTGCTCTTCGCCCCCCGGGTGGTGGACCCGGGCGAGCTGCGCCAGCTGCTCTCGGCCGTCGACCTGCCGGTCAGCGTCCTGGTGGTGCCGGGTGCACCGACCGTCGGCGTGCTGGCCGAGCTCGGCGTCAGCCGGATCTCGGTCGGCGGCGCCATCGCCGTGGCCGCCTACGGCGCCGCGATCAATGCGGTCACCGAACTCCGGGACGCCGGCACCTGTGGCTACTGGGACCTCGCCGCGGTGGCGCGGCCCGTGATCACCGACGCCTTCAGCCGCTGATCGCCACCGTCACCTCGATCTCGACCGCCCCGTTCCGGGGCAGCGCCGCCACCCCGATGGCCGAGCGCGTATGGCGGCCGGCGTCCCCGAAGACATCGGCCAGGACCTGGCTGGCGCCGTCGACCACGGCCGGCTGCTCGTGGAAGTCGGGGGCCGAGGCCACGTAGCCGGTCACCGTCAGCACCCGTTCGACGCGGTCGAGCGAGCCCAGCGCATCCTCCAGCACCGCCAAGGCATTCAACGCGCAGACGGCGGCCGCCTCCCGGCCCTCGCTCCACGGTCACCGTGTCGCCCAGCCGGCCGAGGCAGGTCAGCTGACCCTCGATGCGGGGCAGCTGTCCCGAGGTGCGCGCCGTGTCCGCCGTGCACGACCACCGCGTCCAGCGGGTCGTGCGGCGGGTGCGGCCCGTGCAGCGTCAGGCCCAGCTCGACCAGCCGGGCGCGGATGATCCCGTCGCTCACGACCTCCTACCGCATGTACGGGATAGACGCTGGCGAAGTTCTGGTTGACCTTCTCGGGCAGCGGGTAGATGGCACCGAGCTGCTTGGCACCCCAGATGATCCGAGCCGATCGCTCGACCAGAGCCGTGTTGTGCATCGTCCTCTCCATGGTCGTGCCGATGGCGACCATGCCATGGTTGGCGATCAGTGCGGCGCCTCGATCCTCCAGGGCCTTCACGACCTGCTCGGCCAGGTCGGGCGAGCCGCTCGGTGCGTACTCGGTGCAGCGGATGTCCCCGCCCAGGTAGACGGTGAACTCGTCGATGCAGCTCGGGATGTCCTGCTGGGCGACCGCGAACATGGTGGCGTGCACCGCGTGGGAGTGGATGCACACGCCGATGTCCTCGTAGGCGGCGTGGACCGCCAGGTGGAGGTACTTCTCCGAAGTCGGGCCGCGCTCGCCCGAGACGACGTCGCCGGCGGGGTTCACGATCACGATGTCGTCGGCGGTCATGATCCGGTAGTCGAGCGAGGACGGGGTCACGGCGATGTTGCCGTCCTCCATGCGCGCCGAGATGTTGCCCGAGGTCCCCTCGACCAGTCCCTTCTCCAGGAGCTCCTGGGCGGCGGCGACGATCTGCTCGGGTGCGTTCTCAATGAAGGTGGCCATGGCCAGGTGCTCCTCAGCGTTCGTGGGTGACCGTCGTCCCCCGTTGTCGCACCGATCGTACAGCGCCGGCGCGATGCCTGACACGGCTGTCAGGGAACAGGACCGGGCGGGTACTGTCTCGGCCATGGGACTTCTCGATGGCCGGTCGGCAGTGGTGACGGGAGCAGGGCGTGGCATCGGGCGGGACATCGCCTTGTGCCTCGCCGCGGAGGGTGCCCACGTCGTGGTCAACGACGTCGGCGTCTCGCTCGGCGGCGAGGGCACCGAGGAGGACCCGGCGGCCCAGGTGTGCAAGGAGATCGAGGCGGCCGGCGGCAACGCCGTGCCCAACCACGACTCGGTCAGCGACTTCGACGGGGCGGGCCGCATCATCTCGGCGGCGGTGGACAGCTTCGGTGGCATCGACATCCTGGTCAACAACGCCGGCATCGTGCGCGACCGGACCATCGTCAAGATGGACGAGAGCGACTACGACGCGGTGATCGCCGTGCACCAGAAGGGCACTTTCAACACGGTGCGCCACGCCGCTCCCCTCATGAAGGAGGCCGGGTACGGCCGCATCGTGAACATCACCTCCTCGGCCGGGCTGCGGGGCAACTTCGGCCAGACCAACTACGGGGCCGCCAAGGCCGCCATCATGGGCATGACGTTCGTCTGGGCCCTCGAGCTCGGCAAGTACGGCATCACCGTCGAACGCGGTGGCGCCGGCCGGCTTCACGCGCATGACCGAGGGCCTGTACGCCGGGGCGGAGCCGCCGCCCGACCAGGACCCCGCGCTGAACGCGCCGCTGATCGCGTTCCTCGCCTCCGAGGGGGCCTCCTACGTCAACGGGCAGGTGCTCGGGCGCACCGGCTTCGCCTACACCCTGTTCCAGACGCCGCGGCAGATCGCCACCATGTGGCAGGACGGAGGCTGGACGCCCCAGGAGGTCGCCGACCACTTCCACGAGGTGCTCGGCCAGCACCTCCAGCCCGTCGGCATGGGCGAGCACCCGCTCCTCGGCAAGAAGGGCTGAGCACCCGCCGCCCAGGCGGCACGGAGCGCTCACCTCGCAGCCCTGGGTAGGGTGGGGGTCCTAGCAGCTCGACAAATAGGGAGGGCTCCGATGGACGTCCGCGACAAGATCTACATCAACGGGGCCTGGGTCCCCTCGACCGGCAAGGGCACGCTCGAGGTCATCAACTCGGCCACCGAAGAGGTCATGGCCACCATCCCCGAGGGAACGGCCGAGGACGTCGACAAGGCCGTGCAGGCCGCCGCGGCCGCCTTCCCCGGCTGGGCCGCCACCTCCCGGGAGGAGCGGGGCAAGCTGCTCACCCGCATCGGCGAGGCGCTGGCGGCCCGGACCGACGAGGTCGCCACCATCATCTCGCACGAGGTCGGCATGCCGATGACCCTGTCCGGCTCCGTCCAGGTCGGCCTGCCCGCCATGCGCCTTCGCTGACGCGGCCAACGCCGCCGAGGCCTTCCAGTGGGAAGAGGAGCTCGGCAACTCGCTCGTCGTGCACGAACCCATCGGGGTCGTCGGAGCCATCACGCCGTGGAACTTCCCCCTGTACCAGGTCGTGCTCAAGGTGGCCCCGGCGCTGGCCGCCGGCTGCACCGTCGTCCTCAAGCCCAGCGAGGTGGCGCCGATCAACGCCTTCATCCTGGCCGAGATCATCGACGAGGTCGGCCTGCCGGCCGGCGTCTTCAACCTCGTGAGCGGCGTCGGGCCGGTGGTGGGCGAGGCCATCGCTGCGCACCCCAAGGTCGACATGGTCTCCTTCACCGGCTCCACCCGGGCCGGACGGCGGGTCATGGAGCTGGCCGCCGAGGGCATCAAGCGGGTCTCGCTCGAGCTGGGCGGCAAGTCGGCCAACATCCTGCTCGACGACGCCGACCTGGCCGCGGCCGTGCCGGCCGGGGTGTTCGCCTGCTACATGAACTCGGGCCAGACCTGCTCGGCCCTGACCCGGATGCTCGTCCCCCGGGACAAGCTGGCCGAGGTGGAGGAGCTGGCGGCCACTGCCGCAGCCGGCTTCGCCCCCGGTGACCCCTTCGAGGCCGGCAAGCTGCTCGGGCCGCTCGTGTCCTCGGTACAGCGGGAGCGGGTGCGGGGCTACATCAACAAGGGAATTGACGAGGGGGCCAAGCTGGTCATCGGCGGGGCGGACGCACCCGAGGGACTGGAGAAGGGCTTCTTCGTCCAGCCCACGGTCTTCTCCGACGTCACCCGGGACATGACCATCGCCCGGGAGGAGATCTTCGGTCCCGTCCTCTCCATCATCCCCTACGACAGCGAGGAAGAGGCGATCGAGATCGCCAACGACACCCCCTACGGCCTGTCCGGCGGCGTGTGGAGCAGCGACCCGGCCCGGGCCGAGAAGGTGGCGCGGCAGATGCGGACCGGTCAGGTCGACATCAACGGCGGTGCCTTCAACCCGGGCGCGCCCTTCGGCGGCTACAAGCAGTCGGGTAATGGCCGTGAGCGCGGCAAGTACGGGTTCGAGGAGTACATCGAGACCAAGGCGATGCAGCGCTGAGACGACGTCGTCGTCGTCGACCCGATCCCGCAACGGGTCGGAGCGAGAGGAGTTGAGGTGGAAAAGCGGCTGGTGACCCGCTACGCCATGCGGTCGACCGAGGACGCGGACGAGAACCAGCGTCGGGTCGAGGCGGTGTTCGCTGAGCTCGAGCGGGACAAGCCTGACAACGTCAGCTACCTGGTCCTCCGGCTGGCCGACGACTCCTTCGTCCACGTCTCGTTCCACGACCACGGCGACGACGTCAACCCGATCGCATCGACTGCGGCGTTCGCGCACTTCCAAGACGGCCACGCCGACCGCCGCCAAGGGGGCGTGGACCAACAGACGGCTTCACTGGTCGGCGCCTACATCACCCGCATCGCCTGAGGAGCGCCGAACCGCTGCGGCGCCGGGCCCGCATCCTGCGCGCGACCGTCATCCTCCTGGTCGCGTGCGCAGCAGTGGCAGCCATCGTGTACGCCACGCAGCCGTCCCCCCCGCCCATCGCGGCGCGCTCGGCGCACGGCACGACGACGCTGCCACCCACGACGAGCACCACCACGCTTCCCCCAACCACGACGACCACGACGACCGATCCGGGGACGCTGCCCCAGACGATGGATTTCCCTTCGTCGGGCACGCCGCAGTTCACGGCCGAAATGAACGCGCTCTGGCAGGGCGTGGTCGAAGGCTCGGTCGACCCGGCACTGGCCGCCTTCTTCCCCCGGACGGCCTACGTACAGCTCAAGACCGGGATCGCCAATCCCTCCGGTGACTGGCAGAACCGCCTCGTGGCCGACTTCGCCCTCGACATCGGGGCGGCCCACGCGCTGCTCGGCCCCGACCCCACGCAAGCGACCCTGGTCAGCGTGTCGGTGCCGCAGCAGTACGGCCACTGGATCCCGCCCGGCGTCTGCGACAACGGCGTCGGTTACTTCGAGGTGGCCAATGCGCGCGTCGTCTACCAGCTCGCCGGACAGACGCGGTCCTTCGGGATCGCCTCGCTGATCTCGTGGCGGGGTGCCTGGTACGTCGTCCACCTCGGCGCGATCCTGCGCGGGTCAGGGGGCGGCATGGTCGACGAGCCGGCGATCGGGGCGGGCTCTTCAGCTCCCTCTCGGACCTGCTGACCGCGTTCCGGTACCGCGCCTAGGACGGCGGGACGATCGTCAGCGCCGGCGAACCCGGCGGCGCCAGCGCCCCGAGGACGGCGGACGACGTCGGCGACCGTGGCTCCAGCGCCAGCTCCAAGAAGCGCGTCGTCTCCTCGCGCATGGCACCGGCGGCCGGAGTGTCCGACACGAAGGAGCCCAGGTGGTCGCCACCCTGCTCAACGATCATCGCCTTCGACGACGTCTGGGCGTCCTGGAACACGACGGGCGTCAGCGTGTTGAGGCCGTACTGGTCGTTCGACCCCACTGCCACCAGGAGTGCAGCGGGCGAGGCCCCGACGGTGTAGGGCGCCACGCCCGACGGCTCCTCCCCGGACAGGCAGACGAAGGCACGCACCCTGTGGTCCGCGTAGGCGGGGTCGAGCGCGAGGAGCGCCACGTCCGTGCCCCCGTCGGAGTGCCCCGCCACGGCGATCCGCTGTCCGTCGACGGACACCCCCGCGCCGCCGTGGAGCAGTGCCGTGATGACGAAGGAGATGTCCAGCGCCTGATCGGCGTAGTCGCTGACCGGCGAGCCGGCGTACAGGTCGGTCGAGTCCGGGAAGACGGGTGCCGCCACGAGGAATCCCGCACTGGCCCACTGCTGCGAGCAGCGGTTCGTACGCCGCCGGGTCGCTGTTCCACCCGTGGGCGAAGACAACGAGGGGCAGGGGGCCCGCAGCTCCGGAAGGCAGCAGGAGGTCGGTCACGAGGACGCGCCCCGGCGCGGCCGGGACGGACCCGCGCGGGCGTCATACGGCTCGGGTCGGACAGGGTGATCGTCTCGGGCCGCACGGCGTAGGGCGGCCCGAGGCCGGACTGGAGAGGTGGCGCGGGAACAGTCGTGGTCGTCCTCGTCGCCGTCCGGCGTGTCCCCGCGGCGCGATGGGGGTGAGCCGGTCCGCCTCGGTGCCGATGGGACGAGTCGGCGCCAGCCAACGGTTGTGCCGGGACGGTCAGCGTGAGCACGGCCAGTGACACCGCGGCGAGCACCAACTCGAATCCGTGCCGTCGACGTCGCTCTCCCACCCCGTGGACCTTCCTCCGCTCGCAGCGCGGCCGATGCCCGTCGTCCTCGGCATCCGTTGGGCGACTCGACCAATTGTCGCGCCGATCCGCCGGATCGGGTTTCGCCCTCAGCCCCAAATGGCCCGGTCTGCGCCGGCCTACGGCTCAGCCGAGCCGAGATCCTCCACATCGATGCGGTGAGCCGGCAACGAGCGGTTCGGCTCGGACCTCGGCCTTTCCGCGCTCCACCCTCGAAAGTCGCTCGAGGCGGATGCGGTATGCCGGTGAGACCTGGAAGTGGTCGGCACCCTCGAGGATTGTCTCGAGATAACCGGCACGAGGCTCACCGTGGCCGCGTGACGAGGCGACGTAGGCGATTGCCGTCACCTTCTGGTCCGCCGTGACGATACGGACCTCTTCTCGTCGGTAGAGACCCGAATGCACGCCCTCGTACGAGTCCAGGGTCTCCAGACAGCTGTCCGTGACCGACCACAAGACGCCCTCCATGGCGACCGACTCGTCGCTGCTCTCGGCGGGGAGGATGGTGGCCACACCCCGATCATTGATGGCGATGTCCCAACCCTGGAGGGTCACCACACCGAGCGCAATGGCGGCGGGGCACCGTTTCCCCATCTGGGTGGCGCTCATGTTGGATCCGTAGGCGAAGTAGTTGTGCCGGCGCATTTGCTTCATCGCGAGGTCAGACAAGGCCATCTCGGTGACCCG
The DNA here is from genome assembly GCA_963740535.1 of uncultured Acidimicrobiaceae bacterium. GTDB lineage: Bacteria > Actinomycetota > Acidimicrobiia > Acidimicrobiales > RAAP-2 > Bog-473. The sequence continues at coordinate 493,547 of CAVUEI010000008.1, forward strand.
CAGGCCACTAGGCGAGCGGGTCCCGCCAGCCCGGCGACGCCGTGCGGCCGCCGGCCGACACCCGGAGCCCGATGAAGTTCCGCTGCGCCTCCACCGTCCCGGCGCCGAAGCACAGCCCACGGATGTCGCGGTACGCCCGCTCGAGCGGGTACTCACGCGAGTAGCCGTAGCCGCCGTGGATCTGCATCGCCTCGTCGCAGACGAACTTGGCCGCCAGGTTCGCGGCCGTCTTGGCCAGGGCCGTCTCGAGGGGCGGCGGCGTCCCGTGCGGGCCGGCCAGGCGCACGGCCCGGGCCAACAGGAGCCTCGCACCTTCGAGCTGGACCGCCATGTCGGCCAGTTTCCACTGCAGCCCCTGCAGCTCGGCCAGCGGGCGACCGCCGATCACCCTCTCGTTCATGTAGCGCACCGCGTGCTCGAGTGCACCCTGGGCGGCGCCGATGCACATGGATGCGTTGCCGCACCGCTCGTGGTTGAGGTGCGACAGCAGGACCTTGAACGCTGCCGTGCTGGAGGGGTCACCAGCGAGCAGCACGTCGTCGGCCGTGATCTCGACCCCGTCGAACGCCAGCTCGGCCTCGGTGGCGGCGTGGATCCCCATGCCCTGGTGCCGGCCGGTCACGGACACGCCTTCTCGGTCGGTCGGCACGATGACCGCACCGATGCCCTTGGCCCCCTCGCCTCCGGGCCAGCGGCACCAGACGAGCACGCCCTCGGCCACGTCGCCCAGTGTCGAGTAGTTCTTGTAGGCGTTGAGCCGCCAGCGCCCGGGTCCGTCGTCCACCAGCGATGCCCGCATGTTCTGCACGGCCGAGCCGGCGTCCGGCTCGGTGATCCCGATGCTGATCAGGGCTTCGCCGTCTGCCACCGCGGGGAGCCAGCGGTCCTTCATGGCGTCGGGTCCGAGATGCTCGATCCCCCGCGGCGGGCCGTTGAACGTCAACTGGCAGCAGATGGCGGACGAGACGTCCGCCCGGGCGATCTCCTCCAGCACGATCGAGGCCTCCACGTCCCCCAGCCCCATGCCACCCCAGCGCTCCCCCACCGTGATGCGGTGCAGGTCGGCGGCGGCGAGCGCCTTGCGCACCTCGGCGGGCACCGCGCCCTCCTCGTCGGCCTGGTGGGCCCGCGGCGCGACCTCGCGAGGGGCCACGTCACGCGCCAGCTGGCGCAGGGCCGACTGGTCCTCGCTCTCGGCCAGCAGGTCGACGCCCTGGCCCGCTCCCGGTTCGCTCATCAGCCGAGCTCGGTGCCGACGATGCCGACGAAGCTGACGCCCTCACCCGGGGCGCCGCCCAGGTTGTGGGTGAGCCCCAGGGTCCGGCCCGGGCCGACCGTGTTGATCTGGCGCTCGGGCGGAGCCTCCCCCCGCAGCTGGAGCCAGCACTCGAAGAGCATGCGCAGGCCCGAGGCACCGATCGGGTGCCCGAACGACTTGAGCCCGCCGTCGGGGTTGACGGGCAGATCGCCGTCGAGGTCGAAGGTGCCCTCGAGCACTTCCTTCCACGCCGTGCCCCGCTCGGCGAAGCCGAGGTCCTCCATGAGCACCAGCTCGGTCGGGCGTGAAGCAGTCGTGCACCTCCGCCATGGCCAGCTCGGCCCGCGGCTCGGTAATGCCGGCCTGCGGCGTAGGCGTCAGCCGCCGAGCGCACGACCTCCTCGAAGGTCGTGTAGTCGTAGCCCGGGTCGATCGGGCCGGCCGCCGGCCCGGCCACGAAGGCGAGCGCCTTCACGTACAGGGGGTTGTCGCAGTAGAGGTGGGCGTCCTCGGCCCGGCAGATGATCGCGGCCGCCGAGCCGTCGCTGACTCCACTGCAGTCGAAGATGCCGAGATCCCCCGCGACCAGGGGCGCCTTGGTGATGGTCTCCATGCGAGACCTCCTTCTGGAACTGGGCCCGCGGGTTGAGCGCGCCGTTCTGGTGGTTCTTGAAGGCGATCCGGCTCATCACCTCCTTCATCTGGTCGGGGTCGACGCCGTACTTGTGGGCGTAGGACGGGGCCAGGAAGGAGAAGGCGGCCGGCGAGGAGAGCCCGGGGTCGGTGCCGTCCCCGACGGCCGGATCCCGGTGAGCCCCGAGTAGCCGGTGTCCTTCAGCTTCTCCACCCCGATGGCCATGGCGGTGTCGTAGGCGCCCGAGGCCACGGCGTAGCAGGCGTTGCGGAAGGCCTCGGAACCGGTTGCGCAGTAGTTCTCCACCCGGGTCACGGGCTTGTAGTCGAGCTTGAGCGGACGGGACAGGGTGACGCCGCACACGCCCGACATCATGGTGCCGAGCCAGAAGGCGTCGATGTCGTGGATCGACATCCCGGCGGACGTCGGCGGCCTCGGTGGCCGCGTCGGTCGAGGAGGTCGTCGGTGCCCTTGTCCCACAGTTCCCCGAAACGGGTGCAGCCCATGCCGATGATGGCCACCTGGTCGCGGATGCCTCTGCTCGCCATAGCCCTACTCTCCTCGCTCCCCGTCCTCGGGCCGCGTCGCCGCGACGCCGGGGCGGGACGTGCCTTCCAGAAGTAATTGTGCACTCCCTGCGCCGTCCACACTCGCCGGAAGGTCATGGTGACGCGGTCGCCCATGGCCAGATCGGAGGGTCGCGTGTCGGTGATCTCGCAGCGGTAGCGCCCCCCGCCGTCGAAATCCACGATGACGCCGACGACTGGCGGGGAAAGGCTGTAGGCCAGGTGGTCGACCGTGAAGGTGGCGACGGTGCCCGGCACGTCGGCCAACCGCTCCTCCTGCATCTGGTCGATGGCGTGGCACGACAGGCAGGCCCGGGTCGGCGGCATGTGGCGGAACCCGCAGACCAGGCAGCGGCTGGCCGTGAAGGCGTACTTCCACCGCTCGGAACGGTGCACGGTCGGGGCACCGGGGCGCTCGGGGTCGGGTCGGCGTGGCGGCTCGCGGTGGAGCTGGCCCCGCCAGGTCAGGAAGGTCGCATAGGAGAGGTCGTCGCGTCCCGCCGCTACCTGCTCGGCTACCGACGGCACGCCGGCGGCGGCCGGGCGCGCTGTGCGGCGACTAACGCGTCGGTTGTGCGCAGGATGAAGGCGTCGGCACCGTCAGCCAGCGAGAGCACGGCGATCACCTGTCCCGGCTCGGCCCGCTCCAGCACGTCGCACAGGACGACGCCGGCGTGGGCCGCCCCCAGGTTCCCGACCGACGCCTCAGGTCCGGCGCCAGGACGCCCTCGCGGACGCCGAGCCCGGCCGCGACGGCCTTGACCGCTCGCGGGTGCAGGCCGGTGACGATGGCGTGGTCGAGGTCGCCCTCGGCCAGGCCGGCGTCCTTGAGCGCCGCGGCGAAGGCCTCACGGGCCAGCGGCACGTAGATCTCCTCGCCGAAGCGCTCCTCCCAGACATGCGAGTCGATGATGGTTTTCGACCGCGAAGGGGACCTGTGCTCTGCAGTCGGCCATTTTCCACGCGGTGTGATCGGGACATTCAAGAATTGCCCGTCGGCAAAGGACGTTATTGGACAGGGCCTGCAGGTTGTCTATGACCTGAGCACTTGGCCGAATATGGATATGCGGGGATCGTTCATTGCGAACACGGTCAATCGGCTCTTCAGTGTGGTTGACGGCCTGCCAGTGTCGCACCGGACACCGTGTCTCATTGGGCTCGATGAAGCAGCACTCTTCCTACGGAAGCGTGGCGAGGTCTTCAGCGTTGAGGTTTACAAGGCTATGGCGGACGCGCATTCCACAATGTGGCCGCCATGGGACGCAAGGAGGCCTTACCCCTGTGCTCTTCACGCAGAAGCTCAGTGAGATAGCAAGACGGTGCTCTCACACGGAACCTATGTCATGCTAAAGCAGGTAGTGCACACCGATCTCAAGCGCTATCTAGACTACATTGAGCGTGAAGACATTTTCTCATACATGACCGAGCGGCAGATCTGCCAATTCGTCTCATCGCTGCAGCCTGGCCGTGCTATCGTCAAACTTGCCGACGGGCCACAACACATCTGCCAATTCTACCCGCGTGAGTCTGTCCATCTCTCTCATACCCCACAGGTACAGGCAGCACTCAACAAGTACTCTGCACAGAGCTTCGACCCATCAGCGAGCTTCGGTGCTTATATCGGCGACGATGAAGAGGACGATCCAGCAAGTGCGCCTGCAGCCTCGAAGCTGACCAAGACAGAGCAAGTCTATCGTTGCTCGAGCAGGACAACAAGCTCAGTGCTGCGCAGCTGGCCCGCAAGATCGGATGCGAGCAGAGCACGGCGGCCAACCCCAGAGGAAATGGTTGGAGGGCAGACGATAAATCCGTCTGCTTCAGCAAAGCATCGCCGCCGACGGGCAAAGCCGCCGATGACCTGCGCCGATCTTGCCCGTGATGGTCGCTGGTCAACAAAGCGCTGCTGCCCCTGATTGCCATGGCGATCCACACATGCTCATTCATGATTATGTGACGGCTTCCAATCCGCTACCAGGTCGGCAGGATGCAATTATTTGCTGTTTCTGCCTTGGACTCATCGATGATTGGTACCCTGGCAAGGTGATTACTGTTTTCCCAGAACACGAGGAGTGAAAGGATCAAAGTTTTGAAAAAGCTATTCCGATGGCTCAAGGATGCCGTCAACCTGCTATCCGCGCTTTGTACTGTCAAAAGTGTACGAAGCGCATTTTTATAGGAGACAACTTTAGCCACGAATGTAAGGAGTGGAAATGAAAACATACGTCAAGCTCATTATCACCTGCATCTTTGTCATCATAGCGTTGAGTCTAACATCTTGCCAACAATGCGTACATTCGCATGATGTCCCATACACATACTACACATCTCATTGCATGTCTTATCATAGCAATGGCGCGTGTGCTGTGAGTGTACCGCTACTCAACCATGGCTATGAAAGCCACTGTGATGAATGGCAGGAGTCGAAATGAAAGCTTGGTTAATGGCTCGATACATCGGCTATTGCATAGGCGGATTCGTCGCCTGTGTCTCGGGTAAACAACCGGACAGCGGAGGTCTATGGGTTATGGTACCCGGCGTCTTGATAGTGCTCTACATCAGCTATGCTGGCCGGAACTATCAAAGAAGAAACGTTTACCAGCGATGAGGGCGCAGACAACGAGAAAGAGAGGATAACACATGAATGGATGGATATGAAGCACGCCATATCAAATTATGTGTGTTGAATGGCTACCTGTGCTTATCTTTTTTGTGATAGGCCTCGTTCTACTCATAGCCTTTATCATAGCTGAACCGTTTTGTTCGCTAGAAAGGAGATCCAGATGGGAGACTATCCATCTCATCGATTAGGAACACGTTTGATTAATGTGTGCCCTAATTGCAAGAAACCATGCAGCAGTTGAAAAGCGCAATGGTAAATGGTATTGCACCTCATGTAACAAAGTTGTCGATAATAGTCTCGTTCGCTAGTGGCTTGGGCCCGCCAGAGTTTAGCCACTAGCTCAACCGCTAACTGAAACCGGAGTCCCAGCAAGCTATCTCTATTTTGGCGTTATGGGCTCCTTTTCTATGGAGTTTTCAGCATGAAAGCCTTTGAAGTCGCAGGACTTGCGCTTATCATCCTTGTCCTTGCTTACCTATCCCTTGGAGCAGTGAGCAACCCAGCTGCTTTTGCAAAGCTCATACAGCCCACAACTCCACAACTATCAGGAGATCCATCTTCGATACAAAGAGCGCCGACCGTTTCAGCACAGTTCATAGACCAATTGCTTTGTACCTATCCAACAATAAGAGAACCATTCGCCAGCATGCGGAACTGGACAAAACATTTACAACCTGGGCGTGCAGTATCAAATGGGGGTAGCAGTACCTATCGGCTTCTTCTGGGAGGAGTCAAACTTTGGCACACAAGGTGAAGCAGCCAAGAGCCACTCACTTAGGCAATCTCAGATCATCGCCATTTAGAAGCTTTTGAAGCAGACGGCTATGCACAGTTCTATGACTGGCAGACAGGCGAACGAGGCATGGTTTGTGCTCATCCATGACCTCTACATCAATCAATGGGGATTGACCACAGTCCCAGCCATCCTGCAGCGATATGCGCCATCTGGAGACGGGAATAACCCATCACATTATGCGCAAGTCGTTGAAAGTTCTGTTTCTCTTTGGAGAGCAGGAAAGGTTGCACTGACATGACCACACCAGAACACAATCAGTCAGAAGTCGCTCGCATCAGGCAGCAGATCGCCGCTGAGCAAGAGTCGGCTCAGCGAGCTCTGAACAGCTTTGCATATGGCACCGCTCAGCATCCCTTCATCACCAGACGCATGGAACGTCAAGGGCAGCTCCACGATAAGCTCAAAGAGCTCGTGGGTGACGATGAAGCGGCAAGGATGCTCACTGAAACACTCAATAAAGGGCAAGAGAAGCCCAAAGGAGATCAATCATGAAAGCAAACTTATACGCCGGATGGATAACTGGTTTTTGCGCTATCGCACTTTTCGTTTACTGGATAGTATTTCAGCACGAAAGCTTTAATCCTATCTGGTGTTTCCTTACTATGTGTGTCTTGGCACTTCTATCAGGTAACTTCTTTGGTGCTCACAGAAAGCAAGGCAAACGATGAGATACATACTCAAGCACCAAATCATACGTCTTCTTGTGGTAGCCGCCATGGTTGGTTATACAACCTTACAGCTTCGCCGCATAAAAGACATGGTTCCAGCTTGATTGGTACCTTGTAGTCGCATATAATTGTACTCGGTCTCTTAGCAATAGTTGTTATCACCGCAAAGATACAAATTGCTTCTGCTCATAGGGAGCATCATCGTCAAAAAGGAAACAAACACCATGCCAAGAACTAAAACACGTCTGAACCTCATCGAATTTGTCATCGTCGTCGTCGGAATGCCCATTGCACTCATAGTTCTTTTTATGAGCTATAACAACTGGCAAGCGCATACAGGACCTAATTCGGTGCTAGGGATACCTAGCATATCGCCCAACAAATAGATAATGTGCTTTGTCATGCTAAAAGCAGAGCATGTGGCACGGGCCAGCAACTTTATAACGAGGGATGGAGAGCTGGAATAGATGCTGGTTTTGCACTTGCCGTGTTTCACGAAGGCAGTAACTATGGGAAGCTACCATGTAATCAGAGTGCCGCTTGTATCTCCTATAGCAAGTCGTGGGCACAATCCTATAGAGCTTGGTTCGATGAGATCAAAGGTCCTGACTTTGTTGGCAGTGGACTCACGACGAGCACGCAAATCATTACCAAGCTCAATCCGCCTAATGCACCTCAGTATGCCCAGACGGTAAACTCGGATATGGCAACGTGGGAAAACCAGAAAGTGCAGTTGTCATAGATGGAATTTGAGTTGATGTACTGGCTGGAGCAAGTCTATGTATGGCGGCTCCAGCGTGAAAATGGCTCCTAAGCAAGAGAAGCTGGAGCGCTCTGAGGACGAGAGGAGACAAGACGATGATCAATTGGATCAAGCATCAATGGTGGTTACATACGCACATACCACGCATCAAGATTGAGGTGTTTTTCGTCAAGCTGTACTTCCGAATGAAAGGTAAGAGGAGATAATACATGTCGTACTTGAAAACAGGACTAGTGTTTTTGCTTTGTTGTGTGCTTTTGTTCCTGGCAGTTAACGGCTGTAGTGTACATCCAACCTGCACAAGCCACTGTGACCAGCGTCCGGAGTACTGGTACAACATGCCTGTACCGGGAAGCAGAATCGCGGGACAGCGGTTTTCAAACAACCGTTGATGGCAAGCCATTGCCGCCAGTAAATCAGCCTCTAGGGGATCGCTATGAGCTTTATACGAGCATCTCAACTCATTGCATACCCAGTGGCTTTTCTTTTTCTGCTGTTCGTCCCTGGTTGGACCCCTACGCGACTCATTGGCATGATAGTATTGCCCTGTTGTTCTTGATGGTTCTCTTTGCACCGAGAATAGGCGGACAGTGTAGCAAGTGCAATTCTGCAGTTGGCGTGCTGTATGACTATCGTTGTGCCAACATCGAAAGCAAAGGAGATAGACATGGGCATACTCATCATCCCACTGCTATTGATCGCAGGACTCGCCGGATGCCTACTCGGTGCTTATCTGCAGAGTAGACGCCCGCGTAGGACGCGGGGACCAACGATAGTGCGACCCACCATGTATCTGCTTCCTGAGAGAAGAGAGAGGTAGAGAGCGATGCAGACCACGATCGTCGTTGACATCATCCTTGCACTCGAAGCCCTCATAGCCATTCTGCTTAGCGCTCTTGTTGTACTTCGATATCGTAGATCTGCGTAACTTGCCAAAGACCGGACCCGTTCAAAGTCGAGCGGTGATCCGGTCTTTTTTTGTTGTGCTCTGCGTCTGGACGCAAGCAGCGCAGAGCAGGGGGATCAGTCATCGGCTCTTCCAAGGCTCTCAATTTTCTGGCAAGGCAGAAAGCAAAGAGATAGCTTGTCCACATGACCGTTTTTATGTTCGAGAATTTGACATTGTGCGTAGCGGAAGGATATAATTGATGTAGAATGTCGTAGAATTTCAGAGAAAGGCAGGGAAAAGATGGGAGATCTGTTGACAAGTGATGAAGTTCTTGTTGAGCTTAGGATCTCCACCAGGACGCTGCCAGGCTTTAGCATCGGGCAAGCTGGCTTGCACAGAGAGCTGGTGAAAAATGGGGACTGCGTTTCAAGAGAGGCGATGTGGCTGCAGTGCTCAGTCGCACCACACTGGCAAGCACAATGGCGCGTGGATCATCGATGCCTGGCAGGGGCATGATGAAGCATGGTTAAGGACAAAAAGAAGGCCTCGCACGGGCGGCAACCTGGACGAGGCATAGCGATGGCAAAGGATTGCGACTAAATATGGGTACACAAAGCATAGCACGCGGTCTCATCGATCGCAATGAGAGCCCGATTTGGCTAAGCAAAAGACCAAGCCAATCTGTGAACAGCAGGGATCACTCATTGACATTCAGAGCCCCTACTTCGTCTTTTTCGTCGTGCTCTCATCTGCATTGAAAAAATCGATGGGCGGCTATCCACCATCAGAAGAAGTCAGTATCACCAATGGGCTGTGGCGCTTGATTGAAGCGAACAATATCCCATTCAGCGTTGCAAAAGTGTTCGCAGACGAAAAGAGGGCTTCAAGCCGAAGACGCTATTATACAAACAGGCTTATTCTGAATTCATGGTGGCGAGTGCGCAATGGAACACAAAAAACAGACTGAGGAGGGAACCTTGAAAATCTATGCAGCATCATTGCTGGCAACGCAACACGACACTCTCGAGGTCGAGCATCACCTCTTCACCTTCTCTCTGCGCAAGGATGCAGATATGACCCCTAGCAGAATGCAATGGAGATAGCACGTGGATTGCTTCCACAGGGCGAGCTGTTTGATTGCAAAATAAAGGTGATCCCTGTAGATCTTGCCAAGCACTTCAGTGCTACGGAATTCGAGGAAAGCAAGGAAGCATAGCATGAGTAAAGCTATTTTACGTATCGATGCACATATCGTTTCAGAATGGTTTGTAGCAGGCAAAACGAGAGAGGACACAAAAGCCCTGCTCAAATTGCCGGAACGTATCGAGGTCAACGACGTGGCAATGAGCGACGATGGTCAACACATCGCTATTACCGTGTCTGTCCCTGAGCTCCCAGAGAGTGCAGAGCAAGTCTCGCTACCGGAAATCGAAGCTACCTTTAGCAAGGCACAAGAGGAAGACGGGCAGTGGCACCTGCCTGAGAGCTTCCAACTTGTGAGTCTAAAGGCCAAGGTAGCCTTACCAATAGGTGAGGTGCAGTAATGGGGACTGGGATCGGAGCCACAATTACCACTTTTCGCCAGGAACCACCATTTCATCGAGCAGCATGAAACTCTTCGCTATCTGCGATTAATTCCTCCGGAATATCGAATGACAGCGGGTCGATTTCTACGTCAGGATCCGGGACCATGACGCTTCCGGAATTGATTACGCAGGTGCTCAATAGCAACCCGCCCGCCGTGACGGTCAATGGGACCACGGCGGGCGCGGCGCAGCTTTACGAGATTTTCCAGGGCACATTCAAGATGGTTTTGCTCGTGATGAACGGCTACCGAAACGCTTCAGGCACAGAGCAAACCATTGCTTTGCCGACGCCGTTTACTGCAAAGGGCTTCTGCATAAGCGGCAATATGAAGGTCCTCACGCCATACGCAAGTGGCTCGCCGCTCACAAACAGTGTGAGGCAGATTACCGCCTTAGCTGCTCGTGAGGCCAACACAACGATCCAGAATTCCATTACCTCCGAAGGTCTTGCTAGTATCACAGCTGCCTTCTCGGCCATTGGACTTGGCAGTGGGCAAGCTAGTACAGCCACGGATATTGCCATCTTCTTTGGAACCTAGGAGAAGACCATGAGGAGCAAGGTCAATCGACGAGATATTGCCTGGACCGCGATGATGATTTGCACAGTAGCCATCATGCTGCTTGCGCTATGGGCTGTGGGTAACTGCAGCCTCTTCTAATTGGGAAGGAACCGACCGATACCATGACCAAGAAATCACCAATCACCACTGACGAGCGTCCAATAGAAACACAGATGGACCCTGAACAGGTAGTGTTTGTTCCAGGAGAACGCTTAGCCCCTCAACTGGACAAACAGCAGTACTAGAATGCTGGTGATGAGTAAAAGCGCCTTAAGCAGAGAGCGAGTGAACAAGCAGCAGACGATTAAAGATCACATGGCCGGGATCGCTGATATCCAAGAACAGCACAGAGACGCAAAAGCCAGCTAATGAAATCAGCACTGGCCGTCGAGCAGGACTACCAAGCGCGACTTGAACGGCAGCAAGCTCTTGCCAAGATCGGAGGTCCATCCGAGCAAGCCGCCTTGCAAGTCATGCAAGTAGAGCAAGAACGCATTGGAAAAAATGTTGAATTTGCAAGGCAGAATTTTGAAGAGGCTGAGAAGCTCTTGGAGATTATCCCTGCTATCATCGAGGACCTGGAAAAGGCCAAGGCCGAGTACAACCAGCTGGAGCGTGAGCAGGAGGTGATGGATAGCATTCAATCCGATTTGTTCTACCTCTGGGGCAAGGACGAGCAAACTGTACTCATTGCCGAGCTTAAGGCTGCGGAAGAAACTGGAACTTGAGGCCAAAGAGAAAGCGCTCGACAATGCACGTGAAAGCTTGCGAGCAAAGCAGCTATATCTGTCAAAGAGAGGCTGCGCTATTGGCCTGGAATGGCCGAGCATGTAAATAATGCACATGTGCTCAAGATCAAAGAGAAAGAAAAGGGCATGTCAGCAGAGGAGTACGTCTTCCATGCCAAGGTTGACTACATGCGGATATTGGGAGAATGGGGACCTAAATGCAGGACTCATCTGCACAAGACACCTATTGAGTCTTACCTGCACTTGCCTGCGCAATCTATAAAAGAGCTGATGCATCCCATGTTAGGTTGACTGGGAAGACCAGTTTAAGAACGGGGAGTTTGTCCTGAACAAATCATCTCATTGAGAGCGCCTTGTACCTCATTGAAGAGGCACGCCAGAACCGCAACGGATGAGCTCGGCCAAAGGAGATACCCATGCTTAAAGATACGCTTAAGTCCTTCAAGGCAAGCAACAACTGCGTTATTATCACGGGCAATGTCTGCGAAACTCACCGTGAGCTTCGAAGATTTTGCAGAGATGCTCAAGGAGCTCTCCAAAGACCTCTCTGTATCGCAGCGTCAAGACATCGCAGTCGCTGGTTGGTCCAGTGGTGGACAGCGAGACTTGCTCAGTCTCTTAATGCAGACGCAACCCTTCACAGGCGACCTGGCCAGGGCCGATGAAGTATGGGCAAGCAGGAAAACCATAGAAAGGACTCTCATGATGCAAAAAGACAACCTCGTCACAGGCACGCTGCAGATGGTCGGCAAAAGCAGCTTCGAGGACCCAAAGTGGGCTGATTACGCAAAGGACTTGGCAAAGGATCGGGCGATCAAGAAGTTTGATTCGTGTCTGGCCGGACTCCGAGCAGAAGGCAAAAGCTGGAATGATTGTAAGGCCACGGGGCAACATTTTGTTGACGGTCTTGGCAATGTGACCTACGTTATTGCCGCGCAGCTGGAGTAGTCCGATGGAAGAATTCTTCATTTCTCACACACAAGCACTGGTCCTACAGGGTGAGACGATCAAGATTACTGTGGACATGGCAGGGCTGCCAGGACTCGCTGTGACTCTGCGCAGAAAGATCAATGACCCACATCGTCTTCCCCGTGAGGCCATTTCTCTCAAGGCCAAGAGCGGCAAATTGATCATTCCACCAAAGGACGCAGAGCAGCTGCTCACCGACGTGGTGGCACTCATCGGCCAGGCTAGCAAAAGATAGCGTTGTTACTGCGTCGAGCCTCATTGCCAGTGCAGTGGACTCGACGCTTTTCTTTGCAAAGGACTCCTCTATGTCAACCAGTGTCCATAGCAATCCACCATCCATTTCCTACCGACAAGCGCAGTACTCTTATTTCATCCATGACGGCCAAGTCCTCAGTGTCGCAGCTGCGCCCTCCGAGATATTCAGAGAGGCTATCACGGCAGCCATGGATACAAAGCGACTCAGTGTTCTCAGTGGCGCTCTCCAAGACATCAAGGACGTACTCAGTGGACCCGATGATACCTTTTCCCGTTGGTGGCTCCTTTGCCATTGTGGGCTACGACACACGGCCAAACCCATGAGGCTCTATGGCTCCAAGGGGGAAGCAGAGCAGGCGATGAATAACGAGGCAAGAGGCGATGGATCACTGAGCACGGTGCCTCGATTCCCTTCACAGGCTGATGTGTGGTAACTATCCGAAATTCGGATAGTTGAAATGTGTCCGGATTCCGGACAAAATCGGTGTCCCTCGCAATTCATCGATCTGCAGTGCTCTCCAGGCGGGCTAAGTGTGGGCGCTATTGCAGAGCAGATCCTTGCTCGTCGAGGCATGAGACCTTTTGTGCTGCTCTCCATCGATAATCCTGCAATCATTGCAGAGCAGATCCTTGCTCGTCGAGGCATGAGACAACTTACTTCCAGCACTGCTGGCAGTAGATTGAGCAATTGCAGAGCAGATCCTTGCTCGTCGAGGCATGAGACATCTGTACCCCGAAAATTTCGGGTAGCAACCATTGCAGAGCAGGGATCGGCCTTGCTCGCTGGGAGATCTTGATTTCTCCGACTTCAAATCGGAGTATTCCCAATTACAGAGTTGCGACGATAAAACGGTGATCACTCGGCTTCCTACGAAAAAAATTAAGCATTTCAAAGCCTTTTGCATAAGCTTGCAGAGTCACTTCATCGCGTGTCGAGGAGGTGCAGTGATCCCGCCTTGCTCATTACCCACACTTGGAACAGAAACTTGGAATAGGGCCAGTTATATTCTAGCTATATTGTGCGGAAGCAACGGAATGCGTGGATATCTCATTGCTTGCGAAGATCCCAGCATCGCGCAGCGTACTACCCCTGTGGGTAGTGCAAGATAAAGAGCGACTCAAAGAGTGCTCTCATCACACCATTTGCACAGGAAGCGGCTTGAGAGGCGACCAGAGATTGTGCCGTGACCGTGCTGTGCAAAAGCGGGTAGTGCGATGACTGCACTGACTCATCGGTGAGCCCATTGCGTGTGTCACTAGAAAACAAGGAAGCTGCGGAGTGAGTAAAATAACGCTGGCGTACTGGAGCGCAAGAAACAACCTGATTTTTGAAGTTGCCCGTGTCTTCTCAGCAAGAGGTAACACGGGCATTGTAGGAGCGATTAAGTAGTGTCAGGCTTTTTGATCGCAGGGAGTTGGCCAGTCATTTGGCTGATCGTCTGCAATACATTTGTTCCACATGAGTGACAGAAGTGAGCATTAAAATCCTCAGGGCCAAGCATCTTGTCGCATTGCGGATTTGGACACCGCGCTCTCATCAAGGGTCCCTGATGAAGTTTGTAGCCACATCCCGGGCAATAATTCATGCCACTATGGCAAGTTGACTGAGATGCAGGCGTGAAAAATACAATGCTGATGACAAAAAATACCAGACCAAGGATAGCCAGTAGAACAGTATTTAATGTCCATGGCAGGCTATTCTGTTAAGACATAGAGGATATATACAAGGACTGCTAAGCCGAGAGTGACAATAGCGAAGAACAAAAAAAATGCTCCTCCAGTTATACGCGCTGGAGAAGTTCTCTTCTTCTGAGCATGCATGCTCTGAGCCATGTATCCTCCTTAGAAATGCCTAGATATGCGCTAATTGCTACAATTATCTATATACCAACATATACCATAATATTTTCATCGCGTGCAACACTCGTAAAATATGACAAGTGTTCTAATGTTATACAAGAGAATGCAAGAAGAGCTCCAATGTGCATAACTTGTTGATAACTAGAACACTTGTCCACAATGCAGTCGTGGTATATCAGTGACTGCGAAGATGCTCTCTTTCTTGTGTGGACTTCCTGTTTCATAAAGTACAGACAACATGTTGCAAGAGAGCGAATATTTACACAAGAAGAAGATATAGTGCCTGTTAACTTGACTTCACATGATTTAGTTGTAGATATTAGGTTAAAGCACTGAGGTGTTACATGACTCTTGAAGAAATGCGCCTTGAGTGTGGACTAAGCAGGCTTGAATTAGCACGTGATGCAAGAGTCGATTTCAACACCTTGCAGCGAGCATTAACAGGTGAAACTATCACACTCAATTCAGCAGCAAAGATAGCACGTGCTATCTCAAAACACTTAGGACGAACTGTCGGCTACCAAGACATTGAAGGCCTAAGCATTAAAGTAGTCCTGTAGTGTAAAGCCGGGCCACCCCTACAAAAGTTTGACTCCGGCATTGTCGAACCAGTGTTGCCACATGGCCTATTAACCATTCTACCAGCCATGTGGATACAAGTCAAAAGGAGAATTATACCCATGGCAACAAACCCAAAATCAGTTGAAACAGCAGAAGCTATCCTGCAGGACCTCAAAGTCAAAGCAAAGGCTGCCCACTGAAAACGAGGATGTCTTTCTTATGGGCATACTCACCGACCTGATAGCCGTTGCATCCCCCATTGTGACCAAAGCTGTTGCAAGGCAGCACAGGGAGGACAGAGCCAAGATTAACGCAGCCCATAAAAAGCTGCGTGCAAAGGTTCGTGACGCTGGTCCTTCTACATCAGATGATGATGCTTTCCCATCGGATGACTAACGCTCTTCGAAGCCGACATTAGTTAGACATTAACAAAATGTCGGCTAATTCTTACGACGTTCGGCTATGTCCGCTAAGAGCCACCAAGTGATGACAGTGGCATGGCGAACGGCGAGTTTCAAAGAATAAGCCTCGATTTCGAAGTTAATGGTAAAAGGAAAAACGCAGATGGGATTGATACAGAAGCTTGACCCAAGGACCTGGATTGCTACCAAATTAGATACCGTATCAACCGCTTTATCACCAGCTACCAATGAGCAAGTAGCAGTTATGCCAGAGCAAGCAAAAGATGCTGAGGTTGTTTCAGGTACCTTTATGCCTGATATCCAGATTACGACAAGTGGAGATGCACGCCAGCATACCGAACGTATTCGTAAAACGGTAGAAAGTTTCAATGAGGATAGGCAAAGTCCACTTGAATGGTTAGTCGTTAAGTTCTTTACTGTTCTGGCATACTTACTCCCTCCGTTCATTGCGTGGATTGTTGGCAGTGCGATAGGCCAAGTGTGGGCGGGTAAGTTCGATTGGAGCAACCCTTACAGCCTCTACAGTTATGGAATATCGGTCGGTCTGGAGATGATGATACCAGTGATGGGATATAGCGTTGTGACAACGGCAAAAAGAGCAGTAAAAGACCGCTCGATGCTATGGGTTCCCATTGCGTTAACGTACTTTTTCTAGGACTAGCAATAGGCAACAGCTTTGCCCAAATGTTTATGATCGAGGGGCATATCAAGATTGCTGCAAACGATTTTAAAGGACAAGCTTCCATGTACTTTCGAAGCTTTGGACCGCTTATCATCGATGCAATAGCAACCGTCTTTCTCACCGTGGTAACCGTCAAGAGTCAGAAGAAATTTATCAAGGATATGCAGGAAAAAGAGGAGGCTATTAACTCTGTAGCGCGTTCCGAGATTAAGGTTGAAGCAGCCTTTGATCAAGCCGCGATTGACCGTGAAAATGCCCGTGTTGAACAAGAGCGGAAACGTATGGACAAGGAGCTGCTGCGTGAACTAACGAAAAGGCGCAATGATGATACTCTCGGAGGTGGTGATTCCGGCAGCAAAGGCAAATATGGGGGAGGTTGGTAGTCATGCTCTCCGAACGTCAACGGCGTATAGCGGTTATGCGACAATTTGAACTGCAGTATCCCAAGTACCCTTTGAAGATACTGGAGAGATTGACCAATTTCAGATACCGCATGTTTGAAGAGGAGAGACAGGTGGAGATGCTAGCAACGACGCTAGCATCCAGCTGGGACTTCTATGAGCATCGTTTGAATTTGGCAAAGCATGGATTTACCATGATCATCTGCCAGAAACATAATGCAGCCGTGCCCTTGTTTACGCTGGAGCTTGATACCCAAGTGATGTACGGACCTGGAGCCGTCCCTGACAAAGCACCGGATAGAGCACTCAAAAAGACTTCTGCTGAGAAGGAGGAGGAAAAGCGCAAACGCCGGACACCCGATGAACAGAAGATACTCATCTCCCAAATCATTTCGGCGCTAGCGCGGGATGGCAGAATTAAAGGACATGCCGACCTAGGACACGACAATGCTATCTTCAGCTAAGAGAGCAGTACCTACAGCCCAGAGTAGGGAGACCATGGGCCAGTTAGGAAGGAAAGGAACAATAGCCTTATGTCTTCAAAATCATACAATATTAGAAAGGCCCTAGATTCGCTCCAGGCTATCCAAAGCGCCCATTTGCGGAAGCAATGAGCGAATTTAGAGCAACGTTTCCTGATGAGATTGACCAACTCTCACCAGAACAGATTGCCGAGCGTACAGGATATTCAGCAGGAACAGTGCGTTCATACTTGAAGCAGGAACAAATTAACCAGATTAGAAAAGAAAAAGAACAAGAAAGAGAGCAAAGACGTATGCAAGAAGCAAATGCGTATACTTATGTAACACCAAGTGGTAACACACAAGTTGTTTTATTATCCCATTATAGGTGAAGTGCGTATTTCAAATACGCGTGAATGGAAAAACCATCAACCTTCTCAAGAGACAACTGAGTCAGGTCTGTTGCTCTCACCAGAAGATGCTTTTGCTATCGGCATCTACCTACTCGGCCTGCAGCCACACATTCGAGAGGTGCTTGCACGCTGAGAGAAAGCAGCACCACAAGAGCTACTGGAGGTTAAGCAAGAAGAGGGCCAATCTGAGGAAACTGATCACAACGATTAGCATCATAGCCAAGTGGCTACACGAAAGTTAGGAGTAGTATGAGCAAGAAGAAACGCCCAACGATACGAACAAGCGGCAAATACCCAAAGCGTCCGATTGCCATCGTGAGCGACTCAAAGGAACGAGAGGCCTTCTATCAGGCTACTGACGAGGAAGCTCCACTAGGCCGCTATCAGATTGCTGCAGGCACTGTTCAACACCCAGACACTGGATTTTGGCAAGTATGGATAAGCACCAATGGTCTAGACTTTACCCAGCTCGCAGCCTTCAAAGAAAATGCCAAGGCCGTCAATGCCGTGGAACTTATCAAGAAGGAAGTCGCGGCAGGGAACTTCTTTGATGAGGACCTGGTCGTGGCCTTCTACCTCTTCTTGGAAGAGCAGAGTGACGAAAAGCACCGGATGCTACCCGATGATGTCATACGGAAGCTAGGCCGTAACATTCTACACAGTGTGATTGAGTTGCCAATCACTGAGGGAGAGTCATGAAGCTAGAGGATATCCAAGCTTGGATGAGCGACCCCAATACAAAACGAGTTGCGCAGATCGCTGGACAGAAGATGGCTAACGGCGACGGCGGTTGCCAGACACCTAGCGAGGCCTGCCAACAAACGTTCAAGATGCGCCGGACCTCGCCGACAACTGAGCAGCTCTATGCAGCTATACATTTGCTTGAAAGCAAGACTCTGTAGCCGCGTAATGGCATAATTTAAAGAGCACTGCAGAAAGGACAGCGCACGATCAGTCAACCAGGAAACGAAGCACGTATAACCAACCTCGAGAAAGAGGCCATGACACTCGGTGCTCGCATTGAAGAAGCTGCTGCAGATAGCGCGGAAGAGCTGAAGGCCATCAGGCAGGACATCAAACAACTCGACCTCGACATAAAGGATAGTTACAAGTCGATCGGCGATACCTTCATCGCACTCGGAGAGGACCTTGATACCGTCATGGCTACCATGGCTACCAAGGAGGATCTGAGCAGCCTCGAGGCCCGCATGGATAGCAAATTGTCTGCAATGGAAGGTCGGATCAATGGCAACATCGCCGCCATGGAGACGCGACTGGTCGATACGATAAAGCAGCTATGGCAGCGGAGGCCCGTGAGTAGTCTCAACGAAAGCCAAGGAAAAGCAGCGAACCTCGCAGAATCCGATGAAATAGGCCTTGACAAGCAATAGCCCATAGGTTATTATGTGAAGACAAAAGTTCGAAAAGAGGGAAACAAATTATGAATAATTTTTTTGATCAGGGTGAGAGAAGGGCAATCAAAGACCAGACGCTCATAGCTGCGTTAGCTGAAGAGCGGAAACGGCAAGGCCTTTCACAGTATGATATGGCGGATCGCATGGAAACGAAGCAGCCCTCTCTGGCACGGATGGAGAAAGAACGTCAAGATCCCCATCTATCAACACTTCAGAAGTATGCGGCTAGCTTAGGCAAGCGCATCACGTGGATACTCGAGGATGCTTGATGCAGAGGATGGGTTGCAAGCAACGCCTTCGAGGCTTCGCAAATTCTTTAGTGTCAAGACTTGGTACTTGTCAAAGACGACGCAGTGATACACGGTGAAATGAACAGCGTGTTGACGTGGAAAATGTAGTGGTGGTATGGTGAGATGTGGATGGAAGGGCCTTAGAAATGGATTCGGAGCGGTAAACCGCTCCTCTTATAACAAGAAAGAGGAAAATCTAGCAGTGCTCTCAACTTCACTAGCTAGCATACACTCTCTTTGCAATATTCAATTGTTAGTCGAATTGTAATTCATATGGCATTCTTTGTCAAGGGTTGGTACTTCTCAAAGCGTCTAAATCTGACAAAGCTGATATCTGATTGACATTTCAAGGACGATTGTCTGATGTATAATGTTTCTTATCAATGCTTTGAGAGTGCAGCCGCCGCCAGGTGGCCTCGGCCTCAGAGAGATGTAGATTGCATCTTCAACAACGTGCAGCTGACGAGGTGGGGTGCCGAGCACGAGCGCTTGGCTACTCAGAGCCCGTATGAAAGCCCCGGCGTGAGAAGGAATTTCCCGGTTGTTTCCAAAAGCAAATGCGGAAATCCACTAATCATGCTCGGACTTCCGCAAAGGAGGCTTTCACTATGTGCTTTTACTCGTATATAACTAGTTGTTATAATTATAACACTTTTCATTCCTCAAAGCAATTAATCACTGCTTCTCCCATTGCCTGCCAGGGCCCTCAGCGAAGGGCGGTGATGTAATGGCGACAACAGAGAAACAGCCTCCAAAGATCGATCTCAAGAAATGCCGTGAGTACTTAGAGCTTCTTCAGACCAATGAGTATGTCGCACGGCTTAACTTAAGCGAGGAAGATCCGAATGAATCGGCGACCTGACTTTGACGAGGATACCAAGAAGCTTGTTATGCTTGCAGAGGAAAAAGCAAAAAGGACAGGGAATATCCATATCGTCATCAATTATGTCAATGAGATTCTGAAAACTACCCCTCGGAAAACGGATCTTTGCTGAGTAGTGATACGCAGCCAGAGACAGCTCCAGCAAGAAAGCAAGCCTTATCCGATTTTGTTCCTCCGTTACCTCCCGAGATAGCAGTGAACAAGGAATTAGCATCTAAAGCGAGTCCACTACTAGATGCAATCATTGAATTCTTCAAAAAATGGTGCACACGTAGCTACGAAGGCTACCACGAGACAGTAGGAATATGGGTGCTTTCAACCATAGCCGCACGCAGAGTGTATCTACCGTGGAGGCAAGGAGTATGGACACCAATCTACGTGATGCTTGTATCAGCATCAACTGCGCACGCAAAAACAGAAGCATCTTCCTACGGGGGAAAAATCCTAGAAGATTGCGGGCTTGGATTTTTACTTCATCCCGATGAGATTACCCCACAAAAAATGTTGAAAAACATGGCAGGTGGAGAACTCCCTAAGAATTGGGAAACCATGAGCGAGGGAGATAGAGACCGCTTTCTGCAGAAAGAAGCCTTTTCGGGACAAAGAGGATGGATATACGATGAATTCGGTAACAAATTGCAGGAGATTGTGCAAGCTAGAGGATACATGGCTACATGATGCACTTCTAAAGCAGTTGTACGATTGTAAGAAAAAATTTGAGTATGACACGATGAGTGGGGATAATAGATATATAGAGATGCCTATTTATCTATATGCGGTACAGCGACACCAGCATGCCTTAAACCCATTGCACAGAAAAACAGCGCAGTATGGTTTGACGACTTTGCACGCATAGCTTTTAGTGTGCCTGAAATCGACAGTGTAAAACTACAGTCTGCTCCCAACGAGCCCTGTGAAGTACCACGCAGGATCATTGATGCTCTGAGAGAATGGCATGAGCAACTAGGAATACCCCTATGCGAAGTAGAACCAATAAAGGCTAAAAGCGATGAAGATGAAGATGATGATGACGGCGATAAAAAAGATGCAGCTATATTAGGGTATAGAATAGTAAAAGATTCCTTGCCGCAAAACCCCATACGAATGGAACAAGATGTGCACAAAGCTCATGAGCAATACTACGCAGCATTGGCAACAATGGCAAATGAGTATAACTTAGACGAAAGGTACCGATCTAATTACGGACGGCTCCCTGATCTAGCCCTGCGAATTGCCATGATATTGGCATCCCTCGAAAATGCGGGGAAAATGGATATGAGGCATTGGCACAGGGGCTTAAGTATCCCTGAGCAATGGAGACGCGATTTCCACAGGCTAATCTCACAGATCCTTGAAGACGACACATCAAACTATTCGGAAACAGAGCAGAAGGTCATTGATGTTCTAATCAAGCTTGGTGATGGGAAGCATAGCGCAAGAGAAGTTTCGCAGGGAGGCAGTACTGCATTAAGAAGGATGGGAGCACCCAAAGTTCGAGAGCTCCTTAATGAGCTTGCCGCAACAGGGATTATTGTTAGCGAAGGGCACGGCAAGAGCGCAAAGTATTGGTTAAAGGAGGAAGACTAATGATGTTGCTGCTTCTTTGGTTTTGTGCAAGATGTGCAAATGTGCAAAATTGCTTTTTACTATTTTTATTTCCCCAAGAAAAAATCAAGGCAGAAGGTTTTGTGCAAAGAGTCAAGCTCAAAAAAAATGGCTTTGCACACTTGCACACTTGCACACTTTGCACAAAACCTTCTGCATGTCAAAAACTCCAATCAAAAGTTTGCACAAATGTGCAAGTCTTAATCTGGTTTGTGCAGATTTTTGCACAGAATTGGAGGTCCTGTCATGGCAATCCTAAGCCCCTGCACAGATATCACTGACCTCATTGAACGAATTGCTGGCATCCGCATTGTGGGTAAATCTGTAAGGGTACATGGCGTGCTCGAGCATCATTCGAATTGCCCATGGTGTGGCGGCGAGGATCGGTTTATCACACGGCCTGGTGAAGGAACCTATTCTTGCGCTACGCGGGTTAGTGGTGCGGATGCTTCGGGGACATGGTCACCTTCCTGCGCGAGTACTGTGATCTGACCTTCTGGGAAGCATGCGAGGAAATCGGTATTGATCCTAGCGAGCTGGGGGACTATACACACCATCATTCTCTGTCAAATCTACGGATCACCAAGCAAGGAATGGCAAGAACGCGGTGATCGCATGGTCACCAAAGCGCAGGCTCTGCTTTCTGACTCTGCAGCTGCTAAGGATGCCTCGGCTACCATGCGATCACGTGGATTTACTGATGGTACTCTTCTCGACAAAGGCCTTGGTTATGTTCCGTTTGGTCCTGATGGCCGATGGCACTCCAGCCCCTTGGATGAATGGGGACTAACGGCAGATAGCACGGGCAAGGACAGAGTGTGGCAGCCGGAAGGCATTCTCATCCCGTGGCGTGTCAATGGCAAGCTTTGGAAGATTGATATTCGCCGACTGACCGGACTCAAGAAGGATGATCCCAAAAATCCTCTCTGTCACGGGCTCTGTTGATTGCCTCTACAATCATGACCTGGTCACTATGAGCAAACCTGTTATCTTGGTCGAGAGCGCTCTATGTGCCATTTCTGGCGAACAAGAGGCTGGGGATCTGGCTGTCTTTGTTGCAACGGGCGGCGCTGGCAAGCATCGGCTTTCTTGGGCAAAAGCACGTTTATCAAGCTCCATTTGTCCTGGTTGCACTTGATAATGACGAACCTGATGAGAAAGGTGTGCGACCAGGCGACGAGGGAGCTGTCTGGTGGGAAGAGAATTTTTCTCGTGGACTACGCTGTCATCCGTACAAAAAGGACATCAACGATATGCTCCGAGCTGGCAATGATATCAGGGAATGGGTCCAGGACGGCATTGACTTCTACAAGGCTTTGGAAGTAGCCAAGAACGCGCCCGTGTGGGTAGAAGATCGAATTACCGACGAGATCCCTGTGGTCACTGAACCAGTCATTGAGCCCGCTGAAGAGCCCACGTCATTCGATGATTTGATCATTGAAGCCCACTGATGTGGTGTTTGCCTGGATTTGAGGATAGACACACCTGCGCCTTATGAACTGGACGATGATAGGTACTGTAGAGACCATTATCCCCCTCTGCAGAGTGTCAATGCCCTCATCGCTCAGGTCCAGGAAGAGATTCCCGTGTTCCGGAGTGCCGAGATTGAGTACTGGCGGATAGAGGACAGCGAGCGGATGAGAGAGAGCATTCTGCGCAAGTATCGGGCAGAAGAGATGCAAGCACCAAGAGAGTCCTATTCACCAGTGTCACTGCCCTCTTTGCCTCGTAAGATGTGCGCGTGCAGAACATTAGGTTGGAACAAGGACGGCTCGCAGATTAAACAACCGTGTCGTAGCAAGGCTGCTGAGAATGGATTCTGTGAGGATCATCGACTCAGCTATGAGTTCTTGGAGATCGGGGCGCAGCTGGGTTACCCATCGGTACAGGTCCCGTTCCAAGCTTGTATTTAAAAGCGGATTTAGACGCTGCATCGAACCATTTATGCTGGTGTCACCTGTTGGGAGGAACGTGCGAGTGTTTCGCATGCCGACCGACCTCAAGCACTCAAAGAGAACATTGACTATTTGCGCCGTAAGTTTGCCGCGCAGCTTAGTGAAATTCCAAGGAAGGAAGAGCAGTATGCCTAAAAGGAATTTAGCCAATGCACCTGATTATTCCCAATCATTGTTTAACTTTGAACTGGAGCTTGCAGTGAAGGCGGCCCCAGTTAGGAAGAGGCGGAAGAAGCCATCGGTGAAAGTCGTCTCAATCAAAACAGATTGTGGCTTTGTGCCAAGTGCGTTTCAGTCTGCCATCTTTGATGCTGTTCGCAGTGGCACTAAATCTGTTGTCATATCATCCGTTCCCGGGTCAGGGAAGACAACAACAGTCAAAGAGCTTGTTCCTAGCTCCCTGCGGATGCCTCTATTCTCATGCTTGCATTTAATAGACATGCGAGAGATCAGATACAGAAGAAAATCAATGAGCTTAAAAAGAGAAAGGGGAAGGAAGGCGTTACAATTGCAGCCCCACAGTGTAGGACAATCCATAGCATAGGGAACGAAGCTCTCTGCAATGCTTATAGGGTGATCCGTAAAGGTGCGACTTATAAGGGCAAGTATCGCCAGCTATGTAAAAGCTACCTGGCGTCGTGCAATATCTATGACAGGGACATTTTGGAAAGTTTCTTGCGCATTGTAGATGATATAAGACTCTCAGGAGGTAAGCCGACAAGCAAGATCATCGATCTTTGTAAGAGACTTGAGAGTAAGATCAAGGAATATCAAGAGAAGAAGGATCAAGACAATTGGGAAAGCATCAAAATAGCCCTTCCCGTTGTTATTGAGCAGGGAATAAGACAGGCCGTAGGTTCTGGAATTATCGATTTTACGGACATGATCTGGCTGCCGCTTATGCTTAACCTGCCACTGGATCAATATGACTACGTTTGCGTTGACGAAGCGCAGGACCTCAGTCCTACTCAGTTGGCATTAGCGATCAAAGCTTGGAATGGAACAGGAACCTTTATCGCGGTCGGCGATCGCCACCAGTCCATCTACGCATTTGCGGGGGCTTCATCGCGCAGCATCGACGAGATCATAGAGAAGATCAATGCGGTCGAGATGGATCTGCCTATCTGCTATCGGTGTCCGCGTTTGGTCGTGGAGGAAGCTGCGAATATCTACCCAGGGATTACTGCTTCACCACATGTGGGAGAGGGAAACATTAGAGAGATCGCTGATGCTGATGTACTAGAAGAAGTTCAGCCAGGGGACTTGATCCTGTGTCGGTACACAGCTCCGCTTATCGGGATGTGCCATAAGCTTCTCAAGAAAATATCAAAGCGATCGTCCGTGGCAGAGATATAGGAAAGTCCGTGATAGGCGCTATCTCTGAAGTGCAAGGGAATGCCAGACGGGTTGCTCTCTCAATTGAGAACCTGTGCGAGTACACAAAGTCTTACAGAAGAGCACGGCTAGAGGTTCTCTGTGAGGATGACGACAATGAAGCAGAAATAGCCAGCCTGATAGACAGGACTGATACCCTGCTCTGTCTTCACAGTGCCTACTGCAGCGACCGTAGAACAGGAGATATTGATGATTTCAAGAAGTTCATAGAGAGCTTCTTCAAGGATAGCAAGGGAGACAAAGCAACTATCGTCCTTAGCACTGGTCATAGGGCCAAGGGGCTAGAATATCCGCGTGTGTTTATCCTTGGATACGATAAATTACTGGAATTAATGCAAAGTCAGATGAGGCACAAGAACAAGAGGAAAACCTCAGATACGTCATGGTCACCCGTGTGCTTTGGGATGCAAATAACCCGCATAGTGGCACGCTCTTCCTCTGTCAGTCTGAATAGCACTGGAGTCTCACCGAGGCTCTAGGAGTTGACTGGAAGCCTCGGACAATTGAAAGGATAACCCGTTATGGCCGCCGAATTTAGATATAGTGTTACTGATGTTGTTTTTGAAGATGTAGGCGATATCGCTGTCCCTGCTGATCGTCAGTATTGTTCGATAGCTACTGTGCTGAGGTGGACAGCTTATCGGTCGATACTCCTATGTGGCGTGCATGGAATAGCGGATATAAGAGCTGCATGCTTGAGAAGAGTCGGCACAAGGCATACACAAAGAGCCTTCTTTGCAGTGGTGATGAAAAGAAGATAGAAGCTGCTGTTGAAGCAATGGAGCGGACACTTGATAAATACTTCGACTCGTTTCAAACAGAGATGGCGATGAAAGAGAGACAAGCAAATAGGGCTGCGATAAAACGACTGTTCGCAAGAATGGCAAAGCTTCAGCAGAATATCCCTGCTCTTGGGGACGCAGAAATCAAATACCGAAGTGTGTCTCAATGAAAGGACTCAACCCATGATGTCGTCTACAAAACGAAACGCCCTTCATCGCACCAGCAGCGACGAGCTTCGACTATGCAACGAAACGCGATGCCTTCGTTGACGGAACCTATGCCTGCCTGGACCTTAAACTCAAGGAGCCAAGACCGCGCCGGACAACTACCGACACTACATCTACCGACTGAAGAATCGGTGGATCGAGATGCTCTATCGTCATGGCTTGTGTGTGCAGGCATACGAGGATCGCGGAATATGGCAGCTGGTCTTTCTGGTGGATAGCACCTGATTCCAATGGCACTTGCCGGACAAAGTTATCACGTGGCCGATGAAGGAAAACCACTCGGCGGTCTTCTACGAATGGTGCGACAAACTGCCCAGACGATCAAGGCCACTCGCCAATCCATCGCGCTCCTTGAGTGGTGTCTGGCAGGCACTCACGGCAGCATAGTGGTGAGGGTTTGCGGGTAATTGGATGTCGCCTCGCCTGTGTAATCTTTCCAAAACCCTGCCATTTCTTTCCAAAACCCGCTGCTTTTTGCCAAAACCCGCTGAGATTCCGTTTTCTTACCTGAGCGCAGTTTTCTTCGTTTTTCTCTCGCTGCTACTGGTAGTTCATGTATTCCTTGGCTACACAACAAATGAAAGGACTCTCACACCGATGACCACGAATAACAACGACCCTTCAAAGAAACCTCGAGGCTTTGCCTCACTCAGTTTGGAGCGTCGCCGTGAGATCGCTAGCAAAGGCGGTCAGGCTGCGCATGCACAAGGCAAGGCGCATCGCTTCACCTCGGAAGAGGCACAGGCTGCAGGCCAACGAGGCGGGAAAATCTCAAGACGTCGCAACAAGGTTTCCTAATCACGCAAGGTCCTGACTTGTACTAGCTAGGACCTTTAGTCTAAGAGTAGACAGGTCGTCCGTATGATGCTATAATAGCGTCATGAGTTCGAAATCAGAAAACACAAAAAGAACGTCGGTGTATTTTCCCTCTGACTTGCACAGAAGAGTGCATGTGAGCGCAGAGAAGCACCGACGTTCTTTCAACCAAGAAGTCTTGTGGTTAATTGAGCAAGGCCTCCAGGTCGAGCAACGACTTGACCTGGAAATATCATTGAAGTCAGAGGATGACAAGGAGCAAGGATAATGCAAGAACCAAGGAAATGGCGATCATTTGAAGAGGCAAGAGAGTATGTTCGGAGTCTTAACTTAAAGGGCATGGCTGACTATAAAGCGTATTATAGAGCAGGGAAGATGCGTAAGGATATTCCTGCCGTCCCTGATGTGGCTTTAGCTTATAAAGAGAAGTGGATAAGTTGGGGTGATTGGCTAGGGACCCTAGATCCGAATGGAAAATGGCGCCCTTTTGAAGAGGCAAGGGAATACGTTCGTGGTCTCAAATTTAAAAATATAGCTGAATATAAGGCCTACTATAAATCAAGAAAACTATGCGAAGATATCCCTTCTGCGGCAGAGAAGGTTTACAGAAATAAGTGGATAAGTTGGGGTGATTGGCTAGGGACAGAAACTCCAGCGCCAAAGGATAAAAGATTTATTGCTTTTGAAGAGGCAAGAGAGCATGTCCGTAGTCTCAAACTGAAGTCGTATGCTGAATATAAAGATTACTGTAAATTAGGGAAGATGCGTAAGGATATTCCTGCCGTCCCTGATGTGGCTTTAGCTTATAAAGAGAAGTGGATAAGTTGGGGTGATTGGCTAGGGACAGAAGCAGTTTCCAGTAACAAAAGAATATATCTTCCTTTTGAACCCGCAAGGAAATTTGTTCACTCTTTAGGGCTGAAAAATTGGGATGAATGGCGTGTATATCTCAATTCAGGACAGAAACCTGATGATATTCCTGCAACTCCTGAAAAGGTTTATAAAGGCAAATGGAAGGGTTTGGGCGATTGGCTGGGACATGTCGGACGCTGGAATAAGACAGCTCTCCTTGCTGTCTTGGACGATCTCCGATCACACCTTGAAGTCCTGGACATGGGTGAAATTTGCACGCTCTTGCAGCGAAGCGGTGCTTTGCCCGCTTATTCCTTAATGACACGTACAAAAACTGTTCATGAGTTCTTGGAAGATTTGCAGTTAAATAATGGGAAAGGCATAGAAGCTACAATCAAAAGTATTGCAGAGGAGGAACTCGAAAAAGTCCAGGATACGATCGAAGAAAGTCTCAGGGATATGGTAGAAAGCACGTGCGAGCTTAACCAAGTTGAGGCTGAAAAGGTTTTTGGCAAGTTGTCGAAGCTGGTAACTCCCCAGTCGCTTAGATCGCTTGATGAGATGCGCCCTCCTGTCTTTGGGCTTGATGAAGAGATGGCCGAGTACCTTGTCTCAAATCGGGTCAATGCGCTTTGGGAGTGCTATATCAATGGAGAACATGAGGTAGTAGCGCAAGCTCTTAGGGGGAAAGGAGGGTACTACTTCAACGAAATCAAACGACGATTTACCGCTGAGATCAAGGCAGTGGAATCCTTGCGTGTCCCTGACGGCTGGGCATTCATCGATGACTTTGGCAAGGCATGCCAACCTAATCTTATGCAGCGCTGGACGGCATGGCAGATCCAGCAGAAGCAACGGGTAGGCAACTGGTCAGGAGTCGGATCTGGCAAGACCCTCTCTGCGATCTTGGCCTCCCGTGTCATCGACGCCCGTGTAACTATCATCGTTGCCAACAGTGCAGTTATTGAGGAAGACGCGGGAAACGGATGGCAGAAACAGATCTTGAATGCCTATCCGGATAGCGTGGTCCATAAGCATGGGCATGTCAAAGAGGGCCTCGTCTTTGACAGGGATCGTCATCATTATATTCTGCTCAACTATGAGAAGTTTCAGCGAGAAGGTGATAATCGGGATGCTCTGATGGAGACACTACTCACCTTCAGTCCTGACTTTATTGTCTTGGATGAGATCCATTTTGTAAAGCAGAGAGATGAGAAGGCAAGCCAACGAAGAGAGGCGCTAGAATATCTTATCCGTCAAGCTAGTGACGCTAACCCCTCGCTCTATGTGCTAGGGATGAGTGCAACGCCAGTGATTAACAACCTGCAGGAAGCAAAGAAGCTTCTTGAGATGGTGACAGGTGAAGGCATCTTTAACATTGGCCCAGTCCCCACAATTAACAATGCCCTTACCTTGCATCGACGTTTGATGTTGCACGGGCTTCGTTATCAACCTCGCTATGGGCAAGAGATGCCACCTGTGATAATTTCAGAGACGCACAACGAACTTCTAGGAGATCTCCAGGAAGCTCAAAAGAGTGTTCTTGCAACTGAGCAGGTGCTCTTACCAGCAAAGCTCGAAATAGCAAGGCCTCATTTCACAAAGGGTACGCTTGTCTATACCCATTATGTTGAAGAGATGGTTGAGCCTACACGTTGCTATCTGGAGAGCATGGGGCTCACGGTCGGCGTCTATACCGGATCAGATAAATCAGGACTGAGCCCATTTTTGAGAGAAGAAGTTGACATCCTGCTTGGCTCACCCCTGTGGGAACTGGTCTAGACGGTATTCAGAAAGTCTGCAATCGCATTGTAATGCTCTGCTTGCCCTGGACAAGTGCAGGCTACGAGCAGGCCATAGGGCGACTGCGTCGTCAGGGACAGAGAAAGCAGGTAGAGGTCATCATTCCCCAGGTGACACTGGAGTATGACGGTGAAGCCTGGTCGTGGGATGAGTTGCGTATGGGTTGTATCGAGTACAAGCGAACACTCTCCGATTGTGTGCTTGATGGCACGATCCCCAATGCAATCAGCGTCAACCAACAGGAGTTCTCTGAAGAAGAGCAGGGAGACACTTCGAGCAGTGGATGAAACTCTCCTTTGGTAAATTGGCCCTACCTGCCTAGCCTCTTCCCTGATCCCCAGCGCCTCTCACCGCTTTGCACCGCAAGCAGAGCAGAGAGGCGCTTCTCTTTGCCCTTGCCCTGTCCTCTCCTCGACCCACAAAGCAGCCTCGCTAAATCGCAAGGGATTCAGCGAGGCTGTAACAACCCTTTTATTGTACCTGCGCCCAGCTGCACCGACAAGCTTGCTCTTCGCTGATCCCATTGCTTTGTCCTGATCCCACATCGTCACACACAGCTAACACTTTGCCAAGCACAGCTAACACAGAGTACAATGCCTGCAGAGAAGCGCAAGGCAACGCTATTTTTTGATTGTGAATTGACGAGGCGTTCTTGGGTGTCAGGTTTTTAAATTTTCCCTGGCGTGTGCAGGTCCCTCTGCTTGAGGTTGAATAGCCTGCACAACCCAAGTGGGAACCTTGCTCTCTCTCCTCTATTTGGAATCCTCAAAACCTTGTATAACATTGTTGACTTTGCCGCTCAACAATACCTCACTGAGAGCCTCGATAATAGCCTCCTTGCCTCGTCCTTGTGGTACATCGGCTTTCGCTGATCAAGCCGTGCGCGCCTTGTGTGGGCGCGTGCACGGGCAAGCCTCGATGCTTCGGTGGGATCAGTGTGGCTGCAAGGAGAAGCGCTGCAATCTTTGAGGTTTCCCGACTTCAAATCGGAGAACTCACGGTCTCATACCTCGACGAGCAAGGATCTGCTCTGCAACACCCGAATATATTCGGGTGTTGGATAAAATTGTTGTGTCTCATACCTCGACGAGCAAGGATCTGCTCTGCAATACGGAGACGATGTACGCCATGGCGTACATCTCCCCAAGTCTCATACCTCGCGGGCAAGGATCTGCGCTGCAATCACGCCTACAATGAGCCCGCCTGGAGAGCACTGCAAATCAAAGGTTTGCGAGGCACGCTAATTCTTCGCGCTTAGCGCGAACTTTAACCGTCCGAAATTCGGATAGTTGCCACACATCGGCCTCTCGTGCAGTGCGAGCCGTGAGCTCAGTGATCCCACCGCTTCTTGCCTCGCACTTCAATGACCGCCCAGCTGCTCCGTGACTCTCATGGAAGAGGACAACACAAAAGCACCTGGCCTTACGCGTGCATCTCCGAGAGAGCATCCAGGTGCTTGTGCTGTTTTTCCGCTTACTTATCGAACGATGGAATACTAATGGTTCAGACAGATAGCACTATTCTATCAGAGACTCGACATCATGACAAGTGACAAGGTATGATAGCGATGATTCATCGTCTCTAGTGGTTCCGTTTCACTTCCTTATGGCTGAAGGCAAAACTACCCGGTCCTGCGTGGCCGGGTATTGTGTTTCTTATAGCGCATGGCTCGTTACAATAGAGAGCCATTGCAGCCACTTTAATTGTTCAGCCTGGATATATCACCCCGGTTGCAATGGCCTCTGCTGAATCGATACCAATGCTGCCCCTAGAAATTGAGCACATCGACTGCATTGTTGTCCAAATTCAACTTGCGTCTCTGATAGCGCTCTGGTAGCTTCGATGGGTTAGGATTGTTTGTATCATTCAAACACGGGCCAAAATGTTGAATGAATAGCCGCTCAGCATGCGGACTCCCTCCCCTTTGCAGATCTCGCTTTAGAACCTGTTCGCAGTTTTTTAGTGTGTAAATGTCGATTGTCCAGTATGCAGAAAGACTTTGTGTTCCTGATAGAATATGCCAATAGCAGCCCGCTAGAATGGGTAGCCCTTCCAAAATGGTGCATTAGGCGTTCAATAGGATTATCTGCCTTTCCAATGTAGAGCGTCGCCTCTTTCGTCGCGTATTCGATATATGCAATAACCTAAGCGATCGGGATCTAGTTGCCTCAAGTTCGTCTATGCTCTTAGTGAGGATATCTTGCACGGTTAGTTGTAGCATGAACGAGTCCTTTCTAGTACAGATTGTCAGTCAATCCCACCTTCAAAGTATCTAACACATAGTGCCGAGCGGTCACTTCGATGGACTTGTGACCGAGTGCCTTCTGTGCATCCCTGATATCGGTAGCGGCAGTTGCGTCCCAAGAAATCGTCTAAAGTCGTGAGGCTTGATATATTCAAGGTCGCAAAGCTTTGCATATTTCTGGACCACTTTCCAGATAGCAACCTCACTCATTGACTCTGCAGAGGGAAGCGCTGACTTTCTAGGGAACGAAGTGAAGATATACGGTAAATCAGTGGGACAAGCAGCTAACCAGTCGGTAATGTTCTGCCATGCCTCAACCGACAAATGGGCGTCTCTATAGCTGGTGTCAGTCTTGCCACACACGAGCAAGGTGTACCCATCGCTATGCCTCACGATCTGCTCACGCGTAAGTGTTGCAGCCTCTGATGCACGGATACCGGATGACGCAAGAGTTGCCGGCAAAGCGGCATCTCGTTGGCCAACCAGCGTACTTGTGTCTGGTGACTCACACAGTCGTCTCATATCCTCTTTCGAGATACGTGTACGGGAATGAGGTTTCAATCTCGCTTTAAGTGCTTTCATCTGGACACCACGCACTTGACTAATTCAAGGTTTACCTCACGCTTTATCATCTTTCTCTCTGCCATTTCACGGACAATGCGCTTGACGGCTGCTATCATACGATTGATAGTATTCGGTGATAGCTCGCTTTGCAGTGCTAAAGCGTCTCTCCAAGCGACTAAGCTTAACGGCTCTATCCATGACAATCCGTACTTTTCTGCATAGTCGAAGTAAGCTTGTATATCTCGTTTGTACATCGCAATAGATGACTCTGCGAGTTGTCCGCTCAGGATACTGCGAATATCCGGTATTTCAACGATGGATAGCGCTTGTGATGTAACTGGTATCAATTCATCCATGCTGTTACTGTCTTTGTACAGAAATTAAAGCGTCATTTAATTACCCTTTGTTGAGGCTATTTTAGGCCATATAGTCCAACTTGTCAATTGATTCCCCCGTCCATCTAGCGCAAAAATCTATGGTATACTAGTCACACTACTGTCCTCACATTGGAGTGTGAAACATGACCAAGAAAATTGAACCGTTAAGCAACTGGATGACTGCCAATTATGCGGCCTCTCTCTTGAGTGCAAAAATGGGCTTCCCTGTCCAGCCCCGATACATCCGATCACTGGCAAAGCGAAAGAAAAAGCCTGTGCGAACGCAATCCCTTGGGTATCACCAACTTTACAATCGCGGCGATGTTCTGGCCAGCGATATCAAGCAGAAGGCAAAAAGAAAGAGACTCCACAAATTTGCTATGAAGTCTCTTCATTGCTTGTGTAACTCACAATGATACACAGTGCTACTTACGCATTCGAAATAGCAATGATACCCAATACTTTCTTGAAGCTTCTATCAAGTCTTCTTTATGCGCCTCAATGTCTTCTAGGCTTTGTGGATGTATTCGCCATCGGTGCCCATTGCCTTTAGCTTTCTCTGAGACGCTTTCTCGTTTGTCTGCTTTGAGTATACCTGTGCGACACCACAAGCATACAGTTTGTGATGAGACGTGATATATCTCTGCTACTTGCTTAGGCGTGTAGTAGTCTTTCTCTGCTCGTAGGTTCGATAATGTTGGTTGTCCGTAGGTTGTCAACTATTTGTCTCCTCTTGCTAGAAGCTTCTCAAAAGCTCTTGTAGCGATACTGGCAATGGTTTCCTTGCGCCTGGCCGCGTGTACTTTGAGCCTAAAAGCTAGATCCTCACTAATGAGAATGGTCTGTTTGTGTGTTCTCTCAGTAGCATCTGTATTTACGGCTTTCTGTGTATCTGCATTCACAGACTTCTATCTTCTGCACTTACAGCTTTCTGCACTGGCATATTTGCCAGGATATTTGCTTTTCTGTACTTACAGAAGCTTGTAAGTCTGAGTTTTAGGGTTTCTGTATCTCTGTATTCACAGCTAGATGCTTTTCTGTATCTACAGAAATCTGCTTTTCTGGCTTTACGGTTTTCTGTTAGACAGTAGTAGGTGTTGCATTTGCTCGTCCTCCTGAGTTACTTTGTTATATTCTTGTGCCTCTTTGATCAAAGAAGAAAGATCCACTCTTTTTCTAGGCATGGTTGTTACCTCCCATTGAGTGCGGGGTGCGTGGAAGCTGAGCCTCTCCCAATATTCACCCAGATGTTTATCTAGGGCAGAAACATCGGTTCTCATGGCAGTTGCATACGTTATGCTTTGTTGTCTTCTTGGATGGCACAGGATAGACTTTCTCACCATACTCAATCCTCATTGCTTCCAAGATCTCTTTTATGATGGGCAGTGGATGGTTCGGTTGGAGTGGGCAGTATCCACCAGACCTGCAGCTTTGGGTGCCTGAGTCCACTCTTGCGTATATCCTCCAGTGTCGAATGGAAGCGCTTCAAAGTGCGATGGGCTGTAATCTCAGTCTTCACAGGGATCAACACTTGCTGAGCAGCTGCTAGCGCGTTTCGTGTGAGCAGTCCGAGATTAGGAGGTGTATCTATCACACAAAAATCGTAGTTGTACATCTCCAGAACTGCTTTCAATCGTCCGTCTGGATTTGGCATGGTGATAAGTCGATACTCAGCTTCAAATAACTAGTCGTGAGCATTGAGAAGGTGAAGATTTTCTCTAATCTCAATGGGCGCAATGGGTTGAATATCCATGATGGCATTGTAGACCGTCGTTTCCTCCTGATAGGTGTCTTCTGCTAAGAGATATTCGGTGAGACTTGCCTGGCCGGACCGGTATCCACTAAGAGGACTCTGCGTGTCAGGTCTGCGAGCGAGCGCAAATGCAAGGTTTGCTGATACTGGTGTCTTGCCAGCGCCGCCTTTTCTGGCTCCGACCGTGATAATTTCCATAATATGCCTTTCTGTATTTCTGCATAGACAGCTATGCAGCTTTCTGTATATACAGAAGTGTACTTTAGCCTATCTTCGAAGTCAACGAAAATCCGGTCTCACTTTGCTCTGGGCACAGTGTGGTAATCTGTAATCATATGGACACTGTCTAGACAGAGGTAGCTAGCAGATAATGGACAGAATACGTCACTGATCGCAGAGGCTGCGCGGCGACTCGGCGATATCTCCGATAAAACAATCCGCCGTGCTATCGCATGATGGTAAGCTATCAGCTCGCTATCCTCATTCCAATAAAGCAGAGATCTCTATAGAGGACCTGGAAGCTTGGCACGCATCGCGGCACATCCGCCCAGTGGTAACACAGGATAGGATAGAGGCCTTAGAGACACAGAGTGAGTCAACTGGAGAGCGAACTGCAGGCACTGCGACGTCAAATGGAGGACTCGCAGCCTGCCAAGAAAAAAGCACCACCTAAGCCAGCGACCGCAGCGCCGGACGGCTTTACCTACCTATCAGATTTCTGCACACAGCACTTCGTTCCTTACCAGGCTGCAGCCGATCTTTTCCCGCGTGCGATCCATGGGCAAAAGATCAAGGTACAAGGTGACGTCTGCAGGCAATCATCGGACCAAAGGGACGCCGTGACTTCTGGGTGCAGCTGCACAACCGCCCAGACTTCCGTTCGTGTGATGACTGCCCACATGAGGCGAATGGACAGAGTGTCTAGACATAAAAAAGCCACGCTTCAGTGAGAAGGTGGCATGAGCCGTGTAGGTAACTCCTGGTCTAGTTCTTTCCTGGAGATGAAATGTTACGGATCGCGTCGATAATTTCATTTTTCATCGTGACCATAAAATCTCTTGTCTCCTTGCCTTCGTCGACGATCCGTTGCGAGAGGGCGTTGAAGATCTCTTCTTGGTTTCGCTTGAGATCTTGCTGGGCATGGTCAAGTGCTTCTAACTTTCCACCACGATCGTTTTGTGCTTGAATGATTTCCTCAAGCTTCTTGTTCGTTTCTCTAAACAGTTCTTGCGTGCCACCACGAGCAATCTCCAGATGGTCAATCTTGATTGGCTCTGTAATCTGCTCTCTCAATTGGCGGACTTCTTCTTTGAGCTGCATTTGCTCCTCTTCTAATTTCTTGATCCGGTCTTCTGTTGGCTGATTCATAATGGCTTCTCTCCTCTATCAAATAATACCATAGTCATAGTTGTTTAATCGGGTAAGTACCATGCTGTCTCTTGCTTTGCATCAAACTCTTAGCGTGGTATTCCGTTCCGTTGATACTTCAAGGGACTGCTACAGATCGTCTCGCTTGTGTGGCTATTATCATTCGGCTCCTGGCTTCAGTCCACCAGCGCTCGTCAGCTGCAAGCTGCTTCCTGCTCAGTGTCTGGCATGGTAAAGGCGACGCCATGGCGTTTCCAGAAGTCCTAGCACTGCAGACTGTTGAGCAGGAGTGAGGTATCGCTCTTTCTTCTCCTTTACGACTAGCGTGATCCCGTTCACTGTAATCTATCCGTTCTCTTCACGGTTTAGCATTGGATCACCTAGTTCACCTGGGACCGTACCACCGGGCCGAGTCCCATGAAGCATGTGGTCGCTCATTGTGGTGGGCGCCACTCCATGCGTCTTTGCGAAGCTCCGGTCGCCAGTATACATCCCTCTGGTAAACCCTGTACTCTCTGGGCTTGTACGTGCGTTTCTGCGGCTTCTCAGCGACTGCCTTAGTAGTCTTTGCTGGTGCAGGCACGGGTCTCGGCCTTCTGCAGGAATACGGTTACGTATTCGCACCTGTCTCAGCGACGTTGCTCGCAGTCCTAGGGCAATGTCCGGTCACTGCTGTCGAGCGAGAGTTTCTCTGACCATAAACTCTCTGAGGCGCTGTACTTCAGGAGCTTATGTATTGATAGGCGTGCTTCTCGCGTGAGGAAGCCTTGACGTTATCTTGCATTTCGAGCGCCTTCTGTTACACCAGCTCTTCTGCAGAACTCAGAGACAGGCTTTGTTCCAGCCATGATCTTTAGCTCCTCGAAGGTGATAGTTATGCCTTCTCTGTTCGTATGTCCATGCACTCCTGCTCTCTATGCTGAACATCTGTCCACGGTACCGAGCATAGCAGTGTCGTCTAGCTGATACAGTTTGTCACATATGTTCTTACTAATTCGTCATCCAATGGACAAGCAACCAAGTTTTGTCTATCAATACAAATATTGCGAAAAATCGTATCAAGATGACTTGACAAGCCGTAGCCAATATGGTACTGATTCTTATGTACCGAACGAGGTAACACAAAAACGAAACGGAGGACACAAAACAATGACATGCAGTACAAAATTTCGCAAGCCACAGCTTCAGCAGCCTATGCACTCAAGAACATCAGGATCTGACGAGGACAACGCTGGCCTCTTCTGCCAGTGTCCCAAGTTCAGACGGCAACTGGTACACGGTACGCTGCGTTGAAGGCAAAAGCTCGTGTACATGCTTCTCATTGCGACTGTTCCTCCTTTGCACGGCATCAGCACTGCACCCACATCGAGACGGTACAGCGCTACTACGGACAGCTTCTACAAGCAGCTCCTGTGAAGGCTGTCGAGGTTGCTCCGGTTGAAAACGCTAGGCTGCCAAGGTTCGAAGAAGATCAAGAGAACTGGCCTCTCGTTCAGGAAGGTTCGCAACGGCGGTCTGGTGACGGGTCGCACAACCTGCACCAGTTGCCAAGATCATTGAGCAGGCAGTTGAGGCAGTCGTACCGGCTGCCAAGAAGGACATGCTGAGCGCCGCTCTCACCACAAACAAGGGCTTTCAGCTAATGCGCTGAGAGCCACTAGGGACGTAGCCACTCTAGCCTGAGAGGATAGCCTCTCTTGTAGCACCTTCACAACTGAATACGCGCATCTTGCAGCATTCCTACTCAGCGCAAACATCCCTACAATGCTCAAACTGGTTAGAGGCTTGACTTGATCGGCCCGACTTTGTCCCAGATGAAAGGTTCGGATGGCACGCAAGCGCAAGGCCTAGAGGCAAGGAAGTTGCGAAGAGCGGGCGACAAGTTAAGCTCTAGCTGGTCATACAGCACTCGCCCATTTGTCTAGACAGACTGTCTAGACAGAATTGGAATTATTCATTAAATATTCATCCACGAAAGGACTCACACCTATGTTTGATCCCTCAGAGCATCTTCTAAACATCGGCACCGACAAAAAGCCAAGGATGTACTCTAGAGGTCAAAATACCGTCTCGTGTGGCTACGAGAGCAGCATCCAGACGCACAGATCACCACCGAGATCTTGCAGCTCGACTTGGATCGCGACGTACAAGCCGAGGTCTTCGAGTGGGATGATGTACAGCGCAAGAGCGTCAAAGTCATAAAGCACGGCAAGGGCCTAGTCATCATGAAGGCAACTATCAAGCTTGCCAATGGCGCCATAGGCACGGGTACCAAGATGGAAAATGCGGCTGCTTTTGGTGACTGGCTTGAGAAGGCCTGAAGTACTGCGCAGCTGTAGGACGGGCATCTAAGCTGGCATTGGGCCTGTGGCACTGCTGCGACTGACGAGATGAGCGAGGGGGAAGGTAGAGTAGTCAGACGCGCCCGTTGACCGCAAAGCGCCCAGCTACGACCCTACCGGGCACGCGCCAGCGGTCGAGGAACTCATCGCTCGCCGTGCCGCGGCCGGCCAGCACGGCCACCGCGTCCTCGGACGCGCAAACGAACGCCGCCGCGCCGTCGCCGCAGTCCCGCTCCTCGTTCGAGCCCGCCAGGCCCGTCCGCAGGTCGGAGAGCACGGCCAGGGTCGTCCGGCCCCGCGCCGTCGCCCCCGGGCCGGTGCCGGTCAGCGCCTGCAGGAGCGTGGCGACGGCCGAGCGCGACGATCCCGCGAAGTCATAGGCCCCACAGCCCCGGCCCAGGCCGAGCGCGGCGTGCACCGTCGTCGCGCTGGTCTTGTCGAGGTACGCCGGGTCCGGCGTCGAGAAGAGCAGGTCCGCAATGCCCGCGGCCCCCGGTCCCACGGCCAGCGCGCGGCGTCCGGCCTCGACCCCGAGGGTGGTGGTGTCCTCGTCATGGGATGCGACGGCGCGGGTGCCCCTGCCGCCTCCGCCGCCCAGGACTCCGGCGATGGCCGAGCGTTGCAGCCGCCAGTAGGGCAGGTAGCTGCCCCAGGCTGCGATGCCTCCGTCCATTGGACCAATCCTCCCGAATGCCGATGCCGACGCCCGAGCCTACGCCCGGGCCGATGTCGGTCCCGCGTCCGCCGAGCTCAGGCGGCGGCGACCACGACCAATTCCCAACTGTCGAGCTCGAGGGGCCCGCCTCCGCCAGCCTGGAAGGTCACGTCCCCAAAGCCGGCGTCCTCCAGCCACACGACCCACTCGGGCGGGGTGGGGAGGCGCACGAAGTACGAGGCACGCCGAACGGCGCCCCCGCGGTGGACGGTGCGCTCGACGACCATGCGCCCGCGCACCGGGTCGAACGTCGAGACCTCGAACATGGTGTCGTCGCCGAGCTGGACGATCACCGCGTCCGGTGCCGGCGTGAAGTGCCGCACGCCGCCGTCGTGGTGCATGGTGTCGATGGCCACCTTGCCGCCGGGGCGCAGGACGCGGTGGAACTCCTCCAGGACGCGGTGGCAGTCGGCGTCGTCGTAGTAGCCGAACGAGTTCAGCCAGCACACGACGGCGTCGTAGGGACCCTCGACCGGGAGAGCTGCGGACGTCCCCCACCAGGTAGTCGACGGTGCCGCCCGGAGGCGCCTCGGCCCGGGCCTGCTCGATGTAGCCGGGCGTGAGATCGACGCCCGTCACCCGCATGCCGGCCGTGGCCAGACGGCGGGCGATCCGCCCGTGCCCGCAGGGCGCGTCCAGGATCCGCGACCCCGGCGGAAGGTCGAGCAATCCGAGGATCTCGGCGACGTCGGCGTCCGAGTGCTGGTCGTCGATCGACTCCGCATAGAAGTACGGATAGTCGTCGCTGAAGGTGGCCTCCATGTCGAACGTCATGTGCCATCTTCGCCGCCGGTAGGGTGCCCGTGCGTGCGAGAGCCCCAGGACCTCTCATTCGACGGGGCGACGGCGGTGGCGCCGACCGGCGACCCCAACGTGTTCGAGACCGTCGTCCACGAGCTGTGGACCGTGGGCGACAAGCCGAACGGCGGCTATCTCCTGGCCCTCCTGGGCCGGGCGGCGCTCGCGACCGGCCGCGGCGACGACTCGGACTGGGAGGTCGTGTCCTCGTCGATCACCTACCTGCGGCCGCCCGACCTGGGGCCGGCAAGGGTCAATACGACGCTGCTGCGCCGGGGGCGCTCCGCCGCACACGTGCGGGCCGTGCTCGTCCAAGGGGAGACCGATCTGGTGGACGCCGTGTTCGTGCTGGGTGCGCTCGCCGCCGACCCCGGCACCCGCTATGACGGGGTGCCGCCTCTGCGGGCGCCCGACCCCGAGGAGTGCGTCCGCATCTCCCCCCAGGGCGCCGGCGGGGTCCACGTCGGGATGCTCGAGGTGGTCGATCTCCGACTCGATCCTTCGACGCTCCCCTTTGCCGACTCGGCCCGCCCGCCGGGGACGCCGGCCGAGCTGCGGGGCTGGACGCGGTTCGCCGACGGGCGCGCACCAGACCCGCTCTCGCTGCTCTTCTCTGTCGACGCGATACCGCCGGCCACGCTCATGATCGGCTCGACCGGGTGGGTGCCCACCCTGCAGATGTCGGCCTACGTGCGCGCCCGCCCGGTGGCCGGCTGGCTCGGCATCCGCATGACGGCCAACGTGGTCGCCGACGGCATGGCCGACGAGACCTGCGTCCTCTGGGACGCCCGGGGCCAGGTGGTCGCCCAGGGCACGCAGCTGGCCCGGCTGCGGTTCCCCGACGAGACCCGCTGACCGGCTCCGGAGCGCGTGGCGCACCCTCAGGCCGCCTTCTCGCCCTCCTCGTCCCCATCCTCCTCGTCGTCCGCGTCATGGCAGTCCCACGAGCAGTACCCGGCGATCCGAGGGGAGGCCGGGTGGAAGCGGCAGCGGCGGCACAGCTGGGTCGTCATGGTGTCGCTCGCTTTCGAACTGTCGATTTCCTGCATTGTCGTGTCCATTCGGTTACTTCTCCGTGCTGCCACGTTCCGGTAATCCGCAGCAGGGTTACACCCGGCCCCGGTTGCCAGCTGCGGTCCCGCCCAGACTGCGCTGAACGACCAGGGCAGGCTGCAAAAAGGAACTGCTGGCGAAGCCTGCGATCGCCCGAACGCAAAAGAGCCGCTCCCCTGTTGGGAAGCGGCTCCTCGACGACGGACTGTGTGAGAGTCCTTCCTACGTCGGGGCCACCTCCAGCATCAGCGACTTGGGGATTCCGCAGATCTGTACCTCGGACATCGCGACACGCGACGCGCCAAGGGAGTTTCCCTCGTCTTGGCACTGGACAAGCCAGCCATTCATCGCCCGCTGCTGCGTCATGATCTGGTCAGTATACGAGACCCACTGTGGCCCCAGGACACGTCGGGGCGCATCGCGCGCAGAGTTCATCCCCGCGTCACATGCCGAGGCAAGCCTCAGACATCTGCCGGGTCACGCGGCCGTGACCATGTCCGAGCGGAGGCCCGGCGGGCTCGCAGGGTTCACCAGCACGGGGAGTCCGCGCCCGATACGTTGCGGGCATGGCGCTCCCGCTCGGCATCGTCACGCCGGTGCTGCACATGAATCCCCGCTTCGACCCTCCGGAGTGGGAGGTCTCGGCGAGCGTCGACGACGTCGTGGGCGTGGTGCAGGAGGCGGAGCGGCTCGGGTACGACTGGGTGGCCTGCTCCGAGCACATCGCCATTCCCTCCGCGGCGTCAACGGTCCGCGGCGGCCGCTACTTCGACCCCTTCTCGACCCTGGGCTTCCTTGCCGCCAAGACGTCTCGAGTCGGCCTTCTGACCCACATGGCCGTCCTGCCCTACCACCACCCGCTCGAACTGGTGAAGCGCCTGGGCACCCTCGACGTCCTGAGCGGGGGGCGCGTGATCGCCGGCATCGGCGTGGGGTCGCTGCAGCCGGAGTTCGAGGTCCTCGGACATCAATTCGACGGCCGGGGCGAGCGTTCGGACGACGCCATCCGTGCCCTCCGCGCCGCCTGGGGACACCGGGTGCCCGAGTACCACGGGACGCACTACGACTTCGAGGGCTTCATCGTCGAGCCCTCGGGCCTGCAAAGGCCGATTGACGTCTGGGTCGGTGGCCGCACCCGCCGCTCCCTGCGCCGCGCCATCGAGCTCGGTGACGCCTGGATGCCCTTCGGGTTCAAACTCGACGAGCTGACCCAGCTGTTGACGGCAGACCACGTATGCGACGGGCTGTCCCGTCGGGCCGAGGAGCGCGGCGGACCGCTCAAACTGATTCTCGCCCCCGAGCCACCCATCGACCCCCTCGGCGAACCGGACCGCACCGCGGAGTTCCTGGCGTCCTACGTCGCCATCGGCGCCACGGGGTTCAGCGTGCGCTTCGAGCACCGTTCCCAGACGCACTACTGCGAGCAGATGGCCGCCCTCAAGTCCGTGGTGGATGCCATCGCCTTCTGAGGGACCGCTCGTGGTGCAGTCGACGCGACGGACCGAGTCGAGGTAGCAGAAGCGCCGTCAGGAGGCCGAGTCGCCGAGCCGCGCCCGTAGCTCCGGCTTGATGACCTTTCCGGTCGGGTTCCGGGGCAGCTCGTCGACGAAGATGAACTGGCGCGGCACCTTGTAGTCGGCCAGCTGCTCCAGACCGAAGTCGCGCAGCGAGTCCCCGTCGGGCTCGGCGCCGGGCTGCAGCACGACGAAGGCCACCACGTCCTCGCCGAGCACCGGGTGCGGCGCGCCCACGACCGCGATCTCCTTCACGGAGTGGTGCTGCACGAGCACGTGCTCCACGTCGGTGGCGTGCACGTTGTTGCCGCCCCGGATGATCACGTCCTTGGAGCGGCCGACGATGTAGAGGTAGCCGTCCGCATCGAGCTTGCCCAGGTCGCCGGTCACCAGCCAGCCGTCGCGCCAGATCTCGGCCGTCGCCTCGGGGTCCGCGTAGTACTCGCGCTGGCGGCCGGGCATCTGGAGGCGCACCTCTCCGACCTCGTCGGGTGGCAGAGGATTGCCGTCCTCGCCCACGATCTGCACCACGGCCGGCGGCGCGATCTGGCCGACCGAACCGGGCCGCTTCACCGCCTCCCCCTTGGGCATGATGGCGTACGCCGAGCCAGCCTCGGTCATGCCGTAATTGTTCGACACCAGCGCGTCGGGCATCTTGTCCTGCAGCTTCTCGACGACGTAGGGGGCGAGGGGCGCGCTGCCGACCGAGCACATCTGCACGGACGACAGGTCGGCGTCGGCGAAGCGGGGGTGGTCGATCAGCAGGTGGGCCATGGCGGGGACGAGGAAGACGGCGGTCGGGTGCTCGTCCTCCACGACATGCAGCCACCGGTCGGCGTCGAAGCGGGGCTGGTAGATCACCTGGAGGCCCAGCTTCATGGGCGTGTACACGAGCGCGATGCCGGCGAAGGTGAACAACGGGCTGGCGTGGAGCCAGCCCTGACCGCTCCAATTCGGCTCGACTGCGCCGATCATGGACCCGTTGGAATGGCTCACCGCCACGCCCTTGGGACGGCCGGTCGTGCCCGAGGTGTAGAGGATGTCGGCCAGGTCGTCGGAGTTGCG
Organism: uncultured Acidimicrobiaceae bacterium; assembly: GCA_963740535.1. Classification (GTDB taxonomy): domain Bacteria; phylum Actinomycetota; class Acidimicrobiia; order Acidimicrobiales; family RAAP-2; genus Bog-473. The sequence continues at coordinate 536,478 of CAVUEI010000008.1, forward strand.
CGGGACCTGGAACGGCGAGGGGTCGCCGGCCGTTGCTCTCGGCCCACCCGAGGACCGGCGTCTCCGGCGAGGCGCCCGAGTGATCGCCCCGCGACCCGGCGTCGACCAGAGCGACGAGTTGGCCCCCGGCCGCGCCGAGGTCGCTCGGGACCAGGTCGCCGTCGGCGACGACGGCGGTCGCGCCCGAGTGGGCCAGCACGTGGGCCACCTCGGCGGGCGCCAGGCGTGGGTTCATCGGCACGGCCACCCCGCCGGCCCGGTGGGCCGCCGAGTACGACACGAGCCAGCGCAGGGCGAGCTCGGGGCGGAGGTGGATCCCCACCCGGCCGCCGGGCTCCAACCCGGCCTCGCAGAGTCGGCGCGCCAGGGCGTTGGCGGCCCCGTCCCACTCGGCGAAGGTCATGGACCCGACGTCGACGACCTCGAAGGCCGTGCGGTCGCCGAATTCGGTGGCCATGCGGGCCAGGTGTTCGTCCATCAACACGGTTGCGGGGCCTCCGAGAGGCTGGTCGGTGCGGCGAAAGTTGACGCCGGTGTCAGGTTCGTTGCAGCATGGCCGATGCGCCACCGGGGGTCAATCCGGGGGTGACCACCGAGTTTGCTTCCCTGGGGTTGCGGTCCATCCCGGGAGGCACGACCTAGGGAAGAGGGTCCATGACCACGGTCCGTTTCGACCTCCCGACGCCGGAGGGCGACACCATCGAGTTCTGGGAGGCGGCCAAGGAGGAGCGGCTGCTCATCAAGCACTGCCTCGACTGCGACGCCTACTCCTACTACCCCCGCCCCTTCTGCCCGAAGTGCTGGAGCGAGCGGGTCGAGTGGCACGAGGCCAGCGGCGACGCAACCCTCTACACGTGGTCGGTGATCTACAACAACGACCAGCCTCCGTTCCGGGACCGGGTGCCCGTACGTGGCGGCCATCGTCGACCTGGCCGAGGGGCCGCGCATGATGACCAACGTGGTCGAGTGCCCCTTCGACGAGCTGCGGGTCGGCATGCCGCTGCGGGTGACCTTCCAACCCATATCCGACGAGTTCACGATCCCCGTCTTCGTACGGGCCTGAGGAGACGACACCATGACCGACGCCACCGATGCAGTCATTGTCGCCGCCGTCCGCACCCCGATCGGCCGCTCCGGCCGCGGGCTGGCCGGGCTCAGCATCCAGGACATCGGGATGCAGACCGTGGCGGGCGTCATCGCCGCCGCCGGGCTGGAGCCGGACGACATCGACGACCTGATCCTGGGCGAGGTGCTCCAGGGCGGCGGCTGCACGGCCCGCTACGTGGCCAACGCGCTGGGTCTCCCCCCCGACACCCCGGGCGGCACCGTGCAGCGCCAGTGCGCCACGGGGATGATGGCGGTCCAGGAGGCGGCCGCCAACATCCGCTCCGGCATGGCCGAGGCGGTCATCGCCGGCGGCGTGGAGTCGATGACGCGCTCCCCCTCCATGTTCGCCAAGTCGCCGGTCCCCTTCGGCGGCATGGAGCGCTTCATGCCGCCGAGCCACCCCAACACGCCCGACGCGCCCAACATGAACATGTTGATCACCGTGGGCGAGAACACCGCCCGCGAGTGCGGCATCACCCGCGAGGAGTCGGACCACTGGTCGTACCACTCGAACATCCGGGCCGTCGCGGCGACCGACGACGGGCGCTTCGCGGAGGAGATCGTGCCGGTGACGGTGCCCGCGGGCCGGGGCGAGACGGTGACCTTCAGCGTGGACGAGCACCCGCGCCGGGACACGTCGCTCGAGAAGCTGGCGGCGCTGCCCTCGCTGACCGGTCCGGACGGGCAGATCACGGCCGGGAACTCGTCGGGCATCGCCGACGGGGGCGCCGCCCTGGTCGTCGTCGCCCGCTCGTATGCCGAGGCCCATGGGATGGAGCCGTTGGCGACGGTGCGGTCGTGGAACTCCTGCGGGATCGAGCCCGGTCCGGACCGGGCTGGCGCCGACCATCTGCGTCCCAAGGGCCTTGAACCGGGCCGGGCTCAGCGAGTCCGACGTGGACCTGGTCGAGATCAACGAGGCCTTCGCCACCATGTCGGTGGCCTGCGCCCGCAAGCTCGGCTTTCCGCACGACATCGTCAACGTCAACGGCGGGGCGGTCGGGATCGGCCACCCGGTCGGCGCGTCGGGCGCGCGGATCCTGGTCACGCTGATCCACGAGCTGCGCCGGCGCGGCGGCGGCATCGGCGTGGGGACGCTGTGCGCCGGTGGCGGCATGGGGTCGGCCACCGTGCTGGAGGTGCACCCGCCGCAGTAGCGCTCTGACCGGGGCGCTGCGCGCCGGTCGTGACAACGAGCAGGCAGGGGCTTGGTTCCCGTGCGGCTATTCCTTCTCGTCCCCGCCTTCGGCCAGGTGGTCCTTGATTGAGTTCACGACTGTCGGGTCGAGGAGCGTGGTGACGTCCCCGAGTGGGCGGTCGTCGGCCACGTCGCGCAGGAGGCGGCGCATGATCTTGCCGCTGCGGGTCTTGGGCAGCTCCGGCGTCAGCATGATCTGGCGCGGCTTGGCAATCGGCCCGATCTCCCGCGCCACGTGCTCGCGCAACTCCTGCACCAGGAGCTCCCCCGCCTCGCCCTCGGCGTCGTTGGCGCCCTTGACGGTCACGAACGCCACGATGGCCTGGCCCGTGGTCGGATCGCTGGCGCCCACCACGGCGGCCTCGGCGACGGCGGGGTGCCCGACCAGCGCGTGCTCGACCTCGGTCGTCGAGATCCGGTGGCCGGAGATGTTCATGACATCGTCCACCCGCCCCAGCAGCCAGAGGTCGCCGTCCTCGTCGCGCTTGGCACCGTCACCGGCGAAGTAACGGCCCGGGAACCGCGACCAATAGGTCTCCTGGTACCGCGCGTCGTCCCCGTAGATGCCGCGCAGCATGCCCGGCCATGGCTCGGTGATCACGAGGTAGCCGCCCTCCCCGTTGCCGACAGAGCGACCGTCGCTGTCGATCACGTCGGCCGAGACGCCGGGGAAGGGCGTCATGGCCGCGCCCGGCTTGGTGGTGGTGATGCCCGGGAGCGGAGTGATGAGGATGCCCCCGGTCTCGGTCTGCCACCAGGTGTCGACGATGGGGCAGCGGTCGCCACCGATGTGGGTGCGGTACCACATCCAGGCCTCCGGGTTGATCGGCTCGCCCACCGAACCGAGAAGGCGAAGGCTGGTCAGGTCGTGCCCGGCGGGCAACTCCTCGCCCCACTTCATGAAGGTGCGGATCGTGGTGGGGGCCGTGTAGAGGATGTTGACCTTGTAGCGCTCGATGATCTGCCACCAGCGGTCGCGCGAGGGCGTGTCGGGTGTGCCCTCGTACATGACGGACGTGGTCGCGTTGGCCAGTGGCCCGTAGACGATGTAGCTGTGACCGGTGACCCAGCCGATGTCGGCCGCCGTCCAGAACACATCCGTCTCGGGTTTGAGGTCGAAGATGAGACGGTGGGTCGCCGACACATGGGTCAGATAGCCCCCGCTCGTGTGCAGGATCCCCTTCGGCTTGGCCGTCGTACCGCTGGTGTACATGATGTACAGCGGGTGTTCCGCGTCGAAGGACTGCGCCGCGTGCTCCGTCGGCTGCCTGTCCACCACGTCGTGCCACCACACATCGCGGCCCTCGTCCCAGCTGACATCCTGGCCCGTGCGTCGAACGACGAGCACCCGCTCGACATCGGGGCACTCCCGTACCGCCTCGTCGACGGCGGGCTTGAGGGCGCTGGCGGCCCCGCGGCGGTAGCCACCATCTGCGGTGATCACGAAGTGGGCGTCGCAGTCGAGGATGCGGCTTCGGAGGGCGTCGGAGGAGAAGCCGCCGAAGATCACGGTGTGGGGCGCCCCCAGGCGCGCGCAGGCCAGCATGGAGACGACCGCCTCGGGGATCATCGGCAGATAGATCGCCACCTTGTCGCCCGCACGGACGCCCAGCTCGGTCAGGGCATTGGCGGCCTGGCACACCGAGGCCAGCAGATCCGCGTAGGTGATGGTCCGGGTGTCGCCCGGCTCTCCCTCCCAGTGGAAGGCGACCCGCTCACCCAGGCCCGCTTCGACGTGACGGTCGACGCAGTTGACCGCGACGTTGAGCCTGCCCCCGACGAACCACCTGGAGAAGGGCGGGTCCCAGTCGAGAACCTGCGACCATGGCTCTGCCCAGGTCAGGCGCTTTGCGTGGGACTCCCAGAAGGCCAGGGGGTCGGCCTGCGCGTCGGCGTAGATGCCCGGCTGCGCGTTGGCCTCCTTGGCCAGACCCTCGGGAGGCGGGAAGCTCCTGGTCTCGTGCAGCAGGGCCGACAATCCCTGCTCGTGGCTCTCGCTCATTTGGCCTCCTGGTACGCGTCCGACGAGCACGTCTTGCCTAGCAGAACCGGCGCCGAAAGGGCCACGCCCTCAGGATCACTCGCGCAGTTCGAACCCCTCGAAGCTGAACGCCGGTGTCACCGTCGCTCCGACGAGGGAGTAGCGCCCCAAGGGTCTCGCCGTCTGCCAGACGCCGGCATCGACGACGACCTGGGGCGTGTGGCCGGCGTCCAGGTCGGCGCCGACGATCACCGTCTGCCGATTCCCGTCGGGCCACTCGAGGCCGAGCTCCAGTGGATCCCCGGCATAGAAGTGCCACAACTCGACCGCGTCGATGCGGTGCGGTGCCGAGACCTCACCTTCGAGCAGGAGGTAGTAGATCGCGCTGCCGATCGGTCGCTGGCCCTCGGGCGCGGGCGCCGTCCAGGTGCGCCGGTACCAACCGCCCTCGGGATGTGGTGCGAGGCCGAGGGAGGCGATCGAGCCATTCGCCCGGGCGCACCCCGTCAGTCTGCCGCCTGATCGGCGGTCCGGTCAGACGGACTCGGCCCCGAGTGCTCGGGCGACCGCCAGGGAGTGGTGCCCGGCACCGCCGAAAAGGGCGCCGCACGATTCCGCCCGCTTGATCAGGAGGTGGGCGTCGTGCTCCCAGGTGTACCCGATGCCGCCGAAGGACTGGAGCGAGTCTCGGCACACCAGCCTCTGGCAGTCGTCGCTGGCAGCCTTGGCCATGGAGGTCGCGGTGGCCCGGTCGGGTATGTCCTCGTCGATGGCGGCGACGGCGAAGTAGCTCAACGAGCGGGCGCGCTCTATGGCGAGGAACATGTTGGCCATCTTGTGCTTGACCGCCTGGAACGAGCCGATCGGCGCGCCGAACTGCTTGCGATCCTTCACGTAGGACAGCACCATCTGGAAGAGGGCGTCACAGGTGCCGACGGTCTCGAGGGCGAGCGCGACGGTGGCCTCCTGCACGGCACGGGTGACACCGAGCGTGGAAGCTGGGCTCCCGGGCTCTCCGAGCGCCCGTTCGTCGGGGACCAGCACCCGATTGAGCGCTGGCGGTGGAGAGCGGCCGGCTGGCATCGAGCGAGCGCACGGTGGTCAGGCCCGCCTCGGATCCCGGCACGACGAAGACACCCATGCCAGCGCCGGCGCGGGCGACGACCGCGATCTCCGCCGTGCCGTCGGCTGCGAGAATTCCGAGCTTGGTGCCATGGAGCACCCAGCCGCCCTCGGCGCGCTCGGCCGTCATGGTGATGTCGCCCGTCGACCAGCCGCTGGGGTGGTCGGCGAATGCCACCGTCCCGGTGACGGCACCAGAGGCGACCTGGGACAGGAAGCGTTGGCGCTGCTCGGTCGAACCCACCTCGCGGACCAACGGAGCGAACTGGGTGACCGTGGGCAGCAAGGGGCCGGGGGCGACGGCGCGGCCGAGCTCCTCGACGACGACGGCGGTCTCGACGAACGACAGCCCAAGGCCTCCGTTCTCCTCGGGGATGGCCAGGGCGGGCCAGTCGAGAGCCACCATGGAGTCCCAGAGCTCTGCGGGAGGCTGGCCGGACTCGACCGTGGCGCGCACCACGTCGAGCGAGCACTCCTTCTCCAGGAAGGAGCGGACCGAGGCACGGAGATCCTCCTGCTCGGTCGTGAATTCGAGCTCCACCACCCTCCTTTCCTGGCCAGTCCGGTCCCTATCGGGTCCCGGCTCCGCGCCTGTCCATCACCAGGCGGATGGGGGGCGAGTGTACCTGACGCCCGTGTCAGTCCCCGGTGGCGCCGTGCGTGCTACCTTCACGGCGCACCGTTTTCTGGGAAGCAACGTCGAGAGGTGCGCCCGGGGGGGTCGCCGGTCCGGAGCGCAAGCCCGGGCCGGCGAAACCGGGGCTCCAGCCGTGTGCGCCCTTCCGAGACTCCGAAGGCTGCTCGCCTACACTCTCCGATGCGCCTCTAGCTCAACGGCAGAGCAACGGACTCTTAATCCGCAGGTTTCGGGTTCGAATCCCGAGGGGCGCACTCGAAACAGTCCCAGGTAGAGCCCGTTTCGGCGATTTGCGTTAAGGGTATCGGGTAGCCTGACGTGGGATTCAACCCAGATACCCTTATCGATACACCTAACCGATACCCTTAATGCATGGGCCGGCCGGTCGAAGACCTGGCCACACGGTTTGAGCGGCTGGTGGACCGCACGGGCGAGCACCACCTCTGGCTCGGCAGCGTCAATCCCGCTCGTGGCACGGGACGGATCAAGGTGGGCAAAGTCGCCATGACTGCGCATCGCGTTGCCTGGGAGTTGGCCAATGGCGCGCTCCCACCCAATGAGCCGGGTCGTCGCCTGCGCCTCGAATCCTGCCTGCGTGCGCATCGACCACCTCAGCCTGGAGGGCGCGCTCTGCGGCAAGCCCGCCGACCCGAGCGAGGGCGCGCCGAGGGAGCGGGCTCAATGCGGATCATTCGGCCCGGGAAATGGGAACTCCGGGTAACGATCGGCCGTTGGGATAATGGCCGGCCTCGATCGCTCACCCGTACCATCTCAGCAGAAGAGCGAGGCCGCTGCGGCTGGTTTCCTCGCGGAGTTCGTCGATGAGATGAGTGGCTCGCAGCTCCCAGAAACTCAGGATCTACGGGACCTCACGGTGGACGAGGCAGTGGATCGATTCCTCGAGGAATACCTCGGCGGGCGAAAAAGGCCGGGCCGAGAAGACGATCAGCGGACTACCGCAACCTCCACCGACGCTGGTTCTCCCCCACCATCGGCTACCCAGCAGGTCAAACGGATCGAAGGCGCAACCATGGACCGGCTGTTCGGAGCGATGCGCCAAGCTGGGCTGAGCGCCTCTCGCCTGAATCAGGCCAAGAGCCTCTACGCCCCGTTCTTTCGTTGGGCCAAACGGCGAGGCATGACCACACGCAACCCGATGGCCGAGTTTCAGATGCCGACGAGCACGTACCGCTCCAAAGAGCGAACCCCGCCGGAGGTCGAGGAGCTCTCCCTCCTCCTGTCGACCGCGGTCGAAGTGACTCCCGACATCGCTCCGCTCCTGGTCCTCGGGGCCGTCACGGGGATCCGGCGGGGAGAGCTCGTGGGCATCCCAATCTCGGCGGTCGCTTGGAGAAGGAACCAGATCACCATCGCCTCGGCCATCACATCGTCAGGGAAGGTCAAAGCGACCAAGACCCGTCGAAGCAGAACGTTCCACGTCGATGCTGAGACAACGGCCATGCTGAAGCGGCACCACGACCAGATGAACAAGCGAGCCGCTGCGGCTGGCGTCCAGCTTGCCGCCGATGCCTTCCTCTTCAGCCTTGCCGAGGATTGCTCCACGCCTATGCCTCCCGACCACCTCACGAAGAGAGTTGCGGTGTTAAAGGGGTACCTCGGGATTGAGGACAAACATCCGGAGGTCGTCGCTCTCGAAAACGAGGCGCTCCGGCTGCGGCGGTCCACTCCCCCAGCTCGGCCAGCCGGGAAACCTGGACCTCTGCCGACCGGTGGCATGTCCTATCGAGACATCGGTGCGGCGCTGGGTCGCAGCGAACGGTGGGCGAACCTGGCAGTGGCGGCCGCCGAACGGCGGGAAGATGCCCAGGCATCTGGTCGGGGCCACCTCGAGTTCGACGGTTCGATCCTCGCTCTACGGAAGTTCACATCCTCGGAACTCCTGGATGCCGGATTCAACGTCAGCGTGGTCGCTCAGCGGCAAGGACACGGGCCTCAGGTGCTCACACGCCACTATTCGAAGTCACGAGCTTCGTCGGACAAACGAGCCGCCGAGCACCTGGGACGGGTCGTCCACGGGAAGTGAGCAAGCTCGGTCCCGCGCACTAACGGGCCGGGAACGTCGCCTTTGGCGCCACGCGAAGACAGACGAACAACGAGGGCCCGATCGGCGAGCTCACCAGGCAACCTGCGGGACAGCCACCGAACGCCAGAGGCTGCCGCAGCGCTTGCCTGCGTGTTCGAGTTACGCCCACACTGATCTCATGACTCACTTCGACGACGACGAACGACGCCCGCACCTAGGTCTCACGGTTCCAGCAGCTCCGCTACCAGACAGGCAGTTGGATATCCGGCTGGGTGAGGATTCCGAACTCGGTGACCTTGGATCGCTACTTGGGGATTTGGTGATTGCAGAGATGGCGGCGCATCACATGGCCGACCCTGTCATTGCAACAGGCGAATACCTGTACCTGCGGCGCGCATGCTGGGAGGGGGCCATCATCGCTTACGGTCGATGCTTTGCCAGCGGCCAGGGGGTAGGGGGTAGCAGCCGCTTGACATTGGACGGCTACCTGCGTCATCTCTCAGATGCTCAACGCGCCAGTCACGCCGACATCATTCAACTCCGCAACAAGCGAATGGGCATTTGGTGGCACAAGGGGGTGGTCAGGTCGTCACGGTTTTCGCCGGAGTGAATTCCGTTACGGCGGATGATCCCGATGGCACCCACATTGATTTGGGTGAGTTGTATCTGCACGTAGAAACCGAGCTCTACGACGTAGACCTCGCAGCCGACTTGGGCGGGATCACGCAGATCCTCAGGGGGAAGGTCGGGGAACGGATAGACGAGTTGCGATTCGAGCTCAATGACCGCCTGACGAATGACCCAAGGGGCGTCGGTGTCGCCATTGCGGATGGGACTAGCTGGCCGCTGGGGGCGCCTTAGCATCAAGCATTCACCCGTCGCGGTCCGGCGAGCCCGCTTCCGCAGAAAGGGAAGATCCCCACCTTGGCAGGGTGAGGATCTTCGTCCGGTTGGGTCTCGCGAGTCCCGAAGTGCGGCTCCGTCCACCCAGTTTCCAGTTGGTCCACCCAGTTCGCCGCTGTAGTAGAGCGGTCTACTGTCGGCTTGATCAATGACTGGGGACGGCGGACCTGGCCAGTGACTGCTCACCGGCGGCGTGCGACGACGAGCCTAGGGTCCGGCCGTAGGATCTTGGCGTGGCCGAACGGGGTGCAGAAGGGTTAGACGAGCGAGTTGGACTCTGCGCGTTTCTGCGGCGCGACCGGGGAGCTCTCGGATGAGGACCTATTCCCCCACTGGGCGAACAGGATCCTGCGAGACATTGCTGGCCGGCGAGTCGACGTAGTCCTCTCGGAGCGACAGGTCGACACGGACGGCTCAACCATGCGCGACGTGCGTCACCGGCGTCATCAGACCTATAGCGCCATCCGAATTCCCAAGGTCTGCAAGATCTGCAACAACGGGTGGATGTCCCAAATCGAGAATGCAGCGGCGCCTCTGGTCGAGCCCATGATTCGAGGGACCCGCATGGGAATCCCGATCCAGCACCAGCTGGTCCTCGCACGCTGGATGGCGCTCAAAACACTGGTCGCCGATCTCATCGATCACGGCTATCCGACCAATGAAGCCGAGGACTACCACGCCTTCTACACGAAGCCCGAGCCTCCTGACGGGTTTCGTCTACGCATTGGCCACATCGACACCGACGGCAAGCTGGACTCCTACTACTCGCTTATGCCGGCGTTGACGGCCCAAGCGATCGCCGGCGTCGCGGCGCAGACTCCGCACGTCCTCGAGTTCGGCCTGTCCCTCGGGCACGCCTACTTCATCACATGCTGTTTCAACATCCGCACTCGGGCATACCCGAGGTTCCCAGACGAGAGGCCAAGTCCGTGGTGGACATTGGCCTGGCCCCAGGATCGCGAGGTCAACTGGCCGCCGCCGAAGGCGTTTACTCCCAAGATGTTGCCAGATGCCCAAGGGGTGTGGCCCGAAGCATCCGAGTGGATCGCACAGAACATCCGCAGACCGAGGCCCTAGGCAGACTGGCAATCGCTTCGGCCCTCACTTGCGGGCAGCCCGAGCGGCGTTGCGGCGGCGTCACCCGCATGATCCAGGGAACCTGGACTCAATCGGTCGTCCTCTGGTCAGGTCCAGAACAGCCGGATGGGAGAATGGTGGCGTGACGAGCCACGATCAGACCGAACTGATCCCCAACGACGACATCGAACACTGGCTGTACTGCTCCGGACTCATCACGCCCTCCGTCGACTCCTTGCGATCCGCCTTCCCTCGGTGGCGTCGACAACTCCTGGCCCGAGACGTCGCTCGGATCCCGTCCTCACCCTGGTCGGCCGACGCCCGGGACACCCTCGCCAACAACATGCTGTCCCTGTTCGTACGACAGGCATCCTCCGAGCGGAATGCCGAGATCGAGCACAACCTGCGGGACCTCGTGGGTGTGCGTCCGTACAAGGGCTGACAGGAAGTAGCCTGGGTCGTGCCCCGCTGTTTCTACTGCGCCGAACCCTTCTCGGGTACGGCGCCACCTGAGCATGTTCTCCCGGCCGCGATCAACGCAGATCTCGTGACGGACCGGGTATGCGGACCGTGCAATAGCCACGCCGGGGTCGAGGTCGACCAGCCGTGGTTGAACGACTACTTGGTCAAAGAGGCTCGGGTTCGCCTCCAGATCCCCAATCGTCGCGGTGACCCTCCGCGTCACATGGCCATCCCGTCGGGACGGCCAGGCAACCCGCCAGCGGCCGTTGTCCACCTTGACGGCGTCGCCGGCACAACGACCATGAGGCGGCTCCCCAACGACGTGGTCGAGGGTGACCGGATCACCATGAGCGGATACTCGAAGGATGACTTCACCAAGAAGATCGCGAGGCTCAAGCGAGATCATCCGAACTTCGCCGTGGTCGAGCAGCACGAAGAGACCGAAAGTGGCGGGCAGGTCGCTGTGACGATGGTGCAGGACCCCGCAGTGTGGCCTCGCTTCGCCGCGAAGACGGCCTTGGCCACGGCAAGCCTGGTGGCGGCCGACGAGTGGTTGGACACGCCCGCGGCTCGAGAGCTCCGAGAAGTGTTATGGAGTGGCCCTCCTGTCGACGCGGTCGCGGAACCCGGCGTCGGATGGTGTGCGCTGCCGTTGCAGCTTCCATCGGCTTTCCCCCTCCAGCCACCGGAGCACCTACTCGCGTTCGAGGCAGGAGGTTTCGCTATCGTCGTGTTCGGCGAACTGTTGTATCGGATCCGTGGCTTCGAGTGGGAGTGGACGGGCGACGAACCGCCATTGTGGGCTCAGTCCTGGTGGTTCTCACCAGAGGAGCCAAAGGCCCGCAGACTGCCGACGCAGGTTCAGTACGGCTTTCTCGGCATGCGATTTGAGAAGGGTTGAAGCCATGTTCCTTGCGTCGTTCGTCTGGTTTGGAAGCATCCGAGCATGAGTCGTCCTGACGACACCTCGTCCGAAAGTCCCGATGATCCGCCGATGCAGACGGAGGAAGAGCTGGCGTTCTTGCGCCAGAGTGACGCCGAGGAGAACCGCGACGCCGCACTGCCACCTAGCGAATCGATTCGTGTCGTTTCGTTCACCTGCGTTGAGATCTACACGCCCTCGACCGTCAACAACCTGATCGAAGGTATTAGGGCCCTCGGTTGGGATCGTCTCGACACCTTCAATCCCTTCGTTCCCAATGTGGTCGACTGGATCTGTTCTGCGCGAGCACATCCTTTTGGTGGCGCGTGGATCAACCTTGGGCGGATAACCGGCGCTGACGCTCCTCGTCCCATCGGTGGTGGGCTGCAAGCAGAACTGCCGACCGGCATCACCGAGATTTGGGCGGAGCTGCATTCGACCACTCCGAGCGTCACGTGCCTTGTGCTGCAATTCGTCTTGGACGACACCACATCGCGAGTCTTGAACGACATCTTCGACACGACCTTTGACACTCGAACTGAGCGCGTGCCCATCGGCTGGAGATACTTTGGACCGAACCAGCAACGGACAGATCGTGTTGTGGCGGAACGAAAACGGCTACGCAGCGTTTGCCATCACTGGATAGCAGATCATCTCTCGGGGACGTTCTCTACTGGCATTGCAAAAGCTGGCATGCCAACCGTGGAGACCTTTGTCTGCGACCTCACAACTCCGTTCAAAGCACAGGAGTTCAAAGGACACACCGACTACCGGTGGGTTCTCGACATCGACAATGACTCAGACGCTTACGTGTCGACCTCGCTCCCAGGATGGCGGCTCTCGGCGTGGGGCGCTCGTGCAGCCGATGAGCCTTTCGTCTTACGATTGGGAGCGCGGTGGGCGGATGTGGACGACGAGGAGCTGTCAGCGTACGGTGGTTCGAACCCCAGTGCACTGGCCAACCGACTCACTCGTCGGCTATTCGCATTTCGCGACCAGTTCGCGCTCCACTGTCTGTGTAGCGGGTACGAAGAGCACCTCTCTGACATACGCGACCGCATCGCAGGGGTCCGCGGTGAAGACGGCCACGTAGAAGATCAAGACGTCGAAACCCTCTACGGGCTCGTAACGGACACCAGCTACGACGCCCACGTAGTGGCGTTCGAGATGGCTGAATTCCGTTCCGACGAGCTACGATTCCTACGCACCGCAGGCGCTGACTTCTCACCTGTCGCGGACTGGCGCCGGGAATACGAGCCCTCACTGGTGGACCGTCTCCGGAAGTCCAGCCTGAGCAGAGCGGAGGGCATCGTGGCGTCCGAGGCGACCGCACGGGATTCAATCTCCAACATGGCTTCCGTGATGACCTCGACCATCAACCTTCGGCTCGGTCGGGCCGTGTTTCGGCTCACCCGGGTAGCCGTCATCATCGGGATATTGGCGCTGGTCGTCGCGATCATTGCCCTCTTCTTGTCGTAGGTAATCGGGGAGAGTCCTCACGCAAGCCGCCACCCGGACCAATCACAAGAGCCTGGACCAATCTCGCCACGTTGAGAGAGTGGTCAATGGTGTCTTTACGGTCGCCCTGCGTCACATATTTCCTGTTCAGGGCTTTGGCTTCGTCCAGCTGATTCGGCTGTGTCCATCCGGAAAACCCGAATGGATGGACAAATGGATGGACAAGAGCCGATGTCTGATCGGCAGAACTAATGGCCCTTGCACCAAATCGCACTTTGGCCTGCCGTCTGTGCCCGAGCGTCGGTTCTCTGCCTTGATTCGGGAACCGTCTGGACATGTGTTCTCGTCGTGATAGACGTCTCGATGACCTGGATCCGTCGATTCTGGGGTGATCGTGTGGTACGGGTTGACTTTCATCCATTCAGGTCCTCTCTGAACTCGCTCATCAGTTGGCCGTGTTGGGTAGTGAATCGGATACTTCTCGAATAAAACTTCCGCCCCCCATTGGCGAAAACCCAAGGTTCTCAATCCAATGCGAACCTGTAACGGGACAGACGGAAACCGATTGAACTCCCTTCTCTGCCATCCATCTCATGGATTGTTTGACGAGGCGGAGCCGATGCCTCGTCGCTGCCAGCTAGCCGCAACCGCAACTTCTTCGATGTTGGCCCATGGCTCGAGTCCGACCCATGGCAGCGTCCAGGACATTCCAATGGGGCATCCGGCGACTACCGCTCGGATAAGCCACGATCCGTCCCGTGCCCACGGTGGAGGCGGGGCGCAATGAAGATGCTCCGGGAGCGCTAGTCGGATCCTTTGTAGTTCGGGGGGCCAGCCATCGCGACCGGAGGACCTGTGTAGTCGACGTCGAGACGGTCGAAGATGACTTCGCCTGGCGGCGTTGGAAGCTCAGGGAGTCGGTGGCGACGAAACACTCTGGGACTCTGCCCTCTGGTTGTGACACAGGACGGAGCTGCCGACTTTCGACGTTCGGGTTAGGAACCTGTTGGAACCAGTCCATCGAGGTTGCGTCAGTTCCTTTCTGGCTGTTCATGACGGGTAAAGAATCCACACCGTGACTTCAGATCCAGCGAGTACTGGGCGGTTGATTCCCAAGGGATTCCCAATACGCCTCCCGAGGATGACACATAGCATTTCGCCCAACTGTGGACATTCTCGAGCCTCTTATCATCGGATTCGCCTGGCTTCTCATCGCAGATCTATTACTCTTTGGCTACACGAGAGCCCTTTTTAGGCGCCTCCGGCCAACCAGACCTAGTTCGCCACCTGTTTATCGGTTGCGCCGGCGACGCTTTCTCATCCCCATCGTCGGTGGCGGAGTCGTCGTGGCCCTCCCGGTCTTTTTGCGGTATCCCATCGTTTGCTGATTGGCCTACCGGGGTTCGGGCGCTCCTTATCGCTGGAGGAATCGTGTTCGCAGTGCTGGCGACAATTGTTGCGACTCGAGCCGACGACCAGCTACGCGAGTTAGTCGAAAAGGACCAGGAATCGGCAATCATTGCGGAGCACAGATCAGCTCTCGGCTACCAATTCGAAGGGCTGCTGCAGCCTGGGATCGGCGGCATTCCAGACCAATACCACATCACCGTCTATGCGGTAACGCCGGACGAGAAATTCTTGATCCCGGTCTTCCCACCGGTGATTGGGTTGCAGGATCCCTCAATTTTCCCAGTTGGCATGGGCGCCGTTGGAAAGGTGTGGACCGCCGACGAGGGGGTTCTGGTGATCAAGGGCAAGGCTGTATCGGGACCGGACAGGGATTGACCGCGATTCAACAAAAGCGATACTCCATGTTCCGAGTCAGTGGTGGCGACCCTCATCCATGGAGATGGTGGCCAGCGTATTGGGGCCCTCACCGCTATTGGACGAACCGACGACCTATTCTTTGAGGCCCGGCCGGAAATGACCTGATCAGGTCTTAGCGGGGAGCCTGGCTTGGTTGATTCCGGAAGCGGTAAAGTGGATGTGGCCAAAGGTCGAGGAGTAATGAGATGACGCCAAAGGTGCTTGAGCGGGATAGCGAGGGTGAGCCGACTGTCATTCTCTACACCCAAACGCAGACTGAACTGGCAGAGGACATTGAAGAGCAGCGTGAGCAGTCGACCAGGGCTGCAGAGGTAGCTAAATCCATCTCTCGCGCCTAGCTGCCAAACTCCAGGGCCATCTCGGGCTCGATACGCCAAGAGGGTCGATCCTTGTTTTGGTCATTTCGGCGATGCCGACGACCTCGTCGGTCACACGATGACGCCTAACTCCGCAGTTCAGGGGATTTTCTAGCTACACCCATGTGATTTGCCGGATTTTTTCCCTCAACTGAGGTAGGATTTCCGGCATGTCCGATTCGCTCTTCCACGCGGGTCCGGCAACCCAGGTCATTGAGGCGGCGAAGCAGTGGAAGACCATCTCAAGCGTCGGGTAGGCGTAACTCTCGGAATCCTGCAAGCGAGTCTCCGAGTGGGTGTTTCGGAAGCAGCGATGACAACAGAACACTCGGCTGCAACGTCGTACGGATTTCGCATGTGGGATGGAACGACCAGAGAGCTACGAGATCGATTGTCAAGACGAGGTTGGGAATTGGCTCGTCCCGGACAGTTGGAGGCCGTACGTCGACGAGATCAGCGTCTACAGATTTTGGCTGCGATGGGTGACGCCGGCGTTTGCGATCGGGACGCCACACCGTCCGCTGCGCACCCCCGCGGAGCGTCGACTTACGTTGCCATTCAGTCGAACCAACTTTCCTTTGCTGATCGCGAACGAAATGAGTACGGAGGACGTGGGAAACGAATCCAAGTCGTGGCGGCTCCCCCTCACCGACCCTCTCCGACAGAGCCGACGCGTAGGACGCGCAGAACTCTCGACTGCCCGCTGCGATGTACGGCACGACGATCACCGGCTGGCCACCAGAATCTTTTTACCCATGGAACCAGACCCTACGTCGGCAAGAAAGAGTCTCCCTAAACCCGCCAACTCTGTCCCCGTTGCCGTGGAGCGCAACCTTGGCCGACCTGACGGCGTCGTCCGCCCCTGAAACGCTCTGCGTTTGATGATAGAATGGTGCTGCTTATCAATATCACGTTTGGCAGCGAAGGCAGGAGTTGCTGAAAGTCGCGGCCTGTTCGCGATTACGAAGCTGGTCTGGTGACGCCGCGAAGAGGGCAACCTACACAGACTCGCCCAAACCCTCGCTGTTCCACCGGAGTTCTTCTTCGGACCGCGGATTTCCGGACTTGGCAGCGAGGCCGCTACTTTTCGAGCAGCAACAAAGCTCCCTGCTTACCGCCGCAAGGCTGCGCTTGCCGCGGGCAGCATTGCGATGTACCTAACCGACTGGCTGGCAAGCCGATTCGATCTTCCTGCTGTAAATATCCCTGAGATGGGTGTTGGGAGCGACCCGGAAACGGCCGCTCAGTCTGTTCGAGCTGCGTGGGGACTTGGTAATGGGCCAGCTCCCAACATGCTGCACCTGTTGGAAGCGATGGGTGTGCTGATTTTCTCTCTGGCCCAGGATTGCAGAGAGCTAGATGCTTTTTCTTTCTGGCGCCATGGGCGACCCTTTGTTCTCATCAATGCGACAAGATTGTGGAGCGCGGAGATTCCATCTCGCCGACGAGCTGGGCCATCTCGTCTTACATCGAGAGGCTCAACGAACAACTCAAGCCCACGAGGACGAGGCCAACGAGTTTGCCGCTGCGTTCTTGATGCCGCAATCAGGCATCCTTGCGATGAACCTCTATGTGCCTACATTCAGTGAGTTGATCGCAGCAAAGGCAGCATGGCAGGTCGCTGCCACAGCTCTCACAAGACGGCTACATCATGTCGGGGTCCTATCTGATTGGCACTATCGGACGATGATGATCGAGCTATCGAAACGCGGGATATCGATCATCCGAACCCGATGGCATCCAGCGGGAGGCCTCGCAGCTGATGACGATCGTGCTTCAGCCTTAGAAGTGAAGGTCTCGGGACCAGACAGATCGCCAGTGATCTTCAGTTGTACGAGACCGACGTGATTGACATGCTCGTAGGACTGGCTCCAGCGGTACCCATTATTTCGAAGTAGGGCTCTAGCTGAGTCTCAAGTTATTACGAGGCAACAAGCCGCTCCACATTGAGAGACCGGCCAGCTACGTCCACTTGAACCCCCCGAATGGCGTTCTCCCTGTTCAGAGCTTCGGCCTCGTCCAGCCAGTCAGCCGGGTCGGGATGGATTTGGCTCGAAAGTTGGGCAGTTGGATGGGCAAGTCGGGTCCGGCGCACCGCTGACTGACGGGATTGCAGCGTTTCTATCCCTGACTCGCTCTTGAACGACCTCCATTCGGGCCTGTTCCCGAGTGAGAATCGAGGGTCCTCGGTAGTTCGGGAGCGGATTATTCGGAACGAATATTGGCCAGATCCGACCCGAACTGTTGATGCGGAGCGGGATCCGTATACCCTAGAGTGTTGATAATCTATACCCTAGGGTGTCATACTAGCTATCACCCGTTCCTGGCCATTCGGAGGCAGCAATGGTCCGCCAAAAGATCCCGACACCGGCCCAAGTGCGAGCCGTCGCCAATCTCGTCGACCGCATCGACACAGCGCGTGGAGGCGATCGAACGCCACCGGCAAGAGGTTTCCGCCCTGGCCGCTATCCGAACCGAGGCCGCTCAACTACTCCGTCAGACGTTATCGGTCGCCCAGATGGCGGAGCTCCTCGGGTTGAGCGAGCCCGCCATCTACAAGATGCTTCGACCGACCGAAGTTGCACCTAGCACGACCTCGGCCGTCGAGGAGCTCCTGGCTGCCAACGATCAACTCATCGACGAGCTCGGCGCCGACTGGCGGCCGCCAGCCGACAAGCGGATATCACCGACGGCAGACGGCTCATGGGTTGTATGGTGCCCGTCGCATGGCCGGCGCCATCGCGGCCGTCGAGTTTCCCAACGATGTCCTTGCTCGGCAGTACCT
>CAVUEI010000009.1:0-175781 GCA_963740535.1 uncultured Acidimicrobiaceae bacterium
CGCCCGCGATATGGACGCTCGGGCGACTTTGCAGCACTCTCGCCTGGCGCCGTAACAGCGTTCCTTCCCGCGCAGGGCGCGCCTCTGGCGAGGCGACGGCGGAGCGGTAGTGCGGCGCAAGCAACGGCTCTCGGCTCCCGAATCTGGGATCCTCGGCGAGAGCCCGACTCCCAATTCACGGGCTGCTGATGGCTCGCAATTTCGCGGCGAGATGGCGCCTGGATCGGATGCAGACCATAAAAAGGAGATCCGTGATGGCCGTTCACTATTTGGAGATCGTGAGTAAGGACATGGACGCCTTGACGGAGCTCTACCAGCGCATGCACGGCCTCTCCTTCGACCGCCCGGAACCTGACCTCGGGCACGCCCGGGTTGCGACCCAAGCGGACGGATCCCTAGTCGGCATCCGCAAGCCGTTAGCTGAGCATGAGCAGCCGATCATGCGGACGTACATCGCGGTCGAAGACATCGAACAAGCGGTCAAAGAGGCCGAGGAGTCCGGCGCGATGATCGCCTACCCTCCGACTCGCCAAGGCAACCGGGGCACCTTTGCAATCGTGATCCAAGAGCGACGTGGAGCATGGCCTCTGGCAACGCTAGACCGACGCGGTCGGCGGGGAACTTCCGAGATCAAGCAGCGACGTCTGTCCGGCAGCAGCGCGCAACCTTTCTGCTTCAGCGCGACCGGCCGAAGAAGCAGCAGCCGGTTACTAAGGACCGGTACGGCGACGACCGAGAAGCGAGCGAACACAGTGACCGATCTCGCGAGCGATCCCCAGATCGAATCAAGCGGGCGCATTGAGCGGCTGCGCGAGGATGGGTGCCGGGGCCCGGTTTTGGCGGCTGGGGCCGCGCGATCGGCGCAAAATCTGGGCGTCGCGATTACGCGCGCGATCGCCGTTGGTCAGGGCTGCAGGTTCGCCGTCCTCGCGGACGCGATCGTGCTGTCCGCCTTGCAACGCGCGCCGTCGGGGCGTTGCTCGGCGCCGGAGGAGTTGGTCTTATCGCGGCTCGTTCGCGTCCGTTGCCCGTAACCGCTGGCGTCATGCGGGCTCGCTAATGGGTGGTGGCTGGCTGGAAGTGCAGTCGTCCTTGTTTGTTGAGCACGGTCACGACGAGGAGCGCGTTCAGGCCGCCTGGCGCTTTGGCGTGACAGACGAACCGGTGGTTGACGTCGAGCGGTACGTTGGGCGGACACGAGACAACGACGTGCTGGTGGCGCTGGGCATCGATGCGTTGCTCGATCAGGCGTTGCGCGTTGGCCCGGTTCACGTATCTGAAGCTGCCAGCGGCGTTGGCGTTGGCGGTGGTGGCGGTGCGTGCGGTGGGGGTGAGCACCGCCGCCGGCACACGCGGTGACCACGAGTCCCGCTGACGTGATCAGTGCCGCCCTGCGAGCGTTCAGAGGTCGTCGCGCTCGGTCATGCAGCGACCGCGTGTTAACGGTCATGGGTTGGCTTGCAATTGGGTTACGCGCGAAGCATAATCGCTACCGATTGGGTCTGGTGGGTCCGGGATTCTCCGATCAGAGCGTGGAAGCGCCAACTTGAAAGCTCCTGCGGGGCGCAGCTTGACTGTGGCTGCGGCGGTCGCTATCGCGGCGTGCGCGGGTGCGGTTGTCGATGCGCAGGCCGCTGGCTCGGGTGCGATTCGTGGTTGCGTCGCGCCGGGCGGCTCGGGCAGCTTTTCATCCTCGGTGGGCACGGGGGCTGCCCGCTGCACCGGGCGGTGCAGCTGAGCTGGAGCCTGGCCGGGGCCCGAGGTGAGCGGGGTCAGCGCGGCCTGATCGGCGACACCGGGCCGGCAGGATCGCAGGGACCTCGTGGACCGAAGGGGACCACGGGCGACACCGGAGCGCAGGGCGCGCCGGGGCCCACCGGCGACAGCGGACCGGCGGGCGCCGTTGGTAATCGCGGTAAGGCCGGGGCGACTGGTTCTGCAGGAGCCGTGGGCGCGGCCGGAGCGCCGGGTTCCACGGGGCCTGCGGGGGATTCTGGTCAGTCGGGGGCTGCTGGCCCCGTCGGCGCCGCGGGCGCGACCGGCGCGGCCGGGAACTCCGGGATCGATAACTACAGCGTTCAGGTCGGAACCGAGTCCGTGACCACCACGGTGGGGCAAGGTGAATCCTTCATCATTACTGCCTCGTGCCCCGCCGGTACTCACTTGCTCGGCGGTGGCGCGACGTCTGTCAGCCAGGAGGTCGACATGGTGTCCTCGGCGCCCCTCGTCTCCAACGGTCAACCGACCGATACTTGGTCGGCGTTATTCAAGGTCAAGGGCGAGAACGCGCAGGGCGACACGTTCGAGATCGATGCCGTCGCGTACTGCGGGAACATCGCCACATAGCAATGATCATGGTCAATGACAAAAACCCCGGCGAGATCGACCGCAGCGCGGTCTCGAGGCGCGTTCGCCAGGGGCGAACCCAGCAGCGGAGGTTCTCGACATGACGCTCGCGCATCCCTACCGGTACGCGCTGGCGGCGCTGCTGGCGACCGGGTCGGTGCTCGCCTTCTCCGCCGGTTCAGTGGCGGCTTCAGCAGGTGTGATTCACGCGTGCGTCAGCCCTACCGACAACTGGGGAAGTGCACGTCGTGCCAGCGCACCGAGCCTGCTCGCTCGCGCACTCGACGCGGATCACGTGGAACGAGCGCGGTGCCGCCGGACCACAAGGCCTTAAGGGATTGACCGGTAGCACCGGACCGGTCGGTCCGGCGGGCCCTGCAGGAGCCAAGGGCGACACCGGATCGCAGGGAGCTATCGGGCTCAAAGGCGAAACCGGGCCAGCCGGCCCCCAAGGTCCCCCAGGCTCCCAAGGGCCCAAGGGCGACACCGGGCCGGCCGGGCTCCAGGGTCCTCCCGGCCCCCCGGGGCCAAAGGGTGACACCGGAGCGCAGGGGCCGACGGGGCCGACCGGGCCGGCCGGCGCGACCGGCGCTTCGGGTGCAGCCGGAGCCTCCGGCTATCAGGTCGTAACCACCCAGAAAACGATGACCTCAGTCGTCGGCTCAACATCCCAAGACTTCGTCGATGCTGCCTGCCCGGCCGGAAAGCACCTGATCGGCGGCGGCGGCTCGGCCGGCAGCCAAGAGGCCGACATGACCGGATCGGGCCCAATCTTCTCCGGCGGCCAAACATTCGACACATGGGACGTCGACTTCATCGTCACCTCCACCGACGCTCAGGGCGACAGCTTCACCATCACCGCCTTCGCCTACTGCGCGAACACGAACTGACCGACAGTCGAACAGGCAACCCTAACTGCGCAGAAGGAGCCCGACTGGCAGGCCTCGATCGACTGGATCTCTGCGGCCAGACCCGGCTCGGCGAAGGTGCAGGAGCCACGGAAGCGAGGCGTCGGATTTCTGGCAAGCTCGATCTCAGGTCCCGTACGAGATGAACTCCAGGAGGCTTCCGTCGGGATCGCGGAAGTAGACGCTGATCCCCCGGCCTTTAGCGCCGTTGCGCTCCGCTGGCACGAGCTCAACGTCGACGCGATTGCGCTTTAGATGTTGGATGGCGTCCTGGCGCGCGGTGGTCCTTTGCAGCGACCACCGTGATCGTGGTGCCACGATGGCACTCGCCGGCGTTGCCCCAGCCGATCGAGAACTGGTCTTGAAGCCGGTCTGGGACGATCAGGCGCAACCGTGCGCCGGCGCGGATCTCGAGCCCCGACTTGGCAAACAGGCGTGCCGCCGGGTCGTGCAGGTCTGACCGTGTCGTCTGCAGCGCCTACCGCAGATGCCGGCTTGCCGGCAGCGCGACGACTCAGAGGATTACGCGCATGTCGCGCTCGGGCGCCTGCGTACCAATGAACTCGTTGCACGGCAGAGCACGCGCGCCTGCGCTGGGAATGTCGCCTGAGTGATCAGACGTCTGCCCGCCATCAATCCGCCGGCCGTCGGCCCTCTGTGTTGACGTCTTCCGCGGCCGGCGCGCCGTGCCGTTCGCGGTCGAGTCCGGCGACCCGCCGCACGCCGCGGTTCCCGCCGTCAAAGCGACCATGACGAGCAACGCGATCACGCGGCCCGGCAGGCCCGAACCCATCTCACGCAAGACTCTACGTCCGCAGGCCGAAGCGAGGTCCGCGGGGTGCAGAGCCTTGCGATTGCGTAAGCGCACCGGTGCGCCTGGCGCGAGTTGCCAGCCGTCCGTGCCCAGGCGCCCGGTCCGTCGCTCTCCTGACGGTTGGAAGCCAGCACAACGGGGTCGGTCGGACCGGCACGGTCGCGTTCGCCGACGGATCACGAGCCCGCAGCTTCGAGGCTCCAAGAAACCAACCGTCCGTGCCGGGGTCTACAGGCGGGAATGGGCGGCCGCTCGCTTGCCCGGAGGCGTGTGTGATCGTTTGGATCGTCGTTTGGCGATCGCGGCGATGTGGCACAACATTCACGTCGACCGCGCCCCGCATTGCAGGCCTGTGCTCGTATCGTTCGTGGTCGTGGCGCCTAACGTCTGGGAATGGCCAGGTGCATGCTGGCGGCGGTCCTGCACGGCCATACGCCGCCGTCACACGCTTTCCAGGAACGCGTTGCAACTCGCGAAGAGTGGGTCAGCCGTGGGATCGCTGCCGGTCTTGAGATAGGTGCTCGTTGGTGATGTTCGCCTGATCGCCCCGGACCGTTTTCGTCGTTGCGTTGCCGCGGAGGAGGGGCCCGGCTTAGGATTGGCGCGGTGGGGTCGAGTCTTTGTGAGCCCGGTCTTGGTCGGACGCGAAGCCGAATTGGAGGTACTGGACGGCGGCTTGCGGACAGTCGTGGGCGGTAGGCCGGTCACAGTCCTGGTGGGGGGCGAGGCCGGGGTGGGCAAATCGAGGCTGATCGCCGAGCTCGTCATCCGCGCGCGGGCCGTTGACGCTCG
This sequence comes from uncultured Acidimicrobiaceae bacterium, assembly GCA_963740535.1. GTDB lineage: Bacteria > Actinomycetota > Acidimicrobiia > Acidimicrobiales > RAAP-2 > Bog-473. The sequence continues at coordinate 4,861 of CAVUEI010000009.1, forward strand.
GGCTCTGCTGGGTAGCTGTGTCGAGTTCGACGGCGGCGGGATCCCGTTCGCGCCAGTCGTCGACATGCTCCGCGCGCTGGCGGTGGAGCTCGACGCTGACGAGCTCGAGCCGCTGCTGGGCTCGGGCCGGGCTGAGCTCGGACGACTCGTTCCTGAGCTCGACGGGCGGCGACAGGGCCTTACAGCCGGAGGATCGTGATCCCTCGAGGATTCTGGAGCTGCTGCTCGGCGTTGTGTCGCGGCTTGCCGCCGAGGGGCCTTTGCTGCTCGTATTCGAGGATCTCCAATGGGCGGATCGGCCAACGCTTGACCTGATCGCGCTGTTGGTCGGCGGGGACTGATCGGGCGCTACAAAGCGCTGCGCTGGTCTAAGCGGTCTGATCTCGGGCAGGAGGAACGGCAGCTTCTTCTGAGTGCGAAGATACCTGGCGTTAAGCGCATCTTTGATGCCCGGCTGTCGAGAGTTCCGTGCCACACTTGTTGGACGTGGCAGCCTCCTGATGGACCGCCGCAGGATCTCACGTGTGTGTTGGTGTCCGGATGCCACAGGATCCCGAGTGGGACGAGCAGGGGCTCCGGATGGAGCACTGCGTCGAGTTAGGTTGAGGGCGGTCGAGGGGGAGCGAATCGTCTCTCGTGCCCAAATTTTGACGTGGAACAATCTGACGCTAGAGCTTGTCGAGGACCTCATGCCATCCAGAGCCAAAAAGGAGCGAGGGAGTCCGGGCACTCTTGGTTGGACGGATCCGTGTCAGCCGGCGACTGCGTGATTGCATGGATCGTCGTGTCAATCATCTTTCTGGGATGGTGGGGATCCTAGGGGGACCTTCAGAGGGCGACGTGACGCAGACGGTGTACTCGACGTGGTCGATCGCGCACGGTTCCGTCGGCATGCGCGGAGCTCCCATCCCTCCAACACCAGTATTTTTCTTCCCGATTTCTCCCGTTAACGAATGAATCTCCCCTCTGGCCGCTGATCTCGGGAGGACTTGCCTCGGCAGTTGGGCTGGGACATACGGAGCCCTTTCCATCGAGTGAGGCGCTTGGCCCAAACTGTGCTCTCGCCGACGCGGCGATATATCGATGGGCCGACACAACATTCGTACCGGTGCCGACAGTCAGGCTGGGTTACCTCGCGTGGGTTTTCTAATGGGGGGTTTCACTCGCTCTTGAGAGCATCGGGTAGGGGCCGGAGTCGCTGGGAGGTGATCGGGCCTTGTACCTCGCCCTGGTGCCGCTTGGTCTGGGCGCCTCTACTTCAGTACTTCCACCCTCAGGATCTCGTCGCGGCCGGGTTGTCTCTTGGCGGATTGGCGTTGATCTTGCGCCAGAAGTGGACAGTGGCCGGTGTCCTCTTGGTCTCGCCGTTACGTCCCACAGTTTGCCTCTTGGTCCTACGACCAGTTCTGGTTCTGGTTCCAGGGAACAAACGATGAGAGTCGGCCTCTCTGCGATTGTCGGTTGGGCCGTGATCTCTCTGCCCATACTTCTCTTGACTTGGGGCCAGGCGTCGAGCGCGGCGTTCTTCGGTACGGGCGATGCGAGAACGCTCGGCGGTGCCGGCTGTGGGAGATGTACCTACCAGGCCACTGGCTGCTTTTTGTGTCGGGGTCATGCCTCTCTTGGTGTCTGTGGCAGGTGCTCTGCTGGGTTCGGACCGCTTGGGCGAAGAACTCTGCACGCCATACGACTCGTGTCGCTGGTGGGGGCGTCGCCTGCTCTTCGACTGTCTTCGAGAAGGGGCTATTCAGCTACAAGTTCATGGCGTTGTCTGTAATGTTGGTGGCGCTGGACATTGTCGGTGGTCGATGCGGGCGAGGTCGCGGTTTGGATTGCCTTGGTCACACTCGCCTTTGATCCAGTGCCGATCGGCTTGCAACTGAATGCCGAACCGTGGGGTACAATATCAGAGGAGTAGCCCCTCTCATATTTATGGCGTGTGCACTTCTGTGGATTGTGTCTGATGCAATGCGCCACAGGTTTCGTTGGTACGTCATCGCCTTCTTCTTTGCCGCGGTGTGTGCGTTTTTGCAGTGGCCACCATGGCTGATTACACCGTTGCGAGCTCCGCTACCCAAATGGTTCTGGCAGTTGATCCTTGTGCCAAGTGGTTTCGCTCTGGCCCTTAGTCCTCTGATGAACACCATGAACCGCGTCAACGGAGTGAGCTTCAAGCAGAAGTGGCGAGCTCTCGCGTCGTAGCCAACGCAAGCCGTTGTCCTGGTCAGTAGGTCTGAAGGGGCGGAGGAGCTCGGGACCCCAGAAGAAGGCCAGCCCCGTGCCCAAAGCAAGGAAGACCCCGTAGGGGATCTGCTGCTGACGGGTCATCTGCTTCGTGGCGATGAGCGCGAGCCCAATGACCGCGCCAATGAGGTTCGCCGCGAAGAAACCAAGGACGACGTAGCCCACGCCAAGCCACCCGAGCCCAAGCCCGAGGACCGGCGCCAGGCGGACGTCCCCAAAACCGAGCGCACGGGGGCTGAAGAAGTTCACGGCGAAGAAGAGCATGAACCACCCGGCCCCACAGAGGGCCCACGACGAACAGTGGGTGCCACGTGCCGTGGCGAGCCGGCATCAGGAGCAGGGCGGCGACCATCGCGAGGAGCGGGTAGACGATCGCCTTCGGAAGCAACAGTGCTCGACGTCGATGATCGACAGGGCGAGGAGCCCGGCGAACAGGGCGAGGTACGCCGGGACGGCCCAGTTGTAGCCGAGGCGGCCGGCCACCCCGGCGAAGAGGCCCGCGGTGGCGAGCTCGACGAGGGGATAGCGCCACGAGATGGGGGACTGGCAGTGCCGGCAGCGGCCCCGGAGGAGGAGCCAGGACACGACGGGCACGTTGTCACGGGGCGCGATCGGGGCGCCGCACGTTGGGCAGGCCGAGGGCGGCGAAACCACGGACTCGTGGCGGGGCACCCGGTAGATGACGACGTTCAGGAAGGACCCGATGAGGAGGCCCAGCACCGGCACAGCCGCCGATCAGGACGCCGAGGGGGGCCACCGATCTAACGTGGCGACCGGCGCGTCATCGTCACGAAGGATAGTGGCCGGTAACGCCAACAACGTGGCGACGTCCCTCAGTCGCCAGGACCGCCCGGCGCCGACGGACCCGCGGCACTCACACCGAGTGCAGCGGCCAGAGCCGACAGTTCGCTCTGCAGCGTCGTCCCCTCGGCGCCACGTGATCTTCCCGTGCTGCACCCCGTTGGTGATGGTCTTGGCCGCCTGTTGCAGGTCCTTTGACGCCTGTTTGGACTTGCCGGCGCTGGCGTCGGACACGGCCTGCTCGGCTTGCGTCGAGATGGTTTGGGCCGAACCCGGGTCGATGGTGCCGGCGGACTGGCCGCTGGCCACCTCGGCGACGAGTGCGGCGAGCGCTCCCGGCGCCCCGGCCACCGTGGTCGACGTCGTCGTGGTCGACGTGGACGTCGGTCGAAGTGGTCCGCGCGTGGGTCGTCGTGGTCGTCCCCGAGCCGAGGCGGCTGGGCGAGTTCGACCCGAGCAAGAGCACGAGGACGACGACGAGCGCCACGAGGGCCAGCACCCCGAGCGCGACCAGCCAGCGCCGGTCCGGCTGTCGAGACGGCGAAGACGGAGACGCCAAGAGCGGGGGAGGACCGACCCGAGTGGCATCCGGATCCGGTTCGGGCTCGAGCAACGCCGTGGCCGACGCTCCCGGGGCCAGCGCCGTCAGATCCAAGAACGCCGTCGTGCCGGCCAGACCCGCCTCCCCTGCGGGAGCGGGCGTCCACTCGGCGCGGAACGGCGACGCAGCCAGGAGGCCGGCCACGTCACCGGCACTCAGGCGCCGCTCCGGCCGGTGGTCCAGCATGCCGATCAGGAGGAGGGTCCAGGGCAGGGGGAGGTCCGCCGGAACCGGCACGGGCCCGGCCAACCGCCGGGCCGCGACCTCGCTCAATGATCCCTCGTACGTCCGGCGCCCCGTGAGGCACTCCAACAAGACCATGCCGAGCGACCACACATCGGCACTGGGTGCGACTCGATGGTCCTCCAGTTGCTCGGGTGCCATATAGGCGGCGGTGCCAATGGTGGTCCCCACCATCGTGAGCGTGGAGGCGTCGTCGACCCGTGCGATGCCGAAGTCACCGAGCCTGGCGCGGCCATCGGCGCCGACCAGAATGTTGGAGGGCTTCACGTCGCGATGCACGATGCCCTCGCCGTGGATGTAGGCCAACGCCTGCGCCAGCTCCACCCCGAGCTCGGCGGTCCGCTCGGGACCAAGGGGGCCCATTCGGAGGGCCTCGGCCAACGTGGTGCCGTCGACCAGCTCCATGACCAAGAAGGCCTGGCCGTCGACGACGCCCGTATCGAGCAACCGGACCAGCCCCGGGTGCTCCAGCCGCGAGAGCGCGTGCGCTTCCCGAGCCATGCGCTGAGCCACCTCAGGATCGGTCGAGCGCAGGATCTTGACCGCGACCGCAGTCTCGTTCGGCTCGTCCATCGCCTCGTAGACGTCCGACGTCGCACCCTGGCCCAGAAGCCGGACGAGGCGGTAGCGCCCGTCGAGGACGTCGGCGATCGAGATCACTGGGTGCGCACCCGGGCGGCCCGTGCTCCGCCCCTCCCGGGCTGCGTGCGCGTCACGTACAAGCGGCGTGGCGGCATCTCCCCAGTCTCTCATTCAGGGGGGTCGGGCCATGCAATTGACCAGGTCGACCGCGCGTTAACACCTTCGGCGACCGGCACCTCGTACCGGAAGGCCGCCGATGCCCACCACGCCGACAACCGGGTGACCTCTGCAGCGACGCGGCCGCGAGATCATCGAGGAACCACGATGCCGATCACATGCACCGAGTGCGATCTCTGTGACATCCGACGAGACGGTCACTCCGCATGATCTGCACGATGCTGTTGCTGACCGACTCGACGCGTCGTCGGTGAATCAGCGCGGCGAACGTTGCACGGTGAGTGAAGCGTGTTCGACCTTCGCTGTGTATTCGCTGTGTTTTCACTGTGTCAGTGCTCTCGCTCGTCGCGCGGCATCACGTCGTCGCAATGTTCGACGCAAGTATCAGAAACGTTCACGTAACTGCGGTTGACTCAAAAAGGATCATCGTGTTAGACCGACAATTAGTTAGAACGTGTGGCGGGTTCACACACGTTCTAGGTGGAGTGGCGGATTCCTGAACCCGGAGGGGGCGGCGGTCTTTCCTGAAGGCCGTGGGCAGAAGTATTGCCCATGAAGGGTGGCGGGCGTATGCGCGTGCGGCGCGCGAAGAAGCACCCCGCAAACGGCGGACCTTTCTGCGTCTGCGCACCCGCGCCCGTGTGCATCACATCACGCGCTTCAGCGCGCGCCGACGGCACACGCGCACGCCCGCACCCCACAACTCCGAAATACCACATCGCCGCACCCCGACGCGCCCTCACACGGACGCACCCGTTCGCAACGGCGGACGATCGAACGAAACGAGAGAGAATCGTCATGACAAGCACAAGTCGTAGTCGCGCTTCGAAGTGGTTCCGCACCATCGTGCAGGCGCTGATGGCCGGCGCCCTGGTGATGATCGGGCTCGTGTCGTTCAGCACCGTCGCCTCGGCCAACGCGGCCAATCCCGACCCGACGACGACCGGCACCATGACGCCGAACTCCGACGGGACCGTCACGGCCAACTTGAGCGGGACCTGGACGTGGGCACGCAGGCCAGTGCGGGGCGTTACGGCGAGGGATGGGCGGTCGACTGGTGGGGCATCTCCACGTCGAGCACGCCCAACCCCAACTTCAACCTCTCCAACGCCACCGAGGTCAACCCCCCGGGACGACCACGACCGGCACGGTGTCGCAGACCGGCACCATCGGCCTCCCCGGGTCCAAGTTCTTCCACGTCGGCAGTACCTCTACGGTGAGGACGTCAACTCGACCTCCGGCCTGCACCGAGACCATCGTCGGGCATCAACATCGCGCGTGGTGCTCGGCGTCGAGCGCACCTATCCCTCCGTGTGCCGACGTGCCGGCGCAGCTCTGCGTGAACATGTACGACCTGCACTCGCTCCGCAAGACCAGCGACTTCAGCCCCACAGGGAACGGCGACAACTCCATCCAGAAGAACGCCTTCGACCCGACGTCGGGCAATCGGCTTCTGCACCCAATCTGAAGCTCGTCAACGTCCCCACGACGACCACGACCAACGTCAACCACAGCACCATCACCCTGGGCCCGAACGGCACGGTCACCGACAACGTCAGGTCACCGGCACCGCGGCCGCCGGATAGCCCGCGGGCACCGTGGCCTTCTACGTCTGCGGCCCCACCTGGCGCCAACGCCGTGTGCGCCTCGACGACGAACGCCGAGGGCACGGCCGACGCTGCCCGCGGCGACCGACACCGGCTTCGTCTCGACCGGCAGCTCGAGCACCTTCACGCCGCACGCAGGTCGGCACCTACTGCTTCGCGGCCGTCTACACCCCGACCAGCGGCTCCGCTACGCCGGCTCCTCGGACAACCAGACCAGCCCCGACGGAACGCCCGACAACGGCGAGTGCGTCTCGGTGAGCGCGGCCTCCAGCGTCACGACGACCTCGCTCAGCTCCCAACTCCATCACCCTGCCGGCCCCGAGCGGCTCCGTGACCGACCACGTCACCGTGACCGGCACGCCCAACGCCGGGCTGCCCACGGGCACCGTCAACTTCTACGTCTGCGGCCCGAGCGGCGCCAACGCCGTGTGCACCTCGACGGCCAACGCCCGAAGGCACGGCGACCTGCCCGCCAGCAGCGACACCGGCTCGGTCTCGACGGGCAGCTCGAGCACCTTCACGCCGACGCAGGCGGCACCTGGTGCTTCGCGGCCGTCTTCACCCCGACCAACGGCGAACTACGCGACCTCGGCGGACAACAACAGGGGACCACCGCCGACAACTCGGAGTGCTTCACCGCTCGGCGCCGCCCACCGGCACCACCACCCACGGCCAGCTCGAACTCCATCACCATCGGCCCCAACGGGTCGCGTGACCGACTCGGTCACGGTGACCGGCACGCCCAACGCCGGGCTGCCCACGGGCACCGTCAAGTTCTACGTCTGCGGGCCGACGCCACCAACGCCCTGTGCACCTCGACCGCCAAGCCCGAGGGCACGGCGACGCTGCCCGCGGCAACGACAGACACCGGCTTCGTCTCGACCGGGCACCTCGAGCGCCTTCACCCCGACCAGGCTCGGCACTACTGCTTCGCGGCCGTGTTCACCCCGAACCGGCAACTACCTCGGCTCGTCGGACAACAACATCGACGGGCAGGCCATCGACTCCGGCCGAGTGCTTCACGTGGGTTCGCCGCCAACGTGACCGTGGTCAAGACCTCGAACCCGGCCACCGGGACGACCGTGTCCCCGGCCAGACCATCGGCTACACGCTCACGGCGTCGAACGCGGCACCGAGGCCAGCGGACAAGTGATCATCGCCGACCCGATCCCGGCCGACACCACCTACGTGGCCGACTCGGCCAGCTGCGGCACGGTGCCCAACTGCACGGCGTCCTTAACGCGATCACGAACACGGTGACCTTCACCCTCACCTCGGTGGCCGGCCGGGCGACCGGCCTGCCCTGACCTTCAGCGTCACGGTCAACGCCAACGCCACCGTCACCATCGACAACGTGGCGACATTGACGGACCGGCTGCACCACGCCGGCTGCTCGACCAACCACACCCACAACCCGGTGGCCGTCTTCAACACGGTCAAGTCGTCAAACCCGGCCAGCGGGACGACGGTGGTGCCCGGCCAGACGATCGCCTACACGCTGACGGCCTCCAACGCGGGTGACGGGGCGACCGGACAGGAAGTGGTCACCGACGCCATCCCGGCCGGCAGCACCTACGTGGCCGGCTCGGCCAGCTGCGGCACGGTGCCGCAACTGCACGGCGGCCTTCGCCAACAACAAGGTGACCTTCACCCTGACCTCGGTGGCCGCCGGCGCCACCGGCCTGGCCCTGACCTTCAGCGTCACGGTCAACGCCAACGCGACCACCACCATCGACAACGTGGCCACCATCACCGGGCCCGGCTGCACGACGACCACCGACTGCTCGACCAACCACACCAACAACCCGGTGGCCGTCTTCAACGTCGTCAAGTCGTCGAACCCGGCCAGCGGGACGACCGTGGTCCCCGGTCAGACCATCGCCTACACGCTGACGGCCTCCAACGCCGGCAACGGGGCGACCGGCCAGGAGGTGGTCACCGACCCGATCCCGGCGAGCGCACCTACGTCGCCGGCTCGGCCAGCTGCGGCACCGTGCCCAACTGCACGGCGGCCTTCGCCTCCAACACGGTGACCTTCACCCTGACCTCGGTGGCCGCCGGCGCGAGCAACCTGGCCCTGACCTTCGGCGTCACGGTCAACGCCAACGCCACGGTGACCATCAACAACGTGGCCACCATCACCGGGCCCGGCTGCACACTGGCTGCTCGACCAACCACACCAACAACCCGGTGGCCGTCTTCAGCGTCGTCAAGTCGGCGAGCCCGGCCTCGGGCTCGACGGTGACGGCGGGACAGACCATCACCTACACGCTCACGGCCTCCAACGCGGGCGACGGGCGACCGGCCAGGAAGTAGTGACCGATGCGGTCCCGGCCAACAGCACCTACGTGGCCGGCTCGGCCAGCTGCGGCACCGTGCCCAACTGCACGGCGGCCTTCGCCAGCCAACACGGTGACCTTCACCCTGACCACGGTGGCCGCCGCACGCCACCGACCTGGCCCTGACCTTCGGCGTCACGGTGAACAACAACCCGACGGGGACCACCATCGTCAACACGGCCACCATCACCGGCGCTGGTGCACCACCGGCTGTCCCGACCAACAGCACCACCCACACCGTGCTCAACCCGCCGGTGCTGACGGTGTCCAAGGTGGGCTGCGCCACGACGGCCGTCCCCGGTGAGACCTTCACCTACACGATCCTCTACGCCAACACCGGCGGCGGGGACAGCACCAACACGGTGCTGACCGACATCCTGCCGCCGGCCTCCCAGGCGATCGTCAACAACCCCGGCGGGGGCACGGTGACCACGGTCGGCGGCCACCCGGCCCTCGTGTGGAACCTCGGGCACGCTGGCGCACCACACGTCGGGCTCCAAGACGGTGCAGTTCCTGGTGACCGGGACCTCGGGCTCCATCACCAACTCGCCACCATCGCGTCGTCGAACGCGGCCGTCACGGCGGCCACGAGCTCCACGGTGACGACGCCGATCTCGATCGGCCGGGGCCAACACCCACGGCAACGCCTACGCCGGCGACGTCGGCCTGCTCGGGCTCACCCTGATCAACCACGCTGGGCCTCATCTCGACGGTGGCCCCGGGCACGCCGCAGAACGCGTCCAACCAGCTGGTCCCGACCCTCGGGCTGCCCGGCCTGGTCCTGCTGAACCTGATCAGCCAGACCTCGCACTCCAGCGTGTCCACCTCGGCCCAGAGCACGGCGTCGTCGCAGATCGCCGGCGTGAACCTGCTCAACGGCGCCATCACGGCCGACGTGATCCGGGCCCAGTCGCACTCGACGCCTCGGTCGGCGACAACACCCACGACTCCTTCGGCTCCAACTTCGTCAACCTGAAGGTCAACGGGGTGCCGATCACCACCGTGGCGCCCAACACCGCGGTCAACGTGACCCTGGGCGGGCTGACGGTGGCCAAGGTGGTCCTCTACGAGGACACCGGGACGGTGAACCACGGCGGGTCGTTCACGATGGTGACCGACACGGTCAACATGATCAACGTCACGCTGCTGGCCCCGCTCGGGGTCCTGCCGGCCGGGGCGCAGATCATCATCGGCCACGCCGCCACCGACGCCACCTTCCCGAGCCAGAACCCCGCCTGCGGGGGGACCCCGGGCGCCGTGAGCGGTGAGGCCTTCACCGCCGGCGTGCTGGCCACGCTGCTCGGCTCCCCGGTCGCCGGCGCGGTGGTCGGTGACGCCGTGCTGCCCATCACGGGCGGGGCCGCCGCCAACGGCGTCAACGGCACCTTCATCACCGGGCCTGGCGGCGTCGGGGACGGCCACCGACACCACGGTGGGGTCGCTGGCCCCGTCGCCCCATTCGTCGTCGGACTCGAGGATCGAGGGGCTCAACCTCCTGGACGGGCTGATCACCGCCGACGTGGTGGACGCCAGCTGTACCAGCGCGGCCGGGGGCGGCCACGCCGCCACGCTGCTGGCGACAACGTTCGTCAACCTCCACGTGGGGGGCATCGCGATCACCGTGGCCGTGGCGCCCAATACCACCATCGCCATTCCGTATAACGGGGGGATTGTCGACCTGGTGCTCAACCAACAGGTCCGGGCGGGGAACGGGATCTCCGATACGGCGGGGACCGTCAACGCGCTCCATCTCTACGTGCTGAACGGCAGCGGGCTCCTCACCCTCGAGGTCGTCGTGGCCTCGGCGCACTGCGATGCCCATACCGGCCTGTGAGGGAATGCGCAGTGATGAGTGGGCGGCGCGCCGCGGGCGGGCCGGCGAGAGCGTCGGGCAGCGGTCCGGGGCCCGGTGCGGCCGAGCACCGTGATGGCGAGGCGGCGCTGTCCGCACTGCGATGCATAGCGGAGTATCAGGGCAGCCGGCCTCGTCGGGCGTGCCGGGGCCGCAATGAGCGTCGCGGAGGCAGGCGCCGAGCCCCGTCTGCTCACCGTCCAGGCGCCCCGTACCCGCCCATGGCCGGCCCGACCCGGCCCGCCACCGGCGCTTCGCTCGGGCGCGGGCGACACCCCGATTGGGGCCCCGTCAACCCGTCCAAAAAGTCGGCTGGCCGATCAACGCAGAATCAACTCGTTGTGGCCGGGTTGTCCGAGTTGTTGAATCGGGTTCCATGCAGCCTTCCGGGAGGGGTCGCATTGCGAGGAGACGGCGTGGGGGACCGCTCGGCCAGACGCCCGTGCCGGTGGCGTGCCCTGGACCTTGGGCAATCCCGTGTGTAGATGATGCAACGAGCGTTGTTGAATCATCCTCGATCACCCCCGTGACCTGGGGTATATTGACATCGGCACAGCAGGAGGGTACTGGGGCCGCAAGGCAATATCGAGCAATCCTGGTTCACCTGATTGGTGACCCGAAAACGACCCCAGCGATTTCACAGCAAGTGGCTTGGCGACCACGGGATTCCGTGTGGCGAAATAGGTAATGAATCTGTTGTGAGAAGTTCGTGACGAATGGCTCTAGGTAGAGGGCGGTATTCAGAAGATGCTTGTAGACAAGCGCATGAATGGGAGTGACATGAAGATCCGAAATCGTTCTCGAAATGGTTCAGCACGATCCTGTCAAGGGGGCCGCGGCCAGCGCCTTGGTCGGCGTTGGGCTCGTGACATTCAGCCAGCGTTGCCGGTGCCAACGCGGCCAACCCCAACGCCGACACGACGGCGGCGGCGCAACGGTGAACAGCGACGGGCAGCGTCACGGTCACCGTCGGCCGGCACGTGGAGCTGGGCCCGGCCAGGACATGCGCGGGCCGCTACGGCAACGGATGGGCCGTGGACTGGTGGGGCATCGGCGACTGACTGCCACGCCGGCCAACAACTTCACCCTGACCGAACGCCAGCGAGCGTCACGCCCCCCGGCGCGACGACCACTACAACACGATCACGGCGACACGGGTTGCGATCATGGCAAGCGCCCGTCGGCCAGGTGGGATCTTCGCACGTAGCACGCGACTCAACGGTGAGGCGTCAACGCGGTCCGACTGCACCGACGGGATCGGGCAAGCGTGGTATCTTCGGCCCCATGGTCGTCACGGCCACCTACCCCAACGTGCCGGACATCCCGCTGGCCATCTGCGTGAACATGTACGACGAGCACGGCAAGGAAGGGCACCGAGCGGCAGTGCCTCGGACTTCAACCCGCGGCGGACACGACAACTCCATCAACACCAACGAGTTCGACCCGACCACGGGTGACGGGTTCTGCACCACGCCGCAAATCGCGACACCGTCGGCGACCACCACGACGACGAAGGCCAGCTCCTCGGCCGTCACGTTGGGGTCCAACGGGACGGTCACCGACTCGGTCACCGTGACCGGCGCCGATGGTTTCGGGGCGCCGACCGGCACCGTCGCCTTCTACGTGTGCGGGCCGACCACGGCCAACGCCCTGTGCACCTCGACGGCCACCCCGGTGGGCACGGCCAACCTGCCGAGCTCCGGCGACACCGGCTTCGTGTCGACGGGCACCTCGAGCATCCTTCACGCCGACCACGCCCGGCACGTACTGCTTCGCCGCGGTCTTCACCCCGGCCGTGGGCAGCGCCTACACCGGCTCGGCCGACAACAACTCGGGCACCATCGACACCAACGAGTGCTTCACGGCCGCCGCCGCGACCTCGTCGAACACCGGCGGCTCGACTCCGGCCGCGACGCCGGCCGCGACCCGGCCGCCGCTCCGGCTGCCGCTGCCCCGGTGGCGGGTGCGACGGTGGTGACCACGGGCGAGCCCTTCGCCGGATCGAAGGGGATCGAAGCGGGCGTGGCCCTGCTGGGCATGGGCCTGCTGACTATGGGACTGCTGCGCCGGCGTAATCTGCGCCGTGGCGCTGAAGCTCGGAACCGCTGAGGCGGCCCCACAGGACGAGGTGAGCTCGGCCCGGGAGAAATCCCGGGTCGAGCGCCGCCGCAGGGAACGTAGGCGACGCTGGAGTTACCGGGCCCTCATCGGGCTCGGTGCTCTGCTCGTCCTGACTGCGGCCGTCTGGCAGATCAACGCCACCTTGTGGACGACCCACTCCCAGCGGGTGGGCCACTCCCTGGTCGAGGGGTTCCTCAAGAACAAGGCCCTCGCCAACCCGATCAAGTCGCCCGCCGCGCCTGCCGCGGGCACGGCCGCCCTGGCCGACTGCAGCGAGTCCGGCCCCGGGAGCGGGGCGCAGGGCCTCCTGCTGATCCCCAAGATCGGGATGACCGCACCGGTCCTGCAGGGCCAGGGGGACGACCAGCTGAACGTGGCCGTGGGCCACAACCCCAACTCGGTCTGGCCCGGCACCAACGGGAACTCGGTGCTGGCGGCCCACGACGTGAGCTACTTCCAGAACATCTCGCAGCTCGCGGTGGGGGACACGGTCGATCTACGAGTCCCCCTGCACGACCTACACCTTCCACGTCTCGGGGCATTCGGTCGTCAAGGAGGGTGATCCGGTCTACAACACCCCGGGGCCCTCGCTGACCATGGTCACCTGCTGGCCGACCAACGCGCTGTGGTTCACGCCGGACCGCTACGTGGTCACCGCCACGGAGGTCTCCTCGGCCCCGTCGAAGCAGGGAGGCCGGACGTATCTCGCCAGCGACGCCGCCGCCGGCGGTCAACATCCCGGCCGGCCCTGGCCGCCCAGGGGGTCACCCTGGCCACCTACTCGCTGCCCATGGGCACCCTGACGGTCAGCGGCACCCCCGACAAGGACTGGGCCAACAGCACCGCCCCCCTCCTGATCCAGGGCTCGGGGGTCCAGGGCTACATCGCCGCCGTCAAGGCGCTGACCGAGAACCAGCTCTCGTGGTGGCAGGACCTGGCCCCGGGGGTCACGGCGCCGCCGGCCCTCGTCGGGGCCGACAACCCGAAGTACCTGTCACCCCTCAACGTGACCCTCACCGCGGCCGGCTCGACCGTCACCGCCATCAGCCTGTCCAACACGGTGGCGGTCAGCGGGGGCAAGCCCCGGGCCACTATGCGGTCACGGTGTCCGAGGCGGTCCGGGGGGGCTCCTCGTGATCACCGGCTGGACCATGACCCCCACGGCCTGAATCGGCCCTCAGAGGCCCCCAGAACGGCCCTCTGCGCCTCGCAGCCCCAATCGAGGGACCCCTGAGACTTAGGCCCCGCTGCCGAAGAAGCCGGCGCGAGCCGAAGACGAAGAGCCCGCCGTCCCGGGCCACCAGGAAGTAGCCGGTCCCGCCCTCGGCCGCCATCCCGACGATCGGCTGGTTCAGTGGCGCCCCGCCCTCGGAGCCCTCGAAGGCGAGATGGAAGCTGAAGATCCCCCCGTCGGTGGCCACGAGCCGGTAGCCCGAGCCGTCGGGGGCGGCCTCCATGCCGACCACGGGCCGGTTCAGGGCCATGCCGCCGGTGCTGCCGTAGAAGGGGGCTCTGTAGGCGAAGATGCCGCCGTCGGCCGCCACCAGCCAGTAGCCGCCGGTGGCGCTGTCGGGGGCCATGCCCACGACGGGCTGGTTGAGCGGGGGTCCCGCCCATGGAGCCGAGGAACTTGGCGTCGCCGAAGGCGAACACGCCGCCGTCGGTGGCCACGAGCCAGTAGCCGCCTCCGTCGGGGGTGGCCGCCATGGCCACGACGGGCTGGTCGAGGGCCATGCCCCCCGTGCTGCCGTGGAAGACGGCGTCGCCGAAGGAGAAGATCCCCCCGTCGGCGCCGAGCAGCCAGTAGCCCCTCCCGTCGGGGGTGGTGGCCATGGCGATGATGGGGGCGTTGAGGGCCCGGCCGGTGAGGTCGCCGTAGGGGGCGGCGTCGCCGAAGACTTCGACGGTGCCGTCGGAGCGCACCTCGTAGTAGCCGCCGCCGTCGGGGGTGGTGGCCATGCCCACGAAGGGCGGGTTCGACCAGGGCAGGGGACCGCCGTTCCCGACCGTGAAGGGGAGGCCGTTGGAGTTGCCCCGCGGCGTCGTCGCCTGCAGGTAGCTGGTGCCCGACGCGCAGGACGGCACGACGGCGGAGAGGGTGCCTTGATAGGCGGCCGCCGCCCCCGCGCTACAGCCCGGACCGAAGATCAGGGTGCTGGCCCCGCTCAGGGACAGGCCGTGCACGAAGAGCACGGTCCCGGGGGGTCCGCTGAAGGGGCTCATGGTGATGAGGTGGGGCGAGGCCATGGACGGGTAGGAGAGGGAGGAGTCGAGGAAGTCCATGCCCGAGCTCGGCGGGACACCCCCCGCGTACTCGCCGAAGACAGCGGTCGAGTCGCTCGAGGTGGAGGCGGCGCCCATGACCGGCGTGCACGGCCCGGTGGTGCACAGCGTGTTCAGGACGATGCGGCGGTGGATCCAGCAGCCCGAGACGTCGGGCGAGGTGCAGTCCGTGTTGACGGTGGCGGCGGGGGAGCCGCCCCAGCCGTCCTCGTAGAGGAACTCGTAGTCGGCCACGAGGGGGTTGAGCGAGCTGGCGATGATGCTGCCGGCGTCGGGGTAGGGGTCGGTGGCGTACACCGGGGGATCGACTCCCGCGTTGGCGCCCTGCTGGGCCTGCTGGTCCATCTGGGCCGCCAACCCGTACTCGGCCTGGAGCCCCCGCGCCGTGCGCTCGAGGTTGAAGACGGCCAGGTACTGCTGCGGGAGCGTGAGGCTGGCGTAGTTCGACGGCAGCGCCATGGCGCCGAGGCCCTCTTGGCTGCGGGCGCTGTCGATGTCCTGGACGGACGGAGCTTACGCAGGGCTGCTCACGTCGTCGCCCGCACCGCACTGGAATGGCACGGCTGGCGGGATGTTGCCCGGGGGAGTGTTCGCCGCGCTCGGCCCTCCGCCGATGACACCCAGGGGTACGCCCACGCCGAGTCCGACGGCAAGGAGGGCGCCGGCTGCCCGCGTGAGCGAGCGGAGGCGCGTGCTCTTCCATCTGGCAATTGAGAGATCCATCGACATTTCCCCCTGCTGTACTTGCGGGGGAGAACGCCGCCGCGCAGGAAATCACACGCTGGTGCCCCGACACTTCCTGATCGAGTTGCGGGGTGTGACCCCTGGGGAACGGGGTGGACCCATGGCTGGCCCGATGCAGGGCGTGCCCCAACGCCCGTGGCACGACAGGCGGCCGTCGCAGTGCTGTGACACCTCGATTCCTCACCAATCATCTGTTCGGGCGAGGCAGTGGCCACCTTGGCCCGGATGTCGCCAGGGACCTCCCTCGTGCGGCCCGCGAATTTCGACAGTTGGGAGCTGTTGCCGTGTTGCTCAAAGCATGGGGTCGGTCACTCGCTCGTACCGGGTCCTCCGAGGCGGAACAGGGGTTGGGCGATGAGCATCTCTGATTCGAGAGCCGAGACCGACGTGCGGACGTCTCCCGCTGCAACGCGGGGCGACGCGGACGCCGCCATCGAGCGGCTCATGCCCGTACCCGATGGTCCACGGGCCCCCAGCGCACCGTCGCGGAACGTCACCGACCGGGAGCTCACGCTCGTCCAGATGTGTTGCGACTTCATCTGCGCCTGCATTGCACTCCCCATCGCCCTGATCGTGCTGTCGCAGGTGTCATCGGTCCCGGTCAATGCCACCTCGCAGTTGGTGAGCAACCTCGAGATCGACTCGCTCTTCCCGGTGGCGGTGGTCATCGCGCTTGCCCTTGGGGGCGTCTACCGCGTCACCCACCGGCGTCTCCAACCGAGCGCGTTCCTCGAGATTCGCGAGCTCTGCTTCGGCATCGGCTCTGGATGCTTCCTGGCCCTCGCTGTTGGCGCAGTACTGCACGGGGCCTTTGGGGTAACCGAGCCGTTCGCCACCCAACTCGTGGTGGCGGTCGTCGTGACAATCGGAGCGGTCACCGCGGGACGGATCATCCTGCGGTACTTCCTGCACGCCCTCACCACGACACCGCGTCCTCGTGGTCGGGGCCGGTACCACGGCCGATCGCATCATGCTCAGCGTCCGCCAGGACCCCGGCATGACCCTGGTCGGACGGGCCGTGGAGGGCGACATCGTCGACGCCGGAGCAATCGGGCGGGTGTCCGACCTACCCGAGCTCTGCAGGCAACTCGACGTCCACCGGATCCTCGTGGCCGCCAACGACCACTTCTCATCTGCCTCGCTCGACATCTACCGCCAGCTTCAGGAGTTCGTCCACATCGCGATGGTGCCCCGCTACTACGAACTGATCAGCTGGAGGTCTCGCCTCACGGACCTCTCTGGCATGCCCTTCCTCGAGATCGCCCAGGCCCACCTCAGCGGCTGGGACAAGTTCATGAAGCGCGCCTTCGACTTGTGCATCAGCTCAGCGATCTTGTTGATCACTTCGCCCCTGCTCCTTGTTGTCGCCGCCGGAGTCAAGCTCAGCTCGCCGGGGCCCGTGTTCTTCCGTCAGATCCGTATGGGCCGGGACGGACAGCGCTTCACTGTCACGAAGTTCCGCTCCATGACCATGGGGACTGAGGTGGCTGCCTCGGCCTCCTATGCCGAACCCACCAGCCGGGGACTCCCTCGATGCCGACCGTCCGTTGCATGAGCTGCACCGGAAGAAGGATGAGAGTGAACGGATCACCCGCTTCGGCGCCTTCCTCCGCCGATCCGGCATCGACGAGATACCGCAATTCATCAACGTGTTCAAGGGGGACATGTCCGTCGTCGGGCCCGCCCGTTCATCCCCAGCGAGTCGCGGGTCGAGGGATGGGCGACCCGACGCTTTGACGTGCGGCCCGGCATCACGGGTCTGTGGCAGGTCTCGGGCAGGAACGACTTGACACGCAACGACCTCGTGCAGCTCGACTACCTCTATGTCGCGTCGTGGTCGCTGTGGTGGGACCTCAAGATCATGTTCGAGACGCCGAAGACGATGGCCGCGGTACAGGTGCCTACTGACTTTCACAGCGGCCTGATCTTCCGCTGTAGCAACTCGCACACCCTGGAGCGCCGTTCACGCCCCGTTCACGCTTGTTCCCGAACGTCTGTTTGATTCGCCGCAGTTCGTCACATCGGAGCTGGGCTTCGGCGCATGGCGCGCCTTCCGCTGGAAGCCCGCGCAAGAGTCGATCGCAGCCGGCGTTTCACCCGTGCGGAGATGGCTGGTATGTGCGACCCAGCGCGCACATCATCTCTGCCAGGAGGCGTACGCAGTGCACCAGTTGCGGACATTGGCGGCAATGGGCACGTTGGCGGCAGCGGGAGTCCTCGGTTGGGCGGCGACGGCCGGCGGTGCGGTGGTCACGCTGCATTCGAGGGTCCGGTCCGGGACCGTGCGGGGGGCAATTGGTCGGCCACGTGACGTCTGCGGGACCGTCCGCCCCTTCGAGCATCATGCCGACCGGTCCGCAAGCGATCGCAGCAGTGGTCGCATGCCTGGCCCTCGTGGCGATGGGGTTCCTCGTTGTGACCTTCCTGAGGCGGAGAATCGTCGCCGACTGACTCAGGCCGAGCCGCCCACGGCGTGGACACCGCCGTCGACGTGGATGATCTCCCCGGTCGTCATCGGGAAGAGGTCGCTGAAGAGCGCCAGGCAGGCCTTGGCAACGGCAGTCGAGTCGTGCACGTCCCAACCGAGCGGGGCGCGGTCGGCCCAGGTGTCCTCGAAGGCGCCGAAGCCGGGGATCGACTTGGCCGCCATGGTCCTCACCGGGCCCGCTGCGACGAGGTTGACCCGGATGCCCCGGGGACCGAGCTCCTTGGCCAGGTACCGGGACAGCGACTCGAGCGCCGCCTTGGCGACGCCCATCCAGTCGTAGACGGGCCAGGCGACGGTGGCGTCGAAGTCGAGCCCGACGACCGAGGCGCCCCCGTCCGCTCCGGCGGCGGAGAGCGAGGGGCAGGAAGGCGTCGACCAGTGCCTTGAGGGAGTAGGTGGAGATGTTGAGCGCCACCGAGACGTCGTCCCAGCCGGCGGCGAACATGCCGGAGCCGAGGCAGTCGGGGGGCGCGAAGCCGATGGCGTGCAGGAGTCCGTCGAGGCGGTCCCAGCGGGCGGCCAGCGCCTCGCCGGCGGCGGCGAGCTGCTCGGGTGACGTCACGTCGATCTCGAGGACCTCGGGCTCCTGGGGCAGCTTGCGGGCGGTCCGCCGGGTGAGGGAGAGGGCACGCCCCGCGCCGGAGAGCACGATGTCGGCGCCCTCCTCCTGGGCCAGCCGGGCCACGGCGAAGGCCAGGGATGCGTCGGTGAGCACGCCCGTGATGAGGAGCCGCTTGCCGTCGAGGAGTCCCACTGCGCCGCGAGCGTATGCGAAGGTAGGGGCGTGCACGTGGGAATCCTCGGTGGGACGGGCCCGGCCGGGCGCGGGGTCGCGGTCCGGCTGGCCGAGGCCGGCGTCCGGGTGACGATCGGTTCACGCGACGCGGAGCGGGCCGTGGACGTCGCGGGCGACGTGGTGGCAGCGGTGGCCGGGGCTGCAGCTGGCGATCGAAGGAGCGGACAACGCCGGATGCCGCCGGGGCCGAGCTGGTGGTCGTGGCCACCCCCTGGGACAGCGCCATCACCAACCGTCCGCGTCTCTGCGGGTGCCGCTCGCCGGCAAGGTGGTGGTCTCCATGGCCAATGCCCTGGTCAAGGAGGGCCGCGAGATGCTGGCGCTGGTGCCTCCCCGGGGCTCGGTGGCCGCGACCATCCAGGCCGCCCTGCCAGAGTCCCTGGTGTCGGCCGCCTTCCATCACCTGCCCGCCTCGGAAATGGAAGACCTCGAATCGGGGTTGGAAGCAGACGTGCTCGTGTGTTCGGACCACCCACGAGGCGACGGCGGCCACGGTGGGGCTGGTCGAGCAGATGCGGGGCCTACGCCCGCTCGATGCGGGGACCCTCAGCCAGGCGGCTGCCATCGAGGCGTTCACCGCCGTCTGCATCACCTTGAACATCCGGCACAAGGCGCACTCGACGCTGAGGATGCTCGGTCTTTAGCTGTGCGGCTGTACGACACGGCGCGCAAGCAGGTGGTGGCGTTCGAGCCGGGGCCGCTGGTCACGATGTACTCGTGCGGCATCACCCCGTACGATGCCGCGCACCTGGGCCACGCCGCCGTGTACCTGTACTTCGACATGCTGCAGCGCCGCCTGCAGGACGCCGGCCACGAGACGAAATGCGTGCGCAATGTCACCGACGTCGACGACGACATCCTGCGCAAGGCGCGCGAGCTCGGGGTGCACTACCTCGACCTCGCTGCCGAGGAGATGGCGCGGTTCGATGCCGAGATGGGGCTGTTGAACCTGCTGCCCGTCTACTCCGAGCCCCGGGCCACGTCGGCCATCTCGGAGATCCTGTCGTTGATCGGCGACGCGCTCGAGGGGGGCCACGCCTACCAGTCCGGCGGGTCGGTCTACTTCAGCGTCGCCAGCTTCCCCGAGTTCGGCCGCATCAGCGGCTTCGGGCGCTCCCGCATGCTCGAGCTGGCCGCCGAGCACGGCGGACACCCCGAGGACCCCAACAAGCGTGACCCGCTCGACTTCGTGCTGTGGCAGCCGTCGCTGTCCGACGAGCCGGCCTGGGAGTCGCGCTGGGGGCCGGGCCGGCCCGGGTGGCACATCGAGTGCTCGGCCCTGGTGCTGCGCGAGCTGGGCGAGACGATCGACATCCACGGCGGCGGTCGGGACCTGGTCTTCCCGCACCACGAATGCGAGACGGCCCAGTCGGAGTCGGTGACCGGGCCGGCCCTTCGTGCGCTTGTGGTTCCACGTGGGCCTGGTCGGGTTCGAGGGCACGAAGATGTCGAAGTCGCTCGGCAACCTCGTCTTCGTGGGGGACCTGTGCAAGGAGTGGGATCCGGCGGCCGTGCGCCTCGCACTGCTGGCCCACCACTACCGCGGGGACTGGGACTGGCAGACGGGTGAGGACATGCCGGCGGCGGCGGCCCGGCTGGCCCTCTGGAGGAGCGCGCCGCTTGGAGACGGCGCGCCGGCGCTGGCGGCGGTGCGGGCCGCGCTGGACGACGACCTCGACACCCCGGCCGCGTTGCGCGCGCTCGACGAAGCGGCGGAGGCCGGAAGGCCCCTGTCGTCAGGCGCAGGGCTGCTCGGCATCACGATCTGACCGCGCCCCCGGGGTGGGCCGGGCCGGAGGAGTGGTCCGAGTACCCTTGGGAATTCACGAACGGTGTCCGGACCAGGAGAGATCCGCCGGCTCAACAGGAAAGGGTGCACGATGCCAGGC
The DNA here is from genome assembly GCA_963740535.1 of uncultured Acidimicrobiaceae bacterium. Taxonomy (GTDB): domain Bacteria; phylum Actinomycetota; class Acidimicrobiia; order Acidimicrobiales; family RAAP-2; genus Bog-473. Next base: position 25,628 of record CAVUEI010000009.1, read on the forward strand.
GTCATCTCGGTTGGTCTTCCCGACGGCTCGACACGGGAGCTGGCCGAGGGCACGACCGCCAGCGAGCTCGCCCGCTCCATCGGCTCCCGACTGGCCAAGGCGGCCGTCGTGGCCACGGTCGACGGCCGCGAGGTGGACCTGGACGCGGTGCTGCCCGACGGGGCGCAGGTGTCGATCGTCACCGGGGACTCCGAGGCGGGGCGGGAGGTGCTCCGGCACTCGACCGCCCATGTGATGGCCCAGGCCGTGCGCCGGCTGTGGCCCGGCGCCAAGTACGCCATCGGGCCGGTGATTGAGAACGGCTTCTACTACGACTTCGAGCTGCCCGGTGGCGCGCACTTCAGCGACGACGACCTGGAGCGGATCGAGGCCGAGATGCGGGCCATCATCAAGGAGGACCAGCCCTTCGAGCGTCACGAGCACGACCTCGCGGAGGGCCTGGAGATCTTCGCCGACCAGCCCTTCAAGCTGGAGATCATCCAGGCGGTGGGGTCAGGGGCCGACGAGGTGGATGCCGCCGGGTCGGTGGTCAGCACGTACCGCAACTCGGACGCCTTCATCGACCTGTGCCGGGGCCCGCACGTGCCCTCGACCGGCCGGCTGGGCCACTTCAAGTTGATGCGGGTGGCCGGTGCCTACTGGCGCGGCGACGAGAAGCGCGAGCAGCTGCAACGGATCTACGGGACGGCGTGGGAGTCCGAGAAGGCCCTCGCCGCCCACCTGCACCAGCTCGAGGAGGCGGAGCGACGCGACCACCGCCGGCTCGGGGCGGAGCTCGACCTCTACAGCTTCCCCGAGGAGATCGGCTCGGGGCTCGCCGTGTTCCACCCCAAGGGCGGCACCATCCGGCGCCTCATGGAGGACTACTCACGGCAGCGCCACGTCGAGTCGGGCTACGACTTCGTCAACTCGCCGCACATCACCAAGAGCGCGCTGTTCGAGGAGTCGGGCCACCTCGACTGGTTCGCCGACGGCATGTACCCGCCAATGGAGCTCGACGGGGGACAGCAGTATTACCTCAAGCCGATGAACTGCCCGTTCCACATCCTGGTGTACCGGAGCCACCAGCGCTCCTACCGCGAGTTGCCGATGCGCCTCTTCGAGTTCGGCTCGGTGTACCGCTACGAGAAGTCGGGCGTGCTGCTTGGCCTGACTCGCGTGCGCGGCATGACCCAGGACGACGCCCACATCTTCTGCACGCCCGAGCAGATGGACTCCGAGCTGGTGCGCACGCTGCACTTCGTGCTGGACCTGCTGCGCGACTACGGGCTGAACGACTTCTACCTGGAGCTCTCGACCAAGCCGCCCGGCAAGGCCGTCGGCTCCGACGAGGAGTGGGAGGTGGCGACCGAGGCGCTCCGGCGGACGGCCGACGAGATGGGCCTCGAGGTCGTCATGGACGAGGGCGGCGGCGCCTTCTACGGGCCGAAGATCTCGGTGCAGGCTCGCGACGCCATCGGGCGGACCTGGCAGATGTCGACGGTGCAGCTGGACTTCCAGCTGCCCCAGCGCTTCGGGCTGGAGTACGTGGGCGCCGACAACGCCCGCCACCGGCCGATCATGATCCACCGGGCGCTGTTCGGGTCGGTGGAGCGCTTCATGGCCGTGCTGATCGAGCACTACGCCGGCGCCCTGCCCACGTGGCTGAGCCCCGAGCAGGTGCGGGTCATCCCGGTCACCGATGCGCACGCCGACTACGCACAGGCAGTGGTCGACGCCTGTGCGGCGGCCGGTCTGCGGGCCACCGCCGATCACAGCGGGGAGAAGATGGGAGCGCTGATCCGCCGGGCCAAGTTGGCCAAGATCCCCTATGTGCTCGTCGTCGGCGACCAGGACGTGGCGGCAGGCTCGGCGGGAGTGAACCGGCGCGGCTGGGAGACCAAGCCCGAGCACGGGGTGCCTCTGAACGATCTCGTCGCCGAGGTGGTGGCCGAGGTTGACCGTAAGGGCCTGCCCGAGGACCGGGCGCCGGCCGCGGCCACCACCTGATGCCGCGACGGGCGGGACCGGTGAGCCTGGAGCACCTCTGGGCGGGGTGGCGCAGGGAGTACATGGTGGAGGCCACGGCGCGCGAGCGAGCGGGCGGCAGCCACCAAGAGGAGTCCGACTGCGTGTTCTGCCGGCTGGCCGCCAGCGGGGCGCCGTCCGAGGACAACCTGGTCGTGTGGCGCGGCGAGCTGGCCTTCGTGGTGATGAACGCCTACCCCTACGCCAGCGGGCACGTCATGGTGCTGCCCCTGCGCCACGCCGGGTCCCTGGCCGAGCTCACAGAGGTCGAGTCCGCCGAGGTGTGGTGGGCGACGCAGCGGGCCATTGCCGCCATTGAGGTGGCGTACGAGCCCGATGGTCTGAACATGGGCGCCAACCTGGGCCGGGCGGCGGGCGCGGGACTGCCGTCGCACGTCCACCTTCACGCGCTCCGCGCTGGTCGGGGGACACCAACTTCATGACCTCGGTGGCGGAGACCCGGGTCATGCCCGAGACGCTGCAACTGTCCTGGAAGAGGCTCACCGACGCCTGGCCCCGGTAGCGCATCGCTCGAAACGCCCGCACCCGCCACCGGCACTGCGATCCGGCGCTTGGTCCGCCGGGCGTGGCCGGTGGTCCGGGTGGCCGTCGGGTTCGGCCTGGTCGTCCTCGCGCTGTGGGTGCTGTCCTCCAAGACGTCGGAGCTCTCGGGCTTCAGCACGATCTTCAAGTCGTTCGACTGGTGGTGGGTGGCGCCGGCCGTGGCCGCCGAGATCGGCTCGTACTTCTGCTTCACCGCCATGCAGTACGAGCTCCTCGGGGCGGGGCACCTGCGCGCCCCGTGGTGGCCGCTGTTCAAGCTGTCCTTCGCCTCGCAGGCGATCACGAACTCGCTGCCGATCGGGAACGCCGTCGCTTCGGTCTACGCATTCCGCTGGTTCCGGCGCTTCGGGGCGGACAACACGCTGGCGGTGTGGGCGCTGGCGGGCACGATTGGTGGCCGCCTCGGTCAGCCTCTCACTCGTGGCCGTCTTGGGGCTGGGCATGGCGGCCAACGAAGGCGCCTCGCTGGACCTGGTGCCAGTGCTGATCGGGACTTTCGTGATCATGCTCGGCCTCGGCTCGTTGTTCGTCTACGAGCGACCCCTGCACGCGGTGGTGTCGGGCATGTTGCGCCTCTCGGTGATGCTGACGCGTCGGCCCCGGGGGGACACGACGGCGCAGATCGGGCGCATCATGGCCTGGATGACCGCCGTGCGGCTCAGCTGGACCCAGGTCGGGCGCATCGTTGGCTGGGGGGCGCTCAACTGGCTGTTCGACTGCGCCTGCTTCGCCATGATGTTCCGCGCCATCGACGCACCGATCCCGTGGAAGGGCCTCCTACTCGCCTACGGCGCCGGGCAACTGGCCGCTCTGCTGCCCATCACGCCCGGGGGGCTCGGCGTTGTCGAGGGCTCCATCACGGTCGCCCTGGTCGCCTTCGGAGGGCCGGAGGCGAGCACCGCGTACGCGGTGCTGTTGTACCGCCTCATCAGCTTCTGGCTGATCCTCGTGATCGGGTGGCTCTTCATCGGCCAGCTCGCCCTGCAGGTGCGGCGGGGGCGCTGGCCGCGCCAGGCCTTGGCGAGCGAGGTGGAGGCGGGCCCGGTGGCCTACCAGCCGAGGTCCGGATCGAGCCCGGAGCTGGTCGTTGAGCCAGCCGGCGTCGCTGCGGGCGAAGCGAGGCCCGAATGAGACCGCGGCACATCCTGCGCCGCGTGGGGTGCGGTGATGGCCGGCCTCCTGATGGCGGCGTCCCTGGCCGCTTGCTCGTCGGCCAGGAGCGGCCAGGGCACGACGGACGAGTCGTGTTACCTGGCACTTCCGACAGCGGCCAAGGCGGTAGGCGGCCTCGGGCACCTCTCCGGTGTGCGGAAGTTCAGTCTGTCGGGCCTCCACGGCGTGGCCCCCCGACTCTATGGACAGTTGGTCAACCACGTTCCGAAGGGACAGAGCGTGTGCCTTGCTGCCTACACAGGCAACTTCAGCGCTTCGGCGGTCACCAAACCGCTTGGTGACCAGACGGGGAGGCTGGCCGTCGTCGTGGTGACGAGGCCTGGTAACGAGGTGCTGGGCACGTTGATCCTGACCAAGGTCCCCGTGCGGTTCCAGCACATGTTCTGAGCCGAGTGCCCTGCGACGCTAGGCCGCCGAGTGAATGGAGCGGTTGCTCCCGCTGTCAGCCCTCGAGTTTGGGGATCGACGCCATCAGGTGGTCGGGGACGGCGTCGTAGTGGTCGTAGGTGACCGTGAAGGAGCCGCGACCGCCGGTCAGCGCGCGTAGGTCGACGGCGTAGCGGGTCAGCTCCGCTGTCGGAGCGGTCGCGGTCACCGTCTGGTAGCCCTCGTCTTCGGCGGGGTCGGTGCCGATGATGCGGGCCCGGCGTGAGTGCAGGTCGCCGAGGACGTCGCCTTGGCACTCGGCCGGGATGGTGACTTCCAGACGGGAGATGGGCTCGAGCACGATCGGCTTGGCATCGGCCATCGCGGCCCTGACCGCCAAAGCAGCCGCCATCTTGAAGCTGACCTCGTTGGAGTCGACGGAGTGGGCCTTGCCGTCGTCCACCGTGACCGCGATGTCGACGACGGGGTAGCCGTACATGCCGCCGCCGGAGAAGGTCTCGATTACGCCCTTTTCGACGGCGGGGATGTACTGGCGGGGGATCGCCCCCCCGACCACCTCGTCACGGAACTGGAACCCCTCGCCGCGGGGCAGCGGCTCCAGCCGGAGGTGGCAGACGCCGAACTGGCCGTGGCCGCCGGACTGCTTCTTGTGCTTGCCCTCGGCCTGCGCCGGCGCCGTGATGGTCTCGCGGTAAGGGATGCGGAGCTCCTCCCGCTCGACATGGACATTGCACTTGCGCTCCAGTCGCTCGAGCGCCACGGCCAGGTGGACCTCGCCGCTCACGCCGAGGATGGTCTGGTGCGTCTCGTCGTCCCGAGTGACCGTCAGTGTGGGGTCCTCTTCGCAGATGCGCTGCAGGCCCGACATCAGCTTGTCGTCGTCGGCCCGGGTCGCCGGCTTCACCGCTACCTGGAGCGAGGGAGAGGGCATCTCGGGAGCGGGCACGACGATGGGTTGACCCTTGGGTGCGAGGGTGTCGCCGGTGCGTGTCCCGTTGAGCCGGGGCACGGCCACGAAGTCCCCGGCGGCCACCGTGGTGGCCGGCGCGGTGGCGTGACCGGCGATGCTCTGCAGCGCGTGCAGGCGCTCCTCCGCCTTGGTGCGAGAATTGACGAGGACGGCGTCGGGCTGCAGGGTGCCCGAAACGACCTTGCAGAGCGACATCTTGCCGGTGTGGCTGTCGTTGAAGGTCTTGGTGACCGTCAGAACGGTCCGGCCGGCGGGGTCCGAGGGGATCTCGACGGTCTCGGTGCCGGCGGCCGCCTGGACCGGTGGCCGAGAGGTGGGGCTTGGGCACAGCTCCTCGATGAGCCTGGCCAGCCGGTCGACCCCGACCCCGCTCGCGCGCCGAGCAACACAGCACGGGAAACACGCTGGCCGATGCCACGCCGCCGGCCAGGCTCTTCTCCAGCTCGGCGTAGTCGAGCGTCTCGCCCTCCAGATAGCGCTCCATGAGGTCGTCGTCGCCTACGACGATGCCCTCGACGAGCTGCTCGTGGACGGTGTGCTCCTCGTCGACGAGCTCTTCAGGGATGGGGCCCTCGTGCCCGGCGGGCGGGATCGTGCCGTCGACCGCGGCACCGGGGGCGGGGGTGTCGTAGTGGGTGGCCGTGTCGTCGAGCAGGTCGATGACGCCGTGGAAGTCGGTCTCGTGCCCGATCGGCAACTCCACGGGGGCCACGCCGGCGCCGAAGCTCGCCCTGATCTCTGCCAGGGTGCGGTCGAAGTCGGCCCGCTCGCGGTCGAGTTTGTTGACGACGATTACCCGGGGGACCCCGAGACGGGCCGCCGCCCGCCAGGCATCCTCGGTCTGGGCCTGCACGCCGTCGGTGGCGCTCACCACGACCACGGCCAGATCGACATTGGCCAGGGCCGTGAGCATCTCGCCGGCGAAGTCGGCGTAGCCGGGGGTGTCGAGAAGGTTCACCTTGACCCCGTTGACCGTGAAGGGGGCGAGGCTGGTCGAGATGGAGAGCTGGCGGGCCGCCTCCTCGGGCTCGAAGTCCATCACGGTGGTGCCCTTCTCGACCGAGCCCCGGCGCGCGATGGCACCGGTGGCGGCGAGCAGGGCCTCGGCCAGCGTGGTCTTACCGGCGCCGTGGTGCCCGACGAGGGCGACGTTGCGGATTGCGGTCGGGTCGTGTGGCACCTGGTCCTCCGTCCGTGCTGCCGGGCCTGAGCCCGCTCGTCACTGTCGAGTGTACGACCGCCCGCGCCGTTCCGCTCAGGGCGGCCCTGGTCAGGACCCGGCGGCCTCCCCGGGCATACGGTTCGATCCTGGCCCGTATCGCCGGGTCGTACTCGTGCCGGATGGAGAAGCGGACGAAGAGTCCCAGCGTGTCGATCAGGAGCAGCCACACCGCCTTGAGGGAGATGGAGCTGCCGAACCGCTCCTGGATCCGCACCGGCGCCTCCACGATGCGGGCGTAGCCGAGTCGGCGGGCCAGGACGAGGAGCTCGAGGTCGAGGGCGAAGCGGCTCTCTCGCAGCAGGGGCAGCACGTCGGCGATGACCTGGCGGTCGACCAGCTTGATCCCGACCTGGGTGTCCTTCACGTTCAGGCGGAACAGGAGGTGGATGAGGCGCTGGTAGCCCCACGAATACGAGCCGTCGCAGGGGCGGGTAGTGCACCGAGGACTCGGGGTGGCGCTTGCTCCCGATGATGATGTCGGGCTCTTGGGAGCGCATGATGGAGACGAAGGAGGCCAGGAACTCCGGTGAGATGTCGCCGTCGGCATCGATGAAGCCGAGATACCGCCCTCGACCCATTCCGAGCCCCGCCCGCAGCGCATGGCCCTTGCCGACGTTCGTCTCGAACGAGATGCGCCGCACCACGCTCTCGGGAAAGCCGGCCAGCGTGAACGGGCTGCCATCGGTCGAGCCATCCGACACGGTGATGATCTCGAACGTCATGCCCGAGGCGTCCAGCACCCGCACCATGTCCTCCACGGTCGCCCGCAGCCGGCCGCCCGGGTTGTAGTAGGGGACGACGATGGAGACGTCGAGGGTGGGGTCGGGGAGGACCGTGACGTGGGGCTGCGCTCTTGCGGTGTTCCTTGGCTCGGACTCCGACACCATCAGATCGTACCGAGCGGACTGGCGGCTGTAGCTGCCAGGTGAATCGGAGCGCGGAGCGCAACCTCGACCTCCACCTTGGATGTCACACCCAGTTCGTACGCTTGCCGTGTCATGCCAGATTCTCGCCTCCCTCGTTCGGCTGGTGGCGTCAGCACGCTCGATCTGGGCCTGGTGCGGTGCCCGAAGCACTGCCGCCGGGTCTTCCGCAAGAGGGACTCACTCAGATTGAACGAGTTGCTCGGCGAGATTGCCGCGGAGAACGGCTCCGAGAGGGGGGCGAAGGGGGAGACGTTCGGCCGTGTCTTCGTGCAGCTCCACCCGATCGACCCCCGACCTCGTTGCCGACCGGTTAGGGGGTCGCGCGTCGCAAGTGTTTGATAGCGAACTCACCTGGCTCAATGCCCGGCTGGTGTTCTGGTTGCACTTTGCGGCGTCGGTCTGGAACGTGAGAGACGCGACTGCGCAGCGGGAGATCGAGCACCACTGGGACGGTGCAGCGTGAGACGAGCCTTCGTCTTCCGGATGAGACCAACGGCGGGCCAGCACCGGAGGCTCGGAGCGTGCCTTGAGAGCCACCGCGAGCTGTACAACGCAGCACTCCAGGAGCGCCGAGACGCGTGGGCGATGTGTCGTATTGGCATTTCCTATGGAGTCCAGTCGGCGCAGCTGAAGGAGATTCGGGCGCTGCGCCCGGATGTGGCGATCTGGTCATTCTCCTCCCAGCAGGCCACGTTGCGGCGGCTCAACAAAGCGTTCGCAGCGTTCTTCCGCCGGGTGAAGGCCAAAGAGTCCCACGGTTATCCACGCTTCAAAACCGCCCACCGCTTCGAGAGCGTCGAATGGCCGTCTGACGGCGATGGCTGCCGCTGGCGCCCCAACGCCTCCCGGGTGTACCTCCAGGGAATCGGGCACATCAAGGTGAGCGCTCACCGTCAGGTCCAAGGTCGAGTCAAGACGCTAAGTGTCAAACGACAGGGCCGCAAATGGATGCTGGTCATCTCTTGTGATGAGGTGCCGGCCGAAACCGCTGGATCCGACCCGCTCGGCTGTCGGGGTGGACGTCGGGATCAACGTCTTCGCCGCGGTCTCCGACCAGGTTTCGCCGAAGGCGGGCTGGTGCCCAACCCCCGGTGGGCGAGAGCAAGCGCAGCGAGACTGGCGGCAGCCCAGCGGGCTCTCTCGACCAAAAAGCAAGGCTCGGCCAATCGGCGAGCCGCCCGAGACACCGCCGCCGCCCGGCACCGCAAGATCGCCAACCGACGGGCCGACTTTCATCACAAGCTGGCCCGAGCCCTCGTCGAAGGCTTTGGAGTAATTGTGGTCGAGGACCTTGCGATCACGAACATGGTCCGCTCCGCCCGAGGCAGCTTGGAAGACGCGGGAAGCAACGTTGCCGCCAAGAAGGGCCTCAACCGAAGCATCGCCGACGCGGGGCTGGGGAGCCTTCGTGTCGATCCTCAAGGGCAAAGCGGAAGAAGCTGGCCGGATGGTGATCGACGTGAACCCCGCCAACACCAGTCAGACCTGCCACAACTGCTGGCACGTCGCCGCTGGCAACCGCACACGCGCCGTGTTCAGCTGTCTGGTCTGCGGTCACGTAGACCACGCGGACCTGAACGCAGCGCGCAACATCCTCCGGGCTGGGCTGGCCCATCCGACCGCTACTGCGGCCTGAAAAGAATCTGGCGGCTTCAGCCGTCAGAGAAGTCACCACCTCACGCATGCCCGTTTGGGACTTCTCCGCGGCGGGGGCTACCCGAGGTCATGTCCGGCTAATCGGGGAGACGAAGTGCTCGAGAACCCAAGACCGTTTGCAGCGAACCGAAGCCACGTTCGACGGCCTGCCGGTAGACGGCCGCCAGAGCCTACGGCCGGATCTACGCTGAGGCGGTTGCAGCCAATCGCAAGGACCGACGTCGAAGCGCCTTCGACCTGCTGATTGCTGCTACGGCTCCGTGCGACGATCTTCCCCTCTACACGAGCAATCCTAAGGACTTCGCCGACACCTCCGACCAGGTGGAAGTGGTCGCCCTCACGCCGCTGGAGTGAGCACCATCCGGGACGCTCATTCGGTTGCGTCAACCCGGTGACCAGGGCTTCCGTGTGCGCCGCCCCTGCTGCAGTCCCACGGACTGGCGCCACCGGCCAAGTTCTCGAGACCTCTGTACCCCCGGTTTAGGGGATCCACTGTTAAACTCTTGCTAACAGCGCCTTCCTCCGCCGGACGGCGCACGACGAGGAGCTTCATGTTCGACGGTCGCTGGCGAACCGGCGTCGACCGGACCACCGGTCCGATCGGTCAGACACTGCACCGCCATGGCATCACCGCAGACGTGCTCACCGCCACCGGGTTGGTCTCGGCCACCGCGACGGCCGTGCTCGTGGCCACCGCGCACCTCTACCTCGCCGTCGTCTTCCTGATCATCACGGGCCTGCACGACTTGCTCGACGGGCCCGTGGCCAAAGCGGCGGGCACCGCCTCCGTCCGGGGAGCCTTCTTCGACTCGGTGACGGACCGGGTGGCCGATGCCGTTCTGATGATCGGCTGCTCCTGGTACCTGCTCAACCGCGGCGAGGGTCATCTCGCGCTGTTGCCCATGGCCATCCTCGGGGTGACCGCGCTCGTGTCCTACGAGAGGGCGAAGGCGGAGTCCCTCGGGCTCGAGGCCAAGGGCGGCCTGATGGAGCGCGGCGAGCGCATGTTCCTGCTCGGCGTGGCCTTCCTCAGCCCGGTGATCTTCGTGCCGGTCCTCTGGCTCCTCTTCGTGCTCATCACTTTCACGGCGGTGGCCCGCTTCGTGAAGGTGTGGAACGCAGCCTCCGGTCGCGACCGCGTGATCGCTCGGCGCATCGAGGCCTGGCGGGAGGGTCGGGTCGATTCGCGTTGGCGCGCCTGGCGCGAGGGCCGCGAGACCGAGGGCGTGCCTCGCGCTGAGCTCGGCAGGACCAGGACCTCGGGGGCACCCGTCGGGCGTTGGCGCGCCCGACGCCAGGAGACGATTGGGAGCCGGTCGGGACGGACCCTGCGGGAGCGCCGCCGTGCCGCCAGGGGCCATGCCGACGGGAGCACGAGTGCGCGCCGCGGCCGCGAGCCGTCGTACGCCCCCTGCGTCCTGAGCGCTGCACACGCACACACTCGATTTGGCCCCACCGAACAACGCCCATGGGCCGACGCTCCGTCACTCTGACATGAGCGCGCCGTGACCGATGACCTAGAGACGGTTGGGAGCTGGCGAGAGACGGCCCGGTATCTCAAATACCGCGGGCTCGGTGCGGCCATGGGGCACATGCCCGAGCCGTTGGCCCAGGGTGTGGCCCGCGCCGTGGCACGAACGCTGGCTTTGCGGGGCGGCTCCGCGACGACGATGAACGAACGACACATGCGACGCGTGCTCGCGAGCGAGTGCGTCGAGGGAGTCGAGCCAGACCCCGCGCTCGGTGCGGCGGTGGAGCAGGCGCACGTTCGACGCCTACGCGCGCTACTGGGCCGACGGCGCCCGCCTTCCGTATGAGAGGGAAGCCGGGGTGCGCGCCCGCTTCCGGCTCGAGGAGGGTGGCGAACACCTGCGGGCTGCGTTCGCGCTGGGCCGCGGCATCGTGATGGCGCTTGCCCCACGTGGGCAGCTGGGAGTGGGGCGGCTACTGGCTCGCGCTCGAGGGGATGCCGATGACCGCCGTGGTGGAGCGCCTGGAGCCCGAGCGGCTCTTCGAGTGGTTCGTCGCGCAGCGCGCCGCCATGGGGCTGACGGCGGTCCCGCTGGGCGAGGGAGCGAGCTCGGGCATGCTCCGGGCCTTGAAAGCGGGCCACATCGCCGGCCTGGTGAGTGACCGCGACATCGTGGGCAACGGCGTGGAGGTGGAGTTTTTCGGAGAGCGGACGACGCTGCCCGGGGGGGCGGCGACGCTGGCCCTGCGCACGGGAGCCCCCCTCGTGCCGGTCGTCGTCTACTCGGGCCCGGGGAATTGGCACACTGGCGTCGTGCACGCTCCCGTCGACACCACCCGCCGGGGTTCTTTCCGCGAGGACATCGCCCGGGTGACCCAGGAGCTGGCGGACCATCTTCGAGAACGACATCCGGTGCCACCCCGAACAGTGGCACCTCTACCAGCCCAACTGGCCGAGCGACCCCCGATGAAGATCGCCATGCTCTCGCCGTACGCGCTGACACGGCCGGGGGGCGTGCAGGGCCAGGTGATCGGCCTCTCGCGCTCCCTGCGCTCGCTGGGCCACGACGTCACCGTGCTCGGGCCCGCCGACGAGGGCCGGCCGGTCCCCGAGTCGGCCGGTCACGCACTACGTCATCGGGCCACCGACCGCGTTGCACTCGAACGGCTCGGTCGCCCCGGTGGCGCTCCGGCCTTCGGCCGCGGCACGGGTGGAGCGCTTCGTGCGCCGCGGCGGCTTCGACGTGGTGCACGTCCACGAGCCGCTGGCGCCGGTGGCCGCGTACGGACTCGTGTTGCGGGCACCGGTTCCGATGGTCGGGACCTACCACCGCTCGGGGGTGAGCCGGTGGGTGCCGGTGCTCAAGCCCTTGGCCGGGTTCGTGGGCCACCGCATGCAGATCCGGGTCGCCGTCTCCGAGGCGGCGCGCGAGACGGGCCTGCAGGCGGGAGGCGGGGACTTCGAGGTGCTCTTCAATGGCGTCGACGTCGATCGCTTCGAGTCGGCCGAGCCGGTGCGCGACGAGCAGGGACGCCCTGCGGTGCTGTTCCTCGGGCGCCACGAGGGCCGCAAGGGCCTGAACGTCCTCCTGGACGCGTTCGCCATGGTCGAACGGCCCGCGGTCCTGTGGGTGGCGGGCGACGGGCCGGCTACCGAGGTCCAGCGACGCCGCTATCCCGAATCGGACCGGGTGCGGTGGCTGGGCCTGCTGAGCGACGAGGAGGTGGCGTCACGCCTGGCCGGGGCGGACGTCCTCTGCGCGCCGTCGCTGCACGGGGAGTCCTTCGGGATGGTGCTCCTGGAGGGCATGGCGGGCGGCTGCGCGGTGGTGGCCTCCGACATCGAGGGCTACCGGGCTGCGGCGGGCGGCCACGCCGAGCTGGTGCCGCCCGGTGATCGTGCCTGCGCTGGCCCGCGCGCTGGGGGTGGCCCTGGCCGACGCGGTGGAGGGGAGCGGCCGGTCCTCTCCCGAGGCGCGCAAGGAGGCCAGGGAGCACGCCCGGGCCTGGTCGATGGAGACGCTGGCCGAGCGCTACGTCGACGTCTACACGCGGGCGATCGAGGCGTACCGCGCCTGGCGCCTGACGCCTGACGCCTGACGCCTGACGCCTGACGCCTGACGCCTGACGCCTGACGCCTGACGCCTGACGCTATCGGCGACCCCTCATCGCCAGAAGCTCCTCACAGTTGGATGAGGTTGACACCGGCGAGCGGATGATGGATTTGTTGCATCGCGCCGCTGTTGCGAGCTCGCCGAGGTCGATGGTGGAGAAGCCCGCGTCCTGGAAGAGCGTGGCGACCGCGGACTTGGCTTCGCTCGTCGTCGCCGGAGAGGAAGAGCACACGCTGGCCGCCGGCCTGGTGCGGATCTGATCCGAGCACTTCGGCGCTGAGGTGTTGGCGGCCTTGACGACCCGCGCTCCGGCGACGAGGCCGGAGACGATCTCGCTCGACGTGCTCCCGTCGAGGTCGTCGCCAGCCCAGTCGTTGGTCGCGTCGATGACGATCCGGCCGGACCAGTCGATACCGAGCACGGCGGCGGGCACGCTGTCCCACGGCACGGCGATCACGACGATCGCCGCCTTCGCGGCGTCGGCCGCCGTCGTTGCGCGCACTTTGAGCTGCGAGGCGACCGAGTCCAAGGACGACGGCTCCCGGCTGTTGGAGATCGCGACGGAGCGTCCGGCGCGCGTCGCGACTCGCGCCATTGCCTGCCCGAGCCGCCCCGCACCGAGGATTCCGACGTCGGTCACTGCGCTTCCTCGAACGCGGAGGCGAAGAGGTAACTCACCGCGAGACTGCGATACGGCCGCCAGTGCTCGGCCATCTCCACCATCTCCACGTCGGAGGGAAGATGGTCCAGTTCGTACAACCGTTGGACCGCGTGCCGTAGCGCCAAGTCGCCTGAGAGGAGCACGTCAGGTCGGTCCAAGGCGACGATCAAGAACCCATGGGCCGTCCACGGGCCGATGCCGGAGACCTCGGTGAGTGCGGTCTCGACCTCGTCGTCCGTCATCCGAGCGAAGCGCATCGTCGCTCAGGCGTCCATCGACAAATCGTTCCGCGAGCGCCCGAAGCGTCACACCTTTACGCGTGGAGAGACCTGCGTCACGCAACACCGTGCGGATCGGTTGCGAGCAGCTCGGCCGGCGACGGCAGGTGTCCTCCGAAGCGCTCCTCGATTCGGGGGACGATCGTCCGTGTCGCCGTGACGGACAGTTGTTGGCCGACGACCTGGAAGATGAGTGTCCGGAAGGCGTCGAGAGGCGGAAGCTCATCGAGCCAGCTCCGCGGCCGGAATCCGGGAGCGCGTCGATCACCCGCGAGAGGATCGGGTCCGCGCTCCGGAGGAATTCCCGTGCCGTGGGATCGGCCGCCGCCGACGCCGTCATCGACGAAGCACACGCTCGGTGGGCACGATCTCAACGATATCGCGCCACGGTCGTTTCGCGAGCCAGCGCAATCTCCTCGGACACCTCATCTGTGCAGAGGGAAGGCAAAGTCCGCATGGCGAAGTCCGCGTGGCATCCGCCTCGTCCGGTGGTGCCGGCCGACACCGGTGATCAGGGCGTGCAGGTGTAGTCGGGGTGGCCCGCCAGAGCGTCGCCGAACTGGAGCGGCGTGTCCGCCAGCGACGCCGTCGTGGGCACCGTGATGCAGTGGCTGGAGTGGGGGAGCGGGCCGTTCGGCGGCGCGGCCTCGCTGGCGAACGAGGTCGACAGGTGGTCGACGGGCATGCACCGCACGCAGGCAGTCGGCCGTGCTCGCCTGCAGGTAGCAGCCGAGCCACGCGGTGGCGTAGTGCGCCGAGACGGCGAGGGACCACGGGGTGCGGGTGATGTAGGGCGTGTCGATGAAGTCGGTGTGCACGCCGCCCTCCAGCACGATCATGGAGAGCGCGCTCGTGCCGGGGCCAGTAGTGCGCAGCTGGTCGTAGAGGGGCTTCATGGCGCCGTAGCCGATGCCCCCGGACGTGCCGAAGGCGAGGTCGACTCCGCCCACGGCGGGGCCGATCAGGGTGGGCGAGCCGTCGAAGTCCGACGTCTGGAACTGGATCGGCACGACGGCAGAGGTGGGCGCAGCCCCCGAGAGGGCCACGCCGGCGGCCAGCGGCGGGAGCGGCTGCCCGTCGGCGCCGTCGGGGCCCTGGCCTTGGAACCAGAGGTAGTCGAGGAGGCTGAGCGCGCCCATGGAGTGGCCCACGACGGCGAGGTGCGACGGGTCGACGAGGCCGAGGGCGGGGTCGGTCACGTTCTCGCCCGCCGGCGCGTAGGCCGGGTCGTGGATGTCGGGGTTCGTGCCGCCGGATCCCGTGTCCTGCCCGAGCGGGGTGGACGTCGAGAGGTCCACGGAGGGCGTGATCGGATCGCCGACGACCCAGCGCACGGCGTCCTCGAGGTCCCGGCACGCGCCGCCGAAGGTGCACGAGGGCGTCGACGGCGTGAAGAGATTGGCCGCGCTGCCCTCCGACGCGCCCTGGCCCGCCGGGTCGTAGGTCAGAACGATGTCGCCCTCCCGGGCGAGCGACATGGCCAGCCAGAAGTAGTCGCTCTGGTCCGAGGCGATGCCGTCGGAGATCACGACGGTGGGGAACGAGTGCGCCCGGGCGCCGGGCCGTGACGCCGCGGCGGGGAGCCACAGGGTGGCGGCGACAGCGAGGCCCCGGGAGTCGATGATCGTCTGCTGCTCGGCCAGCCCGGTCCGGTAGGTGTCGCCCGGCGTTCCCGGCGGGGCGCAGCTGCCGCCGGTGGTCTCGTAGCTGACCGCACCGGTGTCGGACAGGCAGGGGTAGAGGAAGGCGCCGTTCGACATGCGCGCCCGGGGTGCCCAGGCCGCCCGGGCCCTGGGCTCCCTGCTCCATGGCGACGAGGTCGCCGGGGTCGCCGTAGACCCCGTTGTGGTCGAAGTCGGGCATGAAGTCGGGGTTGGCCTCTTCGGTCACGTCGTCGTCGGCCACCACGGGGCGCAGATGGGTGAGCTCGGCGGCCATCTGCTCGGAGAAGGCGACGGCCAGGTTGGCCGTGTTCGGGGCCGGGGTTGCCGAGAACGGCAGCGGCCTCCTGCGGGGAACTCGCTGGAGGACGGCCGCCTCCGCGTCGTCGATCTCCTGGGCCAGGACGTTCTGGCCGAGGGTGGGGTCGGCCCCGTCGGCGGCCGGGGCTCTGGAGCCAGTCGAGGAACGACGTGAGCGGGTAGACGATGCCGGCCGCGTCGCCAGTCGACGGCGATGGGGAGGCCGCCGTTGACGCGGTCGGAGCCCAGGCCGGGATCGCCAGGGGGAGCACGGCCCCTGCCAGGACCGCGCTCAAGCCCGCGCCGATTCGTGTGCCCCGCCGCACCGGCCCAGTCTCGGCCGAGCGGCGGCGACGGGTCAAAACGGCGGCGGTCGTGTCGTAGGCTGGCTGGCCCATGGCCGATCAGAGCGATAGTTCCGGGACACCGCCCAAGGGCGCCGGCAACGGAGGTGGTGGAGCTGCTGGTAGGCGGTGCGTCCGGTGGCGAGCAGCGGGGGAGGCGGGGGCCAGAACAGGAACCGCAATCGCAACAGGAACCGCAGCCGGAACCGTCCGAGCGGCGGGAACAGCGGTGGGGGTGGGGGAGGATCTCGCAGTGGCGGCGGGGGATCGAACGCGCAGAAGAAGGGGCAGAGCCAGGGCCAGCGCTCGGGGAGCCGTGGCGGCAAGGGCGGCAACCGATCTCGTTCGCAGTCACAGTCGCAGTCGCGCGGCGGGCAGCAGCGCGCCCCGGTCGCGCTCGCACCACCGCCGCCACCGCCGCCGCTGGACGTCGAGCCCAGCCTCGGCGCCCCGCAGGTCTACCCCGCGGAAGTGGCGGCAAACCGGCGCCGAGCCATCAGGTTGTGCGCCTACACAGCGGTCATCCCTGCCCTCCTAGTCTTCGCGATTCTCACGGTCGCCCTCTCGATCATCGCGGGCGTGATCGCTCTGGTCGTCGTGGGCGCCGGCGTGATGTACGCGGCATGGCATCTCGCGCCGGCGATCGCTCTGCGACGGATCGGCGCCGTGCCGCTGGATGAGCAGGACGACCCGCGCCTCTCCAACGTCACCGAGGGTCTCTGCGCCACCTTCGGGCTCTCCATGCCGACCTTCCACGTGCTCGAGGATGCCGTGCCCAACGCGTGCGCCCTCGGGCGCGACGCCGCCCGCTCCGACCTCGTCGTGACGACGGGCCTACTGGAGTTGTTCGACCCCATTGAACTCGAAGGCGTGATCGCGCACGAGCTGGCCCACGTGAAGCGGGGCGACAACGGCGTCTCCTGCGTCGGGATCACGCTGGCCGCGATCTTCGGCGGCGAGACGACGTTGCGACGCTGCGTGGGGGCGAACAGGGAGTATCGAGCCGATGTCGTCGGTGCGTCGACCGTGCGCTACCCGAGGGGGCTGCTCGATGCGCTCCGCACCATGATGAACGCCCAGCCGCCCGCAGATGGCTCGTTCTTTGCCTCCCCGTCCCGTTTCGGCCGGACGCGCTGGGTGTGGATCGACCCGTCGGTGGGGCACCACGACGAGGCCCTGGTGCCTGGGGATCTGGACGCCACATCGGTGCGGGCCGCCGCGCTGAGCGAGTGGTGAGCCGGGGCGGCCCACCCTCGTAGACTGGAGGAATGGAAACCGGGACCTTCACCGTCAAGCGGGGGTTGGCGGACATGTTGCGGGGCGGCGTCATCATGGACGTGGTCAACGCCGAGCAGGCCAAGATCGCCGAGGACGCCGGTGCCGTCTCCGTCATGGCCCTCGAGCGGGTCCCGGCCGACATCCGCCGCGACGGCGGCGTGGCGCGCATGAGCGACCCGCAGCTAGTCGAGGGGATCATCGACGCGGTGACCATCCCGGTGATGGCCAAGGCCCGGATCGGGCACTTCGCCGAGGCGCAGGTGCTCCAGACCCTGGGCGTCGACTTCATCGACGAGTCCGAGGTGCTCACCCCGGCCGACGAGGCGTACCACATCGACAAGTGGCCCTTCACGGTGCCCTTCGTGTGCGGGGCGACGAACCTGGGCGAGGCGCTGCGCCGGATCTCGGAGGGGGCGGCCATGATCCGCTCCAAGGGCGAGGCCGGGACGGGGAACATCGTCGAAGCGGTGCGCCATCTGCGCTCCATCCTCGGTTCGCTGCGCGCCATCACCCAGGCCGACCCGGCCGAGCTCTACGGCTGGGCGAAGGAGCTGTCCGCGCCCGTGGGCCTGGTGCAGGAGCTCCACACAACGGGACGGCTGCCGGTCCCGCTGTTCTGCGCGGGTGGCATCGCGACACCGTCCGACGCGGCGCTGGTGATGCAGCTCGGCGCGGAGGCCGTCTTCGTGGGGTCCGGGATCTTCAAGTCGTCGGACCCCGCCCGGATGGCGTCGGCCATCGTGGAGGCGACGGCCCACTACGAAGACGCCGAGCACGTGGCCAAGGTGTCCCGCGGCCTGGGCGAGGCGATGCGGGGTCTGGACGAGTCGCAGCTCGGCGAGCATCTCGCCGACCGGGGGTGGTAGCGGGCCACGCTCCTGGTCCCGCTCCGTTGGTCGGCGTGCTCGACCTGCAGGGCGACGTACGCGAGCACCTGGCTGCGTTGAGTGAGCTGGGGTGCTCGTCCCGTCTGGTGAAGCGCCCGGCCGATCTCGAGGGCCTCGACGGTCTCGTGCTGCCGGGCGGGGAGTCCACGACGTTGTCGATGCTGCTGGAGTCGACGGGGTTGTTCGATGCGCTGGCGGAGCGGCTCGGATCCGTCGGGCTCGGGCCTGCCGCTGCTCGGCACCTGCGCCGGTCTCGTCCTGGTGGCCCGGGAGGTGCTCGACGGGCGCCCCGACCAGCGCACCTTCAACGTCGTCGACGCGGTCGTCCGTCGCAACGGCTACGGGCGCCAGGTGCAGTCTTTCGAGAGCGAGGTCGTGTTTGGCGCCGGCGAGGAGCCGCCGCTGCCGGCGGTGTTCATCCGGGCGCCGCTGGTGGTGTCGGTGGGGGAGGACGTCGAGGTGCTGGCGACGCTGGACAGCGTGCCGGTGCTGGTGCGGCAGGGGTCGGTGCTGGCCTCGTCGTTCCACCCGGAGCTGACGGCGGACCGGCGGGTGCACCGGCTGTTCGCACGGATGTGCGGGGGGACCGGAGTCTGGCGTCGGAGACGGCGACGGGGAACGGGCCAGGGCATGCGTCGATACGTCCTGACCATCACCTGCCCCGACCGGGTCGGCATCGTGGCCGCCGTGACGGGGTTGATCGCCGGCCAGGGCGGCTCGGTCCTGGAGGCGGCCCAGCACGGGGACCTCGACTCGGGACGCTTCTTCCTGCGCATCGAGATCGTGGCCGACAGTCTGCCGGACGGCTTCGGGCCCGGGGAACTGGCCGCCGCCTTCGAGCCGGTGGCGGCGGAGTTCGACATGGAGTGGCGCCTCAGCGACACCGACGTCCCGAAGCGGGTCGTGATCTTCGCCAGCCAGGAGGACCACTGCGTCGCCGACCTCCTCTACCGCTGGCGGGCCGAGGAGCTCGAGTGCGCCATCACCTGCGTGATCTCGAACCACGAGGACCTGCGCGGGCTGGTCGAGTGGTACGGCGTCCCGTTCCGCTGCGTGCCGGTCGGGCCGAAGCCGGCCGACAAGGAGGCGGCGTTCGAGAAGATGCAGCACCTGCTGGAGGTCGAGCGTCCCGACGTGCTCGTCCTCGCTCGATACATGCAGATCCTCCCCCCGTCCCTCTGCGCCGCCCGACCCGGGGGCATCATCAACATCCACCACTCGTTCCTTCCCTCCTTCGCCGGCGCTCGCCCGTACCACCAGGCCTTCGAGCGTGGCGTGAAGCTCATCGGGGCCACCTGCCACTACGTGACGGCCGAGCTGGATGAGGGCCCGATCATCGAACAGGACACGCGCCGCATCGATCACGGCGACTCAGTCGACGAGCTGCGCCGGGTCGGCCGTGACGTCGAGCGCACCGTGCTGGCGCGCGGCCTGCGCTGGCACCTGGAGGACCGGGTGTTGCTGAACGGCACCAAGACCGTCGTCTTCCCGTAGCCCGACTCCGGCTGCGGGAGCGAGCGCGCTGTCAGCCCTTCACGGCCCGCGCGATCTCGTCGGTCACGGCGTCGGGATCTTCGAGCGGCAACATGTGCCCCCGGTTGTCGAGCGTGACCAGCCGCGCCCCGGGAACGGTCGCCGCGATGGCCTGGGCCCGGGCGGGCGCCGTCAAGGTGTCACGGGTCCCGACCATCACGGTGGTGGGCACGTCGATGCCCGCGATGCCCTCCAGCAGGTTCATCTCGGTCATGGCGGCGAGCCATTCGCCGCGGACGGAGGGGTCACAGCCGGCGAAGAGGTCGCGGGTCAGCACCATGTGGGAGCGCACGGGATCGGCTCCGAAGGCCACGCGGACGAATCGATGCCCGTTGGCCGTGCGCATGCTCCTCGTCACGATCGGGGAGGCGACGAAGGCGGATGCGAGCCGTGCCGCTTGCGGAAGGGTCCCCCGAGGGTCGTGGGCGGATGTGGCGACCAGCACCGCGGCCCGGGCTCGTTCCTTCATGACGTCGGGGCGGTACGTCGCCAGCGACATGATCGTCATGCCGCCCATGGAGTGGCCGGCCAACACGGCGTCGCTCACGTCCTGGGTCTCGAGGACGTGAGCCAGGTCATGCGCCAAGGTCTCGACTGCGAGCGGCGCGGTGCCACCGCGTGCTGGCGCCATGGCCGCGCTGGTCGTAGAGCACGACCCGGTGACCTTGCTCGCGCAGCCGGCGCGCCACCGGCACCCAGATCTCGTGGGTGCAGCCCCAGCAGTGGGGGAGCACCACGACCGGCGCGTCGGGGCCGTCGCCCTCGAGGTCCCACACCGCAAGCTCTGCGCCGTCCGGGGTCCGGACGACTCGCGGCTCGGGCTGCGTGATGTGCTCGCCCCAGCCCAGCGCGTGCCGCCCGTCGTCGGCGCGCTCGTCGGCGGGCGTGGAGTCGGCCGCCAGGCGCTTGTACGCCGCTCCGGCGGCAGCCCCCGCAGCCAGGACGCCACCGATCATCAGCAGCCGCCTGGAGCGGGAGCGGGACCCCTTCCCGGAGCCGGTACCGGAGTCTGTCGTCGGAGGGGGGCGTCATGGCCTCCGGAGCGTACGCGGGGGATCAGGCGCGGGCGAAACTGGACCGGCCGCGGGTCCGACCCCGGGCCGTACCGGAGCCCGTTCCCTCCTCAGAGATCAAAGGAAATAAGGATTTGACGTAAATGCTTAGATAGTGAAGAATATGGGTATGGCCACGACCATGGACACCCAGACCGACACCCCGACCACCACCACGCCGACCGGGACTGCGGCAGCCGACACGGCGCCGACCCGTTCGGCCGACCAGCGGATCGAGCGGCTGTCGACCGCCTCGCTGAAGCGCATCCTGGAGCCCGATACCGACGTCCCCGGCGAGGTGGGCGACGGGCAGGTGCTGCCCGACGAACTGATCTCGCTGTCCAACGTCCCGGAGCTCTTCGAGCGGCTCACCGACGAGCAGAAGCGGACGCTGGCCCGGGAGGAGTTCGCCTCCATCGTCGCCACCGGCATCCGCTTCGAGTCGGTCCTGATGGCCGGGTTCAGCTTCGAGATCGTGGCCCGCCCCGACCTCACCGACCCCCGGGTGACCTACCTGCTCCACGAGATGGGGGAGGAGACCCGCCACTCCCGCCTCTTCGTGCGCCTCCTCACCCAGGTGCAGCCCAAGGCCAAGAACCCGATCGACGGCCCGGTCGTGCGCATCGCGCAGCACATCCTCCTGCCGATCCTCATGTCCATGCCGTCGCTGTTCTGCCTGCTGGTCCTCAGCGGCGAGGAGGTCCCGGACCTCCTGCAGAAGCTGGCCAGCGAGCACCCCGACACCGACCCCATGATCAAGGCCACCTCCAAGTACCACCGCCAGGAGGAGGCCCGCCACCTCGCGTTCGCCCGCATCATCTTCCCCGAGCAGTGGGCGGCCGCCGGGCGCATCGAGCGCTTCCTGGTGCGCTACCTCGGCTCGCGCATCGCCATCGGCATGTTCGACACGATTGTGCACCCGGGCGTCTACGGCACGGTCGGCCTCCCGACCTGGAAGACCTGGCGGGCCGTCAACCAGTCGGTCGGGCGCACGGCCATGCGCCACCGTGCCCTGCGCCCCCTCCTCAACGTGCTCGTCGACGCGGATGTCTTCGGGCGCGGTTTGATCCCCAAGGGTTGGCAGCGCGCCGCCGGCGTCGACCGCCGTGGACGCGACATTGCGCCGGCCGCATCGGGCGCAGCGGTCGCGGCGGCCTGACCCCATGTCGGACGCCATGCTGCCCGACCCCACTCCGCTGACGCCCTCGAAGGGCGACCGCACGCGCCAGGCGCTCCTCGCCGCGGCGGTCGTGCGCTTCGCCCGAGAGGGCTACCGCGGCAGCTCGGTCGCCGACGTCTGCCGCGACGCGGGGCTCTCCACCACCGCCTCGTACCCGTACTTCGCCAACAAGGAGGCGCTGTTCGTGGCGGCCGTCGATGAGGACGTGGCGGGCCTCATCGACGACGCCGTCTCGCTCGTCCTGCTCGACACGCAGGGGAACCAGTGGGGGCAGCTCATGATGCGGGCCCTGGTCGCCCACATGGACGAGCACCCGCTGGCGGGGCGCATCCTCCGTGGGCTCGAGCCGGAGTTCACCATGCGGCTCCTGCAGATCCCGGCCCTGCAGCAGCTGCGCAAGACCGTGACGGAGCTCATCCGCGACCAGCAGGTGGCGGGGGAGGTGCGCCGGGATATTGAGCCGGGCGAGACGGCGAGCGGGATGGTCGTCATCGTCATCTCGCTGCTGATGGCGACCATGCAGACCGGCGCCGGTGCGGCGGCGATTGAGCAGGTGGCCTCCGACGTCGATTCGGTCCTCCAGGCGGCGACCCGACCCCCGACCTGACCGCGCCAGCGGAGCGTTTCTGGGGGAGTCTTTCCCCGTGCGCACCGCATGCTTCAAGACGATGTGGTTCACGACGATGTTGACGGCGGCCGCAGCCGTGTCTGGCCGTGACGACGTTCGGCTGTGCCACGGGCCAAGCGTCAGCTGCGGCGTCGGCGGCGACCATCACCCACTCGGGCGCGGTGCCCTACGGCAGCTGCCCGGCCGGCAGCATCGTGCTCAGCGTCACGGTGCCCAAGAAGTCGTTCTCCCCCGGCGAGCGCGTCCCGTACCGGGTGACCCTCACGAACCGGGGCCAGGCCTGCGGCTCGACGGTCGGGCGTGGTCAGGACCCATTCGCTCACCGGCTTGCTCGGACGGTGCGGCCCGCTCCCGCTCCACATCCTCAACGCACACGGCGTCGCGGTGTACCCGCCGTTCGAGGCCATCCTCTGCCCGCTGTTCATCGGGCCCCGTCTGCGGGCGCACCAGACTCTGGCCGCCACGGGGAGCTGGAATCAGATGCTGGGCGGCGGGCGACCCGCCAGGGTCGCCTCCCTGGCGCCGAGGGGCACGTACCACCTGGTCATCGCCGGCAAGGTCAGCGTCCCGCTCGTCCTGGCCCAGCCCGGGGGCTGAGCGGCACCGATACAATCGAGTCCGCAATGTCGGGTCATTCGAAGTGGGCGACCACCAAATATCGCAAGGGCGCCCAGGACAAGGCACGGGCCAAGGTCTTCGCCAAGTGCATCCGCCTCGTCGAGGTGGCGGCGCGCGACGGGGGAGGGGACCTCGACTCGAACGCCACGCTGCGGACCGCCTACCAGAAGGCCCGGGCGGCCAGTGTCCCGCTCGACACGATTGAGAAGGCCATCAAGCGCGGGACGGGTGACCTCGAGGGCGTGCGCTACGAGGCCATCAACTACGAGGGCTACGGGCCCGGCGGCGTGGCCATCATGGTCGAGACCCTGTCGGACAACCGCAACCGCACCGGCTCGGAGATGCGCAACCTCTTCAGCCGCAACGGCGGCAACATGGCCGAGCCGGGCGCGGTGGGGTGGCAGTTCGAGCGTAAGGGCATCGTGACGGTGTCCCTCGACAACGACGAGGACAAGGTCATGGAGATCGCCATGGAGGGCGGGGCGGAGGACCTATCGAGCAACGGTGCTGCGTGGGTCGTGACGTGCGCCCCGGCCGACCTCGAGTCGGTACGGGCGGCTCTGGACGGGGCCGGGATCACGCCTCTGTCCGTCGATCTGTCCTTGGAGCCGACGACCTTGGTGCCGGTGCCAGACGAGTCGGAGGCCAAGCGGGTGTTGCGCCTGCTGGAGGCCATCGACGACCACGACGACGTCCAGGCGGTGCACTCCAACGCCGACATCGCCGATTCGGTGCTGGCGGCCTTCGAGGGCTGAGGCGCCCGCCGCTCCGCTCGGGGCCGGCGTTCGCATCGGTCCCACCCCTGCGTAGCAGCCCCGACTAACCTACGAACGCATGTTCGTATGCGGTATCGATCCCGGGCTGTCCCGCTGCGGCTACGGCCTGGTGAGCCGGGCTGAGGCCGGCAGTGCGCTGCGTGCCCATTCGGCCGGCGTGATCGAGACCGACCCCGCGTTGGCGCTGGCCGACCGGCTCTTGATCCTGCACACGGAGCTGTCTGCCCTGTTCGGCGAGCTCCGTCCCGATGTGGTCGTCGTGGAGCGAGTCTTCTTCCAGGTCAACGCCCGGACTGCCATGTCGGTGGGGCAGGCGAGCGGGCTGGCCCTGGTCGCCGCGGCGGCGGCCGGATGCGAGATCGCCCAGTACACCTCCAACGAGGTCAAGCAGGGCCTCGTTGGCTACGGGGCGGCCACCAAGGAGCAGGTGCAGCGGATGGTGGCCCAGGTGCTGGGCCTGCCGGCCATCGAGGGGCCGCCCGACGTCGCCGACGCCCTGGCGCTGGCCGTCTGCCACCTGACCACGGTGCCGCTGCAGCGTGCCGTCGACGCCGCGCTGGCCGGTCAGGAAAAGGGCGGTGGCGTGGCGGGTCGGGGGCGCGAGCGAGGTCGAGAGGCGCTCGTCAGAGGAGGAAGCGAGACATGAGGAGCGAGCTGTGATCGGACTGTTGCGAGGGCCCGTCGTGCTGCGCACGGGCGACTGCGAAGTAATCGTCGACGTGGCCGGCGTCGGCTACCGCGTGACCGTCACGCCGGCGACGGCGGCCGCGCTGATGACGGGCGGGAATGGGAACGGGAACGGCAGTGCTCCCGAGGCCCAGCTGTTCGTGCACACCCACGTCCGCGAGGACGCCATCGTCCTCTACGGGTTCGTGCACGACGACGAGCGCCGCTGCTTCGAGGTGCTCCTGGGCTCGCACGGCGTCGGCCCCGCGTTGGCGCTCTCCATCATGGCGGTCCTGTCGCCAGCGGCGCTGTCGACCGCGGTGCTCGAGGACGATCTCGACACGCTGTGCGCCGTGCCCGGCGTGGGTCGCAAGACGGCGGCGCGGCTGCTGATTGAGCTGAAGAGCCGGCTGGACCTGCCCGACCTCTCGCTTGGACCATGCCGGCGTGAGCCTGAACGGCGCGGATTCGGGACAGCGGGCCACCCGGACGTCGCGCTCGGAGGCCCGCGCCGCACTGAGCGAGCTCGGGTACGGGCCCGAGGAGATCCGCGGCGCGCTGGACGGCCTACGCGACGATGTCGGCGTGGAAGAGATGCTCCGCCTCGCGCTGCGCGAGCTGGCCAGCCGGTGAGCCCCAGGGCCCGTCGGGAGGTCCTGGCCGTCGACGCCGACGGCGTGGAAGGGCGCGACACGGGAGTTCCGGGCGGCACTGACGATGCGGTCGACGGGATGGCGCCGAGGGTCGTGGACCCGGTGGCGACCGACCCGGACGAGGAGCTCGAGGAGGTCGGGCTCCGGCCCCGGACGCTCGAGGAGTTCGTCGGTCAGTCGCAGCTGGTCGAGCATCTCGGCATCGTGCTGCAGGCGGCCCGGCAGCGCCGCCAGGCGGTCGACCACATCCTCTTCGCCGGCCCCCCCGGTCTGGGCAAGACCTCGCTGGCCGGCATCGTCGCCGCCGAGATGGCGGCCGGCCTGCGCATCACGGCCGGTCCCGTCCTGACTCGGGCGGGCGACCTCGCCGCGCTGCTGACCGACCTCCAGGACGGCGACGTCCTCTTCATCGACGAGATCCATCGCCTGCACAGCTCCGTCGAGGAGATGCTCTATTCGGCGATGGAGGACGGCAAGCTCGACATCCTCATCGGCAAGGGCCCGACGGCCCGCTCCATCCGCCTGGAGCTGCCCAAGTTCACGCTGGTGGGCGCGACGACGCGCACCGGCCTCGTGTCGGGGCCGCTACGGGACCGCTTCGGCTTCGTGGGCCGGCTCGACCTCTACGAGCCCGCCGACCTGCGCGCCATCGTGGAGCGGTCGGCCCGGATCCTCAAGGTGCGAATGGACGCCGAAGGGTGCGAAGCGGATCTCGGAACGCTCCCGGGGGACGCCGCGGGTCGCCAACCGGCTGCTGCGGCGCGTGCGCGACTTCGCCGAGGTGCGCGGCGAGGGCTTCATCGACGGCGCGACGGCCAGCGAGGGGCTCGAGCTCTTCGGGGTGGACGAGCTCGGACTCGACAAGGTGGACCGGGCGATCCTCTCCACGCTCTGCACCCGCTTCGAGGGCCAGCCGGTCGGTCTGACGACGCTGGCGCAGTGCGTCGGCGAGGAGACGGACACGATCGAGGACGCCTACGAGCCCTACCTCGTGCAGAGCGGGCTCATCCAGCGCACGGCGCGCGGCCGGGTCGCGACGCAGCGCGCCTGGGTCCATCTCGGTTACGAGGGCCCGCCGAGCGGGCCACCCGGCGCCAACACCCCGCCGCTGTTCTGAGCTGGCTCGCGAGGTGCCGCTGTGGGGCCGCGGCGCCCACGTCGGGCGGGCTCCGGGCGGAATTGTTCGACCGCCTTCGATCTGGTGCGCTACCGTTTTGGGAGAGCACCACGAGAGAGAAGCGAGGTGACCAGATGGCCGGTATGACGACACACAGCACGCTGGTCGCGCGCGCCCTCGTGGTCCTGCCGCCCGTTTTCTGGGTGGCCGGAGGGAGGTTCCGGCTTGCCGGGCCCGCCCTCTGCCCGACCGGCCACTGACGCCGGCCCGGCAGCCCGGCTCTCGCTGAGCGCTCCGTAGGGCCTCGCGGCCCACCTCGCCGCCCGGCAGCGACCCGATCCTCACCGCGCACCACCGCTGCGCCTCTTCCACAATCCGATTTGACCCTCCGACCAGGAGATTCCCATGGGTGAGCACACCCTCTTCCCGAATGCCTCGAACAGAGCGACGCTGGACTACTGCTGGCGTCAGATGCGGCCCGACCGCGCCGCCTTCGCCGGCAGCGCCGCCGCCATCGTGGCCGGCACGCTGGCCAACGCCGTCGCGGCGCCGTTGATCTTCGCCGCCCTGTTGGCGCGGATCGCCGACACGGGCGCGCACGAGAACGAGTGGAACAGCTTCGCTCCGCTGATCATCGCCTACGCCGTCGTGCTGGTGGCCGCCACCGTGTTCGGCCGCCTCGGCGGCTGGCTCAACTGGGGCGCCACGCTGCGCTCCTTCGGTCGCGCCATCACGAACGGCTACGACCATCTGATCGGGCTCAGCCACGGCTGGCACACCGACCGCCCGTCGGGCGAGGTCATCGCCACGCTCGAGACATCGACCTGGGCCTTCGTCGAGCTGATCGACGCCATGGTGTGGGGCATCCTGCGCATCGGCGTCACCACGCTCGGCGCCATCGTCGTGCTCGGGATCGTGGCCTGGCCGGTGGCCCTGGTCATGGCCGCCCTCGTGGCCGTGTTCGGTGCCGTGCTGCACCACCGCATGGGCGCGGTCGTCGCGGCCGAGAAGGAATTCT
The DNA here is from genome assembly GCA_963740535.1 of uncultured Acidimicrobiaceae bacterium. Classification (GTDB taxonomy): domain Bacteria; phylum Actinomycetota; class Acidimicrobiia; order Acidimicrobiales; family RAAP-2; genus Bog-473. The sequence continues at coordinate 52,767 of CAVUEI010000009.1, forward strand.
CCGACTCGCACTCGCGGGCCACGGGCGTCATCGCGGACACCATCGCCAACCTGACCACGGTGCGCTCGCAGGCGGCCGAGGGGCGCGAGAAGTTGCACGTCGGCGCGCTGGTCGGCGACTCGCTGACCGCCGACCTGCGGGCGCGCCGCGTCTTCACCTCGACGAGGCTGCAGATGGAGTCCGCCATGGCCTTCTTCAACTGGGCCGCCGTCGCGGTCGGCGTGGTCCTCGCGCTGCACCATGTCGCCGCGGCCGGCGTGGTCTACCTGATCCTCTTCTACGCCACCTTCGTCGGCACCAGCCTGGAGGAGTCCTTCGAGTTCATCCGCCTGATGTCGCGGCGCCATCGGCCGCTGCGCCAAGTTCGCCGGCATCGCCGCCACCTTGCCCGAGATCGTCGACGTGCCCGGCGCGCCCGAGCTGATGGTGCCGCGTGGCCTGGTCGAGTTCCGGGACCTGCGCTTCTCCTACCGCGACGGTGCTCCCCTGTTCGAGGGGCTGGACCTGCGCATTGCGCCGGGCGAGCACGTCGGGCTCGTCGGGCCCTCGGGGTCGGGCAAGACGACGCTGACCAAGCTGCTGCTGCGCTTCGCGGACCGCGACGACGGGGTCATCGCCATCGACGGCCAGGACATCGCCTGCGTGACGCAGCACTCGCTGCGCCGGCACATCGCCTACGTGCCCCAGGACCCCCAGATGCTGCACCGGACCATCGCGGAGAACATCTGCTACGGGCTGGAGAAGCCGGGCGGGGTCGACATGGACCTCGTGCGCGCGGTTGGCCAGGCCGCCTACGTGGACGAGTTCGTGCAGCGCCTTCCCGACGGCTACCAGACCGTCGTGGGCGAGCGCGGGCTCAAGCTCTCCGGCGGCCAGCGCCAACGGGTGGCCATCGCCCAGGCCATGGCCAAGGGCGCGCACGTCCTGGTGCTCGACGAGGCGACCTCCGCGCTGGACTCGGAGTCCGAGTCGCTCGTCCAGGAGGCGCTGTGGAACCTGATGGAGGGGACCACCGCGCTGGTCGTGGCGCACCGGTTGGCCACCATCGCCCAGCTGGACCGGATCGTGGTGCTCGACCACGGCCGCGTGGTCGAGCAGGGCACGCATGCCGAGCTGCTGTCGGCCGGGAGCGCCGGCGTCTACGGACGCCTGTGGGCGCACCAGTCCGGCGGCTTCCTGGCCGCGTAGGGGAGCCGGGGGAGCAACGCCATCGCCGTCCCGAGCCGGGAGCGAACCGGGCGGACGGAATCGACGGTCAGACCGTGACGCGCAGAAGGGGCCCGGAGGCCCCTTCTCGCGACTGCACCGCCGTGACTAGCCGCCAGATTACCAGTCGAAAATCAAGCCATTCGTGACAGTTCTTGAGCGGCGCACCGGGCCGGCTCGGACGTGGAGCCATGACGGGAGCATGCTCGGGCGTTTCCGGGTATAGGCCACCTCGGCCCCTGCGGCTCATGAGTGTTGGAGGTGGAACATGGACGTCCAATTCGTAACCAGCGTCGCCCCGATCGTGCGAGACGCGCGAAGCCTCGCAATCGTTTTACCGCGACGGCTTGGACCTCACGTTCGAAGGTCAGGATGGCGACTACGTCTTCACCCACAAGCTCGACGGGGTAAAGCACTTCGGTCTGTGGCCCCTCTCGGCCGCGGCAACTGCGTGTTTCGGTACCACCGAATGGCCGAGCGGGATCCCCGTACCCCAAGCCTCGATCGAGTTCGAGGTCCTCGACGTCGCAGACGCAGCCGCCGAGCTGACAGCCAAGGGCTACCGGCTTATTCACGAGGCTCGGACCGAGCCATGGGGCCAGATCACCGCCCGCCTCATGAGCCCAGAAGGCCTGCTCGTCGCCGTTTGCTATTCCCCGGCATTCCATGACGCATCGGAGAGCTGAAAGCCAGCAGTGTCCCTCTTTCCTGAGATTGGCTCGTGCTGAGGTTCCGTAGATCACAGGATGTTGAGGCTGTCGAGCGCTAACTTGAGCCTCAAAGGATGTCGCGAACGGCGAGCTGAGGTGCCCGCCGAGCAGGAACAACGGAGACTACCCGCCGATGGACCAGCATGCCCATGGTGGATACGATTTGGATCGGGGACTCAGCGTGGGATCTCAATGGGCGTGAATGTCATGACCCTGTCACACGAGCTGCAGGGACTAGAGCCGATGCACAAGTGCTAAGCCATCCGGCGGCGCATGAAGAAGGCCACCGTCCACACGTTGCGTAGAGCCGGATTCGAGCTGCGCCGCGTACGTTGAGCCTGCAAACGCTGGCCCTTTATCGAGAATTTGCTTTCCATCCTCGCACGTCGAAATGTCCAAACGAGAAGCGACGTGCAAGCCCTCAACGAGAAGTACCGAGAACCCATGTTCGGCTGTCGCCATGTGTCCGACCTCCTCGCACAACTTGCATTGTGTATCGATGAACAAGATCCCGCATTGGCATGCGTCAGTCAGCTCACGCATGCCCTCCAGGTGGTTGAGGGGATGACCGCAGACGGTATCGAGGACCACGATTTTCTCATCGTGGGCCTGGTCCACGACCTCGGAAAAGTGGTTTTGGTCGCGGGCGAGGATCAAGCCAATGTGGGCGGAGGGCTTGATCCCATCGGCGACTTCGACGAGGGCATCGGTCTGGACCAGTGCATCTTGCAATGGAATCACGACGAAATCGGGTATTCCCGGTTAAAGGATTACTTACCCGATCACGTATCCTGGCTCATTCGGTACCACAGCTTGAATTTCGACGTCTGCGAACACTTAATGGATGATCGAGATCGGCGATACGCTCGCGACTACCGTTCAGTCTTTGCCCACTACGACAACGCCACCAAATCAATGTTCCGCGTCCCGAAGACCCGCATCGAGGACTACGGCGACCTGATCAAAGAATACTTCCCAGACCCGATTCCCTTTTGAGGCAACTGAACGCTCGCCGGTGGTTCAGGCGGGTTCGGCGATGCCTGGGCGGCCAAGGTTGGAATGTACGCCCGCCAACCGACCCATTCCTTAGACTGCGAGCATGCCGGCAGTGAGTCTCGCCCAGGAGGAGCGCATCACCCTCTGCGACCTCTTGGTCGAGCGCGGTCCCGACGCACCCACGTTGTGCGAGGGGTGGCGCACCGCCGACCTGGCAGCGCACCTGGTCGTCCGTGAGCGGCGACCCGACACCGGGCCCGGACTCGTCTGGCCCCCGCTGGCCGGCTACACGGACAAGGTCCGGCGCGCCGTGCGGGATCGCACGCCGTGGGAGAAGCTCGTCGACACGGTGCGGCAAGGGCCTCCGTTGCTGCTCCGCCCCTTCGATGGGCCGATGAACACCGTCGAGTACTTCATCCACGTCGAGGACGTGCGGCGTGCCGAGGACGGCTGGGAACCCCGGCCGATCTCCCCGGAGATGGCCGATGCCCTCTGGGCGCGGTCGGTCCCGGCGGGATGGCGAAGAAGGTTCCGGCGACGATCGTGATCACCTCGCCGGGGCGGGCCGACAAGGAGCGCGGTACCGGGCCGCGCCTCACCGTCGCCGGCGACCCGGGCGAGCTCACCATGTTCGGTGCGGGTCGCCAAGGGGCGGCTCGGGTCGAGATCAGCGGCGACGCAGCGCTCGCCGCCCAATTGCGCGCCGCGTCGCTCGGTATCTGACGTCCGAGGGGGCCAACTACTGGTCCATCCGCTCATCTGGTGGTTAACTCGACTTGAGGCCAATCAGACCTTTGTCCCGAGCACTGTCGCTCGTGCTCGAGGGCTTTGGACGAAACCAGCGTTGAAGCGAGGTTGTCATGCGTCGTGTGCTCAGATCCATCTTTGGCTTGTCCGTACTCGGGCTGGTTGTCTTGGGGGTCGTCTTCCTCGTTGGGATGCGAAGGCGATCTGACGCCGTCCTCAACGCCGGGCGCAGGGCGACCCAGGTCATGCGGCCTCTCGCAATGAGATCGGCGGGCACCGAGGGCGCCTCGGCGTCGGTCGTCAGCCACCTCGGTCGGACGACCGGCCGCTCCTATGAGACGCCTGTCGTGGCGGTGCAGCACGACGACGGGTTTCTCATCGTGCTCCCGTATGGACCCCGCACGGACTGGCTCCAGAACGTGCTCGCCGCGGGCTCTGCACGGGTGCGCATTCAGGGTGACACGTACGACGTCGACCAACCTCAGGTCATCCCACTGGCCGAGGCATCACAGCACTTTGGGCCAAAGGAGCAACGTCTGCAGCGTCGTTTCGGAGTGGACTCGTGTCTGCTGGTCCATCGCGTCGCGTCCTGAGGAAGGGAAAGGGAGCCGCGTGAAGACGATGACGTGTAAGCAACTGGGGGGACCGTGCGATGTCGCGCATCACGGAGAGACCGCTGACCAAGTCATAAAGGCCCAGGACAGCCATCTCAAGGAGGTGGTCGCCGGCGGCGATGATGCGCACCAAGAGGCATCTGAAGGAGATGAAGGGGCGATGGAGGCATCCCATTGCCGGAATGGGTTGGTACAGGAAGGCCAAGCGAGACTTCGCTGCTCTTCCCGAAGACTGATTTGGTCGCCTATGGCTCCATTTGGTCGATCATTTCTGCATGCAGATCGATCTCCTCACGTAGCGCGGTCAGTCGACCAACCATGACGTCACCGTCACCGTGGGTGGTGATTGCCGAACGCACGGTGTGGGCAAGGTCGCCGTAGGCCGCCATCTGTCCAGTGAAATGGAGGCCGATGGTTTCGTCTGGACAGGGGTTGACCTCGATCCAATGGAGCCCCCGGCGGGCGGCGCTGGCCAGGTCGTCGTAGGCCACCAGGCGAGGAGCCTCGACATCGTCGGACCAGACGAGGTCTTCGAATTGGCGCTCGGCTTTCATGACCGGACCGGAGGGCCGGCGCACTCTCGCGAACCAGACCTCGAGCTCACCGAAGTCAATGAATCGTTGTCTGATGTTGCTGTGTGGCATAGCCGACACCCCGCCTGGTGTTCGTTCCGGCGCCGCGTGAATCGCGTGGACCACGTCGAAGCCCTGGGCGACTCTCCGAAGATCGCCGCCGTGCCTCTTCAAACGCTCGTTGCATTCAGTATGCAACTTAAATGGGCGGCGAGCACCCCCCACATGGGGGGACGTCCGCCACCCTGTTCCCTCCTTCCTGTCCCGCCCGGGATGGAGTCTGATCAGTCCCCAAAGGAATCGGGAGTTTGCTCGGAAGCCTTTAGCGGCTCTGGACCTTCGCTACCGCTCGGGACTCGATGTCCGGCAGCGCTCGGTCCGAACTGGCGTGCGTTCATCGAGACGCCGTCGCCTCCTGGTCGCCGGTTGATCGCTTGAGCGATCCGAGGTGGCCGCTTCCGCGGCCCAACCCGGCAGTACGCAGGGTTGGAGCCGGTCACCCCCAACCGTCCGCTGGCGAAGCGGGGTCTCACGGTGACGGGACATTTCACCCCGACGCGGGTGGCAATTGCAACTGGACGCTTCGCGAGACACGCAGATCTCGTCACAATGGTTCCCGAAGGGCTTCGACTCAGGCGGGATCATCACTAATGAGGTGATGGTTGTTCGGAGTCGACCTCGGTCCACACCGACGAACGCGGCCCAAGTATCTCGTTCGTCGCTCCGCCACCCGTCTTCGAATCGAGGTATGGGTGTACGGTGCGAGCGGGGGGATAGGAGATGAGTCATATGGCGCATGCCGTCGTACTACAGGTAAAGCTTCTTCAAGAGGAAACTCCTGGGGAAGGAGAACGGATGTTGAAGGAGATGGTCATTCCGACCGCCAAGGCACAGGCTGGGTTTCAGAGCGGCATATGGATGCGGTCTTCGGATAACTCCGGAATAGGTGTCGTGGTATTCGACACTGAGGAGCACGCAGAAGCCGCCATGTCGGCTCTCAAGCCCCCACCGGGTGGACCCGAGCTGATGTCCAGCACCGTCTACGAAGTGGGTGCCACGGCTTAGATCTGCCGAAAGCGAGCGCAGATCCGCCGCCTACCGCGCCGCTAGCGGAGCACGCGGTAGCGGATGTGCGTGGCCGCCGGCGTGTCGATCACTCGGAGGACCTCCAACTCGACTCTCGCCGGCAACCCTTCGAACAGGCGGCGGCCGCTGCCGAAGAGCACAGGGATCTGGTGGATCTGGAGCTCGTCGAGCACGCCTGCCTCGAGCGCGGCCTGTGCCGTGTACGCGCCATGCACGAGGACGTTGCGGTCGCCTGCGGCGGCCTTGGCCTGCGCCATGGCGTCAGCGATCCCACCTGCGACATAGGTCACCAACGGGTACCCGGCGACCGACGGTCCCGGGGGTCGGTGGCTCGGTACGAAGATCGGGACGCCGCCGTGGTGATCGCCGCCCCAGTGATCGGCCTGCTCCACGGTGTTGCGACCGGAGAGGACCGCGCCGGTCGCGTTGATTTCGTCCAGAAAACGTTGGGCGGTCCCCGACGAATCGATCGACTCCTCGGTCGGTCCCGGTTCCGAGGCAAACCCGAACCACTCGTGCAGCCGCATGAAGCCGTCGCCGCCGGGGTTGCCCGGTTCGTCGTTGGGCCCAGCGATGTAGCCGTCGAGCGACATCGACATGTAGAGCACGGATTTCGACATGGTGCGACCTCCTTGGTCTCGAGAGTTGTCGGGCTACCGAGCGGGTTCGGCGTGCGCCGAGAGGTTCAAGAGCACCACGCCCGAACCGACCACCTGCGAGTTGGTGATCGCCAGGGTCGACGAGTGCGGCATGACCGACGGGAACATCCGCTTGCCCGCACCGAGGACGATCGGGAAGATCATGAGGCGGTACTCGTCCACCAGGTCGTGGGCCACCAGGGTCTGCACCAGCTCCGCGCTGCCCTCGACGAGCAGGTTTCCACCGGGCTGGTCCTTGAGCCGGGTGACCTCGGCCACCACGTCGCCCCGCAGCACGGAGGTCTTGCCCCACGTTGCGTCCTCGTCGGCGAGGGAGGATGACACGACGTACTTCTCGATGGTGTTCATGCGCTGCCCGAAGTCGTCGTGGCCCATGTTGGGCCAGGCGTCGGCGAACCCCTGGTAGGTGACGCGTCCGAGCAGGAGCGCCTCGGCCTCGAACAGTTCGTCGTACTTGAACTTGTCACCCTCCGCGGCCCGGTCGAACTCGAATGTCCATCTGGGCTCTTCGATGACGCCGTCGAGCGACACGAACTCTGTCACGACAATCTTCATTTTCCTGCCCTCCATCGGTCGCCAGCCAGACCTCGTGCCGGGCTGTCACGCTCTATACGAACGGCCCGTACCCAAATCGACCGTACCGACAAGATTTCTTTGACGGATCCCCAGGGGGCTCCCCGGTCACCCGACTGGCAGGAGCAGGAACGTGTAGGTCCTGGGTCTACCGGCATGGGGCGAAGCCCAAGGACACTTCCAGCCGACGAGTGAGGCTCACGGACGGGGCCTCGAGCCCGTCGGGGTGAAGATCGAGCCCGCCTGAGGGGCGGTCAGGCCTTGGTCGCGACGACCGAGGTGCGCATGGGCAGGAAGACCCGGAACGTGGTCGACCAGCCCGGTGTGTCGACGATGTCGACGAAGCCCTCGTGGGCCTCGGCGACCGACTTGGCGATGGCCAGGCCGAGGCCGGTCCCCGGCACGCCCATCTCGGTCGAGGAGGCGAGGCGGTAGAAGCGCTCGAAGAGCTGGTCCCGCTCGCCCTCGGGGATCCCGGGACCCTCGTCGAGGACCTGGACCCGGGCGTAGGTGTCCACGTTGTCGACGATCACGTGGACGCGGCCGCCACGGGGGGAGAACTTGATGGCGTTGGACAAGAGGTTGCCCAGGAGCTGGTGCAGGCGGGTCGGGTCGCCGAAGATCGGGACCTCTGCTCCCGGTTCGATCGTGAGCACGATGCCATTGACGGTGGCCGACGTCTGGATGGCGTGGACCGCCTCCTCGGCCAGGTGGTTGAGGTCCAGCTCCAAGAAGGCGACCCGCAGGCCGCGGCCGGCGCCGGGGTCGGCGAGGAGGTCCTCGGCGACGCGCTGGAGCTGCTCGGCGTTGCGCTCAATGGTCTGGAGCATGCGCATCTGGCTCTCGGTCAGGTCGGAGGAGGCATCCAACAGGAGCTCGATGAAGCCCCTGATGGAGGTGATCGGCGTGCGCAGCTCGTGGGACACGGTCGCCACGACGTCGTCCTTCATCTGGGTCAGCTCGCGCAGCCGGTTGTTCTGCTCAATGAGCGACTGCGTGACCTCCTTCTGGATGGCGAAGAGCCGCTCGCGGTCGGCGGCCAGCTCCTCGCGCTCGGTCACGTCGATGGCGACGACCACGTAGCCCCCGGTGGCCGGGGCCAGGGCGCCGTTGAGGGACGGGGCCCCATCGGCTCGGCTGCCGCGTCGGCGGCTTCCGGGCCGTCGGCGTCGTCCCAGTCCTCGTCGAGGGACGGGTCGGGCATGGGGACGGGGAGCGCCCTGACCCGCACGACGCAGCGGCGCTGCGCGCCGTCCTTGCGGGTGGCCGTCCAGGGGACCTCGGCCGCCGTCTCGGCGTCAATGGGGTCGAGCGCGGTCCGCATGGAGTCGATCGTCTGGCGCCGCTCGTCGATCTGGGCCGGGTCGATGAAGTCCGCGATGGAGCGGATGCCCACCACCTCGGCGGCCCGGTAGCCGAGCATCTGCTCGGCGCCGGCCGAGAAGAAGGTGACGGTGCCGGCGGGGTCGACCCCCATGATGGCGCTTCCCGTGGCCGCCCGGAGGAGGGTCTCGAGGCGGTCGCGGGCAAAGTCGGCCTCGCGGGCGTTGCGCCGGGCGATCCGCGACTGGCGGACCAGGTCGCCGAGGTAGGCCCTGTCGCGCGACACCATCGTGTAGACGGTCGATGCCACCAGGGTCGTGACGGTGGCCATGACGGCGACCTCCCGCCACTCGATGGTCGGGTACTTGGGCGCGCCGAGGAGGAGCACGGGGATGAGCAGGGCCAGGTCCAAGAAGAAGAGCCCGACCAGCAGGTGCAGGCGGCGCCCGTAGAGCGAGAGCCACACGATCGGCAGCAGGTACACCACGACCAGGCCGGAGTGGGTCCCGCCCTGGGCGTCGCGGATGATGGCGATGACCGCGATGTAGCCGACCGGGATGATGAGCCAGGCCCATTCGGGGAGGCGCTCCCACGGCATGATGAAGGCGGCGGCGACGAGGGCGAAGAACAGCACGCCGGCGACGGAGATTTCGCGGCGGGCGTCGTGGGGGAACGGGACGACCGCGATCAGGACCGTGCCGACGGCCACCAGCGCGAAGACCGGGAGCCGCACCCGGTTGGAGCCGGAGAAGCCGATGGGCAGTGCAGTCCCGGGCATCTGCGGTTCGCGACGCCCAGCAGGGTCAGATCGGGTCTGGAGGGTCTCGCTCACCGGCTCCGAGCGCGGTAGCGGTAGCCGAAGCCCCGCACCGTCTCAATGGGAGTGTCGTCCCCGTCGTCCCAGCCCAGCTTGCGCCGGAGCCGCAACACCGCGTACTTGACGCGCGAGGGGGCCAACCCGCTGGGGTCGTCCCAGGCCAGCTCGATGAGCTGGTCGGAGGAGAGGACCTGGCCCTGGTGGCGGGCCAGGGTGGCCAGGAGGCGGTACTCGGTCGGGGTCAGCACCACGGCGCTGCCGTCGATGCTCACCTCCTGGTGGGCGAAGTCGATGTGGAGGGTGCCGTCGTCGAAGGTGGTGACGGGATCGGCCCTCGACGTCTGGCGCCGGCTGATGGCCTGGAGGCGGGCCATCAGCTCCATCCGGCTGAACGGTTTGGTCAGGTAATCGTCGGCCCCGGCGTTCAGCCCCCGCACCTTGTCCCTCTCGGTTCCGAGAGCCGTCAACATGAGAACGGGGATGTCGCTCATGTCCCGGATCCGCTCCAGGACCTGCCAGCCGTCCAGGTCCGGGAGGCCGACATCGAGGATGACGATGTCGGGGTGGCTCTGGTGGAACTGGCGCACCCCATCGCGGCCCTCGGTCGCCTCTGCGACCGCGAAACCTTCCCGCTCGAGCATGGTCCTCAGGAGTTGGCGGATGTCCGACTCGTCCTCGATGACCAACACGGAGATGTGACCGTCTCGCATCAGGTTGCAACTGTACTGGGGAAACAGCGAAAACGAGTGAATAAGGCAACTCGAGTCGGATTACGAACCTGCTGATCAGGAAGGGAATTTCCGCCCAGATGGCCAAATGGGAAGCGGGGGGCGTCCGGCCCCCCCATTTTGAGCGCCCGCTGGACCCGTGCTGGGGTGCACGCCGTTCGGCTCGCATGCCCCGAGTCGGAGCGGATCGACCGACCGGAGACGGGGAGTGCGTCGACTCGATCGACCGGCTGGAGATGCGAGCACGCGAGGACGACCGGAGCCGTGGTCGCGGCGAGCATCGGGGCCGATTCGAGCGAGAGCAGTACAAAACGAAAGGTGCGCCGGCCCGGGCCGTCAGTTCCCCCCGGATTCCTCCGACTGACGGCGGCCAGGGCCGGCGCACCACTTCGTTGCTTCTTCCCCTCTCGGTGTTCCCCCGAACCGAGAGTCCCTCCCCTTCGTGGGACTCTCGTGTTGGTCGCCCCCCTCCGAACGACCATCACCGTGAGGTTGCTGTACTGATGGGCCGTACTCTGCACACCCGTCGTCGCAACCAGGGCCACTTTGGGTTGCAGTTCGGTTGCGCAATTTTTGTCCCGCCATACGGGCCGAATTGGCTCGTTATCCCCGCCGGGAGGCGAGGGGTCTCCTGCGACTGCACCAGCCCTGCGCCGACCGCCTCCCACGGGGCTCCCACTCCGGGGCTGGGCCGCCACCACCCAGGACGAGCCCGGACCCGGACCACGTCCCGGAGCCGGAGATCCCCTGCGCCGGGTCGCGAGGTGCCAGAGACGGCCCGAAACCAGGCAGTAGGGTGGCACTCCGCACCCATTCAGGTTCAAGGATCCCCTCATGACACCAACCCTGGCGCTGGCCCACTCGGTTCTCGCCGCCACCAAATCCAGTTCCAACCCGCTGGTGACCTTCATCCCGCTCATCGCGATCGGGCTTCTCGGCTACTTCTTCTTCATCAAGCCGCAGCAGCGCAAGGCCAAGGCGGCGCGGGAGGCCCAGGGCTCGGGCTACGAGCTGGGGGACGAGGTGCAGACGGTCGGCGGCGTCGTCGGGACCATCCTCGAGATCCACGGCGACCGCTACACGCTCCTGACCGGCGCGCTCGGTGACGACGGCAACCTCGACGGCCCCCAGCCGACGAGGATCGTGTTCGTGCGCCAGGCCATCGCCCGCAAGATCGACCCGATCGCGGACGTGCGCGTCGACGACGCACCGGTGGAGGACGTCGTGTCCGACGTCACCCCCCACGACGAGCACGTGAGCGACGAGACAGACATCGACGACGTCGGCGGCGACGCCGCACCACGCAGCCGAGAGCACGGCGGGGAGGCTGAAGAGGGGTGAGCCCCAAGTCGGGGGGCAGGGCCCAGCGGCGCCACAAGCGGAACCTCCTCATCAGCGTGCTGGTGGTGGTGGCGATCTCGGTCGCCTCCTTCGCGGCCGTGTTCGCCGCCAAGTGGTCGCCCCGTCTCGGGCTGGACCTCGCCGGAGGCGTCGCGGTCGTCTACACGGCCGAGGGCCAGCACGTGACGCAGGCCGACCTCGACGAGACGGTCAACATCTTGAACCTGCGCGTCAACGGGCTCGGCGTGTCGGGGGCGCAGGTGCAGACGACCGGGAAGAACCAGATCTCGGTCTCCATCCCCGGCGTCACCGATGCCCAGCAGGTGCTGAACCAGATCGGGCAGACGGCCCGCATGTACTTCCGGCCCGTGCAGTGCTTCGCCTACCCCCAGGGGGTCCCGAAGAGCGCCAAGAAGACCGCGGTCCCGACGCGGGGGATCCAGACGATCCCGACCTGCACGCCGTCGAACGCCCTGACGCAGGCCAACCTCGGGGTGACACCGGACAGCTCCCCGCAGGGCTACCACTCCAACAACGTCCCGCCCGACCAGCAGTACATCGCCTACCCGTCCACCGCCGTGCAGAAGCCCGGCTACGTGACCAGCACCGTCCTGCTGCCCGGCCTCGCCGCCAGCGGCGCCGGCCAGGGCGGGGAGCGCTACGTCCTCGGCCCCAGCCAGATGACGGGCCACTCCATCTCCAGCGCGCAGGCCACGCAGAACCAGACCGGCCAGTGGGTCGTCAACTACACCCTCGCCGGTGCCGCCGGCTCGGCTCTGTGGGACCGGGTGGCGCAGGAGAACTTCCACCAGCTGCTCGGCATTGAGCTCGACGGCGTCGTGTACTCGGCGCCCATCATTCAGCCCACCCAGACCGCCTTCAGCTCCTTCAACGGCCAGGGCGAGATCTCGGGGAACCTGACCCAGTCGGACGCCCAGAACCTGGCCCAGGCCATGAACTTCGGCGCCCTGCCGGTCAGCCTGAAGGCCGCCACGTCCGAGACGGTCTCGGCCACCCTGGGCCACTCGGCGCTCGTGGCCGGCCTCGGCGCCGGCATCGTGGGCCTCGCTCCTCGTGCTGCTCTACGTGCTGCTCTACTACCGGGCACTGGGCCTGGTCGTGATCTCGGGCCTCGTGCTCACCGCCATGCTGCTGTGGGCCATCATCTCGGCGCTCGGGCACACCTCGGTCGCGCCGAGCTTCGACCTGGCCGGCATCACGGGCCTCATCGTCTCCATCGGCATCACCGTGGACTCGTACATCGTCTATTTCGAGCGGTTGAAGGACGAGACCAGATCGGGCCGTTCGGTGCGCACGTCGGTCGACCGCGGCTTCAAGAGCGCCTGGAGGACGGTCTGGGCCGCCGACTTCGTGTCGCTGCTGGCCGCCATCGTCCTCTACTTCGTGGCCGTCGGGAACGTGAAGGGCTTCGCGTTCTTCCTCGGGCTCTCGACCATCATGGACATGGCCGTGACCTGGTTCTACACACGGCCGCTGGTCATCCTGCTCGGCCAGAGCTCCAGCCTGCAGGGCTCGGGCGCCTTCAGCATCGCCACCGGGCTCGGCGCCGGGCCGCAGGCGCCAGGTGCCCGTCGGCGCCGGCGCAGGGGGTGGCTCGTGAGCGATTCGAAGGGCTCGGGTCGCGACGGGCACGGACGAGGACGGCAGCGCCCTCGACGACGTCAGCGAGGAGGACGTCGAGCGGCTCGAAGAGAGCGTGGACACGGGCGAGCCTCGACGAGGAGGAGCTGGTCAGCCTCGACGACGCGGCGCGCTCGCTCCTGGCCAAGCCCCGCAAGGGCCACGGCCCGATCGCCCGCCTCTACCGCGGCGAGACCCGGTTCGACTTCGTGGGCAAGCGGAAGATCTGGTTCACCGTCTCCACCCTCATCATCGCCCTCGGGATCATCTCCATCGTCCTGCGGGGCGGGCTGAATCTCGGCATCGAATTCAAGGGCGGCACCGAGTGGACGATCGCGGCCCCCGGGGTCACCCAGACCGAGGCCGCCGACGCCATGCAGGGCACGGGATTGATCAACCCGACCGTGCAGCTCCTCGGCGCGGGGAACAAGCAGACGCTCAACGTCCAGTCCGACATCAACCGGCTCACGCAGACCCAGCAGGACGCCATCAGCAAGAACGTGCAGAAGGCGCTGCTCGAGGTCACGGCGGCCAACGCGCCCAAGGGCTCGACCACGACCACCACGACCACCACGAGCGCCCCCACCACCACGACCACCGCCCAGGCGGGCAGTGCCGCCACCGGGTCGTCCACCACGACGAGCACCACGGCCCCGGCCAACGCCGGGACCAAGACGGCGCCCGACAAGATCAGCATCACCACGGTCGGCCCGACCTGGGGCTCCTCCATCACCAACAAGGCGATCGAGGCCCTGATCATCTTCTTCATCGTCGTCGGGATCTACATCAGCATCCGCTTCGAGCCGAAGATGGCCCTGGCCGCCTTCATCGCGATGGTCCACGACGTCCTGGTGACCATCGGCATCTACTCGATCTTCAACTTCCAGGTGACGCCCGACACCGTCGTCGCCATCCTGACCATCCTCGGCTACTCGCTCTACGACACCGTCGTGGTGTTCGACCGCGTCCGCGACAACACCAAGGGCATCGGCAGCAGCGGGCGCCTGACCTACCCGCAGCTGATCAACCTGTCCATGAACCAGACCCTGGCCCGGTCGATCAACACGTCCATGGTCGCCATCATCCCGGTGCTGGCGATCCTGCTCATCGGGGCCCAGTTCCTCGGGGCGTCGACGCTGCAGTCCTACGGCCTGGCCCTGTTCGTCGGCCTGCTCTCGGGCGCCTACTCGTCGATCTTCATCGCCGCGCCGGTGCTCTCCATGCTCAAGGAACGCGACGAGCGCTGGGTCGCCATCGCCGAGCGCCTCGAGCGGCGGGGCGAGGGTCGGGGGACGTACTCGGCCCTCGACGCCGCCACCATGGGCACGCAGATGAACATGGCTGCCGGCGGGCAGATCAGCCGGGGTGGGGCCGCGGGCGGTGCGGCTGCCGCGCAGCGGTCCGGCGACACCAAGCGCAGCGGGCCGATCCGGCCCGGCTCGGGCAGCGGCACGGGCGGAAGCGGCGGGACGGGCGGCACCGGGACCGGCACCGCCGTCATGGACAAGCCCACGGGGAGCCAGGCATCGTCCCAGGCGCCCCGGCCGCGCCAGCGCAAGGGCAAGAAGCGCAAGCGCTGACCTCGGGTCGGACGCCGCACGCCTGACGCCATAGGGCGGCGGCCTGGCGTTCCCAGTGTTTCCCCAGGCAGGTAGCGCTAGATGGATGGTGACCCTGGCCCGGGTGAGCGACCTCGAGCAGGCCCGAGGAGTCGGCGCTGCCGCGAGACTGCTCGCACCCCTGCTGGCCGAGTTCGCCGCGCACCGCCCCGAGGACGAGACGACGGTGATCGTCGACGCCGGCCGGACGGCCGTGAAGGCCCACGAGGGGCAGTTCCGGCGCTCCGGCGAGCCCTACATCACCCACCCGATGGCCGTGGCCACGATCGTGGCCGAGCTCGGCCTCGACGCCCAGACGGTGGCCGCCGCCCTCCTGCACGACGCCGTGGAGGACACCGGCCTCACCCTCGAGGCCATCACCGAGACCTTCGGCGACGGCGTGGCCCGCGTGGTCGACGGCGTCACCAAGCTGGACCGGCTGCAGTTCGACTCCAAGGAGGCCCAGCAGGCCGCCACCATCCGCAAGATGCTCGTCGCCATGGCGGACGACTGGCGGGTCCTCCTGATCAAGCTGGCCGACCGGCTGCACAACATGCGCACCCTGTCCGTGATGCCCGAGTGGAAGCAGCGCCGCACGGCCCAGGAGACCTTCGACGTCTACGCGCCGCTGGCCCACCGCCTCGGCGTGCAGCAGGTGCGCTGGCAGCTCGAGGACCTGGCCTTCGCCACCCTGCACCCCAAGCGCTACGCCGAGATCGAGCAGATGGTGGCGGCACGGGCGCCGCAGCGGGAGGAGTATCTCGAGCGCGGTCCTGGTCCACGTGCGCCAGCGCCTCGACGACATGGGCGTCGGCGCCGACGTCACCGGCCGGCCGAAGCACCTCTGGTCCATCTACGAGAAGATGGTCGTGCGCGGCAAGGAGTTCGACGACATCAACGACCTGGTCGCCATCCGGGTCGTCGTCGACTCCGAGAAGGACTGCTGGGCCGCCCTGGGCGCCATCCACGCCATCTGGGCCCCCGGTGCAGGGGCGCTTCAAGGACTACATCAACACGCCCAAGTTCAACATGTACCAGTCGCTGCACACGACGGTCATCGGGCTCGACGGCAAGCCGGTCGAGGTGCAGATCCGCACCTCGGAGATGCACCGCCGGGCCGAGTACGGCATCGCCGCGCACTGGGGCTACAAGTCCAAGGAGGACCACTCCTCGGAGATGGCCTGGCTCCAGCGCATCGCCGACGTCGACCGCCAGACCGACGACCCGATCGAGTTCCTCGAGGCGCTCAAGCTCGACCTGGAGCAGGACGAGGTCTACGTCTTCACGCCCAAGGGCAAGGTCATCGCGCTGCCGGCACGCTCGACGCCGGTCGACTTCGCCTACGCCATCCACACCGAGGTCGGGCACCGCTGCATCGGGGCGCGGGTCAACGGCCGGCTCGTGCCCGCTCGAGACGCAACTGAGCTCGGCCGACACGGTCGAGATCTTCACGTCGAAGTCGCCCACGGCGGGCCCGTCGCGGGACTGGCTGCAGATCATCGCCTCGACGCGGGCCCGCAACAAGATCCGCCAGTGGTTCTCGCGGGAGCGCCGGGAGGACGCCATCGAGAACGGCCGCGAGGAGCTGGCGCGGGCGCTGCGCCGCGAGGGCCTGCCGCTGCACAAGCTGATGGGCTCGGCCGCGCTGCAAGAGGTGGCCGACTCCATGAACCTGGTCGACCTCGATGCGCTCTACGCCTCCATCGGCGAGAACCAGGTCTCGGCCCAGTCGATCACCCAGCGCCTCACCAAGGCGCTGCGGGCCGGCGGGGGCGCCGACGAGCAGCTCCCGACCGTCGCCGTCCCCGGCCCGAGCCGGCACCGGCAGGGCCACCGCTCCGGGGCGGGGGTCTACGTCGAGGGCCTCGACGACGTCATGATCCACCTGGCCCGCTGCTGCACGCCCGTGCCGGGCGACCAGATCATCGGCTTCGTGACCCAGGGCCGGGGCGTCTCGGTGCACCGGGCCGACTGCTCCAACGCCACCGCGCTGGCGGACCGCTCCATGGAGCGCCTCATCGAGGTCGAGTGGGACCGGGGCAACGACGGCGTCTTCGTCGCCACCATCGAGGTGCAGGCCTTCGACCGCTCCCGCCTCCTGGCCGACGTGTCCCGGGTCGTCTCCGAGCACCACCTCAACATCGTGGCCGCCCGCACGGCGACCACCCCCGACCGGGTCAGCCGGATGGCCTTCGACGTCGAGCTGGCCGACCCGACCCACCTGCATTCGCTGATCAGCGCGTTGAAGCATCTCGACGGGGTCTTCGACGCCTATCGTCAGCTTCCTGGCAAGAAGGCCTGACCGTGGGGAGCATCGAGTGACCAAGGATGTGGTCGCGCGCCCCGAGACGGGTGCGGCGGCGGCGGGTGCGGCCCGGGTCGAGGTGCGCACGCCCAAGGGCATGCACGACGTGCTGTGGCCCGAGTCGGCCCGCTGGGAGGCCGCGGTGGCCCGCTTCGCCGCGCTGGTCGAGGGCGCCGGCTACGGCCTGACCGTCACGCCGGTGCTCGAGCACGCCGGTGTCTTCCTGCGCGGCATCGGCGAGGGCAGCGAGGTCGTCGGCAAGGAGATGTACCTCTTCGAGGACCGCGACGGCCAGCTGATGGCGCTGCGCCCCGAGGGCACGGCGCCCATCGCCCGCGCCTTCGTCCAGCACCACCCCGTGCCGCCCTGGAAGGCCTGGTACAACGCGCCGTCGTTCCGCCACGAGAATCCCCAGCAGGGCCGCTACCGCCAGCACTTCCAGCTGGGCGTCGAGGCGCTCGGCCCCGCCGACGCCGACCTCGACGTCGAGGTGGTCTCCCTGGCCCACGACTTCTTCGCCGGGCTCGGCCTGCGCGAGGTGACGCTCAAGGTGCACTCCATGGGCGACGGCGTGTGCAGGCCCGGCTACGTGGCGCTGCTGCGGCGCCTTCGTGGCCGAGCGGGCCGACCGGCTCTGCGCGGCGCACCGCGCCCGGCACCTGGAGAACCCGCTGCGCGTGCTCGACTGCAAGACGGCGGAGTGCCGGGAGGCCACGGCCGACGCGCCCCACTTCCTCGACCACCTCTGCGACCCCTGCGCGGCCCACTTCGCCCGGGTGCGCGCCGGCCTCGACGCGCTCGGCGTGGAGTACGCCATCGACCACCGGCTGGTGCGCGGCTTCGACTACTACACGCGGACGACGTTCGAGTTCGCCGCCGACGCGCTCGACGCGGCCCAGAACGGGATCGGCGGGGGCGGCCGCTACGACGGGCTGGTGGAGCTCCTCGGCGGTGAGCCGACGCCGGGCATCGGCTTCGGCATCGGCGTGGAGCGGGTGCTGCTGGCCTGCGACGCCGAGGGCGTGTTCTCGACCGCCGCCGTGGTGGCGACCCGGCCCCTGCACGCCTACGTCATCGACATCGCCGGCGGGGAGACGGCCGTCACGCTGACGGCCGAGCTGCGCCGGGCCGGCCTGCGGGCCGACCGCGGTTTCGACGGGCGCTCCATGAAGTCCCAGATCAAGTCGGCCGACCGCTCCGGTGCGCTGGTGGCGCTGATCGTCGGGGAGCAGGAGGTCGCCGAGGGGACGGTCGTGCTGCGTCCCCTGCGCAGCGGCGAGGACCAGCGGACCGTGCCCCGGGCGGCCATCGTGGACGAGCTCAAGAGCTTCCTGGCCAACGCCGCGTTCGCCGAGGGCTCGGACAACGACGTCGACCGGCACCTCCACCCGCACCTGCGTGGGGCCGACGCCGACTTGGACTTGGACGCGCGACGCTGGACATGGACACGGACGGGGTCACCGACACGCCATGACCGCAGCCGACGAGGACCAGAGCGCCGAGCCGAACCGGCCCACCGCCATGCGCACGCACCTGTGCGGCGTCCTGCGCACGGCCGACGTCGGCACCACGGTGCGCCTGTGCGGCTGGGTGGCCCGGCGCCGCGAGCACGGCGAGCACCTCGCCTTCGTGGACCTGCGCGACCACACCGGCATTGTGCAGTGCGTGATCGACCACGCCACCGACGTGCGCAGCGAGTGGGTCATCGCGGTCACCGGCACCGTGCGGGCGCGGCCCGAGGGCACCGTCAACCCCGGCATCGGCACCGGCGAGGTCGAGATCGGCGACTGCACGGTCGAGGTGCTCAACGAGTCCGAGCCGCCCCCGTTCTCCGTCGACGACCGGGCCGAGGTCGACGAGCCCGTACGCCTGCGCTACCGCTACGTCGACCTGCGCCGGCCGCGCCTGCAGAAGAACCTCCGGCTGCGCTCGCCGCGTCAACGCCGCCATCCGGTCCGCCATGGACCGGCAGGGCTTCGTCGAGATCGAGACGCCGCTGCTGTGGGCGCCCACGCCGGAGGGCTCGCGGGAGTTCTCCGTCCCGGCGCGGCTGCACCACGGCTCCTTCTACGCGCTGCCGCAGAGCCCGCAGCTGGCCAAGCAGCTCCTCATGGTGGGCGGCTTCGACCGCTACTACCAGATCGCCCGCTGCCTGCGCGACGAGGACCTGCGCGCCGACCGCCAGTTCGAGTTCATGCAGCTCGACATGGAGTGCTCCTTCGCCTCCCAGGACGACGTCATGGCCTTCGTCTCCGAGGCCGTGCTCGATGCGGCCGAGGCGGCGACGGGGGAGCGGCCCCCGCCGATTGAGCGCATGACGTGGGCCGACGCGCTCGACCGCTTCGGCACCGACAAGCCCGACCTGCGCTTCGGGATGGAGCTGGTCGAGCTGAGCGACGGTGTTCGAGGGCACCGAGGTGAAGGCCTTCTCGTCGCCGACGGTCAAGGCGCTGGTGGTGCCCGACGCCGCCGCCTACCCGCGTCGCGCCTGGACGAGCTGACCGAGCAGGCCAAGCGGGCCGGTGCGGCCGGGCTGGCCTGGTTCCGCGTGGTCGAGAACGGCCCGTCGCTCGACGGGCCGCTGGCGCGCCACCTCTCGGAGCAGGAGGCGGTGCGCGTCCTGGAGCAGACCCGGGCGGAACCGGGGGACCTCATCCTGGCCGTCTCGGACGAGTACGCGACGGCGTGCACGGTGCTCGGCACGCTGCGCAACGCCATCGGGGCGCCGCCGGTCGGCCAGGGCCCGCACCGCTACGTCTGGGTCGTCGACTTCCCGATGTTCGACGGCCGGGACGCCGAGGGCAACCCGCAGGCGGCCCACCACCCCTTCACGATGCCCTACCCCGAGGACCTGCCCAAGCTGGCGACCGACCCGCTCTCGGTGCGCTCCCAGGCCTACGACCTCGTCCTCAACGGGTGGGAGCTCGGATCGGGGAGTGTGCGTATCCATCGGGGGGACATCCAGTCGCAGGTGTTCTCCGCACTCGGGATCAGCGTCGAGGAGGCCGAGGCCCGCTTCGGGTTCCTGCTGGGTGCGTTCCGCTACGGGGCGCCGCCGCACGCCGGGTTCGCGTTCGGCGTGGACCGCCTGGCCGCCGTCCTGTCCGGGGAGGAGAACATCCGGGAGGTCATCGCCTACCCCAAGACCCAGTCCGGCGCCGACCTGTTGACGGGCGCCTGCCGACGCCCCTGCCGGCCGCCTCCCTGGCCGAGCTCGGGATCCGCGTCGTCGTGCCGCCGAGCGCGGCCGTTCGGGCGAGGCGCCGAACCCGAGCCCGAGCTAGAGAGCCCTGCGAGCCCGAGCGGCAGGGCGGCGGGACGGCCCACCTCTCTGCCCCGGGAGTTTCTCGGGAACTCTAAACATGTGTGTGGATAGTTCTGGGAGACATGCCCCCGACTGCCCGCTGGGTGGAGGCGGGGCCATCGCGGCCACCAATCCCCGTTGGGGACTTCCGGTAGCCTCGGCCCCCACCGGCGCCCAGGCGAGCAACGCCGTGACTACCAAGAAAGTCGATCGGATGCCGTCTGTGCCTGACAATGGCTTCGCGAGCGGCCCGGATCGTCTCATCGGCGCCGCCCGGCCGTGGCGCCCTGGCGCTGGCGGCGGCCGCTTCGATGCATGGCGCTGGCGGGCCTGAACGGGGCAGGGGTGGGCGCGGGTGCGACCACGACGACCACGACGAAGCCCCCGGCGTCCACGACGACCCTGCCCCCGGCGCGACGACGACGCAGCCCACGTCGACCACCACGACGAAGCCCAAGCCGAAGCCTCCGGCCATCGCCAGCTTCCTTCGCTTCAACTGCGCCGCCACCACCGCCGCCACCCGCGGGCCCGCCTCGGCGCCCATGGCCGTCACCACGGGGACGACCGGGAAGGTCCTGCGCGGTCGGGGTCTGCATCGGGAACAGCGGGCCCTACCCCTTCGTCGTCGCCACCGGCACGGCCACCTCGGTCATCGACACTTCCCTGGCGTCCAAGCTGGGCCTGAAGCGCGCCGGCTCCCAGGACCTCAGCGGGTCCGGGTGTGCGGTCACGGTGCACCTGTTGAAGGCGCCCGGGCTGCACATGCGCGGGATGGCGCCCGTCGCCCAATCCATGGCGGTGGTGCGCGGTGACGAGCTGGGAAGGTGTGCCGGCGTCCGGCGTCCTCGGCTCCGACGTGCTCGGTCGTTTCGGGGCCGTGCGCCTCGATTTCGCCCGGCGCCTGCTCACGGTGCCGGGGCCCGAGGGCACCGCGGCGACCGGCAACGTGTTGGTCAGGGGGACGCGCCACGTCGGCCCCGCCGCACTCGCTTGGTGAAGGGGAAGGCGGCCGCGGTCGTGCCGCTCAATGTCATCGAGACGCCCGGCGCCATCGCCCCCTACGCGCAGGTGACGGTGGGGACGCTCGGCCCCTACGTGTTCCTCGTGGACAGCGGGGATCCGACCAGCGCCTTGGCCACGACGTTGATGGGGGTGCTCGATATCCATCCGATGGCCCAGACGGTGCCGGCAGTCGGCGTCGGCTGCAGCCAGCCGAACCCGCTCGTCCCGGGGGCGACGCCGATGGCGCTGGGGTCGACCTCCCTCGCCGTCACGTCGCCGCACGCCCTGACGTACCCCGGCCTCAAGCGCAGCGGCACCCAGGGCTCGCTGGGCCTCGACGGGCTTGGCTCCTTCAAATCGATCGTGCTGGACTACCGAGGTGCCGACCTCGCTCTCGGGACGGGTTAGGCCCGGCCCGCGGCCGTTCCCGACCGTGACCCTGACCTTGACCCCGACTCCGCCGCCCGCCTGGTGAGCCTCTTCGCCGACGCG
Source organism: uncultured Acidimicrobiaceae bacterium (assembly GCA_963740535.1). Lineage (GTDB taxonomy): Bacteria > Actinomycetota > Acidimicrobiia > Acidimicrobiales > RAAP-2 > Bog-473. Next base: position 74,481 of record CAVUEI010000009.1, read on the forward strand.
GCCGATCGCCAGCTCAAGCGCCAGGCGCCGCTCGCCGCCCGTCTCCGCCCCCGCACGCTCGATGAGGTCGTGGGCCAGGAGCACCTCCTCGCCCCCGGTGCCCCGTTACGGGTGCTGGCCGAGTCGGACCGGGTCGGCTCGGCGATCCTGTGGGGTCCGGCCGGCACAGGGAAGACGACGATCGCCCATCTGCTGGCCGACACCACCGCCAAGCACCTCACGACCCTGTCGGCCACGGCCGCCGGGGTGAAGGACGTGCGTGAGGCCATCGCCGAAGCGCAGCGCCGCCTGGGCGAGCACGGCCAGGGCACCATGCTCTTCATCGACGAGGTGCACCGTTTCTCCAAGTCCCAGCAGGACGTGCTGCTCCCCGCCGTCGAGGACGGGCTGGTGGTCCTCATCGGGGCCACCACCGAGAACCCGTTCTTCGAGGTGAACCCACCCCTGTTGAGTCGGGCCTCGCTGTGGCGGCTGCACCCCTTGTCGCCGGACAACCTGCGCACGCTCATACGGCGCGGGCTCGACCTCGAGGGGGCCGACGCCGACGACGAGGCGATCGACGCCGTGGTGGCGGCGTGCGAGGGCGACGCCCGGGCCGCATTGACCACGATCGAGGTGGCGGTGGCGCTGGCCCGGGCGGGAGCCGGTGCGGGCGCCGCCGACCTTGCGGGCGGCGCCCGCCGTCCAGACGCCCCATCCCCGATCGTCCTCACCATGGACGACATGTCCAAGGCCCGGGACGGCCGCCTGTTCCATCAGGGCGCCGACGAGCACTACGACCAGGTCAGCGCGCTCATCAAGAGCGTGCGGGGCTCGGACCCCGATGCCGGCCTGTACTGGATGGCCCGCATGATCGAGGCGGGGGAGGACCCCCGTTTCCTGGCCCGGCGCATGGTGATCCTGGCCAGCGAGGACATCGGCCTGGCCGATCCCCAGGCCCTGCTCGTGGCCGAGGCCGCCGCCCGGGCCGTCGAGTACGTCGGGCTCCCCGAGGCGGCGCTCAACCTGGCCGAGGCCGTGATCTACCTGGCCCGGGCGCCCAAGTCGAACGCCGTCGTGGTGGCCCTGGGGCGGGCCCAGGCCGACGTGCGCTCCAGCGTCAACCAGGAGGTCCCCGCCCACCTGCGGGACGCCCACTACAAGGGCGCGTCCGCAATCGGGCACGGGGAGGGCTACGTATACCCGCATGACGATCCGGACGGGGCTGTTCTCCAGCGGTATCGTCCAGATGCGCTGGAGGGTCGGGTGTACTACGAGCCCACGCCGCATGGTGCAGAAGGCGGCCCCCAGGGCGGGACAAGGCCAACCATGGACAGGGAGAACGATTCGTGAACCGGCGACATGGAAAGGGCGTGCTCCTCACGGCGGTACTGGGCGCGCTGACCCTCGGTGCCGGCGCGCTGGCTCCTGCCGTCGCATTGGGTGCGGCCGGTGCGGCCGTGCCCAGCGTCGCGACCGGAAAGGTGGCGCTGCCCCAGGCCGTGCCGCACATCCCCGGCGACGTCGCCCGCCTCGGCTCGGCGCCGTCGGACCAGGTCCTGCACCTCGACGTGGTCCTCGCCGGCCAGAACCCCGCCGGCCTCCAGGCCGCGGTGGCCGCCATCTCGACGCCGAGCTCGCCCGACTACCGCCACTACCTGACCTCGGCGGAGTACGCGGCGGAGTTCGGTCCGAGCGCGGCCGAGGTCGACCAGGTGTCCTCGGCGCTGCGCGCCGAGGGGCTCACCGTGGGGACGCCCGGCGCCGGCAGCAGCCTGCTCCCGGTGAGCGGCACGGCGGCGGTGGTGTCCGCCGCCTTCGCGACGCCGCTCGAGTCGGTGCAGCTGCCCAAGGGTCCGCGGGCGCTGGTCAACACCGCGTCACCCAGATCCCCTCCTCCGTCGCCGGTGCCGTGTCCGGCGTCGTGGGTCTCGACGGCCTCGTCCAGCAGCACTCCATGGCGCGCCACGTGCCGGCGTCGAGCGCGAAGAGTTCGCCGCCGACCCCGTCGGGCAGCACGGACCAGGGCCATGCCGAGGCCGGGCACGCCTCGCCCCAGGCCTGCGGCGCCGCGCAGTCCCAGGCGACCACCGACACCGGCTACACCTCGACCCAGATGGCCAGCATCTACGGGCTCGACACACTGCTCAACGAGGGGCGCACCGGCATCGGCCAGACGATCGGCATCGTGGAGTTCGATCGCATCACGCAGAGCGACGTCAACACCTTCTTCTCGTGCTACGGCCTCTCCAACCCGGTCAGAACGGTCCTCGTCGACGGCGGGGCACCCCCGCCGTCAGCAAGCCGACCCCGAGCCCGCGCTCGACATCGACCTCGCCGCGGTCACCGCACCGTCGTCGTCGATCACCGTCTACGAGGCCCCGAACGGCAACACCGACGCCAGCGGCATCGACCTCTACCAGCGCATCGCGACCGACAACACCGCCCGGGTGGTCACCACGAGCTGGGGCGAATGCGAGGCGGACCTCTTGCCGAGCGACCTGACAGACCGAGAACACGCATCTTCTCCCAGATGGTCGTGCAGGGGCAGACCATGATCGCCGCCTCGGGCGACTCGGGGTCCGAGGACTGCCTCCTCACCGACAACACCACGCAGCTGGCCGTCGACGACCCCGGTTCCCAGCCCAACGTCATCAGCGGCGGCGGCACGACGATGCCGGCGCCGTCGGCGTCCTCCCAGGTGGCGTGGAACGACTGCCTTGGCACGGGCCCGCTCTGCTACCTCAACCCTGTCGTCAGCCCCGGCGCCGGCGGCGGGGGACAGTCCGCTCCAATGGCCGAAGCCCGGCCTACCAGCCCGACTGTCGCCCCCGTACAACGCCAACGCGCGTGCGGTGCCCGACATCACGGGCTCGGCCGACCCCCAGCACGGGGTGCCCATCTTCTTCGCCCAATTCGGTGGCTGGACCTCGTTCGGAGGCACGAGCATCGTCGCCCCCTCGAACGCCGGGTTCTTCGCCGATACCAACCAGGGCTGTTTCCGGTCGCTCGGCGGTGTGGGCCCGGCGCTCTACGGCGCGTCCGGCTCGAGCAACTACTTCGACGTGACCCTCCAGGGAACATCGATCTCACGAACGGCCACAGCGGTGCCTTCCCGGCCACGGCGGGCTTCGACGCGGCCAGCGGCCTCGGGTCGCCGAAGGACCAGAGCCTGTTCAAGGCGCTGCAGGGCGGGGACGGCAGCGGGTGCCCGTCGGTGGCGTCGGTGAACCCCAACACGGGGCCGCTCAGCGGGAGTGGCGCCATCACGATCTCCGGTGGAGGGTTCGCCAATGCGACGTCGGTCACCTTCGGCTCCGTCGGCGGCGGCCAGATCGTCTCGCGGTCCGACACCTCCCTCACGGTGATCCCGCCCAACTCGGCCGGACCGCTCTGCGTCGACATCACCGTGGCCAACGCGCAGGGGATCTCGGTCGTCTCGCCGGCCGACCGCTACGGCTTCGCGGGCGACCTCAACTGCGGCCAGGGCTACCGCTTCGTGGCCTCCGACGGCGGCATCTTCACCTACGGCGACGCCGGGTTCTGGGGCAGCACCGGCAGCCTCGTCCTCAATGCGCCCGTCGTGGGCATGGCGGACACGCCGAGCACCAACGGCTACTGGCTGGTCGCCTCCGACGGCGGCATCTTCAGCTTCGGTGATGCCCGCTTCTTCGGCTCAATGGGCGGGCAGCACCTCAACCAGCCCATCGTGGGCATCGCGACCACGGCCAACGGGGGCGGCTACTGGATGGTGGCGGCCGACGGCGGCATCTTCAACTTCGGCGACGCCCACTTCTTCGGCTCGGCCGGCGGCATGCACCTCAACAAACCGGTGGTGGGCATGGCCGCCACGCCCGACGGGGGCGGCTACTGGCTGGTCGCCTCCGACGGCGGGATCTTCACCTACGGCGACGCGGCAGTTCTGGGGCTCGGCCGGCTCGTTGCCGCTGAACTCGCCCGTGGTGGGCATGGCGGCGGGGCCGGGCGGCAACGGCTACTGGCTGGTGGCCGCCGACGGCGGCATCTTCAACTACGGCTCGGCCCCCTTCTTCGGCTCCGCCGGCAGCATCCACCTCAACAAGCCCGTGGTCGGCATGGCGGCCACCCCCGACGAGGCCGGCTACTGGCTGGTGGCCTCCGACGGCGGGATCTTCACCTATGGGGACGCCAACTTCTTCGGGTCGACCGGCAGCATCGCGCTGAACAAGCCCATCGTGGGGATGTCCTCGGGCTAGACGGTTCGAGGAGCGGTGCGGGGCCCGGTTGGCGGGAATTCCGGACCCGGGGCGGGCCCCGACGCCGTTTTTGCCCCCGGTAAGCTGGTGCGATGGACGCCAACGGACTGCGGGCGGCCTTCACGCGCTTCTTCGCCGACCGGGGGCACGCGACCGTCCCGTCGGCCAGCCTGATCCCGCACGACCCCTCGGTGCTCTTCACCATCGCCGGCATGGTGCCCTTCAAGCCCTACTTCCTGGGTGAGGAGCCCGCGCCCTGGCCCCGGGCCACCTCCATCCAGAAGTGCTTCCGGACGCCCGACATCGACATCATCGGCACCGACACCTACCACTGCACCTTCTTCGAGATGCTGGGCAACTTCAGCTTCGGGGACTACTTCAAGGCCGAGGCCATCCCCCTGGCCTGGGAGCTGCTCACCGAGGTCTTCGGCCTCGACGGCGACCGCCTGTGGGTGACGGTCCACGACAGCGACGACGAGGCCGAGCAGATCTGGATCGACAAGGTGGGCGTGCCGCCCGAGCGCATCCAGCGCATGGGCGACGAGGACAACTTCTGGGCCATGGGCGAGACGGGGCCCTGCGGCCCCGACTCGGAGCTCTTCTTCGACAAGGGCGAGGCCTACGGGCACGACGGCGGGCCCAAGCACGGCGGCGACCAGCGCTTCGTGGAGATCTGGAACCTGGTCTTCATGCAGTTCAACCGCGACGCGCGACGGCGTCCTCACCGAGCTGCCGCGCAAGAACATCGACACCGGCGCCGGCCTGGAGCGCATCCTGCCCATCCTCCAGGGGCACGACTCCATCTTCGACACCGACCTGTTCCTGCCCGATCATCGAGGCCGCGGCCTCGATCCTCGGGACCGCCTACGGCACCGACGAGCGGACCGACGTCGCGCTGCGGGTGATGGCCGACCACGGGCGGGCCATGGCCATGCTGGTGGCCGACGGCGTCCTGCCGGCCAACGAGGGGCGGGGCTACGTGCTGCGCCGGGTGGTCCGCCGCGCCGTGCTGGCGGCCCGGCGCGCTGGGCGTCGACGAAGCTCATCGGCCCCGCGCTGGTCGACGGCGGCCACCGAGGTGCTGGGCGACGGCCTACCCGGCGTTGCTGGCCCAGCACGACCTCATCGTCGACGTGGTGGCGCGCGAGGAGGCCGGCTTCGACCGCACCCTGCGCGCCGGGTTGGGCCGGCTGGAGGAGGCGTTCGCCACCGGGACGAAGGTGCTCGGGGGCGACGTGGCCTTCACCCTGCACGACACCCACGGCTTCCCGGTCGAGCTGACCGAGGAGCTGGCCCGCGACGCGGGGGTGGAGGTGGACCGGGCGGGCTTCGACGCCGCCATGGCCGAGCAGCGCGAGCGGGCCCGCGCCGCGGCCAGGGCGTCGCGGGCCGGCGACGAGGCGGCCTACCGCGAGCTGCTCGAGCCCGAGGGGCCGACGCCGTTCGTCGGGCGCGGCGGCGAGAACTACGAGGTGCCGGCGCGCGTGGTGGCGGTGCTCGAGGGTGGCTCCGACGGGGCCGAGGCGAGGACGGTGCCGGGTCGGCCGAGGAGCGGCTGGTCGAGATCTTCTTGGACCGGACGCCCTTCTACGCCGAGAGCGGCGGGCAGATCGGCGACACCGGGACCATCGTGACCGAGACCGGCACCGCCGAGGTCTACGACACCGTGTACGCGCTGCCCGGGCTGATCGCCCACCGGGCCGCGCTGACCGGTGAGGTGCGGGCAGGGCAGGACGCGCTGGCCACGCATCGACGGGGAGCGCCGGGAGGCCATCCGGCGCAACCACACCGCGACCCACCTGCTGCACTGCCGCTCTGCGCACGGTGCTGGGCGACCACGTCCGCCAGCAGGGGTCGCTGGTCTCGCCCGACTACCTGCGCTTCGACTTCTCGCACCACGCCCAGCCGACCCGCGAGGAGCTCGACCAGGTGTTCGCGCTGGCCAACGACGCCGTGCTGACCGACGTGCGGGTGCAGACCACCGAGACGTCGCGCGAAGAGGCCGAGCACATGGGGGCGATCGCCTTCTTCGGCGACAAGTACGGCTCGTCGGTGCGGGTGGTGCAGGCCGGGCCGACGTCGCTGGAGTTCTGTGGCGGCACCCACGTCGACTCGCTGGGCCAGATCGGCCCCATCACGCTGCTCTCGGAGGGCTCCATCGGCTCCAACACGCGGCGGATCTTCGCCGTGACGGGGCACGCGTCGCCTTGCAACGCGCCCTGGAGCGGGAGCGCCTGGTGCAGGCCGCGGCGGAACTGCTGCGGACCGAGCCCGACGAGCTGCTGGCCGCCATCGGGCGGGTCACCGAGCGCCAGCGCGAGGCCGAGAAGGAGCTGGGGCGCCTGCGCCAGCAGTCGAGCGAGGCGGAGGCCACGGACGCTGGCGGAGCAGGCCGCGGCCGACAGCGGGGTGGTGGTGGCCCGGCGCGACGAACGTCGAGCCCGACGCGCTGCGGAACCTGGCCCAGGCAGTCCTGCGCCACGACGGGGTGCGGGCCGTCGTGCTCGGCGGCTCACCGGACGGGGCGAAGGTGGCCATTGCGGCGGCGACCGGGGGGACGCCCGACGCCACGCAGCTGGTGCGCGCGCTGGGCCAGATCGTCGGCGGCGGGGGCGGCGGCTCGGCCGAGGTGGCGCTGGCCGGAGGGAAGGACCCCTCCCGGATTGAGGAGGCGCTGGCCGAGGCGCAGCGACTCCTGTCCGCGTGAGCGGTGTGGCGCCGGACGCGCCGCCGGTCCGGGGCCACGGGCGCGTGGCGGCGCATCGACCTGGGCACGCGGCGCATCGGCGTGGCCTACAGCGACAGCGGCCGGACGCTGGCCAGCCCGTGGGGGACCATTGCGCGCAGCGGTGATCCGGCGCGCGACCGCGCCACGGTCGTCTCGGCCGTGCACGAGGTGGAGGCGGCGGACGCTGGTGGTCGGGCTCCCGCTGAGCCTCTCGGGGGAGACGGGGCCGGCGGCCAAGGCGGCGCTGGCCGAGGCGGCCGCGCTGCGCGAGCTGCTCGAGCCACTGGGGATCGGCGTCGAGACGGTCGACGAGCGCTTCACGACCGTGGAGGCCGAGCGCTCGCTGCGGGCGGCGGGCCGCACGGGCAAGGCGGCGCGCAAGGTGATCGACGCCGCGGCGGCGATGGTCCTGCTGCAGGCCTGGCTGGACAACGCGTGAGCGGGCCCGACGACACCGACGGCGAGGAGCTTCCGTGGCCGGCGCCGGAACCGCCGCCGGACCGGACGGGGCCGATGAGGCCGAGGGTGGGGTCGAGGCGGACGGCGCCGACGCGGGAGGCCGAGGGGCAGTCCCGGGCCGAGCGCAAGGCCGAGCGGGCGGCGCGGGTGCGCCGGCGCCGTCGGGTGCTGGCGGTCATCGGCGGGGCGCTGCTGGTCGTCGTCCTGGCCTTCACGCTCTGGTACGAGCTGGAGTCGCACGCGCTCGGCCCCGAGGGGCCCCAGGTGGTCGTCACCGTGGCCAACGGCGAGTCGGCCACCGGCGTCATCAACGCGTTGAGCCGACAAGCACGTGATCGGGAGCTCGCTCGCCTTCCAGGTCTCGACCATCTTCCACGGCACGCCCAACGTGCTCCCCGGGAGCTACGCCCTGCACGAGAACCAGACCTTCGCCGAGGTGCGGGCGATCCTCGCCGCCGGGCCGAACATCTACCCCGTCAACGTCCGCCCCGGGTTCACGCTGCTCGGAGGTGGCGGTCCGCGTGGGTACGGTGCCCGGCCACAGCAGCGGAGGGTTCACCGCGACGGCCAACAGCGGCGCGGTGCACTCGACCTTCTCGCCGCCGGGCTCCAACAACCTGGAGGGGATGCTCGGGACCGGGACCTACCTGATCCTGCCCGGGGAGACCGACCTCACCATCCTGCGCGCCATGGTGCAGCGCTTCGACCGCGTGGCCACGGCGCAGGGGCTGAGCACGGCGTCGGCGGCCGCGCTCGGCCTGACCCCCTACCAGGTGATCACGGCCGCCTCCGTGGTGGAGAAGGAGGGCTACATCCCGGTCAACATGCCCGACGTGGCCCGGGTGATCTACAACCGCCTGGCCAACGACATGCCCCTGCAGATGGACTCGACCGTGCTCTACGCCCTCGGGCAGGACGGCGGGCCGGTCACGGCGCAGGACCTGCAAGGTCCAGTCCCCCTACAACTCGTACCTGCACAAGGGCCTGCCGCCCACTCCGATCTGCATGCCGTCGCCGCAGGCGCTCGGCCGCCGCCCTGCACCCGCCGCCGGGTCGTGGCTGTACTTCGTCCTCGTGAAGAAGGACGGCACCTTGGCCTTCGCCGACACCTTCGCCGAGCAGCAGGCCAACGAGCAGCTGGCCAAGTCGCGTGGGCTTCCCTGATCGCCGTGAGGCGCACGTGACGACGACCGATGGAGGCGGCGCGCCGCGAGGTCGGTCCGAGCGTCCACATCGTCGGCGTGATCGGGAGCCCGGTGGCGCACTCGCTCTCGCCGCTCCTGCACAACACGGCCTTCGCCGCGCTGGGCCTCGACGGCAGCTGGCGCTCGCTTCGCGTTCGAGGTCGCACCCGGTCAGGCGGCCGGCGCGCTCGAGGCCATGCGGCGCGCTCGAGGTCGCCGGCCTGTCGGTGACCATGCCGCACAAGGCCGACGTGGCGGCCATGGTCGACGAGTGCAGCGACGTGGCGACGCCGGCTGCGGCGCGGTCAATTGCGTGCTGCACCGCGACGGCACGCTGTTCGGGACCAACACCGACGGCGAGGGGTTCGTGTCCTCGCTGGCCCGCGGCGCCGGCTTCGCCCCGGCGGGTCGCCGCTGCCTGGTCATCGGTGCCGGGGGGCGGCGCCGGGCCGTCGTGCTGGCGTTGGCCGACGCCGGCGCGGCACAGGTGGCGGTCGTGAACCGCACCCCCGAGCGGGCCTTCGAGGCGGCGGCGCTGGCCGGCCCGGTGGGCCTGGCCGTGCCCTGACCGACGGTGCCGTCGCGGAGGCCGTGCCGCAGGCCGACCTGGTGGTCAACGCCACCCCGGTGGGCATGGCCGGGGTCGGGGCTGCCTCGGCGCGGACAGGCAGGCGAGTGGCTGGTCTCCCCGGGCCTGCCTCGGGCCCGGGCCAGGTGGCGGCCGACCTGGTGTACGCGCCGCGTCCGACGCCGTGGCTCCGGGAGGCGGCCGGAGCGGGGTGCGACCGTGCTGGACGGGCTCGGGATGCTGGTGCACCAGGCGGCGGCGCAGCTCGTCCTGTGGACCGGCCTGGATCCTCCGGTGGAGGCCATGTGGCAGCGCCGTCGAGGTGGCCCGCCCCGAGGCGCCGGGGAGCTGACGAGCGTGCGCCACCCGGCGTCGGGCGGGATGGCGTCAGGCGGTGGGGGAGGCGGGTGCGGCCGGGGGCGTGACCTCGCCCGGCCACAGCTCGGCCTGGGCCAGCGCCGTGATCGCCGCCTCGCGCAGCGCGCGGGTGAGCGCGTCGCGCTGGGAGGGGACGGTGAGCAGCATGACCCGCATCGTGATGGTCGACGCGTCGGCCGCCAGGAGCCCGACGACCGTCGGCGGTTCGGTGGAGTGCGGGGCGAAGCGGGGATCGCTCGCCACGCGGTGGGCCGCGTCCGCGATGACGGTGCGGACCGTATCGAGGTCGGCGGCGGTGGCACCGGGCAGCGTGAGGTCGACGACGGCGCGGGCCCAGCCCCGCGACAGGTTGCCCACCAGTCGGATGTCGCCGTTGGGGATGACGTACATGGTCCCGTCGACACCGCGGAAGCGGGTGAGGCGCATCGTCACGTCCTCCACGACCCCGGTGACGCCGCCGACGGTGACGGAGTCGCCGACGTTGTACTGGTCCTCCATCGTCATGAGCACGCCGGAGAAGTAGTCGCGCACGATCTGCTGCGCGCCGAAGCCGATGGTGGCGCCGATGATGGTGGCGCTGGCCAGGAGCGGGGTCAGGTTGACGCCGAGCATCCCGAGGACGATGGCGCCGGCCACGACGAACACGAAGAAGCGCCACACGTTCGCCATGAGGGCGGACATGGTGACGACACGCGCGCCCCGGCCCGCGGCGAGCCGGACCGGGCGGCGGCCTGGTTGGCGACCCGCTCCAGGAGGCGGCGGATGACCTTGGCTGCCGTATCGAGCGGCGATGATCGCCACGAGGACGACGAAGAGGATGCTGCAGCGGGCGGATGATGAGGTCGGTGACCGTCGACGCGGTGTCGGGGCTGACGCCCGCCTTGATCAAGAGGTGGTAGAGCCACCCCCCCCCTGGTCCACCTGATTGGTGGCCCCGAGCGGGCGCAGGTGCCCACGGTGCCCACCAGGGGCAGGAGGCACCGCCAGGGAGGGGAGGGTCACGGCCGGTATTCTGTCCCCGAATCCGCGATATGACCACACTGGCCCGAACACACGTTGCCTCCCGGCGCAGCGTCCCCCCGTTCGACTTGATCCTGGTCGTGGCGACGCTGATGGTCTCGGCCATCGGCGTGGTGATGGTGTTCACCGCCACCCGCGGGCTCCCTCCTGGCCCAGGGTGACGACCCGAAGACCTTCCTCAAGAAGCAGGGGCTCTTCGTCGTCCTCGGGGTCATCACCATGGTGGTGGTCGCCCTCATCGACTACCGGCGCTTCGAACCGATTGCCAACGCCCTCTACTGGCTCATCGTGCTCGCCCTGCTGGGCGTCTTCGTGGTGGGCAGCAGCGCCCAGGGCGCGGCGCGCTGGTTCAGCGTGGGCCCGTTGCAGCTCCAGCCGTCCGAGTTCGCCGTCCTCGCGGTGATCCTCGCGGTGGCGACGTACTGCGCCGCGCCGCGACGAGGAGGGGCTGGCCTGGCGCGACGTCTTCCGCCTGCTGATCATGGCCGGCATCCCGATCGTGCTCGTCCTCATTCAGCCGGACCTCGGCACGGCCATGATCATGGTGATCGTCCTCCTGGTCATGCTGGCGGTCGCCGGCCTGCCCATCCGGATCCTGGTCATGCTGCTCATCGGCACCGTCCTCGTGGCGCTGGTGGCCATCGAGGGTGGCTTCCTGCACCACTACCAGATCGCCCGGCTGACGACGTTCCTCAACCCGAGCATGCACAGCAACAACCCGTACGTGCAGTCGACGATCTACAACACGCAGCAGGCCAAGATCGCCATCGGGTCGGGCGGGCTCTTCGGCTCGGGCATCGGGCACGGGGTGCAGACGAACCTCGGCTACGTGCCCGAGCAGCAGACCGACTTCATCTTCACCGCGGTGGCCGAGCAGCTCGGCTTCGTGGGGTCCGTCGGCGTCCTGGCCCTCCTCGGCGTGATCGCCTGGCGCATCCTGCACGCGGCGGTGGTGTCCCGGGACATCTTCGGCCGCCTGATCTGCGCCGGACTGTTCACCTTCATCGCCTTCAGCGTCTTCCAGAACGCCGGGATGACCATGGGCATCATGCCCATCACCGGGATCCCGCTCCCGTTCGTCAGCTACGGGGGGACCGCCGTCCTGGTGTTCTTCGGTGCCGTGGGCCTGGCCCTGAGCGTGGGCGCCCGCCGGAGATTCCGGTGACCGACGTGGAGCCCCAGGTGGAGGCGGCGGAGCCGGCGGCTGCGTCGGTGCCGGAGCCCGCGGCGGAGGCTGAGGTCGAGGCCGCAGAGGCCGGGCCGCCCGCCGAGGCTGCCGCTGAGGCCGTGACCGAGTCGTCGCAGAGCCCGCGGTGGAGGCACCGGACGAGCAGATCTACGCCACCTTCCGGGTCATGGACGTCGAGGACGTCACGGTCGATCTGCCCGAGCAGTTCCCCTCGGTCACGCTGGTCGAGATGGAGCCCCCGATGCGCACGCTCGTCTTCCCGGTGGGGCTCCCCGAGGGCACGGCGATCGCGCAGGCCCTGCGCAAGATGGAAGGTCGGCGCCCCATGACCCACGAGCTGTTCGCGCAGGTGCTGCAGCGGGCGCGCATCGACGTCATCGCCGTGCGGCTGGTCGGGCCGCGAGGAGGGGACGCTGCTGGCCGAGCTCGACCTGATGACGACGAGTGGACGGGAGCGGGTCGACTGCCGCCCCTCGGACGGTCTCGTGCTCGCCCTGCGGATGCCGGTGCCGGCGCCGATCCTCGTCGACGAGCGACTGCTCGAGGTGTTCGGTGACGTCGTTCCCATCGAAGGCTCCTGAGGACGACAGCCGGCGGCACGGACCTCAGCCGCTGGGACCAACTGCCTAGGCTTGGATCGTGCTGATCATCGCAGGCAGCCTCATCCTCGATCCGGCCGACCGAGCAGCCTTTCTCGCCGCCAACGCGGACGTCGTCGGCCAAGCCCGTGAAGCGACCGGGTGCCTCGATTTCGTGCAGGCGGCAGATCCGCTCGACCCGAGCCGGGTCAACATCTTCGAGCGCTGGGATACCGAGGACAACTTGCTCGCCTTCCGCGGCGCGGGAGAGCCGTCGTCTGATTCGCCGCCGATCCAGTCGGCGGACGTCAGGCGCTACGTCATCTCCGCGGTCGAAGAGCCCTGACGCGCAGAAGGGGCCCGAAGGCCCCTTCGCACGATGTTGCTCTCCCTTGACTACGTCCCAAAGATACCAGTCGGGATCACAGCATCGACGACCTTTCTTCAGTGTCGCCCTGGGTCTGGATGTCTGCCGTCCCGGTAGCGGAAAACTCACCCGGGAAGCGCGAGAAACAAAGGACTATGGTCCAGTGCAACGGCTTCAAGGAGGTCATCGTGCCCGAATTCCCCGGCGTCACGCATGTCGCACTGACCGTCACCGATCTCGGTCGGAGTCGGCCCTGGTACCAGAATCTGATCGGGGCTCCGCCCGTCATGGATGAGGACACGGGTCCGTTCCACCACGTTGTCTGGCTGCTCGGAGCGCAGACGTTGCTCGGCATCCACCAGTTCCCCGATCTGCGTGGATCAGATCCGTTCGACGAGCGTCGGCTCGGCCTGGACCACCTCGCATTCGCCTGCGCCAACCGCGCCGAACTCGAGCAATGGGAGTCCAAGCTCAACGAGCTGGGCATCAAGAACGGTGGCATCGTTGACGCCCCTTATGGTTCAGGGCTGTCGTTCCGCGACCCCGACAACATCGCACTGGAGTTCTTCGCCCCGCCTGGGTGACGCATGGCTGAAGCTGACTTGGGCGGTGTTACCTTGCCCCCGTGAGCACCCACGTCATCGTCTTGAATGGCGTCTCTTCGTCCGGCAAGTCGACCATCGGTCGGAGCCTGCAGGCGATGTTGCCGACGCCTTGGTTGTTGCTGGGAGTCGATGACCTGATCAGAGCGATGCCGAACGAGGGTCTCGAAGATGGATCTCTGCTTCACTTTGGTGCAACCGGGCAGATCGATGTCGGGCCCGGATGGCGGGACCTTGAAGCGTCCTGGTACGCCGGCCTAGCCGCGATTGTTGCCGGCGGGACCGGACTCATCGTTGACGAGGTGTTCCTTGGCGGCGGACAGAGTCAGGAACGGCTGCGAGCGGCGCTTACTGGCCGAGAGATCCTGTGGGTCGGCGTGACGTGCGACCGCGACGTCGCACGAGCACGGGAGGCCTTGCGACCCGATCGGATTCCGGGACAGGCAGAGTCTCAGGCAGCACTCGTGCACGAAGGCGTCGTGTACGACATGACGGTCGACACCAGCCACGCCACTCCGGAGTCATGCGCTGCCGAGATCCTCTCTCGCATGACGACCATGGCGTAAGAGCCGGACGTCCGAGCCAATCCGCGGCAGAAGGGGCCCGAAGGCCCCTTCGCACGACTGCCTCGCAATGACTACGTCCAGGATATCAGTCGCTGACACGCAACTCACGACCGTTCTTCAGGTACGCCCTGGGTCTGGAGACTGCCTTCAATGACTAGCGAGTGCACCGGGTTCGACTCCCGGCCGGGCGTCCCCACCCGAGGGTCGGGCTGTCGGTGGCCGGTCACCATCGATATGGCAGCCCGACTCTGCGGGTTTTCAACGGCACCACGCCCGCGAGTGTGACTGAGCCTGATGCCGCCCGGTATCGGTCACATGGGCGCTTGGCCTTGGCGGTCGGAGGGGTGCCGCCGTCAGCCGTTGGCGATGAGCTCGACCACCGGTATGACGCGGCTGGTCTTCTCCTGGTACTCGGCGAACCCCGGGTAGTCGTGAGCCTGTCCGGCGTAGATCCGATCCCGCTCGTCCCCGGTCACCGGCACGGCCTGCGCGTCGTATGTCTCGCCTCCCACCTCGACGGTCACTTTGGGATGGGCCACCAGGTTCCGGTACCAGTCCGGGTTCGTGTCCGCACCGCTTTTCGATGCAAAGACGTAGCGGTGCCCGTCAATGTCCCGGTACATCATCGGGTTCACCCGATCCCGGCCGGTCTTGGCCCCCGTCGTGTGCAGGAGCAGGACCGGGGCGCCCGTCGAACGGCCCACCCACCTTGCCCTCGTTCGCCCGGAACTCCTGAATGATCTTGGTGTTCCAGTCCTGGACGTCGCTCATTGGCCAACCCCTTTCCTTGACGGGGGGACCCTAATGGGACCGGTCATCGAATCGGACGGAACTTGCTCCGGCAATGAACGTTGCGCGGCCGCGGACGGTTCGAGCATCGCGTGCAGGACCATGCATGTCCCCCTACGTCGAGGGCATAGATACAGGTACACCTACGTCAGTCACGAGACTTGGGTGAGTCGGAGCGGCCTCCGTCCTTTGGCGCGGGGGTCGCTCCCGCGCGCATGTTCGGGGACGTCAAAGGTCATCCCGACTAGGGTCGGCCGTCCAACCAGAAAAGGGGTCCTCCCAATGGCAGTGATGGTCACGTTCACCCTGAAGACCGATGTCGCGACCTACCGGGGCATGCACCCTCAGATGCTCGGCCTCGCGATCCCGGCCGGGATGCTCTTTCACTCCGCGTACGAGGACGGCGGCCAAGTGGCGATCGTGGACTTCTGGCCCAGCGCCGAGGCGTGGAACAGCTTCGCCGACGGTCCGTTGGCCGAGGGGATGAAGGGCGGCGGGATTGCGCCGCCCGACGACCTGAAGATCACTCCCGTCCTCGACGCCGACAGTCGCTGAGGGCCTCGGCGACGGTCCCGTCTTGCTGTCGGGACGGCGGGCGCCGGATCTGATCAGATCGGGCCCATGACCGTCATCAAGATCAACGCCATCACCGTGCCGGCCGACGCCGGCGACGAGTTGGCCCGCCGCTTCGCCGCCCGGGCCGGGGCGGTGGACGACCAGGAGGGCTTCGAGGGCTTCGAGCTGCTGCGCCCGACCGACGACCGGCGCCAGTGGCTCGTGGTCACCCGCTGGCGCGACGAGGCGTCGTTCCAGGCCTGGGTCTCCTCGCCGGCCTTCGCGCACGGCCACGCCGGCGCCGACCGCCCCTCGCCCCACGGCGGGCCGGTGTCGGTGTCCTCCGAGCTGTGGTCCTACGAGGTGGCGGGCGGCTCGACCCCCGAGGGGGACGCCCCGACGGCGTGACCCGCCGAAGTCGGGGTCGGTCCTCAGTGACTTTCGGCCCTAGGCCCGCCGGCGCAGGTGCCCAAGACTCCCACCTGGGTCGCCTGCACTAGGCCTGGGTGGCTCGCGCCCGTGCGGGGGTGCCGCCGGGACGGACCGAGGAGGAGATGACGCCATGACCGGAACCCCGAGTACACCCGCCCCGGCCCAGAGCGTCGCCGACTTCACCCTCGGGCCGCTGGCGCACTACGAGCAGGGCATCCTGGATCGCATCTCGGACTTCAAGGACCCGCGCCAGGAGTGGCGGAGGATCTTCTCGGAGGTGCTCGGCACGTTCTTCTTGGTGCTGGTGGCCGCCGGCGGCGGAATGATGGGCCACGCCTTCCCCGGGGTGATCAGCCGCACCGCGGCGGTGGTCGCACCGGCCCTCATGGTCATGGCCGTCATCCTCTTCATGGGCAAGATCTCCGGCGCCCACCTCAACCCGGCGGTGTCCATCGCCTTCGCGCTGCGCCAGGACTTCCCGTGGCGCCGGGTGCCCGGCTACGTCGTGGCCCAGCTCGCCGGCGCCACGCTGGCCGCCCTGTTCCTCCATGCCGTCATCAACGTCTCCGCCATGTACGGCTCCAACTACCCGGCGCACGGCTACTCGGACATGGCGGCCTTCTGGATGGAGCTCATCTTGACGATGGGCCTCGTCAGCGTGATCCTGGGCACGGCGTCGGGGGCGCAGAACGTCGGCATCATCGGCGCGTTCGGCGTCGGTGGCTACATCGCCCTGGCCGGCCTGTGGGGCAGCCCCATCTCGGGCGCCTCCATGAACCCGGCCCGCACCTTCGGGCCCGACCTGGTCTCGACGACCTTCACCGGCTACTGGGTCTACGTCGCCGGCCCCCTGGCCGGCGCCGTCCTCGCGGTGGGCATCGCCTTCGTCCTGCGCGGCCGCGGCGGCGGCGCGTCGGGATCGGGCGCGGCCCAGGGCGACCTCTACACCGAGATCGAGAGCCCCGGCCAGCGTTGAGCGGGTCCGGCGCTTTGTTCGTCTAGCGCGCCGGCACCATCGGGCGCTCGCCCGGCCCGCTGGCCGCGCCGACGCTCATCATCGCCCGCTGCGTCTTGGCGCCCTCGTCCGAGATGCGCAGGAGCAGTGCGATGAGCACGTAGTTGGCCAGCAGCGACGACCCGCCGTAGGCCACGAACGGGAGCGTGATCCCGGTGAAGGGCAGCAGCCGCACCACCCCCGCCATGATGAAGAAGGCCTGGAAGCCGATGATGATGGTGAAGCCGGCCGCCATCAGGCGCGAGAAGTCGGTGCGGGCCGCCTGGGCGACGCGGAAGCCGGCGCCGACCAGGAGGATGAAGGCGATGACGATCGCCACCGCGCCGACCAGCCCCATCTCGGTGCCGATGGCGGCGAAGATCATGTCGGTCGTGAGGTAGGGGATGTTGCCGGCCTGGATGTCGAACCCGAGGCCGGTGCCGCCGACGCCGCCGGTGCCGAACCCGTACTCGCCCAGCCGCAGCTGCGCGCCGCCCGCGTTGGGATTGGCCTGCGTCGCCCACGGGTTCAGCCACTCGTCCACCCGGGTGTGCACCTGCCCGAAGTAGCGGGCCGAGATGTAGGCCCCGCCCGCGAACAGCAGCGCCCCGAAGACGAGGTAGCCGAAGCGGCCGGTGGTGATCCACAGCATGGCGATGAACAGGGTGAACAGGAGGGCGGCGAAGCCGATGTCGCCCTCCAGGCCGATGACGGCCATGGCGGCGCCCCAGGCCACGAGGAGGGGGACCAGCGGGCGCGGGTCGACGACGAGCCGGTTCCCCAGCCGCGCCGTGGCGATGGTGAGCATCTCCTTGTTCTCCGCGAAGTAGGAGGCGAAGAAGATGCACAGCAGGAGCTTGGAGAACTCAATGGGTTGGAACTCCAGGCCGCCGAAGTGGACCCACAGCTTGGCCCCGTTGATGGGGCTGAAGAAGAGGGGGGCCACCAGCAGGACGCCGGCCAGCAGCAGCAACAGGTAGCGGTAGCGCTCCAGGTCGCGCGAGTACTGCACGAAGATCAGCGTCAGCACGTAGAGGATCACGCCGAGGGCGGCCCAGGCCGCCTGCTCCCGCGCGTGCGGCGGGTTCCAGCGCGCAATGATGACGTAGCCGATGCCGTTCAGCAACGCGGCCAGCGGGAGGATCACCGCGTTGGCGTCGGGGACGAGCCAGCGGTTCGCCATGTGGGCCGCCAGCGCGAGCCCGAGCAGAATGCCGAGGAAGGGCCCGATGTTCGCCGGGATCTTCGACTTCGCGCCCAGCTCGGCGATGATGTAGAGCGCGACCACCAGTCCCGAGCCGAACAACAGGAGCCCCAACTCGGTGCGGCGCTTGGGCTTCGGGCCCCACGAGTAGCGCGGGAACGGCGACCGGCGGGCTCCTGGCGGCACGGGCGAATCGTAGTGGTGGGAGGTAGGATCCGAGGGACACCTGGCTTCTCGCGCTCCGTGTCACCCGGCCCCATGACCCAGACCCAGCCTCAGCACCAACCCCCGACGCAGCCGCCCCCGGTTCCCGGCACGGCCCCCGCGCCCCAGGCCGAGGCGCAGGTCGAAGAGCCGGCCGGGCGATCGGCCGAGGCAACCACCCTCCCGCACCCGACCCCGCCCACCTACCAGGAGATCGAGGCGTTCGGCTACCAGCGCTTCACCAACCGGGAGCAGTCCCGGCTCGACTTCGCCGCCCGCCTGCTTGGATCTGGCCGAGGACGACGGGCAGCCGCTGCTGGAGCGGGCCAAGTTCCTCGCCATCTTCTCCGAGCTGCTCGACGAGTTCTACCAAATCCGGGTCGCCGCGCTGGAGGACCAGGTCGCGGCCGGCGTGCGCACCCGCTCGGTCGACGGCCTGCGCCCGGGCGAGCAGCTCACCATGATCCGGGACCGGGTCGAGGACCTGGTCCGGCGCCAGGACCACATCTTCTTGGACCTCATCGTGCCGGGCCTGGCCCAGTCCGGCATCCGGCTCTCCAGCTGGTCCTCGCTCAACGACGACGACCGCGAGCACCTCGTCGAGGTCTTCCAGCGCCAGATCTACCCGGTGCTCACCCCCCTCGCCGTCGACCCGGGGCACCCCTTCCCCTACATCTCGAACCTGTCGCTCAACCTCGTGGTCGAGGTGGAGGACCCGGCCTCGGGGGAGCGGCGCATCGCCCGGGTCAAGGTCCCGCCGGCCCTGCCGCGCTTCGTCGTCATGCCCGACGGCGAGCGCTTCGTGCCCCTGGAGCAGGTCATCTCGGCCCACCTGGACTCGCTCTTCCCGGGCATGACCATCGGGCACCACCACGCGTTCCGGGTCACCCGCAACGCCGACCTCGCGCTGGAGGAGGACGAGGCCGACGACCTCCTCGTGGCCATCGAGATGGAGCTGCGCCGGCGCCGCTTCGGCAAGGCGCTGCGCCTCGAGGTGGAGGCCGACATCGGCCAGGACCTGGCCGACCTGCTGGCGGGCGAGCTGGAGATCGGGGCCGACGGCGTCTTCCGCGTCTGCGCGCCCGCTCGACCTGAGCGGGCTGTGGGGCGTCTACGCGCTCGACCGCCCCGACCTGCACGGCGAGACCTGGACGCCGATGACGCCGCCCGGCCTCGCCAATGCGGCCCACGAGCCCTCGGAGTTCTTCGCCCTGCTGCGCGAGCGCGACGTGCTGGTGCACCATCCCTACGACTCCTTCGCCACCTCGGTCGAGGCGTTCGTCGCCCAGGCGGCCGAGGACCCGGCCGTCCTCGGGATCAAGCAGACGCTCTACCGCACCGGCGGCGACAGCCCGATCGTGGCCTCGCTCATCCGGGCGGCCGAGAACGGCAAGCAGGTGGCGGCCATCGTCGAGCTCAAGGCGCGCTTCGACGAGGAGGCCAACATCGGCTGGGCCCGCGCCCTCGAAGAGGTGGGGGTGCACGTCGTCTACGGCATCGTCGGGCTCAAGACGCACTCGAAGACCGCGCTCGTGCTGCGGCGCGAGGAGGACGGCGTCCGCCCCTACTGCCATGTCGGCACCGGCAACTACAACTCGAAGACGGCGCGCATCTACGAGGACATCGGCCTGCTCACCTCGGACCCCGACATCGGCGCCGACGTCGGCGAGCTCTTCAACTACCTGACCGGCTTCTCGCGCCACGCCGACTACCGCCAGATCCTCGTGTCGCCGGTGACGGTGCGCAAGCGCATCCACGCCATGATCGAGGAGCAGGCGGACGCGGGCCCGTCCGGCCGCATCGTCATGAAGCTCAACGGGCTGACCGACGCCGCCATGATCGACGCCCTCTACCGGGCCTCGGGCGCCGGCGTCGAGATCGACCTCGCCGTGCGCGGCCTGTGCCGGCTCCGCCCCGGCATCCCCGAGCTCTCCGAGCGCATCCGGGTGCGCTCCATCGTCGGCAGCTTCCTGGAGCACTCGAGGATCTACCGCTTCGGCGGCGCCCCCGTCGACCCGGCGGCCGGGCCCGGCCTGCCCCTCAAGATCTACATCGGCTCCGCGGACCTGATGGGCCGCAACCTGGACCGGCGCATCGAGGTCGTGGTCCCGGTGCACGACACCGAGCTGCAGGCCCGCCTCTTCGAGGTGCTCGACCTGGTCTTCGCCGACGAGACCAACGCCTGGGAGCTCGGCCCGGACCGGCGCTGGCGCCGGGTGCCGAACCGCCACGGGGTGAGCTCGCAGGACCGCCTGAAGGAGCTGGCCCGGGAGCGGGCCCGCCGCCGCCTGGAGTCCGACCTCCGCGTCGGCGAGAGCGACGAGCCCAAGCCTCCTGCCTAGGCACGCCGGCGCCGGCGCCCGGTCGGAATTCGGGCGCAAAGCCGCACCATCCGCTCCGGCCGCCGGTACCATCCAACGCCATGGCGAGCGATGGACTGGCGCTGCGCATGCGCGCGGTCTCGTCGGGCCGGGGGTGGGTCTGGCCCGCCCTCTCGGCCGCGGTGGCCGTGACGGGGGCGACGGTCCTCGCGCTCGTCCACCAGCAGATCGACCTCAGCACCTATCTCCTGGGTGGCCTGCACGCCCCGGCGAACGACCTCTTCACGGTGACGTTGCCCAAGGACGGCCTGGGGTTCACCTACCCGCCCTTCTCCGCGCTCCTGTTCGCGCCCTTCGCGCACTTCCCGCTGCGGGTCTGCGAGGTGGCGTTCACGCTGTGCAACCTCGCCGCCGTCTTCGCGCTCATCGTGGTCAGCCTGCGCGCCGTGTGCCGGGAGCTGGACCGGCGCACCATCTTGTGGTGGTCGCTCGCCCTCCTGCTGCCGGTCGTGATGTTCGACCCGGTGCGCCAGACCTTCCTGCTCGGCCAGGTCAACATCATCCTCGCCCTCATGGTGGTGGCGGACATGACACTCGACCTGCCGCTGCCGCGGGGCGTCCTGGTCGGGCTGGCGGCGGCCATCAAGGTGACGCCCGCCATCCTCATCCCGTACCTGTTCCTGACCCGGCAGGGGCGCGCCGGGGTCCGGGCGACGGCCACCTTCTGCGCCGCCGCGCTGCTGGCCACCGCGGTCAACGCCTCCACCTCGTGGGCCTACTGGACCCACTACATCCGTGACCCCCAGCGGGCCGGCATGCTCTCGTGGATCGGGAACCAGGGGATGCTGGGCGCGCTCGAGCGCATGCTCGGCCACATGGTGACGACTCCCGCCACCTTCGTGCTCGTGCTCTCGGTCGTCTGCGTGGGTCTCGCCGTGGCCGCCGCGGCGTACCGGCGCTCGTCGGCCGTGCTGGGGCTCCTCGTCGTGGAGGCCACCGAGTCGCTGGCCAACCCGGTCTCGTGGTCCCACCACTTCATCTGGGTGATCCTGCTCGTGGCCTGGCTCGCGCTGGCCGAGGACCGCCCGCGCTACGGGGAGTGGTACGCCCTGGCCGTCGCGGTGCTCTTCTGGGCCGCGCCCTCGTGGTGGGTGCCGCACGGCCCTGGCGTGGCCTTCGCGGGGAGGGGCTGGCTCATCCCGCTCTCGGACTCCTACGCGCTGCTCTTCGTGGCCGTGGTGGTGGGGGCGGGGGTCCGGGTGTGGCGCGCGCCGGTGCGGCGGCCGGCCTTCCGCCGCCGGACCATGGCGCCGACGGGCGCCGGCAGCTGACCTTCCCGGTCCACAGGTCGCGCCGGCCGCACGGGTCGTGGCGTACCCAGACCAGGGGACTGATTGGCCGACACTCGCGCGGCTGAGTCGGGGCGGTCCGGACCCACCAGAAGTGGCCCCGAGGCCGGTCTGCGCCGCGGGGATCGTCTTCGGTTGCGACGTGCAGAAGGGGCCCGAAGGCCCCTTCTCACGATGACTACCTCGCTCTGACTGGATCTCAGGATGCCAGCCGGACAACCGGCTCGCGACGACCGTTCTCAGGATGCGCCCTGGGACTTCATGTCTGCCTTGCTCTGACGACGCCAGTGCACCAGGTTCGATTCCCGGCCGGGGCGTCCCACCCAAGTTCAACCTTCCCGAATCAACGCGGGGTCGATGCCCACCCCGCCCGCCGCACTGCTGGCATAGATCGCGAGAGCGAATCGCAATACGTCGACGGCCTCTTCGGCTCCCCACAACAGAGGGCCCTCGCCGGTGCGGAGCCAGCGCAGCCAGTGGCGTCCGGAGTCCCGAAAGCTACTGGCCCAGTCGTCGTCGAGCGCGTGGAAGGTCAGCATCTCGCCGTCGACGTAGGTCTCGAGGCTCGGTTGCTGAATGCCCCGGCCCGTGCACCGGTTCACCCGTGAGTAGCCTCGACGTCCCGTGACTTCCCACCGCTCGTCGTTGGTGTAGTAGTCGGACCGGAGATACATGTCGGGCGCCAAGGTGATGTCCCACACGCCGCGGATGCCGTTCTGATGCTCCCAGGCGATTGTGGTGGGTGCGTCGACCTTGATATCCGCGAACACCTCTGTCTCGCCGACCCACGCCCGCACTTCTCGCACCGGGCCGAAGAGCCATAACGCCGTGGAGAGTTTGTGCCAGCCGTCGTCGAACACCAAGATGCCCCGGCCGCGGCGCATCTGTGCGAACTGCCATTCGAAACTGGACCGAGGAACCTCCCATCCACCGCGCCCGCTGCCCACCATCTTCATGTGGTATCCGGTCACCGGGCCCAGGTCTCCCGACTCGACCGTCTCCTTCATCTTTTGCAACGGCTCATAGAAGAGGTAGTTCTCCATGACCCGTAGGACGCGGTCGTTCTCTCGGGCCGACTCGAGCATCTGCCGGGCTTCGCCCAACTCACTGCACATCGGCTTCTGCAGGTTCAGGTGCCAGCCGTAGCCGAGCATTTCACAGACCCCCTCGACATGGAGAGGGATCGGAAGCAGGACCTCGGCCGCATCGACGGCGAGGCCACTCGATGCAAGCTCAGCTGCCGTGGCGAACGTCTGTGCCTCGGGCCATTGGACCTGCCGTTGGGCACGACGTTCCGGATCTGGATCAACGAGTGCCACGACTTCGACATCCGGGTTGTCGCCGTAGGCCCGGACGTTGAGGTCGTAAATTCGACCGAGTCCGATGAAGGCGGCCCGGATCGGCCGGTCGTACGGAACGAATGTCATATCGCATGCCTCCTCTCGCACTGATGCCGCGTACCGTGGGCGCGAAGCAGTCAGAAGTAGACAAGAATCGACGCCTCAAAGCCAATCATGTCTGAATTCAGAGGTCGACCAGCGGCCTCCGCCCCGCGCCAGGTGTCTCCGCTTCATGTACGTCGTGAGGGGGCAGTTAGATCATTCGATAACGGCACCTATGCACTGAGGAAGTCACGGACCTGACGCTTGGAACGGAGAACGTGCAGCGCCACGTGGTTACCCTGCCGCGACAGGGTTCCGAAATTCGAGCTCGCGCTCAGATCGGCGGATTCGCCAGATGCGCCAGGCCAGCGACCATTCATCGCGCAACCGTCGCAAAGCCGACTCGTCGCACCCGTTGGGCAGCTGGAAACCAACCGCACGCTTGCGGACGCCGCGGACTAATGCTCGCCGTGCACAGACCCACCATGGCGTGTCGAGGTACACGACCGTGTCAGCGTGCTCAAGCCGAAGATCAAGGGTGGCGTGGTAGTTGCCATCGGCGATCCAGTCGTCGGCGAGGAGCAGGCCTCGCTGCTTCTCCCGCCACTCGTCTTCAGTCGGCTCAACCCAACCCGGTTTCCAAAAGTGGATGTCGAGATGGATGACGGGAAGACCAGTTTTCGCCGATAGCGCTCGCGAGAACGTGCTTTTGCCCGCTCCGGCCAAGCCAGAGACCAGGACGCGTCGTCCGACAGAAGTCCCGGGTGGGATGACCCCTGCAGATCGAAACTCCGTGAACCACTTATCCGGCACCAGCAAATATTGCCGGATGCCGGGTGGGTGAAGAGGTAGCCGCCTAGCCGGCGGTCGGCGATACGTCACGGATGGCGCTCCGACGAGCGTGAGCAGGACCGATCAGAGACGAATCCATCCCGGGGATCAGAGGCCTTCGGATGGGGTGCTGGTCGCCTTCGCAGTGCGGACGCGAAGCGGCCCCCGGGTGGGCCTAAGAGAGAAACCCGGGAGCCGTCGCCCATTTGAGGTCCGATCGCCCCACCCCGGGGGCGTCGGCCTCAAGCCATCACTACCCGCAGCAATGAGGGACGAAACACGCATGTAGGTGTGCGCGGAACGCCGCCGCCAAACGGGGCCGGGACGCTCGGTCGCTCTTGCGGTCGCTCAATCCCGGCAGTACGGGGACACCTTCAACATCGGTGGAAGTAGTCGTGGATCCATTCCGTGACGAGGTTCACAACCTCTCCGAAGCGGCGACCTGGAACGGCTCCATCACGAGGTCGTCAGCCAGGGGCTGGCACGAGGCGTCCTTGGACCCAACAAAGAAGTGGTTCTTTGATGGGCCTCGGAAGGTAAGCCCTTCTGATCGACCGGCCGTGGCTGTCGTCGATCGCCAGACCCCAGCTCGACCCCTCGATCTCGTAGAAACCCGTGAGCGTTATGGGCTACTTGAAATCTGGCTCAAGCCGTGATGAGTCGAACGCATGTTGACCCTGGGGTGGGTTCGGGGTCAGCTGCAGAGTTCGGTCCAAGAGTCGGTAACGGTGGCGATTGACCAAGTAGGCCGCACGTAGGGGCGGAGCACTCTTGAACAGGTGCTTTCGTTGATCAGGGGTTGCGTGCTCAATGATCCACGGGATCAGGAATCGCGCTCGGCGACCAGGAGTGCGCTTGCGCGCCTGAGCCTCAAGCTGTTTGTGGGTTGATTGGGGAATGGCTGACACCATGAGTGGAAGAACAGTTTCTTCTTCCATCGTGAGGTGGGTATCAAGGCGTTTTGCCAACCCAATCATGCTGCTGACCACATCTGCGTGCTCAACGTCGAAGTCGCAGGAAGGATTGGCCAGGGATGCAAATCCGTCGCACATGGATTGGAGGTCAGCATCGAGCGCTTCATGCTGGTCCGCCAGCTCGGCGATAGGTATCCGAATCTCGGCGACGACGGCCTGGAGTGCAGGAAAGAAAAGGTCGTCCTCGTGGGTGTGATGAAGGCAAAGCTGTTCGCGGTACTCGTCGAAGAACGCTCGCAGGCCGTCAAGCCGTTGTAGCTCGGCAGAGCGCAACGTCGAGGTGGCGGCCACCAGGCGCTCGGCGTCGACCCGCAGCGCCTGGTGGATGAGCGTGACGAAGAGGAGGTCGGGCTTCGCTTGGCCGGTCATGGGATCTGCGGTGTGCGGAGCAGCGAGATGCTGGTGACGACCATGAAGACGAGCCAGAAGAGGAATCCGACGAGACCGACGCCGAGCCAGGGACCGCCGTTGGAGAGGGCGACGGTGAAGACAGAGGCCACGAGGAGGAAGGCGGCGCCCACAAGGACCGCGGCACCAAGCCATGCCGGCATGAGCGCCGACGACGTCAGCGGCGCGGCTCAGTCCTATGAGAGCGACCGCTACTGCTGCCAGGTCGAGGCCAAAAGCGGCCGCGTGCAGGGCCCACAGGACCTCGACGCTGCTCGGGGACTGGGCCAGGGTCTCGGCCTTGGCGGTGAGGACGATCTCGATGATGTTGACCAGCGCGAAGAGCGACGCGATGGCCGCCGCGCCGAGGACCCCCAGGGTCGCCCACCACCGATTCGCAGTGCGGCTGGCGCTCGTCCATACCCCAGCGACGAAGGCGAAGAAGGCGAGCATCTCGATCGGGAACATGCCCAGCGGGATAATGGCCGCGGCCCGATGGTGCAGGAAATAGGCGCTGACCGCGCCCGGGCCCGCGTCGAGACCCGGCGCCTTGGCGCGAAGGACGTTTTGGACGACCAGGACCGCGACAAAGACAAGACCGCCGATGCCGGCATATCGACCGGCGTTGAGGACTGCCGGTTCTCCTGTCCGGGTTGTTTCGGCTGTAGCGGTTGCAACGGTCATTACGGGCTCCTTTACTTAGAATATGGTTCTGGTTACTAGAATGACACTCTAGTGAGTGTGATGTTGATACACTGAAGTCGTGGTGTCAAGGGGGCAAGGAGCGAAACGACCCAATCGGCGGGAGGTCGCTGCCGCTGAGACCCGTCGCGAGATCCTGCGCGTGGCTCGGCAGCTGTTTGCCGAACACGGTTATGCCAACACCTCGGTGCAGCAGATCGCTGAGGAGTCCGGAGTTGCGGTGCAGACCATCTACTCGAGCGTTGGCTCCAAAGCCGCTCTCTTGCTTGCTCTCAACGATTTGATCGACGAGGAGGCCGGCATCGGCCCACTCGCCGTCGAGCTTGGTGCCGAGAAGGACCCGGCCCGGCTCATCGGCAAGGCGGTGCATATCACCAGGCAGCTCAACGAAAGGTGCGGGGATCTCATCTGGGTGCTCCTGTCAGCGGAACCCGCCGAACCAGAGGTTGCTGCCGCAGTCGCCGACGGCATGCGGCGTCACGAACAGGGGGCTACTTCACTCGGTCGTCAGCTCGGCTCGCTCGGTGCTTTGTCGGTCGGGATGACCCAGGAACGAGCCGCAACCGTCTTCTCGATGATGACCTCACCAGCGAGCTGGCGACAACTCACTCAGGCCGCGGGCTGGACCTTCGATGACGGCGAGTCCTGGCTAAAAGACTCCATCACCAAACTTCTTCTCGTATGACAGCGGCGCCGTTGGGCGGTGCATAACCGGCGAACCTGGGCACCGCCAGAAACAACCGAGGAATATGGTTTGGCCATGCCCGAACTGGCACCTCTTCCTTCGCTCGAATTGCTGTTGCAACAGATTGCAGTCGAGCGTTCCACCATGAATGGACACGCAGAGAGCTTGGACACTAAGGCCGGCGTTGTCCTGGGATTCGCGGGCGTTCTGGTAGGTCTGGGAGCCACAGCTCAGACGGCAGTGTCAGACGCAATTGTGTTCCAAATCGGTTTGGGCGTCGCTGTTGCTTCTGGTTTGTTCGCTGTCGCGGCCTATCTGCCACGGCGCTTTCCTGTTATTGAATCTCGAGAGCTCAGGCAGAAGTACCTAACGGCGCCAGAGGGAGAGACCCGCCTGTTCCTGCTGGATACTCAGATTGAGATGATCAAGCAAGCCGCTGCCCTGATCAAACAGAAGGGTCGAAGGCTTCGGTTTGCTCCTTGGAAGTCTTGCCGGTGCGGTTGCACTGGTCGTGGCAGGTACGCTGGATGCAACAGGAGGCCATCATGGCTGAGAACGAGACAAACGAAAGCCCTCCGGAGCCGAAAAAGAATCCGCCTCCGCCGCCCTATAACCCTGATCGAGACCTCATCGGTTATATGGAACGCGGGCAGCGAGACGACGACATCGAAACTCGATAATTCGGTCACGATCCAACCGCCATCCTAAGGATGCCGCCAGGGCGAGATACCTAGCCGATGCCGATAGGGGATGCTTTCAGGTCACTGGCTACAGTCGCAGCGTGGGCCTCACCGACGATTTCTCGATCGCGCCGCAGATCGAGGAGCACTACGCGATTACCGATGAAGCGGGTCGCCTAGACAAACCCCGAGGCACCGTGGAATTCCTCCGCACGATGGAGATCATCGGTCGGTTCCTGCCGCCACCCCCTGCCCGTATCCTCGATGTGGGGGGCGGCCCTGGTCGCTACGCGCTTGATCTACAGGCTGCTGGCTATGTAGTCGAGTTGGTGGACGTCCTAGAGGCGCACGTTGCCCAAGCGAAATCTGCGGGCGTGAAACTCGCTACCGTCGGTGACGCCCGAGAGCTCAAGTTCGCCGATGCCGCAATCGATGCTGTGCTTCTCCTCGGACCGCTGTACCACCTGACTGAACGGAGCGACCGCGTGCAGGCGTGGACGGAGGCAGCGCGCTTGTCCGGCCTAACGGAGTTGTGATCGGCGCGGCCATTTCGCGGTTCGCCTCGCTGATCGACGGCCTCAATCTTGGTCTGCTAGCGGAACCGGGCTTCGCAGCGATCGTCGACGAGGATCTGCGTACAGGTCAACACCGAAACCCTGAGCGCCGTGAGAAGTGGTTCACAACTGCGTACTTTCACCATCCCGACGAACTGCCTCCAGAAATGACGGAAGCCGGACTGGAACCCGAGCTCGTGGCAGCTGTTGAGGGACCCGCTCAAACCGTCGGCCCTGCTCTGGAGGAGTGGTTGGCGGATCCCCGATTGCGCTCGACACTGCTCACATTTCTGGTCAAGGTCGAAGCGGAACCAGCGACGATCGGGTCCACTGGTCACCTGTTGGCGGTCGGGCGAAAACCTTCCTCCGGAGAACAGCTATAGCGACTTACTGCGACTCGTATCCGGCAGTACGGGGACAGTGCTGACTCAGTGTTCGAGCGGCTCCAAAGGCCAGAGATCGAATACCAGTTCGATTTCGTCGGGAAGCCCGGAGTGCGCCCGCTAGACGACCGGTTCCGCCTCCATCTGTCGCGGACCTCAGGTGTCCTCCAACCGCGAAAGGGATCAAAGTCGCGTCGAAATCCTCTTGCTCCAGGGCGAGACGACGAGCGCGTGTCCGTGAAGACTTCTTGAAGGCACTAGGGGGCCCGTGGCTCGAAGTTGAGGTTCGCGGCCTGAGCGGCGGGTATGGACTCTTTGTGGATCTGAAGGTTCGTCCTGAGCGAGAGGCTGCCGGCGGGGTACGCGAAGAAAGGGTCCGGTCCCGGTTCATCCCGGATCGAAAGCGGGGCATTCTCGTCGCAGCTGCGGTCGTGGTATTGGGGATAGGCGTGTGGGTGGCGGTCGAGGAGCTATCAGCTGCCCCGACGGTTGACGTCGTCGGCGACTCCATCACCGCCCTGAGTGCACCGTCCATTCAGGCGTCACTCTCGCAGAGCGGCTATCAGCCGACCATCGAAGCCGTACCCGGCATCAAGATGGCCCAGGCGCAGCAGACCATCGACCGGCTAGCGCAACAGGGTCCGAACGACTGGATCATTGAGCTCGGAACCAATGACGCCGGCGCCCAGAACACGCTGTGGTCCGAGGCATTCCTCTCCGAATGGCAGCAGATACAGAGTTCGGGCTGCGTCATTTACGTGTCGGTGTCTCCGCGAGCAGGTCCGATCGCAAATCAGATCGATGCTTCCCTAGCCGGGCTCGCGCAGGCCCACGCCAATGTGCACGTGTTGGATTGGGGCCATCTCGAATACGGCAATGCGGCGTGGCTGGAGCCGGACACGATTCATCCGACCTCCGCTGGACAAGCCGAATTGGCAGCGCTCGAAGCACAGGCTCTCCACCAGTACTGCTAACAACGTGGTCGTGTGGAGCGCGACACCCGGTCGTACGAAGGGATTTAGGGAAAGTTCATCGTTCTCGCGCTGCGTCTTCGCTATGTCCCGCCCCCCAGCTGGCAGCCGTCATCACAGCTACGACCGTGAAGTAATCGGCGCGCCAGCTCGATCGACCGCGGCGCACCAGGAAGTCCCTAGTCGTGCTGCACATTCGTCTGATTTCGTGCAATCGACGTCAAAAGGGACGCGAGATGCCCTCATGGCAACCTCGCGGCGCGTGTGTGGAGTTGTCTCCCAGGGTATTGGAGTTCATATGGATCAAGGTAGCTGTCCGCGATGTCGGACAGAGATACAACCAAGCGCTCTCTTTTGTCCGCGTTGTGGGGACGCGCTGACAGTCGAACCTCTTACAACGATGGACCAGCCGGCACGCACTGCAACGTTCCCGAATGGGTTACCCCACGTCCGACGAGCGACACCCCGGCCAGTGTCCCCCGCGTTCATCAGTGGTGTTGTGGCAGTTCCAGCGCTCTTGCTCGCCGTTCTGTCATTCGTCCTTGGATTTTGGCTCGTCGGCATCATGCTCATCGTCGTCGCGCTGGTCGCTGGCTGGGTTGTGATGAGTACATCGTGGCAGGACGTTCAGGACCAGTGGCAGGACGTTGAGGACCAAATAGCTCAGAGCACCGAAAGTGCAGGGGCACGGTTGTCGGCATGGGTTCGTATTGCCCGAGTCTCGATACTGAGTTGGTCCGAGGCGGGGACAGTGGGACTGAGTGCAGGGTTGAGAAGGTTCAGATTTCGCCGCCAGCATGATCGTCTACTGCGTTCCCTCGGTGAGGCGGTCTACGTAGGGGACGAATCCAGCACTGATGCCCTCAAGCATTCAGCGGCGTTGACGGGAAGTCGCATCGATGAGTGCAGGGAAGAAGTGCAAGTCGCCAGGCTCCGAGCAAGCGAGCGGGTACGTGTGGAACGCGGAGCTTTGGAACCTACTCAAGCGTTCTCAGTAGGAGATCTTGAAACCATGAGTTCAGATATTGGCGAGGATCAACAGTCAGTTCCTTCTCGAACACCGGATGCCAGAGGCGCAGGAAAATGACCAACGCCCCGACAGCGCAGAGAACGACGTCGGCGACCAGCCACATCAGAGTAAGACGTCCGTTGTCAGACGGCTCCCCAAATCGGCCATTGTCCGAAGTCTAGGAGGGGTCCGGGGGTGCCCCCATGGTGCGATTGCCGGACTGGGGCAGGATGTCGTCTGTGGACGCGAGCGAATGCGACCGTTTGGTAGCGCGCCCTCTCGCCCAGGAACGTTCGAGGTTGTTCGACGAGCGAGCCGAGGCATATGACCGGTTCCGGCCGACCTATCCCGATGCGGCGATCGACGAGCTGCTCGGTCCGGTGCCTGCGGGCTTGGACGTTCTCGACGTGGGTTGTGGCACCGGGATTGCTTCACGACAGATTGCTCAGCGTGGTGCCAAGGTGCTTGGAGTGGAACTCGGTCCGCGAATGGCGGAGATCGCCCGCGGTCATGGGGTCGAGGTTGAGATTGCGGCCTTCGAAGGATGGGACGCTGCTGGCCGCACGTTTGACCGGGTGATTTCGGCGCAGGCCTGGCACTGGCTCGATCTGCCTATCGCCACTGCGAAGGCGGCCTCTGTGTTGCGACCGGGAGGCACGCTTGGTCTGATCTGGAACGCGGGGTGTCCGCCCGATGATCTGGCCGATGCTCTCGAGGGGGTGTACGAGAGAGTCGTGCCGCCCGGCGGTCACCGGCTGTTCAGGGGGTACGCCGCCGATCGTCTATCTGACGTGAAGACTGGCCTCGACTCGGAGATCGACGCCATTTCAGCAGTGCCGGACTTCGGTGCTCCGACAGAGAAGTGGTTCCCATGGACGCGGGCCTACGAGCGGGATGAGTGGCTGGGCCAGCTCATGTCACGGAGCGATCACACCGCCCTCGAACCAGCGGTCCGAGACAGCCTGTTCGAAGCCATCGGCTCGGCCATCGACGATCAGGGCGGCTCGTTCGTCATGCACTTCGAGACCGTCCTGATCACCGCGACTCGGCTGGGATAGACCCCGAGCCCGCGTACAGGGCTAGTGCGATCCATTCGCAACGTGCAGTCGAGTCGAGGCCGGAACGAGACTTGCTCGTGGTGCAAGACGACGGAGCAACCGCCCCTATGCAGCACGATCATGACGCCGATGACCACGACCACTCACATAGCCACGGACCATCGCGAAGGTTTCCTCGGCGCTCTCAGGGAGCTCGTCGCTCCCCACTCCCACGACGCCAAGGACTCGCTGGATCAGGCCCTGGAAGGGAGTCGGGACGGCATCCGTGCCGTGGCGATCTCCCTCGTTATCCTGCTCGTCACGGCGGGCATCCAAGCCCTCGTGGTGGTGGCCAGCGGTTCGGTGGCCCTCCTGGGCGACACCCTGCACAATGCCGCGGATGCTTTGACCGCCGTGCCGTTGTGGCTCGCCTTCCGGCTTGGGCGGCGGGCACCCACGTCACGATTCACCTACGGCTATGGCAAGGCCGAGGACGTGGCCGGGATCGTGATCCTGGCTCTGATCTTCGGATCAGCCGCCTTCGCCGGGTATGAGGCGATCGACCGCCTCATTCACCCGCAGGAGATCACGCATCTCGGCATTGTGATGGTCGCAGCCGTGGTCGGTGCTGTCGGCAACGAGGTAGTCGCCCAATACCGCATCCGGGTCGGTCGACGCATCGGCTCGGCGGCATTGGAAGCCGACGGCATTCACGCCCGAACCGATGGCGTCACGTCGTTGTTGGTGCTCATCGGTGCCATCGCTGTCGCACTCGGGGCACAGTGGGCGGATGCCGTGGTTGGCCTGGTCATCACCGCTGCCATCTTGGTCGTGGGTTACCAGGCTGCCCGCAGCGTTGGTCAGCGTCTGCTCGATGCGGTCGATCCGGCCATCGTTGCACGCATCTCAGAGACCGTGGCAGCCGTCGATGGCGTTGTGGCCGTAACGGAGGTCCGAGCACGCTGGATGGGACACCGACTGCTCGCTCAGGTGCGCCTCAGCGTCGATGGAGCACAGCCCGTCACGCGGGGACACGAGATCGCCGAGGTCGCCCACCACGAACTCCTCCATCACATCTCGAACCTCTCTGACGCCATAATCCACGTCGATCCCGCCGCCGCAGGGTTCGATCCACACGCCTCGACGGCACACCACCGGAGTCGATCTGTAGCGGCCCTGCCCCCTGCCCCAACTCGTGCCGAAGTGCCCACCGTCCCGGCGAAGTTGGGGCAGCGTCCGGCCTACGCTCAATCGTTGATGGCGGACGAACTGGGGCCGTGGGAGCCACTCGAACTCGGTGAGGTGATCCGACTCTTCGAGGGGTGGCCTTCACGCTGGTGGATCAGCGGCGGGGTGGCGTTGGAGCTCCATCTGGGCCGCTCATGGCGTGCCCACCACGACAGCGACGTGAGCATTCTGCGGGACGACGTGACCCTCCTGCCAGTGGTGCTGGACGACTGGGACATCTGGGTCGCTGCTTCTGGGCTCCTCACTCCGTGGGACCGGTCGGCACTCACAGCACGAGCGAATCAGAACAACATGTGGGGTCGGATGACGCCAGATCAGCCGTGGTGCCTCGACGTCACCATCAGCGATGGCGATCAGGAATGTTGGATCTACCGTCGTGATCCGACACTCCGGGTGCCCTGGGAGCATGCCGTGTTGCTGAGCGACCGAGGAACGCCCTACCTCGCTCCGGAGCTCCAACTCCTCTTCAAGAGCAAGAACAACCGTGCGAAGGACGATCGAGACGCGATCGAGGTGATCCCCGCACTCAGCGCTGAGCGGCAACGTCGGCTTCGCGAGCTACTGCCCCGTGAACACCCTTGGCAGGGATTGATTGCCCCGTGAATGACATCCGATTCAGTAGCTGTCGAGCAGTTGACTGATCCAGTTGCTCGACGCCGCGGTCCGCAACAGTCTTGCCCTTGGCGTCGACATCGTGAGGGGTGGCGCCGTGTTCCAGTAGTAACTCGATGATTCGGCGTTGCTCCTCCTTGGCGGCGTCCGACCCAGAGTGGCTCTTGCCCGTATTCTGCACAGCCAGGTGAAGTGGGGTCGAGCCACTCTTGTTCATCAGAAGCGGGTTGGCACCCTTGTCGATTAGTGCGCTGACCCCGCCCGAGCATCGATCCCTAACCGCTCGATGCAACGGAGCGACTCCGCTCTTGTCGAGTGCGTTGGGGTCCGCGCCAACATCGATGAGAAATGAGATGAGCTCGCGCTGTGCATTCGCATCCGCACCGGGACTCCCATCCGCGGCGTAGTGGAGCGGTTCGGCTCCTCTCCGGTTGCGGGCGCGAACGGCGGCCCCTTGGACGACCAGAGACTCGGCGAATCCCCGCTCATGGGCGGCGGCGGCTATATGCAGTGCCGTGTCGCCGGCGTAGACGTAATGACGAATGGGAGTGAGGAAGTACGGTCGTGGATCTTGGCGACTTGCTCCGACCCGAAGGGGAGACGTGACCAAATCGGGCGATTGATCGAGCATTCGCTTGACCTCGGTGTGGTCACGCGAGGCGATCGCAGCGAAGAGCGCCAGCAGCGAATCACCGAACTCATCGGGACCCCGACCTGGCGTCATCACCGCTACAGATTGTCAAAATCTGCGGCCTGGGTAACACCTGGCCGCTGCTCAGCGTCGTAGGCCAACCCGGCCAAAGAACATTGCCTAGTCGGGTGATCTTCTACTTTGAGGGTGGATGGTCTCGCCTCGGGCCAGCATCTCCACGAACTGCTCGATACGTCGGGCTCGGGTCTCCGCCTTCTTGGCGGTTTCGATCCGATAAAGGATGGAGTACCGATTCGCACTTGTGAGCGTCTGAAACATTGCCTGCGCACGAGGATTGGCAATCAGGGCGTCCGCCAAATCCTCTGGAACCTCCACGCTCGCTTGTCCGGCGTAGGCGGCATTCCACCGACCGTCCGCTTTGGCCTGCCGAACCTCGGCTTCTCCTGACCGATGCATTCGGCCCGAGGCGCTCAACCTCTCGGCGATGGCGACGTTCCGTTGCGACCAAGGGCTCCGAGCGGTTCGGGGTGTGAATCGTCGCCGGAACGTCTCGTTGTCACGACGCCCGACCTGCCCATCGATCCAACCAAAGCAGATCGCCTCGTCGAGTGCCTCGTCGTAGGAGAGCGTTGTCGGATGCGTCGTGCCCTTCTTGGCCAGGACGAGCCACACGCCTGGTGACTTGGAGTGGTGGCCCCTCAACCAGGTCCGCCATTCGGCAGCATCAGCAACCAAAAACTCTGGAAGATCCACAGGCCCACGGTATCCCCGAGGCGCCGAGAGATGGCAGTGGTCACGCCACCGCGACACAGCCCTCATCGGACCGGAGTGGGGCACGGTCCGGACCTTCATGCTGTCGTGAGACCCGCTTTGTGAGTGCGCCATCCCCCCGAATGACGTACTCAGCTCGGCGAGGCGACGAGCAGGAGCAGGTGCGATCCGCGGTCGATCCTGCTCTCGGCCGAGGACTCCGAGCGCACGACGCGCCAGCCCGTCACGACCATGAGCTTCTCGGGGTCCCCCGGACGGAATTCGTCGCGTCTGCGCTCGCCGAACGCGGCGAGGAGCCCGTTCGTCGCCGTCCGCACGATCCGCGCCGTCAGGCCCGGCTCCGGCGCGACGAGGAAGCTGGCCACCAGCGCACTGCCCGGCGCGGCCCGGGCGCGCAACGTCTCGCACAGGGACGCTCCCGCCTCCAGGGTGAGGGAGGGCAGCAGGTCTTCGCAGACGAAGAGGGAGGGCGCGCCGGGATCGTGGCCGGCGGCCGCCAGTGCGGCCCCCAGGTCGCCGGTCATGAGGTCGACGCCGACGTAGGTGACCCCCGCCGGCTCCGTCCCGAGCGCCTGCAGCCGATGCCGCTTGTCGTCCTGGGTCGAGGGCAGGTCCACCTCGAACCAGCGCGTGGGCCCACCGGCGAAGCGCAGGGCGCGCCCGTCGTAGCCGGCGCCGACGAGGACGACCTGCGCGGTGCCGCCGCCGAGCGCGCGCGCCACCTCGGCGTCGATGACCCTCGTGCGCTCGGCCAGCCCGGTGGGACGGCCGAGCGGCAGTGCGAACACTCCGGCCACATCCGCGTAGAGCCGCCGTTCCGCGTCGACGTCGCCGGTCGGCGTCGAGGGGCGCGTGCCGGCCAGACGGGCCCGGTGGGCCGCGACCCGGCGCGCGGTGACCGAGGGCCGCGCCGACGGCACCGGTCGGACCGTCAGGGCGTGATCGCCTTGGCGCCCGCCGGCGCGCGATTGCCCAGGCGCAGCGACAGGTAGGACACGCCCCCGAAGGGGATCGGCAGCCAGAAGTTCACCAGGCGCCAGCTCAGCACGCCGGCCGCCGCGACGCCCGCCGGGACCCCGAAGCCCTTGAGGACGGCGATGATGGTCAGCTCGATCACGCCGAGGCCGCTGGGCGTCACGGGGATGACGGCGAGGATGTTGGCCAGGCCGTAGGCGACCAGCACGTCGATGGGGGAGACGTGGGCGCCGAAGGCGAGGAGGAAGACGTAGAGCGAGGAGGCGTCGAGCAGCCAGTTGGCCGCCGCCCAGATGCCGGCCCGGGTGAGCAGCTCGGAGCTCGAGGACAGGATCTTCATGCGGTCCGCAATCCTCTGGACCAGCGACGTGACGGTCTCCGCCTTCACGAAGGGAAGCCGGTCGGCCACCTTGCGCACGAACACCGCGGCGTGCTTCTCGCCCCGCGTGAGCAGGAACACGAGCGCGGCGAAGATCGCCAGCAGCAGCACGCCCAGGATGGCGGCGAAGCCGTAGAGCGGGTTGTAGCCCTGCAGGGGGATGGAGATGAGGAGCGACAGCCAGAAGATGATGTTGAGGACGACGGCCGAGCCGATGCCCTGGGTGGCCAGCCCGAAGGCGGCGGTGCTCCCCGACACGCCCGAGTCGGTGAGCAGGCGGTAGCTGGCCGCGGTGCCGGGCACGGTGCCCCCGGGGAGGACGTGGCTCACGGCGAGGGCCCACATGTTGATGCGGAAGATGCGGAACCGGTCGGGCGCGCCCGGCGAGAGCACCGTGTGGGTCAGCTCCGCGTACGCGACCAGCGCGCCGATCTCGAGCAGCACGCCGAGGATCAGCCACAGGAAGTTGAGGTGGCTGAGCTGGCTGAACTCCCGGCGGGCGCTGGCGAGCTCGGGGAGGAGGATGTACTCGCCCACGAAGAAGAGGAAGACGATCGTGAGCGTGATCTTCACGTTGCGGGGCAGCCACCGCTTCCGGGCCCTCGGCTCTGCCGGGGGTTGCTCGGGCTCCCCCGGCACGACCTCGTCCATCGCATTCATGCTTGCACGTCGGCAACCCGGATAACCGCTTCTTCGGGGGGCAAAGCTGCCAAGCTGGTCACCATGGCCCCAGAGGCGCCCGACACGTGGCGGTCCAAGCTCTCGGGCAAGGCGGACCGCAGGGGCATCCCGCTCGGCACCATCGTGGTGTCGGTGGCGGTCGCCATCGTGCTGCTGGACCTGAACGCCGCGCTCGATCCTCGGCCTGTGGACCCTGCGCACCATCGTCGTCTACGCCATCATCGCGTTCTTCATCACGCTGCTGCTGACCCCCGCCACCCGCTTCCTGCGCGCCCGGGGCCTGACCCACGGCGGCGCCACGCTGCTGGTGTTCCTCGCCGGCGCGGTGATCCTCATCGGCCTCGTCTACCTGTTCACCGAGCCGCTCGTGACGGCCGCCGTGCACTTCGGCCAGCAGGTCCCGACGCTCGTACGCGAGGCGAAGAAGGGCCACGGACCACTCGGCCGGCTCGTCTTCCGCCTCCACCTGCAGAAGTACCTCTCGGAGGGCTCGACGAAGCTCACCTCGCAGATCACCAAGGTCCTCAAGCCGGCCACGGCCTTCTCCGTCGGCGCGGCGGCCGTGTCGACGCTCGTTTCCATCGTCACCATCGCCATCCTCACCTTCTTCACCATGCTGGAGGCCCCGCGCATGTGGTCCGGCTTCCTGGGCCTGTTCCAGCCGGCCACCGCCGCCCGGCTGGGCAGCGTGGTCGACCAGTCGATCCGCTCGGTGACGGGCTACATGCTCGGGAACTTCCTGACCTCGTTGATCGCCGGGGTGATCGTGGCGATCACCCTGACCATCCTGGGGGTGCCCTTCGCGCTGCTGCTCGGCGTGTTCGTGGCCCTGGTCGACCTGCTGCCGCTGGTCGGTGGGCTGCTGGCCGGGGTCCCGGTCGTCGTCATCGCCGCCATCCACTCCGTGCCGGCGGGGATCGTCATGCTGATCGTCTTCCTCGTGTACCAGCAGATTGAGAACCACGTCCTCAACCCGATCATCATGAGCAAGACGGTGCGGCTGAACCCCTTCTGGGTGCTCCTCGCCGTGCTGGTGGGCGCCACGCTGGGCGGCCGCGTCGCGGGCGGCCTGGGCACCTTCGTCGGCGCGCTGGTCGGGATCCCGGTCGGCGGCGCCATCCAGGT
Organism: uncultured Acidimicrobiaceae bacterium; assembly: GCA_963740535.1. Classification (GTDB taxonomy): domain Bacteria; phylum Actinomycetota; class Acidimicrobiia; order Acidimicrobiales; family RAAP-2; genus Bog-473. The sequence continues at coordinate 112,220 of CAVUEI010000009.1, forward strand.
CATCATCCGGGAGCTGCGCCGCGGTCCTGACGTGCCGGTGGAGTCCCCCGACACCCAGGAGACGTTGACGGCGGACGCCTCGGACTTCTGACGGCAGATCCGTCGGACCACTCACGGCGAACAGCCGATCGGGCACAGGCGTGCCGCGCCCGAGAAGGCCCAGGTCGGGCGGGAGAGGGGCCGGCCGCCTCACCGACGTCCGCCCGGGACGGAGCGGCGGCACCCCCTAGAATGCCCCCATGCGACCGCTGGTGGTCATCCCGACCTATAACGAGTCGGAGAACATCGAGCGGATGCTGCGGCGGATCCGCGAGTGCCTGCCGCAGGCCGGCATCCTGGTGGTCGACGACGGGAGCCCCGACGGGACGGGCGAGCTGGTGAAGGCCGTCGCGACCGAGCTGCCCGACGTCCATCTGCTCGAGCGTGCGGCCAAGTCGGGTCTCGGCAGCGCGTACCGCACCGGCTTCGCGTGGGGTCTCGAGCGCGGCTACGACGCCTTCGTCGAGATCGACGCCGACTTCTCGCACGATCCCGCCGCGCTGCCGTCGGTCCTGGCGCCGCTCGAGGAGGGCTTCGAGGTCGTCCATCGGCTCGCGTTATATCGAGGGCGGGTCGATCCCCAACTGGGCCTGGCACCGCCACCTGCTGTCGCGCGGGGGCAACCTGTACGCCTCCCGGGTGCTCGGGCTCGGCGTGGCCGACTCGACGGCCGGCTACCGCGCCTACTCCGCCTCCATATTGCGCCGGCTCGACCTCGACCGCGTCCGGGCCGAGGGCTACGGCTTCCAGATCGAGATGACCTACCGGGCCAAGCAGCACGGCGCCACCGTCACCGAGGTGCCGATCAGCTTCGTGGACCGGGCCGCCGGGGAATCGAAGATGTCGTCGTTCATCGTCGTCGAGGCGCTGGGCCTGGTGACCTGGTGGGGCCTGGGCCGGGCCGGCCATGGCGTGCGGACGCGCCTCGGGCGGCGCAAGTCCGGCACCGGCAGCGGCACTGGTGCCGTCGGCGGCGGCGTCGGCGGCGCGGGCGGTCCAGGCGGTGCGGGGGATTCGGTCGGCGGGACGGACCCGGGCGGCCCCGAGCCGCACAGCTACAACGGCGCCGAGGATCCCGTCCGCTCGACATGACCACGCTCACCCCGAGCGCGACGCACGTGCGGTGCGCGTGACGTGACCGTCGAGACGCCGTCGGCCCGCATCCTCGTCGTCGACGACGAGCCGAACATCGCCGAGCTGCTGTCGGCCGCACTCTCCTTCGAGGGCTACCAGGTCGGCGTCGCGTACACCGGCGCCGAGGCCCTGGAGCAGGTGCGCACCTTCCGCCCGCACCTCGTGATGCTCGACGTCATGCTGCCCGACTTCGACGGCAACGAGGTGTGCCGGCGGCTGCGCAACCAGGGCGAGCAGATGCCCGTCGTGTTCCTCACCGCGCGCGACACCACCCAGGACAAGGTCGAGGGCCTGCGGATGGGCGACGACTACGTGACCAAGCCCTTCAGCATCGAGGAGCTGATGGCGCGGGTCGGCGCCATCCTGCGCCGCACCGGGGAGATGGCGGCAGCCGACGTCTCGATCCTGCAGTTCGCCGACCTCGTCATGAACGTGGACACCCATGAGGTGTGGCGCAACGAGCACTCGGTCGACCTGACCGCGACGGAGTTCAACCTCCTGCGCTACCTGCTCGAGAACGCCCGGCGGGTGATCTCCAAGTCCGAGCTCCTCGACAACGTCTGGGGCTTCGAGTTCCGCGGCGACCCCAACATCGTCGAGACCTACATCAGCTACCTGCGCAAGAAGGTCGACGTCAGCGAGCCGGCGCTGCTCCACACCATCCGGCGCGTGGGCTACACCCTCCGGCTGCCCCGGGACGGATGAGCCTCCAGAAGCGGCTGGTCGCCGTCGTGGCGCTGCTGCTGGTGGTCGGCCTCGTGGTCGCCGACGTGGTGACCTACACCTCGGTGCGCTCCTTCCTCTACGGCCAGGCCGACAGCACCCTGGCCCAGAACGAGGCGCTCGGCTTCAACTTCCTGACCTACGCGGCGGCCCGGAACGTCGCGGTCAACCAGGGCGACGTCTCGCGGCGGGTCTCCATGGACGTCTACGTGACCGTGCTGGACCGGTCCGGCCGGGTCATCCTGCGCCGGCCCTCGGGCCCGCCGGCCCACCCCGACCCGGCGCCCATCCTGACCCAGGGGATGCCGACCCAGCAGGTCCCCGACATCTACAGCCGGCACCTGCGCGTCGGGCGCTACGCCGGCACCTTCCACCCCGATCCCGACGCGGTGGTCCTGCGCAGCACGGGGGACCCCGACGGCGCCTACCGGGCCGTGGCCGTCACCGTGCCCCAGGGGACCCTGGTCACCGCGGTGTCCCTGAACCCGACCAACGACACGCTGAACTCGCTGCGCCGGGTCGAGCTGTTCGCCACCCTGGCCGTGCTGCTGGCCATGGGCGTGCTCGTGATGGTCGTCGTGCGCCGCGGCCTGCGCCCGCTGCGCGAAATGGCGGGAACGGCCGACTCCATCAGCTCGGGCGACCTGACCCGGCGGGTGCCCGAGGGGCGCCCCGGCACCGAGGTCGGGCGCCTCGGGCTAGGCGCTGAACGAGATGCTGGCCCAGATCGAGGGGGCCTTCGCGGAGAAGTCGGGCTCCGAGGAGCGGCTGCGCCAGTTCGTGGCCGACGCCTCCCACGAACTGCGCACGCCCCTCACCTCCATCCGGGGCTACGCCGAGCTGCTGCGGCGGGGCGGCTTCTCCGACGAGGCCGGGCGCCAGAGGGCGTTGCAGCGCATTGAGGAGGAGGCGACCCGCATGGGCGGCCTGGTCGAGGACCTCCTCCTGCTGGCCGAGCTCGACCGGGGCCGGCCGCTGCGCGCCGAGCTCGTCGACCTGCAGCGCATCTGCTCCGACGCCGTGGGCGACTCCAACGCGGTGGAGCACGGCCACGTCCTGACGCTGCGGCCGGGCCCGCCCGTGATGGTCGTCGGCGACGGCGAACGGCTGGCGCAGGTGGCGCACAACCTCGTGCGCAACGCGCTGGCGCACACGCCTCCGGGCACCGAGGTCAGCGTGTCGACGGGCGTGGCGCAGAAGATGGGCTACATCCGGGTGTCCGACGACGGGCCCGGCATCCCGCCCGAGGTGGCGGCCCGCGGCCTTCGACCGCTTCTACCAGGGCGACCCGTCGCGCTCCGCCTTGGGCACCGGGCTGGGGCTGGCCATCGTGCGGGCCATCGCCGAGGCGTTGGGGTGGGTCGGCCGACGTGCTGCCGACGCCGGGGTCGGGCGCGACCCTGGTGGTGCGCATCCCGCTCGCCGCCACCTACGGCCGGCCGCCGTCGGTCAGCGAGCCCGAACCAGTCCGCTCACCGCAGCTGCACTGAGCTGCCGGGGACCACGGCTTCGAGCACGGTGGCCAGCTTCACGTTGGTCTCCGCCGCCTCGGCGTCGGGGTCGGAGTCGGCCACGATGCCCGAGCCGGCGCGCAGGGTGACGCGTCGTGCCGTCAGCGCCGAGCCGGGCGCTGCGGATGCCGATCATCCACTCGCCGTCCCGTGCCGCGTCGACCCACCCGACCGGGCCGGCCCAGTAGCCCCGCTCGTCGGCCTCGTGCCGGGCGATGAACTCGAGCGCGTCCTGCCGCGGCGTGCCGCCGACCGCCGGCGTGGGGTGCAGCATTTCCAACAGGGCGAGCACCCCGATCGGCCGGTCCAGGCGGCCCTCGATCCGCGTCCCGAGGTGGGCCACAGAGCGGAAGGCCACCATGGCGGGCTCCTCGGGCACGGAGAGCTCCGCGCACCACGGGGCGAGGGTGGCGGCGATCTCGTCGACCACGTAGCGGTGCTCCTCGCGGCTCTTGCCCGAGCGGGACAGGTCCCGCTGGGCGTCCGCGTCGGCGCGCGCGGTCTCCCCCCGCGCCACCGTCCCCGCCAGCGGGTGGCACGTGACGCGATCGCCGTGGCGGGCCACGAGCAGCTCGGGGCTGGCGCCGAAGAAGGCGCCGTCGGGGACCGGCATGGAGAAGATGGTGCAGTTCGGCTCGCCGGAGCGGAGGCGGCGCAGCACCGAGGAGAGGGTGAGCGGGCCGTCCAGGTCGACGGTGACGGGCCGGGAGAGGACGACCTTGCGCAGGGCGGCGCCGGGGGCGCGCAGCACGGTGACGGCCTCGGCCACCATGGCGGCGTAGGCGGACGAGTCCATCGGCCGTGGAGACGGCGGCGACGCCGGCGTCGGCGGCCACCTCGGGGCTGGTGCCGTACTGCCAGATGACGGCGTCGAAGAGCTCGTCGGTGGACGGGAGGGCCATGTCGGCCGGGCCGACGGCGGTGGCCCAGCGCCGGGCCACCCCTTCGGCGTCGCGCGAGATGCCCATGGAGAAGCGGGGGATCGACGAGGTGCCCCGCCATGGCGCCCTCGAAGGGGAGCGCGCCGAGGGCCACCACGCCCGAGCCGGGGCACCGGACCGTGTCGTCGCACGGGATGGCCGCCAGTGCGGCGGCGGCCTCGTCCGCGGCGACGAGCTGTGCCGTGCCCCAGCCGACCAGCGTCAGGCCGGGGCGGTCGAAGAGCACGGTCGGGCTGCCGTCGAACTGCAGCGCGTCGGGCCCGTAGTCGAGCGCCACGCTGCGGGCGTGGAGCGCTCCCTCGCCGCTCACGGGGTGCCGGCGCGGGTGGCGACGACGAGCTGGCTGAGGCCCCCGGCCAGGGGCCGGATGCCCACGGCCGAGAAGCCGGCGTCCACGAGCATCCGGCGCAGGACCGCGGCCGGGGGAAGGTAGGCCACGGAGCGGGGGAGGTAGCGGTAGGCGTCGCCGTCGGAGAGCGCCGCGCCCAGCGCGGGCACCGCCTTGGTGAACCACACGTCGTAGCCGGCGCGCCAGAGCCGCGAGGTCGGCGCATCCACCTCGAGCACGGCCAGGCGCCCGCCCGGGCGCAGGACGCGGGCGGCCTCGGCCAGCGTGGCGCCCAGGTCGGTGAAGTTGCGCAGTGCGTAGCCGCACACGAGCCCGTCGAAGGCCCCGTCGATGAAGGGGAGGCGGCTGCCGTCCGCCTCGACGAGGGGGGTCGAGGTGCCGTTGGCCGCCAGCATGCCCGCGCTGAGGTCCGCGCCGACCATGCGGTAGCCGCGGCCGCGGCCGAGCCGCGAGAGGTCGCCCGTCCCGCAGGCGAGGTCGAGGACGAGCGCACCGCCGGGCAGGGCCAGCGCGGCCAGCGTGCCGCGCCGCCAGACCTGGTCGAGCCCGAACGTCATCAGCCGGTTCATCGCGTCGTAGCGGGGCGCGATGGCGTCGAACATGGCACGCACGCGTGCGGTCTTCTCGTCCCCTGTGGGCAGCGCCGGCTCGGACGTGGCGGTCCCGCGTCGTCGCCCCATGCTGCGGGCCTTAGCGGTAGTAGCGGTAGACCACTTGGGCCACGCAGGCGGGCTTGGGCGCGTCCTTGACCTCCATCACGAGGTCGTAGGTGACCTGGACGCCGCCCTCGACTTCATCGGCGGCGGCCACCGTGACGCCCATGCGCAGGTCGGAGCCGACCGGCACCGGCGAGGGGAACCGGACCTTGTTGGCGCCGTAGTTCACCCCGAACTTCGTGTTGTCGACGCGGATGACCTTGTTCAAGAGCACCGGGGCGAGCGAGAGGGTGAGGTAGCCGTGGGCGATGGCCACCCCGAAGGGCCCGCCCTTGGCGCGCTCGGGGTCGACGTGGATCCACTGGTGGTCGTCGGTGGCGTCGGCGAAGAGGTTGACCCTGTCCTGGGTGATGGTCTGCCACTCGGAGTGGCCGAGCTCCTTGCCGACGAGATCGTGGAAGGCGTCGACGCCGTCGACGATGGTGGTCATGGTGCGCTCCTCGCTGGTGCGGATCTGGTTCCGGGGAGGGACGCTACCCGCGCCGGGGGACCTCACTACGCTGACGCCGGTGAGCTCCCCGCACGAGCACGAAGCTCTGCCCCCGCACGAGCACCGGGACCTCCGGGGTGGCGGGGCGCGGGCCGCCGTCTTCGGGATCAGCGACGGCCTGGTGACCAACGTCTCCCTGGTCCTGGGCGTGGCCGGGGCCAACCCCGGTGGCCTCGTTCGTGCGCCTGGCCGGGGTGGCCGGGCTGATCGCCGGCTCCTTCTCCATGGCGGCCGGCGAGTACGTCTCCATGACCGCCCAGCGCGAGCTGATGGAGCGCGAGCTCGAGGTGGAGCGGCGGGCGCTGCACCGCAGCCCCGAGGGGGAGGCGGCCGAGCTCCGGGGCATGTACGTCCGGCGGGGCATCGACCCCGCCGTGGCCAGCGACATGGTCAACGAGGTGATGCAGGACCCCGAGCTGGCGCTCGAGACCCATGCCCGCGAGGAGCTCGGGATCTCCACCCAGCACCTCGGGAACCCCTGGCAGGCCGCCGCCGCCTCCTTCGTCATGTTCGCCCTGGGCGCCTTCATCCCCCTGGCGCCGTGGCTGTTCACCTCGGGCACGCTGGCCATTGTGCTGTCGGTGGTGCTGAGCGCGCTGGCCTCGCTCGCGGTCGGCGTGGTGCTGGCCCGCTACACCGAGCGGCCCGTCATCCCCTCGGCGCTGCGCCAGCTCGCCGTGACGGTCGTGGCGGCCGGGGTCACCTTCGGGGTGGGCAAGGCCATCGGCACCGGGGTCTCCTGACCGCCTCGGGCGCGGCCGGTACGAGGCTCAGCCGGCGGGCTCAGCCGGCGGTGCGGGCGGCGGTAGGAGCGGTCGACGTGGTCGACGGTGAAGCCCAGCGAGCGGTAGAGGGCGACGGCCGCCTCGTTGGTGGCGTCGGCGTAGAGCATCCCGATCGTCACGCCGCGCTGGGCCAGTGACTCCAGGCCCGCCACGGTGAGAGAGCGGCCCCACCCCTGCCCATGGTGGCGGGGGTCCACGGCGATGACGTAGATCTCCCCGAGCACCGGTGTGCGGTCGGCGTGGACCTTGGTCCAGCACGACCCGATGAGCCCGGGGCCGTCGGGATCGTCGGCCACCAGGAAGCCGTCGAGGTCGACCCAGTCCGCGGCCATGCGCGCCCGGAGCTCCTCGACGGTCCACCCGCCCTGCTCGGGGTGGCCGGCGAAGGCCCGGTTGTTCGTGTCCACCCAGGCCGCCTCGTCGCGCCCGGCCACGAAGGGCCGGGTCACCAGGGGGCGGCTCGCCGCCACCACCTCGGCGGCGAGCGGAAGGGGGACCCGCATCTGCAGGAGGTCCCGCTCGGGAGCGAAGCCGTAGGCCCGGGCACGGGCGTCGTCGTCCGGACCGGCCTGCATCGCCCAGAGGTGCACCGGGGCGCCGGGCGGCGCCTCGGCCACGGCGCGCCCGATCAGCGCCGCGACGACTCCTTCGCCCCGCGCCGCCGGGTCGGCGACGACGTGGAGGACGGTGGAGCCGTCCTTCGCCGCCGTGACGAAGGCGCAGCCGGTGAAACCCTCTTCGTCCCGGGCCAGGACGAGGTGGCCCTCAGCCAGTTCGGTGCCGTCGGTGGGCGGGTGCGTCACGGCGAGGAGTTGGGGCTCGGGGAGCGCAGGGTGGCCGTCGGCTGCGTCGGCCCGGGCGAGCAGCGCAGCGAGGTCGGCCCGGTCGGGGTCGGACAGGTCGTGCAGCTCGACGACGTCCATGTGCACAGCGTCCACGCCGGCCAACGTAACCCGGTACCGTGAATCGGTGGCGAAGCCGAGGACTCCGAAGGGGCGGGCGCGCCTGGTGACCGAGCGGCTGGCCGAGCTCTACCCGGGCACGGCGACCGAGCTGTGCGCGCTCGACTTCAAGGACCCGTTCCAGCTGCTGGCCGCCACGATCCTGTCGGCGCAGTCCACCGACGCCAGGGTCAACATGGTGACGCCCGACCTCTTCGCGGCCTACCCGGACGCGGCGTCGCTGGCGGCCGCCAACCCCGAGGACGTCGAAGGCATCGTCCGCTCGACGGGGTTCTTCCGGGCCAAGACCCGGAGCCTCATCGGTATGGCGGCGGCGGTGGCGGAGCGCTTCGGCGGCGAGGTCCCGACCGAGCTCGAGGAGCTGGTGACCATCCCGGGCGTGGGGCGCAAGACGGGCAACGTCGTGCGGAGCGTGGCCTTCGGGCTCCCGGGGCTCCCCGTCGACACCCACGTCCTGCGGGTGAGCGGGCGGCTCGGGCTGCTCGACGGGTTGGCGCCCGCCCAGCGCAGCGACGCCGTCAAGGTCGAGCACGAGCTCAATTCGTTCGTGCCGGCGCCCGAGCGGGGTGCCTTCAGCCTGCGCATGATTTTGCACGGACGCGAGACGTGCGTGGCCCGGAAGCCGCGTTGTGGTGCATGCGTCATGGCTGATTTCTGCCCGTCAGTCCGGTAACCGGCGCGCGTCGGGACTTTCGGCCCCTTTTTAGGCAATTCGGGTTTCCCAGGGTGAAAATCAGACACCCAACAGCTACGATTGGCCCCGGAACCGGTTCCCGCCACCTGGTTCCAAAAGAGTCGTGACTGGGATCCGCCTCCCGGCCGACTCGCCCAATGCCGGCCTTCGGGCCGGCATTGGTGTTTCGGGCGGCGGGCCTAAGGGGCCTCCAGGCGGCTGGTAGTACTTGAGGTGCTACCATTTGGGGCATGGTGACGAAGCGCTCCGTCTCGCTCGACGACGAGGTGGCGTCGTCGGTGGAGGCGGCCGCCAAGCAGGACGGCGTCTCGTTCAGCGCCTGGTTGTCGTCGGCGGCCGAGAAGCAGCTGAAGGTCCGCCAGGGCCTCCGGGGCGTCGCCGCGTGGGAGGGCGAGACGGGCTCGCTCAGTGCGGAGGAGCTGGCCGCAGGAGAAGCGCTACTGGCCCGCCTGCGCTCGGGCGTGTCCGGGGTGGCCTCGCGCGTCCGGCGGCGGTGAGCGCGAACCGCCGCGAGGGGCTGGTCTACGGACTGGGGGCCCTGCACGCCGCGGCCCGGGGGGACCGCATGATGTGGGCCCTGCACCGGGCCGCGCTGTCGAACGGGATCGTGCCGGTGGTCCCCGCCGTGGCGGTCGCCGAGGGGTACCGGACCGAGGCCCGCAACGACCGCATCGACGAGCTGCTGGCGGGGACCGAGATCGAGCCCTTCACCGGTGAGGCCGCCCGCCGCTCGGGCGAGATCGCCGCTCGATGCGACACGTCCGACCTCAGCACCGTGGCGGTCGTCGAGGTGGCCGAGCGCCGCAATTGCGCGGTGGTGGCCCAGCGACAGGCCGTGCTGCGGACGGCGGCGACGCTGCTGAGCCACGAACTCGTCCTCTACGCGGTCTAGGCAGGGCACGGCGAGTCGTGGCAGCGCACGGGGTGGCACGAGCACTGAGGAAGTCGTTCGACGCCACGCTCCAGAAGAGCCCGGCCAAGGGCGGCTGGACCTACGTCGTCATGCCCGGTTCGGCGGCGTTCTTCGGGACGCGGGGGCGCGTCAAGGTGCGGGGGACCGTGGACGGGGTCCCCTTCGAGAGCTCGTTCATGGCGCTCGGCGACGGCACCCACAAGCTGCCGATCCGGTCGGACCTGCGGCGGGCCATCGGCAAGGAGGCCGGCGCGGAGGTCCGGGTGCGCCTCACGGAGCGGCTCGAGGGCTGAGTCGAGCCTTGCCAGGGTGCGGGGCCGGCAGTGCAGGGCTCGACTGTCGGGTTGTTGGGGGGCAGCGCTGACGCGCTGAATCCGCCGGGGTGTTCTGAAAACTCTACGCAGAGTTGTTTATAGTTCCGGAGACAACGGCCGGCCCGGAGCTCGCACAGAACCACCTCCGTCCGTGCTCACCGGCCCGGGGCAGAGTCCTGGGAGAAACGCCGCAGGCGCCGCAGCGCCCCGCCGAGGGCGCGCTCGACCGCGATCAGCTCCTGCGCCATGTCTTCGTCCCCGCTGGCCAGTGCCCCCTCCGCCATGGCGGTGACCCGCTGGTGCAGCTCGGCCAGCGTGGAGGACAGGGAGGAGATCTCGGCGGCAGATGACATCCCGCGATGATGACCGATCCGGCTGGGCCGCTCGTCCGGGGCAGCCAGGGCCGGTCCAGGCCCGTCGGTAGGCTGACCCGGATGGTCGTCGGCGGGAAGGCACACACCACGGCGGATCCGCCGCGGACGGCGCCGGGCCGTCCGATGGGCCCCGAGCTCGTCCGGCGGGCACTGGCGCTGGTCGACGCCGGCACCACCGACATGGCGGACGACCTGCTGGCAGTGCCGCTCGGCTACTACCGCGACGACGCCCAGTTCGCCCGCGAGCTCGAGCTGTGCCGCCGCACGCCCGCTGGCGCTGGCGGCAACGGCGCAGCTTCCGGAGTGCAACGACTTCGTCGTGCGGGAGGTCCTCGGCACCTCGGTGCTGGTGAGCCGCGGCGAGGACGGCATGGCGAGGGCCTTCCTCAACTACTGCCGCCACCGCGGCGGGAAGCCCGCGGCGGGCTGTGGCAACACCCGGCGCTTCACCTGCCCGTACCACGCCTGGTCCTACGACAGCGCGGGCCGGCTGGTCGGACTACCGGGCCAGGCCGGCTTCGAGGGAATGAACCGCGACGACCACGGCCTCGTCGCGCTGCCGTGCGAGGAGCGCCACGGCCTGGTCTGGGTCGTCCTCACCCGCGGCGCGCCGATCGACGTGGCGGCGCACCTGGGACCGCTCGACGCTGAGCTGGGCGGCTGGGACCTGGCGGGCGGGGAGTACCTCACCGAGCGCGAGATCGAGGGGGACGTGAACTGGAAGGCCGCCATTGAGGCCTTTGCCGAGAACTACCACTTCCCCTACGTCCACCGGGACAGCATCGTGGGTCAGAACACCGTGGCCAACACCGCCGTCTACGACGACTACGGGCTCCATCACCGGCTGGGCTTCCCCTGCCCGTGGATCGAGGGCGCCCGCACCGACGCGGACTGCGACGACCCCCTGACCTACATGGTCTTCATCTACTGGGTGTTCCCCAACCTCACCCTGGCCATGAGCCCGGTGGGCACCGAGATCATCGACATCCTCCCGGCCGGCTGCGAGCGCACGCTGCACGTTGCGCCACGGCTGGATGGCCACGGTCCCCGCTCCGGACGAGGCCACCCGTGCCGGCTACCGCGAGCTCTACGAGGCGGTGCACGCGGCGGTGCGCGACGAGGACTTCGGGGTGCTGCCGGGCTGCGGGCAGGCGTCCCGGGAGGGCCAGCACGAGCACATGGTGATCGGCCGCAACGAAATCGGCGTCCAGCACGTGGTGACCACCTTCACCGAAGCGCTGCGCCGGCTGGGCTGACCCGCCGGTCCGAGAGCGGAGCCGGGAGGGGCCCCGGAGGGACCGCCGGTAGCCTTAGTGGTCTCATGTCCCTCCGTGTCCTGGACCTGCGCGGCTCGCAGCCGCCGTTCGACGCCGTGCTGCCGCGCCCGTCGGCACCGGGGGCCGACGTGCACGACGCGGTGGCAGGCCTCCTCGCCGCCGTCCGGTCCGAGGGCGACGCCGCCGTCGTCCGGGCCACCGCCGAGCTCGACCGGGTCGACGTGTCCGACGGCCTGCGGGTCCCCGAGAGCGAGATCGAGAAGGCCCGCGCCGGCGTCGACCCCGACCTCTGGAGGGCCTTGGAGGTGGCGTTCGCCCGCATCCTCGCCTACCACGGGCACGAGGGGACACCCCCCGACGACCTCGTCGACGGGGGCATCACGGTCTCGCACCTGACCCGGCCCGTGGGGCGCGCCGGCCTCTACGCCCCCGGCGGCCGGGCCCGCTACCCCTCGACCGTCCTCATGTGCGCGGCCCCGGCCCGGGTGGCCGGCGTGGAGAGCCTTGCGCTGTGCGTGCCGCCGGCCTCCGACGGCAGGATCGACGCCGCGACGCTGTGCGCTGCGTCGATCGCCGGGGTCGACGAGGTCTACCGGATCGGCGGCGCGCAGGCCATCGCCGCCATGGCGTACGGGACCCGCAGCGTGCCGGCGGTCGACGTGATCGCGGGGCCGGGCAACGCGTACGTGGCGGAGGCCAAGCGCCAGGTCTCGGGCGTCGTCGGCGTGGCGTCGGCCTTCGCCGGCCCCTCCGAGATCGTGGTCGTTGCGGGGCCCGACGCACCCGCCGCCTTCGCCGCCGTCGACCTGGTGGTGCAGGCCGAGCACGGACCCGATGGGCTGGCCTGGCTCGTCTGTTGGGACCCGGCCCTGGCCCAGGCGGTCTCGACCGAGGTGGACCGCATCGTGGCTGCATCGAGCCGGCGGGCCGACCTGGAGGCGACCCTGGCGACCTCGGGCATCGTGTGCCTCGTCGACGGTCCGCTGCACGCGATGGCGGTGGCCAACACGGTCGCCCCCGAGCACCTGCAGCTGATGGTCCCCGAGGACGAGGGCACGGCCCTGCTCGGACTGGTCCAGAACGCCGGCGCGGTCTTCGTCGGCGAGTGGTCGCCGGCCAGCATGGGGGACTACATCGCGGGGCCCAACCACGTGCTGCCCACCAACCGGACGGCCCGTTTCGCGTCGGCGTTGCGCGCCGACGACTTCCGCAAGCACCTGCACACGGTCCGGGTCACGCCCGAGGCGTTGCGCGCCCTCGGCCCGCACGTGGTCACCTTGGCGGAGACCGAGGGCCTGCCCGCCCACGCCGACTCGGTGCGCCGCCGCCTGGCCGCCCTCGACGAGAAGGGCGCGCCGTGAGCGCCATCCCGCCGGTCCGGCCCGACCTGGACCTGACCGAGGGGTACCACTCGCCCCAGGTCGACGCCGAGGTGCGCCTCAACACCAACGAGTCGCCGTTCGCGCCGCCCGACGCCTGGCGCGAGGAGCTGCTCGCGGCGCTCGAGGAGGTCACCTTCAACCGCTACCCCGACCGCCCCGCCACGGAGCTGCGCCAGGCGGTGGCCGACCTCCACGGCGTCGCACTCGACGAGGTCTTCTGCGCCAACGGGTCGAACGAGGTCCTGCAGTGCCTCTTGCTCGCCTTCGGTGGGCCCGGCCGCCGCGCCCTCGTCTTCGAGCCGACGTACGCGCTGCACTCGCACATCGCACGGATCACGGGCACGGAGGTGGTCGAGGGGCCGCGCGACGACGACTTCCGGATCGACCCCGTGCGACGCGGTGGCGCTGTTGGAGGCGGAGCGGCCCGACATCGCCTTCCTCTGCTCGCCGAACAACCCGACCGGGCGGGCCGAGCCACCCGAAACGATCGCCGCGGTGGCCGCGGCGGCGCCCGGCCTCGTCATCGTCGACGAGGCCTACGGGCAGTTCTCTCCGTTCTCCGCGTTGGAGCTACGTGGGCCGGACCTCCCGGGCCTCGTCGTCACCCGCACGTTCTCCAAGACCTGGGCCATGGCCGGCGCCCGCCTCGGCTATCTCGTGGCCGACCCGGCCGTGGTCGCCGCGTGCGAGGCGGTCGTGCTGCCCTACCACCTGTCCGCGCAGACGCAGCTGGCCGGGCTGATCGCGCTGCGCCACGTGCCCGAGATGGAGTCGCGGGTCGCCCGCATCTCCGAGGAGCGGGGGCGGGTCGCGGCCGCCTTGGCTGACCTGCCGGTCGACAGCTGGCCTTCCGACGCCAACTTCATCCTCTTCCGCCCCCGGGACCGCGACGCGGACGACGTCTGGCGCTCCCTCCTCGCCCAGTCCATCCTGATCCGCAACTGCGCCAGCTGGGACGGGCTGCGCGGCTGCCTGCGCGTCACCATCGGGACCGCGGAGGAGAACGATCGCTTCCTGCACGCCTTGAAGGAGAGCCTGTGACCACCGCCACCCGCCACGCCCACAAGGAGCGCGCCACCAAGGAGACCACCGTCGACGCCACGCTGGCCGTCGACGGCTCCGGCCGCACCGAGGTGACCACGGGGCTGCCGTTCTTCGACCACATGGTCGAGCAGCTCGGGCGCCACGCCTCCTTCGACCTCGAGGTGCACGCGACGGGCGACCTCCACGTCGACGCGCACCACACCGTCGAGGACGTCGGGATCGTGCTGGGGGCATGCCTGGCCGAGGCGCTCGGCGACAAGGCGGGGATCCGCCGCTTCGCGTCCATGCTGCTGCCGCTCGACGAGGCGCTCATTGAGGTGGCGCTGGACCTCTCCGGTCGGCCGTACCTGGCGTACGGGCTCGAGTTCGCGCCCGACACGGCCGGCCTCGGCACGCCACCCTTCGACCCGCAGCTGGCCGAGGAGTTCTGGCGCGCCTTCGCGACCGCCGCCAACGTCACCCTGCACATCCGCCGGCTGGAGGGGAAGAACACCCATCACATCCTGGAGGCCAGCTTCAAGGGCGTGGCCCGCTGCCTGCGCGACGCCGTGCGTGTCGAGGGGGGTGGCATTCCCTCGACGAAGGGAAGCCTGTGACAGGGCCGCGCATCGCCGTCCTCGACTACGGCATCGGCAACCTGCGCTCGGCCGAGAAGGCGCTGCAGCACGTCGGGGCGGCGGCGCGCCTGGTGACCGACGCGGCCTCGGTGGAGGCGGCCGACGCCGTCGTCCTGCCCGGAGTGGGCGCGTTCGGCGCCTGCGCGCGGGCGCTGCGCGAGAGCGGGCTGGAGGGCCCGGCCCGGGCGGCCCTCGCCGCGGGTGTGCCGTTCTTCGGTGTGTGCGTGGGCTTCCAGCTCCTCTACGAGGGCTCGGTCGAGAGCCCGGGTGCCGAGGGGCTGGGCGTCCTCCCCGGCACCGTCGGGCGCCTGCCCGCCGGGGTGAAGCACCCGCAGATGCAGTGGAACACGCTGGAGGTGCGTCGGCGACGGGGAGCCGGCTCCCCTGCAGGGGCTCGGTCAAAACCCGTGGGTGTACTTCGTGCACTCGTTCGCACCGCCGGTGGGAGCCGAGACCGTCGCGGTGTGCGACTACGGGGGGCCGGTCGCCGCGCTGGTGAGCCGGGGCCCGCTGTGGGGGGCCCAGTTCCACCCGGAGAAGTCGGGCGCGACCGGTCTGGCGTTGCTGGCGAACTTCGTCGGGCTGGCCGCGGCCGCGTGAGCGCCATGGAGCTGCTGCCCGCCATCGACCTGCGCCAGGGCGAAGCCGTCCGGCTGACCCAGGGCGACTTCGAGCGCCAGCAGGGTTACGGCGACCCTGCGGACCTGGCGATGCGCTACATCGAGGGTGGGGCCCGTTGGATCCACGTCGTCGACCTCGACGCGGCGCGGACGGGGGTGGAGCACGAGCGGGCGGCGCTGCGCGAGATCGTGCGCCTGGCGACGGCGGCGGGGGTGTCCGTGCAGGCGGGCGGGGGCATCCGCAGCGAGGACACGGCGGAGGAGCTGCTCGAGGGAGCCGGCGTGGCGCGGGTCGTGCTCGGCACCGCCGCCCTGGAGGACCCCACGCTGGCGGGCCGTTGCGCCCGGCACTGGCCCGGGCGAGTCGCGGTGGGTCTGGACTACCGGGTCGGCCCCGACGGGGTGGCCGAGGCGCTGGCGCAGGGCTGGCTGGCCGGGTCGGGCCGCTCCGTGCCGGAACTCCTCGAGGAGTGGGCCGGGGAGCCGTTCGGGGCCGTCGTGGTGACCGAGGTGGCCCGGGACGGCACGCTGGAGGGCCCCGCCGTCGAGGCTCTGGCGGCGTTGCTCCCGCGGACCGAGTTGCCGCTCGTGGCGTCGGGTGGCGTCGGGTCGACCGAAGACCTGTACCGGCTGGCCCACCTGCAGGCGGGCGGGCGCCGGCTGGCCGGCGCCATCGTCGGGAAGGCGCTGGCGGAGCGGCGCTTCAGCGTGGAGGAGGCGTTGGCCGCGTGCGCAGCATCCGACTGATCCCCTGCCTCGACGTCACCGAGGGCCGCGTCGTCAAGGGTGTGCGCTTCGTCGACCTCACCGACGAAGGGGACCCCGTCGAGCTGGCGGCGCGTTACGACGCCGAGGGGGCCGACGAGGTCACGTTCCTCGACATCACGGCCTCCTCCGACGGGCGCGACACGATGGTGTCGGTGGTGGAGCGCACCGCCGAGCAGGTCTTCATCCCCTTGACGGTGGGTGGTGGGGTCCGGGTGGCGGAGGACGCACGCCGCCTCCTCCGGGCCGGGGCGGACAAGGTCGCGGTGAACACAGCCGCAGTCGAGCGACCCGACCTCGTGCGCGACATCGCAGACGAGTTCGGCGGCCAGTGCGCCGTGGTCGCCATCGACGCCCGCGCCCGGGAGCAGGGGGGCGGCTGGGAGGTGTACACGCACGGCGGGCGCACGCCCACGGGGCGCGACGTCGTCGCCTGGGCGGCCGAGTGCGCGGACAGGGGGGCGGGCGAGATCCTGCTCACGTCCATGGACCGCGACGGGACGAAGGACGGCTTCGACCTCGCGCTCGACGCGGGCCGTCGTCGATGCGGTGGAGATCCCGGTGGTGGCGTCGGGCGGCGTGGGCCGGCTGCAGGACCTGGTGGACGGCGCGCTCGACGGGGGTGCCGACGCGGTGCTCGCGGCATCCATCTTCCACCGCCGCGAATTCACCATCGGCGAGGCCAAGGCCTACATGGCCGAACGCGGGGTCACGGTCCGCCCGATCTGAGCCCCCTGACCTGGACGGCCGCCCTCGTGCGGTACCGTGCCAGGGTGCCTACGTCAACGGCGAAGAACGGGACCGGCAAGGCCAAGGCCGACGCGGTGGACGACAAGCAGCCGATCTCGGTGCTCTTCGATCGCGTCATGGTCCAGATCTCGCCCACTGACGGCGAGCGGCGTTCGCGCGCCGGCATCCTGATCCCGGCCACGGCGCAGATCACCCGGCGCCTGACCTGGGCCGAGGCGGTGGCGGTCGGACCACACGTCCGTACCGTGAAGGTGGGCGACACGGTGCTGTTCAACCCCGAGGACCGCTTCGAGGTCGAGGTGCACGGCGAGGAGTACGTGATTTTGCGCGAGCGCGACATTCACGCCATCGCGTCGCCCCGCAACGACAGCGGCACGGGGCTCTACCTTTGAGCGCCGCCGGGGCCGGGGCCGACGCGGCCCCCGCCGTTCCCGAGGGTGTGGCCCTGACCGTGGACGAGGGCGTCGTCGGCGCCGTCGACTTCGCCAAGGACCCCGACGGCCTCGTGCCGGCGATCGTCCAGGACGCCAGCGACGGGACGGTGCTCACGTTGGCCTACATGGACGCGGAGGCCCTCCGGCGCACACTGGCCACGGGCCGCTCCTGGTTCTACAGCCGCAGCCGCAAGGAGTACTGGCAGAAGGGGGAGACCTCGGGGGACCGGCAGTACGTCCGCGAGGTCCGTCTCGACTGTGACGGCGACGCGCTGGTGGTGCTGGTGGACCAGCACGGCCGCGGGGCGTGCCACACCGGGGAGCGCACCTGCTTCCACCGGAGTATCGGATCGGGTCCGGGGGTGCCCGCGCCGTGACGAAGGCGGGCCGACCGGGCCCGGGTGTCCTCGACTTCCGGCCTGACCCGGCCGAGTTCGCCGCGCTGGCCAAGGAGCACGCCATCGTCCCCGTGTGGTGCGAGGTGGTGGCGGACACGCTCACGCCCGTCGCCTGCTTTGCCAACGTCGTGGGGGAGGGGGACGGATTCCTCTTCGAGTCCGTCGAGGGCGGTGAGCGTTGGGGCCGCTACTCGTTCGTCGGGCGCCAGCCGCTCGCCACGCTGACGTCCCGGGGACGGTCCGTCGAGGTGACCGGGGAGCTCGACCTGGAGCGTTCTGAGGACGGAATCCTCGCCGCGATCGAGGAGTTGGTGTCCCGCTTCCAGTCGCCGGTGCTGGCGGGCCTGCCGCCGCTGCACGGCGGGCTGGTCGGGTATCTCGGCTACGACGTCGTGCGCGAGGTCGAGCGCCTCCCCGAGCCGCCCCCAGACGACCTCGGCCATCCCGATGCGGCGCTGGTGATGATCGGGCAGTTCTGCGCGTTCGACCACTGGCGTCAGCGCATCGTCCTCGTGGACAACGTCGTCGTCCCCGATGCGCCCGACGGCGTCGTCGACGAGGTGGCCGTGGCGGAGACCTACGACGCCGCCTGTATGCGCCTGCGCCAGCTCGCGTCGGACTGCGCCCGGCCGGGACCGGCCGCGGGCCACATGGTGGCGGCGCCGCCGCCCGGGCTGGAACGGGCCGAGGCGGCGCGGACGATGAGCTCGGAGGAGTACCGGGCCGCCATCGGAGTGGCCAAGGAGTACATCCGGGCGGGGGACATCTTCCAGGTGGTGCTGTCGCAGCGCTTCGATCTGACGCTCGGCGCCGACGCGTTCGACGTCTACCGGGCGCTGCGCCTGCTGAACCCCAGCCCGTACCTCTACTTCCTGCGCTTCCCCGAGGTGACCGTGGTCGGGGCCTCGCCCGAGCCGATGGTGCGGCTGCGCGACGGCGTCGTCACGTCGCGGCCCATCGCCGGCTCGCGGCCGCGGGGGGAGAACGAGCAGCACGACCGCCTCCTGGAGGGCGAGCTGGCGGAGGACCCCAAGGAGCTGGCGGAGCACATCATGCTGGTGGACCTGGCCCGCAACGACGTGGGGCGGGTCGTGCGCTTCGGCACCGAGAAGGTCGACGAGCTCATGAGCATTGAGCGCTACAGCCACATCATGCACATCACGTCGCAGGTGTCGGGGGAGCTGGCGGAAGGCAAGGGCCCGATCGACGTCCTGCGAGCGACGCTGCCGGCGGGCACGCTCTCGGGCGCTCCCAAGGTGCGGGCCATGGAGATCATCGACGAGCTCGAGCCGACCAAGCGGGGCGTCTACGGGGGCGTGGTGGGCTACATCGACTTCTCGGGCAACGTCGACACGGCGATCGCCATCCGGACCATGGTCGTCACGCCCGACGGCCGGGCCAGCGTGCAGGCGGGCGCGGGCATCGTGGCCGACAGCGACCCCCAGAGCGAGGACGAGGAGTGCGCGCACAAGGCCGGCGCGCTGCTGGTGGCCGTGACGGCGGCGCGGCGCATGGGCGCTTCGCCGCAGGCGCCGGCGCAGTGAGCGGTCTGGCCGCAACGGAGGGGCTGGAGAGGGAGACCGAGGCGCTGCGCCACGGTGCCGGGGCTTTCCGCCCGGTGCGAGACGTGCTGGCGGTGCGGGGGCCCGACGCCGAGTCCTACCTGCAGGGCCAGCTCAGCCAGGACGTCGAGGCCCTGGCCGTGGGCGCGTCGACGGACGCGTTGCTGCTGGAGCCCGACGGGAAGCTGTCCGCCCTGCTGCGGGTGACCCGCATCGACGGGCAGGGCTTCGTCCTCGACGTCGACGGGGGCTACGGCGATGCGGTGACGGCGCGGCTCCGGCGCTTCCTGCTGCGCTCCAAGGTGGAGATGGAGCGCCTGCCCTGGCGCTGTCTGGCGCTGCGCGGCGCCGCGGTCGACGCGGCAGCGGCCGGCCTCCTTGCGGTTCTCGCGGAGCGGGGCGTGCTGGCCCTGCCCTTCGAGTGGAACGGGTGGGCGGGGACCGACCTGCTCGGTCCCGACGACGTCGTGCTCGGGGCCGAGGCCGGGGATCTCCCCGCCGGGGTGGTGGCGTGCGGCGCCGAGGCGGTCGAGGCGTGCCGGATCGTCTCGGGGATCCCCGCCATGGGGACCGAGCTGACCGGCAAGACCATCGCCGCGGAAGCGGGGCTGGTGGAGCGCACCGTGAGCTTCACCAAGGGGTGCTACACCGGGCAGGAGCTCGTGGCCCGGATCGACTCCCGCGGCTCCAACGTGGCACGCCGGCTCGTCGGCGTGGTGGCCGCGGGGGACTCGGCGGACCGCGACGCGGCGCCTCTCGTGCGCGGCATGACGCTGCACGGCGGGGAGGCACCGGCGGGCGACGGCGCGGCGGACGACAAGGTCGTCGGCACCGTGACCTCGGCAGCATGGAGCGCGGAACTGGGGGCCTGGGTGGCGCTCGGATACCTGCACCGCAACGTCGAGGTCCCCGGACCGGTCAGGGTGCGCTCGGGTGACGGGCTGGGTGGGTCGCACCCGGCGCGGGCCGAGGCGCTGCCGCTGGACGCGGCCAACTGAACTGGCCGATTGCGCCGGCCCAGGCCACCCCATCCCGATGCCGTCGTGGCATGTGACACAGGGGTAAAGCGCTTTGACCAGGGATGATGCACGATGCGGGTCCCAGCGTGCGTGCACCACAACTGCAACCTGACGTCACCGGATTTGAGACAACGCAGGATCAATCTCGTCCTATGAGGCGCTCCGAGGACATGAAGCAGGGAAGGAGCCTCGGGAAGACCGAGGCGCTCCCCGAGCTCAATCCATGGCGCGAGGTGGGCTGGATCTTCCGGGACGGTTCCTGCATCGCGATCGAGCGCCAGGGTGACGAGACCCGATCACGGGTATTGGTCGACTGATGGTCAAGGTCATCCACGTCGCCGACGACGGCACCGAGGTGGCCGGCGATCGAAGTCGACGACTTCACGATCGAGGTCATCTACTCGGGCATCGCCGAGATGCTCCGGGAGGCCGCCACGTCGAGCGCTCCTCCGGCTGGCCCCGCAGTTCGACCTGCCACGCGAGGCGCGACACCGCCGCGAGAAGATCCTCAGCCGGATCCGCGACTGACCCGCCGGGCCCGCCAGCGCGGGCCGGGCAGAAACTGATTCCTCCCGCGTGTCATTGCGCAACGGCCATTGAAAATCGGTGGCCCATCCGGTTTGCTACCGTCATTCCCCGAGCCGGGCGAGACGGCTCACCCATGCGGCCCGCGGGGGCCGCGCGGGGATGCATGGAGAGGTAGCGGAACGTGGGGCGGAGCAGCGCTCGGTGGCGGGTGGCGGCGACCGGCATCTGCGCGGGCGTCGTGCGCGGCCGTGACGGTCGGCATCCAGGCGCCGGTCGTCGGCCCCCAGCCGGCGCCGGAGGCGGTCACGAACAACGACGACGACGATCGCACCTGCACCTGCCTGCACCTGCACCTGCATCGGCACCGGCGATGGCGACGCGCGGCGATCGCCCCGTCCGCGCCACGGGCACCGTTGGCCGCGTCATCCTTCGTGTCCACGACGTCGGGGCTGCCGTTGGCGGGTGAGGCCACCGCCTGGGGATGCGGCGCTGCCATGGCCTATCTCAGCGCCTACGCGGCGCCGGGGTTCTGGGTCGAGTGCCCCGGCAACGCGGGCGGGCACCAGGCCGCCACCGAATGCCGGTCGCGGACGTTTCCCTGTGACGTCGAGCGGCTCATCGTGATCGCCGACCCGTGCCCGGCTGCCTACATGAACGAGGCCTCGAACTCATGGTTCATGATCGGGCAGGCCGAACTGCCGATCGATCCGTACGGGGACTGCTCCTGAGCAGGAAGGTGGATCTTCGGCGAAAGGGCGCGCCACTACGCTGAAGCCTCATGCCCACCTACCTGGCGGACATCCTCGCTGCCCACCGGGCCCGCGCCGCGGCGGACGGCCGCCCGCTCGGGCGACTGGTCGAGCAGGCGTCGGCCACACCGGCGCCCCGCGACTTCGCCGCCGCCCTGCAGGGCGGGGGGCTCTCGTGCATCGCGGAGGTGAAGCGCCGCTCGCCGTCGAAGGGAGACCTGGACCCCGGCCTGCAACCGGACCTCGTAGCCAAGGAGTACGTGGCGGGAGGCGCGGCCTGCCTGTCGGTGCTGACCGACGCCGAGTTCTTCGGGGGCTCGGCCGGCGACCTGGTCGCGGCCCGCCAGGCGTCGGGCCTGCCGGTGCTGCGGAAGGACTTCACCGTGCAGGAGGCGGACGTGGCCGACGCCCGGCTGATGGGCGCCGACGCCGTGCTCCTGATCGTGGCCGCGCTCTGGACGACGACGAGCTGGCCGGCTGCGCCGCCCTGGCCGAGGAGCTCGGGCTGGCTGCTCTGGTGGAGGTGCACGACGAGGAGGAGCTGGCTCGGGCGCTTGGGGCGGGTGCGCAGCTGGTGGGGGTCAACCAGCGCGACCTGCGCACCTTCGCAGGTCGACCACGACCGCGCCTGCTCCTTGGCGGCGCGCATCCCTGCCGGTGTGGCCGCCGTCGCGGAGTCCGGCATCCGGGACGCGGCCGATGCCCGCCGCCTGGCCGAGGCCGGGTACGACGCCATCCTGGTGGGGGAGACGCTCGTCCGGGCCGGGGACCGGGTGGCGCAACTCCGTGAGCTGGTCGGCCACCCCGTCGGGACGCGATGACGGACGACTTCCTCGTCAAGATCTGCGGCGTCACGTCGGAAGCCGACGCGCTGCTCTCGGTCAGCCTCGGCGCGTCGGCGGTGGGCTTCATCTTCGCCCCGTCGCCGCGGCAGGTCTCGGTGCAGCTCGCGGGCGACATCGCCAAGCGGCTCCCCGAGCACGTGCTGACCGTGGGCGTCTTCCGCGACGAGGCGCCGCAGCGAGTGGTCGAGGCGGTGCGCCTGGCCGGTCTCGGCGCGGCCCAGCTGCACGGCCACGAGACGGCCGAGGAGACCCAATGGGTGCGCGCCCGCCTGCACACGGTGATCAAGGCCTTCCGGGCGGGCGAGCGGGCCATCGCCCGCTTCGAGGAGTTCGGCGCCGACTACCTTCTCGTCGACGGCGACAACCCCGGCTCGGGCAACGTCTTCGACTGGCGGCTGGCCGAGGGGGTCGCCGACCACCACCGGCTGATCGTCTCGGGCGGACTGGGCCCGAGCAACGTCGCCGACGCCGTGGCGCACCTGCGACCCGCCGGGGTCGACGTCTCCAGTGGCGTCGAGTCGGCACCGGGCCGCAAGGACCCGCTGCTCCTGCGGAACTTCATCGCCAACGCGCGACAGGCCGCCCGGCGACGCGGCGGGCCGTGACGTCGTCGACGAGCCCGAGGCCGAGCAGCCCTACGACTGGAGGGACGGGTGAGCGGCGAAGGCGACAGCCTGATGGCGCGGCCGGGCCCCGACGGCCGGTTCGGGGAGTTCGGCGGCCGCTTCGTCCCCGAGTCGCTGATGCCGGCCTGCCTGGAACTGGAGAAGTGGTTCGACGACGCCTGGGGCGACCCGGCGTTCCGTTCCGAGCTCGACGGGCTGTTGCGCCACTACGGCGGGCGGCCGACGCCGGTGACCGAGTGCGCCCGCCTGTCGGAGCGTCTCGGGGTGCGCGTCCTCCTCAAGCGGGAGGACCTGGCGCACACCGGCTCGCACAAGATCAACAACGTCGTGGGCCAGGCGCTGCTCACGAAGCGGATGGGCAAGGCGCGCATGATCGCCGAGACGGGGGCGGGCCAGCACGGGGTGGCCGCGGCGACCGCGGCCGCACTCTTCGGCCTGGAGTGCACCGTGTTCATGGGCGAGGTCGACACGAAGCGGCAGGAGCTCAACGTCTTCCGGATGGAGCTGCTCGGGGCGGAGGTGCGATCGGTCACGTCCGGGAGCCGGACGCTGAAGGACGCGGTGAACGAGGCCATGCGGGAATGGGTGGCGACGGTCGAGACCACGCACTACTGCCTGGGCTCGGTGATGGGTCCGCATCCCTTCCCCTACATGGTCCGCCAGCTGCAGAGCATCGTCGGGCAGGAGGCCCGCGGCCAGTGCGCGCGAGGTGCTCGCCGGCGCCGACCCCGACGTGGTCGTGGCGTGCATCGGCGGCGGTTCCAATGCGGCCGGGACGTTCGCCGGATTCGTCGACACGCGGGCACGCCTCGTCGGGGTGGAGGCGGCCGGCGGCGCCGCCATCACCAACGGCATCCCCGGCGTGCTCCACGGCATGCACTCCCGCCTGCTGCAGGACGAGGCGGGTCAGATCGAGGAGGCCGAGTCGATCTCGGCCGGCCTGGACTACCCCGGTCTCGGGCCCGAGCACGCCCATCTGGCCGCCACGGGGCGCGCCGAGTACTCGCCGGCCGAGCGACGACGAGGTGCTCGAGGCGTTCCGCCTGCTCAGCCACACCGAAGGCATCATCCCGGCACTCGAGTCGGCCCATGCGGTGGCCTGGGTGGCCCGGTCCGCCGGGACGGAGACGCTGCCGTCGGGCTCCGCGGTCCTGATCACGCTGTCGGGGCGGGGCGACAAGGACGTGGCCCAGGTGCGGGAGATCTTCGGTCGTGAGCGCGATGCCTGACCTGGAGAAGGAGCTCCGCGCCCGGCGCGACGGCGGACGCAAGCTGCTGATCCCCTACCTCATGGGCGGCATGACCGACGACTGGGGAGAGTCGTTGGCGGCCGTGGTGGCCGCCGGAGCCGACGCGGTGGAGGTCGGCATCCCCTTCTCGGACCCGATGATGGACGGGCCGGTGATCCAAGAAGCGGGATTGCGCGCCCTGCAGCGGGGCACCGTGCCCGATGCGGTGCTCGACGGCATCGCCCGGGCGGAGGCACCGGTGCCCGATGGTGGTCATGACCTACTACAACCTCATCTTCCGGGCCGGCCACAAGCGCATGGCGCGGTCCCTGGCGGCCGCCGGCGTCGGCGGAGCCCTCCTCGCCGACCTTCCGATTGAGGAGATCGGCCCCTGGGCCGCCGAGGCGGACGCGGCGGGCATCGACACGGTACTGCTGGTGGCGCCTTCGAGCCCGCCCGAAAGGGTGGAGCGCATTTGCACGCGGGCGCGGGGCTTCGTCTACGCCGTGGCGCGCATGGGCGTGACCGGCGAGCGCGGTGAGTGGGCGACGATGTGGTGAAGGTCGTCGGGCGCATCCGCCAGTGCACGGACCTGCCGGTGTGCGTCGGGGTCGGCGTCTCCACACCGGCACAGGCCGCCGAGGTGTGCGAGGTCGCGGACGGGGTGGTGGTGGGCTCGGCGCTGGTGCGCCGCCTGTTGGAGGATGGCGGGCCCGACGCCGCCGCGTCGTTCGTCGGGTCGCTCCGCGACGCGATCGACTAGAGCCGGCCCCGCAGCTGGCGCTCCGCCACCGCGGCGATGGCCCGTTGTCCCGCCGCATTCGGGTGCACGGCCCGCCAGACGTACCCCTGCAGGTTGCGTTCCGCCTGCGTGGCCCGCGCCACGAGCGAGGTGCAGGCCGAGTCGGGGTGCAGGATGTCGGTGCCCGTGCACGCCTTGGCCGCGAGGATGTCGGCGGCATCGGCCGCCAGCGTCGCGTCCGGCACGGGCTCTCCCGAGAACAGCCACGGGTGCGCCGTGCAGATCCCGTGCCCGGCCATGGTCCCGGCGGACTGGACGAGCATGACGTTGGTGACGTGGGCGGCCCGCGGCGTCGGACACCGCGCCGGCGATGGCCCGGTTCAGCGCCCCCAGCACGACCGCGGCGGCGGCATAGGTGCCCGACCCGTTGGCCTTGAGCCCGGTGCAGATGAGGTTGGTGTGGAGGTGGGAGGCGGACGTGTCGTCGGCGATCTGCCCCGGACTCGGAATGGGCTGGTAGTAGTCGAGCACGCCGATGGTCCCGGCGTGCGGTGCGGCGGCCTCGATGGCGTGGGCCAGGCTGGTGCGTACGTTGGACAGATCGCTCGCCAGCTCCGGCGTCACCGTCCCGTTGTCGATACAGGACCGCCCGATGCCGATGCCGACACCGGCGACCCGGGCCAGCTGGAACTCCAGACAGGAGGCGAAGCCGATGTCGTCTGCCCCGTCCTGCAGCAGGACCAGCTTGGCCGGGTGCTGGGCCAGGTCCGACGCCGCCAGCTCGTCGATCAGATTGCGGGCTTGCTGCGGCGGGACCGGGCACTGCCCGTCCCGGGACGTGTTGTCCGCGGCGTCGGCCACGGCGCCGCTGATGGCGAGCTGGTCCCCGACGAGCTGGCAGTTGGTGGTCCGCACCGTCATGGTCAGCCCGAATTCCCGGGCCACCTCGGACGGGTAGGCGGCCGTCGAGGGGCCCTGCGACACCCAGGTCGCCGGGAGCCCCACCTGGGGCGTGAGATAGGGGTTGTGCAACCCGTGGCCGTAGGGAACGGAGTCGCCCAGCGCGACGGCGCGGGTCGTCGCCGGGACAGGTGGCGTCGGCGGGCCGGCGCTCCGGGAGATCAGCACGATGACACCGGCGACCAGTGCGAGCACGACCACGGTAGTGACGAACCAGAACACGGGGAGCGGCGCGCCGCGGCACCCCAGGTTTGCAGCCTTCCCATGGAATGGAACCTCACGAACCGCTGCCGGACGGCAGCGGAGGTGCGACTCTACCGGCCCCGTTCAGCCAGGTGGCAGCAGGAGGAGGCAGCCGTTGTGGCCGCCGAAGCCGAAGGAGTTGGAGAGGACGGCGGAGGGCTCCCATGACAGGGGCTCTCCGTGCACGACCCGGATCGTGATCTCGGGGTCGGGCTCCTCGTAGCCGGCGGTCGGCGGGATGGTCGCATGGTGGATCGTCAGGACCGCCGCCACGGCCTCGATCGCGCCGGCGGCCGCCAGCCCATGGCCCGTCACACCCTTGGTCGAGGTCACCAGCGGCCCGGGATCGCCGAACACCTTGCCGATGGCGCGCGCCTCGGCCAGGTCGTTCAGGGGGGTCGAGGTGCCGTGCGCGTTGATGTGGCCGACGTCGGAGGGCTGGATCGCCGCGTCGGCCAGGGCCAGCTCCATGCAGGCCACCGCGCCGGACCCGTCGGGCGAGGGGGCCGTGATGTGGTGGGCATCGGCGGTGCTGGCGGCGCCGGCCACCTCCGCGTAGATGGTGGCGCCGCGGGCCACCGCACGGTCCCAGTCCTCGAGGACCAGTGCCGCGGCACCCTCGGTCATGACGAACCCATCGCGCCGCGCGTCGAAGGGCCGCGAGTGGCCCGACGTGGACAGGGCGGTCATGTTGGCGAACGCCGCCTGTGCGACGGGGACCATGCTGGCCTCGGACCCGCCACCGATCGCCACGTCGCAGCGGCCCGACGCGACGAGGCGGGCCGCTGCCCCGATGGCGTGCGTACCGGCCGCGCAGGCCGTGCAGATGACCTCCGACGGACCGCGCCAGCCGAGGCGCATGGAGATCCCTGCGGCCCCGGCGTTGGCCATCATCATCGGCACGAGGCGCGGCGACACCCGGTCGGGCCCCTTCTCGTTGAACACGCCGACCTGGTCGGCCAGTGTCTCTAGGCCGCCGACGCCGGTCGCGAAGATGACGCCTGCCTTGGCCGGGTCGACCGCGAGCTCACCCGCGGACTCGACCGCCATGTCGGCCGAGGCCATGGACAGCTGGGCGAAGCGGTCGAGCTGCCGGATCTCCTTCGGTCCGAAGAAGTCGTTCGGCTCGAAGTCCCGAACGGCACCGCCGGTCACCGACGGGATGGAGCAGACCGTCCCAGAGGGCGTCCACACCGACCCCGCAGCACGTGACGGCGCCCAGGCCGGTGACGGCCACACGCCGCCCGGGGATCGGGCCGCCGGCGCCGATGCCGATCTGCATCAGAGCTTGGCGGAGATGAGGTCGAACGCCTGCCCGATGGTGGTGATGTCCTCCAACTCGGTCTCCTCGACCGTGATGTCGAACGCCTCTTCGAGCGCCATGACCAGCTCGACGAGGTCGAGGCTGTCGGCATCGAGGTCGTCGGCGAACTTGGCTTCCTTCGTGATCTTGTCGGCCGGTACCTGGAGTACCTCTACGGCGCACTCGCGAAACTTCTCGAACGCTGCGTCGCTATCCACTTTCAGCTCCTTGTCTGTCGGTTCCACTGCACGCTACAGGCCCATGCCCAGGCCGCCGTCGACCGGCACCACTGCCCCCGTCACGTACGCAGCGGCGTCGGAGGCCAGGAAGCCGACGACGGCCGCCACGTCCTCCACCGTGCCGGCCCGCCCGAGCGGCACCTGGCCGGTCATCAGCGCCACCCGGTCGGCTCCGAGGGCGGCGGTCATGTCGGTGTCGATGAGCCCCGGGGCGACCACGTTGACCGTGATCTGCCGGCTGCCGACCTCCCGTGCGATGGCCCGGGCCATGCCGACCAGGCCCGCCTTGGAGGCGGCGTAGTTGGCCTGTCCCGGGAGCCCCACGTAGGCGCCGACGGACGACAGGAAGATGATGCGCCCGGCATGGAGGCGCAGCATCTTGGCCACGGCGCGTTTCGCCACCCGGAACGAGCCGGTGAGATTGGCGTCGATCACGTCGACGAAGGCCTGCTCGCTCATGCGAAGGATCAGGGAGTCCGCGGTGATCCCGGCGTTGGCCACCAGGACCTGCACCGGTCCCCAGCGCTCTTCGATCGGTCTTGAAGGCCGCCTCGACTTCGTCGGGGTTCCGTGACGTCGCAGCGCACGGCGAGGAACCGGTCCGGGTCGGATCCCTCGGGAGGCGGCGGAGGGTCGGACGAGCGGCACGTCGTGGCGACCTGGTCGCCGTTGGCGAGGAACCACTCCACACACGCCGCGCCGATGCCGCGCGTGCCGCCGGTGACGAGGACGACGGCCATCAGTGGGTGTCGGGCACGCGCAGCCAGACCAGGGGCTGACCCTCCTGCACCCGCTCGCCGTCCGCCGCCAGCCAGCGGATGATCTCCCCGGCGAAGGGCGTCCGGACCTCGGACACCCCGACGCGGCCGACGAGGTCCGCCACCTCGACGTCCGAAGACGCCGAGCCGGGGTCGCCGTCGGTTCCGGGGAGGAGGCCGGTCCCGGGTGCGCGCAGCGAAGACTCGGGGCTGAAGATGCCGCTCGACGGGCTCACCACGACCCGCTCGGACATGTAGAGGTGCTCGCCCTGGTGGAGCGCCGGCTCGGCCCGCCAGGTGCCGGCGGCGCCGATCTGGTCCATCAGGGTGTCGAGGTCCTCGGGCTTGGAGACCGCCAGGGACTGGATCTCGGGCAGGCTCCGCTTCGCCAGGCCGCTGAGCACGCCACCGGGACCGAGCTCCACCAGCGACGTGAGCCCGAGACCGGCGAAGGTCTCGAGCGTCTGGCGCCAGCGAACCGGGCTGCACAGCTGGGCCGAGAGCAGCCCGGGCCACTCCGCGGGGTCGTCGTGCACGTGCGCATCCACGTTGGCGACGACCCGGACCTCTGGGGCCAGGAAGGTGACCTCGGCCAGCGCCTTGCGCAGATCGGCTCGGGCGCCCTGCATGAGCGGCGTGTGGAAGGCGCCGGAGACCTGGATCGGGAGCACCCGCTTCGCCCCCAGGCCCTTGGCCAGCTCGCCGGCCCGGGCGACCGCGTCGGGCGTGCCGGAGATCACCACCTGTCCCGGCGCGTTGTAGTTGGCCACCCAGACGTCGCCCTCGGCCCGCATGCAGGCGGCCTCGGCGTCGTCGTCGGCGATGCCGAGGAGCGCGGCCATCGTTCCGGGCGCCTCCTCCCCGGCGCGGGCCATGGCCTCGCCCCGGGCGACCACGAGTTGGATCCCGTGCTCGAAACCCAGCGCGCCGCTGGCGACCAGGGCGGTGTACTCGCCCAGGCTGTGGCCGGCGCAGGCGGCCGGCGTGAGTCCGATGCGCTCCACGGCGTCGAGGACGACCAGGCTGAGCACCGTGGTGGCCAGCTGGGCGTTCTCGGTCTGGGTGAGCTCCTCGATCGGGGCGTGCAGCAGGAGATGGCTGAGGTCGCGTTCGGCGCCCGCCGAAGCCTCTTCGACGACCTCCCACGAGGGGTGATCGACCCACGGCTCACCCATGCCGGCACGTTGTGATCCCTGTCCGGGGAAGGTGAAGACCAACACGTGTCCGACGGCTCCCATCGACGGCGGGTGGGGAACTCACAGTGTGGCATGTCGACATGGCCGCGGCCCAAGTCGGAGGTCGCAACTTCGCACCAGTGGTGGGAAACCACCCGGCTCGGCGCCGCCCATGGCTGGTTACCGACGGGACACTTGGTATGACGCCGGGTACGACCGGGCCGCCGGTGTCGCCCAAGCCGGCTTGAGAGCTGTTCCGTGAGTTGCGGCAACGTCCGGTGTTTCCCTGATGACCCTGCCGCGGGGCTTGCAAGGAGGGCTGTTGCGCCGATTCGCAGGTGTCCAATGAGAGCGAGAGGCACGAAGCGCCTTGCCCTCGCACTGGGCCTGGCGGGCGGGTGAGGCCCCGCGCCGGGGATGCCGGCGTGTTCGTCTTCGTTGTGGTCCTGGCCAGCCTGATCCTGATGACCGTGATGCTGACGCAGGGCGGGACGGATCCGTCCAGGACGCCGCGCCGGGGACTCGTCACCCTGCAGGGCGCGGGGAGCAATTTCAGCACGACGACCGATCCGGCAACGACGACGACCGAGCCCGCCGCCGCGTCGTCGCCGTCGGTTGGCCCGTCCGGGACCGAGGCGTTCGGCCGTTCGAACAGCTCGGTCGCGGCGACGACCACGACCACGACCGGCGCACCGGCGCAGGCGACCGGAGGGACGGCCACCGCGACGGGGCCCTGCGGCGGGCAACCCGCGGTGAGCGTCGGAGGGCAGCAGTGGTCGTGCACGTTCGACGAGGAGTTCAACGGCAACTCCCTGGACACCAGCAAATGGATCGCCCAGCAGACGGCGAACAGTAACTACCACTCCGGGATGGAGTGTTACGAGGACAGCCCGAACAATGTTTCGGTGTCGAGCGGCGTACTACACCTGACCGCGGAGAAGGAGGCGGCGGCCTTCATGTGCCCGGCGATACCGGCGTATCAAACCAGCTACACGAGCGGCATGGTGTCGACGTACCAGCGCTTCAACCAGACCAACGGGCTGTTCGCCGTGAGAGCGAAGATCTCAGCGGCGACCGAGCCCGGCCTGCAAACGTCCCTCTGGTTGTACCCGGCGAAGCTGACCTACGGCGCATGGCCGTCATCGGGCGAGATCGACATCGCCGAGATGTTCAGCCAGTACCCGACGCTGGCGATTCCCTACGTCCACTACAACAACTCGTTCAGTGACCCGGATGCGACCAACGACAACTGCGTGATCGGCGACCCCAGCCAATTCCATACTTACGCCGTCGCGTGGACGTCGCAGTCGTTGACCTTCCTCTACGACGGGACGACGTGCCTCGTGGACCACTGGAACGCGGCCGTCCCCCAGAGCGATCCGGAGCCGTTCGACAAGCCGTTCATCATCTGCCTGACTCAGGCCCTCGGGATCGGCACCAATGCGTTCGAGCCGGGCACGACTCCGTTGCCCGCGACGACGACGGTCGACTGGGTCCGGGTCTGGGGCGCGCCGGCGTAATTCCGCCCGCCAGCGATGTCACTACGATCGTGGCCGTGACGGACATGCTCACCTTCTCGGCCCACCTCCCCGAAGTGACGTTGGAGCCCGGAGAGGCCGTGGTCACGGAGGGCGGTGATGCCGGTGCCATCTGGGTCCTCGTCTCCGGTGCGCTGCAGGTCCGCAAGGGCGACACGGCGGTCAACACGATCACCCAGCCGGGGGCCATGGTCGGCGAGATGTCGGTGCTGCTCGGTACGCCCCACGGCGCCACCGTCGAGGCCACCGAGTCGACGAGGCTCCGCTACGCCGCCGATGGCAACGCGCTGTTGCTCAGTGACCCCGGGGTGACGAGGTTCCTGGCGATCGGACTGGCGGAGCGACTCAACTACGTCACCTCGTACCTCGCCGACCTGAAGGTGCAGTACGGCGATGCGCCCGGGCTCTCCATGGTGTCCGACGTCCTGGCCCGCTTGGCCCAGCAGAAGGACGGAGGGGCCCAATCCGGCTCAGTGCGGGATCCGGACCCCGAGTACTAGAGGCGTCCGCTCGCCGACTCAGAAGACGGTCCGCTCCGGCACCTTCCCGCCAGCCAGGTCGACCTCCTCGGTGCCGAGCATGGACACCCAGCGGGCGACGTTGGTCTCGAGATCGAGCTCCACTCGGGATGGCACCGGACCGATCTGCTGGCCTCCGTTGAAGATCCAGGTGTCGCCCCGGCGGTCGGCCCAGGACCCGTCGGGCTTGAACGGGGACTCGTGCACGTGCCCGGTGAGGACGATGTCAGGGCGATGCTCGTCGATCCAGTCACGGAGGTCGGCGTCGCCGTAGTCCTTCCGGCCCGTCCAACACGTGGGTGAGCCGAGCGGCGGCCAGTGATACACCCACACCCATCGGGCCGGCCGCCGGAGCGCATCTGCTGCGAGCTGGGCGGCCACGGCCTCTCGCCCGATCGGGCCGTCCCACCACGGGCAGATGGTGACCAGCGTGTCGTCGATCAGCAGTGAGTCCCCGTCGGTCGGGATGTCGGCGGCCCTCGCCTCGGCGAGCCAGAGCGCGGCCTGCTCGCCGTGGTCATCGGGGCCGGTCAGATCGTGGTTGCCCGAGCTCATCGCCACGCGAGTTGCCGCCCGCAGCAGTGGCAGGTACTGCAGAACGACCACGCTCTGCGCCTCGAGCGGGACGGACGAGCGGATGCTGAGGCTGTCCCCGGCCACGACCACGAGGTCGAATTCCGTCCCGACGCCGACGACCCAGTCGAACTGGGGGAGCGTGTAGTGGAGGTCAGAGACGAGGAGTATGCGCATGCGGTCCGTTCCGGGGCCCGACATTAGGCGCTGCTCCGCGGGCAACCGGGGCAAACCCCGAAGGGTTCGGACGGGCCATCTGGACGCGCCGGGCCTCTGTGGTCAGAGGGTCCCGGCGGGCGCCAGTGCGGCCACGCAGCCCTGCAGCGCCGAGACTCCGGCGACCGGTGCGGTCGCGGCGCCGCTGATCGATGGCGTCGCTGGCACTGTGGCCGTGGGCACCGTTGTCGTCGTCGTGGTGGTGGTCGGCGGCAGCGTGGTCGTCGTGGTTGTGGTCGTGGTCGGCGGGACCGTGGTCGGGACCGTGATCGCCGTGGGCAACGTGGTGGTCGTGGTGGTCGGTGGGACCGTGGTCGTCGTGGTGGTCGCGGGGACGGGGACCGTGGTCGTGGTGGTCGTCGTCGTCGTGTTGGCGGGTGCGGTCGGAGCCGTGTCCGACACGGGCACCGCGATGTTCACCGTCGTGCAGGCCCCGGCCTGCTGGAGCGTCGCCACGTCGGCCACCATCTTGACGAGGGACCTGTGTTCAGCAGTCGTATCCGACGCGAGGGCCAGCGCGGCAGGTGTGACCGCTTTCGCCGCTGCGTCACGTCGTGAGAGCAAGTCTTTGACGTCCGCCGCGGCCGCCCGGTCGCGGACCAGGAGATTGTTGGCCGCGACGCTGAGGTATTGCTGGGCGATCACACCCTGCGCGGTCTTCGCACCGAATGGGTTGACTCCGCCGCCGAGGTTTGCCACGGAGTTGCTCGCGTACAACCCGCTGCTCACGTATTCGTCGATGGCAAAGCGCCGGAGGGCGCGGGATGCAATGTCGTACGTGCCCCGCGCGGCCGACAGCTGGGTCTGCGCCTCCGCCAGCTGCTCCTGCCGCGTCACCAGGAGGTTCTGGTCGCCGGCGACGGTGGCGATGGCCTGCTGGTAGGCATGCAGGTCCGACCGAACGTTCCCGAACACGCTGAGGGCGGGCGAGTTGGTGAGCAGGGCCGCGAGGTCGCCGGCGGCGCCGAGAACCTTGCCTTCGTAGCACGGGACCCCGTCAGCGGAGGGGGCGCACCATGCGCTCTGGTCCACCGCGGCGAGGAACACACCCGGGGGAGCGACGTTCCCCGCCCGCAGCGCCGAGGTGATGGACCACATGTTGGGCTGGAACAGTGTCGCCACCGTGGCCGCACACCCGGTCCGCCAGTCGGCAAAGGCGGGAAATCCGTTGGAGGACACGACACCGGGCAACGGTGCGCCGGTGGCGTCGGTCATCCTGGCCGTGTTGAAGGGGTTGTACGCGGCGGTGTTGTTGGTCGACCCGCCCTCGGCGACCTGCCATTCATCGAGATCCGCGACGTTGGCCTCCGTTGCCGGCGCAGCGACTTCCTGCAGGATGCAGAGCTCCCAGCCCGGAGGGAGGGGCGTGCCGTTGCCACTGGCCGATGCGGTTCCGGCGAAGCCCCCCGACAACGCGCACCCACCCAGGCCGGCCGTCACGATGGCCAGCGAGAGCACGACGTTTCGCAGAGTACGTGTCATAAGGGAGAGTTCCGGGTCGGTGGATTCGCCAAAGGGAGAGATCGTCAATGAGGTCCGGGCCGCTCGGCGAAGCGGCCCAACGGACTCCTCCAGATTGGCACGTTCTGGTCACAGCCCACCTACGGGTCTATCGGCAACCGCAATGAAGGTCTGAACCACATCGACGATGGTCGGAGCTCTGGTGCCGGCCGGGGGTGGCGGAGCTGCTTGCCAGCGGGCGTGCCCAGGGGGTCGCATGCGTCGCGCTGCTCAATAGGGTCGGTGCCGCCCGGGGGGACGACTGCGACCGGTGTGAGGCGTCCACGGAGCCTGCACCTGGCATTGCGGGGGGAGTGCTCGGAGGGCTGGCTGGGCTCACGCAGAGCGGTGCGGAGTCCCTGAATGATGCCGAAGATGGGAATTGGCGGGATGTTGAGCAACGGGTGGAGCGGTGCCGCGGTACCTAGCGGCACCGTCAAGGACGAAGGTCGCACCAGCGCTGTGCAGCACAGACCCGTCGTACCAGTACAGAGACGGTACGCCCGACCGTCCGCGCCGCGCCGCGCCTAGTACAAAGGACCCTTGCAAGGGTCGGTACGATCGTCTCCGAGGGGGCAGGCGTGGGGGTCGTGCAGGAGGGGGTCCAATTTCGCGGCGGTCGTGTGACGCGCCGCGCCGCATGTGCCCTCCTCGGGATGTCGTTGTGCCTGGCCGCCACCGTCGCCGTCGGGGGTACCGGAGCGTCCGGAGCGTTCGCCGCCGGGAGCGGCCGGGTGTCGTTGCCCGGACATCAGGGCGTCGTCCCTCCCGGGGCGACGTTGATCGGTCCGGCTCCGCTGGCGAACACGCTGCCTCTCGTCGTGACGCTCCAGCCACGGAATCCGGCGGCGCTGGCAGCGGAGGTCCGGGCCCTCTCGGACCCCGCGCTCGCCCGAGTACCGCCACTTCCTGACCCCGGCCCAGTTCGCCCAGCGCTTCGGGCCGGCACCCGGCGCCGATAGCACAGGTCGCCGCCGCGCTTCGTGACGCGGGCCTGACGGTCGGGAGCCCCTCTGCGACGGGCCTGTCCCTCCCCGTCTCGGGCACGGTGGCGCAGGTGCAGTCGGCCTTTTCGACCGCGATCGACCGCTACCACCTGGGCTCGGGGAAGACGGGCTTCGACAACCGGTCGGCTCCGGAGGTGCCGGCCTCGGTGGCGCCCCAGATCCAAGGCATCCTCGGACTCGACACCCTGAGCCCGCCCCAGCCGTCGGGGAGCCTGCCGCAACCGAGTTCCGTGACTCCGCACGCGACGTCCGTTGCACCGGCGCTCGCGCCAGGTCAGCCTTCCCCGCAGCCCGGGACGTGTGCCACGGCCATCGGAAACGTCGGCGGCGGTGCCCTCGACGCCGTCAAGCTGGCGCAGGCGTACTCGTTCGGCCCGCTCTACTCCTCCAACCGGTACGGGGCTGGGTCCACCGTTGCGCTCGTCGAGATGTCGGGGGCCGGTTATTCCCTCGAGTACTGACATCACGCCGTTCGCCAATTGCTACGGGATCAGCCTTGCCTCGGGCCAGATCAGCCAGGTGACGGTCGATGGTGGCGGGGCCACGGGCGGCGCCACGCCGGAAGCCGATCTCGACATCGAGAACGTGATCTCGCTGGCGCCCAAGGCGAACATCAAGGTCTACGAGGGCGGCCCAACGGACGGCATCTACCAAGTCGTCAACCGGATCGTCAGCGACAACACGGCGAAGGTCGTGAGCATCAGCTGGACGAACGGATGCGAGGCCGACGTCCCCAAGTCGTACCAGTCGTCGGAGAACACCCTGTTCCAGGCCGCAGCCACCGAGGGACAGTCGGTCTTCATCGCGTCGGGGGACCAGGGGGCGCAGGGCTGCAACTTCAACGGGGAGGTCGCCGCCTCCACGGGCACCAATCCGGTGGCGCAAGCGGTCGACCCGACGACCGGCACCCTCTACATCGCCAACAAGTCGAGCAACACGATCAGCGTGGACAGCGAGGGCACCGCGAGCAACCCGTCCAACTACGTCACCACCGGCACGGTGACGACGGGCTCGGGTCCCGACGCCGTGGCGCTCGATTCATCGGTCGGGAAGGTGTTCGTGGCGAACGCCGGCGGCAGCTCGCTCACCGTCTTCTCGGCCAGCACCTGCAACCAGTCCATCACGACGGGCTGCAGTACGACGACGACGGTGGCGTCCGGAGGACACCTGAGCGCTCCGACGGCGCTCGTTGCGAACGGGTCGACGCTGTACGTGGCGAACAGCAACGGGACGGTCGCGCTGTACAACGCCTCGACGAACACTTACGTCACCACGGTCACGCTCCCGCTCCTGTCCGCCCCGACGGCCCTCGCGGTCGACGTGACCAACGGCGTGGTGTACCTCGCTGACGGCGTCGGTGGCAGGATTGAGTACTTCAACGCCACGACGTGCAACGCAAGCACCTTCTCCGGATGCTCGGCCACACCTGCCACAGTCGGGGTCGGGCTCGATCCCGTGGCGCTGGTCGTTGCCGGCAGCGCGGGGGATCTCTACGTGGCCAACGCCGGGGTTGGCGGCGGCATCTCCGTCGTGAGCTTGAGCACGCACGCTGTGGTCGCCACCATTTCGACCAGCCAACCCTCGAACGGGACCGGCGTGGTGCAGTCCATCGGAATGTCCCCGGACAACCACGAGGTGCTCGCCGTGCTCAACGGCCTGAACTTCCCAGGAGACGTCATGGCGACGGTCAACCCATCGACGCAGTCGATCACGTCGACGGTGAACCTCGAGACCGGGTCGGACACCATGGGGCAGCTCGTCAGTGACGGGACATTGGGCTACGCGTGGGTCACCGACGAGACAAACGGTGGCGACGTCGTGCAGAACCTGAACCTGGCCGTCTCGGATCCGGCCAGCCAGCCCTACGTCACCGCGGTAGGCGGCACCTCGGTGACCGCATTGGGCCCCGCACCGACCGAGAAGGTCTGGAACGACCGGCTGAACTATTCCGAAGGCGCCGGAGGGGGCGGAATCTCACAGATGTACCCCATGCCCGCCTACCAGCAGGGGTACGGCACGGTCAGTGGCAGTAGCGGGACACCCTGCGCGAACGCCACCGGGAACTGCCGCGAGGTCCCGGACGTGTCCGCCGATGCCGACCCGAGCACCGGGTACGTCATCTACGACGCTGTGAACGGGTACGGATGGGCCGCGTTCGGAGGGACCAGCGGCGCGGCGCCGTTGTGGGCCGCCGTCCTGGCGGTCGCTGCCTCAGCCAACGGGAACACCGGCGGCTACGGCGCATTGAACCCGGCGTTGTACCTCCTGGCGCAGAGCTCCCCGGGCACCTATCTCAACGACGTGACGTCGGGCAACAACGACTACAACGCGACCAACAATGGCCAGTATCCGGCCGCGAGCGGGTATGACATGGCGACGGGACTCGGCACGCCGGTCGCGTCGCAGTTGGCCACGGGACTCGTGGGGATCCCGCTCAACGTCGTCGTATCGGGGACCCAGGGGTACAGCGGGTCTCCGACCTTCACCGCCTCGGCCAACTACGGCGGCGCACCAGGATTGCCGTCGGGCGTCACCCTGAACACCAGTGGATTCAACTGCACGACGGTGGGGACGTCCACGCCCATCGGTCCCACGCTCGTGCCCGGGAGCTACACGTTGCTGTCAACCTCCTGCAGCGGGGCCACGCTGTCGGGTGCCAACGCCGCTGACTACTCCATCGTGTACACGAGTGCGGCCAACGATTTCACGGTGACCCTTGCCCCAGTCAACGTCGCGGTCTCGGGCACGCAGACCTACGGGGGGACGCCGAGCTTCTCGGGCAGTGCCAGCCCCCCTTCGGGCGTCACGGTGAACACGACGGGCCTCGCCTGCACCTACGTCGGCACTCTGATCCTGAAGCCCATTGCACCGACGTTGCCCGCGGGGACCACCTCGCTGGTACCTCCGTCATGCAGCGGGGTGACCCTCTCGGGTGCCAACGCCGCCGACTACTCGGTGGTCTACACGAGCACGTCCACCGATTTCACCGTGACTCCCGCCCCGCTCACGATCACGGCCTCCAGCCCGACCATGACCTACGGCGGGACGGTGCCCACGATCACGGCCGGGTACTCCGGCTTCGTCAACAGCGAGACCTCGTCGTCCCTCACGACCAAACCCACCTGCGCCACTACGGCGACGAGCTCCAGCCCGGTGTCGGCGAGCCCGTTCGCTTCCTCCTGTGGTGGGGCGGTCGATCCCAACTACTCCTTCAGCTATGCCGGCGGCTCGGTGACGGTGAACCCAGCGGCCTTGACGGTCACGGCCTCGAGCGGGTCCATGAACTACGGCGGCTCCGTCCCGACCATCACGGCGAGCTACTCGGGATTCGTCAACGGCGACACCTCGTCGGCGCTCACCACACCGCCGATCTGCTCCACGACCGCAACCGGCTCGAGTCCCGTCTCACCGCCCACATACCTGACCTCCTGCTCGGGGGCAGTCGACTCCAACTACACGATCAGCTACGCGGGCGGTTCGGTCACGGTGGGCAAGGCCACCCTGACGATCACCGCCTCGAGTCCGACCATGACCTATGGCGGCTCCGTACCGACCATCACGGCGGGCTACTCGGGATTCAAGAACGGCGACACGGCATCGTCATTGACCACTGTGCCCACCTGCTCGACGACGGCGACCAGTTCGAGCCCGGTCTCCGGCTCGCCCTACCCGTCATCGTGCAGCGGCGCCGTCGACCCCAACTACACCATCAGCTACGCCTCCGGCTCGGTCACCGTGTCCAAGGCCCCGCTGACGATCACCGCTTCGAGCCCGACCATGACCTACGGCGGGACGGTGCCCACGATCACGGCCGGGTACTCCGGCTTCGTCAACGGCGACACCTCCTCGGCGCTGACGACGCCCCCAGCCTGCTCGACCACGGCGACGAGCTCGAGCCCGGTGTCCGGCTCGCCCTATCTCGTCCTCGTGCAGCGGTGCGGTGGGAGCGAACTACACCATCAGCTACGCCACGGGTTCGGTCACCGTGTCCAAGGCTCCTCTGACCATTACTGCCTCCAGCCCGACGATGACCTACGGCGGCTCCGTCCCGACCATCACGGCCGGCTACTCGGGCTTCGTGAACGGCGAGACCTCGTCGTCCCTCACGACCAAGCCGACCTGCTCGACTACGGCAACCAGCTCGAGCCTGGTGTCGGCGAGCCCCTTCGCCTCGTCCTGCGGAGGTGCGGTGGATCCCGAATTACGCCATGAGCTACGTCGGGGGCACCGTGACCGTGACGCCCGCCTCGTTGACGATCACCGCCTCGAGCCCGGCGATGACTTACGGCGGTTCCGTGCCGTCCATCACGGCTGGGTACGCGGGCTTCGTGAACGGCGACACCACTTCGGCGCTGACCCCAGCCCCGACGTGCTCGACCACGGCGACGAGCTCGAGCACTGTTGCGGGCTCGCCTTACTCATCCTCGTGCAGCGGCGCAATCGACACCAACTACGCCATCAGCTACGTGGCCGGAACGGTGACCGTGAGCAAGGCCCCGCTCACCATCACCGCTTCGAGCCCGTCGATGATCTACGGCGGTTCCGTCCCATCCATCACGGCGGGATACTCCGGCTTCGTGAACGGCGACACCGCTTCGGCGCTGACCCCAGCCCCGACATGCTCGACCACTGCGACCAGCTCGAGCTCAGTCGCTGGCTCGCCTTACTCGTCATCGTGCAGCGGCGCGGCCGACCCCAACTACACCATCAGCTACAGCGCGGGCACGGTCACGGTGTCCAAGGCCCCGCTGACCATCACGGCCTCCAGCCCAACCATGACGTACGGCGGTTCCGTCCCATCCATCACGCCGGGCTACTCCGGCTTCGTGAACGGCGACACTGCCTCGGCGCTGACCCCAGCCCCGACGTGCTCGACCACGGCGACCAGCTCGAGTGCCGTTACCGGCTCGCCCTATGCCTCCTCGTGCAGTGGTGCAATGGGCGCGAACTACGCCATCAGCTACGTGGCCGGAACCGTGACCGTGAGCAAGGCCCCGCTCACGATCACCGCTTCGAGCCCGGCGATGACCTACGGCGGGACGGTGCCGACGATCACGCCGGGCTACTCGGGATTCGTCAACGGCGACAACTCCTCGTCGCTGACGACGCCACCGACCTGCTCGACGACGGCGACAGGCTCGAGCCCGATCTCACCGCCCACTTATCCATCTTCCTGCTCGGGTGCCGCCGATCCCAACTACGCCATCAGCTACGTGTCCGGCTCGGTGACGGTGGGGAAGGCCACCCTGACGATCACCGCCTCGAGCGGATCCATGACA
Source organism: uncultured Acidimicrobiaceae bacterium (assembly GCA_963740535.1). Taxonomy (GTDB): domain Bacteria; phylum Actinomycetota; class Acidimicrobiia; order Acidimicrobiales; family RAAP-2; genus Bog-473. The sequence goes on from CAVUEI010000009.1 coordinate 152,061, forward strand.
TACGGCGGTTCCGTCCCATCCATCACGCCGGGCTACTCGGGTTTCAAGAACGGTGACAACGCCTCGTCGCTGACCACAGCGCCGACCTGCTCGACGACGGCGACCAGCTCGAGCACTGTTGCCGGCTCGCCCTATGCCTCCTCGTGCAGCGGCGCAGTCGACCCCAACTACGCCATCAGCTACGTGGCCGGAACCGTGACCGTGAGCAAGGCCCCGCTGACCATCACCGCCTCGAGCCCATCGATGACCTACGGCGGGGCGGTGCCCACGATCACGCCGGGCTACTCGGGATTCGTCAATGGCGACACTTCCTCCGCGCTGACGACGCCCCCAGCGTGCTCGACCACGGCGACGAGCTCGAGCACTGTGTGCCGGCTCGCCCTATTCTCATCGTGCAGCGGGGCGGTCGACCCCAACTACACCATCAGCTACGGCTCAGGCGCGGTCACGGTGTGCAAGGCCCCGCTGACGATCACCGCCTCGAGCCCGACCATGACCTACGGCGGCTCAGTCCCGACCATCACGGCGGGCTACTCCGGCTTCGTGAACGGCGACACCGCTTCGGCGCTGACCCCGGCGCCCGACGTGCTCGACCACGGCGACCAGTTCGAGCCCGGTTTCCGGTTCGCCCTATGCCTCCTCGTGCAGCGGCGCGGTCGACCCCAACTACGCGATCAGCTACGTCGCCGGATCGGTGACCCTGAGCAAGGCCCCGCTGACCATCACCGCCTCGAGCCCGACCATGACCTACGGCGGTTCCGTCCCATCCATCACGGCGGGCTACTCCGGCTTCGTGAACGGCGACACCGCCTCGGCGCTGACCCCGGCCCCAGACGTGCTCGACCACGGCGACCAGCTCGAGCTCCGTGTCCGGCTCGCCCTATGCTCCTCCTGCAGCGGCGCAATCGACCCCAACTACGCCATCAGCTACATCCCGGGGTCGGTGACCGTGGGCAAGGCCCCGCTGACGATCACCGCCTCGAACGGCTCCATGACCTACGGCGGTTCCGTCCCATCGATCACGCCGGGCTACTCCGGCTTCGTCAATGGTGACAACGCCTCGTCGCTGACCCCAGCCCCGACCTGCTCGACCACGGCGACCAGTTCGAGCCCGGTTTCCGGCTCGCCCTATGCCATCCTCGTGCAGCGGCGCGGTCGACTCCAACTACGCCATCAGCTACACCCCGGGGTCGGTGACCGTGAGCAAGGCCCCGCTCGTCATTACCGCATCGAGCCCGACCATGACCTACGGCGGCTCAGTCCCGACCATCACGGCCGGCTACTCGGGCTTTGTGAACGGCGAAACCGCCTTGTCCCTCACGACCAAGCCGACCTGCTCGACTACGGCAACCAGCTCCAGCCTGGTGTCGGCGAGCCCCTTCGCCTCTTCATGTGGAGGGGCGGTGGACTCCAACTACGCCATCAGCTATCTCGGGGGGTCAGTGACGGTGGCCCCGGCTGCCCTCACCATCACCGCCTCGAGCCCGACCATGACCTATGGCGGGACAGTGCCGACGATCACGGCGGGCTACGTGGGATTCGTGAACGGCGACACCTCCTCGTCGCTGACCCCGTCTCCGACCTGCTCGACCACAGCAACCGGTTCGAGCCCGGTTTCCGGCTCTCCCTACCCATCCTCGTGCAGCGGAGCGGTCGACTCCAACTACGTCATCAGCTACACCCCGGGGTCGGTGACCGTGAGCAAGGCTCCGCTGACGATCACCGCGTCCAGCGGCTCCATGACCTACGGGGGCACGCCGCCGACGATCACGCCGGGTTACTCCGGCTTCGTGAACGGCGACACCGCCTCGTCGCTGACCACGCCCGCCGGCGTGCTCGACCACGGCGACGAGCTCGAGCTCAGTGTCCGGCTCACCCTTTGTCTCCTCGTGTAGTGGCGCGGTCGAGCCCAACTACACGATCAGTTATGTCGGCGGTTCGGTGACGGTAGGCAAGGCCCCGCTCACGATCACGGCCTCGAGCGGCTCCATGACCTACGGGGGCACGCCGCCGACGATCACGCCTGGTTATTGCCGGCTTCGTGAACGGTGACACAGCCTCGTCGCTGACCCCAGCCCCGACCTGCTCGACCACGGCGACCAGCTCGAGCTCGGTATCCGGCTCGCCCTACTCGTCCTCGTGCACAGGTGCGGCGAGCTCGAACTACGCGATCAGCTACGTCGCAGGGAATCGTGACGGTAGGCAAAGCGTCGCTGACGATCACCGCCTCGAGCCCGACCATGGTCTACGGCGGCACGGTGCCCACGATCACGGCGGGCTACGCGGGCTTCGTCAATGGCGACACCGCCTCGTCGCTGACGCCGCCACCGACTTGCTCGACGACGGCAACGAGCTCGAGCCCGATCTCACCGCCGAGCTATCCATCTTCCTGCTCGGGCGCCGCCGATCCTAACTACGCCATTAGCTACGTGGCCGGCTCGGTGACGGTGGGCAAGGCCACCCTGACGATCACCGCCTCGAACGGATCCATGACCTACGGCGGAACGCCGCCGACGATCACGCCGGCCTACTCCGGGTTCCTGAGCGGCGACACCGCCTCGTCCTTGACCACGCCGCCAGTGTGTTCGACCACCGCCACGAGCGCGAGCCCGGTCTCTGGCTCGCCCTATGCCTCCTCGTGCAGCGGGGCGGTGGATCCGGACTACGCCATCATCTACGCCCCGGGCTCGGTGACTGTGGGCAAGGCGCCGCTCACGATCACCGCCTCGAGCCCGACCATGACCTACGGCGGGACGGTGCCCACCATCACGGCGGGCTACGCGAGCTTCGTCAACGGCGACACCGCCTCGTCGCTGACCACGAAGCCCACCTGCTCGACCACCGCGACCAGTTCAAGTGCGGTGACCGGCTCGCCCTATGCCATCCTCGTGCAGCGGGGCGGTCGACCCGAACTACGCCATCAGCTACGCCCCGGGGTCGGTGACCGTCAGCAAGGCGCCGTTGACGGTGACCGCATCCAGCGGATCCATGACCTACGGGGGCACGCCGCCGACGATCACGCCGGGCTACTCCGGCTTCGTCAACGGCGACAGCGCCTCGTCACTGACGAATCCGGCGACCTGTTCGACGACGGCCACCAGCTCCAGTGCGGTGTCCGGGAGCCCCTACGCCTCTTCCTGTAGCGGCGCCCTCGATCCCAACTACGCCATCGGCTACGTCGCCGGGTCGGTCACGGTGGGCAAGGCCGCGCTGACCATGACCGCCTCGAGCGGCTCCATGACCTACGGCGGAACGCCGCCGACGATCACGCCTGGCTACTCCGGCTTCGTCAACGGCGACAGTGCGTCGTCGCTGACGCCATCGCCGACGTGCTCGACGACAGCGACCAGCGCCAGTTCGCGTCGCGGGGTCCCCGTATGCGTCGTCGTGCAGCGGCGCGGTCGATCCCAACTACACGATCGGCTACTCCCCGGGTGTGGTGACGGTGGGCAAGGCTCCGTTGACAATCACCGCCTCGAGCGGCTCCATGACCTACGGCGGCACGCCGCCGACCATCACGCCGGGCTACTCCGGCTTCGTCAACAGCGACACCGCCTCCTCGCTGACCACTCCGCCCGGGTGCTCGACCACCGCAACGAGCTCCAGCTCGGTCGCCGGCTCGCCCTATACCTCGTCGTGCAGCGGAGCGGTGGGCGCGAACTACGCCATCAGCTACGCCTCGGGCTCGGTCACCGTGGGCAAGGCCCCGCTCACGATCACCGTCGTCGAGCCCGACCATGACCTATGGCGGGACGGTGCCGACGATCACGGCGGGCTACTCCGGCTTCGTGAACGGCGACACCGCCTCGTCGTTGACGACGAAGCCGACTGCTCGACCACGGCGACCGCCTCGAGCCCGATCTCACCTCCCACGTATCCATCATCGTGCCTGGGTGCGGTCGACCCGAACTACTCCTTGAGCTACACGGGCGGAACGGTGACGATCAACAAGGCACCACTCACGATCACCGCCTCGAGCCCGACCATGACCTACGGCGGGACGGTCCCGACGATCACTGCGGGCTACTGCGGATTCGTGAACGGCGACACCGCCTCGTCGCTCACCACCCCGCCGGTGTGCTCCACGACGGCGACGAGCTCGAGCGCGGTCTCCGGCTCGCCCTATTCGTCGTCGTGCAGCGGCGCGGTGGGCGGCAACTACACCATCAGCTACGCCCCAGGCTCGGTGACCATCGGCAAGGCGCCGTTGACGATCACCGCGTCCAGCGGCTCTATGACCTACGGGGGCACGCCGCCGACGATCACGCCGGGCTACTCCGGCTTCGTCAACGGCGACACCGCCTCGTCGCTGACCACGGCTCCGGCCTGCATTCCCACGGCGACCAGCGCCAGTCCGGTCGTTGGGTCCCCGTATGCGTCGTCGTGCAGCGGGGCGGTCGACCCCAACTACACCATCAGCTACGTCGCCGGGTCGGTCACGGTGGGCAAGGCCCCGCTCGCCATCACCGCTGGGAACGCCTCCATGACCTACGGCGGCTCTGTCCCCTCCATCACGCCGGGTTACGCAGGCTTCGTCAACGGCGACAGCGCCAGCTCGCTGACCACGAAGCCGACGTGCTCGACCAGCGCGACCAGCTCGAGCCCGGTCTCCGGATCGCCCTACTCGTCGTCGTGCACGGGGGCGGTGGACCCGAACTACAGCTTCAGCTACGGGGCCGGATCGGTGACGATGAACACGGCCACCCTGACGGTCACCGCGTCCAGCCCGTCCATGGCCTACGGCGCCACGGTGCCCACGATCACGCCGGCCTACGCCGGCTTCGTCAACGGCGACACGGCTTCGTCGCTGACCACCAAGCCGGTGTGCTCGACCACGGCGACCAGCGCGAGCCCGCCGTCGCCGCCGACCTACCCCTCCTCGTGCTCTGGGGGGTCGGACCCGAACTACGCCATCGGCTATGTCAACGGTGCCACGACGGTGACCAAGGCGCCCATCGCCGTGGCCGTCAGCGGCACCCAGGCCAACATGGGGTCGCCGAGCTTCACCGGCAGCGACAGCCCGCCCTCCGGGGTGACCGTCACGACCACCGGCCTGACGTGCACCGAGGTCACCCCCTCCACGCCGATCACCGTCAACCTGGCCTCGGGCGCCTATACCCTGTTGGCGTCGTCGTGCAGCGGGATCGGTCTCAGCGGCACCAACGCCGGGGATTATTCCGTGACCCTCACCAGCGCCTCGGGGGACTTCATCGTCACCGGCGGGCCGCAACCGGCATCACCCCCGCCACCGTCACCGCCACCCGCCACACACGGATACTGGCTGGTCGGCTCCGACGGCGGCATCTTCACCTTCGGTTCGGCGAACTTCTATGGGTCCACCGGGAGCCTCACGCTCCAACGTCCGGTGGTCGGCATCACCCCGACAAGTGACCGTGCCGGCTACTGGCTGGTCGCGTCCGACGGTGGGACCTTCGCCTTCGGCGATGCCGGCTTCTACGGCTCCATCCCGGGCCTCGGGCTCGCACCGGCGGGCTCTGGTCTGCCGCACAGCCTCAACGCACCGATTGTCGCGATGGTGCCGGCGGCGAACGGCCAGGGCTACTTCGTGGTGGCCTCCGACGGGGGCGTCTTCGCCTTCGGACCGGGCGCCAGTTTCGCCGGCTCGTGCCCCGGCATCGGTGGCTGCTCGGGACCAGCAGTCTCCGTGATCCCCGACTCGACCGGGAACGGCTACTGGCTCTTCACCGCCACGGGCAACGTCTACTCCTTCGGTGACGCGCCGTCCCTCGGATCCCCGGGCAACGTGGGGTCTCCCGTCACCTCCGCCGTCCGCACCCCGGACGGCAAGGGTTACTGGGTCCTCGTCGCCAATGGCACGGTCTACCGCTATGGCGACGCCGCCGACTACGGCAGCCCTGGTGGCCAGTTCGGTGGCTTCAATCCGGCGACGGCCATCTTCAGCACCTCGGACGGAGGGGGGTACTGGGTGGCCAGCGCCGTCGGGGCCGTCGACCCGTACGGTGACGCTCCGAACGACGGAGGCATGGCCGGCACCCACCTCAACGGCTCGATCATCGCCGCCACGGGCTTCTGATCGCCCGCCGCGACCGACGTCAGGTTGAGAAACCCAGGATCATCAGGGCGCGCGCTGCGACGACGCTGACCGTCGATCGACGCCCGGTCGTGTTTCGTTCCAGCCGAACATCGCTGAACCCGTGTGCGCGGCAGCGATCTGCGAAGCCGGAGGCTTGGTCGTCGGTCCACCCGTGGCTCTGGTGGCCCCGGGCACCTGACTGGGCCATCTTCTCCATGGCGACGAGGTGACCACCGGAGAGGAGCACACGGCGTATTTCTCGAAGCCCGGCGTCAATGTCGGACCAGTGGTGGACAGTGGCAATTGACCACACGACCGACGCCGAATCCTCGGGCACGGGGATCACCTCGGCAGACCCTTCGAGGTACTGCACCGTTGCCGAAGGCCGGGTCAGGAGCCGGGCGACCCGCAACATCACGGGTGCTGGGTCGATCCCGGTTGCGATCGCACCCGTTCGGGCTGCGTAGCGGACTGCGGCTCCGGGACCACACCCAGGTCCACGACCGTGTCGCCCGATCCCAGCCCGCTCAGCCGGGCTGCGAGCGGGGCGTCGCCCTGGCGACCGAAGGCCATGCTGAGGGCGGCGACGAGCCCGGCCATCCCGGCAACGCCGGGGTAGTCGGCGTGGTGATTGGGCGGTGCGTGTTGTGTGTCCACGCCTGCACCTTGACAGTTGAACCTGACTTCAAGTCAAGTGGGTAGGTGCCTGAGCCTCTGCTGACGATCGGGGAGGTCGCCGAACGAGCGGGCGTCACCACCTCGACGATCCGCTACTACGAGCGCCTCAACCTGCTCGTCGCCGACACCAGGCAGTCCGGACAGCGCCGCTACCGCATCGAAACCCTTCGAAGGCTCGTGTTCATCGGCATGTTGCAAGACGCGGGGCTCGCTCTCGTCGACATCGCCGGAATCCTGGACGCAGCGGACGTCGGCGAGTGGAAGGCCATTGCCGCGCGCCGGCTCGAGGCGCTCGATGAGGAGATTGCCACGTTGCGTCGGGCCCGCTCGTACCTTTCCGGTGCGCTGCTCTGCCGCTATGACCACCCGGTGACGGACTGCAAGATCATGGGTGCCGAGATCGATCGCCGACTCTCGAATCGGCCGTGACGTTTTAGGAGACCTCGGCGTGTGATGCGGTCCAGGCTGGCTCCGACGGCTCAGGTCGAGGTTCTGCAGCGACCAGCGAAGAACGAGAGAACGATGTGCCTCGTCTTGCGCTGGCCATTGACTCGCACGTTGAGGGGAACGCAACCCCGTTGTCGCCCGTCGATGAACCGGAAGCTCTGGGGAAAGAATCCAGGCTTGTGCGCACACGCCCGGTATGTGACCGACTGGCTCCCTCGGCGCGGCGATGATGGATTCTGCTGCACGACGTAGGACCGCGCCCCACGGGCGATCGTGATCGTCACCGTTGCTCCGGGGTTGATCACGGGAGGCATCTTGTATCCGGTGCGGCGAGCCAGGTCGCCCGCGTGCGGTGGGTTCATGTTGGCCACGAGGCGCGCCTGAGGAAATCCCCGCGCCGAAACTGATGTCATGTGGACCGGCGGGAGCCACGGTCCCGGTGAATTGCGTCGCCTCCTCGGCACAGGTCAGGAGCTGGGGGTGCAGGGTGTGCCGACGACGCTGGGCGAACCGCTGGCGATTGAACTGCCGGACAGGCCGTTGACGACGAGGACTGCGATCACCAGGCCGGCGGCTCGAACGCCCAACCTCTCGCCCAGCGAACGGTCGTGCACACGACGCAACCAGTTTGTGTCATGGCGCATGGGCCCTCATCCTGTAATCGCCGGACGCATGGTGCCACACGGGTGAAAGTTGGTCCGCTGCGTGCCCGGAGCGGTGTCACGTTCCCGGGTTTCTGGGACGGCATGTTTCGGGACATTCGGCTCCCTCTCTGAGATACCGTCCGACCATGCCGGATCGACCGCCCCTCGCCGTCTTAGTGGGCGGTGCGCCCGGTTCCGGCAAGACAACTTTGGCGGAGGCTCTGGCCGTCGGCTTGGACCTGCCGGTACTGCACAAGGATCGCCTGGTCCACGGACGGTGGCGCACCCTGGAACGGGCCAGAGAACTGGGAAGTTCCGGTGTCGAACCGTTCTATCGCTCGATGGAGCTTTGGATCGATGCAGGCATCAGCTTCATCGCCGAACAGACCTTCTACCCCGAGATGAGCGAGGCGGATGTGGCGAAGCGCTTGGCCCCGCGGAGCAGCTTGATCAACGTGCACTGCCGTAGCGTTCACTCCTTTGACCGGTGGGAGCAAAGGATGCGTAACGATCCACTCTGCGGCGAGGCACGGCTAACGAAGTTGGTTCCGGTCGTAGAACAGCTGAACGCTGAACTGCATGAACCGCTGGATTTCAACTGCCCGACCGTTGTCGTCAGCACGGATGACGGCTACCAGCCAACGCTAAAAACGCTCATCGCTCAAATCGACCGACTGTACAGTCGGCCGGACATCCATGACCTCGATAGGGCTTCACGGTTGCCTGAACAGCGTCCTATTCCCGGCGGCAATGAAGTGGGCAGGGCACCCCCCGCTTACCCGACCATCGTCTCGATGTCGTTGACGACCGTTGAGATGTCCACGGGATGGTCGGTGTCGACTTGGAGCACCGCCCATTCACCCGCCACCGGCGTGGTCACCTCGTCATTCCAGAGTTCACTGTCTGTGCGGCGCCCATCAAAGTGACCAGGATGGCGATCCTCGGACCGTTGTCGGTACCGAGCGAGGGCGACCTCTCGATCGCAGCGACAGAACACCTCAACGATCAACCCGGGTAGCGCCTGGAGGTCCGCACGAGAGACGGCGTGGTGGAAATTTGCCTCGAGGACAGCCCCACTAGGAGCCGTCGCAGCCAGGGAGTACATGACCTCCATGGCGGCCCGTCCGATCAACTTTGAGGTCTCAACGTCGGGGACCGCGAAGACGGACATAAGGTTTCTTTGATCAGGTCCTTCGCAATCAGTGGCAGACGCAACTCCTCCGCTAATCCCGTCGCCAGCGTTGTCTTGCCACTTCCAGGAGGACCCGAGACGACCACGTAGAGCGGTCGAGAGAGCGTCACCCCACCATCTTGTCGGAGGGCCCATCTGTCTGCGTCCCGGCGATGGGGGGCGGGGCGGATACGTCAGCTACCTTCGGACGTGAGCCTTATGAGGTACGAGACTTTCGCAGCTCAGTTCCGGAGCGAGTTGGGCGACGGTGGGACCAAGACACTGTTCCAAGTCCGGATGGCTGTCGCCGGAATGGGCTATGGCACCATCGTTGTAGCTGTTCTGGCATGGGTAATCAGCGGACCAGGCATCGCCCTCTGGGTCTGGTTGGTGGGCTGGGCCGCATGTGGGGTGATCGCCGTGATCGGCTTTCGCAGAGTCCTCGCCAAAGTCTCGGACTACCAGGGCTAAAAAGCCACGTTCGGTGAGTTGGTGCGAATAGGGGCCATCGTCAGCGGCGGCCAGCGTCATATCGACCGACCTTCGAGCGAACCGCCCACCGTCCCGGCGGGCGGGACACTTCGAGCGTACCCACGACCGGTCGCCGCCACGATACTCCGACCAAGGGAGATATAGCCCGGCGACATCGGCTGCAGCTATCTAGTCACATTGAAAGTGGCATAGGCCGTTGATCGCTTGCCGTGTCGGACCAAACGGTCAATGGTGCCGGTCACATGATCGCTGCCGATGGTGCCGCGAAACGTGACTCCAGAAGGTGCGTTGCGACCGATGAGGACCACGGTGATCGGTTGACCATGAAATGAGCCGCTGACGGAGCCAAATGTAACTGGCTTGTTGGAGGGGTGAAGCTCAGACCGGACAGCTTGAGCGTGATGGTCAGTGAAAATGAGGCGCCAGCGAGAGTTCCTTTGATGTCAGCGATGGGGAAACTGGAAGGGATTGACGGCGTGCTCCCAGACGGAGCCTGACCAAGGCCGGGCACGGGCGGCACTGTGCCCGTTGCCTTGACCGTCAGTCCTCGTGCAGAACCGTGAATTGAGGTGATGGTCGGAGTGATGCCGCTGTTGCCGATCCAAGTAAATGTCGCTGAGCCCTTTCCGAGCGGAAGGGACCGAAGGCTCGCGACCTCCGCCATGACGGGCAGTGACACCAGTCCAACGAGACCTAGCGCCACGAGCCCAATGGCTGTCTTTCGGATCCAACCGCGGACCACGAATCTCTCCCTCCGGTAGCCGAGTCGCAGTCTATGAATGCAGCGGGTTCAAATCGGGAATGGGCGATCCAGTAGCGCAATTCGGCGTACGGGATACCTCGGTCACGAAAATGCGTTCCATGAGTGGTCCGCGGCGATCGAATCAAGCTTGCGAATTCGGTGGCGTAGCGTTGGGTGTCGACACCTGGCCCTGTCCCTGGATGGTGTCGGGGTCCATCGCGCCCGAGGACAACCGCAGTGGCCTGCCCTGGGACGATCAAGGAAGCAGGGCTGGGCGATCCGGGTGTCGACGATGTCTTGGTAATACCCGGGTGCCACATTGGCGCCCCAGTTCGACTGTTCTGGCGGTTGCCAGGTGTAGCCGCCCAACGCGGACCAGGTGATCTGGTGGCCGGACGACATCCACAGGTCAGCGTTCCGCCATCTACCGCGAAGCTCCACCTCTCGTCAGGGTCGCCGGCCTGGTAGCGGTACTTGCCGATCAGCCCATTGAATGCGGTGAGCGACCCGGACGGCGTCTTTGCAAGTTTTGCACCGGCGACCGTTGTCCATTTCCCCGCAGCCAGCGGGGTGTCGGCGGGCCACGGCCGCGCGATGCCCAACTCTGCCAGTACGCCGCCAGTTCGGCGGGCAGTTGGGTGCCAGATCGTGAGGGCAGCTGACTTCGTAACCACCGCGCCCGGTTCGGAGCACCAAAGAGCTTCTGGGCGCCGTTCTGGCCCGGGTCTGCCACGACCATCCACGGGGTGGAGGCTGACTGCCGGGTGATGACGAGGTACTGGGTGTATGGCCCGCCGTTAAGGGTCGTCACCACTTCAGCAAGGAACGTGCGCGGGGAACGCGTGGTCGGCGGGCACGAGAGGCGTAAGCCTTGATGTTGCCTCTGACTGCACGAGTGGTGCAGCCACAGGTCACCTCGTCGGACTCGAGGGCCGGTCCGGTCTCGAATGCAGCCATGACTGAGCGGTTCGTCACTCCGAAAGCCTCCCGTCGGAAGATCCACATGGCGCCGAAGATCGTGTTCGCCTGGGCGACAGTGACAACGGGCCCATGGCCGGTTCTGCCCCACCACAACGCAGGTGGCAAGGCGCCGACCACCGGAGTGGGATGATCGATGACCGGCGTCACCCATGGCGGCACCGGGGTCCGAGTCGGAATCGATGACACTGCCGGATGTCTGGCGACCGCAGGAGCGGCAGCAAGGAGCACCATGCAAAATGCGGCCACTATCGCCACGGCCGCCGACGTGAACCGACCCACAAGATCCCCCTCAAACGCGGCAATCGTCGACCTTCAGGCTAACCCTGTTCGCTCGTCGTTCTCCTGGGCCAAATGGACCATTACCGCGTCAGCCATCTGGAGTTGCCATTCGGTTGCCTATGGATCCGGGGCTGTATTCCGCGGTCGAGCCAACAAGTAATTTCACGGTGTCGTTGCAAGGAATGAACGACGACGTCGGCGTCGATCGTAGGGGGAACATGCGGATCACATCGTCACGCGTCGTGCTTGTTGCTTCTTGTGCGATCGGGTTCCTGACGGCGTCGGTGGCTGAGTTCGGAGTGTTCGTCGCTCCGGCACAAGCCGTGAACACGAGCATCAGCGGCTGGGACATCGTGAGTCCTCCCGTCGCTGCGGGCGACACTGCGGTTGTGATCACCCTTGACGCGTCACACTCGCTGCAGCTGACCGACTTCGATCCGATCAGTGGCGGGGTGATCTGGCAAAAGCCGTATTCGGCGTCGGGCGTTACGCCCGGGGAATGGCTCTCACCGGCCGTGGCCGACGGCACCGTCCTCGACCTGGCGCCAGCCGGAAAACCGGCCAACCCGATCGTGAATATCTCGGGCGTCGACGCCGGGACCGGTGCGAAGAAGTGGAGCCTGCAATCGGGCGTCCTCCTTTCTGACAACCCTGTGCCGTGTGTGGGAAACCACGACTTCTGCTTGACGGGCTTCAATCCCGACGGATCCAGCGACATGGTGATCCTCGAAGCTGCCACGGGGCAGCTCGTAAGCATGGTTCACGGCCCGAGCCGGGCCATGGGGGTGAACCTCTACCAGAGTGACGCCACTACCCCCACCTTCGAGCAGTTGACGGCGACAGGAGCGATCAGTTGGACGAAGGCGGCCTCTTCGATCTTCGGACCCGGCTACGACCCTGGACAAGGATGGAACATCTCCCCGGTGGGCACGCTCGACATCGGATCGATCGGTCCGACCGTGTCTGGGAACTCCATGAACCTGGCCGACAACAAGACGGCCGGCTTCTCGATCGCGACCGGAGCAACCGTATGGAGCATTCCGGGCTCCTACATGTGTATGGGGCCGCTGATGTTCCTGACCACGCAGGTTGCATGCCAATACACCGGAGTCCTCCACAAACCCAAGAAGTCAGGGCTCTTCCCGTCGATGAAGGGCGTCACCTTGAAGCTCGTCGGGTTCAACCCGACCAGCGGTGCGATCGACTGGACCCAGTCCGTCGGTGACGTGAAGCAAATGTCATCGGGGAACGGATTGAGGTTCCTGGACGCGACACAACTCTCCGTGACCCTTCCCAATGGCAAGCCGGTGCTCTTGAACACGTCCACGGGGGCGGTCACCCCGCTGAAGGCGCACGCGGTCCTCTGGTGTCAAAAGCTCCCGAGCTACAAGATCGCCGCCATCAAGGGCGCAGAAGGAAGCGGCGTGCGCCAGAGCGCTCCGCTCTACTTCCCGTGCACGCCGGACGGACGACCCACATCGAAGGTTCCCGCGAGCTTTCCAAGCACGGTGGGCACCATCGTGGGAGGGACCTTCGTCTGGCCCTCCCCCGATGGCCTGCAGACGCACACGGTGAGCGGTTCGCACGCAACCGCGTGAGGCCGGGAGACCGACACATCACACCGCTGCCTACGGGAATTCGACCCTAAGCACCTCCTCAGTAGCGTCCGCCTATCCGGCGTACGGGGTCACCACCCAGTGTCGCCGGGCTTCGGTATCGGGTCTTGGGCCGTCGCAGGATCCGGTGGGGGCCAGGCTCCCGGCGGGGGTGGTGGTGGTGGCAAAACTGGTGGGAGCCACGGGGACGCCATCGGACGCTTTTTCAGTAGCCGGTGCCTGTGAACCAGGTACCAAGGAAAGAACACGATCCACGCGAGAAGGCACTCAAGCACCCAGAGCCACGCGGGCTTGTTGTCGAGTCCTTTTCGGCGAATCGAATGGCTGTCAACGCCAACCCAGACGGTTGACCCAACGATGATCAGAACCCAGACCAGAAGGCCGTCCGAAGGAGAGGTGCTGTTCACCGGGCCTCATTTTCACGCATCACTCGTCTTGCCGTCCCGGCGATTCGGGATACCAAGCAGAATGAGCCATCCCCTCTACGCTGCCGTCCATGCACTCCCTCTCGGACTCGATATTGGCCACCACTACATGTACCAAAACTTCCACGGCGAGCACGGTCATAGGATTGGTCATCTTTTTTGCGGTGGTGGGCACCATTGTGACTTTGGCCCTGTTGAATGCTCGATCACGAAGAACTCTCGCCGTCGCCAACGCAGAGTTGAGCTACCTACGACCGAAACGCGAGGCTTCAGCAGTGGCTCTCTTCCTATACAGGGGTTTCGGCGACGCCTCTACCGACAAGCGGTGCTCCGATGGAGTCGTCTGTTCCTGCGGGCTGGTATCCAGACCCATCAGGAAGTCATGAGCTCCGCTACTGGAGCGGCACTCAGTGGACTGCCGACACAACCGATCGAGGTGCCACGGATGCCGATCCCTCATGAACGAGGTCACTATCCTCCGTCCCGGCGTTCTGGGACAGGGGCGGCCATTCCAGATCAGCTCAACCGGAATGCGGGCAAAGGACGATTAGGTATCCGTCGGGGTCGCGGCAAACAACAGCTCCAGCGTTGGCCCAGTACGGATTCTCGTGGCGAACGAGTCCGAATCCTGCGTCACCCAGGCTCGTGGCGGCCGCCTGGAGTTGGTCCTCCGACACGTAGAACACGAGAAGGTCCTCTTCGGTCGGTCTCGGTTTGGGCAGACCACTCTCGTGACTTGTGAACTCAATGTGCCAGTCGCTCCCCGCTTTGCCGACGAAGACACCGTCGTAGCCATTGTGTGCTGCGAAGCCACCAAGCTGGTCGAGACCCAGGATGTCAACGTAAAAGCGAAGACTTGCAGGAATCTGACTAACTGGTCGAGCTACTCGCATCGACGAAGGTGAGAGCGGTCGAGTGCTCATGATCTCCACTGTAGAGGTGACGCCCACGGGTATCACCCACCTCCAACTCTGCGGGTACACCCAGACCGGCGTACGGAGACGCCCATCAGTCTGTCGGTTTGATCCCGAGTTGCTCTACCTCGTAGCGGCGTCGTGCCCTTCTAAGAGACCGTTCGGGCGTATTTCCACCACCGTATTCTGGGACCCTCCCTACAAAGCTGTCCGGATTGTCTGGATCGACCAGGTGTGTCCAGAAGGACTTAGCACCGTTCTGCTCGATCTCAACCAGAAAGCCTTGTTCCAGGAACCACTCTTCGTCCGATCCCATTCGGACAGTGTGCCATCGGCCCGGCGACGCTCCTATCAATGTCAAGCCCCTTTGGGGGCTCGGGGGTGAAAACAGCGGACAAAACAATGATGAGCCAATCGAGGTCGAGGGCATGCTCTTATGAAGCCACGCGTTTTCGAGAGAGTAGCCCGAGCCGTGGGTCGGCGAGTCGCCGGAGAGTCAGCCCCGGAGGGCGACAGTTAGGGGGAAGAGCCAGACCCACAGCCCGGGGATTCAGCCGCGAGGTAGGTAGCGATAGACCTCGCGGGCGACGTAGCGCTTAAAGATCCGGATGATCTCGTTTGGTCCGGCCTTCCTTCACGCGGCGGTCGAAGTACATCTGTGTCTCGGGATCATGCGCGATACGCACCATGACGATGCGCCACAGCGCGTTGTTGGCCTGGCGGTCACCACCATTGTGCGGCGTAGACCTGGCCGGTGTTCTTGCCGGAATCGGCCGGGAATGGGGAGACTCCACAAAGGTGGGCCCATGCAGCCTCGGAGTGCAGTCGCTCGGGATTGTCGCCGGCCGCCACAGGAGCGCGGCCGCAGTGTCGGGTCCGACTCCGAACCGGGCAAGGAGTTCGGGTACGGTGGCGACGAGCAGCGACTCGATCCTGTTCGTCGAACTCCGCGAGCTCGTCCTCGAGGGACTGGACCCGATGGGCCAATGAACGACAGCGACGCCTTAGTCGCGGCCGTCACCGGATCGAGTGACCGGGTGGGCCGGAGCTTGGCCCACTCGGCCACCAGAGCCGTCACCGACAGGCCCTTCAGCCGGGAATGCAGCTGGTCAGGAGCGGTAATGACCAGATGACGCATCTGGACGATGGCCTTCACCCGGGCCTGGCGGGCCGACCGCTTGGCCACCACCAGCACCCGGATGGCCTCGACCGCTCCGTCCCTGGTCTTGGGCCGCCCGATGGCTCGGCCACTCGAACACGGCACGAGCCGCTTCGACGGCGTCAAGGGGATCGGACTTGCCGCTGCGTCGGCGCTTCGGCGCGGTTCGGTCGGTCGACTTCGATGACTTCGACACCCTGTCGACGCAGGAACCGGGCCAGGCCCGCGCCATAGGAACCGGTGCCCTCGACACCGATCTTGTCGACCTGGCCGAACGGCTCGAGCCAGGCCACAGCGACTTGTAGCCGGCGGAATCAGTCTCGAAAGGACTCGGTGCCGAGAAGCCCACCCAGCGGGTCAAGTGCAGCAGCAACGTGGACGTCGAGGTGGGTGTCGACACCACCCGTGACCCAACGCGGAGCTTCTACGATGGTCATGGCCATCCCTTCTCTTTAAGCGGTTGAGGGGTGGCACGGCCGTCCCGGATCGGAGCGACGGGCGGTCCGAATTGTTCTAGCAAGCCGGACCAATCACCCCACCTCGGAGACGGGACGTGCCGTTTTCAATGTGCTCTGGAAGGACTCGGTCGACGACGCCGAAGGCGTCTCAGGACTTCAAGTCAGACCGAACCTCCAGTACTCCCGAAGCTATTCAGGACCAGCAATCAAGCGGTGGACCCTCAGAGAAGTATCAATGTACGGGGGCAGGGCATCGCTCCGACTCAATGATCAAGCGGCTCCAGTGGCCAGAGATCGACCACCAATTCGGCTTTGCCTTGAGCGCGGTCTCTTGAGTTCTGCAACCAACGGGGCGGCTTCTTCGGCCCACTTGCTCTTAGGTTCTTCGGACCGCCAACCCCTCTCCCAGTGACAGTTGGTATTGAAGTAGTCGTTCCAGGCGATCAGCCTCTTCGAGAGGCCTTGAGGTATGAGCGCATCGGTGTCATCTGACTGAGGACACACAGGAACGATACCGACGACCCATTCCGGGAAGAGGCGGAGCACGATGGGCTGACCGTCAGAAAACCAGTCATGCGACGGTCTCCCTTCCGCCTCGAACGAGGGAGGTTCAAGGTCACCCTCAGGGGTCGTATCTATAGCAAGGCGGCCATAATCATGCCTGCAAACAGCCGCACCCGGTCCCGGCGGCAATGTACGGGGGCAGGGGCACCGGGGATTGCTCGAGCGTTACGCGGGAGCCTTTCGGCCACTCATTTGCTGGCTGATTCAATCTCTCAGGCACACTGGACCGCTGGAGGGAGGCAATCAGGAGGGAGGAGGCAATCAGGAGGTACGGCGTGCGGCTCGGCGCTCCTCGAGGTCGTCCACGAGGCGCGTCATCGCAGCCGACGCCTGTTCGTGGGCCGTCTCAAACCCGGCCACCT
Source organism: uncultured Acidimicrobiaceae bacterium (assembly GCA_963740535.1). Lineage (GTDB taxonomy): Bacteria > Actinomycetota > Acidimicrobiia > Acidimicrobiales > RAAP-2 > Bog-473. Next base: position 169,048 of record CAVUEI010000009.1, read on the forward strand.
GGTCGTAAACCATCGCAAAGGCGAGTCCCTGCACCGCAGCCGCCACGAGGGCCGGCGGAAACACGTCGCTGTCGATTTCGTATTCCACGAGCAGCGGGTCAAGAGCCTCAAGCTGCATGATTCGAACAGCACGAGCGAAGGCGGCCACTTCCGCCTGAAGCGCCGGGCGATGATTGGCTGCCGCCGTGAGCTCGACGAGGAGGGCGTTGCCACGGGGATCCGATGCGAGCCGCCACCATGCGCGAAGCGGCTGAGCAGAGTTGAGCGCATCGCTCAGTCGCGCCACGTTCGCCTCGCCGATACGCCGGACGACAGCGATGAACAGTTCGTCCAACGAACCGAAGTGATAGTGCAACTTCACTCCGGCCTCGGATTCGATCCGACGTGACGTCACCGCCGCATAGCCGTCCCGGAGCATGATCTGTTCAGCGGCGTCGAGGATCCGCCGCCGCTTCTCTGGGGTCGCCGACCGAGGACGACGAGGTTGGGCCACCCGGAAGTCTTAGTTCATCGCTTCTCCCCGGACATCCGGCGATGCCACCAACTAGTACGGGATTCCCGCCAGTTTGCGACCGTTCAGAGACCATCAGGCGGCCATGGGAGTTCGGTGGGCTTGACACGGCGTCTCCTTGAAGTTAGAACGAGTGCTCTAACTTCTCGTGCAGCCGCAGTCGGGAGGCAAATGACGACCGTGAACCGCTCCGACGTGTACTTCGACCCCTACGACGTCGACATCAACGCTGACCCTTACCCGACCTACCAACGGCTACGGGAGGAGGCGCCGATCTACCACAACGAGCGCTACGACTTCTGGGCGTTGACGCGCCATGAGGACGTCCGAAAAGGCGCTGCTCAACTGGCAGACCTTCTCGAATACCCGTAGCGACATCCTCGACATCATCAAGGCCGGCGTCGCGCTGCCTCCTGGCGTGATCCTGTTCGAGGACCCGCCTCTCCACACCATGCACCGCAGGGTGGCGTCACGGGTGTTCTCGCCCAGTCGGATGGCGCAGCTCGAGGACCAGGTCAGGGAGTTCTGCATCCGCTGCCTCGATCCGCTCGTCGGCTGCGACGGCTTCGACATCATCGCTGAGCTGGCGTCTGTCCTCCCAATGCGGGTGATCGGGATGCTGCTCGGCATTCCCGAACAAGACCAGGTCGCCGTCCGCAACAAGACCGATGCCAACCTTCGCACGGAGCCGGGAATGCCAATGGAGGTGAAGGAGGAGTCGGTCGCGAGCGGCGACATGTTCGCGGACTACATCGAGTGGCGGTCGAAGCATCCCTCCGACGACCTCATGACCCAGCTCCTCAACGCGGAGTTCGAGGACGAGAACGGCCAGACGCGGAAACTCAAGCGCCAGGAGGTGCTCACCTACACCGCCGTCATAGCTGGGGCGGGGAACGAGACGACCGGGCGCCTGATCGGCTGGCTGGCCAAGGTCTTGGCAGAGCACCCTGATCAACGGCGCGCCATTGTCGAGGACCGCTCGCTCATCCCGAACGTGATCGACGAGACACTGCGCTTCGAGCCGACTGGCCACGCCACGGCCCGCGTCGTGACCGAGGACATGGAGTACTACGGCGCGACCTGCCAGCCGGGCAGCGCGGTCCTACTGATCCTGGCCTCGGCTAATCGTGATCCCCGCCGTTACGAGGATCCAGACCGCTACGACATCGGGCGACAGGACATCCAGCACCTCACCTTCGGCTACGGGGTGCACTTCTGCCTCGGCGCCAACCTGGCCCGGCTCGAGGGGAGGGTGGCGCTCGACGAGATTCTGAACCGGTGGCACGGATGGGACGTGGACTACGACGGGATCGCACTTGCCCCGACGTCCACCGTCCGAGGCTGGGAGCGCATGCCACTGGTCTTTCGCTAAGCCAGTCCTCGCCCTTGCACCGCCCCATGGGTGGCGGTTCGAGTCGGCGTCACTTGTGTCAATAGCAGACGGGCTCGATGTCCGGACAACGGTCGCAGCGAGGGCGGCAGCTCGCCGCCGATGGGAGACAATGCGGATTCGGGAAGGATATGACCGAGGGCGGCTCTTGTCGGCGCCGCCGCCGGTACCCCAGTCCGCGTAGCTCATAACCCGCCTCCGACCGCGCAGACGCGTCGGTCCGATCCGCCGCAGGGTGCGCCTCAACCCGGCGATCTGGGGCAGTTTCCGCCGTGAGACAATGCCAACAATGCGGCCAGCGTGCGCTCTTGCTTTAGTAGCTGTGCTGCTCTGTGCTTGCGGAACATCGACGACCACGCCTCGGGCGTCGAAGGCAGTGAGCTATCCGCCGCCCGTAGGTGGCACTGACTGCGGAATCAATAACGAAATGAGTGGCTGGCCGACAACGACCATACCGACCCCTGCCGTACTGCCTGTCTGATTGACACGCTCAGCTCAGGTCGACCCGCTCGTTTCGTCCAGATAGAGACTGAGCAGTGTTGAGAGCGGCCGCAAGACAAGCGATGGATACTCGATCCCAGCTGAGATCGTCGTAACGTACCGAGTGCTTGGTCCAGCTCGACTTCTTGTCACCACCGACCGCCGAGAAGCCGGAGGTCCTGTTGCCTCTAGGATCTGCTCAGGCATTTCTGAACCGCCCAGCTTTGGATCGCAGCCGTCCCCAAATGGCTGCAAACCTGGGTAACACGTGACACCCCGTAGGGACAAGTGACGGGCTCATGTCGCCATCGACCCGGCCACTGTGCTCTCACTTCTCATGTACGGCGGTAGGGGACACCCACTAGCGAGGGGAGGGCGTTCTTCAGGGGGTCCAGTCGACCAGCACGTCGGGGGGCGGGCTTTCGGGTGGAGCGCCCAGGTCGACGCCAGTCAGATCCTTGACTTGGCCACGGAACCAGACGGTGAACTCGTCGCCGGCGGTGGCCACTGCCGTGAAAGCCTTCTCGATGTCGGGAGCCTCGAACCACACCACCATAAAGCTACCCATCGGGGTCTCTTGCAGGGCCCGTCTCCCGGATGAGTCCAGAGCTCCCCCACCTGAGCCTCGAACCCCTTGCAGCGCTCCCCAATGCACCGGCCGCGAAATCCCTGCCCCTTTGTTCTTTACCGGGAAGGATCGGGAACATGCCATTGAATACTGCCATCGGGCTCTTCTCCCTGTTCGTCCGCCGCAGTCTTGCGACTCTCATTGCCTAACACGGATGGCGTTTGAGTGCTTCGTGGGGTGACGAATTCAGCCATCGAGACTGAACAAGGAGTCCTTGTATTCAAAATCGCATATGTGCCGCACGGTGTCACCCCATCCCGGCGTACGGGGACAGGCCAGGCCCACGGTTGCTATTCCGAATATGTGCCGTAATTCGCCGCCTCCATGGTCGACTGGATCGGGCGCTACGTTGTTCCTTCCCCCGAGCCGGCTTAGGAGCTTGCTAAGCATTAGGGGATGCGAAGGAGAAGTCCCTCCCGCCAACACCAGATAAGGAACCTGTCATGACGCCTCCAGCCAATGCAGTCCGTTTGATTGGGCACAAGGGTCGCTTCGCAGAGGCGATCGCCCAGATCGACAACCAATTGGAATACGACTCGGGTTCTGTTGTTGCCGCACGTCGAGACGAGGTGGTCGCGGCCGCACGCTCCGCCTATGGGTCCAGCGAGGACTTTCGTGGGGTCCGTGATGCCTGGGATGCCGTCTTTCCCGGTGGCGTCTACAGCTCAAGCGGGTTGGCCAGAGCCAAACGGCTGGCGTAAGTGCTGCCTGCGTCCTTCCCGGCAGCGAGGACTGCGTCACCCCTGCCGGGCAGAGTGTGATCGTGGGTGACAGCGACGTTCGGACGTGGCTCGCAGCGGTGCTGAATTCATAGGAGAGGCCTTCCGAGAAGTTGCCGCCGGCTGTGAGAACGGGCCGCGTCTGGAAATTCTTCCACGCGGTGCGGGCACATGGTGATGTGGGAGAACGTCGGTGGTTCGATCCAGCTCTATCAATCAGGTTCTTGAGGGCGCCTAGAAGACCAGTGCGAGACGGCCAGCTACCCTCAAACGAACCCTGGCTGCCCGGCCACCCGCCCGGGGGTTCGTTACGGTCCGGTCGAACCCTCCCACTCGACGTAAGGCCGGAACCACTCTGCTTTCGCCGGATCGTGGGTATCTAAGGCCTGCAGGAACTCGCGAAAGTTGTTCATCAACTCCCCGCGCCTTTTCCAACTGCCAAGGGGCAGGTCCCTCGCCGCGGACGGTCGTCAAGTGCATAAGGCGCTTGTTCACATGGTCCCGTTCATCCCGCGTCAGACAAGTGCGCGGTTTCCGCAATGTTCAGGTAGATCGGATCGCGACCACGTCGTCAGGTTCGGCACGGGGCGCGTACATGCTGAGGAAGTCGTCCAGTACGCGGATATGGACGAGTGAGGATTCGAGCAGGGCGTTGCGAACAACATCGCGGACGCCCTCCTTAACCCGGCTAGGCGGTGGGAAGCCTTTTTCGATTAGTTGTGTCGTGCCCGCCAGCATGAAGGCCTCGTACGCAACACATTCGGCCATGTCTTTCAAGGGACGGGACTCATCGGCCATATGCGTAACCCTCGTTGCCCGCGACCCCCTGTGGCAAGTAACCGGCGTTGGCCCACTACTTGGCGATCCGAACCACGGGCGGCCGACAAGTATGAAACGTCTCTGTCCCGGCAATGTATGGGGGCACCCATCAGTCTGTTGGTTTGATCCCGAGTTGCTCTACCTCGTAGCGGCGTCGAGCTCTTCTAATAGACCGTTCGGGCGTATTTCCACCACCGTATTTTGGGACCCTCCCAGTGGAGCTGTCCGGATTGTCTCGATGGACCAGGTGTGTCCAGAAGGACTTGTTGCCGTCCTGCTCGACCTCAACCAGAAAGCCTTGTTCCAGGAACCACTCTTCATCCGATCCCATTCGGACAGTGTGCCATCGGCCCGGCGTACGGAACTACCTGTATGTTCCACCCGAGAGGGCTTGGCACTCGTCCTCCAACCGAGCAACTTCCTCTTCGACGTTGTAACGCCCAACATCGGGTGACTCCGCCAAGTCTCGGAGGACGACCCCGTATTGGACAGGATTTCACCAGATGTGCTCCCACCATGAATGGCCGTTGTCAGAGCCTCGGCCCAGTCGTGGGCGCTCTACTGAGGCCAACTGGTCGCTCAGCCTGTCGATGCCCTCGTAGTAAGCGAAAAGCGGGGACGAGGCCACCCGATCACCGTAACGCTGAAGATCGGATCGGGACTGCCCCAATGGTGCCTGCTTGAGACTTGTGGAAGGTGCTGCGGCTGATCCGTAGCATCTAGAGGTCCTTGCGGGATGGCTCACAAAGTGCCTGCCGCCGGCGTCAGCCGGTTGGCTTTCGTACGAAGAGCCTCCCGCTCGGGCTTCGCCACGGAGTGGCTCAAAAGAGGATCGAGCACCGACAGTCCGCAAGCAGGAGTGCCCCCGTGGTTCCAACACGACCAAGGAGGTAGTGATGAAAGTGATGATCGGGATCGACCCCCACAAGGCATCGCACACCGCGGTGGCGATCGGCGCGGGACGAGGACCAGATCTCGAGCGTCAAGGTGCGGGCGACGCGCCGCCAGGTCGAACAGCTCTTGAGCTGGGCCGAGCCCTTCGAGAAGCGAACCTGGGCCATCGAGTCAGTCGGCGGCCTGGGCTATCTGTTGGCCCAGCAGCTGGTCGCCCAAGGCGAGGAGGTGCTCGACGTCCCGGCCACCTTGGCCTCGCGGATCCGGGTGCTCGCCACCGGGCGCTCCAACAAGAACGACCCCAACGATGCCCACTCGATCGCCATCGCCGCACTGCGTGCACCGAGGCTGCGCCGGTCGAGCCGGCCAATCACGGCGAGGTCCTGCGGCTGTCTGTCCAAGCGAAACAGCGATATCGGGACGCCAGCGCACCCGGGTGGTCTGCCGACTGCACGCCCTCTTCGCCGAGCTCGCTCCGGGCGGAATTGCCAAGGAAATGTACGTTTCTGATGCCGAGGCGCTCCTGGCCAAGGTCACGCCGAGACGCCGGCCCAGCAGATGCGCTACGACCTGGCCCTCGAGCTCCTCGACGACGTGCGCCGCCTCGATGCCCAAATCAAGGACTCGCATCGGCGCATCCGGATGGCGGTGAAGGCCTCGGGAACCTCGGTCACCGAGATCTATGGAGTGGGCCCGATCACGCCGCCGCAGATGATCGGCTACTCGGGTGACATCCGTCGCTTCGCCAACCGGGATGCCTATGCCTCCTACAACGGCACGGCCCCGGTCGAGTTCTCCTCGGGTGGACGGATCGTGCACCGGCTGTCGCGGCGGGGCAATCGCAAGCTCAACCACGCCATGCATATGGTCGCCGTCACCCAGATCCGCAAGCCGGGACTCCGAAGGACGGATCTACTTCGAGCGCAAGGTGGCCGAGGGCAAGACCAAGAAGGAGGCGCTGCGCTCGCTCAAGCGCCAGATCTCCAACGCCGTCTACCGCCAGCTGCTCCTCGACGCCCGATAGGGGGTCCGGGAGGACACTCAGGGACGACTCCATGCCTGCGTGACCGGCTCTTCACCCTGCGCGGCCGGCTCTTCGGCGAAGTCACTCCCGAACCCAGAGAAACCCTACGCCGTCGTGCCTCTCCATGACGGCTCGATTCGTCGCGCCCTGGAAGTCCCCGAAATTGGGGTCTTGACTCAAAGAGGATTCGGAGTGGGGCACCCCGAACGGGGACCCTGTAGCCCCAACCCGAGGGCACCTCGATCACAGCCATTTGCCGAACCCGGAGG
>CAVUEI010000010.1:0-103014 GCA_963740535.1 uncultured Acidimicrobiaceae bacterium
GGCCTCGTCGAGCTGGAATGCCGCCGGCGTCGGGACGGCCACGGTGGCGCGTTGGGTCGCGGTGATTTCGCGGAGGGACGGCAGGGTCGTCATGGCGACGACGGCGGTGACCGCCAGCAGCACGGCGGCGATCGCGAAGGCGAGCGCGTAGCCGTCGGTGAGCGCCGACGCAACGTGCGCCGGCGTCGTGGCAACCCCTGGCCAGCACGCCGGACGTGCGGTTGGCCGCCACCGTGGCCAGCGCGGCGAGCCCGACCGATGCTCCGACGGTGCGCGACGTGTTCAGGAGGCCGGAGGCGAGCCCCGCCTCCTCCCGCGGCACGCCGGCCGTCCCCGCCACCGCGATCGGCGTGACGGCCAGCCCCATGCCGAGCCCGATGAGGACGAACGGCCCGAAGAGGTCGCCGACGAACGTGCTGCCCGGGGTGATCTGGGCCAGCCAGGCCAACCCGCCACCGGCCACGAGGGTTCCGAGCAGGATGAGCGGGCGCGGGCCGAACCGGGGCACCAGCCGCGAGGTCACCTGGGCGCCGGCGGCGATGAGCAGCGTCTGGGGCAGGAAGGCCAGGCCGGCCTGCAGCGGGCTGTAGCCCAGCACGTGCTGCATGTAGAGCGTCTCGAAGTACCAGGACCCGAACAGCGCACCGAACATCAGCAACATGACGGCGTTGCCGCCGGCGACCGACCGCGAGCGGAAGATGCGGAGGGGGACCAGCGGCGCCTTCGAGAACCGAGCCTGCAAGCACCAGGAAGACGACGATGAGGAGGACTCCCAGTGCCAGGGGCACCAGGACCTGCGCCGATCCCCACGCGTAGGTCTCGGTGCGGACGAGGGCGAACACCAGCGCGACGAGCCCGGCCGTCACGGTGATCGCTCCGGCCAGGTCGAGGTGGCGGTGCACCATGTCCGCCCTCGACTCGGGCAGGTCGCGCCGCGCCGCGACCAGCGCGACGATCCCGACGGGCACGTTGACGAAGAGGATCCACCGCCAGCTGAGGAGGTCGGTCAGGATGCCGCCGAGGAGCGCGCCGGCCGACGCGCCGGCGGAGGACACCGCGCTCCAGGCGCCGAGCGCCCAGGCGCGTGCCGGTCCCTCGGCGAAGGTCGCCGTCAGGATGGTCAGGGTCGCGGGCGCGAGGATGGCGGCGCCCAACCCCTGCAGGGCCCGGGCGCCCACCAACCAGGCCTCGCTCTGGGCCATGCCGCCGAGGAGGCTGGACAGGGTGAACACGGTGAGACCGACCATGAAGACCCGACGCCGGCCGAACAGGTCGGCGGCCCGTCCTCCGAGCAGGAGGAAGCCGGCGAAAGTCAGCGTGTAGGCGTTGATGATCCATTGCAGGCCCGACGTGCTGAAGTGCAGGTCCCGCTGGATCGAGGGCAGGGCGACGTTGACGATGGAGGCGTCGAGCACGACCATGAACTGGCCGATGCAGACGATGCCGAGGATGAGCCAGGGCGCCACGTAGCGCCCCGGCGCGATCTCAATCGGGGTGCTGACGCCGGGGTCTCCGCGCATGGGTCTCCTCCTGAAAACGAGCGTGCGACTCCCCCCGGGCCCCCGTTGGTGGACAACGTGACCCATCCGCCCTCTATTCCCTCGAGAGGGTCGATGCGGAGCGGTGCACAGCGGGGACCGGGATCGCTCGGTCTGGGACTGTCCGGTCTAGCGGCCGGCTGTGACAGGCTCGGGCGGGATGACCGAGCTACCCCGTGAGCGCCGTCGCACCCGGGCACATCGCACCGGTCCCCTCGCCCGGCCGCGGCGGCCCGGGAGAAAATATCCCCCGTCCTGTCGATTGCGGCCCGCGCCGTTCGTATAGGGGGTGAGAACCCGGCCACAGACCAAACGACAGACGACAGACAAGGAGACTGAAATGAAGCAGTACATGCTCAGCGTGCCGATGATCGACGGTGCACCTCCTCGTTCACCCGAGGACACGCAGCTGGCCTTCGAGCGGGTCGACCGGCTCAACGCCGAGATGCAGAACACCGGCGCCTGGGTGTTCGGCGGCGGACTCATGCCGGCGTCGTCGGCGACGGTCGTCAGTGCCGAGGGGGACGACGTCCTGGTGACCGACGGTCCGTTCACCGAGTCCAAGGAGCACATCGGCGGCTTCTGGGTGATCGTCGCGGCAGACCTCGACGAGGCGCTCGCCTGGGCCGCCAAGGCCACCAAGGCCTGTGGCGAGCGGGTCGAGGTCCGTCCCTTCCAGGAGGAACCCGAAGGCTGATGCCGGCCCGGGTGAGCGGGGATGACGGAAATTCCGACATCGCGCGGGTCTTCCGCGAGGAGTACGGGCGTGCCGTCTCCGTCCTCGTCCGGGCCTTCGGCGACATCGACCTGGCCGAGGAGGGCGTGCAGGAGGCGTTCGCCGTCGCCACGACGCTCTGGCGCGAGGGCGGCCTGCCGCCCAGCCCGGCCGGGTGGATCATCACGACGGCCCGCAACCGGATCGTGGACCGCCTTCGCCGCGAGGCATCCCGGGAGGACCGGCAGGCGCAATCGGCGCTCCTCTTCCAGCGTGACGAGCCCGAGGAGGACCTGGCAGTGCAAGACGATCGCCTGCGCCTGATCTTCACCTGTTGTCACCCGGCGCTGGCGCGCTCCACCCAGGTCGCGCTGACCCTCCGCCTGCTGGGGGGCCTGACGACACCCGAGATCGCCCGCGCCTTCGTCGTGCCCGAGCCGACCATGGCCCAGCGCATCGTGCGGGCCAAGGCCAAGATCCGCGATGCGGGGATCCCCTACCGGGTCCCGAGCAGCGCCGAGCTCCCGGACCGGCTCCGCGCCGTGCTGGCCGTGATCTACCTGGTGTTCAACGAGGGCTACGCCGCCACCGCGGGCGACCAGCTCGCCCGCGCCGACCTGTGTGCCGAGGCCATCCGTCTCGGCCGGGTCCTGGCCGCGCTGATGCCCGACGAGCCCGAGGTGGTCGGCCTGCTCGCGCTCATGGTGCTGATCGAGGCCCGCCGGCCGGCTCGTACCGGCCCCGACGGTTCCCTGGTGCCCCTTTCGGCCCAGGACCGCAGCCGCTGGGACCGCCAGAAGATCGCCGAGGGCCACGAGCTGGTGCGGTCCTGCCTGCGGCGCAACACCCCGGGGCCCTACCAGATTCAGGCGGCCATCAACGCGGTGCACGCCGACGCGGCGACCGCGGCGGAGACGGACTGGCGCCAGATCCTCGCGCTCTATGACCAGCTGCTCGCCCTCGACCCGTCACCGGTCGTGGCGCTCAACCGCGCCGTCGCCCTCGCCGAGGTCGAGGGCGCCGAGGCCGGGTTGGCGGCACTCGACGGGCTGCCCCTGCAGGCGTACTACCTCCTCCACGCCGTACGGGCCGACCTGCTGCGCCGGCTGGGCCGCCTACCCGAGGCCGTCGCCGAGTACGAGGTCGCCGCCGGGCTCACCGCCAACGAGGCCGAGCGGACCTTCCTGGACCGGGCCCGGGCATCGGCGGCCCCGCCGCTCGCCCGATGACAGACTCGGGCCCGTCATGAACGGAGTACCGAAATCTGTTGAGCACCAAGCGCGTCGGCCAGCCCAATTGGATCGTCCATCGTCAAAGGGCCCTCCTGGTTGTGCCCTCGAACTACGACAACCATGTCGGGTTCAGCGGATCGATCTGCGTGTACTCCACACGAGCACACCCCAGGTGGCGATCAGGAACACGACCGCGAAGGCTCCAAGGATGAGCCAGTACGTGCCGGTGGACCGCGTCCCTGCAGCACCATAGGACACGCGAGCAGCGGGGGGCCCAATGGCGAGCCTCCCTGAGCGAGGATGCGCCGCGCCCGAGGTCATGACCGATGGCTTCGAAGGCCCAGCGCGATGGGATCACCACGCTCAGGCCTGCGCCGACCCGCGCCATGAGGTTGACGGGGACGATGGCGCCAGAGAACAAGACGGCAGGAAAGCACAGCATCGGTAGTGCGAGTGTCGCCTGAGCCACGTTTCTGACCGCGGCGGAGGTGAGCAGGCCGAGACCGAGCGCCGCGACCGCGCAGAGCAGCAGGCCGACACCTATCGAAGCGTACGTGGACAGTGGGCGACTGGGCAGACGGTCGAGCAGACGAAGCACACCTAGCATGCCACCACCACGATGAGCAGGAACGGCACCAGGATGGTGACCTTGGACAGCCACGTATGCGCCCAGCCGCAGGCCGACAAGGCGTTCGCGGCGCAGGATCGTTCGCTCCGTGCAGATCTGGAGCAAGCCGTACGTGAGCCCGAAGAAGAAGGCCGCGAAGACGACCCAGAAGCCGATCATCACCATCGAGCTCGGGCTCGGGTGCTGGAAGTCGAACGCGCCGGGCCGGAAAAGAATGGCGAACATGCCGACGACCAGTGCTGGTGACCCGACCAAGATCGCGAGCGTCAAGCGGTTGCGCACAAGTGTCTCGAGAGTCCGGCGAGTGAGCACACCCCACTGGGTGAGCCCGCTCGCCACCGATCGCGTGTTCACGTCTCGGGGACCGGCGTCTGACACCGCCGCGGCGAGCGGCCGTGCCGACCGGGTAGGTGATGCCGTCCGGTTCGGCCAGGCGGCGGTAGAGCTCGGGGACCGAGCAGACGCCGTACTGCTCGAACGCCTCGTCGACGGTGCCGACGAAGCCAGCTCGTCCACCTCGTGTCATGAACACGATGCGATCGCACACGGCGAGGTCCTCGGCCGAGTGGGTGGTGAACACGACTGTCGCTGACCGGTCCGCGAGCTGGCGCAGACGGGCCATCAGCTCCGCGCTCGTGACAGGGTCGAGGCCAGAGGTCGGTTCGTCCAGGAAGAAGAGGTGCGGATCCGTGAGCAGCTCGACGGCGATGCTGGCGCGCTTGCGCTGCCCGCCGCTCAGCGAGCCGACCCGGATGTCGGCCTGCCCGGTCAGGCCCACGGCGTCAATGGCGTCACGGACTGCCTCGTCAACCTCGGCCCCAGTCGTCGAGGACGGGAGCCGGAGGCGCGCGGAGTAGCGGAGCGTACGTTGGAGGGGCAGATCGGCATGGATGATGTCGTCCTGCGGCACGTAGCCGAGCACGCTCCGGAATGTGCCCGGGTTGGCGTGCAGGTCAATGCCATCGAGGCGCACCGATCCTGTGGTTGCCGGGGCGACGCCGGCAATCGCTTCCAGCAGCGTCGTCTTGCCGGCGCCGCTGGGACCGACGATCGCCACGAGCTCACCAGCCGAGATCGAGAACGACACGGCGTCGAGGAGCGTCACCTCGCCTCGGTTTCGGACCCGGACCACACGGGACAGCTCGTTGACGTCGATGCGAATGCCGTGGGGTGGGACGCCGACCATGGGCATCACGTTTGTTTCAGTCATGCTGTCGAACGTTGCAGCTTCATTCTTCTCGTAAAGGACGGTCATCGTTCCCTCTCAGACAATCGGCGGCTCGTCACCGGGCGCGACAGCGACCGCGAGAGTCGGGAGAGTCGAGTTCTGCCATGGTTTCGGCCGGGCGTCGGACAGGGCTAGGCAGTCTGCTTCTCGACAACGGCGAGGGCGGTCCGGAGAAATCGGCCCCAGACCCATTTGCCGACGGTGTGGTGGACGGCGCTGGCGATCCTGCCCTTCGGACCGCTGCGGAAGCCGCGGTGCAGGACCAGTTCCACCTCGCTTCCGCCATCGCGGGCGGTGGCCCGGAGCTCCCATGTGCTGCCGGGCTGAAAGATGTTGGAGTCGATCACTGTCGCCTTGACCGATCCCGGTTCCGACCACTCGTAGCGGTTGCGCTCCCAGAAGAGGCCGACGACCCAGGTTCCCTCCGTGACTTCGGCGAAGTTCTCGCCGCGCTGGTGGACCTCGAGGTGCCTTGCCCTCACGTTCGGCCACACGTCAGCACGCCGATCCGAGAAGTCGCGAGCCGCCTCGAGCACTCGCTGGGGAGGCAACGTGCTCTCGGCTCCGACCTCGATCGTCAACACGTGCGGACTCTCGGGAGCGACACGGTCAATGCGACGAAGCTGTTCAGTGACCACTTGGGCTGGGACCGGGTAGGCGGATTGATGAAGGACTTGCATGATGGCTGCCCCTTCCAGAGCTCTCACATAAGCACGAACGATCGTGCTATGTAGTAACTGTACGACCGATCGTGCTATCTTGTCAATATGCCCAACGAACGAAAGCAGCGTGCTGACGGGGCACGCACTCGCGAAGCGATCGTGCGCAAAGCCGTGTCGCTCGCGACCGTCGACGGACTTGAAGGCCTCTCGATCGGGAATCTCGCCGGCGCGCTCGACATGAGCAAGAGCGGCCTTTACGCCCACTTCCGATCAAAACAGGATCTCCAGCTGGCGACCGTCGACGAAGCGGAACGGATCTTCCAAGCCGAAGTCATCGAACCGGCTCTTGTCGCCGCGCCCGGGCTTGCTCAGCTCGTCGCAGTCTGTGACGCCTTCTTCGACCACCTGATACGCCGCACGTTTCCCGGAGGTTGCTTCTTCGCCGGGGCCGTCCTGGAGATGGGCACTCGCCAGGGGCCGGTCAAGGACCAGATCACAGAGTTTCAAGCCAGGTTCACGGCACTCATCCGCCAGTTCGTCGTCACTGCACTGGAACTCCACGAGCTCCCAGCCGACGAGGACCCCGACACGCTCACCTTCGAACTGAACGGCATCATCCTCGCCGCCAACACCAACTTCGTCCTACGCCAAGATCCCGCCGCGCTCGACCTGGCCAGGAGCATCGTCCGCCGACGACTTGGAATCGCACCGACAACCTCCCCTGCCAAGAAACGTCATTGAGTACAGGGGCCGAACTGAACGCAAAAGTTGATGGTGTGGCAGGCTTTTTGCATGAAGGTCTACCTCGTCGACGGGACCTACGAGTTGTTCCGCCACTTCTTCGGCGCACCGGCGCATCGCAACGCCGCCGGCCAGGAGGTGGCCGCCGTGCGGGGCGTGGTCGGCTCCATGCTGCAGCTGCTGGGCGAGGGCGTCACGCACGTGGGAGTGGCCACCGACCACGTGATTGAGTCGTTCCGCAACGACCTCTGGCCCGGGTACAAGACCGGTGACGGCGTCGACCCGGATCTGTGGTCCCAGGCCTGGCCCCTCGAGGAGGCGCTGGCCGCGTTGGGGATGTTCGTCTGGCCGATGGTCGACGTCGAGGCCGACGACGCCCTCGCCAGCGCGGCGGCCGTGGCCGACGACGATCCCGGCGTCGAGCAGGTGGTCATCTGCACCCCCGACAAGGACCTGGGCCAGTGCGTGCGCGGGACCCGGGTCGTCCAGCTGGACCGGCGCAAGAACCTGCTGATCGACGAGGCCGGCGTGGTGTCCAAGTTCGGCGTCGGACCGGGTTCGATCCCCGACTACTTGGCCCTCGTCGGTGACAGCGCCGACGGGTTCCCCGGGCTCGCCGGCTGGGGCGCCAAGTCAGCCGCCGCCGTCCTGGCGCGGTGGGGCCATGTCGAGGACATCCCCCCTGACCCGGCCGACTGGGACGTGTCGGTCCGGGGCGCGACCAGGCTGGCTGCCTCGCTGCGCGACGGCCGCGACCATGCGGTGCTGTTCAAGGAGCTCGCGACCTTGCGGGTGGATCGCTCCCTGCTGGCGCGTGTCGAGGATCTGCGTTGGCCCGGGCCCACCGGCGACTTCGCTCGCGTGTGCGCCGACCTCGACGCGCCCGGGCTCAACCGCCGGGCGGAGGCTTTGGCGGCCGGCCTCTGAGCGGGCTACTAAACCAGCATCACGGTGGCAATGATGACGACCAGGCTGGCGAACCGGAACAAAGAGGGAGGCGACCCTCGTCAGGAGCGGACAATCGGAACTGATGAAATGCGCGGTGAAATTATTGGTTGGACGTCCATGGGCGGCTCCGCCAGCGGCTCGTAGCTTGTCGGGAGCCAATCGTAGGTGACCACGGTCCTAAAGGCGACGTCCTCGAGACCTCGATTTCGGCGGTTTACCAAGGCCAGTAAAAGCGCCGGGAAGAAAGAAGCGCAGAGGACCGCTCGAAAAAACGCTCGCCAGAACCGAAGAGGACTCCCATCGGATCGGACGACTCGTAAGCCCATCATTTGCTTCCCAAATGTGCGTCCGGTGGACCACCAACCGGCTGTCAAGTACACGACGAGAAGGATCCACACCAACAGTTCGTTCAACCAATGCGGGGGAGCAGCAACCGAAATCGAGTTCGAAAAGAAGAGATCCCATGCAATGCTCACCGTGATCACTCCAACGACATAGACGCAGAGAACGAGAACTACATCAGTCCCGCTCGCCACCGCCCGAGAAACGAAGCCTGCCCGAAGGCCCTGGAGCTGCTGCCCTCGCTCACTGCGGATCTCGAGATGCCGACTCACGAGATGGCCTCAGTTTTCGCGCCCTCCGGTCGAGCATTGCCATTCCACCGGACCGCCAAGTCTCGCGGTTGCTTGCGTCGGAGGACCCTGTCGACCAGTCGGGCACTCCACAAATCCATGGCCATGAGCCCGGCACGGCTCGCGTCGAGTGTCTCCGCACCCAGTCCGGTCGTGGACTCACGGATGACCCCCGCGAGGTCGATCTCATCAATCACTCCAGGGAGATCGACTCTGGCCACGACCTTGTTGATCGGCACATGATCGATCAACTGCTCCATGTCCAGCATGTCGACAACCCCGACGACGACCCGATTGAGCACGGACTCTGCAGCTTCGGCAACGTTGTCTCGATTCTCCCTTTCGCTCCTGTGGGCGTCGCCTTGACGTCGTCCGAGGTGTCGCTCAACTGCGTCAAGAGGGCCCTGAGCAATCGACGCGGGTACGACGACCCTCACGATGCTTATGGATCTGCTGGTCATCTCGACGGCCACGAGGGTCGCCGCGCCGAGCCCCACCTTGGCAGTTCCTGCGATGAGGTCGACGATCCGCGCACCCGCGTTCAACGTATACCCCTGCGGTCCTGACGCGACTCGCCGCGTCGATACTTGGGGAACTGCCCCATCTGGAGTCAGCGCTCTCGGTGTCTGCGTTGGCTCAGCGGACTCTGGCACGAGGTATTCACTCATCAGCAGGTGCGTGCCTCAGCGCGAACTGGGAAGGGAACGCCGGGACGAACGTTGCCGGTAAGGGCGTTCCAAGAACGAAGAAGAACCGCACATGGTCATGCCAAAGTAATCACGCCGCTGGCGACGAGACCATCAGTGCCACGGTGTTCAACCATCACCCACCTCCTAGGGTGGCTGATTCCCCCCCCGAATGCTGGCATAGCTCTCCACCGACAAATCGCATAGGGTCGAATTGCCCTTTGCACAGTGAAATGATCCGCGGATGTGCCGCGGGCCTGAGTCAGCCCGCCGTCCCGACGACCGGGACGGGTCCCGACAGGTTCAGTTGGCGCACGTAGAGGTCACGGTTGTTCGGAAAGCCGACAGCTCCGGGGATCCAGGCGTGGAAAGCGATCTCGTAACCTCCGGCGGCGTCGGCGAACACCGACTCACCGCCGGGACCCGCGGCCCCGGGGCCGCCGGAGAGAATGGGGCGATCCGACGCCTTGGTGCAGGGGCCGAGCGGCCCGACGCAGGTCGCGACGCCCACCGCATAGTTCGCAGCGTTCCAATCGTTGCCGGAGTAGAAGAGGAAGTAGCGGCCTCCGGAGGAGACGAGGTCGGGAGCCTCGACGGTCCCCGCCTCCCACGGCTGCCCCGGCGTGAGCAGGACGGTCGCAGTCGCGCCCGGAGCGAATGCCGTGCCGGCCGGGTCGAGTTGCTCGGACCAGAGCTTGGACGTGCCCGGTCCTCCCGACTTCCACAACAAGAACACCCCACCGTTGGGGTCGACGAACGAGGCGGGATCGATGGAGCCCCCGAGGGAAGGCTGGCACTCGAGCGGAGCGGTGGAGCGGTCGATGAACGGCCCCTGCGGCTGGGCCGCGGTGGCCACCGAGATGCATTCCTTGGCGCTGCCGGTCACGTTGGCCGCGTAGTACAGGACGAAAGTCCCGCCGAGTTGCGCCACCATGGGCGCCCAGGTGTTGTGGGCCTCGGCCCAGCTCGGGAGTCTCGGCAGGGCGTTGCCGACGACGGCCCAGTGCACGAGGTCGGTCGACTGGATGATCTGGATGTTCCCCGCCACCGAGTTCGTTGCGTAGGCGAAGTAGGTCTGCCCGACGAGGATCACGCTGGGGTCGGGGAAGTCGAAGGGGTAGACGAGCCCCGCATCTGTCCCGCCGTCGAGCGCGGCGCACGAGCCCGACACCGCCGAGATGTCCTCGGCGGCCTGGTCGTTGTGACCGCCGGCGATCTTGCTCAAGGCCTTCTGGACCCCACCGAGGCAGGTCTGCAGCGTGCCGATGTCGGCTCCCTGCAGGGAGGCGTGCACGTTGGTGGTGGAGAGCGACGCGTTCGTCGCCGCCAGCTGGCCGAGCGTCTCGGCGATCGACGCCTGCAGCGCGTCGCGCTTGGCCGTGGTGACCGCACTGGCGTAGCGGGTGAGCGCCACGTCGTGGTGCAGCGCGGCCAGGTGCGCGTCGGCCGCGGCGAGGGCGGCCTCTTCGTCTCGTGCCTGCGCCCGGACCGCCACGTCGGTCCACACCGCCGCCGTCAGGACCGCCACGGCGAGGGTCACGGCGGCGACGGCGGGCCAGCGGCGACGGCGACCCGCGCCTGGGTCAACCACTGAAGGCCTCCGCAGTCGAGCAGCTCGCCGAGACCGACTCCAGGGCCGCGATGGCGCGCGGCCGTTTCCCGACGGAGAGGGCGTTCAACGCCCGCTCGACCCCCCCGAGGCAGGTCGCGAGCGACGTGATGCGCGTGTCCTGTTGTGCGACGTGGGCCTGTGCCGCGGCGAGGGCGGCCTGCGCCCCCTTGAGTTGCGAGCCGTCCTGGTTCAGTGCCGTGGTGTCGCTGCCGACCTGCTTCGTGAGGAGGTCGAGTTCACGGCGCAGGTCCGCCAGCTCCGCCGAGGTGATCTTCGTCTGGTGCTTCGTCACACCGAGGGACGATCGGGCGTGGTCGAGCTGGTCGTGCGCGCGCACCTGGTCGTCAACGAGATAGCCGAGCGAAGCCGCCAGCAGGGCGGCCAGGGCCAGGCCCACGATCCACCGCACCCGGCTCGACAACAGCTGGTCACGGGACGGGGCGGTCGGGAAGGGACGCCGGTCCGGCTCCAGGAGGCTCCGCCTCATCGCCGTCACTTCGCGCCGCCGTCGTGCCCGCCGCCCGGACGCCGCCCCGCCTGCCCGTTCACCCCCCCATCATCCGCCCAAATAGCTGTCCGACAGCATCGCCTCCATCTCGGTCGGTGTGCCGTGGTGGGCGATGACGCCTTGGAGCACCACCGCGGCCGCGTCGGCGATGGGCAGCGCCGTGCGGGCGAATTGCTCGACCAGCAGGATCGACAAGCCCCCCGAGGCCAGTTCGCGGACCTTGTCGTAGAGCTCCGCGACGACGATCGGGGCCAGGCCCAGGGAGAGCTCGTCGAGCAGCAGCAATTTGGGGTCGGTGGCGAACGCCCGGGCCAGTGCCAGCATCTGCTGCTCACCGCCGGAGAGTGTGCCGGCCAGCTGCTTGCTCCGGATGCTCAGCTGGGGGAACTGTGCGAAGGCGACCGTTTCGATGTGGTCCATCGGCACGCCCACCTGGGTCGCCATGAGCAGGTTCTCGCGGACGCTCAGATTCGGGAAGATCCCGCGTCCCTCGGGCACGGTGCACAGACCCCGGCGCGCCCGGCCGTCCGCCGAAAGCGACGTGACCGGCTCGCCCTCGAAGCGCACCTCGCCGCTCGTCGCGCCCAGCGTGCCGGCGCACACGTTGAGCAGGGTTGTCTTGCCGCCGCCGTTGGGCCCCAACAACGCCATCACGGATCCGGCCGGGACCTCGAGGCTCACGCCGTGCACCACTTCGATCGGGCCGTAGCCGGCCCGGACGTCGCGCAACTCGAAGATCGGTACGGCACCGGGAGCGCCCGAGAGGAGTGGCGTCGCGCTCATGGCGCGCCCAGGTAGGCATTGATCACGACCGGATCGTCCTTGATCTGCTCGGGCGTCCCACTGGCGATGATCTCGCCGTAGTCGAGGACGTGGATCACCCCGCAGGTCCCCATGACGAGGCCGACGTCGTGCTCGACGAGGCAGATGGCCAGGTCCCGCTCGTCGACGAGCTCGTGCAAGAGTCGCCCGAAGGCGGCCGTCTCCTGTTCGGTCTGCCCCGAGGCAGGCTCGTCGAGGAGGAGCACCTTGGGTTGGGTCATGAGCGCCCGTGCCACCTCGACCACCCGGGCGCGCGCGGTCGGCAGCTCGCTGACCTCGCGCTCGGCCACGTCGTCCAGACCGACGAGTTGAATGATCCGTTCCGTCTCGGACCCGACGTTCACGCGGCCCCGCCGCCCCCAGGTGTTGCGGATCTCACCGGCGACGCGGATGTTGTCCCGCACCGTGAGCGAGGTGAAGAGCTCCAGCCGCTGGTAGGTGCGGGCCAGTCCCCGGCGGGCGCGCCGGGCCGGGCCGGCCCTCGTCATGTCGTGCCCGTCGATGAGCACGCGGCCCGACTTGGGTTCGAGCAGGCCGCTCACGACGTTGAACAGCGTCGTCTTGCCGGCCCCGTTGGGTCCGATCAACCCGGTCACGGCGCCGGCCTCCACCGTCAGCGACACGTCGTTCAGCACCAGGTGCGCCGCCGAAGGCCATGTGGATCCCGGAGACCTCAAGGACGGGCATCGGCGACCCCCCCGGCCACGGACACGCTCTCGAGGGCCGGCCCTACCGTCGTGGGCCCGTCCTGCGCACCCGGGACGACCGCCACCGTGCGGAAGGCCTCTGGACGGACCGCCCTGCCCAGTGCCGGCAGCGCGAGGGCGATCACCGCGGTGGCGAGCACCAGCCACCAGTTGCCCATGACCTTGGTCACGACGAGGAGATAGGCCACCGCCTCCGCCGCCACCCCGAGCGCCAGCACGGGCTTCACCCGCCACAGGGGGGAGTAGTTGGCCACGATGTCGGGCACGGCACCGCTCGGGTTGCGGCCCAGGCTCACACCGATCAGTGCCGGGGCCACCAGAGCCAAGTTGGCCATCACGCTCCAGAAGCCCCCGCCCCCGGCGTCAGTGCTCAAGTTCGTGAACGTCGCGTTCAGCGCCTGGAACGCCGTCCCCGCCAGGACCCCGCCCATGAGTGCGCCGGCGACGCTCCCGATTCCTCCGACCACCGTCAACATCACGAGGGCCAGGCTGATGAAGATGATGAACGTGGTGTCGTTCACGCTGCCCGACGCGGCAGAGAGCAGGACGCCGCCGAGGCCGGCGATGGCCGCCGACAGCATGAAGACCGACAGCTTGAGCCGGACGAGATTCTGCCCGAGCGTGGCGGCTGCCGCGGGGCTGTCCTTCATGGCGGTGAGTCGCCGCCCGTAGCTGCTGCGGCGCAGTGCGATGAGACCGACGCCGAGGAGGACGAAGATGCAGGCCGAAACGGTGAGGAACGTCTTGGTCGAGGTGAGGTCGATCGGGCCGATCTTGAGCGGTGGGATCTGCAGCGTGCCGTTCGGGAAGATGGAAAAGTGCACGTGGAAGATGGGCAGCACGTGCGGGGCGATGTCCGAGATGAGCATGTCGGACACGAAGACGCCGAAGGCGAGGGTGGCCAGTGCCAGGTAGAGACCGCGCAGCCGGAGCGCGGGCAATGCGATCAGGCCGCCGACGATCGCCGTCACCAGAACGCCGAGGAGCAGTCCCCACAGGGTGATCCGCTGGTCCGTCCCGCTGCCGGAGAGTCCGAGGTGGAAGACGATGATGGTGGCGATGGCCCCGAAGGAGACCGGGGCGAGGTTGATCTCCCCGCCGTAGCCGGTGAGCAGGGTGAGGGACAGGGCGATGATGGCGTAGGTGATGCCGATGGTGAGCGCCGCCATGTCGTTGGTGCCCATGATCACCTCGAGCGCCAGGACGACGAGGATGAGGATGAGGCCCCAGGTCACGGCCGAGCCGATCGTCGGGACGGTGAAGCGCTCCCGCGTCCGCAGCAGCGTGGCCCCGCGCAGGCGGTCCTGGGGGAGCACGATCAGGACCACGAAGAGCACGATCATCGGCAGCGCGATACGGAAGTTCGACGCCCACGACCACGACGACGGGAAGTAGCCCAGCACGTAGGTCCCGGCCAGGCCGAGGACGAGCGCGCCGCCGAAGGTGCGCCAGATGCTGCGCAGCCGGCCGAACATGGCGGCAGCGATGGAGTCGAGGACGAGCAGGGTCAGCACGTGGACGTCCAGGGTGCCGCCGCTGATCGGGGTGATCAGGATGCCGGCCAGCGCCGCCAACGCGCCCCCGAGCGCCCACGAGAAGGCCGCCAACCGTTGGGGCCGCCCGCCGTTGAGCTGGAGCAGCTCGGGATTGTCGACCACGGCCCGCATGGCCACTCCGGTCCGGGTGCTCTTGAACAGGAACCGGATGCCCACGGCGATGAGCACCCCGCAGCCGAGCGCGATCGCCTCGTGGTCAGTGACGAAGACGCCGAAAACGCTGAACTTCGCCGCCTCGCCGAAGAACAGGTTGTCGGTTCGCGGCACCCCGGGACTCCAGATCCACTGCGCCAATGCGATCAGCCCGAGCATGATGCCGATGGTGACCACGATCTTGGTCACGTCCGCCGTCGCTCGCAGCCCCCGCATGATGCCGACATAGAGGACCGCGCCCAACAGCGGCGCCAGCACCGCGATCACGGCGAAGAGGGCGAGCGGCGCCGGCCAGTTCCAGCCGTAGCGGAACTGCCAATAGGTGAACGCCGCCAGCATCGCCATTGCTCCCTGGGCGAAGTTGAAGATCCCCGACGTCGTGTAGGTGAGGACCAGCCCCGAGGCGGCGATCCCGTAGACCGCCCCGGTGACCAGGCCGAGGATCGTGTAGGTGAGGAACAGGTGCATGGCCGGAGCTCCCGTCGCTCAGGTCGACGCGCTCGATGCGCCAGGCGCTCACCCCTGGGGCTTGAGGACCGAGGAGGTCGCGTACTGGGTGGCGTAACCCTGGGCGTTCAGCGTGGTCCCGACGACGGCGCCCGTGTTCGGGGCGACGTACTTCGGGGAGCAGTCGAAAGCCCCGAGCTTCTTCGGGTACGCCTGCACCCACTTGGTGCCGCTGAGCTTCATCAGGAGGCCACAGTTCGGCGGGACGTTCTTGGACGGGTTCCCCGAGGCGTTCAGGCCCCCACCGGTCCAGTTCGTCACCTTGGCCAGGTGGTTGATCATGCACTGGCGGGTGAGCGTCGAGCCGCAGGCCTTGGCCGCGGTGGCCCAGAGGAGGAACGACGGAGGTCGACTGCTCGCCCAGCTGCGAGGTGAGGCCGCCGTACTTCTTGAGGATCGAGAGGTACTGGGCGACGGCCGGGACGACCTTGGCCGCCTCGAGCGGCTCGTAGGACAAGCGGACGTAGACGTTGTTGCCCAGGCCCGCCGTGTTCCACTTGGCGAAGGCCGCCGTGTAGGCGCCGGAGTCCTCGATCCAGATCGGGTTGTAGCCGATCTGGTTCTGGGCCTGCAGGGCGCCGTAGAGGGTCGGGCCGGGCGTGGAGTCGTTGTAGACGACCTTGGCTCCGCAGCCTTGGAGCTTCTGCACGAACGGGGTGTAGTTGGCCTCGCCGTTGTAGTTGACCTGGAACGGGCAGTTGAGGAACTTCCAGCCGGTCGTGGTGTAGGCCTGCACGGCCTTGGCCATCGACTGCTGCTGGGTGGACAGGGTGGAGTTGTACTCGCCGGCCGCCTGGGTCTTGGCCTTGCCGAAGAGCTTCGTCGCCTCGTAGGCCGACGACACCGGGCTGGCGTTCGCCGGGTTCGGCGACGCCTGGTACATCTCGTACGCGTTGGCCACGACCGAGCGAGACGGTGAAGCCGGGGACGGCGGCGAGGTTGCAGCCGAGACGGGTCTGCTCGGCCACGCCGTCGAGCGCGAAGCCCTCGCCGACGAGCATGAAGTCCTTCTTGCAGGCCTGCGTCATCACGGTCCCGATGTTGGTGACGGCGGCGTCGTAGTAGTCACCGACGATCTTGCGCCCGTTGATGCCGCCCTGGGCGTTGCACCAGGCGACCATCGCCTTGACCGCGTCGCCCATCTCCTGGTCGAGGCCGGGGAGGCCCGAGAAGCCGCGGTCGTCGCCGTAGGCGATGCTGATCGTCGAATTGGTGACGCCCTGCTCGGTGGCGCCCGTGGCCTTCCCCTTGCCGCAGGGCGACGGGAGTGTGCCGAAGGTGGAGCTCGATGAGGCCGATGTCGACGCACCGGCGGCCGACGGGCGCAACCAGCAGCCCCGCCGTCATCAGCGAGGCGAGCAGCAGCGACGCCGCCACCCCCCGCGTCCCCGAGATCCTCTTCATCCTCAACCCCCTGTCTGCGGAGCCCGACCCACGGCCGGCCCCGGACACTCCCCGGAACCGTAGAACAGGTTCCTGTTTGCGGCGCACACTACCAATACGGCGTGCGGAAGACTCAGCGGGAGCTGAGAGTTCGCGCCCCCTGCCGCCCCCACAGGGTTGCCGAACGGCTAGGTGGTGCCGGAGGTCTCTATCCCGTAGCGCTCGATGTAGTCGTCGAATTCCGCGTCGAGTCCGGCGTAGGTCCACCCGAAATCGGCCGGGTCGTAGCGGTGGCGGCCGAAGGCGTCCGGCGGCCGGTGCTCCAAGAAGGCCCGCATCCGCCGGGCATGGAGCGGGCCGACCTCCTCGCCGAAGCTGCGGTAGAGCGTCCGGACCGCCTCGACCGGGTCGGCGATCAGGGCGTCGTAGTGCAGGTGCTGGCACCAGCCCCCATCCACCTTCTCGTCGAAGGCCATCGCCGAGCGCAGGGCGAAGGCGCACTTGCGCTTCCACTCCTCGGCCGTCGGGCGCGGATCGCTCCGGCTGGTGAGCGGCCGTTGGCTGGCGTTGGCCAGGCTGGCCAGCGAGGTGACGACCGGCCCGGGGTCGCGATGGGTCCAGATCACCCTGGCGTCGGGATAGGCGGTGCGCATGGCGTCGAGGTGCCACAGATGGTTCGGCGTCTTGAGGATCCAGCGCTCGGTCGGCTGGCGCGACTGCAGGGTCTGGAGGGCGAGGCGGTGCTGGGCGTAGGCGGACGTCATGTCGGCCTTCTCCAGCCACCGGGCGTAGGACGGCACGTAGGCCTGGGTCTCGAGGGCGAGGGCCCGCACGTCGTACATGAAGAGCGCGACGCACTCCTCGGCCAACGTGGCGCCGAAGGGGTGCATGGCCTTGAGCGGCGGGTTCAGCTTGAGCAGGCCCTCGAGGTCCTTGGCCGTCCGGGCGATGCGGGGATCCTCCGCCGCCTCCTCCAAGGTGACCGGCGGAATGGGGTGGGCCGCCTCCCACTGGAGGAGCGGTCGAGCTACGGGATCGAGGCCCAGCAGGTTGGAGAGCACGCTGGTCCCCGTGCGGGGGAGGCCAACGATGATCCAGGGGCGCTCAATGCGCTCGTCCCGGACCTCGGGGTGGTCGAGTGACCAGCGGTGCAATGCGATGCGGTTCGACAGGGTCGACGCGAGCATCTTGGTGATGAGGATGCGCCCGAACGTCGTGAGCTCGGCCTCGTCCGCACAGGAACGGAGGAAGACCTCGAGCGGCTCCTGGTAGGAGTCGCTGCCGAAGTCGTCCGATCCCGCCATCTTGGCGGCCGCCTTCTTCACCGCCTCCGGGTTCAGCGAGGGCAGCAAGCGGCCCATTCGCGCCGCCCGGGCCCCAGCCCAGTTGAGGGCCAGGAGGGGCCGGCTCCGCAACTCGGAGTCGCGCCAGGTGTATTCGACGTCGCTCATGCGGACTCGGCCTCGGGTCTGCGCACTTCGACGACGGTGCGCCCCAGCGATCGGCGCGCCTCGTGCTCGTCGAGGGCACGGCCGGCGTCCTCCATGGAGACGCGTGCCCCCACGACGGGGCGGATCGATCCTGCCGCGGCCAACCGCAGCAGATCGGCGTGGATCTCGTCGGCGACGTCCCGTCCGAAGGGGTTGAACCCGAAGCGGCGCATGCCCGGGTCGACCGTGTCCGCCCAGGCCACCATCACGGCCACGATGTCGATGTTCCCGATGCAGGCCATCCGCAGTGGCCGCCCGGTCATGCCATTGGCGTCGTCGTCGGCGAACCCGACCGCCAGGTAGCGGCCACCGTGGGCCGTGCAGCGCCACGAGCGCTCGACGAAGTCGCCGCCGGTCAGGTCGTAGACCACGTCGGCACCCGCATCCCCGGTGGCCACCAGCACGGCCTCGACGAAGTCCTCGGCCGTGTGGTCGATGACCAGGTCAGCACCGAGAGAGGCGCACAGGGCCCCCTTCTCGGGACCGCCGGCCACGGCGATGACCCGCGCTCCGGCGGCCTTGCCGAGCTGGATCCCCGCGGTGCCCAGCCCGCTGGCCGCCGAGTGCACGACCAGGGTCTCACCGGAATGCAGCCGTCCCCGCTTGAACAGGGCCAGGTGGGAGGTCTGGAACGACAGCAGGAACGCGGTGGCCTCGGCGTCGTCGAAGCCGGGTGGAGCCTCGAAGACCGAGATCGCGTCCGCGATGGCGTACTCGGCGATGCCCCCGAGCGCGTTCTTGGTGATGGCGATCACCCGCTTGCCCAGCCACGCCTCCGCACCGGCACCGGCCGTGTCCACGACGCCGCACACGTCCATGCCGAGGGTGAACGGCGGCGGCGTGGGCACCGAGACGAGGTTCCCCCGGCAGCGGTCGATGTCGTTGAAGTTCAAGGAGGCGGCGCTGACCTTCACCCGCACCTCGTTCGGCCCGGGCTCGGGGCGCTCGATCGTCCGCACCGCCAGGACGTCCCCCGGTGCACCGTGCCGGGTCACCTGCACGGCCTGCATGTCTGCCACGCGCCTTCCCCCTTTTGTCGTCACCCGGACCGCTCGTATCGACACCGCAGCCCCGGGACGATGGAGGCTACCGCCCTCGGCGTGGGCGCACTGCTGAAGGGAGTCTGCGAGTGGGGCCGAAGAGGTCGTCACACCCTCCGGTTGGTCTGGTCCGGTGTCCTGCCCCGGGGATCGGTCCTCCCGAAGGTACTGCACTGCGGCGCCGTCTCACCCGTGGCATCGGGCCATTGATCGCCGACGACCCGAGTCATAGATTGAGCGGACCACAGCAAGGAGTGTCGATGATCGCGATCTACATCACCACAGAGAACCTGACCGCTGCGCTGCACGCTGAAGGACGCAAGCGCCTGCGGGAGGCGGGCGCCCCAGAAGACGCCATGAAGCTGCACTCGGTGTTCGGAGAAGAAGGCAAGCTGCAGGTGTTCGACATCTGGGAGAGCCAAGAGGCGTTCGACGCGTTTCTGGGCTATCTGAGGCCGGTCCTCGAGGAGCTGGGCGTCAATCTGAGTGGGCCTCCGGTCATCATGCCTGTTGTCGACCTGGAGCAGTAGCTCGTCGCTCGTTCTCGCGCCTCCGCCTGGCTAAATGGCGCCGCCCGCCGACAGCGCCCCGATGTCGTCCCAGGAGTAGCCGTTCTCGAGGAGAACCTCTTCGGTGTGCTGACCGAGTTCGGGGACCTCGACCGCGGCCGGCTCGTCGCGGCCGGCGAAGCGAACGGGGGCTCGCACGATCTCCTGCTCAGTCGCGTCATCGGCAGACCGAGCGACACGCGTGATGTACCCGTTGGCGCGAACTCCGGGATCAGCGGCGACCTCGGCGTGATCGCGGACCGGCGCGAAGCGCAGTCCGGCGTCGCCCAACAAGCGGCACCATTCGGCTGTCGGCTTCTGTGCGAATACCTCGTCGAGGATGGGCCACAACGCGGCCCGGTCATCCTCGAAGTACAGGAGCTGATCGAACTGCGCGATCAGATCAGGCCGACCGATGGTCCGGTAGAACCGATCGCGGGCAGGTCCTGCGACGCCCACGATGGCGATCCAACCGTCGGACGTCGGGAAGACACCGTAAATGCCAGGGATCATTGGGTGGCCACGGCCACTCGGGCCTGAGATCGACCCGGACATGAGGTAGCGCGTGTACTCGCCGGCCTGGGCCCAGATCTGGCCGCCGAGCAACGAGGTTTCGATCAGCTGACCCCGGCCCGTCTTCTCTCGTGCGTAGAGCGCGGCGAGGATCCCGGCGAGAAGATTCTGGCCAGAAATGTGGTCGGCCACCGTGGCGCCGATCGAGCTCGGGTCGGCCCCCCTGCCTCCGGTCGTGCTGATGAGGCCACCGGCCGCTTGCGCGCTGAGATCGGCTCCTTCGCGGTGGGCGTCGGGACCTTCGGGACCGAATGACGACCCCATGGCGTAAATGATCCGCTCGTTGCGTGCGGCCGCGTCGGCATAGCCCAGGCCCCAGCCATCCATCGTCCCTGGCTTGAAGTTCGTGATCACGACGTCCGCTCGCTCGAGCAGTCTGAGGAAGACCTCGCGACCAGCGGGCACCCGCAAGTCGATCGTCACGCTTCGCTTGCCTCGGTTGTAGGCGGTGAAGAAGGCCGAGCGCCGGTCATCCCGGCTGATCGGTAACCATCGACTCTGGTCACCGAAGCCGGGGAGCTCGACCTTGACGACCTCGGCACCCCACTCGAGCATGGTCAGGGACGCTTGCGGGCCCTGCACCAGCAGCCCGGCCTCTATGACCTTCACCCCGTCGAGCACGCCCATCAGCCGGTCAGCCGGCTTTCGGGACAGAGTGAAGGCGCACGGCCACACATTGGTGACTGTCAGCGGGAAGGTCAAGAGAACGAGCTGATCCGCCCAACGCGAGGCATTGGTGTAACTGAGCGGCGTATCGAGGAGCGGAGGGAGTGGGATTCGAACCCACGGAGGCTTGCACCTCGCAGCTTTTCAAGAGCTGTGCATTCGTCCGCTCTGCCATCCCTCCAGGCGGTTCATGCTAGGTGACCGCCCTGGGCCGGCCGACCCGCTGACCCACTCGGCCAGCTCGACGACGACCCCTGGGCCATCGAGGAAGACGAGTCGCCGGTCGTGGAAGTCGAAGACCTCGTTGCGCGGTGTGATCCCGTGTTCGGACAGGTGCGCCAGCATCGCATTCAGGTCGTTGACTTTGAAGCACACGTGGTTGAAGCCGGTCCGCGTCAGCGTGCCGGCGTCGGCGTCGACGGTCGCCGCGGGCTGGTGGAACCGGAGGAGCTGGACCTCCTGGTGCACTGGCGCGCCCTCCAGGACCAGGGTCACGTGGTCGGCCTCCCATCCCGGGATCCCCATGTAGCCGGCGATCTCCTCGCCCGACGCCACGACGGCGATGCGTTCGGCGAAACCGAGCAGCCCGAAGAAGCGCCGCGCCTCGTCCAGGTCGGTGACGACCACGGTCATGTGGTCGAAGCCCTCGTTCCTCGGTGCCCCCACGGCCTTGCTCCGTCCCTCGGCCCTTCGCGGGCCGTCTATCCCTTCGACGCGGCCTGATCGCGGTTGTCGCGGGCCCGGCTGCGCAGCCTCCCCCGGGTGGCCTGGTCCAGGATCACCTTGCGCAGCCGCACCACCTTGGGCGTCACTTCCACGCACTCGTCCTCAGCGATGAACTCCAGCGCGTGCTCCAGGGAGAAGAACATGGCCGGCGTCAGCCGGGAGAACTCCTCGGCCGTCGCCGACCGGATGTTGTTGAGCTTCTTCTCCTTGGTCGGGTTGACGTCCATCTCCTCTGCCCGGGCGTTCTCTCCGACGATCATGCCCTCGTAGACCTCCTCGGCCGGTCCGACGATCAGCGACCCGCGCTCCTGGAGGTTCATCAGCGCGAACGTCGTCGTGACGCCACGGCGGTCCGCCACCATGGAGCCGTTGCGCCTGGTCCGCAGCTCGCCGTGCCAGGGCTCCCAGCCGTCGAAGACGTGGTGCAGGATGCCGGTCCCCCGGGTCTCGGTCAGGAACTCGGTGCGGAAGCCGATCAGGCCACGGGCCGGGACCCGGTAGTCCAGGCGCACCCAGCCGGTCCCGTGGTTGACCATCTCGAGCATGGTGCCCTTGCGCAGCGCCAGCAGCTGGGTCACCACGCCGAGATAGTCGTCGGGCACGTCCACCGACACCCGCTCCACCGGCTCGTGCACCTTGCCGTCGATCTCGCGGGTGACGACCTGCGGCTTGCCCACCGTGAGCTCGAAGCCCTCGCGCCGCATGGTCTCGACCAGCACGGCCAGCTGCAGCTCACCCCGACCCAGCACCTCCCACAGGTCGGGCCGGTCGGTCGGTCGCCACCCGGATCGCGACGTTGCCCACCAGCTCCGCGTCCAGGCGCGACTTGAGCAGGCGGGCCGTCAGCTTCGTGCCGTCCGCGCCCGACAGCGGTGAGGTGTTGATGCCGATGGTCATGGCGAGGCTCGGCTCGTCGACGGTGATGGCGGGGAGCGCAACGGGCCGTCGGGATCGGCCAGGGTCTCGCCGATGGTGACCTCGGCCAACCCGGCGACGGAGACGATCTCGCCCGGTCCGGCCGACTCCGCCGGCACCTGCTCGAGCGCCTCGGTCACGTAGAGCTCGGTGATCTTGGCCCTCTCGACGGTGCCGTCGAGCCGGCACCAGCCCACCGTGGAGCCCTTGACCAGCGTGCCGTTGTAGACACGGCAGATGGCCAGGCGCCCGACGTAGGGCGAGGCCGACAGGTTGCACACGAGCGCCTGGGTCGACGCCTCGTCGTCGAACGACGGGGCGGGGACGTGCTCGATGATGGTCCGGAAGAGCGGCTCGACGTTCACGCCCTCGACCCCGTGCTCGCGTGCTGACCCAGCCGGCCCGGGCGTTGGCGTAGAGGATGGGGAAGTCGATCTGGTCCTCGTCGGCGTCGAGGTCGAAGAACAGCTCCTCGACCTGGTGGACCACCTCGTCGATGCGGGCGTCGGCCCGGTCGACCTTGTTGACCACGACCACGACCGGGAGGCGGGCCTCGAGCGCCTTGCGCAGGACGAAGCGGGTCTGGGGGAGGGGGCCCTCGGAGGCGTCCACCAGCAGCAGCACGCCGTCGACCATGGTCAGGCCCCGCTCGACCTCGCCGCCGAAGTCGGCGTGGCCCGGGGTGTCGATGATGTTGATCTTCACCCCGCCCCAGCGCACGGCCGTGTTCTTGGCCAGGATGGTGATGCCCTTCTCCCGCTCCAGGTCGCCCGAGTCCATGACCCGGTCGGTCAGCTCCTCGTGGGCCCCGAACGCGCCGGTCTGGCGCAGCATGGCGTCGACCAGCGTGGTCTTGCCGTGGTCGACGTGGGCCACGATGGCCACGTTGCTGATGTCATCGCGGGTTCCCATGGGGGTGCCAACGATAGAGGACTTGGGACCTCTTTCAGGCCGCGCTGCGTTTTGGTGCGCTCGTTCCGGCCAGCACGAGCGCCACTGCCTCCGCACCCAGGGTGAGCACCGCCGGTTCGGGGTCGACCCGCACGAGGTGGCCGGAGTCGGGCCACCACCCGACGACCCGGCCCGGGACGGCACCGCTCCTGGCCCGGAGCGCTTCGACGAGGGTCACGAGGGAGAGCTCTGCTCGCACCGAGTCGCGGCGGGGCCCGGACAGCACCACGAGGTTGGCCCGGTCGCTGCGCACCTCGGCTCGGCCGCGCAGTGCGAGGAGCGCGGAATGCGGGCTGTCCCACCACCGGTCGCGGCCGATCGTCGGCGCAGAGCCCAGCGCGGGCCAGTCGAGGGCGCACCACAATCGGGTGGCCCAGGTGATCGCCTCCGCGCCCACCGCCGCCCGACCGGCGGGCGGGAGTGCGGCGACCCAGCGATCGAGCTGCGAGACGCTGGCGCTGCCCTCTTGTACCCAACGGGAGGACTCGGACAGTCGGGCCTGCACGGCCTCGACCGGGGACCGGGCGCGGCCCGTGACGAGAAGGCGCACCGCCGCCAGGCCGAGCGCCCGGCGGGCCGTGCGGGCGGACCACGCGAAGGGTTGCCCGGGGCGTCGCCCGCCTCGCCGGAGAGGGCGACCCGGATCTCGTAGTCGGTGACGCGGAACGGGCCGGCGCCGGCGCGGCGGACGGCCAGGCCGGCGAGCATCGCCTTCGCCTCCTCGAGGGAGGTGCGCCACGACGGCGCGTCGACCACCGGCACGGGAGCCACCAGCACGTCGGTCAGACAGTCACGCACCCGGATCCGCACCTCCGCACAGCCAGGCCGAGAGGTGCGAGGCGATGGCCCGCAGGTGCTCCTCGCGCACGTCCTCGACGCCGTAGCGGCCGGTGGCGGACTCGAGCAGGGCCAGCCGGAACGGAGGGCTGCCGCTGCGCAGGGTCTCGAGCAGCGCCAAATAATGCAGTGTCCGGCGCTCCCGGGCCCACGCCCCGCCGGTCGACAGCCCGACGGCGCACAACGAGGCGGTGCCCGGGTGCGGAAGGCCGACCAACAGGTCGAACGTTCCGTGGAGCACCACTCGGCCCCCGGCGAGCGGGATGGCAACGCGGTCGTCGGTGCGGGGCAGCCAGCCCGGGGCGAAACGGGGGACCATGTCGGCCAGGTTCCCGGCCTGCGCCGACAGCGTGTCCGACAGGGCGGCCCGCGCCGAGGGGCTCAGTGCCTCGATGTGGTCCACGACGACGTCGGCGCCCACCGCCCGCAGTGCTTGGAGCGCCGTCGGCAGCGCGTCGGTGGCGTCCTCGCCGCTGACCACGTGGCGGAAGAGGGCATGCACGAGATAGGAGAGCAGCAGCTCGTCGGACACGTCGGAGACCCCGTCGCCGTCGCGCCATTTCTCGGGCGAGCCGAGCAACTGGCGGGGGCCGAGGAAGAGCGGTTCGGCGTGCTCTCCCCTCGCCGTCACCAACCCGTAGGCGGCGTCCTCCAGCCAGGCTCTGAGCCCCCCGCACAGCTGCGGGTCGAACCGCGGCCGGGACGCCGTCTCCCCGCGGAGGAGGGCGAGCACGTCCCTCCCGCCGCCGCGACGCCTCGGCGCGACCCCGGGTGTTGGGGGTCTGAGCTGCGGATGCGGGGCGACGAGGACCATCGGCGCAGTGTGCCCACGGGCTGTGACACCCGCGGACGGCACTCCTCTACCCTGGCAAGTGCATGGCACCTGCCCTGGTCCCGCTGGCGGCCGCCACGGACGCAGCGTTTTTCGTGATCTTCGGGATCTTCGTGGTTGCCTTCGTCGTGCTGGCGGTCGTCGTGATCGTCTGGGCGGTGCGCCACGACATGGCCGGGAGGAAGGCGTGGCAGCAACGCCGGGAGGCCGACGGGCAGCGGCCGACGGCGCCACCGCGGTCGGCACCGTGAGCGCCACGCCGGCAACCGACGGCGCCGCGCCTGCGACATGGTCGGCGCGCCTGCGCGATCGATGGGCGCACCGCCGGCACCGCGCGGACGGGCGGCACGGCGCGGCGCCACAGCGCACCGCATTCGTGCTGGCGGGCGGCGGCAGCCGCGGCGCGGTGCAGGTGGGGATGCTCGATGAGCTGATCAGGCGCGGCATCCGGGCCGATCACGTCTTCGGCGCCTCGGTCGGTGCCATCAACGGCGCGTCGTACGCCGGCAACCCGACGCCGGAGGGGGTCGAGCACATGGCCACCGTCTGGCGCGAAGTGAAGGGGACCGACATCTTCCCTCGCGGCACGTTCGACGGGCCGTGGGCCTTCCTGCAGAAGCGCGCCGCGCGTGCACGCGAACACCGGGCTGCGCGCCATCATCGAGGCGGGCGTCGACTACGAGAACCTCGAGGATGCCATCATCCCGGTCGAGGTCGTGGCGACGTCGCTCACGGACGGGGTTGAGCGATGGATCGCGCACGGCCCCGCCGTCGAGGCCATCCTGGCCTCCTCGGCCATCCCGTCGATCCTCCCGCCGGTGACGATCGACGGCGACACGCTGGTCGACGGCGGCGTCGTCAACAACGTGCCGATCAGCCGCGCGCTCTCGGCCGGGTGCAACCGCATCTACGTGCTGCTCTGCGGGCCGCTGCACTACCACCCACCCCCGCCGCGCCGGCCGGCGGAGGCGGCGCTCACTGCGTTCTTCGTGGCGGTGCACGCGCGGTTCGTGCGCGAGCTGGCGCTGCTGCCGCCGGGGGTCGAGGTGATCGTCTTCAGCGGTGGCGGCGAGCCCTCGGGCCAGTACCGCGACTTCTCTGCCACCGCGACGCTGATCGAGGAGGGCCGCGCCGAGGTGGCCGACGTCCTCGATCGCTACATCGGGACGTCGCACGAGCTGGCGCAGGCGCCCCTGCTCGCGCCCCCTCCCGCGCCCGCGGAGACGCCCGCGCCCTCGGCTTCGCCGTGACCGGCGCCCGCTACCTCCTCACCAACGAGGCCCCCGAGGCGATGGACCGCTTCACCGCGTTCGCCGCCCTCTTCGATCCTCCGACCTTCCGGCATCTCGACGGGCTCGGTCTGACGCGGGGCTGGCGCTGCTGGGAGGTGGGCGCGGGCGGCACGACCGTCGTCGCCCACCTGTCGGAGCAGGTCGGGCCCGAGGGGCACGTGCTGGCGACCGATGTCAACATCTCGTGGGCCTCGGGCGCGCGCGCACCCAACGTCGAGGTCCTCGAGCACGACGTCGCGGGCGAGCCGCCACCGGGCGGGCCCTTCGACCTCGTCCACGCCCGGCTCGTTCTGGTGCACGTGCCCGAGCGCGACACCGCCCTGGCCAACATGGTGGGCACCCTGCGGCCGGGCGGGGTGCTCCTGGTCGAGGACGCCGACCCCGCGCTGCAACCGCTCAGCTGCCTGGAGGAGAGGGGGCCCGACCAGGTGCTGGCGAACCGGTTGCGCCGCGGCTTCCGGTCGCTTCTGGCCGAGCGGGGCGTCGACCTCGCCTATGGCCGCTCGCTGCCCCGGAGGCTCCGGGAGGCCGGCCTGGTCGGCGTGGCGGCCGACGCGTCCTTCCCGGTCAGCGACCCGGCCTGCAACTTCCTCGAGGTGGCGACGGTCAACCTCGTCCGGGACCAGCTGGTGGACCACGGGCTGGCCACCGAGGGCGAGATCGAGGAACACCTGGCCAACGTGGCGGCGGGGAAGCTGGACCTGGCCCAACCGCCGATGATCTCCTGCTGGGGCCGCCGGCCTCCCGCCTGAGCGGTACCGGCGGGGTCCCGTGTCGCCGGGGTCACAGCATCCTGGTGGAATAGAGGCCGTGCCCGACGCTCTGCTCAATTCCACTGGGCCTGCTTCCAGTCCGCCTGCGTCCACCGGGGCCGAGTCGCTGTTCCACCCGGCCGTGGCGAGCTGGTTCGCGCGGCGGTTCCCGGCCGGTCCGACGAACCCGCAGTCGGCGGCCTGGCCGCACATCGCCGACGGGCGTGACGTGCTGGTCGCCTCGCCGACCGGCACCGGCAAGACGCTGACGGGGTTCTTGGTCGCCATCGACGCCGCCTACCGGGCCGCCGAGGCAGGGGCGCGGGAGGGCGGCGCACCGGAGGTGCTCTACATCTCGCCGCTGCGGGCGCTGGCGGTCGACGTGCACGAGAACCTGCATGTCCCGCTGGGCGAAATCCGGGAGGAGGCCGCCCGGCTCGGGTTCCCCGACCCCGGCCTCCGCGTCGCGGTGCGCACCGGCGACACGCCGCCGTCGGAGCGGGCGGCCATGAAGCGGCAGGCGCCCGACCTGCTCGTCACCACGCCCGAGTCCCTCTACCTCCTGCTGACGGCGCCGTCGTCGCGGGCGATGCTGCGCGGGGTGCGCACGGTGATCGTCGACGAGGTGCACACGCTGGCCCGGGACAAGCGGGGAAGCCATCTGTCGCTGAGCCTCGAGCGGCTCGACGCACTCGTCACCGAGGGCGGCGGGCGCCTCCAGCGCATCGGCCTCTCGGCCACCCAGCGACCGCTGGACCTCGTGGCGCGCCTGCTCTCGGGCGTGCACGACGGGCGCCCACCGACCGTGATCGTCGACTGCGGGCACGCGCGCGACCTCGAGGTGGCGATCGAGCTGCCCTCCACCGAGCTCGAAGCCGTCATGAGCGGCGGACAGATGTCCGACATCCTCGACCGCATCGCGGAGCACACCCGGCACCACCGGACGACGCTCGTCTTCGTGAACACGCGCAAGATGGCCGAGCGGGTCGCCCATCAGCTCGCCGAGCGGCTCGAAGGGGAGGAGCCGGGCCGCGGTGGCGGTGACGTGGACGCGTCGCTCCTCGTGGCGGCGCACCACGGCAGCCTGTCAGCCGCGCGACGGCGCATCGTCGAGACCCGCCTGCGTGCCGGCGACCTCCGGGCGCTCGTCGCCACGGCCTCGCTCGAGCTCGGCATCGACGTGGGTCCGGTCGAGCTCGTGTGCCAGATCGGGTCGCCCCGGGCCATCGGCACCTTCCTGCAGCGCGTCGGGCGGGCGAACCATCACCGCGACGGGACGCCGGCCGGGCGCCTCTACCCGACCACGCGTGACGAGCTCGTCGAGTGCACCGCCCTGCTCGCCGCCGTGCGCGAGGGCCGCCTCGACCTGCTGGAGCCGCCGGTCGCCCCGCTGGACGTCCTGGCCCAGCAGCTGGTGGCCGAGGTCGCGGCCACCGACGAGCGCGACGTCGAGGCGATGTGGGCCATGGCCCGGCGGGCCGCCCCGTACGCCGAGCTGAGCCGGAAGGACTTCGACGACGTGGTGGCGCTGGCGAGCTGGGGGATCGAGACGGGACGAGGGCGGCGCGGCGCGCACCTGCACCATGACGCGGTGAACGGGCGCCTGCGCGCGCGCCGGGGCGCCCGCCTGGCGGCGTTGACCGGTGGTGGCGCCATCCCGGAGACCGGCGACTACCGCGTCGTGCTCGACCCCGACGGTGTGACCGTTGGCTCGGTGCACGAGGACTTCGCGGTCGAGGCGACAGCGGGGGACATCTTCCTGCTCGGCACGCACTCGTGGCGGGTGGCCAAGGTGGAGGTCGGGACGGTCCGCGTCTGATGACGCCGGGGACCTGCCACCGACGATCCCGTTCTGGTTGGGCGAGGCGCCGGCGCGCACGGCCGAGCTCTCCGAGGCGGTGAGCGACCTGCGCGCCGCACTCGAGCCGCTGCTGCGCGCGCAGGACGGCGACGCAGCCCGCGCGCTGGTGTGCGGGCGGGCCGGCACCTCCGCCGAGGTGGCGCAGCAGGTCGTTGCCTACTGCGCCGCCGGGCTGGCCGCACTGGGGCACCTGCCGACCCGCGACCGGATCGTGGTGGAGCGCTGCTTCGACGAGAGCGAGGGGTCGCAGCTGATCATCCACGCCCCGTTCGGCGGTCGCATCAACCGAGCCATCGGCCTGGCGCTGCGGAAGAGGTTCTGCGTGTCGTTCGACTTCGAGCTGCAGGCGGCGGCGGACGACGACACCGTCGTGCTCTCGCTCGGGCCCCAGCACAGCTTCCCGCTCACACGGGTGCAGTCGATGCTCACGAGCGCCAAGGCGGCCGAGGTGCTGACCCAGGCCGTGCTGCCCCACCCGATGCTCGGGGCGCGGTGGCGTTGGAACCTCAACCGCGCCCTCGTCCTCCCCCGCATGAGCGGAGGCAAGCGCCGCCCCATCCACCTGCAACGGATGGAGTCGGACGACCTGCTCGCTGCGGTGTGGCCCGGACTGGCGGCCTGCCAGGAGAACGCGCCGCCCGGCCCGGTGGCGGTGCCGGACCACGTCCTGGCCCGTCAGACGGTCCACGACTGCCTGCACGAGGGGCTCTCCGTCGAGGGCCTGGTCGACGTGTGGGCGAAGCTCGAGTCGGGGGCGATCGCCGTGCACACGGTCGAGTCGTCGGAGCCCTCACCCCTCTCGCACGCCATCTTGAGCGGGCGACCCTTCACCTACCTCGACGACGCGCCGCTCGAGGAGCGGCGCACCCGGGCGCTCTCGTTGCGCCGGGGCCTCGGCGAGCTCGGTCCCGGAGGACTCCCCGTGCCCGCCGACGAGCTGGCCGCGCTCCACCCCGACGCGGTCGCTTTGGTGCTGGACCAGGTCCGCCCCCGCCCGCGTGATCCCGACGAGCTGCACGACCTGCTGCTGTCCCTCGTGTCGGCCCGTCCGATTCCCGAGTGGTCGGGCTTCTTCGGCGCGCTCGTGGGTGCGGGCCGGGCGAGTGTGCTCAATGGTTGCTGGGTCGCCACGGAACGCCGGGACGCCGCCGCCACGCTGGGTTCGGACGATGACGCGGCCGCCGCCTGTGTCGCCGGCCATCTGCAATTGGCCGGGCCAGTTCAGGTGGCACAGCTCGTGGCCGATGCGCCGCTTCCCGCGGGCGCGCCCATGGGCGCGCCCCTGACGGAGGCCAGGACACGCACGGCGCTGGCCCGCCTCGAGTCCAAGGGCTCGGCCATCGAGCTGCCGGACGGTCGCTGGTGCGCCCGCAACCTCCTCGTGCGCCTCCACGGCGCCAGCCGGAGCCGGCGGCGCGGCATGGTCGAGGCGGTTCCGATCGCGGACTTCGTGCGCTTCCTGACGCACTGGCAGCACGTCGCGCCCGACGGCCGGGTCGAGGGGCGGGCCGGGCTGCTCCAGGTGCTCGAACAGCTGGCCGGGATAGAGGCACCGGCGGCGGAGTGGGAGGCCAAGATCCTTCCGGCCCGGGTCACCGGGTACGACCCCCGGTGGCTCGACGAGCTGTGCCTGTCCGGCGAGGTCGTCTGGGGCGCGTCTCACGCCGCGCCCCGAGCGCGCCGGCCGAAGTGGGGTGCCGTCTCCGGCCACTCCGCTCGCCTTCGTGCTGCGCGACGACCTCCAGACGATGCTGCGCGCGGTGCGGGCCGGATCGGTGGCGCCCGAGCCCGAGGTGGGCGCGGCCGCAGACGTCCTCGCCGCGCTGCGCAGCCGCGGCGCCTGTTTCCGGCCCGAGCTGGCACCGCTCACCGGGCGGCTCCCGGCGGAGGTGGACGAGGGTCTCTGGGACCTGGTCGCCCGCGGCCTCGTGACGGCCGACGCCTTCTCGGCCGTGCGCTCGCTGCTCTCGGCCCGCGACCGCTGGCGGACGCGCACCGTGCGCCGCCCGTCCGGACGGCTGGCCCGCCGCCGTGCTCCGGTGGGATCGGGTATCGGGGAGGGCCGGTGGTCGCTGCTGCCCGGGCCCGAGGCGCTCGGGCCGCCGGCGGTCGACGACGGGGTGCTCGTGCCCGGCAACGAGGAACTGGCCGAGGCGGTCGCGCACCAGTTGCTGGTGCGCTGGGGCGTGGTGGCCTGGGAGCTCTGGAGCCGTGAGTCGTTCAAGGTGCCCTGGCGCGAGGTGGTGTGGGCGTTGCGTCGCATGGAGGCGCGGGGCGTGGCGCTCGGTGGGCGCTTCGTCGCCGGGCTCGCCGGGGAGCAGTACGCGCTCCCCGAGGCCTTCGGCGACCTGCAGGCGATGCACCGGCGCGCCGGCAACGGCGAGGAAGTGGCCGTGGCCGGAGCCGACCCGCTGAACATGACGGGCACCATCCTCGGCGGCGCCCGCGTCCCGACCCGGCGCAACCAACGCGTGGTGTACCGCGACGGCCTGGTCGTCGACCACCTCGAGGCGGGGTGAGCTCGTGGCGCGCAAGCGGACCGTCGATCTGAACGCCGACGTCGGCGAGGCCCGTGACACGGAGGGGGTCGAGCTCGAGCACGCGCTGCTCGGACTTGTCACCTCCGCCCACATCGCGTGCGGAGGCCATGCCGGCGACGAGGCGTCCATGACCACCGACGGTCGCCGCCGCTCTGGAGCACTCGGTGCGGGTGGGGGCCCATCCTTCCTACCCCGACCGCGAGGGGTTCGGCCGTACCCCGATGGAGATCGACCGGGCAGAGCTCCGGACTTCGCTGATCGACCAGCTCTCGGCGCTCGGCGCTGTCTGCCGCACCGCCGGCACGGCCATCGAGTCGGTGAAGCCGCACGGCGCGCTCTACGGGGAGGCGGCCAAGGGCGGGGCGATCTACGAGACGCTGCGCGACGCGGTGCGGGAGACCTGCGGCGACTCGGTCGCGCTCGTGCTGCCGTCGGGCTGCCGGGCGCTGGCGATGGCGCTGCGTGACGGGGTGCCGGCGTGCGAGGAAGGGTTCTGCGACCGGGCGTACCGCGACGACGGCGGGCTCGTCGACCGCGGGACCGCCGGCGCTCTGCTCAGCGACCCGGAGGACGCGGCCGCGCAGGCGCTGAGCCTGGCCCGCGGCGCGGTGGTGGCCAGCGACGGCACCGTCCTCACCCTCTGGGTGGACACGCTGTGCATCCACGGCGACACGCCGGGCGCGGTCTCGATTGCGACGGCAGTCCGACGGGTGTTGGCCGAGGCGGGAATCGACGTGGTCGCGCCGGCGCATGCATGACGCGCTCGGTCCCCGTCGGCGAGGTGCGCCGCCTCGGTGACCGCGCCTTCCTGATCGGCGCCGACGGCCCGGAGGCGGCGCAATCGTTGGCCCGAGCCCTCGAGACCGCATTCGGCGGCGCCGGCAGCGGCAGCGGCAGCATCGAGTTGGTGTGCGGCTTCGCCACCGTTGCGGTGCTCGTCACCGATCCCCAGGCGGAGCTCGAAGCACTGCAGGCCGCCGCGCAACGGGTGGTCGCCGGGTTCCGCGGCCCCGAGGACGTCGGGAGGGGCAGGGATCGGCTCGTCACCGTCCCCTCCGTCTTCGACGGGCCCGACCTGGCGGCGGTCGCGGCGTCGGCGGGATGCACCGAGCGCGAGGTGGCGGCCTACCTGACGGAGCGACCGCTCCGTGTGGCGGTGGTGGGCTTCTCACCCGGGTTCGCCTACCTCGACGGGCTCCCCGAGCCGCTGCGCGCCGTACCCCGGCGCGACCGCCCGCGCCCGGTCGTGCCGGCCGGGTCGGTGGCACTGGCCAACGGCCACGCGGCGGTCTACCCCACGGCTTCGCCGGGAGGGTGGCAGCTCGTCGGCCGCACCGGCATCGCACTCTTCTCTACCGAGTCACCTCCGTACGCGCTGTTGGCCCCGGGGGACTGGGTCCGCTTCGCGGTGGCCGAGGCCGGCGTGGCAGACCAGCCCGCGCCGGGGCCGGGACCCGTGCCGGCGTGGTCGCCGCCCCCGGGCGCCCGACCCGTGCTGGAGGTGGTGGTGCCCGGGCTGCGGGCGGTCGTCCAGGACGGCGGCCGCCGCGGGGTGGCGACGGCGGGGGTCCCGCGGGCGGGGCCCGCGGACCCGTTCTCGTTCCTGCTGGCCAACCGGCTGGTCGGGAACCCGCAGAATTCCGGGGCACTGGAGCTCACCGGTGGCGGGACCCGACTGCGCGGCCTGGGGCCGTCCCACGTCGCCGTCGTGGGGGCGTCCCCCGCGGTCCGCATCGACGGCACGTCGGTGCCGGCCGGTCAGCTGCTCCCGCTCCATGCCGGCCAGGTCCTCGAGGTGGGGGCGCTGCACGGTGGCTGTCGCACGTACCTCTCCGTCGCCGGCGGGATCGTCGGCCCCGAGGTGTTCGGGAGCCGGTCCAGCGACGAGCTGTCCGGCCTCGGCCCCGGCCCGCTCGTCGGGGGACAGCTCGTGTCCGCCGGCCCGTGGGCCCCGCCCCTGGGCGACCATCTCCGCCCGGGCGCGGCGACCGAGCTCCAGGAGTCGAGCTCGCCGCTCGAGCTCCGCGTCGTGCCCGGTCCCCACGCCGAGCGTTTCGGGCCCGACGCGCTGGCCCGCCTGGCCGGCGCGGAATTCAGCGTCGAGGGGGACAGCAATCGCGTCGGC
Organism: uncultured Acidimicrobiaceae bacterium; assembly: GCA_963740535.1. Lineage (GTDB taxonomy): Bacteria > Actinomycetota > Acidimicrobiia > Acidimicrobiales > RAAP-2 > Bog-473. The sequence goes on from CAVUEI010000010.1 coordinate 33,407, forward strand.
ATCCGCCTGCGGGACCCGGAGGCCGCGGGAGCGCTGCGCTGGTCCGCGGGCGAGGTGGGTGAGCTCGACTCCCAGGGCGTCGTCACCGGGGCGGTGCAGGTGCCGCCCGGGGGTGACCCTGTCATCCTCATGCCCGACCACGCGACGCTCGGGGGCTACCCGGTGCTGGCGGTGGTGGCCTGGGCCGACCTCGGAAGGCTCGGCCAGTGCGCCCCGGGATCCCGGGTCCGCCTGGTCCCCATCGGCTACGACGAGGCCGCGGCGGCGGCGCGGGAGCGTCAGCGCGTCCTGGAGACGGCCGTCGTCGGCCACTACCCGCTCTCCGCGGGCTGAGGCGGTCAGACCAGGAGTTTCACCGCCGTGCCGACGCCGATGACCACGACGGCGACGCGGAGCGCCGGCGCCGGGAGAGCCAGGGCGAGCCGGGCGCCGATGTAGCCGCCGACCAGGCTGCCGGCGGCGAGCAGCCCGACCGCCTCCCAGGCGAGGCCGCCGTGAATGAGGAACACGACGGCTGCGATGCCGTTGACGAGCATGGACAGGACGGCCCGCAGCCCGCTCGTGTGGGCGATGGAGACCGGGAGGGCGAGGCCGAGGATGGCCAGGAACATGACCCCCATGGCGGCGCCGAAGTAGCCCCCGTAGAGGGAGGCGGCGAAGACGCCCGCCACCAGCAGCACGGGCCGCGTGCGGGGGTGGGCGGAGCCACGGTCCAGGGCACGCCGCAGCACCGGTTGGGCGGCGAACAGGGCGGCGGCCCCCAGGACCAGCCACGGCACCACGGCCTCGAAGGTCGCCGGTGACGTCGTGAGCAGGAGGAGGGCGCCGCCGACCCCACCGGCGAGGGCGACCGGGGTCAGCCGGGCCAGGCGCCGGGACTGGTCGCCGATCTCCCTGCGGTACCCGGCGGCCGAGGCCACATAGCCCGGCCAGATCCCGACGGTGTTGGTGATGTTGGCCGTGAGGGCCGGGTAGCCGAGGGCGAGGAGGATCGGGAACGAGATGAGGCTGCCGCCTCCCGCCACGCCGTTGAAGAGGCCGGCGCCCACCCCACCCAGGACGATCAGCACGACGTGGGAGGCGGGCATGCCGGGCAAGAGTACGGGAACGGGCGCGAGGTCCCCCCCGGCTGGGCCGCCGTGCACGTCATGGGCCCATAACAGGGGTTTCCGGGCGCGAATTATTCCTCCGCCAGCGCAAGGTTGGTTGAAGTCCCCCGTTTCAATCGCAACGGAAGAGGGAGCTTGGACCGTCACGGTCCTCGTGGAAGGGGAAGGCAATGGGGAGGATCCGAGTTGCGGCTGTGGGCCTGGTGGCCATGACAGTCGTCACGGCGCTGTCCTCCACTGCGGGAGCCAATGTCACGCAGTGGAACGTCCAGGGGAATGGAGGGTTCGTATCCTTGGGCCTCTTCAACACGTTGCAGCTCAGCGGAGGCGGTTCGGAGGCGGACGCCACCAACGCGCCTCTGGCCGAGGCCTCCGGCACGGGCGCCTGCCTCTCGACGGCGGCAGCCAGCAACCCCTGCCCGACGAGCGCCACGTCGTCGCTGTCCGGATTCGCCCTCGACAGCACGCAGGACGCGATCGCCAAGGGCTCCAGCAGCACCGGGACCCCGTCGACGCCGAAGAACTGCACGCTGCCCATCGACACGGGCCTCATCAACATCGACGTCTCGTGCGGCACCGCCTCGGCCTCCGAGGATGCCAACGGCAACCCGACGGCATCGGGCACCGGCAGCCTCGCCAACGTCTCCATCAGCCTCAGCCTGACCTCGGTCCTCCAACAGCTGCTCGGTGGCTCGCTCCCGGCGGCGTCCTCCATCTGTGGCTCCGCCCCCGCGGCCACGACCGCCCCCGGCTCCAACACCAGCCCGCTCCCTCAGCCGGTGCAGACCCTGCTCGGCACCGTGAACGGCATCCTGCCGGCCAACCTCAACCTCAACCCGACCAGCGTGGCCTCGGGGAATGCCACGACGGGCGAGTGCTCCGTCCTGGGCGGGCTGCTCACCCAGATGGGCGCAGCCGGCGGCGCGTCCCCCGTGACCGGCATCGTGACCGGCATCCTCGACCAGGTGCTCGGGCTGACCGGTGGCAACGCCGCCAGCGTGCAGCCCCTCTCCATCGATCTCGGTGGATCGACCACCGCGGTCAGCACGAGCGGCAACGTCGTCACCGACGCGGTGACCCAGCACGCCGTCGACGTCAACCTCTTCGGCCTGGCCGACCTGCAGGTCGCTCCGACCACCGCGTCGGTGGCCCTCGACCGCAGCACCGGCACGGTCACGCCGAGCTGCAACGCCGGGCTCGTCTCGTACTCGACGAACGGCTCGCTGCCCACCTTCGTCAACATCACGCAGCTCAACGACCTGGTGAACCAGATCCTGACCGCGCTCGGCGGCAGCGGCAGCGCCCTCAGCTCCGCCCTCGGGGCCCTGCTCACGGGGATCATCAGCTACAACCCCGACGGCAACCTGTTGACCTGCGACACCTCGGACCCGGGCACCACGGCCCACGCCAAGGTGGGCGTCTTGAACCTCGGCCTGCTGACCGGGCTCATGGGCGGCGTGGGTCTGAACGTCGGTGACGTCAGCGTCGCCGGCAGCTCGACCGTCGCCACGGTGGCGGTCAACACCTCTCCGTCCAACACGCCCCCCGCCGCCACGCCGGCCACGCCGGCCGCCCCGGCCGCAGCCCTCACGTCGGTGCCCGGTGTGACCAGCGTCCACACGGGCGAGTTCTGGGCGGGACCGCTGCCCGCCATCCTGCTCGCCGGGATGGCCCTCGCCGGCATGACGCTGGTCGGACGACGCCGTATCGCATCGGCGGCCCGCTCACTGAACGCATTCGCCCGCCGCAGGGGCAGCCTCTGAGCCGCCCCGCCGACCCGCCCCCCTTCGGGTCGGGCGGCGGACCGCCACCGGGCCCGGCCTTCGGGACCTCCTCCGTTCCCCCTCCGGTCTCGGGGGCCGGCCCGGCGGCAGCCTCACTGAAAGCCACAAGGAGTCGATACACAAGGAGCCGATAGAGGAAGAGGGCCGGGTGCTCCGCCACCTCGGCCGGCAGGACCACAAAGAAGATCTTCGGAGGATCTGGAGGGAGAAGCAGATGCAGCGGGAACCGGTGCTGCGAGCTGCTCGGAACGGGAAGGCGGAATCCCGTTCCGAGCAGAAGCAGCCGGACACGGCGTCGGGCCGATGACGGCCTTGCGGGACATCCGTCGGGTGGGCATCACGCTCATCGGGGTGGTGCTGCTCTTCCTCGCCCTCTTTGCGGCGAGCTACGCCTTCGCCCATCAGGCGCACCAGCGCCACGCCCAGGCCGTGCTCCTCCACAGCGAGCGGGCGGCCATGGCCAAGATCGCCCAGCAGAGCCACGGGGCGTCCTGCCAGGTGGCCGGGGTGCAGCCGGGCCAGCTGTCGGGGATCCTGAGCATCCCCGCCCTGCACATGACCGCACCGGTCGAAGAGGGCACCGACGACCCGGAGCTCAACGTCGCCGTGGGCCACGACCCGCAGTCGGTCTGGCCCGGCGTGAACGGCGCCGCCGTCTTCCTGGCCCACGACGTCAGCTACTTCGTCCACCTGAACGACCTCAAGCCGGGCGACGTGATCACCTACCGCACCGCCTGCAACACGGTGAAGTTCGCCGTCAGCAGCCAGCAGGTGGTGGCGGCCGGCTCCGACGTGTCCAACACGGCCGCCCCGAGCCTGGTGCTCGACACCTGCTGGCCTCCCAACGCCCTGTTCTTCACGCCGGACCGCCTCCTGGTCCGGGCGACCGAGGTCGGGGCGGCGACCAAGGGCGCCAAGCTCGACCCCGGGCTCAATTCATCAAGACGGTCAAGTCCACCGACTACACGACCTCGGCCCCGGCGGCGTTGCGGGCGCAGGGCCTGACGCTCGATCAGAACGAGGCGCCCATGGGCACCATGCGCCTGGTCAACGCGTCGGTCGACTTCGCCCAGTCGCCGGCGCCGCTCTCGCTCGAGGCCGCCGCGCTGGAGACCTACTTCGGCGGGCTGCACGCCGGCGCCCAGCACCAGGCGTCCTGGTGGGCCGCCATCGCCCCCGGCGTCGCCATGCCACCCCAGCTGAGCGGGGCGGCCGTGACCGGGCACGACTCGCCGCTCGACGTCGAGATCGACTCGGCCGGCGGGAACCCGACGCAGGTCGTGCTGCGCACGACCGTGACCCTCCAGGGCGGCTCTGCTCCGGGTGAGCATGCGATGACGGTCGTTCTCCCTGTTCACGGCGCTGTCGTGTCCATCGGGAGCTGGGCCTTCGGTTGAGCGGATGTTGTGCGGGGAGTTGCAGTCGCGACCGAAAGAGGGGCTGGTGGCGGACGTTTCCCTTCTGGGAAACCCGGGTGAGGGCTGCCGGAGGAGGGACGGATCCACATGAGCTTCGACGAGGTCTACGACGAAATGCTCCACAGCGAGTTCCGCTCGCGGGGGCGGCACGCAGCACCTGAGGAGCCCGAAACGGCTGCAACGGAGGGCGAGGGGCCGAGGGGGCTCCGCGCGCTACCGCAATGCGGCCGTTGTCGGCGCCGGTGGGCTGGCGTGTGCCGCCGTCGGCGCCTTCCTGGGCGGCCTCGGCGGCTACTTCACGGTCAACCCGGCTGCCGCGCACTCGGTGGCGTCCGCGTCGGCCCAGGACCAGCCGCTGGCCGCGGCGGTCAACCAGGCCTACCACTCCTCGGCACGCAACGCGGCACCGCTGCCATCGCCGCCGCATCGTTCTCCGACCTCGCGGGTTCCCTGACCCAGAGCATCGCCCCGTTCGTGTCCCTCACCTCGACCCCGCTGCCCGGCCTGCCGGGGACCACCCTCCCCGGCGGCGGCTCCGGGAGCACGGGGGGCAACGGCACGACCGGCGTGACGACCGGAAGCCCGTCGGTCACGACCCCGAGCGACCCGGTCACCGGAACCCCCAGCTGCGGTGATCTCGGACTGAACTGCATCGTGGCCAACCTCACCAGCGTCCTCGGGAATCTCGGGACGCTGCAGAGCGACCCCACCGGCATGCTCGGCGCGCTCGTCCCGTCCCTGACCGGCGTCATGGCCGACGTGAACGGGGCCCTGTCGAACCTGAGTTCGCTCCTCCCCATTTCGTCAGTGCCGCTGCCCCAGGGGTCGACGGGGCTGCCGACCATCGGTCAGCGCACTCGCGGCCGGCACGGGGACCTCCCCGTCGTCGAGCGGAGGCCAGAGCTCGGCGTCGGCGCCGACGGTGAGCGGACTCTCCCCGATCCTCAACGGCATCGCTGCAGCAGCCACCGGGTCGACCGGGTCCACCACGCCCTCGCTGCCCTCGCTGCCCCTGACCTCGGGTGGTGGCACAGGAACGCTGCCCAGCCTTCCGCTGACCACGTCCACCGGCTCGCTGGCTACGCCCCCGACGGTGAGCACCCCGGTGGCGTCCTCGAGCGGCGGGTCGAGCACCGTCAACGTGCCGCTTCCCTCACTGCCCGTGCCGGTCGACACCCCCACGATCTCGGTCGGGGGCATCTCCATCGGCGTGAGCAGCGGCTCGGGGCTCACCCTCGGCCTTCCCTAGGCGGGCGGCCCCCCGGGACCGCGCCTAGCGTGCGGAGCCGCCGGCAACGACCGCACCGGCTCCCCGCTGACTCCAGGAGGTCCCATGGTCCGGCTGACATGCCTGCTGCGCCGCAAGAAGGGCCTTACCCCCGCCGAGTTCCACGCCCACTGGCAAGACGTCCACGGCCCGCTCATCGCGGCCAGCCGGAGCGGCAGCCACGTCGTGCGTTACGAGCAGCACCCCCGCCCGCTGAGCGACTACGCCGGTGACGCCGACCCCGGCTTCGACGGCGTGACGGTGCAGTGGTTCGAGAGCATGGACGAGTACCGGGCCCACATGGCGGAGCCGGACTTCCCCGACATCTGGTCCGACATCGAGCGTTTCCTCGACACCGACAGCCTGCACTTCGTCCTCACCGAGCACCCACACGTCGTCATGGGCGACGACGCCGGCTCATTCCCGCTGGCCTGACTCGGTCGGGGGTCGCCAGGGCGGTGAGGCCGGGGACTTGGTCCCGGGACCGGGGCTGGGGCTGGGGCTGGAACCCGTGGCGGGCACCGGCGCCGAGGCGGGGTGACCCGAGGTGTCCTCGGCGGACGCGCTCGGGGGTGGGTGGGGCCTGGGGTGCGACTCCGGGCACCGCGCGCAGCGTGGTGCGCGACCGGCGGACGTGTTGCCTCGGCCTCGGACCGGCGGCGCTCCATCACATCGACGAGGTCGCGCCACTCGCGCCCGCCGACGCGCGCCACCTCCTTGGGCAGACGTCGCAGGAGGCGGTCGACGTCGCGCCGGTACCGCTCCGCCAGGCCACCCATCACGAACACGGTCGCCGCCGGCAGGTGCGCCTCGCCCGTGGCGAGGTCGGCCAGCCGGATGGAGGCCACCTCGGCGTCCTGCATCAGGCCCAGCTCGTCTTGGAGGGCGGTGAGCTGGCGGACGAACCGGGTGGTGCGGCCCCCGTAGACCTCCGAGCCGAACTCGAGCGCGTAGCGCAGCCGCTTGCACGTGATGCGGAGCCGGTGGAAGTCCGCCACCTCGCCCGACTTCTTGGCCCGCCGGCCCGCCTTGGCCACCTTGTGGTGGCGCGTCACCACGAGGTCCGGCAGACCGATCGACCGCGGGAAGTCTCGTGGCCAGCGAGCGCCGGGCCGGCCCCTGCTGCACCATGGCCGAGAATCCCTTGGCCAGGCGGTCCCAGCGGACAGAGTCGAGGCCGCTCAGCATGGCCACGCGGGCGGCGTCGCGCTCGCGCTCCAACAGTGCGGACAGCTCGGCGAGGGGGTCGTGATCGTCGGGTCGCGTCCCGGCGCTCCAGCCCGCCGCGGCGGCGGCCATGTCCGCCAGACCCCGCCATCTGCACGTCCAGGTCGCGCACCGACCCCAGCAGGCGGCCCAGCCAGCCGAACTCCTCGCGGAACGACTGGGCCCGCACGGGCAGGACGTCGGCGAAGAGGGCGAGCGCGGCACGCAGGCGCCGGGTGGCGACGCGCATGTCGTGGAGTTCTTCGGGGTCCTCGCCGAGGCGCGTGCCGGCCTCCTTGTCGCGCACGACGGCCAGCTGGCGGCGCAGGACGGCATAGGCGAGCTCGCCCATGGTCGAGTCCTCGGAGATGGAGGTGGAGCCGAGGTCGGGCGACCCGGGGATCTCCTGACCCAACGCGAGGAGTCCGGCCTCGAACTTCGAGAGGCGCGCCGGCTGGAGGCCGCACGAAGTTCGGAGTTGTTCGACGATCGACTCCAGCGCGTCCAGCCACTCGGCGTTGACCTCGACTTCGACCCGGCGCAGTTGCATCGGCCGCTGACCGTTGCCGACGACGATCACGGTCTCGTCGAGCGCGATCTCTGCGGCATCGACGCCGCCGACGCGCAGCGCGAAGGGCCGCCGCCGCGTGCGGACCTGGAGCACCTCGTGCAGCCGCCGGGAGCCGACGATCGCGTGCAGCCGGCGTCCGACCGGGCCCTCGGGACCGAGCGCGCTCACGCCGGCGGGAGGAAGGACCTCGGTGACCTCGAGGCGACGCCGCAGTCCACCTCCCTCGGCCGGGCGGGTGTCCTTGAGCGTGACCTCGTCGTGACGGCCCCGGCGCCGGGTGCGCACGACGAATCCGGCCCGGGCGATGCGCCAGTCGTCGGTGTCGAGATAGGAGTCGACCAGCCGCCGCGGGGTCCGGGCCAGCGCGGTGAAGGTCCCGCCGTCATCGGACTCGACGGCGAGCGTCGGAAGCGTGGCCAGCCACCGCTCCACCGGCCTCAGGTCCAGGGCGTCGAATTGCCATTCGATCTCGACCGGGTCGCCATCGTCCCGGGGTCCTTCTCCGGTGTCCGACATCGGGTTCAGGCTACTGCCGGTCCCCGTGCCCCTTCCCCGGGGGCGATTGCCGCCGATTCGCCATGGCGCGGCGGTAGTGTGCGAGGCAGTGGCGCGAAGAGTGATGACCGCCGAGCCCCCATCGTCGACTGACGTCGTGCAGGCGGCCGGCGGGCTCATCGTCCGCCGGCAGAGTGGGGCGCTCCAGATCGTCGTCGTCCACCGGCCGGTGCACCTCGACTGGTCGTTCCCCAAGGGCAAGCTGGAGCCGGGGGAGACCTTCGAGATGGCCGCCCTGCGTGAGGTGCGAGAAGAGACGGGCATGACCTGCCGGCTCCTCCGCTTCATCGGGCACACCGAGTACCTGGACCGCAAGGGCCGGCCCAAGGCGGTGGCCTACTGGGTCATGGCGGCGGAATCCGGCTTCTTCACGCCCAACGAGGAGGTCGACGAGCTGCGGTGGCTGAGCGCCGAGGCGGCGAGCCGGGCCCTCTCCTACCCCCGTGATCGGGAGCTGGTGGCCGTCCTTATGGCCGCTGACCAGGTAGAACCCCTCATCTAACCCCTCGCAAAATTCCCTCAAAATTTCCTGAGATTCTTGGGTTTAAGCGAATCTGGATCGGGAATAATGGGCCGTAGCGATCTACCGCCTGATCGCACTGCCGGCGTGCGTGCCCCAGTCGAGAGCTCCAGGACCTATCGCCAAGGGCCCTGAGACAGCGTTTTGACGTCAATCGACTGGGGCACCGTCGGCGCAACTCCTGCAGACCCCGTGAGTGACGCGCTGTCAAGCGTTCGCGGGCGGGGTCTCGTGCACAATGACCCGTCCCGTCATCTCCACCGGCGTGATGGCCAACAGCGCGTGACGGTCGCCTCCCGCCCAGGACTCGAGGTCGAGGGACGAGAGCCGTTGGACCTCGTCGGGCTGCTCGATGCGACGGCACGGGCCGGTCACGAGGACGCTCCAGCCCTCGCTCACCGCCTCGTCGACCCGGTCGATCTCGAAGCCCACGATCTCCCCTCCGCCGAGAGCCGCGGCCTTGGCATCGTCGGTGCTGAAGACGACCTGGTCCTCGGTGAACTCGAAATTGACCGGAACGGCGACGGGTCCCCGTTCGGCGGAGAACACGATGCGGCCGATCCCGCCGACCGAGAGGTGGGTCCGGCATTGCTCGGCCGTGAGCGCCACGAGTGCGGCATGGGGCACCGCTCGGGCGTGACCGGGCGGCCGGTCGGCGCTGGCGCCCAGGAGCTCGAAGGGGGTGGTGTCGAGGGCGAGCGCGATCAGCAGCAACGTCCCGCCGCTGAGGCCGGCATCGGGGGTCCTCTCGAAGTACGCGAGGTAGCCGGGGTCGACGCCTGCCTTCGCCGCGAGCTCGTCCACGCTGAGGCCCAGTTCGTCGCGGCGGGTGGCGATCCGCTGCGCCAGATCGGAGCCGTGCGGGGCGGAGGGGTCCGGTGCCGTCACGGGGTCATCATGGGCGCCGCGAAGCGCCGGGGACAGGGCCAATGGTCCCGGTTCACGCGACCAGCACGGCGGAGCCGTTGACGCGGTCCTCCTTGAGGTCGCGCAACGCGGCGTCCGCCCGGTCCATCGGGTAGATCTTGGTCGACACTCGCAGCTTGATCCGAGCCGCCTCGGCGAGGAACTCCTCCCCGTCGCGTCGTGTGTTCGCCGTCACGCTCTGGAGGGTCCGCTCCTCGAAGAGGTGGTCCTGATAGTTCAGGACGGGGATGTCGCTGAGGTGGATGCCGGCGATCGCCAGCGTTCCGCCGCGGTCGAGCGCGGCGAGGGCGGGCGGGACGAGCGTGCCAACCGGGGCGAACAAGATGGCGGAGTCGAGCGGCTCCGGTGGCGGGTCGTCGGCACCGCCGGCGCTGGTGACGCCCAGTGCCAGTGCCAGTGCCCGGGCCTCGGGCGACCGGGTCATCACGTGGACGCGGGCCCCCCGGGCCAACGCGACCTGCGCAGTGATGTGCGCGGAACCCCCGAAACCGTAAAGGCCGAGCCGGCCACCGTCGGGGACGTTGGCCCGCCGCAGGGCCCGGTAGCCGATGATCCCGGCGCACAGCAGCGGCGCGACCTCCTCGTCGTCGAACCCCAGCGGCAACGCGTAGGCGTAGGCCTCCTCGACGACCACGTACTCGGCATACCCCCCGTCGACGTCCCAGCCCGTGAAGCGCGGGTCCGTGCAGAGGTTCTCGCGGCCCGACGTGCAGAAGCGGCAGACGCCACAGGTGTGGGCCAGCCACGGCACTCCGATCCGGTCGCCTTCGCTCCAGCGGGTGGCGCCGGGACCGAGCCGGTCGACGACGCCGACGACCTGGTGCCCAGGAGTGACGCGCGGGTGGCGTGGCGTGAGATCGCCCTCGGCGAGGTGGAGGTCGGTGCGGCAGACGCCACAGGCGCGCACGCGAAGTCGGACCTGTCCCGGTCCCGGTTCGGGCACGGCCTTGTCGACCCGCACGAGAGGGCCGCCTTCGACCGGCCCGGGCCGGTCGACGACCCACGCCTTCATCTGGGCCGACATTGCGATCAGCGTAGAACGCGCACGAAGGCCAATGGACCTTCGGCCCTAGGTCGCCCCTGGCGGGGGCGCGAGGCTGGCCACGTAGCATGGACGCGAACGAGGAGACAACGATGCCTGCCCTGTCCCCGGCCGTGGATGGCGCTGCTCCCGCGCTTCCGGTCGGCTACCCGGTTGACCTCGAACGTGACGTCGTCGGTGACGGCGGGCTGCGCTACCACCTCCGGCCGATTCGACCCGACGACGCGGCTCGACTGGTCGCGTTCCACCGCCACCTGTCGCCCCACTCGGTCTACCTTCGCTTCTTCACCTTCCACCCCACACTGTCCGCGGCCGAGGTGACGCGCTTCACCACCGTCGACTACATCGACCGGGTCGCTCTGGTGGCCACCGTCGGTGACCAGCTCATCGCCGTCGGCCGCTTCGACCGGCCGCCGGGAGCGAAGGAGGCCGAGGTGGCGTTCGTCGTCGCCGACGAGTTCCAGCACCACGGGATCGGGTCCCACCTCCTCGATGAGCTCGCCCGGGCCGCTCGGCAGCGGGGCGTCGAGGTCTTCCGGGCCGACACGCTGGCCGAGAACGGTCCCATGCTCGACGTCTTCCGCCATACCGGGTTCCCGGTCACATCGAGCATCGAATACGGGACGGTGATCCTGCGCTTCCCGATCGCGCCGACGGACGAGTACATGATCGCGTTGGCTGCCCGCGAGGCGCGGCGAGCCACGCCGGAAGGAGCGTCGTGACGACACTCGTGGTGGCGGGGCCCACCGGCATGGCCGAACACGACGGCGGCCCCAACCATCCCGAGCAGCCGGCTCGCCTGTTCGCGGTCATGGACGGCGTGCGCGCCCTCGGTCTCGAGGACGCCATCGTGTACCCGGCCATCTCCGAGGCGTCGGTCGACCAGCTGTCACGCGTGCACGCCCCGGCCTACCTGGCCGAGCTGGAGGCCTTCTGCAACCGCGGCGGGGGCGACATCGACCCCGACACCTACGCCCGGCCGGACTCCTGGACGGCCGCCCGGCGCGCCGCCGGGGCCGGATTGGCGGCGCTGGCCGAGCTGGAGCAGCGGGGTGAGGGCGTCGCGTTCGTCGCCGTCCGCCCGCCGGGCCACCACGCCACCGCGGACAGGGCAATGGGGTTCTGCCTCGTGAACAACGTTGCGGTTGCCGCGGCCTCGCGGACCGCGCTCGGGGAGCGCGTGCTCATCGTGGACTGGGACGTGCACCACGGGAACGGCACGCAGGCGATCTTCTGGGACGACCCCGACGTCCTCTACGTCTCGACCCACCAGCACCCGCTCTTCCCGGGTACGGGTCGTCCCGGAGAAGTCGGCGGTGCGGGCGCACCCGGCCTCACCGTCAACCTCCCGCTCCCGCCGGGAGCGACCGGCGACGTGGTGCGTGCCGCGATCGACGCGGAGGCACGCCAGACGATTGAGGAATTCGCCCCGGACTGGGTGCTCGTCTCCTGTGGCTTCGACGCCCACCGGGCCGATCCGCTGGGTGAGCTCGAGCTCTCCAGCGGCGATTTCGCAGAGCTGGCCCGAGTGGTCGGCGAGTTCGCGCCTCGACCCGGCCGTCTGGCTCTCTTCTTGGAGGGTGGGTACAACCCGGTGGCCCTCCGATCCTCGGTGCAGGCGACGCTCGGGGCGCTGCTGGGGGTGCGAGACGAGGTGTCCGCGCCGACCGAGGGCGGGCCGGGGCTCTCGCAGCTGCGGGCCGATCGGTCCGAGCGCCTGCGCGCCATCGACCGCGTCCACATGGAGGTGGGACCGTGAGCGATGCAGGTAGCGTCGTGGTCGGCTTCGACGGCTCCGCCGATGCCCTGGCGGCCGTGGCCTGGGCGGCCAAGGCCGCCGCCGCCATGGGCGCCGGGCTCCGCGTGGTGCATGCCGTGGGGCTCCTGGAGCACGCGGGCATGTCCGCTCCCGGGCCCGTCGACGGTGACGCGGCCGTGAAGGTTGCGACAGACGCGGGGTTGGACCCCTCCGAGGTTCAGTGGTGCGTCGTCGACGGCGATCCGTGCTCCGCGCTGTTGCGGCAGGCCGAACCGCCCGGGTCGGCGTCGCTCCTCGTGGTCGGGTCCCGGGGTTCGGGCGCGCACGCCGGCACGCTGCTCGGGAGCACCAGTCTCGAGCTCGCCGAGCATGCCCGGGTCCCGGTGACGATCGTGCCGCGCCCGGGTCCGAGCACCTGAGGCCGGGGCCGCGCCCTCAGCGCACCACGACCACCGAGCACGCCACCACGTGCAGCGAGGCGGTCCTCCGCCGCGCCGGATCCTCCTTCGCCTATGGCGTCGACCGGTGCACGAGGACCGGGCAGTGCCCGTTGGTGACGCAGTACTCGCTGACCGAGCCGATCAGCATCCCGACGAACTCGCCATGACCCCGGCTTCCCACGACGAGGAGGTCAGCGCCCTTCGACGCCTCGACGAGGATCGGCGCCGGGTGCCCGTCCACCACCCTGGGGTCGATCGCCAGGCCGGGGTAGTCGCGGCGCACGGTCGCCAGGGCGGACTCGAGCGAGTGCCGGACGTCCTCTTCGGGGTCGAAGTCGGTGGGCACCGGCACGGACCAGCCGTAGCTCGTCGGCCACTCCCACGTCATCACGGCCTCCAGGGTGCTGCCGGTCAGGTCCGCCTGGCGCGCGGCCCACGACAACGCATCGAGCGAGGAGGGAGACCCGTCCACGCCCACGACGATCCTGCCCGTGCCGGCCGCCACCTCGGATGTCATGTCTCCTTCTCCTCCTGCTCTGCGTCGCCGATCGAGGTGCCCGAACCGGGCTATCCCCCGAGCGGCACCTTCCAGGTCAACTCGGTGCCGCCTCCGGGCGCGTCGGAGACGGTGAGGGTGCCGTGAAGCTTCTCCGCGCGCCGGCGCAGGTTCGGGAGCCCGAGACCGCCGCCCTCCGACGCGGCCGCTCCGCGTGATCCCCACCCCGTTGTCGGTGATGATCAGGCAGCACGACTCGTCGTGCACCGTGACCTGCAGCGAGGCACGGGTCGCCTGGGCATGCCGCCCAACGTTGGTCAAGGCTTCCCGGATGGTCGCGAGCAGGTGCTCCAGGAGGTGCTCGTCCATGGCAGCGTCGAGCGGGCCCTCGAAGATCACGTCGACCTCGAAGCCGACGACTGGCGGCGAGTTCCCGCGTCAGGTTCGTGATGTCGTCGCGGACGCCGCGGCTGTCGTCACCCATCCCGAGCTCGTAAATGGTCGACCGCACTTCCGCGATCACCCGGTCGATCTCCCCGACCGCGTTGCCGAGCTGCGCGGCCGTCGCGGCGGGCAAGCGAGCAGCCATGCCCTGCAGGGTCAGACCGAGCGCGAAGAGCCGCTGGATGACCGTGTCGTGCAGGTCGCGCGCCACCCGGTCCCGGTCCTCGTAGACGGCCGAACGTCGGACCCTGTCATGGAGGCGGGCGTTCTCGATTGCGATGCCGGCCGACAACGACAGCGCGCTGGCGAGCTCCTCGTCGTCGTGGGTGAACTCCGACCAGCCGATCTTGTCGGCCAGGTAGAGATTCCCGTACACCTCGTCGCGCACCTTGATCGGAACCCCGAGGAAAGACGTCATGGGCGGATGTCCGGGAGGGAAGCCGAAGCTGTCAGGGTGACCGCCGATCTCGTTGATGCGGAGCGCCTTGGGATCCGCGATGAGCAACCCGAGGACACCGCGGCCCGTTGGGCGCTCGCCGATGCTGGTCTCCATCTCCTCTGAGAGGCCGACGGTGATGAAGTCGGAGAGGGCCTGTTTCTCCTCGTCGAGCACGCCGAGCGCGCCGTAGCGCGCCCCGGTCATGGAGCAAGCTTCCTCGACGACATGGCGCAGGACATCGGGTAGCTCCAGGTTCGACTCGATCAGCAGCGTCGCCTCGAGCACCCTCCGGAGCTTGGTCGGATCCTCAATGGAGCGGAACGGCACTGGAGCGAGCCTATTCGGCGGCCAACAGGACTTCTCCACGTGTGGCCCGGCCCGCGCCCGAAGTGGGAGGATGTGGTCCGTGGCTCTCGGTGTGTTCCTTCTCGACGACCACGAGGTGGTCCGGACCGGCCTCCGGGCGCTCCTCGAGGCCAGTGACGACATCGAGGTCGTGGGAGAGGCGTCCACCGTTGCCGACGCCCTGGCCCGCATCCCGCCGACGAAGCCCAACGTCGCCATCCTCGACGTGCGCCTGCCCGACGGCAGCGGGGTCGAGGTCTGTCGGGAGATCAGGTCGAGTTTCCCGGAGATCGCCTGCGTCATGCTCACGTCCTACGCCGACGACGAGGCGTTGATGGCATCGATCATGGCGGGGGCGGCCGGCTACGTCCTCAAGCAGGTGGGCAGCCTCGACCTGCTCGACACGATCCGGCGCGCCGGGGCAGGGCAGTCACTGCTCGACCCCGCATTGACCGAACGCGTCCTGGCCCGCCTCCGGGACGGGCCGGCGGTGGACCCCCGCCTCGCCACCCTCACCCCTCAGGAGCGACGCATCCTCGACCTGATCGCGGAGGGCTACACGAACCGTCAGATCGCTGAGACCATGTTCCTCGCGGAGAAGACCGTGAAGAACTACGTGTCGAACCTGCTCGCCAAGCTCGGCATGGAGCGGCGGACCCAGGCCGCCACCTTCGCCGCCCGGCTCAACGAGCGCTCGTCGCACGATGCACAGACGGACGCAACCGGCACTTGAAGCGGTACAGCGGCAGGCGGGTATCTAGCAGCCTCCGGACGACACCTCGAGGCATGATTCCGCGGTCGCGCAACGCACCCTCCAGGCGCTCGCGTTCCTGCTGTGGTTGCTCGAAGCGGCTCGGGTCGGACTGAATGCCGTTTCGTTGGGCCACCTCGAGCAGGGCGATGTCGTAGCCGATCTCGAGCGCCAGGAGGATGGGGACCGTTTCTGCGTCAGCGCCCTCCTGATCGAACTTCGACAGCTCGGTGCGGGCCCGGTGGAGCTCGTCGACAGTCACCCGCTCCGCTCGAACCCGGCTCCGCGGGTGGGCGTTGCCTGAATGCGGCATCGAGAAGTTGGGTGTACATCGACATCGGCGGCTCCAACGTGACCTCCACCGATCGCCTGTCTCACGACGACGGTGGAGCCGGCATTACTCCTTGCTGCCCGACGAACGACTCGGACGAACCGAGGACTCCCCCTTCGATGGTGTCGGGCCCATCTCTGCGATGGGATCAAGCATGTGCGCATGCGATGGTGCATGGGCAGGGCCGGATGTCACAACGGTGTGCACTGACCTTCCCGCATCCCCGGTGTGACCTTCGGCCCTACTTGGCGTCGGCGTCGTCCACGACAATGGCGTATCCCGGCCGGCTCGGCCCGGCACCAAGGGCAGATGAAGGGAGCCAAAGGTGATCCTCATCGAAGAGATGTATCAGGAGCCGGCGGCGGATCCGGAGCGGGGGATGGGTCGATCCGGTCGCTCCGCCATGAGGTCGACCGGGCTTGGCGTAATGACGTCGCCCTCGAGATGTGGATCGACGTGACGTCGGACCCGTCGGGATCAGGCTCGCCGGAGTCCTGGACAAGTCCACCGGGACGAAACTCTCGATGGTCGTCACGGACTGCGTGGCCAAGGGGCGACTGGATTTCGCTCTCGACACCAGCGCACTGCAGATCGTCGAATCGGGTTGGCGCGTGATGGACCGGATCCGAGAGCAGATCGAGCGTGCCGGCGGGAAGCTGCAGTGGGACTTCGCCGGGCTGGAGTAGAGAGCGGGCGCAGCGCAGTGCACCGGCGGGCGCTCAGGCCTCGTCCGAGGGGTCGGCGGGGGCCGGGCCGGCAGAGGGCGCCCCACTCCGGCTGTGCAGCATGATGTCGGCGAATTTGGCGTAGAGGGCCATCGGTTCCTGCGAGCGGACGAGGACGTCGAAGAGTTCGGCCATGGAGACGACGCCGCTCGGCCGGTCAGCGATGTCGAGCACGACGAGGTGCCGGATACCGAGGCTCACCATCAGTGCCGCCGCCTCGGCGACACTGGCGGAGGGCGGCGCCCACCTCGGGTGCTGCGAGGCGATCCCGGCGATCCCGTCGTCGGGGCCTCGTCCCTCCGCCAGAGCGCGCGCCAGGTCGAATTCGGTGACCACCTGCAATGGCTGCTCATCCAGGATGACGCAGGACACGCCGTCCCTGACCATCGCGGAGGCGACCTGGGAAAGCGTGTCTGCCCCGGACACCGTGGTGGGTGGGCGCAGATGCATGCCGCCGAGGGTCGCGTCGAGGCCCTCGAAGGAACGGTTGCTCATTTTCGTGACCTCGGTGATCGGGTGTCCCAGGCAGGGACGTTGTCCCGTTCGAGAGTATCGGGCCGCTCCGAGGGCGAGGCGAGGGCGGACGGCCACTGCGCCGGCGGCGAGCCCAGAACCCGGAATTGGAAAATGGCGACCGAGGGGGGTGGTCGCCATTCTCCAAGCACCGTTGTCTGGGAAGAGGAGGTGTCAGAGTCATTCTGAGGGGAGGCCCATGGTCAGACAAGAGCCGAAAGTAATGGATTGGAGGCCTCCGGCCCCCCCTCGTCGGGACTAAAGACCGTGGTCAGAATGTATGTCCGGGTGCGAGAGTAGAGCCGATGCCCACCGTCTGCACCGTCGAGGAGGCCGTCGCCATGGTGCGACCGGTCGACATGATCGGCTTCGGGCTGGGCCCGGCCAATCCCGACACCTTCCTGACCGCTCTGGGCGCCCGCGGCGACTGGCAGGACCTGCAGCTCGGGGGGGCCCTCTGCCTCAACTTCTACGAGGTCTTCACCAAGCCCGGAGTCACCTACCGCTGCGGATTCTTCGGGCCGGCGGAGCGGCTCTTGCACTCGCTGGGCCATCACGTCGAGCTGGTGCCGGGTGGGTTCCGCCAGATGGCGCCGATCCTGACCAAGTTCTCACCCAGGGTGATGATCGTGCAGGCGGCACCGCCCGAGGACGGCACGGTCAACCTCTCGCTGCACCTGGGAGCGACGAGACCCGAACTGATGCGGGCCGGCGAGGACCCGGACCGGCTGCTCATCGTCGAGGTCAACTCCAACCTGCCCCGCACGAGGAGCCTGCCGCCCGAGTACTCCAACACCATCCCCCTCGACCTCGTCGACGTGCTGGTCGAGACGAATGCCGCGCCCTTCGCCCTCCCCGAGCCCCCGACCGACGAGGTGGATGCGGCGATCGCCCGGAATGCGTTGGCCTACGTGAAGAACGGGTCCACGCTGCAGACCGGCATTGGCGCCATCCCCAATGTCGTCGCCACCGAGCTGGCCAAGGGGCCCCTCGGCGGGTTCGGCGTCCATTCCGAGATGTTCACCAACGGTCTCATGCGTCTGCACCAGGCCGGCAAGGTCACCAACGACGCCAAGGGGGTCTTCGACGGCGTCTCCGTCACCACGTTCGCCCTCGGGTCGGCCGAGCTCTACGGATGGCTCGACGGGAACGACAGCGTCGCCTTCCTCCCGGTGGAGACGGTCAACGACCCACGGTCGTCTCGCAGAACGCGAACCTGGTCTCCATCAATGGTGCGCTGTCAGTCGACCTCTACGGACAGGTGGTGGCAGACGCGATCGACGGCCGGCAGATCTCCGGAGTCGGCGGGCACGAGGACTTCGTGGCCGCGGCAGAGTTTCATCTCGACGCCCATTCGCTGATCTGTCTGCGCTCGACTGCTGTCCGCGACGGCGAGACGATCTCCCGCATTGCCGGCCTCCTCCCCGAGGGCTCGGTCGTGTCCACACCACGCCACCACACCGGCGTGGTGATCACCGAGCACGGCGCGGCCGAGCTCACCGGGCTGACGGTCAGCGAGCGCGCCCACGCTCCTCGTCGAGATCGCCCATCCCGATTTCCGGGATGAACTGCGCAAAGTGGCCGACACGATCGGCCGGGCCTGACGCACGTCGAGGACCCGACCGATCCCGTCACTGACGCGCCGTCACCCCCGGTCCGGCCACGTGGCGCTCGTGACCGATGCCTCCACGACGGTCACCACGAGCTCGGGCTCGCTGCGTCGGCTGCCCCGCACGCGGAACTCGTAGTCACCGTGGGGCAATGGACCGAAGATGGCGGCGTATTGGAGCTCGCCCGCTCCGCGCCGCTCCCGAACCGCCATGTGCTTCTCGCGCCATTGGTCGCCGACGGCCCGGTATTCGATCTCCAGTTCGTTCATGTCCACCGGAGTGACGATCACAGCGGCCCCCATCCCCGCGCCGATGTCGAGGACAACGGTGCCGGCGTCGCTCGGACCGGGACGGTCTTCTGGGAGATGGGTGTGAGGGCCGTGTCCGTGGGTGTGCGCGCGTTCGGAGTCCTCGTGTCGGTGTTCGGACATCGCGGTCGCGGTCATCCCGTGATCGCATTCGCGGTGTGGGCGTTGTAGCCGCTGTGGGGCGTCCCGAGGTACGGGAAATGGCCCAGGTAGTTCTCGTCATTGAGAGCCTTCTGGTCCGAGGGCCCGGAGGTCAGGCCCATGGAGATCGCACCGGCGGCTGCGTCCGGCACGTAGCTGGGGGCCACCAGAGGGAGCGTTGCCCCGGCGATGGCCCGGAGCTCAATCGTCGTGACGTCGTCCTGGACCCGGCGGCCGTTGGGGAACCCGGCGATGTCCCCGCCGACGAGGCCGAGGTTGCTGACCTTGTTGGGTGCTGTTGGCGGAATCGCCATGTTCAGGCGGAGCATGTCGGCCTGCGTCGGCCCCGTGTAGTTGCCGGCGAACCCCGGGACAACGGTCGGGGGAATGCCGGTGAGCAGGATGGCCAGGAGATCCGCCCTCGGTGTGTTGGTGGCGTTGAACGCGGCCAGGTGGGGGAACACTCCCGGGAACAGGCCGGGCAGCAGGGTCCCCAGCTGGGGCGCCGACACATAGGACGCGAACTGGTTGTCGGTCGAGGGCGACAGCGCGTTCCACGTGTCCTTGAGCGAGAGGGGGATCAGGACCTCGTTGAACAGTGGATTGCCCAGCCGTGACACCTGGACATAGGGGCCCGAATTCGAGACTTCTCCGTTGGTGCCCTCGTAGATCTTCACCTTCTGCCGGCTGGCCGTCGTCCAGACCCCGATGATGCCGGGCTTGTTGGGCCGGGGCGGCATCCCCGGCGGCATCATCGACGGCATCAGCTTCGGGATCGGCACCTGGAGGGCGAGGCTGTGCACGTTGACCATGTCCGTCGCGTTCACGCCGGCGGCCATGGCGGCGAGCCCCGTCGCCGACCACCCGGCGTGGGCTCCTTGGAACGGTCGTAGGTTGCCCAGGTCGAAGACAGCGCCCAGGTCCACGTAGAACCCCTCGGCCCGCTGACCGGCGAAGGACAAAGTGTCGTGGTCGACCCTCGAGATGGCAGCACTGGCCAGCGCCGCGTAGTTGGGCGTCGAGAGAGGGCCCACGTTGCACGGCGGGCACGGGAGATTCGTGCCCAGAGGGGTGATGTGCCCCGAGGGCATGTCCACCCGCTGGAGGGAGTACGTCTGGACCCGGTTCCAATTCCCGCTGCTCAAGCTCGTGATCGGTCCCACGTTGTAGAGGAAGTAGGCCGGATCGCGCAGGGTGGTGGTGAACTGGAACTGATAGATGATGTTCGCGACACCGTCCCCGTCATTGTCGATGTTGATCTCGTAGAGGACGTCATCCCCGAACTCGTAGAAGTTCGGCCCACCGTCGGGACCTTCCAGCGGGATGTAGTTGGCGATCAACGTCACCGTGTTGGGTGCGTCGGGGCTGACGAAGGCATAGACGTCCGTGCTGTCGGCAACGGGATCTTTCGAAATCTGGGGGGCTTCACGGTGTGATGACATGACGTGCCTCGGTTCTAAGGGTTGGTGGGTCTGGGTGGGGGATCAGAAGCAGGGATCAGCGGGGTCGCTGCTGTGCAGAGTTGGGTCGTCGTGGGGTCGTCACTTGGCCGCTCGGAAGAGACGGGCCGCCAGCTCGGGGTCGGCATAGGTGACTTCTCGGGTTCCGAAGAACATCTGCATGGAGCCCGAGGCGAGATCGTTGACGCGCACGATTAGCGGTTGCGCCATGTTGACGGCGACCTCCGACGTGCTCGCAGTCACCGCCGAGTCCGCTGCAGGCCCCTCCGTGTCGACGACGTTGACGACGGCGGGCACCATCGGCATGGCAACCGCGACTCCGGCGGCGGCCACGGCGACAGTCCCGCTCTTCAGGAAGTCACGGCGTTTCATCTGTGGCATGGGGCGTCCCTCCTCGGGCCTGGCTCGTGCGGGGTCACACGAGGAAGCGGTTCGGCCAGGTGATCGCTGCGGAAGTTCGTCGTGCGGCGACCCGCATGGCCTGTCGACATCGTCGGGGTCGGGTGAGCGGCCGGTTGCACGCCGACGCCCCGCCGGGCGGCCTGCCCCGGTTGCGCAGTCCAATCGTTGCTCGGTATCTGCATCCGCTTCTCCGTTCCCCGAACAGGGTTCGGAGCGTCGGCCGAAGGCGGATGTCAGAATCCGCAGAAAGTTCGCGAAGTACCGGGAGCCCCGGGCACACCGCGAGTTCAAGCGACTAGGAATCTGTCATGCAGATTGTGATCCTTTTTTCTGGTAACAGCGGCCCGGCACCTTGTGGCCGCACCTGGACGGGAGGCGAGCGGTGAGCCAGGCCGAGGAGCCGACGGGGGATGGCTCCCGGACCGTCACCGTCTACGGAGCGCCGTGGTGCCCCCACTGCAAGCGGGTGAAGAAGTTTCTCGCCGCCCACCGCATCACCTACGACCCCGTCGACATCGAAGAGCGGCCCGACGCGATCGAACGCCTCAAGGAGAAGCAGGGCGGCAAACAGATCATCCCGATGGTCGAATTCGGTGATGGGTCCGTCGAGGTGAACCCCAGCGACGAGGCACTGGCGAGTCGCATCGGTCTGGTCCTCGAAGCCGGCCGCGCCGCGTATGACCTGGTCATCATCGGAGGCGGGCCGGCCGGACTGGCGGCGGCGATCTACGCCGCCCGGGAAGGCATTGACACCATCGTCGTGGACGCCAGCGCCCTCGGCGGCCAGGCTGGGATCAGCGACCGGATCGACAATTACCCGGGGTTCCCGGACGGCATCTCGGGCGCGGAGCTGGCCGATCGCTTCGTCGCCCAGGCTCGTCGCTACGGGTTGGAGCTCCTGTCGGCCGTCTCGGTGACCAGCGTCGAGCACGACGGTGACGACATCGTGACTTCGTTGTCGTCGGGCCAGGAGCTCACTTCGCACGCGGTGATCGTGGCCACCGGATCGACCTACCGGCGCCTCGACGTTCCCGGTGAGGACGATCTCATCGGTGCCGGCGTCCACTTCTGCGCCACCTGTGACGGGCCCTTCTACAGGGGTGCCGACGAGGTGATCGTCATCGGTGGCGGCAATTCTGCTCTGGAGGAGGGGCTGCATCTCTCCGAGTTCGCCTCACGGGTGCGCGTGCTCGCCCGATCCGGCCTTACCGCTTCGCCCATCCTCCAGGAGCGGGTGCGCTCGGATCCCAAGTTCGTCGTGCAGACCGACGTGGACATTGTCGAGCTCGAAGGTGAGCGCAACAGGTTCTCCGCCGTCATCGTCCGCGACAGTGCGGACGGCACCAGCCATCGTTTTCCGGCCGCCGCCGCCTTCGTGTTCATCGGTCTGCAGCCCAACAACGACTTTCTCAGTGACGCAGTGGAGCGCGACCGCGGAGGGTTTCTCGTGACCAGCGCCACCATGGAGACGTCGATCCCCGGCATCTTCGCGGCGGGAGACGTACGTTCTGGGTCGACCAAGCAACTGGGATCGGCGGTGGGCGACGGGATCGCCGCCCTTCTCATGACTCGCCGCTACCTCGAAGCGCATCACCACAAGGCGGTGGCACTGGTCGACGGCTGAACCCCGGGCGACACCGCTCCCGTTTCCACGGCTCCCGGTAGTTGTGGTCCTCGTGCCTCGGGCTACCCTCCGGCACCGAGGTGCCGGACGAAGAACGACTCGGCGGAGTCGTTCTCGAAGACGGGCACCTGGACGTGACCGCCCGGGTTGAGGTGGAGGGTCTTGTCAGTCGAGCCGATGGCATCGAAGAGAGCGAGACCTGCATCGCGGGCGATCAACTCGTCGTCCCACTGGAAGAGGAACAGGATGGGCACGCGTAGCGAGCGGGCCGCCTTCTCGAACTCGGCCCCGCCCATACCGATGCCCAAGCCGGCCAGGCCGAGCACAGCAGCCTTGACCCGGGAGTCGGCTGCCACGAATCGGAGACCGATGCCGGTACCCATGGACAGCCCCCAGTAGCCAATCCGGTCGTCGCTGAACCCGGTCGAGATGAGGTCGTCGACCAAGGCGGTCAGCTCGCCGACGTGGGTGGCCATCCGGCGGGCGAATCCAGCCGCCTGGTCGGCGCCAACTACTGCGGGCAGGCCGGCGCCCGGCCCCAATTCGATGCGAGCCTGGACGGAACGGAGCCTGGCCCGGGCCGCCTCCTTGTCGGTGATGCGGTCGCCGTGCTCGGGTGCGTCAAGAGCGACGGCCGCGTAGCCCTGGTGCCGCACGAGGCGTCGGGCGAGCCCGAGCACCTCAGGGGCGCGCTTGTGGACCACGCCCCCGTGACCGAGGATCACCGTCGGTCGGGGTCCGGTCGCGGTCTCCGGCAGCCAGACGATGCCGGGCACGATCTCCCCGCCCTCCACCTTGAGCGCGACCAGCCGCTCGACAACGCCGCGCTCGCAGACTTCTTGGATTATCTCCATGGTCTCAGCCCTTCCGGTCGAAATAGAGGCCCGTCTGTCAGTCTCTTCACACCGCTGGTGTTGGAAGCTTCTCCGCTGCCATCAGGCCACCACCCACCGCGAGCTCACGACCGAGGAGGACGCGTCGTTGACCCCGGGCGACGGCGCCCAAGTGGCGACATGCAAGTCTCCTCAACCGGCGACAGCGGGAGCCCGGGCGCCGAGCAACTCGGCCATGTTGGCCTGGTAGAAACGCTCCTGGTCGGCCGGGGAGACGCCCTCCATTGCCTCTTCGAACTTGGCCAGTGGATCCCTCCCGCCCTCGGGGTGGGGGTAGTCGGTGGAGAACATGAACAGCTCGGGGCCGCCTTGTTCGATCATCCAGCCCACCGGCTCGCCCGGGAACGGCGTGAACTTGAGGTGGCGGTTCACATACTCGGAGGGCTTGTGGGCCAGGTGCTGGAGGGGCTCCTCGGTGCGGCGAAAGGCCCGCTGGGCGTAGTCGAGATGACGCATCCACGACACCACCCAGCCCGCCCCCTGTTCGATGCATCCGCCCCGCAGGTCAGGGAAGCGGTCGAAGACGCCGTCGAGGATCATTGCTCCGAGGAAAAGGGCCGGGGAGTGGTAGATGGCCAGGTAGTCCTTGGAGCGGATGTTCTCGCCGCCGCCGAGGTGGTCGGTGACGGGCATGGCGTTGTTGTGGAAGGCCGAGTCCAACAGCCGACCCCCTCCGCCGACGTGCAGGACGAAGGGGATGTCCCGTCTCTGCAGGAGCGCCCAGAAGGGATCCAGGTCGGGATGCGTCGGTGAGCGGTCGCCGGCGGCGGTGGAGGGGACCATCACGGCGGAGCATCCGGAGTCGATGGCCTCTGCAGCCACATCGACGGCCCGTCGGGGATCGACCAGCGAGACGTAGGCCACTGGCAGCAGGCGAGGATCGTCGGAACAGAAGCTGTTCATGGCCTTGTTCTGGGCGCGACAGCCGGCGTAGAGGAGATCGAGGTCGGCCGACAGCTCCTCGGTGTCCGTGTAGCGGTGGATGTTGCGTGGAAGGTTGAACATGGACGTGGCGAAGGTTGCGAAGACCAGCTGGCCCTCGAACCCCAGCAGATCCAGGACCCGGCTGCGCTCCAGAGGGTCGAAGCCGCCCATGGCCATCCAACCTTTGTCCTGCATCAGGCGCTCCTCGGCCAAGGCCGATACCGACGCGTCCTCACCGCGGCGCCGGGCCTTCTTGGTGGCGTCGGCCAGCACCGGAGCGAGCGCGTCCATGCCCCGCCGGCGCAGGCGGTCCCGCTCGGGCGGGTCGATGAAGTCGTCGAGGAAGTCGGCCAACTCCATCACGTGGCTGTCGGCGTCGAGGATGGCGCGCCCACCGGCGTAGGTCATGGAGCCTCCAGAGCTAATGGGGTGACAATTTGTCACCGCGTGGTAGTAATGATGCCCCATGGCCCGACCTTCCGCCAACGCCGTGGTCTCGAAGCCGGCAGCCGGACGGCCTGGACCGCCCGTCAGCTCGTCCCGACGGGAACTCCTCTTGGACGCCGCCGCTCAGATCCTGGCTGGCGGCCACGCCGACGAGGTGACCATGGAGACGGTTGCCACCCGGGCCGGGGTCAGCCGGCCGCTGGTCTACAAGCACTTTGCCCACCGGCAGGAGCTGCTCGGCGCGCTCTACGAGCGGGAGTCCTTGCTCCTGCACCGCCAGCTCAGCGCCGCCGTGCAGGAGTGCGACCGGCTCGAGGACATGCTTCGGGCCTTGGCGGAGGGAGCGCTAGCTGCCCAGGCCACCCGCAGCGCGACGTTCGTCGCCCTGGCCGCCGAGGGCGCCCGACCAGCGGGTCAGCGGGCTCGCCAGCGCCGACGAGATGGCGGGACGCTGCGCTACTTCACGGACCAGGCCGTCAGGGAGCTGGGCATCGACCGCGAACTGGCGGAGCCAGCAATGCGCATGGCCCTGGGCGGCATCGGCAGCGTGCTGGAATCCTGGAGGGTGCGCGCCACCGGGGAGAACGCCACATCGCTGTCGGAGATGTACGTGTCGATGGTCATGGGCGGTCTGCAGGCCCTGGCGTTGCATCCCGCCGGCCCCCTCGGAAGGCCGCACTGACGTAGCGGTAGCGCTTCGTGGCCGCGTCATGCCCGGGGACACCATCACCTGCCGAACGCCAGACCAGGACTCACGTAGGCTTCCTGGGCGGAGCCAGTCGGCGACTATGGCCGGATTATGGACAACGGTCCTGGTCACAAGACGAAACTCCTGCTGGAGAGGTGCGAGAGCGGCCGAATCGGACTCACTGCTAATGAGTTGACCTGGGTAACCGGGTCCGAGGGTTCAAATCCCTCCCTCTCCGCTCGGAGGTCGGGCACCCGGTGCCGGACGATCCGGAATGTTGGTCCGCTGTGGCGGGCCTGCCGTGCCCGTCACCCCGGCGGGAATCGGCCTGGTGTGAGGAGCGTGCGAGATCGTGGGTCGGTACTGGCTGCAGACCCTGGGGTGCCCGAAGAACCAAGTTGACTCCGACAAGCTCGAGGGACACCTCGAGGCTCGGGGATACGACCGCGCCCATGACCTCGCGGAAGCCGACCTCGTCGTCGTCAACACCTGCGCCTTCATCGAGGCGGCCCGCCAGGAGTCGATCGACACGGTGCTGAGCCTGGCCGACCGACGGAGGGCCGGGGCGCGCCTGGTCGTGACCGGCTGCATGGCCGAGCGGTACGGCGACGAGCTGCGAGATGCGCTCCCCGAGGTCGACCTGGTCGCCGGGTTCGGGCGCGAACTGATCGATCTACCTCAGTCCGCACCGGTCAGCGCCGTCCCCGTAACCCTCGGTGCGCCCCGGACGGGGTCGCCACGGTCCGCTGGGTCGCCGACCAATTCCTTCGACCTCCTTGAGCTCCCTCGCCCCTCGGCCCGCGCCCCCTGGGCCTACGTCAAGGTCGCCGAGGGGTGTGACCGCATCTGCGGGTTCTGTGCCATACCGTCCTTCCGGGGCAAGCAGCGGTCCCGTTCAGTCGAGGACGTGCTCGGCGAGGTCGACGCACTGCGCGCGCCTCGACACGGCGGGCACGACGACGACGATGCGACGACGCTGCGCGAGATCGTCCTCGTCGCACAGGATCTCGCTTCCTACGGGCGCGACCGGTCGGGTCCCGGCCGCCGCACGCGGACTGCGCAGGGCACCTCACCGATCGCCGCCCTCACCCGTGCCGTCTCGGCCCGGGTCGAGCGCACCCGACTGCTGTACCTCTACCCGTCCGGACTGACCGACGAGCTGATCGACGCAGTCCTGCAGACGGGCGTTCCCTACTTCGATCTGTCGCTGCAGCACGTCTCGCGACCACTGCTCGCCCGCATGCGTCGTTGGGGCGACGGCGAGCGCTTTCTCCGCCGCATCGCCGACATCAGGGCTGCCGACGCCGACGCGACGTTCCGCTCCTCGTTCATCCTCGGCTACCCCGGGGAGACCGAGCGCGACCACGACCTCCTCCTCCAGTTCCTCGCCGATGCCCAGCTCGACTGGGCGGGTTTCTTCTCGTTCTCCAACGAGGAGGGCACGCACGCCGCCGGGCTCGGTGAGCAGATCCCGGCCGAGCTCGCCTTGGAGCGCCTGCGCGAATGCGCCGAGCTCCAAGATGCCATCACCGCCGCCAAGCGCGACCGCCTGATCGGAGCGGTCCGCCGGGTTCTGGTCGACTCGCCGGGCCAGGGCCGCACCGTGCACGAGGCCCCCGAGATCGACGGCGTGGTGCACCTCCCGGACGACCTCCGGGTGGGCAGCCTCGTCGACGTCGTCATCACCGCCGCGGAGGGGCCCGACCTCCACGGCCTGCCCGCCGGCGATCGGGATCCGGTGCCGGCATGAGCGACGCCACCCACGAGCACGCCGCCGGCCACCCCGGGTTCACCTTCGGACCCAGCGCCCTCGTCACGCCGGCCAACGCGGTGACGGTCGCCCGGCTGCTCGCGGCTCCCGTCTATGTGCTGATGTTGATCGCCTGGGGTGCGTCCTGGATCAACGTCGTCGTCGGCCTCGTCCTCGCCGGCAGCGACGGGCTCGATGGCTACATGGCCCGTCGCCACGGCACCACGCGCTCGGGGGCCTTCCTCGACCCGCTGGCCGACAAGGCCGTCGTCCTCGGTGCCCTCGTGACGCTGGCTGCCCAGGGACACCTGCCCTGGCTGCCCGTCATCCTCATCGCTATCCGCGAGGTCGGCATGCAGCTCTACCGGTCGTGGGTCGGCCGGCGCGGCATCTCCATCCCGGCTCGCAAGTCCGCCAAGCTGAAGACGCTGGTCCAGGACATCGCCGTCGGCACGTGCATCATCCCGCCGCTCGCGCACCAGCACACCCTCCAGGTCGCCACGATCTGGTTCGCCTGCCGCGCTCACCCTCTACACCGGTGCCGAGTACCTGCTCGACGGCCGCCGCGCCATCGGCCGGCCGGCCGCTGCGGCGGACGGCGCCTGAATCGGTCGACACCCGGCCGCTCGACAGCACGGTCGTCCGTCTCAGTTCAGACATGCCGCGAATTCTGAGGCATGCCGCCGGCGACCTCTAAGGTCTCGGCCGTGAGGATCGAGATCGTCGCGGTCGGCACCGAGCTGCTGCTGGGTCAGATCGCCGACACCAACTCGGCCTGGCTGGGGGACCGCCTCGCGGCCAACGGCGTGTCCTCCCACTTCCACCAGGCCGTGGGCGACAACCACGATCGGATGACCCTGGCCCTGCGCACGGCCTTGGCCCGCAGCGACGGCGTCATCATGTGCGGCGGCCTCGGACCGACCCAGGACGACATCACCCGGGAGGCGATCGCGGAGGTCATGGGGGTCGAGCTGGTCCGGGACCCCGAGATCGTCGATCGCATCGCCGGCTTCTTCGAGGCCCGGGGCCGCACCATGTCAGCCAACAACGCGCGGCAGGCCGATGTGCCCCGGGGAGCCACCGTGATCCCCCAGGCGGGTGGCACCGCGCCCGGGCTCATCTGCCCCCTGGGGAACAAGGTGGTCTACGCGGTTCCGGGCGTCCCCTACGAGATGGCCGAGATGTTCGAGCGCGCCATCCTGCCCGACCTGCGCGCCCGCATGCTGGAGAACGGCGAGGAGGGCGTGATCGCCAGCCGTGTCCTTCGCACCTGGGGGGCGAGCGAGTCCGGTCTCGCCGAGTCCCTCCAGGACCGCATCGACGCGCTCGATGCGGGCGGCGAGGTCACGCTCGCCTTCCTCGCGTCGGGGATCGAAGGGATCAAGGTGCGGATCACGGCGCGCGCCCGCACCCTCGGTGAGGTCACCGCACTGCTGGACAAGGAAGAGGTCGAGGTCCGCCGCGCCATCGAGGAGCGCCTGGGCGACATCGTCTTCGGGACCGACGACGAGTCGATGGAGGTGGCGGTCGCGTCGCGTCTGATTGCACGCGGCCTGACCTTCGGTGTGGCCGAGTCGCTCACCGGCGGGCTCATCTCGTCCCGACTGGTCAACGTGGCGGGTGCATCGGCCTGGTTCCGCGGCGGCGTCGTGGCCTATGACTCGCAGGTCAAGTTCGACGTCCTCGGGGTGCCCGCCGGGCCGGTGGTCACCGAAGCGGCGGCGGCGGCCATGGCCGAGGGTGCGGCACGGGTGACCGGAGCGGACGTGGGCCTGGGCATCACCGGGGTGGCCGGCCCCGACGACCAGGAGGGCGTGGCGCCAGGGACGATCTTCGTGGGGCTCTCCGTCCCGGGGAGGCCGACCGAGACGCGCCAATTGCGCCTGCCCGGGGACCGGGAGCGCGTGCGCCAGTACGGGGCCATTTCGGCTCTTGACCTGCTGCGACGCGCTCTCGACGCCGACACGGCCTGAGCACCCGCGTTCACAGGGGGCCCACAGCGGGGCCACACTTGACGGGGAGTCGCCGGTGCGACCCTGTGGGGCAGGGAGGTATGACCTGTGAAGACCGATAACGGACCCCGTGTCCTGGTGGTGGACGACGAGCCCTCGATCGTCGACGCGGTGGCGACGTCGCTGCGCTACGAGGGCTTCACCGTCGACGAGGCCATGACGGGGCGCAAGGCGCTCGCCCAGGCCCAGGAGGATCCTCCCGACCTCGTGATCCTCGACGTGATGCTGCCCGACCTCGACGGGCTCGAGGTGACCCGCCGGCTCCGCTCCGACGGCCTCAGGGTGCCCGTGCTGTTCCTCACGGCGCGTGACACGCTGCAGGACAAGCTGGCCGGGCTCACCGTCGGGGGAGACGACTACGTCACCAAGCCCTTCGCACTCGCCGAGGTGATCGCCCGCGTGCACGCCATCCTGCGCCGGACGGGCTACGAGCCCGAGGACGACGGGATCCTTCGCTTCTCCGACGTTGAGCTCGACGAGAGCGCGCACGAGGTGCGCCGCGCCGGCAACGCGATCAACCTCACGGCGACGGAGTTCAACCTGCTGCGCTACTTCATGCTCAATCCACGCCACGTCCTGTCGAAGGCGCAGATCCTCGACCACGTGTGGCACTACGACTTCGGCGGCGACGGGAACGTCGTCGAGACCTATGTGAGCTACCTCCGCAAGAAGCTCGAGAAGTTCGGGCCTCCCCTGATCCACACCATCCGCCTGGTCGGCTACACGTTGCGCGAGCCCGAAGCCTCCAACGGAGCAGCCTGAGTGTCCCTGCGGCTCCGGCTCCTGCTCGCAGTCGGGGCGATCTCCATCGTCGCGCTCGTCGTGGCCGACTTCGCCACCTACTCGGCGCTGCGCTCGTCGCTCTACAACCAGGTCGACCAACAGCTGGCGCAGCACCGTCCCGACGTGCCCGTCGACGTGGCGACCGGCAACGTCGTCGTGCCCGTCACCCCGGAGCGGCGGATTCGGCGGCAAGGCCCGGTGGGGAAGGCGGGTCGCCGGCTTCAACGGAGGCGGTGATGGCTTCGCCGAACGTCGTCGGGCATCAACTACATCGCCGTGGTGAACCAGAGCGGGTCGATCGTCAATGGCCTCGAGTGCCCGGCCTACGTCGGCAACCACGCGTACAGCCCGCAGCTCCCGAGCACCCATCACCGGATTCACCACCCAGCCCGACGGGTCCCAGGTGGCGTACTTCACCACGGGTTCCATCGCGGCCGACGGACCCGGCGTTCCGCGTGCGGGCGACAAGACCCAGGGCAGTTCCTCACGGGGACGTGCCGGTGCAGGCCCAGCCGACTCAGTCGACCAGACCAGCACACTGCACACGCTCTTCCTCATTGAGTTGGCGGTGACGGCGGGAGCCCTCGTGTTCGCCCTCGGCGCGGGCTGGTGGCTGGTCCGTCTGGGTCTGCGCCCGCTGGAGGACGTGGAGGCGACGGCCGACTCCATCGCCGCCGGCAACCTCGACCAGCGCGTGCCCGGGTGCGGAGCAGTCGACCGAGGTCGGCCGGCTGGCCCGGGCCCTCAACGTCATGCTGGAGCGGATCCAGGCGGCCTTCACCGCCGGCTCGCATCCGAGGAGCGCCTGAAGGAGTCCGACCGGCACCTGCGCCAATTCGTGGCCGACGCATCACACGAGCTCCGCACGCCCATCGCCGCCGTGTCGGCCTACGCCGAGTTGTTCGAGCGCGGGGCCGGCGAGCAGGCCGACGATCTGCCGCGGGTGATGTCCGGCATCCGCGCCGAGACGGCGCGCATGGACCGACTCGTCAGCGATCTGCTCACGCTGGCCCGGCTGGACGAGGGAGTGCCCCTGAAGAAGGTCCCCGTCGAACTCGTCTCGCTGGCCTCGGACGCCGTCCGCACCGCCACGGCCGTCGGGCCCGAGTGGCCGGTGCGCTTCTGGGCGGCCCATCCCGTCGAAGTGATCGGCGACCAGGATCGGCTGCGCCAGGTGGTCGACAACCTGCTCGCCAACGTGCGGGCGCACACGCCACCCGGGACCACCGCGACCGTGCGGGTGGACCAGGTCGGCGACGCAGCCGAGCTGGAGGTAAAGGACACGGGGCCCGGCATGCCGGCCGAAGATGCACAGCGTGTCTTCGAGCGCTTCTACCGGGCGGACCCCGCTCGAGCCCGCACCAGTGGGGGCAGCGGCCTCGGGCTCTCCATCGTCTGGGCCATCGTGCACCTCCACGGGGGCACGGTCACCGCGTCCTCCTCACCCGGCCACGGCATGGCGGTGACCGTCCGCCTCCCCATGAGTCTCCCCGAGGGCGTTGATGGGCGGGAGTCGGACGAGGGCCTCGGGGAGCACCAGGCCCTCGCGCAGGAGCCGAGCCATGAGGCCGACCGGGACCCGAACGCGGACGGAGGTCCCACACCGGACCACGCGCCGGAATCGGCCGCCGGCCAGGTCCCGGTGGGGGAGACCCCCGGACCTGCAGCCTGAGCACGTTCGGCCAACCGCCGACGAGCTTTCACACCGGGCCCACAGCCGACCCTGAGTGAGCCCGGAGGCTGGCCCGGCACCATGCGTGCCATGACCGCCCTGGCCGAATTCGAGGTCGACGTCGACCCCCGCCGGACCCCGGTGGACGTCGAGATCGTCGTCCCCGTCTACAACGAGGCGCCCCAGTTGGCCGAGAGGATCATGGAGCTGCGCACGTTCCTCGACGAGTCGTTCCCCTTCCGGGCGCTCGTGACGGTGGTGGACAACGCGAGCACGGACGACACCTACCGTGTCGCGCTCGCTCTGGCGTCGAGCCTGCCGGGTGTGGCGGCCGTGCACCTGCCCCGCAAGGGGCGGGGCTATGCGCTGCGGGCGGCCTGGTCGACCAGCGATGCCCCGGTGGTGGCCTACATGGACGTCGACCTCTCCACCTCCCTGTCCGCCCTCCTCCCCCTCGTCGCCCCCCTGCTGTCGGGCCACCGCGACGTGTCGATCGGGTCGCGCCTGGCCCGGGGCGCGCACGTCGTGCGCGGTCCCAAGCGCGAGCTCATCTCGAGGGCCTACAACCTTCTGCTCAAGTTGACGCTGCGCGGCCGGTTCAGCGACGCGCAGTGCGGGTTCAAGGCGCTGCGCCGGGACGCGGCGGAGAAGCTGCTGCCCCTCGTCGAGGACAACGAGTGGTTCTTCGACACCGAGCTCTTGGTCACTGCGGAGCGGCTCGGCCTGCGCATCGGCGAGGTCCCCGTCGACTGGGTCGACGACCCCGACTCGCGGGTGCAGATCGTGTCGACCGCGGCCGACGACCTGCGCGGCGTGTGGCGGATGCTGGTCCGGCGGCCCAAGGGCCTGCGCCGCGTCCGCTCCAACGAGGTGGCGGCCGACCAGCTCCTGCGCTTCGCCGGCGTGGGCGTGGTGTCCACCGTGGGCTACCTCTTCCTCTTCGTGGCCTGGCAACCGCTCCTCGGCGCCCTCGGCGCCAACGCGGTCGCCATGGCGATCGCCACCCTGTTCAACACGGCGGTGCACCGTGAGCTCTCCCGCGGCACCGACGGGCAGGCGCGGCGCGGCCGGCTCCTCGCCGTCGCCGGGGGGCTCTACGCCGTGAGCCTCGCCTTCACGACCGTGGCCCTGCTCCTCGCGCAGTGGGTGGCTCCCGGAGCCCTCCTGCCCGAGCTGCGTGGCGCTCACCGTGGCCAATGTCATTGCCGCCGTCTTCCGGTTCGCGGTCTTGCGGGCCTGGATCTTCCGACCCAGCGCCCCTCCGGGTGCCGACCCCATGGAGGCGTCACGATGACGGACCTCACGCCCGCCCCCGACGGCTCCGTGGCGGTGCTCGATCCGCCGGCGCAGCTCGACGCCGCCCAGTCCGGCGCGGTCGACGGCGCGCGCCGCCCGCGTCGAGCTGGCCGCCCGGGCCGCGGCGTGGCCCCGTGGGCCGCTTCGTGCGCGGCAAGGAGAGCGACGCTCCCTGGGTGCGGCCCGCCCTCATCACCCTGCTCGTGGCGACGGCCGTCCTCTACCTGTGGGACCTCGGCGCCAGCGGCTGGGGCAACTCCTTCTACTCGGCGGCCGTGCAGGCCGGCACCAAGAGTTGGAAGGCCTTCTTCTTCGGGTCGTCGGACTCCTCCAACTTCATCACCGTCGACAAGCCGCCCGCGTTCTTGTGGCCGATGGAGATCTCGGCCCGCATCTTCGGGCTCAACTCGTGGAGCGTGCTGGCACCGCAGGCTCTCGAGGGCGTGGCCACCGTAGGCATCGTCTACCTGTCGGTGCGGCGCTGGTTCAGCGCGCAGGCGGCGCTCCTCGGCGGCGCGGTCGTGGCGCTGACGCCGGTGGCCGCCTTGATGTTCCGCTACAACAACCCCGACGCCATGCTGGCCCTGCTGCTCGCCGGCGCGCTGTACGCCACCATGCGGGGCCTGGAGCGGGCGCAGACCAAGTGGCTCGTCCTCGCCGGGGCTCTGGTGGGCTTCGGCTTCATCACCAAGATGATGCAGGCCTTCTTGATCCTCCCGGTCATGGCCGTCGTCTACCTGCTCGCCGCCCCCACGGGATGGTGGCGGCGGGTGTGGCAGGTCGCGGTGATGAGCGTCTCGGTGCTGGTTGCCGCCGGATGGTGGGTGGCCGCGGTCGTCCTCACACCGGCCGCCGATCGCCCCTACATCGGCGGGTCGCAGGACAACAACATCTTGAACCTCATCTTCGGCTACAACGGCTTCGGCCGGATCACCGGCAACGAGACCGGCAGCGTCGGGGGCGCCCGGACGGGCGCCGGCGGGAGCATGTGGGGTCCCACGGGCTTGACGCGCCTCTTCAACGGCGAGTTCGGCAACATGATGTCGTGGTTGTTGCCCGGAGCGCTCGTGATGGGCGCCGTCCTGCTCGCCGTCACCATCCGGGCCCGGCGGACCGACCGCGAGCGCGCCGCGTTGCTGCTGTGGGGCGGCTCGCTCGTCTGCACCGGTCTCGTCATCAGCATGGCCCAGGGCATCATCCACCCCTACTACCTCGTGGCATTGGCCGCGCCGCTCGGCGGGCTGGTGGGGATCGCCACCATGGGCCTGTGGCAGCGCCGTGACCGCTGGGTGGGCCGCGATCGGCCTGGCCGCGGGCCTGGCCGCCACCGTGGTCTGGAGCTACCTGCTCCTCGGGCGCACGGCGGACTGGTTCCCCGCTCTGCGACCCTTCGTCGCGGTGGCCGGCGCACTGGGTGTCGTGGCCATCCTGGCCCTGCCGCTCGCTGCGGTCGGTGCCCAAGCTCGCGGTGGGCCTCGTGGCCGTGCTCGGTCTCGGTGCGGCGCTGGCCGCACCCCTCTTCTCGACGGTCGCCACCGCGGCCACGCCGCACAACGGCGCCATCCCGTCGGTGACCCCGACCCCGGCCGGTGGTCGGCGGCCCGGTGGCGGCTTCCCCGGCGGCGGCTTCCCCGGCGGTCCCGGTGGGTTCGGCCGTGCGGCCGGCGGCGCCTTCCCGGGCGGCGGCGCCCGGCGGTGGCTTCCCGGGTGGCGCCTTCCCCGGTGGAACGGGGACAGGGACGGGGACCGGCGCCGGTGCCTTCCCGGGCGGCGGCTTCGGTGGCGGCGCGGCCCCGTCGTTCGGTGGCGCTGGCACCGGCCGTGCCTTCGGCGGAGCCGGTACGGGCCGCGCCTTCGGTGGCGGCGGTCCCGGCGGGATCTTGAACGCCAGCCAGTCGAACCCGGCACTGACCAAGCTGCTCCAGTCGGGCGCCACCCGGTACACCTGGGCCGCGGCGACGGTCAGCGCCAACTCGGCCGCCGGCTACCAGCTGGCCAGCGGCGAACCGGTCATGGCCATCGGAGGGTTCAACGGCACCGATCCTGCGCCCACGCTGGCCCAGTTCGAGAAGTACGTGTCAGAGGGCAAGGTCCACTACTTCATCGCCGGCGGGCGGGGTGGTGGCCCGGGTGGCCCGGGTGGCGCGGGCGGCTCGAGCAACGACGCCTCGCAGATCACGTCGTGGGTCGAGGCACACTTCACGGCCAAGACGGTGGGCGGCGTGACCGTCTACGACCTCTCGTCCTGACCCGGCGCGAGCAACCGCTCCGTAGTGCCCGAGGGTCGCGGCGTCGAAGGCGACGAAGCGGACCAGGGTGACGTCGGTGTCCGCCGCGCGGACGGTTGTCACGGCGACCTCGGCCGCCTGCTCGAGGGGATAGCCGAACACACCGGTCGAGATGGCCGGGAAGGCGACGGACCGGGCGCCCACCTCGTCGGCGACGGCGAGCGCGCTCCGGTAGCACGCCGCGAGCGTCTCGGGCTCGCCCGCAGTGCCACCGTGCCAGACCGGACCCACGGTGTGGATGATGAAGCGCGCCGGCAGGTCGAAGCCGTCGGTGACCACGGCGTGGCCGGGCGGGCAGGTTCCGATCGCCCGGCAGGCCGCCTGCAGCCGATCCGCCCCGGCGGCCCGGTGGATGGCGCCGTCGACGCCACCGCCGCCGCGTAGGTGTTGGTTGGCCGCGTTGACGACCGCGTCGACCCGTTCGGCCGTGATGTCGCCCCGGGCGGCCTCGAGGCGCGCCGGCACTCGGACTACCCCCCGGTGGTGGAGGTGGCGCCCGACGTGGAGGGCGGGGCCAGCTTCAGCAGCGAGAAGGACTTCGCGGGAGCCTTGAGGCTGGTCTTCTGGCCCCAGCGGGAGAACGAGACCGTGCCATGGAGCGCCGTCGACCCCCCGGATGTGCCGGGATTGGTGACCTCTTGGATGGGCAACGGCGCGCCGCTGGCGCTGACGTACAAGTCGACCGGGACGCTGGTCCCGCTCTGGGTGCTGACCGAACCGTGGATGACCAGCGCGTGCTTGCCGCCGGCCGTCGTGGCCTTGCCGTAGCTGTAGGGGCCGGTCATCTGCAGCTCGCTGGCCACCTGGGAGTTCAACAGCCCGCTGACCAACTGGGCCAGACCGGCGTTGGACGTCGGGAAGGAGAGCCAGGTCCCCGCGTATTTCTTGGACTGGGCGTTCGTCAGGCCGATGACGTTGTGGAGGGCCGTGGCGTTGCCCTTCACGTATCCAGTCGACCCGACCACCATGGCGCTCACGTGCTCGGTGAGCGATCCCTTCTTCACCGTCAGCGTCTGCGCGCCCGACGTGGCGCCCGTGTCCCCGGTCACCGTGATGGAGACACCACCCTGGGCCGCGTTGGAGGAGAAGTGCACGCCCTGGCTGGTCGCCGCCTTGATCGACGCCTGGTACTCGGACTGGGCGCTCGGCGGGCTGGCGGCTCCGGCCATGGACGGTGCCGCGGCGAGGGCGGCGAACGCGGCGAACGCGGCGCCGCCCATGGCGACGGCCGCGGTGCGGCGTACGGGGATGTGGCGCAGGGGGCGCATGGTCACTCTCCTGGGGCGCGGGCCTCGCCGCGCAATGCGCCAGCTGGACCGGTGTGGGGACAGGCCACATCCTCCCACGCCCGCCGCGCCTGGCGCGGTCGGGGGGTGCCCGGCCCAGGTCAGACGGCGCTTACGGGACCGATCGTGATGGTGGCCAACGGGGCCTTCGGCCTAACGGTCTCGCCCCATTTCGAGTAGGTCACGTGCTCGGCGGCGCTCGGCTTGCCGTTGGCGCCGACCGAGTCCTCCTCCACCGGGACGTGCGGGCCCCGGGCGCGGACGTAGAGCACGACGTGCTGGACCGTACGCCCGAAGGACTGGGTCCCCTTGATGGCCTCGACCGTGTGTCCGTCGAGCGTGCGGGGCTGCCCGAGCGTCAGCGGACCCTTCAGCGCGAGCTCGTGGGCGACGTCGAGGGAGCGGACGCCGACGACGACCTGGGCGAACGCGGCATTGTCGGTGGAGAACGCGATCCACTGCCCCGCGGCGGCGATCGCCTGCGTCGCGCTCAGGCCGGCCAGGTTCTGGAGCCCACCCGCGTTGCCCTTGACGAAGGTGGTCCCGCCGATCACCACGATGGTGGTGCTGTCGGCCGCGGGAGCCGTGCCGGTGGCGACCGTCTGGGACCCCGAGGCCGGGCCGGCGTCACCGCTCACCATGAGGGTCACCTTGGACTGCGTCGACACCGAGGCGTAGTGGACGGACCACGAACGGGTCGAGGCGATGGCCTGCTGGTAGAGCGCCGACGCGTTCGGGGAGGAGGTGGAGGCTGCGCCCGCGGGCGCCTCGACCAGGGCGCCGGCCAGCAGGGCGCCCGTCAGCAGGGCGCCGGCCAGCAGCCGTCTCTCGAACACCGGGAACCCTCTCTTCTCTCGCTGTGTGCGGGGGGACCTGTCAGCTTCGCACGCGGCCGGCGCGCGCTCGGCGTCACGCGGGGGTCACGCGGGGTCGCCCGCCGGGCGGGGGAGGCGACCGTTCTCCGGGCGGTCCCTCCTTCCGCGGAGGGTCCGCGGCCTACGAACACATGTTCGTTATGATGCCAACGGCAGCGCCGGCGGGTCCGTCACACCCCCGCCGTAGGGTCACCGCTACGGCACTCATCGAGGCCGGACAGGTCGCAAGAAGTCACAGAGCACACATGGAGGAGAGAGAGATGGCCGAGACGGAACGGGACAAGGCGCTTGACGCCGCGCTGGGCCAGATCGAGAAGCAGTTCGGCAAGGGCTCGGTCATGCGCATGGGCGACAACCTGTCCATGAACATCGAGTCCATCCCCACCGGCGCGCTCTCACTGGACCTCGCGCTGGGCATCGGCGGTCTCCCGCGGGGCCGCATCGTCGAGATCTACGGGCCCGAGTCGTCGGGCAAGTCGACCCTGGCCATGCACGTGGTGGCCGAGGCGCAGCGCAACGGCGGGATCTGCGCCTACATCGATGCCGAACACGCCATGGACCCGGTCTACGCGCGGGCCATCGGGGTGAACGTCGACGACCTCCTCATCTCGCAGCCCGACACCGGCGAGCAGGCGCTCGAGATCGCCGACATGCTCATCCGCTCCGGCGCGCTCGACGTCCTGGTCATCGACTCGGTGGCGGCCCTGACGCCGCGGGCCGAGATCGAAGGGGAAATGGGCGACACCCACGTCGGCCTCCAGGCGCGCCTGATGTCCCAGGCCCTGCGCAAGCTGACCGGGACGCTCTCGAAGTCCAGCACCATCGCCGTCTTCATCAACCAGCTGCGGGAAAAAATCGGCGTGATGTACGGATGCTTCTCCTATGGCGCCCGCGTCGTCCTGGCCGACGGCAGCACGGAGAAGATCGGGAAGATCGTCAACCAGCGTCTTCCTGTCGAGGTGCTGTCCTACGACCCGGTGGCGGGAGCGATCGTGCCCAAGAAGGTCGTGAACTGGTTCGACAACGGGAATACCGATCAGTTCCTGCAGATCACGGTGGCCAAGCCCGCGAAGAACGGCAGGGCCCAATTGGCCTGCACCTCGAATCACCTCATCCGCACACCCGGGGGATGGTGTGAGGCCGGCGAGCTGAAGGTCGGTGACCGGGTACTCGAAGCCCTGCCGCACTACCTGTCGGACTTCCAATGGGAGGCGCTCCGCGGCACGCTCATGGGCGATGGCGCCGTGTCTCCGACGCGCAGCGGCCACGCGGCCCGGTTCCGGTACAGCCACTGTGAGAAGCAGACGCCTTACGCCGACTGGAAGGCCTCGCTGTTCGCCAACATCGGGTCCAGCCGCCATGTCCGCGCCGACGGTGTCGTGACCTACGACTTCCAGCCACTGCCCGAACTGGCTCCTCTCCGTCAGGGCGTCTACGCCGGCAAGAAGAAGGTCTTCGATGCCGAGTACCTGAAGAGCCTCTCGCCTCTGTCGCTCGCGCTCTGGTACATGGACGACGCGAACTTCACCGTCCGCTCGAAGGGGGCGCAGAGCCGAACGGCCCAACTCACCGGTCGGGCGACCATCTGTGTCGAGGCGATGGAACCGGCCACCCGCGAGCGCCTGGTGGAGTATCTGGCCGACACCTGGGGCATCCGAGCGAAGCTGGTTGCCTCTGGCGCGGCGAAGAAGGCTCTCCTGGTCTTCTCCAACGACGAGACCGCGAAGCTCCACGCGCTCATCGCCCCCTTCGTGCACCCGAGCATGGACTACAAGTTGCTCCCCGCCTACCGGGGCCGCTTCGCCGTGGAGCCCCACTTCACGCCGATGCGGCACGAGCTGGTGGCCCTCCCGGTGACCGACATCCACGTCAAGCCCCCGACCCGATCAATGCGGCGCTTCGACATCGAGGTCGAGGACAGCCACAACTACCTCGTGGACGGCGTCGTGGTGCACAACTCACCCGAGGTCACCCCCGGTGGCCGCGCGCTGAAGTTCTACTCCTCCATACGCCTCGACATCCGCCGGATCGAGGCGATCAAGGACGGGGCCGACGTGGTCGGCAACCGCACCAGGGTCAAGGTCGTCAAGAACAAGTGCTCGTCGCCGTTCAAGCAGGCCGAGTTCGACATCATGTACGGCAAGGGGATCAGCCGCGAGGGCTCGCTCCTCGACGTCGCGGTCGAGCTCGGGTTCATCAAGAAGTCGGGCGCCTGGTTCACCTACGAGGGCGAGCAGCTCGGCCAGGGCCGGGAGAACGTGAAGACGTTCCTCTCGGAGAACCCCCA
This sequence comes from uncultured Acidimicrobiaceae bacterium, assembly GCA_963740535.1. Classification (GTDB taxonomy): domain Bacteria; phylum Actinomycetota; class Acidimicrobiia; order Acidimicrobiales; family RAAP-2; genus Bog-473. The sequence continues at coordinate 72,795 of CAVUEI010000010.1, forward strand.
GCTGATGGCCGAGATCAACGACCGGGTGCGCGAGCACCTGGCCCCCAAGGACGAGGGTGCCGACCTGACCCTCGTCGAGGGTGCCCTCGACCCCGACGACATGCCCATCTCGCTCGAGTCCTAGCACTCCGGCCCTCTCGGACGGGGGGAGTCCGGGCGCCAGCCACAATGGTGTGATGCCGGCCCGGGAGTGGAAGCGACGCGCCTACCGAGTCTTCGACCGCGCCGTGCCCACGCGTGCCCTTCCGCTACCTGCCGCCCAAGCAGTCGGTGCGGATGGCCTTCAACGTGGTCCTCGACCGCGAGCCCGACCCCGAGGGCGGGGCCGACTACACGCGCAAGCTGGCCAGCGGCGAGCTGTCTCGGCGGGGGGTGGCGGAGGCACTGGCCCATTCCGAGGAGTTCCGCCGCCGCGTGCCGATCGGCAACGTGCTGCTCTCCATGCACGTCAGCCGCAGCGAGTTCGTGGCCGGCCTCCCGCGAGCCGCCCGCATCCTGGACCTGGGCGGGACCCACCAGGGCCTGCCCGATGGGGCGCTCGTGCACCTCGGCTACCCCTATCCCTTCGAGCGGCTGGTCGTCGTCGACCTCCCGGTCTCCGAGCGCGACGAGATCTACCAGGGCGGTTCGGCCGGTGAGGCCGTGCAGTCCGAGCTCGGGCCGGTCGAGTTCGCCTTCCATTCCATGGTCGACCTCGGCCGCTACGAGGACGGCTCGTTCGACCTCGTCTACAGCGGCCAGTCCATTGAGCACGTCAGCGAGGTCGACGGGGACGCCGTCGGTGCGCGAGGCGTTCCGGGTGCTCGCCCCGGGTGGCTGGTTCTGCCTCGATACGCCGAACGGCCCGCTGTGGCGCCTGCGCTCGGACGAGCCCATGAACCACGACCACAAGATCGAGTACGCCGCGGGCCAACTGGTCGCCAAGCTCGAGCGGGCCGGCTTCGACGTGACCGAGTGCAAGGGCCTCAACCTCATGCGCGCTGGCGCGGCGTCGGGGGTCTTCGACGAGGCGGAGGCCAGCGCGCACCCGGGCGTGTTCGCCGCCGCCGAGGACTGCCTGCTGCTGGCGGTGGTGGCACGGAAGCCGCCCAGCCCGCCGTCGAGCGTGTCCGCGCTAGGGCGTCGTGGTGACCGGGATCGTGCTGGGTACCAGCTCGACCCAGGTGGTCCCCGGGATCAGCGGGATGGGCACGCCGAACGCGTTCGTGTACACGGTCGGCGACCCGAGCGCGGCGCGGTGCCAGGTGGCCGGGATGGCGTACCCGTTGCGGAAGACCGTGGCCGTGCCGCTGGCGTCGGGGTAGAGGTCGGCCTGCACCTCGAGGCCGCCGCCGGAGTTCTCGGCCCAGGGCCCGTAGCCCACCTGCACGTTCTGCACGACGACGTTGGGCGTCTGGTTCTGCGCGCCGTCGGCCAGCATGTCCGGCGTCGTCCCGTTGTAGAAGCGCTGGAAGGTGTTGGTGGTGCTGTTCCACTTCCAGGTGACGTTGGAGGTGCCCGAGAAGGGGATGTTCACGGTGGAGACGGGATTCCCCCCCTGGGGCTCGACCGAGTAGGTGAACAGGGGCGCCGGCGGCGTCGTCATGGTCGGGTGCGTGCCGTACACGATGCCGGTCGTGGTGAAGTCCGCGTCGGGCGACGTCCGGCCGGCGGGGTGGACCTGCAGCGAGTCGCTCGCCCCCAGGTCGACGTTGACGATCGGGGAGGCGTTGATGTTGGCCAGCACCGGGTTGATGCCGCCGACGTGCGCCAAGAGCGGGCTCCCCAGCTGCCCGAGGATGCCGATGTCGATGTTGCGGGCGGAGCGGACCGGGCCGATCAGGGCCACGTTCTTACACTGGAACACCGCGGCGTAGCGGGTGATGCCGCCCTCGACCGGCTCCTCGAACACGATGTCGGCCTGGTCCAGGCCCGCCTGGGGGCGGCCGTCGGGGTAGTTGTCGATCTTGACCGCCATGGCGGGCCGCTGGGGGACGCCGAACGGGGCGGGCAACCCGGTGAGCGGGCACGGCGGCCCCGGCGGCGTGGTGGTCGTGGTGGTGGTGGTCGGATCGGGCACGACCTTCGCCGCGGCCTGGTGCGGTGGCGCGGAGGAGCACGCGCTCAGCACAAGGCCTGCGAGTCCGGCGACCGCCAGCACGCTCCACACGAGCGGCGGTCGCGCCCGGGAGCGGAATTCGTCGGTGTTCCCCATTTCTGTGGGTCAATCGTAGGTGGGCCGACGCCGCGAGTGGTGGCACCCCCGACGGGTGTCGGGGGCGCGTCAGGCAGATGGGGTGCCGGCCGCGCTGCGTGCCGCGGCGGCCGACCCGGTGTAGACCGCGGACCAGTTGCCGGTCGACGCACCGTAGGAGCTGGCAGGGCCCAGCCCGAAGCGCGCGTAGACGTTCTCCATGGCCCGACGGAACACGTCGGAGACGCCGGGGATCGGGCCGGGGATGACGATGGGCGGGATCACCCCGGTCGTCGAGATCTGACCGACGAAGCTGGCCGACCCGCTGGCCAGGACACCGCCCCCGTTGCCCGGAGCGGTGTAGTAGGTGACGTCGGACCAGTTGCCTTGCCCGGGGACGGGGGAGTGGGCCAGCACGTCGGCGTTGCGCGGGCCCGGATAGGACGGGACGTATCGGTCGTACTCCCCGAGGATCACCTTCGGGAACGCGTGCCCGTCCTTGAGGTTGCAGCCGTCGTAGAACCACGACGACGCGTCCGTCACCACCATGTCGGCCACCGCCCCCACCGACTGGTACATGGAGCCGATGAGGGTCGACTCGGGGTCGTTGACCGGCGCCTGGGCCCAGTTGACCGTGGTCAGCGAGGGCTCGTGTGACGCCATCGGGTCCTCCGCGGCGCTCTTGTAGCAGACCTGGAGCCGGTTGGGCCCGACCGAGGAGGGCTCCAGGCGGATCTGGCGGTAGCAGGCGTTGGCGCCGAGGAAGGCCAGGTTGACGCCGTTCGCGTTGGCCTGGGCCGCACCCTGGCGCATGGCCTGGGACCAGTATTCGTCGTGCCCCAGGCTGAAGAGGCAGCGGTGGTTGGCGAGCAGCTCCGGCCGGGCGTGCAGGTCGACGTCGGTCCAGTAGGTCAGGTCGAGACCGAGGCTCTCGAGGTGCATCAGCATGGGGAGCTCGTTGCCGACGAAGTCCGCCGCGCCCGAGGCCCACTTCTGGGGGTAGGGGCGGTCGAAGGACACGACGCGGGCTCGGTTGGCGAAGGTCTGTCCTCCCCCGGCGCCGGGGCCGTAGTAGAGGCTGTAGTTGCCCCAGAGGTTGTAGGCCTGCCAGGTGGTGACGCTGTTCATGATCACGTAGGACGCCATGGAGGCGTCGTTGCGGATGGTGAGTGGCACGAACTGCTCCTCGCCTCCGCTGCCGACCAGTTTGAGGAGGTAGCTCCCGGGGAGCCAGTCCGTGGTGATGCTGAGCATCATGGTCGGTGTCCACGGACAGCTGACCGTGCCGGCGGACGTCACCACGGGGGCCGGCTGGGCGCGGGCCGGGACGAAGTCGCTCTGCCAGGCCAGACGGCCGCCGAGACCCTGGTAGTAGCCCATGCGGTAGGCCTGGACCTGGACCGCGCTCGCCGTCGTGTTGATGAAGAGCGCGACGTCGTCGCCGGGCACCGCGCTGACCTGGCTGGCGAAACCCTCGATGGCGTGGTCGGGCTGCACGTGGTTGCAGATCCAGTTGAGCGTGCCCGGCTTCGCGTTCTCGGCGATCAGCCAGGGCGCGGTCGGCGCGACGACTCCGCTCGGCAGCGTGGCGTCGACGACGGCGGGGAGTTGCTTGGGGGTGTGGTGGCGTGCGTGGGCCGGCACGCGCCCCTTGCCGCGCGTCCTGCTCAGGCTGGTGCCGGCCAGCCCGACCGCACCGAACGCGGAGAGCCGCAGGAACTGCCGGCGGTCCAGCCCGGAGCGTTCCGGAGAGCCCGGGGTCGGCGCGGGGTCGGAGCCGCCGTCCGCGGGAGGGGGCTGCACAATGGGAGTTTACCGAACAGCCCCCGCGATCCTCACGGCGCCCCGTCACGGGCCGTCGGCGGGTCCGCCTACCATTCCCGCGTGAGCTGGGCCCGCTCCCTTCCCCGACCGTTGCGTCGCGCGCTCTCCCGGCTCGTCCACGCCGCCTGGGAGGGGGCCGCCGACCTCGGGGCGATCGGTCCCGACGACCCGCGGGGCCGCCGCTTCGGGCGGATGGGCCGCGGGGCCTGCCTGCTGTTCCCCCAGGGCGCCATCTACAACGAGCACAAGATCCACATCGGTGCCGAGACCATCGTGGGCCCCGGCGCGTGCATCACCGCCGGGATGGCACCGGGCCAGGAGATGCCGACGGATCCCGTCGTGTCCATCGGCAGCCGCTGCCTCATCGGGCGGGGGTCGCACATCGTCGGACACTGGGAGATCGTCATGGGAGACGACATTCAGACCGGCCCCTACGTCTACATCACCGACCAGAACCACAGCTATGAGGACCCCGACGCGCCGATCGGGCGGCAGTGGCCCACCGAGGCGGCGGTACGCATCGGCTCGGGCAGCTGGCTCGGCGCCAACGCGGTGATCCTCCCCGGCGCGCAGATCGGCGAGCACGTCGTGGTGGCGGCGGGGGCGGTCGTGCGGGGCGAGGTCCCCGACCGCTGCGTGGTGGCCGGCGTGCCCGCCCGCATCGTGCGCCGTTGGGTCGAGGGGTCGGGCTGGGTCGCGGAGCACGACGTGGCGCTGCCGTGAACGGGCCGCAGGGCGCGCCGTCGCCGCATCTGGTGTCGGTCAGCGGACAGGACGCGCCCGGCATCGCCGAGCGACTCTTCGCCGCGCTGGCCGAGCGCGGCATCGCGGTCGACGACGTCGAGCAGGTGCGGGTGCACGGCCGGCTGCTGCTGTGCGCCGAGGCAGCCCTCGTGCCCGGAGAGGTCGACGCGGTGCGCGCCGCGCTGGCGCGGCGGCTCGGCGGCACCGGCGTGGGCGTCACCGTCGAGCCGCTGGTCGAGACCGAGATGGACGGGGCCACCGAGCGGCACCTCGTGACCGTCCTGGCGCCCGAGATCGATGCCGACACTCTGGAGGGGGTCGCGGGCGCAATCGCGCGGTGTGGCGGGAACATCGAACGGATCGTCCGGCTGGCGGCCTACCCGGTGCACAGCTTCGAATTCACCGTGGCCGGCGCCGACCTCGACCCGCTGCGGCGCGCGCTGGCCCGGGAGGCCGCGCAGCGCCAGGTGGACCTGGCGGTCCAGGTGGCCGGCCTGCACCGCCGCGCCAAGCACCTCATCGTCATGGACGCCGACTCCACCCTGCTCCAGGGAGAGGTCATCGACCTGCTCGCCGAGCGCCGCGGCTGCGGTCCCGAGGTGGCCGCGGTCACCGCGGCGGCCATGGCGGGCGAGGTGGACTTCGCCGAAGCGCTGCGCAGCCGGGTGCGGCTCCTCGCCGGCCTGAAGGAGTCCGACCTCGCCGAGGTGCGCGAGGGCATCCTCCTCGCGCCGGGCGCCCGCACCCTGGTGCGCACGCTCAAGCGGCTCGGCTACGAGCTCGCGGTCGTGAGCGGCGGCTTCACCCAGGTGATCGATCCGCTCGTCCGCGAGCTGGGCATCGACCACCTCGCCGCCAACGCCCTCGTCCTCGACGGCGGGGTCCTGACGGGCGAGCTGGAGGGCGAGCTGGTGGATCGGGCCGGCAAGGCCGCCGCGCTGACCCGCTTCGCCGCGGCCGCAGGAGTGCCGCTGGCGCGCACCATCGCCGTGGGAGACGGGGCCAACGACATCGACATGTTGGCTGCGGCCGGGCTGGGCATCGCGTTCAACGCCAAGCCGCTGGTGCGCCAGGCGGCCGACACCGCGCTCAGCGTGCCCTACCTCGACGCCATACTCTTCCTGCTCGGCATCTCGCGCACCGAGGTGGAGCTGGCGGACCGGCTGGAGCAGGAGGTGGCACGCTGACGGATCTGGCCCAGGGAGAGCAGGGCAAGCTCGCCCACAACCGCGGCCAGCGCCCGCTGCTGCGGGGATGGCTGCACGTCGTGGCCTTCGTCGGCTGGTTGATCGGAGGGCCCTTCCTCATCGCGGCGGGCCCCGATGCATGGTCGAGGGTGGCGCTGACGGTGTACGTCGTCGGCATGCTCGCCATGTTCGGCACCAGCGCGGCCTTCCACCGGCTGCGCTGGTCCGCCCCGGCGTGGCGCCGCATGCGGCGGGCCGACCACAGCGCGATCTTCGTGGGCATCGCCGGGACGTGCACGGCCGTGGCCGGGTTGGCGCTGACCGGATGGGCCCAGGTGCTCGTGCTCGCCCTGGTGTGGGCCGGCGCGGCGGCGGGCATCGCGCTGCGCCAGGTGTGGCTCGACGCGCCGCAGTGGGTGGTCGCCATCCCCTACGTCGTCGTCGGCTGGTGTCCCATCATCGTGGCGCCGCAGCTGGTGCACAGCCTGGGGTGGGTCGGCTTCTGGCTGATGATGGCCGCGGGCGCCGCCTACACGGCGGGCGCACTCGTGTACGCCCGCAAACGTCCGGACCCGTGGCCAGCCGTCTTCGGCTTCCACGAGGTGTTCCACGCCTGCACGCTGGTCGGCGCCGCCCTCTTCGCATACGTGGTGGCCTTCATCGCCCTGCCCCGGTACTGAGCGCCGAGGGTTCCGCGCTCGGCCGCTCAGCCGATCACGCCGTCGGCTCTGAGCCCTTCCAGCTCGCCGAGCCCGAGCCCGAGCTCGGCCGCCAGCACCTCGTCGGTGTGCTCGCCCAGCCACGGCACCCTGGTCTCGGGCCCCTCGGCCACCTCGGCGAACTTCACCGGCAGCCCCGGGATGAGCACCGGTTGGTCCACGCCGTCGGGGCGCGGGTGCTCGACCAGCATGTTGCGCCCGGCCAGGTGGGGGTCGGCCACCACCTCGGCGTCGGTCGCCACCGGGCCGGCGACCAGGCCGGCGCCGTTGAGGGCATCGCTCGCCTCGCGCTTGGTCATGACTGCCGCCCACGACTCAATGGCGGGTCGGATGTCGGCGTCCAGGTGGTCGAGCCAGCCTTGCGGGGTGGCGAAGCGCGGGTCCTCGCACCACTCGGCCCGGCCGATGGCGCGGGCCAGGTCCGGCCACTGGTGCGGCCGCAGGACCTGCAGCATGAACCAGCCGTCGGCGGCGCGGAAGCCGTGGAGGATGCCCGGCCACGCGGTGCCCATCGGCATGCCCATGGACCAGAAGTTGGGCACGACGTCGAGCACGGCCACCATCGCGTCGAGCATGGCGATGTCGACCCGTTGCGGACGCCCCGTCCGGTCGCGCTGGCGCAGCGCCGCCTGGACCCCGATGACGGCGAACAGTGCGGTGACGATGTCGCCCAGCCCGCCCATGGGCGAGCCGATCGGCGGCTGGCCCTCGGGCCTCTTGAACTCGTAGGCACCGCTCATGGCCTCGACGATCGAGGCGAGCGCGGGCCAGCCGTCGTAGGGCGAGGTCGGCGTCCCCGCCGGGACGGCGCGCCCGAAGCCCGAGATGGAGAGGTAGACCACGGAGTCGTGCACCGCGGCGACGTCGTCGTAGGCCAGGCCCAGCCGTTCGGCCGCCCCCGCCCGGAAGTTCTCCGCCACCACGTCGAAGCGGGGTGCGAGGCGCAGTGCGAGATCACGCCCGGACGGGTGCTTGAGGTCGATGACCACCGAGCGCTTGGAGAGGTTGTTGCGCAGGAACGTCGCGCCGACGCTGCGGCCGGCGGGGTCGGTCATGGCCGGCATGGCGCTGCGCCCGAGGTCGCCGGTGCCCGGGGCCTCCACCTTGACCACCTCGGCGCCGAGGCGACCGAGCAGCTGGGTGGCGTAGGGCAGCGCCTGCATCTGCTCGAGCGCCAGCACGCGCACACCCGCCAACGGCTTGCCCCACTGCGCCGCGCCCGGGTTGACGACGTCGCCCAGCCTCACGTGATGTCGAGGCCGAGCATCTCGATCGCGTTGCCCCGCATGATGCGGTACACGTCGGCGTCGGGGAGACCGCGCACCATCTGCTCGGCCACGGCACGGGTGTCGGGCCAGGTCGAGTCGGTGTGGGGGTAGTCGGTCTCGAAGGTGATGCGGTCGGCGCCGATGACGCCGAGGGAGTCGAGCCCGTGCTGGTCGCGGAAGAAGCAGCCGTAGACCTGGCGGTGGAAGTAGGTGGACGGGGGCTCGGGGACGATGTCCTTGACGCCGCCCCAGGCCCGGTGCTCGCGCCAGACGTCGTCGGCGCGCTCGAGGATGTAGGGCAACCAGCCGATCTGCCCCTCGGAGTAGGCCAGGATGAGGCGGGGGAAGCGGACGAGGACGCCGGAGAACAAGAAGTCGGTCAGCGAGGCCATGGCGTTGCCGAAGCTGAGCGTGGCCGCCACGGCCACCGGCGCGTCGGCCGACGTCGCCGGCATCCTCGACGACGACCCGATGTGCATGCAGACCACCGTCCGGCTCTCCTCGCAGGCGGCGAAGAAGGGGTCCCAGTACCCGCTGTGGATGCTCGGGAGGCCCAGGTGCGGCGGGATCTCGCTGAAGCACACCGCGCGCACGCCGCGCGCCGCGTTGCGCCGCACCTCGGCGGACGCTTTTTCGACGTCCCAGAGCGGGATGATGCACAGCGGCAGCAGCCGGCCGTCGCTGTCGCCGCACCACTCCTCCACCATGAAGTCGTTGTAGGCCCGCACGCAGGCCTCCGCCAGCTCACGGTCCTTGGCCTCGAGGAAGGTCTGTCCGCAGAAGCGCGGGAAGCTCGGGAAGCACAGCGAGGCCTCGACCCAGTTCACCTCGTTGTCCACGATGCGCGCCTTGGGCTCGTAGCACCCCGGCCGCATCTCGTCGTAGGTGATCGGGGACATCGTCATGTCGTCGCGGTCGAAGCCGACGGCGGCGACGTGCCGCTTGTTGATGTACACGAGGTCCTCGTAGACCCAGCAGTCGGCCAGCGGCCCGTCGGGGTCGAAGCTCTGCCGGTAGGTACCGCCGCCGATGTGCTCCATCTCGCCGATGCCGCGCCGCTCCGCCTTCGGGCCGCGGTCGCGGAAGCGGGCCGGCAACCAGGTGTGCCACAGGTGCGGCGGCTCGACGAGGTGGTCGTCGACGCTGATGATCTTGGGGAGCGGCGTGGTGCTCCCGAGACGGGGGGTGGTGTCGTCGATCAGGTCCGTCATGGTCGCTCCAGTGTGGCCGCAAACGCGACAAGTGGGGCCAGGGCCTCGAGCTGCGCACGGACCTCGGGCTCGGTCCCGGCGCGGATGCGCAGCACGACCTCGTCGAGGCCGAGGTTGGCGTAGTGCTCGAGCTTGCCTTGGTCGGCGATGGTGCCGAAGGGCACCACGGAGATGGATCCGGGGTCACGTCCGGCCGCCTCGACCCGGGCCCGCAGCCGGGGAAGGGCCTCGGTGAGGCCGCGGCCGCCGATGGGGATCCAGCCGTCGGCCCGATCGGCGATGGCGCCGAAGACGGTGTCGGTGGCGCCGCCGCCGACGAGGACCCGCACGCGGGGCTGCTGGGCGGGCTTGGGCCAGGACCACGTCGGGTCGAAGTCGACGAACTCCCCGTGGAAATCGGCCTGATCCCGCGACCAGAGCGCCTCCATGGCGGCCAGGTACTCGTGGACGACCGCGTGGCGGCGGGTGAAGTCGACGCCGTGATCCTCCGCCTCGGCACGGTTCCACCCGTAGCCGACGCCGAGGGTGACCCGTCCCGCCGAGAGGTGGTCGAGCGTGGCGACCTGCTTGGCCAACAGGATCGGGTCGTGCTGGGCCGCGAGGAGGATGCCGGTCCCGAGCCCGATCCTGGTGGTGACGGCGGCGGCGGTGGACAGCGCGACCAGGGGGTCGAGACAGCGCTTGTAGTCGTCGAGGCGCACGCCCTCCACGAGCGCGGGCGGCGTGTCCTCGCGCACCGGGAGATGCGTGTGCTCGGGGAGCCAGAGCGAGTCGAATCCGAGCTCCTCGATCGCGGTGGCCAGGGCGGCCGGTGCGCAGTCGAGGTCGGTGAGGGCGGCGGTGATGCCGAGGCGCACGGTCAAGGGGCGGGCGCGGCCGGGGCGGGCGACTTCGCGGCGAACGCCGCGAGCGTGCCGCCGCCGACGGCCGTCGCGAGGAGGGACCCGAACCCGGCCTGCTCGCGCCGGTTCGCCAGCTCGACCGCGTCGCGGCGCCCCACCCGCATCAGCGAGGTAATGGCGCGGGTTGCCGCCCGGGGGTGGGTGGCGATCCGGGACGCCAGGGCAACCGTCTCCTCGAGCACCGTGCCGGCCGGGCAGGTGCGCAGGGCCAGTCCCAGCCGCACGAGTTCGTCCGCGTCGACCCAGTCCGAGGTGAGGAGGACACGCGCCGCCTCCTGCCAGCCCATGGCGGCCGGAAACAGGACGCTGCTCGCCGCTTCCGGCGGTACGCCCAGTTCGGCGAAGGGCACCCGGAGCCGCGCCCCCTCGTCCACGAGGGCCATCTCGCAGTGGGCCAGGATCGTGAACCCGAGCCCGACGCCCACTCCGTTCACCGCGGCGAGCACCGGAACCTGAATGGTCCCGAGTGCGTCCAACAGCCCTTGGAAACCCTGGTCCGATCCCGCGACGACGGTTCCCGTGGCGATGGCGGCCATTTCGTTCAGGTCGGCGCCGGACGAGAAGGCCTTCCCGCGACCGGTGAGAACGACGGCGCACACCGTCTCGTCCGCATCGGCCCGCCGGAGCTCGCTCGTCACCTCGAGGTAGGTCGCGGTGTCGAACGCGTTGAGGACTTCGGGCCGGTTGAAGGCGATCACCCGGACGCCGGGAGCGGCGTCCTCGATCTCCACACGGCTCATGGGCTCCCCTTGTCCGCCGCGGCCTTGGCCCGGCGCGCGATCACGTTCTCCGCGGTCTGGTTCATGCCCGTCGACATGGGCCAGCCGATGTAGTGCGTGAGGTGCACCACCACTTCGCGCAGCTGGTCGACGGTGAGCTCGTCGCGCGCGAGCGCACAGTCGAACTGGATGTCGAGCAGGTCGCTCTTGCCGAGGACCGCCAATACCCCGATCGTCATGAGGCGGCGATCACGCACGTCGAGCTCGTCGCTCGTCCAGACCGAACCGAAGAGGTGGTCGACGGTCATGGCCGCGTAGCGGCCGGGGATGGTGTCGGGGTCGACGCTGAAGCCGTAGACCTCCTGCATCTTGGCGATGCCCGCGGCCCGTGCGTCGTCTGGCGTGCTCATGCCCTGCTCCTCGTCGTGCGACTCGTCATGCCATCTCTCCGGTGTCCTCCATCGGTGCCGCGACCCTACCGAGAGGGCGGACGGCCGGGACGACTGGGTGCGGTCGTGTCGGTCACTCGGGGTCGGGGAGCCCGAAGATCCGCTCACAGCGGCGGTCGGTGAGCTCCGCCGTGGGCATGCGCACGCCGAGTTCGTCGCCCAGGGCGCGCGCGGCGTCGAGGTCCTTGTGCGCCATCACCGCCTTGTCACGAAGGAACTCCAGCAGACCGGCGTCGGTGTCGGCGGGCCAGGGCTCCGCGGTCGGACGGAGAATGAGCCGCGCCGCGCCGCCGATGACCTGGTCGCTCTCGCGGATGGCCTCGCCCAGTTTCAGTAGGTCGACCCCCGCCGCTTCGGCCAGCTCCTGTGCCTCCTGCGCGGCAAGCCAGGACCCGTACTGCACCACGTTGCGGGCCAGCTTGGCGGAGAGTCCGGCGCCGGGAGGACCCATGTGCAGGACCAGGCGGCTGAAGACATTGAGCACCGGTCGGATCCGGTCGACCTCGTCCTCGCTCCCGCCCACCATGCACACCAACTGGCCATCGGCCGCGCCCTGCGTGCCGCCGCTGACGCCGCAATCGACGACGGTGACGCCGTGGCGCGCCCCGGATTCGCGCATCTCCTTCACCGTGCCGGTGGTGACGGTGCTCACGACGACGATGGTGCAGCCTTTCGCCGCGCCCGCAAAGGCCCCGTCGCCGCCCTCGAGCACGGCGCGCACCTGCGCGTCGTTGAGCACCGCCACGAACACCACGTCGCTGGCACCGGCGAGCTCCTTGGGGGACGCCGCCACGCGGGCCCCCTCCCGGTAGGGGGCGGTGGCCTCCTCCCGGATGTCGCAGACCGTCAGCGTGACGCCGGCCTTCTGGAGGTTGCCGGCGATGCCGCCTCCGATCTCACCCAGTCCGATGACCCCGGCGCTCGGGATGCCGGTGTTGGTCGCAGGCACGTACCTACCTCCACGCGTCGTGTCCGCCCAGGAGGAGAGCCCTAGAACTGGACAAGTGTCTGGACTATAGTCTGATCATATGACCGAGGACAACGCCGACGCCAGGGCCGAGCGCAGCGACTACTCGGGGGAATTCGACCCCGGGTTCGACTACGAGGACCTCTCCAAGGAGGCCCTGGTCAGGCTCGTCCGGGAGTACGGGCTCATCGTCCACCTCCTCGACCGGTCCATGTGTGCCGCCATCGGCCTGCGCTACGGGGCCGAGGCCGTCAAGGAGCTGGCCATCGAGGAGTGGGCCGGGGCCAGCCCGGTCTACGGCGACCGGCTGCGCCAGATCATGAACGTCGAGGGCGACGGCGTCTCCGCCATCTTCAAGGTGCTCCAGCTCGACCCCGGCTTCCCGCACCACTACATGGACGTGCACTACGAGCTGGTCGACGAGACGCACGGCTACTTCGAGCTGGCCTACTGCGGCGCGCTCATGGACGCCGAGCCCTTCGGCGACGCCATGGTGACCAACATGTGCCACCACATCGAGGACGGCACGTTCGACGTGACGGCCCAGGCCGTCAACCCCAAGGCGCACATCCGCCACGTGCACCGTCCGCCCCGCGTCCCGACCGACCGGGTGCCGCACTGCCGCTGGGAGATCGTGATCGAGGACGACACCGAGACGCTGCCCGAGAAGGACATCACCAAGATCACGCGCATGACCACGGCGGCCACCTTCGCCTTCCCCGCCATGAAGGACGGCACGCCCCACGTCCCGGCGCCGGCGACGGCGCCCGCCGGCTGAACGGGTTGCGCATGTTCGACCCCTTGGACACGGCGACGCCCGACGCGCCGTCAGAGCAGCCGGCGCGCCGCCAGCTCTCGGAGCGGCAGGCGGAGGTGATGGAGCGCCTGGTCGCCGCCGCGGCCGAGGAGGCCGAGGAGCGGCCGTACGGCGACATCTCGGTGCGGACCATCGCCCGGCGGGCCGGCCTGGCGCCGGCCACCGCCTACACCTACTTCTCGGGCAAGGACCATCTGCTGGCCGAGGTGCTGTGGCGCCGCGTGCAGGCGTCGCCGCACCTGGTGGACCTCAGCCTGGACCTGCCCGAGCGGGTGGCCGACACCGTCCGGACCATGGGGTTCGGGACCATGGGGTCGCCGGCGGTCGCCGCCTGCACGACCGCGCTCCTCGCCGACGGCCCCGACTCCATGCCGCGTGCGCTCGCGCATCGGCGCGGAAATCAGGCGCCGGTTGGCGGCCGCGTTGGGCACCGGCACCGACCCGGCCGTCCTGAGCGTGCTCCAGGTCACCTACACGGGGGCCCTCCTCAGCGCGGGCATGGGCCACCTGGCGGTCGACTCGGTGCCCGCGCTCATGGCGGACGCCACTGCGCTCATGACGGGCCCTCGTGACGGGCCGTCGACGACGGGCCAAGTGCGGTGACGACCATCGCTCCGCTGGCCTACAGCCCCTACGACTACGCCATCCACGAGGACCCCTACCCGACCTACGCGCGGCTGCGGGCGGAGGCGCCGGTGTTCTACAACGAGGAGCTCGACTTCTTCGCCTTCTCGCGCCACGCCGACGTCCTGGCCGCCTTCCGCGACGTCGACCGCTACTCGAACGCCTACGGCGTCAGCCTCGACCCGGCCGCCTTCGGGCCGGACGCCCACCGCGCCATGTCGTTCCTCGCCATGGACCCGCCCCGGCACACCCGCATGCGCTCCATCGTGGGCAAGAGCTTCACGCCACGGCGCGTGGCGGCGATGGAGGCGCGCATCAAGGAGCAGGCCATCGCCCTTCTGGACGCCGCCCTGGAGGCGGGCTCGTTCGACTTCATCGGGGACTTCGCCGGACGGCTGCCCATGGACGTCATCTCCGAGCTCGTCGGCGTGCCGCCCTCGGACCGGGCCGAGGTGCGCCGCCTGGCCGACCTCCTGGTGCACCGCGAGGAGGGGATGAACGACGTCCCCCCCGAGGGGATCGAGGCGGCGCTCACCCTGGCGGGCTACTACGCCGACATGGTCAGCGACCGCCGGCAGCACGCACGCGACGACCTGACCGCGTCGCTGTTGGGGGTCGAGGTCGACGGCGACCGGCTCAGCGACGACGAGGTCATCTCGTTCCTCTTCCTCCTGGTGGTGGCCGGGAACGAGACGACGACCAAGCTGCTGGGCAACGCCTGGTACTGGGGCTGGCGCAACCCGGACCAGCTGGCCAAGCCCATGGGCGACCCGGCCCGGGTCGCCGACTGGGTGGAGGAGACCCTGCGCTTCGACACGTCCACCCAGATGATCCTCCGCGTCACCCGACAGCCGGTGACGGTGCAGGGCGTCGACATCGGGCCGGGCCGGCGGGTCCTGCTGCTCATCGGGTCGGCCAACCGCGACGAGGCCGTCTTCGGCGACCCCGACGCCTACGACCTCGATCGCACCACCAAGGACCTCATCAGCTTCGGGGGAGGCCGGCACTTCTGCATGGGCGCCGCGCTGGCGCGCCTGGAGTCCCGCATCGCCCTGACCGAGGCGCTGGCCCGGGTGAAGGCCTACGACATCGACGAGGCGGGCCTGCAGCGGGTGCACTCCATCAACGTGCGCGGGCTGGCCGCGCTGCCGACGACGGTGACGCCGCGCTGATGCCACGCTTCGACCCCCAACCCGACCGCCGGCCGGCGGTGGTCACCGGCGCCTCGTCGGGCATCGGCGCCGAGACGGCGCGCGTGCTGGCCCGGGCCGGCCATCCCGTCGTGCTGGGGGCCCGGCGCGTCAAGGTCTGCGAGGAGGTCGCCGAGGAGATCAGGGCCGAGGGGGGCGAGGCGATGGCCCTGGAGCTGGACCTCGGCGACCCCGACAGCGTGGGCCCGTTCGTGGACGGTGCCGAGGCCGCGTTCGGGCCGGTGGAGGTGCTCGTCTCCAACGCGGCACGGATCCAGCCCGGCTCGGCACTGGAGACGACGCCGGAGGACTTCGAGGCCGTGCTGCGCGTCAACGCCGGCGGGGCGCACCGCCTCGTCCGGGCCTTCGGGGCCTCCATGGTGGCGCGCCGGCGGGGCGACCTGATCTTCGTCACCTCCGACGTGGTCGCGCACCCGCGGCCGCGCATGTCGGCCTACGTGGCCTCGAAGTGGGCGCTGGAGGGGTTCGTCACGGCGCTGCAGATGGAGCTGGAGGGGACGGGCGTGCGGGCCGTGATCGTGCGACCCGGCCCGACACAGACCGCCATGGGGATGGACTGGGACCCCGATCTCACCGCGGAGGTGATCACCGAATGGGCCCGCTGGGGGTTGGCGCGCCACTCGGCGTTCCTCCGACCCGAGGGCGTGGCCCTGGCCATCGCGCACGCCGTCGCCGCGCCGCGGGGGACGCACCTCAGCATCGTCGACGTCCAGCCCGAGGCACCACTGAGCCAGGAGGGAGCACCGTGAGCACCACGACCGAACTGCGCGAGCCGCCGAGGGTGTCGGGCGGCACCGGGGAGAACGCCCACCTCGACGAATTGCGCACGGACCCCATCGCCCTCATGGCACGGGTGCGGGCCGAATGCGGCGACGTGGGGGAGTTCACCATCGGCGGGCGCGACGTCGTGCTGCTCACCGGGGCGGACGCCAACGAGTTCTACTTCCGGGCCCCCGAGGAGCAGCTCGACCAGGCCGAGGCCTATCCCTTCATGACGCCGATCTTCGGCAAGGGCGTGGTCTTCGACGCGCCGCCGGAGCGCCGGCGCGAGATGCTGCACAACCAGGCGCTGCGGGACAAGTTCATGCGGGGCCACGCGGCGACCATCGCGGCGGAGGTGGAGCAGATGGTGGCGGCCTGGGGCGACGAGGGCGAGATCGACCTGCTGGAGTGGTTCGCCGAGCTCACCATCTACACGTCCTCGGCCTGCCTGATCGGGGCGCGCTTCCGGCGCGAGCTCGACGGCCGCTTCGCCCAGCTCTACCACGACCTCGAGCGCGGCACCGACCCCATCGCCTACGTCGACCCCTACGCGGACATCGAGAGCTTCCGCCGCCGCGACGAGGCCCGCGTCGCGCTGGTCGAGCTCGTCTCGGGCATCATGGACCGCCGCGCCGCCGGGCCGCCGCCCGCCGAGGGGGAGTCGGACCTGCTCGACGTGCTCATGTCCATCCGCGAGGAGGACGGCTCGCTGCGCTTCAGCGCCGACACCGTGACCGGCATGTTCATCTCCATGATGTTCGCCGGCCACCACACCACCTCGGGCACGGCGGCGTGGACGCTCATTGAGCTGCTGCGCCATCCCGCCGAGATGGCGGCGGTGACGGCCGAGCTCGACGAGCTGTACGGGGACGGCTCGGAGGTGAGCTTCCAGGCGCTGCGCGAGATCCCCCGACTGGAGTCGTCGATCAAGGAGGCGCTGCGCCTGCACCCGCCGCTCATCCTCCTGCTCCGGATGGCGATGGAGGACCTCGACCTACGGCGAGTTCCGGATCGGCGCCGGCAAGTTCGTGGCCGCCAGCCCCGCCGTCTCCAACCGCATCCCCGAGGACTTCCCCGATGCCGACGCTTTCGTGCCGGCCCGCTACCTCGAGCCCCGCGAGGAGGACCGGACCAACCCGTGGACGTGGATCCCGTTCGGGGCGGGGCGGCATCGCTGCGTCGGCGCCAACTTCGCCATGATGCAGCTGAAGGCCATCTTCTCCGTGCTGCTGCGAGGGGTGGGAGTTCGAGGCGGCGCAGCCGCTCGAGAGCTATCGCAACGACCACTCCAAAATGGTCGTCCAGCTGGAGCAGCCGTGCCGGGTGCGGTACCGGCGCCGTGAGGGTGCGCCGTCATGAGGATCGTGGTGGACCGCGACCTGTGCCAGGGGCACGCCGCGTGCGAGGGTGAGGCGCCCGAGGTCTTCTCGGTGTCGAAGCAGGGGGAGCTCACCATCCTGATGCCCGAGCCACCCGAGGAGCTGCGATCCGCGGTCACCCTCGCCGTGAAGTACTGCCCCACCCATGCCTTGTCGATAGAGGAGGACTGAGGAGATGCCTGCCTACCCACGCGCCGAACTGGAGGAGATGGTGGAGCGCTGGCTCCAGGCCAACAGAGCGGGTGAGGCCAAACGGGACTGGCACCACATGGCCGACCTCTACACCGAGGACGCCACCTACGGCTGGAACGTCGGGCCCAGCGACGAGTTCATGGTGGTCGGCCGGGAGCAGATCCGCGAAGTCGCCCTCGGGCTGGAGATGGCCGGCCTGGAGGGCTGGACCTACCCGTACCAGAAGGTGCTCATTGACGAGGCGCAGGGCGAGATCCTCGGCCTGTGGAAGCAGGTGGCCGACGCCACGAAGGCGGACGGCACGCCGTACGAGATCGCGGGTCTGGGCGGCAGCTGGTTCCGTTACGGCGGGAACTTCCAGTGGTCGTGGCAGCGTGACTTCTTCGACGTCGGCAACGCCGGCGCGACCTTCATGGCGATGATCCGCGACGGCACGCTCCTCCCGGGCATGCAGCAGCGCATGGAGCGGGCCATGTCGGGCGAGCGCCTGCCCGGCCACTACCCGCTCGGCGGGGCCCCGGTGGGCCTGTGGGAGGTGCCGGAGGGGGCGTAGGGCGGGGTGCCCGTTCACCCGGGCACCGCTCGTGTCACTGTGGTCGCGGTGATGGCGAGACTCCCGGTGACGGCGCGCCCGTTCCTCGCCGTCGCGGCGGTGTCGCTGGTCCTGGCCGCGTGCGGGAGCAGCGGGCCGTCTCGCGGCGCCACGGGGCTCCCCCCGGTTGCGTCGCATGCCGCCACGCTACGAGCCGCGGACCACCACCACGTCGACGACGGCCACCACCAAGCGGGCACCGGCCACCACGTCGACCACCCAACCGCCGGTGGCGCCGATCTCGTGGTCACCGTGCGAAGGCGACCTGCAGTGCGGCACGCTCGTCGTCCCGTTGGACTACGCGCACCCGAAGGGCGCGACGATCCCCATCGCAGTGGCCCGGCACCCGGCGGAGGATCCCGGCACGCGGATCGGGTCGCTCGTCATCGATCCGGGAGGCCCCGGGGTGTCGGGTATCGACGACATGGCCAACGAGCTCGGGACCCTCACGCCGCAGCTGCTCGAGGACTTCGACATCGTGATGTTCGATCCCCGCGGGGTCGAACGCAGTGACCCGGTGACGTGCGGGGAGGCACCGGGAGCCCCGCCGACCACGCTTTCTAACCCCGTGCCCACGACGCCCAGCCAGCAGACGGCGGCCATCGCCGGCCTGAAGCAGTTCGCCGACGCCTGCGAGCGGGCCAGCGCCATCGTGCTGCCCCATGTCGGCACCGTCGACGCCGCCCGTGACATGGAACAGCTCCGTGCCGCGCTGGGCGACAGCGGCCTCACCTACATGGGGCAGTCCTACGGCACGCTGCTCGGGCTCACCTACGCGGCGCTGTTCCCCACCCGCGTGCGGGCCATGGTGCTCGACAGCGTCATCGACCCGGCGCTCTCCTTCAACGACATGACCGAGGGCCAGGCCGCCGGCTTCGAGGCCATGCTCGGCGCGTTCTTCGCCTGGTGCGCAGGCAGCTCCGCCTGCCCCTGGCGCCCGTCGGGCGACCAGACGACGGCACTGCTGGGCCAGATCGCGGCCGCCGGCGCGACGCCGGTGCCGGCCGGGGGCGGACGGGTCGCCGGCGCGGGCGAGCTCTACGACGCGCTGCTCGGCGGCCTGTACTCCCGGTCGGACTGGCCCGAGCTCGGTGCCGCGCTGGCCTCCGAGGCCGCCGGCAACGGCGCACCGGTGGTCGCCATGTCCGACCGCTACAACCGGAACGGGTCCACCAACGGCGACGATGCCGCGCTCGCGGTCGACTGCCTGGACCACCCGGTCTCCCACGACCTGGCGGCGTACGGCTACCTGGCCGCCGTGCTCAAGGCGTCTGCCCCTGTCTTCGGGCCGCTGCTCGCCTGGGGCGAGGCGGCGTGTGCCGTCTGGCCCGCACCGCCCACGCGGACCGTCGGGCCGGTGGCCGCGCCGGGATCGCCGCCCATCCTGGTCGTCGGCACCACCAACGACCCGGCCACGCCCTACGCGTGGGCCATGAACGTCGCGCACGAGCTCAATCACGGGGTGCTGCTGACGCGCGACCGGTGACGACCACGTGGCGTACTTCTACAGCGCGTGCGTGCGCGACGACGTCCAGACGTATCTCGTGCACGGCGTGACACCGCCCCCGGGCACCACCTGCGCGTCGTAGCTAAGGTGCGCCTGCCGCCGCACGGAGCGGCGGTCGCGTAGCGCACGGCGCCTTCACCGCGCCGTCGCGGCGATCGCTCCGGAGAGGATCCCGACCATGTGGGCACAACTCATCAGCATGCGGCTCAAGCCCGGCAAGGAGGCCGGATCTGCCGCGGTGTCTTCGAGCAGCTGCGGGCGGCCGAGCAGCCGGGGTCGGGGCTCGTGCGCACCACCGCCATGCGCGCCCAGTTGGACCCGGGTCGCGTCTACACCTTCGTCATCTTCGAGAGCGAGGAGAAGGCCCGCGCCCGCGAGCAGGACCCCAGGCGCCAGGCCGCGCTGGAAGGGGTGCGGGACACGATGGCCGAGCTCTTCGAGGGCCCGCCCGAGTTCGTCGACCTCGAAGTGGTCGAGGACACGGTGTACTGACGCGGTGTACTGACGAGTCGATCACGCGCTGGTGAACCGGTAGCTCCCACTTCCCACGCTCAGGACGGCGACGCCGCCCCCGACCGAGGTGACGTGCACGCCCGGGGCGCTTCCCGCGGCAGCGCCGCCCTCGCGGACGCTCGACGGCACCGGTCGCCGGCAGCCGCACCACCGCGGCCGCGTTGGCCGGTACCTCGAGGTCGAGGCGTAGGCCGGGGCCGGCGCCCCGGCGCTCCCAGGACACCTCGACCGGACCGGCGATCGTCGGCACCGACCCCGACGCCCGAGCGAGCCCGCCCGAGGGTGGGGCGACGGACAGCCGCACGGTGCCGTCGGCACCGGGCTCGGCCAGTGACACGCCGAGCAGGGTCTCCTGCATGGCGACGAGCGCGGACGAGCCCCAGCCGTGTGACATGGAGTCCCCGATCAGGTCGCTCGGGGACCAGGTCTCCCAGGTGAAGGTCCCGCCCGCGGCCACGGTGTGGGCCCACCCGGGCACGGACGCGTCGGCCAGCGTGTGCACCACGGCGTGGGGAAGGTCCGCCGCGGCCAGCGCACGGAGGAGCTCCAGCCCGTGGTTGGGCCCGACGTCGATTCCGAGGCCCGCCACGTAGGCGCCGACGGCCGCCGTGTTCGCCGGCCGGCACGACCCCGTAGGCCAGGGCCAGCGCGTTGGCCTCCTGCGAGGCGTGGCCGCTCGGCGACCCGCCCGCCGCCACGCCGTCGACGTAGGTGCCGTCGCTGCGCCGGAGCACCGCGTTGATGGCCGCCGTGAGCTGGGCGGCCCGCGCCCGCCACACCGACGCTCCTCCCGCGTCGCCGGCAGCCCGGCCAGCTGGGCCACGCGGTTGAACGCGTTGACCGACAGCACGTTGCTCGCGGTGTCGGCCGCCACCGAGAGGTCGTACCCGAAGACAGGATCGCCGTTGCTGGTGTCGGCCAGGCCGTAGAGCAGGCCGGTCGTGCCCTGCCGATTGCCCCAGAGCCAATCGGCCACCTTGGTCACCGACGGTGTAGTGCGCCAGCGCGCTGGCGCGGTCCCCCGTCGAGAGGTAGTAGCGCCACACCCACTCGGGATAGCGCGCCGTGAAGGTCCCGAAGCTGCGCGCCCCGTCCCCGTTGGGGTACACGGCGTTCACCCGCCCGTCCGGCCAGTAGCGGGCCTGGCCCCGGGTCACGTCACGCAGGGCCTGCCAGCTCATGTTCTGGTCCCCGTAGGCGCGCATGATCGCCTCGGACTCGTTGGCCGCGTCCCACACGAACTGGCCCTTCTCCCGGGTCGGGGTGTCGACGAACTGCTCCTGGCTGCAGTACAGGCACGAGCGGGCCGTCAGGCGCCATACCGCGTTGAGCATCCGGTTGTCCGAGGTGAACGTGGCCATCGGGACTGCGGGCATGGCGGCGTGCCGGGCGACCGCCACCACCTGGTCCCTGCCCAGGGCCTGCCCGGGATCGTCGATCTGCAGGTAGCGGAAGCCGAAGTAGGTGAACGCCTCGAAGGTCTGCCGGCCCGGGCCCATGATGTAGCTGAAGGAGAGGTTGGTCTGCTGCCGGCCGTGCAGGGTCGAGACCTGGCCGTCGGAATCCAACAGGTAGCCCGCCCGCATGGAGACGGTCCTCCCCGGCTGCCCCTGGGCGAACTCCACCCGCGGCCGCGCCGCGTACACCGCGCCGAAGTCCGCCACCACGGCGCCGCCGGCGACCGTGCGCAGGCTGACCGGCAGGACGGGCGACTCCCGGATCGCCGTGCGCTGCGGGTACGTCCGTGGGAAGGGCGCGAAGCCCGCCGGGCCGATCGACCGTGACGGGGGACCAGGCGCTGTCGTCGTAGCCGGGACTCGACCAGCCCTGCGGATGGTCCTGCCCGTCGACCCACTCGACGAAGTCACCGCCGTCGGAATTGCGCTGCGGCGACGGCAGCCATTCGGCCGGGCGCTCGCGCCAGTGCGCGTCGGAGCCCAGCACGACGACGCGGCCGTCCTCGTACCACAGGGACAGCTGGAAGAGCAGGCCGGGCTCGGACACCGGCCGGCCCTGGCCGCCGCCGTACCAGCGGTGCAGCACCCCGATCGCGCTGGTCCGGCCGGCGGCCACGACCCAGGTCAGGTCGACGGCCCGCGCGTACTGCTCGTCGGGGTACGAGAAGCTGGGCCAGCCGTCCACCGGTGCCCCGTCCACGAACAGGCGGTAGGTGTGGGCGGCGGAGACATAGGCGGTGGCGCGCCGGATGGTGCCCGATGGCGGGTGCACCTGTGTGCGCAGGTAGGTCACCCGGTCGGCCTGCACCGACGAGGCGGCGGGACGCAGCCACTGGCCCTGCCAGTCGCCGTAGCGGAGCGCCGTCGTGAAGCGGGCCGGGGCCGACACCGGCCCAGGCCTCGCGCCCTCGCGGCGGGCTGCACCGTCCACTCGTAGGCCGCGCCGCCCGCCAGCGCCGGACCCCCGTAGGCCACGAAGGCCTGACGGGCCGACTGCACGGTACCGCTGTCCCACACCACGCCACCGTGGCCCGGATCGGTCCGCCGCACGACGATGCGGTAGCCCGTCTGCACCGCCTGCCGTCCGGGCGCGCGCAGCGTCCAGGCGAACGAGCAGTCGTCGGGGTCGACGCCCACGGGGTCGACGGAGCCGTTGACGGTCAACCCGCCCGCCCGCAGCGAGCCGGCCGTCGCCGCCGACGCGCCCTCGCGCCCGAGCGTCCGCACCGCGCCCCCGGCTCCGGCGGGCGGCGCGCCGGGCGACAGCGCGCCCGCGGCCACCGCGCCGGCGGCGACCCCGGCCGAGGAGGCCAGGAACGTGCGGCGGCCGAACGGGCTCACGCCATCACCCGATCACCGGTCACCCGATCACCCGGACCGAACTGAGGCCGGCGTCGCCGTAATACAGGGCGCCCGACGTCGACAGCGCGATCCCCGTCGGGGTCCCCATCCGCGTGAGGACCCACTTGGTGCCGTCGCCGAGCCCCTCGCGGCGTCGACACCGGGAGCGCGCCGGCCACGGTGTAGAGGTCGCCCCCGGTCATGGCCCGGCCGAACAGCGTCCCGGTGGACGCGGGCACCACCCGGATGACGCGCATGAAGCCGTCGGACACGAAGAGGGCGCCGGTGGGGCCGACCGCCAACGAGCGCGGGTCGTTCAGCTCCGCGGTGGGCGACGTGGCGGCGAGCCCGTCGGCGAAGTAGGGCCCGTAGCTCCCCGTCCCGCCCAGCACGACGCGCGATGGTCCCGGCGGCGACGGCGGTGCCGTAATAGGTCCCGCCCCGGGCGGGCGCCATGAGCACCGACTGGTCGCCGCTGTCGGCCACCAGCAGGTCGCCGGCGCCGTCGACGGCCACCGCCTCGGGATCCCACAGCTGGGCCCCCGCGACCGGGCCGCCCTGGCCGACCGTGCCGCACACGCCGGTGCCGGTGACGGTGTACATGTGGCCCGCGGCCATGGACTGGCCGAACAGCGTCGTGGTCTCGCGCCGGCACGACGCGCACCCTGCAGTTGGCCGTGTCGGCGATGAAGAGGTCGCCGGCCGCGTCCACGGCGACGCCCGCCGGATGATTCAGCTGGCCGGCCGACGCGGCGAGCCCGTCCCCGTTGTAACCCGCCCGCCCGGTGCCCGCGATCGTCACGGCGCCCCGCGGCCCGGTCGGCCGGACGACCTGGACCCGTTGCGCGGTCGCCTCGGCCACGTAGACGTCGCCCTGCGTGTCGACGGCCACCCCACTCGGGTGTCCCATGGAGCCGGAGCCGGAGCCCGAGCCCGAACACGAGCCTCCAGCGAGGGTGGCGACGCGGCCCGCCCGCAGGTGCAGCCCGTATCTGGTCCCGGAGCGGGCGGGCACCACCAGCACCCGGCAGTGGCCGGTGTCGGCGACGAAGAGGTCTCCCGCCTGGTCGAGGGCGATACCCCCCGGAGCACTCACCTGACCCGGGCCCACGACCGTCCGCACGACGGCGGCAGCGCTCGCGCCGGCGCGCGCGGTCAGCCCCAGCGGCGCGCACGACACCAGCCCGGCGAGCCCGGCGAGCGACACGGGGGTTCGGCGCACCGGCTCATCATGCCCTCCCCGGGGCGAGTGGCACCGGCGGCGCGCCATAGTGGGCGCGCACCCGACCGCAACGGGCCGCACTGCCCGTGACAGAGAAGGAGGCCCCATGCCCGCTCCAGAAGAAGCCCTCTCGGCCCGGAACGTGATGTTCACGGGCCACGAGGGGGCGTCAGTCAACGCCTACCAGGCGCTCCCCGCCGGCGACGACAACCGTGGCGGTGTCCTCGTCATCCACCACCTGCCGGGCTGGGACTCGGGGACCAAGGAGATCACGCGGCGCTTCGCCGCGAGCGGCTACAACGCCATCTGCCCCAACCTCTACGCCCGCCAGGGGCTCGATGTCGACCCCGACGACGCCGCGGCCGCCACGCGGGAGGCCGGCGGCGTCCCCGACGCCCAGTTCGTCGGCGACGCCAAGGGCGCGGTCGAGGCGCTGCGGGCCCTCCCGACCTCCAACGGGAAGGTCGGCGTCATCGGGTACTGCTCCGGCGGCCGGCACTCCTTCCTCACCGCGGTGAGCCTGCCCGTCGATGCGGCCGTCGACTGCTACGGGGCCTTTGTGACGGGAACGGTTCCCGATGGCTTCCCGCTCAAGGTGACGCCGCTCGTCGAGCGCACCCCGGACCTCCACTGCCCGCTGCTCGGCCTCTTCGGCAACGACGACCAGTTCCCGAGCCCCGAGCAGGTCGACGAGCTGGAGGCGGCGCTGAAGGCCGCGGGCAAGACCTACGAGTTCCACCGCTACGACGGTGCCGGCCACGCGTTCTTCTCGGTCGACCGGCCCGCCTTCCGGCCCGAGGCGGCGCTAAATGGCTGGCAGCGCATCTTCGAGTGGTTCGGCCGCTACCTGGAGGGGAGCTGACCATGTGCTCCTACCTCACGGTGCGCACCGACATCGCCGGCAGCGCCAAGGGCGCGCAGGGCTGGTTCGCGGTGACCTCGGCCCAGGTCTACTTCGACCACCCCTTCCACGCCCCCTTCGACCACACGCTCAACATCGACTTCGCCGACCCGTCGCGTGGGCCCGGGGCCCGGGTCGCCGTCGAGCTCAGCGCGGAATCGGCGCGGCGTCTCGTCGAGAGCATCACCGAGGCGCTGGCAGCGGCAGGGGCCGCCGCCCGGTGACCACACCCACCGCCCCGGCGGCCGGCGTCCACCTGCCCTGGGCCCGGGTGCCGGCTGCGGTGCAGTCGTGGGCGGAGGGCGTCGGCGGCGGAGCGCCCGAGTCCGTCCGTGACCTCGCGGGCGGGTTCTCGCCCGGCGCGACCGCGGTGCTGCAGGGTGCGGAGCGGGACATCTTCGTCAAGGCGGTCGGCACGGCGCTCAACGCCGAGTCTCCGGCGATGCACCGCCGGGAGGCGGTGGTGTCCGCCGCGCTGCCCCCGTCGCCACGCGTCCCGCGCCTCCTGGGCTCCTACGACGACGGCGACTGGGTCGCGCTGGCGTTCGAGGCCGTCGACGGCCGCCCGCCGCGACATCCGTGGGAGACCGGTGAGCTCGTCCTGGTCACGGAGGCGTTGTCGTCCCTGCACCGCGACCTCACCCCCAGCCCCTTGCCGTCGCTGACGCCGCTGGCCGACTACGCACGCCACCTCTTCGGGGGATGGGCGGAGTTGGCTGCGTTGGCCGCCCCTCCGGCTGCGCTCGACGAGTGGGCCCGCACACACCTGGACGGGCTGGCCGAGCTGGAGTCGGGCTGGCCGGCGGCGTGCGAGGGACCGACGCTGGTGCACGGCGACGTGCGGGCGGACAACGTGCTCCTCACCGCCGACGGTGTCGTCTTCGTCGACTGGCCCCACGCCGCCGTCGGGACGCCGGTCTTCGACGTCATCGGGTGGGCGCCCTCGGTCGTGCTGGAGGGCGGGCCGCCTCCCGAGGAGCTGCTGGCCCGCCACGTCGCCCCGGTACCCATCGACCCGGACGTCATCACCGTGCTCCTCGCCGCAGTGGCGGGCTTCTTCGTGTCGCACTCGCTGCGCCCGGTGCCGCCCGGCCTGCCGACGCTGCGCGCGTTCCAGGCGGCGCAGGGCGAGGTGGCGCTGGCCTGGCTCCGCCGCCGCACCGGGTGGTGACGGCCCGCACGGCCTGCCCGGCGCAGCACTAGGTTCGGCACCATGCGCTTCGGACTGCAGATCCCCAACTTCGCCGCTGACGACACGCCGAATGCCCTCTTCGACGGCGTCGTCGAGATGGCCGGCGCGGCGGAGGACGCCGGCTTCGACTCGGTGTGGGTGATGGACCACTTCTACCAACTGCCCCCGCTCGGCGGCCCCACCCAGCCCATGCTCGACTCCTACACGCTGCTCGGCGCGCTGGCGGCGAGGACGTCGAAGGTGCGGCTCGGCACCATGGTGACCGGCGTCACCTACCGCAACCCGGCGCATTTGGCCAAGATCGTGACGACGCTCGACGTGATCAGCGCCGGCCGCGCCATCCTCGGGATCGGCGCGGCCTGGTACGACGTGGAGCACGAGGGGCTGGGCTTCGACTTCCCGCCGGCGGGGGAGCGGCTCAGCCGGCTGGAAGAGGCGCTGCAGATCTGCCGCGCCATGTTCACGGAGGAGGCTCCCAGCTTCGACGGCACCTACTACCGGATCCACGAGGCGCGCAACGTGCCCCCTCCGGTGCAGCCGGGCGGGCCCACGATCCTGGTCGGGGGCGGCGGGGAGAAGCGGACGCTCCGGCTCGTGGCCCGCTACGCCGACATGTGCAACATCACGGGCGACGCCGCGATGATCGCCCACAAGGTCGCCGTGCTGCGCGGGCACTGCGAGGCGGTCGGGCGCGACCCGTCCGAGGTCGTCGTCAGCCGGCTCAGCACGCTCATGTTGACCGCCAGCGAGGAGGAGACGGCGACGACGAAGGACTTCCTGCGCCAGGTCACGGGCGAGGAGCCCACGGGCTCGGACGTGGGCACGGCCGACGAGCTGGTGGCGCGGGTCGAGGAGCTGGCCGCTGCGGGCGTGCAGTACTTCGTGTTCAACGTGCCGACCGGCACGCCGGAGACGGTACGCCGTCTCGGGGAGGTGCTCGTCGAGCGCTTCGCAGGCTGAGGGCGACGACCGCCCCGCCCTCTACTCCACACGGAGGAGCTGTGACGTGGCGGTCCTCGCTGCGAGGCGGCCGGGAATGGTGGCGATCAGGATCGCCAGAATGATGGCCGCGAGCCCGATGGCGGCGACGGTCCCGACCGGGACGGTGGGGTAGGGCACGGCGCTGATTTCGCCCGCGAACAGGTCCCACAGCAAGCGGCCCAACGCGATCCCCGCCGGGATCCCGACCGCGCATCCGATGACGGCGGCGACTCCAGCCTGCACGGACACGGCGGTCGCCAACTGACGTCCGGTGAAGCCGAGCGTCTTGAGGATCGCCAGATCGCGCCGCCGCCGCCGCACCGACGTGACCAGTGTGATGCCGAGGGCGCTCACGGCACCCACGGCCAGGGCCGCGCCCAGGAGCATCGGCGTGGTGCCCAATGATCCGTAGTTGATGATCTGGGCCGGCCGCTGGACAGGGAGCACCGAGCCGCCGTCGCTCGAGATGCTCAGCTTGCGGGCGATGGCCTTGATCGAGCGCTCTGCCGCCGGGCTCGCTCCACCCTTGGTACGGATCAGGATGGCGTTTGGCCCCGGAGTGACCTCGAAGAGGTTCCTCGCCGCGGGTGGGATGAGCTGGTAGGAGAGAAGTGCGCCCGATCCCATCTCAAGATGTGACGACCCGGTGACACCGATGGGCGGCAGCGTCGCCGTGCCCACGATCGTCAGCGTGACCGGCGCGCCGTCGGGCGCGCGCTCGACCACGGTGTCCCCGACGCGCTTGTGCAGCTGGTGGAGCGTGCCGGCGCCGAGCACCACCTGGTTCCGCGCGTCGAGGCCGTGCCCGCTGAGAAGAGGAGGTGCCACGGGGCACGGGGCGTGGATCCCATGACCGGCACGTTCACACCGTCCAACTGCAGGGTCGAATAGGAGACGCCGCTCCAACTCTCGACGAGGGGGTCTGCGTTGAGAAGTTTGGCGGCGTGCTGGCCCGGGACGTCGCCCAGCCCACCGCCGCCGTCCATGTCGTAGGTCCAGTTCCAGCCGTAGAGCGCCGGATGGCTGACCAGGGTGCTGAGACTCGACCCGAACGTGACCGTGGCCACGACGACGGTGACGGCGAGGATCGCACCCAGGATCGCCGACCGCACGGGGACGGCGCTTCTTCCCACCCCCGGCTCGAGGGCGAATCGCACGCCGGTGATCGCCGGCGGCGGCAGGCCCGCGGTGCCGCCGCAGTCGTGACGCGTGACGAGGGGATTCGCTGGCTCCGGGTGCGTGCTCTGCCCGGGAGGGCTCGCCACGAAGCAAGGGCAGTGATCGCCCCGAGTGACAACAGGAGGCCGGCCACGCCGAGTCCGATCACCGTCCAGTCTGCGTGCACCTCGACGCGCAGGAACGGCCGCACCGGTCCGAGCGGTGCCAGCGGCGACAGGCAGAGGGCCACCGCCCCGGCCAGGACGGAACCGACCGCCACCGCGCCGAGCGTCCCGATCAGGTCGTCGCAGAAGGCCATGGTGGGGCTCGCCCGAGGGCCCGGATGATGTCGAGGTCGTCGGCTCTCAGGCGGATCCGGCGACTGATCACCTGACCGGCGATGAGAAGCGGGGCCGCGCCGGCGATGCCACCGAAGACGGCCAGCGCGATGGCCTCGGGCCGCAAGGTGTCGTTGGCGATGGCGACGTGGTCTTTGACCTGGATGTAGACGAAGGGGAAGCCCCTGGGGAGCACGCGCTTGATCTCTGCCTCCACCGCGGAGAGATTGCGGTTGCCGCCCTGCAACGTCAACGCGCTGATCGTGAGGTTGCTGCAGCAGGCGAGCAGCTTGTTGGTCAGCGCCGGCGTGTACAGCACGATGGTCTGGCCCTGTGCCTCGTCCTGGTCCTCGAACAAGCTGGTCGCCTGCGCCCCTGCGATGCCGACCAGCTTGACCCGCGCCCGTTGGTCGGCGGGGATGTGCGAGTTGAACGAGAGGTTCCCCGAGTTTGCCTCCGCATTGTTGAGCCACCCGATCGGGATCTCCTCCCCGAGGTGATACCCGAATGCCTTCGGGTTGCCGGATCCATCACGACCTCGCCGGCCTTGTGACGGTCGGCCATCCGCCCCTGCTATGGCGGCTGGGTCCTTGTGAAGTACAACCCGTTCACACTGGCGTCGGCGGCAATGGAGAGGCTCGGCGGGAGTGGTGTGCCCTTGGGGGTCAGTGGGCCCAGGTTGAGCTCGACAGTGCTCGGCGACCCGTCGACGTGCGGCAGATGGGACAGCTTTGGCAACAGCGTGGTGTTGTAGGCTGAGTTCAACCTGACTGCCGGGTTGATCACCCCGTCCAGCACGAAGAGGTCGGGGACGTGCGAGCTGGCGACCAAGTCGGAGTACGAGGACTCGGTGCTGGGGCCGACCACGAAGGCGCCCATGGAGAGGCCGCCGTTCCCAGTGACCAGCAGGATCACGGAGATGTAACTAGGAGCGCTCTGAGCGCGCGGTCGTTCGGAACCGGTGCGTGAAGGCCAGGCTGGTCAGCATCAGGCCTCGGGCGACCCGGCTCCGCCCTGCCGGAGGTCCCCCAGGGCGGCGCGGGCGTCACCGAGCCCGCACATGCCGTGGCGGCCACCACCAGGCGGCTGCGCCGAGCACAGGTAGGCCCCGGGGGGGTCGGTCCGGTACGGATTCCAGTGTGCGCTGGGCCGGAACACCATCTGGCGGAGCGTGGCGTTGCCGGCGTTGATGTCCCCGCCGACGTAGCTGGGGTTCGCTGTCCTCGTTTGCACGGCGCTGGACGTGGCACGACCAAGGATCAGATCGCGAAAGCCGGGAGCGAACCGCTCAGTCTGGGACTCCATCCGCCCGGTCATGTCCACGTCGGACCCGTTGGGGACGTGGCAGTACTCCTACAACGTGCGGCGGCCCTCGGGGGTCTGTGCGGGTCGACCACGAGGGCCGGGTGACCAGGCAGTGCGGTCGGTCGGGTGCCGGCCGGCGTTCAACGTCCGCCTCGCTCGGCGGCGATCCCCTCGAACGTCCCGCCGACGTGCACCGTGCCGGCCCGCCGGCAGCCCGGCTGTCCCATGGCACAGGTCCGCCAGCGCCCAGTCGACCTTGCACACGCCCGGCCCGTAGCGTAGCGCGACACGCTCCGCCGTAGCGGCGAGGCACGGCGTCACCCGCCATGTGCGGAGGAGCTGGCGCGGGGTCACGTCGAGGACGACGGCCGCGCCGGAGGCAGGTCGCCCAGCTCTTTCACAGGCGTCCGGCCTCGACGCGGCGCCGAGGGAGTTCAGTTCGGACAAGAGGGCGTCGATGATGGCGCCACTGCCGCCCTCGACCACCGGCCATCCGTACGTGGTGCGCCGTGGCGGTGAAGAGCCGCGGGAAGACGCCCGAGAGTGGTGCGGTGAGCGGCAGCAT
>CAVUEI010000011.1:0-209861 GCA_963740535.1 uncultured Acidimicrobiaceae bacterium
ATGGAGATGGCGGCGCCGACGAGCAGCGCCTGGGCCCGGGTGTCGGTGCCGTAGTAGGCGCGGGTGGTGTACCCGGAGGGGGCGAGGAACACCATCACGAGGGCCGAGGCCAGGGACCCGAGGCAGGCCACCGCGAAGAGCACGTGGAGCCGCCGGCGCCGTACCCACTCCGGGTCGCGCTGGATGGGGACGAGCAGCAGGCTGCCGCCGCCGAGCACCCCGACGGCGCGGCTGGCGACCCGGCGGGCCCGCAGGCTCAACCCCGTCTTCAAGACGGCGAGGACGACCAGCGGCCACACCAGGTAGAACTGCTCCTCGATGGCGAGGGACCACGTGTGCAGCAGCGGTGACGGCTGGCTGGACAGGGAGAAGTAGGTCACGCCGCCGTGCACGGAGTACCAGTTCGAGACGTAGAAGACGGTCGAGAACGCGTCGCCGAGGATGTGGGGCGTCGCCAGGAGCCGGGGCACGACCGCCATGACGATGCCGATGACGGCGACGAGCAGGAACAGCGCGGGCAGGAGGCGCCGGGCCCGGCCGGCCCAGAAGCGGCGCAGGCGGATGGTGCCCGTCCCGCCCCACTCCTTGACCAGCAGCGACGTGATCAAGAACCCCGACAGCACGAAGAAGGAGTCGACGCCGTAGTAGCCACCCGGGACCGAGTTCAGGCCGGTGTGGAAGGCGATGATGGCCAGCACCGACACGGCCCGGATGCCGTCGAGGCCCCGGATGTGGCCCAGCGTCGGGCGGCCCTCGCGTGCGTTAGCGTCCGTGCTCATGGTGCGCCAGGTATCGACGGCCGTCAGTGCGGCCCCTCCGTCCCATACTGGGGAAACGTGGACCAGGGCCACCCCTCACAAGTTCCGGCCGGTCCGCTCGCCCCGATGACCCCGGCGTGCTGAGAATCGGCATCCTGGGCGCGGCCCGCATCGCCCCCGTCGCCCTGGTCAAGCCCGCCCGGCGCACCGGGAAGGCGGTGGTGACGGCCGTGGCGGCCCGCGACCGGAACCGGGCCGACGAGTTCGCCAAGAAGCACGAAATCCCCCGCGTCCTGGACAGTTACGCCGACCTGGTGAACGATCCCGACATCGACGCCGTCTACAACCCGCTCCCGAACGGGCTGCACGGGTACTGGACGATCGCCGCCCTCGAGGGCGGCAAGCACGTGCTGTGCGAGAAGCCCTTCACCGCCAACGCCGACGAGGCCCGGGCCGTGCTGGAAGCCTGTAATAGCAACCCCGGTTTAGTGGTGATGGAGGCCTTCCACTACCAATACCACCCGCTCACCAAGCGGCTCGTGGAGATCGTCCGCTCGGGCGAGCTGGGCAACATCACCAACGTGGACGTGGCCTTCTCGGCCCCCCTCTGGAAGAAGGGCGACATCCGCTACCAGCTGGCCCTCGCCGGCGGCGCCACCATGGACATGGGCTGCTACCCCGTCAGCCTGCTCCGGCTCCTCACCCCGGGCCCACGGGTGATCAGCGCCGAGGCGAAACTCTCCTCCCCCGGTGTCGACCGGGCCATGGACGCCCACTTCTCGCTGCCCGACGGCGGCCGCGCCCACCTCGGCTGCTCCATGTTCTCGTCCTCGGTCCTGCGCCTGCACGCGGAGGTGACCGGCGACAACGGGAAGATCTCGGTCTTCAACCCCTTCAGCCCGCAGTACGGGCACCGCATGAAGGTCACGACGTCGCTGGGCACACGCAAGGAGCGCTTCAGCCGCAAGCCGTCCTACGACTTCCAGCTCGAGGCGTTCGCCGCCGCCGTCGAGGACGGCGCGTCGTTCCCGACCTCGGCCACGGACGCGATCCGTACCATGGAGCTCATCGACGCCATCTACACCGCCGCCGGCCTGCCGCTGCGCCAGCCCACCCCGGCCCCCTGATGCCGCTGGCCGCCGACGATCTCTCCGCGCTCTCCGACGCCGCGCTCACCGCTGCCGCGGGCTGCCAGGCGGCCGAGCTCAGGGTCGAGCGCATCCGGAGCCAGACGGTCCGCCTGCACGACGCCAACCCCGAGACGACGGCGGACGACACCGACTTCGGCATGGGCGTGCGCGTCGTGGTCGACGGCGCGGTCGGGTTCGCCGCCACGGTCGACGTGCGGCCGGAGGAGGCGGCGGCCCTCGTCCGCCGCGCCATCGACATGGCGAAGGTCACGAGCACAGCCGGCGGGGGCCGCGTGGAGTTGGCACCCGAGCCGTCGCACGGCGACGTGTCCTGGTCGAGCTCGTTCGAGGTGGACCCCTCGACCGTGCCGATGTCCGACAAGATCGCGCTGCTCTCCGAGTGGAGCCGGCGGCTGGGCGACCATCCCGCCGTGTCGCACACGACCGCGTCCGTGCTGGCCGTGTCCGAGCAGACGTACCTGGCCGATCTCAACGGGACGCGGGCCACCCAGCACCGCGTGCGCCTGCAGGCCCAGCTGGAGGCGCTCGCACTCTCCGACGCCGGCTTCGAGACGATGCGGACGCTGGCGCCGCCGGTCGGCCGGGGCTGGGAGTACCTCACCGGGCCGGCCTCCGACGGGAACTGGGACTGGGACGGCGAGCTGGCCCGGCTGCCCGACCTGCTGGCCGAGAAGCTGCGGGCCCCCAGCGTGCAGGCCGGCACCTACGACCTCGTCGTCGACCCGTCCAACCTGTGGCTCACGATCCACGAGTCGATCGGGCACGCCACCGAGCTGGACCGGGCCGTCGGGTACGAGGCGGCCTACGCCGGGACCTCCTTCGCCACCTTCGACAAGTTGGGCACGCTCGCCTACGGCTCCCCCGTCATGCACGTGACCGGGGACCGCACGGTCGACCACGGCCTGGCCACCGTCGGGATCGACCACGAAGGCGTGGCGGCCCAGTCCTTCGACCTCGTGCGCGACGGGGTGCTCGTCGGCTACCAACTCGACCGCTCCATCGCCGCCGCGATGGGCTTCGAGCGCTCCAACGGGTGCGCGTTCGGCGACTCGCCGATGCACGTGCCCATTCAGCGCATGGCCAACGTGTCCCTGGCCCACTCCGGGGCCGAGGGCCCGAGCACCGAGGACCTCATCGCAGGCGTGGACCACGGCGTCTACATCGTCGGCGACAAGAGCTGGTCCATCGACATGCAGCGCTACAACTTCCAGTTCACCGGTCAGCGCTTCTACAGGATCGAGCACGGCAGGCTGGCCGGGCAGCTCAAGGACGTGGCGTATCAAGCAACGACGACCGACTTCTGGGGCGCCATGCTCGCCGTCGGCGGCGAGTCCACCTGGGTGCTCGGGGGTGCCTTCAATTGCGGCAAGGGCCAGCCGGGACAGGTGGCTCCGGTGTCGCACGGCTGCCCGTCGGCGCTCGTGCGCGCGGTACGCGTGCTCAACGCGCGCGAGGAGTCGGGACGCTGAGCATGCCCGGAGCCAGCCGGTGATCCCGGCCCAGGAGATCGTGGCGCGCGGACTGGACGTGGCCGGCGCGCAGGGGGCCGACGGGTGCATCGTGCTCGTCGAGGAAGGCAGTCACGCCGACGTCCGCTTCGCGGTGAACACGACCACCACCAACGGCGTGCAGCGCTCGCGCGCGGTGAGCGTGGTCGCCATCGCCCGGTACATCGGTCGGGACAGCCAGCCGCTCCGGCGTCGTCGGCACCGACGGGGTGACGGAGATGGTGGCGGCCGCGCTGGCCGACGCCCGGTCCGCAGCCACCGGCCGAGGACGCCTTCGACCTGGTCCAGCCGGCGCCGGACCCGATCGGTCGCGACTTCTCGCTGCCGCCCGAGGAGACCGACTCCTCGGTCCTGGAGGGGGTGCTCTCGGCGCTGTCGGGCGCCTTCGGGCGGGCCCGGGCCCGCGACGCAGTCCTGGCCGGCTTCGCCGAGCTCGACGTGGCCACGGCGTACCTGGGGACTTCCACCGGTGTGCGGCTCTCGCACGTCCAGCCGACCGGAGCCGTGAACCTGGTGGGTCGCACCGCGGACGGCACCGGCTCGGCCTGGGTCGGGGCGCCGTCCATCACCCCGTCGCTGGCGGAGATGGAGCAGGAGATCTGGCGCCGGCTCGACTGGGCGAAGCGGCAGATCGCGCTCGAGGCGGGCCGCTACGAGGTGATCATGCCGCCCTCGGCCGTCGCCGACATGATGGCGACGCTCGGCTTCGGAGGCCTCTCGGGCCAGGACGCCGAGGACGGCCGCAGCGTGTTCTCCAACGAGGGGGGCGGGACGCGGGTGGGCGAGCGCATCGCGGCGCTGCCCTTCACGCTCTACAGCGACCCCACCGAGCCGGGCGTGGAGTGCACGCCCTTCGTGACGGCGGGGGCGAGCAGCTCGCAGATCTCCGTGTTCGACAACGGCCTGCCCCTTGGGCGCACCGATTGGCTGCACGACGGGGTCCTGGCCCATCTGCGCTACCACCGGGCGGGCGCCGCGAAGTCCGGAGCCGAGAGTGCCCCCTACGTCGACAACCAGGTGCTGCGCTGCGACGGGACCGGCGCTGGCGGTGGCGGCGGGTCGGTCGACGAGATGGTGGCCCGGACCGAGCGCGGCCTCCTGCTCACCTGCCTCTGGTACATCCGCGAGGTCGACCCGGCCACGCTGCTCTCGACCGGGCTGACACGCGACGGCGTGTACGTCATTGAGGACGGCGCGGTCGTCGGGTGCGGCCAACAACTTCCGGTTCAACGAGAGCCCGGTGGACCTGCTGGCCCGGGCCACCGAGGTCGGCACCCCGGTCCGCGCCCTCGGGCGCGAGTTCGGCGAGTACCTCAACCGCACGATCATGCCGCCGCTGCGCATCCCCGACTACAACATGAGCTCGGTCAGCCAGGCGAGCTGACCCGGCTGATCGGGGCGCCGCGCCTCGACGAGCATGCGCCGGGCCGTGCAGGTGAACACGCCCTCGCGCTCGATGCGCTCGTGCAGGAGGCGCAGCCGGTCGGCGTAGGCCGCGGGCGTGAAGCCCGGCACCGTCCAGTGCACCTTGCGCAGGAAGTGCACGACGGCGCCGATGTCGAAGAACGCCACCCGCAGCGCGCACTCCCGGAGGTCGATCACCTCGCAGGCCGGCCGCCTCGGCGGCGGCCCGGGCGTGCGCCGCGCTGCGGCGCCGGTTGACGGGTTGCGTCCCCATCATGAAGTCGGTGAGCTCCCGGTTGGTGCCCGCCCCGATCTGCTGGGACAGGTAGGTCCCGCCCGGGCGGAGGACCCGGGCGATCTCGTCCCAGAGGACGACGACGGGGTGGCGGCTGACCACGAGGTCGAACGACGCCGCACGGAAGGGCAGCGCGGGAGAGTCGGCGACCGCCACCACGCCGGCGCCGAGGGGGCGCAGCCGCGCGCTGGCGAGCGCCACGTTCGGCGGCCACGACTCGGTGGCCACCAGGGTCGGGGGTGGCTGGGCGACGGTGGCGAGGACCTCGCCTCCCCCCGTCTCGAATGTCGAGGGCGGCGCGTGGCCCGGGCCATACGCGCCCCCATGAGCCGGGCATAGCCCCAGGGCGGGCGCTCCTCGGTCGCCCGGCCCTCGAACCACGAGAAGTCCCAGCCTTCGACCGGGACGGCGGCGCCCTCGGCCACGAGATCCTCGAACGTCATGTCCTCGCTCCCCGGGCGCGCCTGCGGTCCCCGCCGGCTGCCTCGGGACGAGACGCTAGGGGACGCGGGCGGACCGGGCGCGGCCGGGCGCGGCACGGCGCGGCACGGACGTGGCACGGCACCAGGCACGGCGACCGCATGGCGTCTCTGCGTTCGTCACGTGCCCCCGCACGTACCCAGACGCTGCGTCTCCAGGAGGATCAACCCGAGCGCGACCCAGGCGCTCGAGTAGTAGGTGGGCCGGGCGCGGTTCATCGCGTCCGCTCGGCCCAGCAACACCAGCGCATCGTGACGGTGGCCGGCGGCCAGTCCGGCGGCGGCGGCGGCCACCAGCCCGACCGGCGAGCGCACGGCGCCCTTCGGGTTCGCGGCACTTCCCGGTATGACGGGGAGGTCGACGCTGGGCCGGTCCCGCAGTGCGGCTCGCCCCAACGCGGGCCACAGGGCGGCGGCGGCGCGGCGATCGGTGGCGTCACACGACGCCGCCCAGCGCACCGGGAGCCGGACGGCGTCGAAGCCGTAGTTGTCGCTCGGACCCGACGGGCTGCGCCCGGTCAGCTGTCCGCCGTCCAGCTGTACCCAGTCGGGCGGGAGCGAATCGACTGCGAGCACGCTCGCGACGAGGGCACGCGTCCCCGCCGCGAGCGACGCGAAGTCCTGGGGATCGCCCACCAGCCCGCCCAACGCCGTCAGCTCGGAGGGCGATGCGTAGCTCGGGTTGGCATACGAGGGAGGTCCCACCGCCCAGGGCCCGGCGACCAACACCTGGCCCGAGGGCGCCGCCACGGTCTCCTGGCGCACGACGGCCGCGGCCAGGGCGGCGGCGCTCTGGAGGTCCGCCGGCTCTCCGAACCGGCTGGCGGCCAGCGCGAGCGCGTAGGCCGCATCGACGTCGGCGTCGGATGCCGGCTGGGGATCGACCACCCGACCGTCGGCCCAGTGCCAGGCCAGGAGGCCCGGACGGCTGCAGGAGGTGGGCCTGCGTCCAACTCCAGGCCGCGTCGAAGCGGGGCCGGACCCCCGCCGCCACGCTGAGCAGCATGGCGTAGGCCTCGCCCTCGCTCACCGTGTCACCACCCTGGTCGAAGCGGACGACACGTCCACTCGCCAGCTCGTAGCGGTTCAAGAAGCTCACGGCGGCGGCGAATGCCGCGTCCCTCGCCGCACCGGAGGTCGTAGGCGCGGCGATCCCACGGGTGGTGCCCGGGGCGTCCGGCGCCGGAGGCCCACCGCCCGACCCTGCCCCGGCCGCCAGGGCGATCGCTCCAGCTGCGAGGCAGATCGCCACCGCTGCGACGACCACCGGCAGCACGCGCCGGCCGGGACCTCGCCGTACCCGATCGCGGCACTCGCCGGGAGGCCACCCCGGGCGTGGGCCCGGGCCCGGGCCGTAGCCGAGTGGGGCTCAGCGGGCCGACGACGCCACCTTTCTCTTCTCGCCCCGCTTCACGGGACCGAGGACCTGGACGGCGGGACCGTCGAGCACCAGCGTCTCGTCGTCACGCGGCTCGGCTGTCGGCTCGGGTGGCGGCGGCGGGCGCAGGCGCCGGCTCCGGATCCTGCTTGGCCTCCGCCGCCTGGGCCGGCGGCGCGGACATGCCCTCGCCGATGCTCCCCAGCCGCTGGTGCAGCAGCCCGATCTCCTCGAGCACGCCGCGCCGCTGTTCTTCGAGCATGGTCAGCTGCTCCCGGCGGGCGCGCTCCTCGGATGCCGCCCGCTGCACCAGGTCGCGTGCCTCGGTGCGGGCCTGCTCGAGGATCTTCTCCCGCGCCGCCGCTCCTTGCGCCTTGGCCCGATCGACCTGTTCCGACACGGCGCCGCCGGCGCCGGCCAGGGCCTGCTGGGCCTGCACGAAGAGCTCCTCCGCGGCCTGGGAAAGCTCTTCGGCGCGCGCGGTGGCGTCGGCGATGATTCGCATCGCCTTCTCCTCCGCCGCGGCGGAGGCAGCACGGGCCGCGCCCTCGGCGCTGGCATTGAGCTCCTCGGCCGCCTGGAACGAGGACTGCATGATCGTCCGCACGCGGTTGCCGAGCGCCTTCATCGACTCCGGTGTCGCCGAGCGAGTCCCGGCATCGACCGAGGCCATGCGCCGCCGCAGCTGCTCCGTCTCGGCGGTGGCCCGTGCTGCGGCGGCCTCGCACTGCTGGGCCCGGTACTCGGCCTGCTCGATCCATCGGTTCAGGTGCTCGACATGGTCGTCGACCTGCAAACGGTCGTAGCCGCGGACGACGGTGGTGAACCTTGGTGCGGCGTACTCGGGGCTGTCTTCCATGGCTTGGTTCCTTGCTCTCGTTGGAGGGTGGGCGTCGGGTCGGGTGGAGTCCGGGTGGGACGAAGGTGATGTGCCTGATGTTGATCCCGACCGTCGCCCTGCCGAGGGACGCGCTCCGGGTATGCCACGGCACGGGTCACAACGCGCGCTGGCGGCCGTCGGCTGCACACGTGCATTGAGCGCCGATCCGTACCGGCACGGACTCCCTATACCCTTCGCAGCGCGCGCTATGCGGCGGATGGCCTCCAATTCACCGACGCGCCGCAAGGCCGCAACAGCCGATTCATCTGCACCCCCGGCACGGCCGTTGATCCGCACCGGGTGACGCGGCGCGGCTGCTCAGATTGAGTCGTACAGCGCGTCGATCAGCGCCCGGTTGCGCGTGCTCTGCCAACGGGGGATGACGTGGTTCATCACGTAGCCGAAGGCCACGCCCGCCTGGGGATCGGCGAAACCCACCGCACCTCCCGTGCCGAAGTGGCCGTAGCTGCCGGGATTCGGCCCGAAGCTGCGGCGGGGCGAGGTCGGCGTGAAGCCGAGACCGAACGTGACGTCCTCGTGGAGGATGGGGCAGTAGCCACTGGACTGCGGCGAGGTGGCCTCGGCCAAGAGGTCGGCCGAGAGCAACCGTCCCGGCTCCAGCAGCGCGGCATACAGCTGCGCCACCCCCCGGGCGCTGCCGTGCCCGTTGGTCGAAGGGATCTCGGCCCGCGCGCCAGGCGGTCGAGTTGACCACGCCCATGGACGAGTAGCCCGGCGGGTTGAAGTAGCTCAGCATCTCCATGCGCACGTCCCCTTGCAGCGCCTCGACGTCGATCCCCTCGCCGCCGCCGGGGGCGTCGAAGATCACCTCGGCGCAGCGGTGGCGCTCGGACGGCGGGACGCCCACGTGCACGTCGGCCCCGAGCGGCCCGGCCACGGCGGCGAGGCGGCGGCCGCACCCCTCGCCGCTCAGCCGGCGGACCACCTCCCCGATCAGGTGGCCGTAGGTGTTGGTGTGGTAGGCGTGCCGCGTCCCGGGCTCCCACCATGGTTCCGTCGCCGCCAGCGCCCCGGTCATCCGCTGCCAGTCCCACAGGTCGTCGTTGGTCAGTGGCGCACGGATGGCCGGAACGCCGGCGCGGTGGCACAGCGCGTGGCGCAGGGTCGCCCCCTCCTTGCCGCACGCCCCGAACTCGGGCCAGACGGTCGCCACGGGGTCATCGAGCGTCATGCGGCCGGCATCGACGAGTTGGAGCGCGAGGAGCGCCAGGAAGGCCTTGCCGACCGAGTAGAAGTCCACCAGGGTGTCGAGCCGCCACGGCTCGCGCCGCTGCAGGTCGCGCCACCCGCCCGCCAGGTCCACCACGGTGGTGCCGTCGACGACGACGCACACCGCTGCGCCGACCTCGCCGCGCTCGACGAAGTTGCGGGCGAACTCGTCCTTGACCAGTGCGAAGCGGGGATCACAGGTCCCGATCACCGCGGCGTCCATCCTCCGGACCCCCGAGTCCCTAACCGGCTTCGGCGTCCTTCTTGATGGCGGCGAGCGTCGCAGGGATGCCCGTCTTGGCGAGCTCGAGACGGTTGGCGACCTGTGCCTCGGCGTCGGCACCGAAGCGCTCGTCGAACATCGCCCGACCACCGGGCAGGAACTCCCACGACTCGGTCAGTCGCGTCCCCCCGTCGACCGGATCGAAGACGTAGCCCCAACGGGTCCAGGTCCCGTTGACGATGTAGGCGAACTCACGGCCGCGGTCGGCGACGACCACCTCCGAACGCGTCTCCCAGGTCCGCTCGGGCAGCACGTTCCGCCCCGTGAACCAGGCACCCACCTCGGGTCCGGCTCCCTCGTCCCACCAGCACTCCTTGCAGACGGGGCTCCACTCCCCCATGCGCGTGACATCGGCGACCAGGTCGTAGACGTCCTCGGGTGGGCGGGTGATGACGATCGAATCCGAATGGGTGGTGACGGTCATGTCGCGAGTCTGCCCGCTCCCCTTCGACGCGGCCATCGACAGGGCGACGACACCGTGCCGGCTCTGGAGTCGGAACAGGATGATGACGGCCTTTGCCGCGCGTTCGGCCGCCGTTTCTCTACTCTGACCAGGTCTTTTTCGCGCGTTCCCCTTCGGATGTTCCGACGGGGGCGCCTCGTCAGACCCGAAGGTCGACCCGACCCTTCGCGCGCCTGCCGGAGGCCAGGAGCCGCACGGTTGGGCTCGCACCTTCTGGCGCCTGCTGCTCCGGGCCGAGGACCCCGGGCACCCGCAGGTCGGGGCCGATCATCTCGTGGCCGACCGCCAACGCCGTCTCGATCAGATCCGTGTTGTCGAGGGTCTGGTGCGGTGCGCCACAGCGTGGGTCAGTACGTCGAACGACCGGGACGCACCCTGCCGTCATCTCGCCGAGGGCAGCATGACGATCTTCTCGAGCACTCCCGGTGCCTCGAAGCGGCGAGAGCACGCTGCGGACCGTCTCCCGCGCCCCGACGAGTCGTCACCGAGGTTGTCGCCGCCCATGAGCTTGCCCACAGGTCGTCGGGGGCCGAACCTGTTCGACGCAGCCAGCGAACATGTCGCTCCGCCGGTCCATTCATTGATCACGCCGCGCACGGTCCACTCGGTGCACGGCGAAGGCTGGCCGAGCTGAGACCGGCGGTGCCCCGGACCACCTGTCCGTATTGGCGATGACCTATTTCATGGAGCCTCCCGATCGTGACTCGACAATCCCGTCAATGGGTCACCTGGCGCGGACCATACCCCTCCGCCGTCGTCGGTGCCTCGGGTCCCGGAGGGGTGGCTTCGCAGCCCCATCTGGGCTGAGATGACCGGATGGCCGGCACGGGCACCATCGTCGTCCTGAACGGTGCGCCGCGATCGGGCAAGTCGACCATCGCCACGGCGATGCAGGCCTCGCTCCCCGGGACATGGATGAACCTCGGGGTCGACGCCTTCTCCGAGCACATCATCCCGGCGCGGCTCCGGCCGGGGATCGGCCTGCGTCCGGGCGGAGAACGACCGGACCTCGAAGCGCACGTGCCGCTGCTGTTCGAGGGCCTCTACGCCGCGGTCGTCGCGCTGAGCCGAACCGGGCTCGACGTGGTCGTCGACGTGGGACACCATGACGACTATTCGCACCCGCTGGGCATCCTGGAGCGCGTCGCGGTGCAAATGGCCCAACTCCCGGCGTACTTCGTCGGCGTGCGGTGCCCGCTCGAGGTGATCATGGACCGCCGCGTGCTGCGATCTGGAGCCGGTGGGGCCGATCGACCCGGCCGCTACCTCACGCGTGGCCCCGGCGGGGCGGTCCCCGACGCCGTCGTCCGCTGGGAGCGGGCGGTCCACGATCCGGGGGTCTACGACCTCGAGGTCGACACCTCCGTCCAAACTCCCTCGGAGTGTGCCGCCGCCATCGGGGCCCGGATCGCCGAGGGGCCGCCGGCCGCGTTCAGGGAGCTGGCGGGACGCCCGCGCCCGGGGTGATCCGGCGTCGGCGGCGAGCTAGACGCGCGCGCCCGAGCGGTTGATGGTCGAGTCGTCGGTGCCGAGATACGACTCGACCACCGCCGGGTGCTCCAGCACCTCGGCCGGGGAGCCCTCGGCGATGACCTCGCCCAACTCGAGCGCGATCATGCGGTCGCAGATCGCGGTGAGCAGCGGCATGTCGTGCTCCACGACCAGGATGGAGCAGCCCGTGTGCTGCTGCACGCGGATGAGGAGCGGACCCATCGCCTCGGTCTCGCGCTGCGCCACGCCTCCGGACGGCTCGTCGAGGAGCAGGACGGCCGGTTCCTGCGCCAGCACGCAGGCCAGCTCGACGATGCGGCGCGTCCCCGTGGACAGCTCCCCCACCAGCTTCTCCCGGAACGCGCTCAGCCCCATCATCTCAATGAGCTGCTCGGCCTTCTCGGACACGTCCGCCTCGGAGTCGAGCGACGCCGGCAGGCGCAGCCCCGCCGCGACCATGCTGCGGGACGCCAGGTCGCGTTCCTGGGCCACCTCGATCGTCTCGACCACCGTCAGCGAGGGGAACAGCCGCGCCTCTTGGAACGTCCGGCCCAGGCCGGCCGCGGACCGCATGTGGGCCGGCCAGGTGTCGATGTCGGCGCCGCCGAGGAGGATCCGCCCGCCGTCGAGGGGCAGGAAGCCCGACACGCAGTCGAAGAACGTGGTCTTGCCGGCGCCGTTGTGGCCGATGAGCCCCAGGATCTCGCCGTCGCGCAAGGTGAGGCTGATGTCCTGGATCGCCGTGATGCCGCCGAAGCTCTTGCGCACGCCGTTGCACTCCAGGAT
This sequence comes from uncultured Acidimicrobiaceae bacterium, assembly GCA_963740535.1. Taxonomy (GTDB): domain Bacteria; phylum Actinomycetota; class Acidimicrobiia; order Acidimicrobiales; family RAAP-2; genus Bog-473. The sequence continues at coordinate 12,107 of CAVUEI010000011.1, forward strand.
GGCCGGGGCCTCGGCGGAGGGCGGCACCCGCCGGCGGGGGTCGGGCACGATGAGGGCGGACGACGCGCTGGCGTGCACGTGGAGGTCCGTCGGCCCGGCGTCGGGGGTGACGACGGTGCCCTCGACCGAGCCGGCGCCGGCGATGAACACCGAGCGCAGGATGTCGGGCCGGTCCAGGAGGTCGGCCGTGCGGCCACTGAAGCGGACCTCGCCCTTCTCCAAGAAGACGGCCCGCTCGGCCAGCTCCAGGGCCACGTTCACCGACTGCTCCACCACGACGATCGTGGTCCCGGTCTGGTGCAGCATCTTGACCACCTCGAGCAGCTGGCTCACCACGGTCGGGGCCAGGCCCAGCGAGAGCTCGTCGATCATCAGCACCTTGGGGGTGACCATGAGCGCCATGGCGAGCGAGAGCATCTGCTGCTCGCCGCCCGAGAGGTTCCCCGCCTGCTGGCCGGCCCGCTGCCGCAGGATCGGGAACAGCTCCACGACGCGCGCCTTGGCGTCCGCCACGGCGCGGTGGTCCTTGCGCACCATCCACGTCCCGAGCCGGAGGTTCTCGTCGACGGTCAGGGTCGGGAAGATGCCCCGCCCGCCCGGCATGAGGGACAGGCCCATGCGGGCCACCGACTCGGCCGGCTGGCCGCCGATCTGGTCGCCATCGAGCCGCACCGAGCCCGCGCCCACCTTGACCAGCCCGCTGGCGCCCTTGAGCAGGGTCGACTTGCCGGCGCCGTTGGTGCCGAGCAGCGCCACGATCTCGCCCTCGTGGACCTCGAGGTCGACACCGAAGAGGATCTGCACCGGGCCGTAGGAGACCTCGACCTTCTCGCACGAGAAGATGACCGGGGTGCCCGGGACGGCACCGCCGCCGTTGGTCGACGCCACCGGCACCTGTGCGGTGTCCTCGTCGCGGGTGTCGGGCACCGCCACGAACTCGGGGTGGGCGCCGTTGCCGGCGGCACCGGCCGCATGCGTCCGCACCGTCGGCCGCCTCGGCGCCCTCCTCGCTCAACGCGTGCTCCAGCAGCGACGTCTCGACCGGCGCGTGGTCGGTCAGCTCCACCCGCTTGTCGGCCACCAGGCTGGGCACCAGGATGCCGCGGCGCACCGCGATGACCTTGAGGATGCGGTCCCTGATGCTCTGCACCCCCGCGGCGAGCCCGCCCGGGAGGAAGAGCAGGACGAGCAGCAGGCCGACGCCCGTGAACACCAGCTGGTACTTGGGGAACGAGTAGCTCAGCACCTCGATCAGCGCCACGCCCATCAGCGCGCCGCTGATGGAGCCGAGGCCGCCGATGACGGCCATGGAGAACACGACGAGGCCGTAGGAGGGGTCGTAGGTGTTGAACGCGACGGCGCCCAACAGGACGGCGTAGAGGGCGCCGGCGATGCCGGCGATCGCGCCCGCCAGCACGAAGCCGGCCAGCTTGGTGCGCACGGGCGGCACCGCCATGGCGGCGGCCGCCTTCTCGTTGTCCCGGGTCGCCAGCAGGACCCGGCCCGGTCGGGCCCGGCGCAGGCCCTGGATGAACAGGATGGTGAGGACGAGGAAGCCGAGGCAGAAGAAGTAGAAGGTCTTGTTGGACACCAAGTCGTAGCGCTGCCACAGCACCGGGCGCAGGAAGGCCTGCGGGATGATGTTGGGGTAGTACGTCGGGTTCAGGAAGAACGTGTCCATCGCCACGCCCAGCGCCAGCGTCACCGCGGCCAGGTACGCCCCGCGGATCCGCAGCGCCGGGACCCCGACGATCACCGCCAGGATGGCGCCGGCCGTGCCGGCGGCCACCAGGGCGAAGAAGAAGTCGGCGTTCGACTTCTCGATCAGGTCGCCCGCCACCACGCCGCCGACCCCGGCGAAGGCGAACTGCCCCAGGCTCACGTTGCCCGACCACCCGGTCAGGACCACCAGGGACAGGGCGATGATCCCGTAGATCAGCGCGGCGGTGTACTCGAAGGTGGTCCCCGGCCCGGCCACGAGGGGGACGACGATGATGACGACGGCGATCAGCACCATGATGGCGACGCGCCCGGCGATGACCTCGGGCAGCTTGCGCAGCACGTCGGGGATCGGCTTGAGGATGCCGGTGGCCGAGAACGTCTCCTCGGCGTCGTCGGCGCGGCTCCGCTTGCGCTGCAGGAAGAGCAGCCCGAGCAGAATGGCGACCAGGTTCACCACGTCGCCCACGGCGCTGCCGTAGCGGGGCATGTTGAACTCGAACAGGCCGCTCGTGATCCCGAGGGCGACCCCCGCGCCGAAGGCGACGGGCAGGCTCTCCATGCCGGCGATGATCGCGGCGGCGAGCGCGGGCAGGATGAGCGCGGGCGCCGGCCCCCGCGGCAATGGTGATGCCGGCGGACGGCGCGGTCGAGGATGCTGGTCAGGCCGGCCAGCAGTCCGGCGATCACCCACACCAGGGTCGACAGCCGGCGGACCGGGATCCCGAGGAGGCGGGCGCGGTCCGAGTTGTCCGCCACCGAGCGCACCGCGATGCCGGCGTCGGTGCGCAGCAGGAACCAGCCCATGGCCACCAGCACCACGGGCACGACGATGGCGATGAGGAGGTCGTTCCCGTTGAAGAGCACCGGGAAGATCAGCACGTGGTGCGCGGTGAGCGGCGTGGTGACGCCGCCCACGATGGAGGGGCCGCCCAGCCAGCCCGGCACGAGGAGCTGGATCCCCCCGAACAGCTGGGCCAACCCGATGGTGACCACCATGACGATCAGGCGCGGGGCGGTGAAGAAGCGCCACCGGATGATGCCGTCGACGACCATGCCGAGGGCGGCACCGACGAGGAGCGCGATGCCGATGCACACGAACCAGTTGACGTGGTGGGCCAGGTTGAGCTCCACGGCGACGGTGGCGGCCAGCGCGCCCATGGCGCCGTAGGAGAAGTTGATGACCCTGGAGGCCCGGTAGGTGAGGACGAGGCCGAGCGCCAGCAGGCCGTTCACCGCGCCGAACTCGGCCCCGTTGAGGATCTGGCCCCGCGGCGCGGCATGCGGCCACAGCGCCGGCACGGCGACGAGGAGGATCAGGACCCCCGCCACCGTCAGCACGGCGCCGCGCAGGCGCGCCGGCGTGTTGGTCCAGGCGTCACCCACCGCGGGGGGAATGGAGAGTTGCACCGGGCTCCCCTAGTGCCCCGACGGCGTGATCGGGAAGCTGGAGGGAAGCGGCAGGGCCCCCCCGGCGTACGCGCCGATCTTGTTCCGCGTCGCCTGGACCACGTAGCCGCCCTGCTTGTCGTTGTAGGGCGACGTCTTGTTCGGGTCCCAGTAGATGAAGGACCAGTCCGTCTGCGGCGTGAAGTGCCCGTTCGGGAAGGCCCACGTCCCGTACAGCGCGTTGGGCGCGCCCGCCGTGCTGCCCGGGTAGGCCCGCATCCCGCTCTCGAAGCTCTGGGGCGTCAGGTCGGGTCCGGCCATCTGGATCCCGATGGCCATCTCGTACATCTGGGGGTAGATGATGTCGACCGCGTTGGCCGGCTCGCTCGAAGGGTTGACCTGCTTGTAGGCCGCGTAGCCGAAGGTGTTCTGCTTGGGCAGCGTGGGCCCCTGGAAGGTGACCCCGAACGTGTGCGACCACTCGCTCTGCTGGAAGAGCTGGCCCACGATGTCGGCGTCGGTCAGGGCGACCCCGGCGACGACCCACTCCGGGGTGTAGCCCTGCTCGGCCGCCCTCGACGTGAGGTAGACCGGGAAGACCGGGTCGCAGCCGCAGACCACGGTCGTGATGCCGTCGTTCTGCAGCTGGCTGATGACGTTGGAGGCCTGGCTCGACAGGGTGGACAGGTTCAGCTGGTACTGGATGTTGTCGGCGATGGGGTGGCCCGCCGCCGCGGCCGCCTGGACGGCGGATGCCGCGGCCGTCTGGTACCACGGGTCGCTCGGGGCGATGATCGCCACCTTGCGCGGCTTGCCCTGCAGGTTGCCGCCGGCGTAGGCCGCGTTCCCGCCGGCGAGCGACTTCAGGTACAGGTCGGTCGTCGCCTGGACGACGTCGTTGGACTCGGTGTCGAGGCTCCACATGTACGGGGCGTACTGGCCCATGAACGAGGCCGAGAGGTAGGGGACGCCGAAGTTGACGACCTTCTGCTGGGAGAGCGCGACGCCGTAGGGCTCCGACGCGCCGTTGAGCTCGGCGAAGGCGTGGTCGGACTGGGCGGCCGTCACCGCGTCGGAGTCGGCCTGCTGCTGGCCGCTGCCGAGGAGCTCGTTGGTGATGGATCCCTGGCCGTTGAAGAACTCGACGTTGAGCTTGCGGCCGTAGAACTGGAAGTGGTTGTCGAAGTAGGTGGCCAGCGCCGTGATGGTCCGCTCAATGTCCGCGTTGGTGTCGGTGATGTTGGCGCCACCGAGCGAGGCCAGGGTCTGCTGGAAGCTCTGCGAGTCCGAGGTGAAGCGGTAGGTGACGTTGATGGCCGACGCGCTCACACCCGGGGAGGTGGCGCCACCGTTGTTCCCCGAGAACGAGATGCAGGGGGGCGAGTAGGGGTCGCCCTGGACCTGGGCCCCGGAGCACGCGGCCGCCTTCCCCAGGGCCTGGGTCGCCACCGCGCCCGCCGTCTTGGCGCCGGCCGCCCCGGCGGCACTGCCGGCCGCGCCGGCCGTGCCCCCCGCCGCCGCGCCGCCCGCCGTCGTCCCGGCGCCGGCCGCCGAGGAGGCGTCCGCGCCCGTTCCGGAGCCGCTCACCGACTGGGTCTCGTGGACGACGTTCTGCTGGGGCGCCTTGGTCGGGACCAGCATGGCCATCAGCACGAAGGCCACCAGGAGGGCGGCCAGCGGCCCGTAGCCCTTCAGCAACCGCCCGTTGGCCCGCGCGGCCGACAGCCGCAGCTTGCTCGAGCTGGCTTCTTCGCTCACAGCGAAATCTCCGTTCCTCCGCTCAACAGCGCGCGACGGCGCTGCCGCAGGTAGTCCCATGTGAAGAGCGCGACCACGAGGGCCAGCGCTCCCAATCCGATCGGCACGGCCATGTTGCTCGTGGTGCAGCCGCCGCCCGCCGGGCCCAAGCTGACGCAATTCGACGTCTTCACCACGGGCCCGAGGGCGACCTGCTGACTACCGCCTGAAGTTGGTGTCCCCGCCGTCCCGCTCGAGACGGGCGGCGGGACGGACGAGACGCCGCTGTTGCCCGTGAACCCGAGCCCCCCGACGCTGCCGCCGCCGCTGTTGCCGGTCACCGTGCTCGACGACGCCGACGTCGACGGGAGTGACGTCGGCGGCACCGGGCCCGAACGGCGACGTGGCGACGAGGTCGTCGGTCTCCGCCTTGGCGCCGCCGAAGGAGACGTTGAGGTTGCCGCCGCCCGCCAGGACCCCGACGCCGATGTCGCCCACCAGCATGGGCGATCGGCGAAGTGGCAGCTGGCGCTGAGCAGCGCGTTGACCAGGGCGGCGCGGACCGGCTGGACGGTGTTCAGGTTGGCGCCGATCACTTGCTGCCCGAGCGTGTTGTTGTCGATCCCGACGGTCAGCGGCGAGATCACGACGGTCCCGTCGTTGAGGGTGGACTGGGCCGGCCACTGGATATTGAGCCCGATGGGCGACAGGGCCGTGTTGACGATGTCGAGCACGGCTCTGCGGGGAGGTGCCGAGCTGGGAGAGGTCCACCGGCTTGCCGGACACGGTCATGGAGGAGATCGAGAAGGTGGCGCTCGACGCCTGCGCCGTCCCGGACTTTTGCGTCGCCGCCCAATGCAGGCCCCCGAGGACGACGGCACCGCCGCCGAGGGAGAGCTGCCCGACGTCGGCCGTCGCGGTGGCGGTGCGGGTGTTGCCGCCGTCGATGGAGACGTGCGTCGTCGAGGTCAAGCCGTTGATGGCCAACAGGCCCCCGGGCACGGCGATGTTGTTCACGGTCGTCGTGGCGTCCGAGGTGGGCTGGGTCGTGGCGCTGGCCGCCTCGTTGCCGATGCCGAAGCCGTTGGCCTGCGACTGGGGGGTGATGGAGGACGTCAGGCTCTGGTTCCCGTTCGTCGACTCGGCCTGGACCGGCGGCGGCACGTCTGCTGGCCGGGAGGGCCGGCGCACCCCCGTCACATCCCTGCGCCTCGAGCGAGGTGCCGATGGCGCCGAGGTCGATGGTCTGGGACAGCGACCGGGCCTCGAGGTTCTGGTAGTCCGCGATGGAGGTGGCGAGAATGATGGCGTAATTGAGGCCTCCGGTCGTCGGCGCCAGGCTGATGGCCTGCGCCTGTGCGTTGGCGTCGCCGGGGGCGAAGGTCTCCGTCGGCGCCCGAGGACGACCCGAGCTCGACGATGGCGATGGCGCTCGCCACGACGCAGGCCAGGCCGACGCGGACCGTCGCGGGCGTGTAGCGGCGCTCCCGCACGCGCGTTCTCAGCGATCGGTGTGGTCCATTCACCAGATGGGCCCTCCCCATGGATACCGGGAGCACAACGAGCGCGGAGCCGCTTCCCTACGGCTCCTTGACAAGCGTTCGCGTGGCGCGAGCGCGCCGCGGCGCTCTCCCGGCGACCCGTGCTTCCCGCTCTTCACCCGCACACCCCCCGCGGGGTGCGCCACCGGATCAGCCTCCGGTGGCACCCCGCTCGGACAGCCCCCGCAGAATGGGTACCCACGAGGAAAGATCCCCAACCCCCGTCTCGGCCTTGCCGCCCTCGTCGGCCCGGCGCAGGCGCACCGCGGCGCTGGCCAGCGGCAGCGCCTCGAAGGCGGCCGCCTCCGCCGGCGACATGGGTCCGCCCTGGGTGGCCAGCGAGGCGACGCTGTCGGGCGCCAGCTCGTAGCCGGGCTCGGCGGCCATGAGATAGCGCTTGGCCTCCACGTGCAGGGCGACCAGGCCGGCCACCCGCTCCCCGAGCGCCGCCCGCACGGCGTCCGCCCCGGCGCGGGGGTGGGCCTCGTCCCCGACGCCGGGCATGAGATGGCCGATGTCGTGCACCAGCCCGGCCGCCGCCAGCTCGGGGTCGTCGGGGCACTCGCCCGCCAGGATGGCCGCCGTCTGCAAGGCGTGGTCGAGCTGCGTGAGTGCGGTCCCGGCACCCACGGGACGGCGGGCGCCGCCGTCGAGCAGGTCGACGATGTCGTCGACGCTCAAGCCGTCCATGCTCTGGCTCACCGGCCCCTTCTCCGCGCGCACCCCGCCATTCTCCCCCGTTGCGGGTACGGTGCCCCGTGCCCTGGACCCCGCCGCCGCGCAGCCCGTGGGCCGACAAGATGGTCTCTCTCGGCCGCGGCCTCGGCGACGACGGCCGCTCGATGATCTCGCTCCAGCCCGAGGACCTGCGGGCGGCCGCGGTGACGACGACCGGCCTGGACGATTTCGGCGACACCTGGTGGGAGGAGCCGTTCCGCCGCCTCTGTGCCTCGCTGGACGGCGAGGCCCGCCTCCACCTCCCCGGCCGCCTGCGCACCCGCGGCGAGCTGCAGCTGATCCTCCAGAACCGCCTGCGCATGGTCGACCTGTGGCACAAGGAGCCGGCCGTCCTGCGCGAGCCGGTGCACGCGCCCATCGTCGTGACGGGCCTGGGCCGCTCGGGCACCACCCTGCTGCACGAGCTGCTCGCCTGCGACCCCGACAACCGCCCGCCGCTGCTGTGGGAGCTGCTGCACAGCGTCCCCTACGAGGACGCCTCGGGTGACCTGTGCGACGACGAGATCACGCTGATGGACGAGATCGTGCCCGCCTTCACCGCCATGCACGAGAACGGCGGCCGCCTCCCCACCGAGTGCATCTTCGCCTTCGCCCACCAGTTCTCGAGCGACATGTACACCGGGCTCTACAACGTGGGCCAGTACACGATGTGGCGCAGCGGCGTGGACCAGGCGCCGATTTACGACTGGCACAAGCGCCACCTGCAGACGCTGCAGTGGGTGGCCGAGCGACCGACGCCGCGCTGGGTCGTCAAGGCGCCCTCCCACCTTTCCGCCCTGCCCCTCCTCTTCGCCACCTATCCCGACGCACGCGTCGTGATCACCCACCGCGACCCGCTCCGGGTCATCGGGTCGCTCGCCGACCTGATGGCCACCCTGCACTACATGCACTCGGACCACGTCGACCACGCCGTGCTGGTCGAGTTCATGGCCATGGGGCTGGAGATGCAGATGGACCACGTCACGGCCGAGCGCGACGCGGGCGCCGTCCCCGTCGACCAGATCGCCGACGTCGTCTACAAGGACCTGGTGGCCGACCCCATCGGAGTGATCGAACGGCTCTACGCCGGGTGGGACCTCCCGCTCAGCGCCGAGTTCCGCGCCGCCCTCGTCGCCTATCTCGACGCCCGCCACACCGGGCGAGCGGGCGGCCACGACTATTCCTTCGCCGACACCGGGCTCGACCTGGCCACGCACCGGGCCCAGGTCGCCCCCTACCAGGAGCGCTTCGGGGTGCCCTCCGAGGTCGAGTGACGCTGCGACCTCGTCGGGGATAATCGATCCACCAACGGCAAGGAGGAGACATGGACTGGAAGCTCGAGACGATCGTCATCCCGGTCGCGGACGTGGACCGGGCCAAGGCGTTCTACGCCGACGCCGTCGGCTTCCACCTCGACGTGGACCACCGCGCCGGCGAGGACTTCCGGGTCGTCCAGCTGACGCCACCCGGATCGGGCTGTTCGATTTCGCTCATGAAGAACGAGCAGGCGGCGGGGTCGCTCCAGGGGCTCCAGGTCGTGGTGCGCGACATCGACGAGGCCCGGGCGCCAACTGGCGGACGGAGGCGTGGACGCCAGCAACGTCTTCCACTTCGAGGACGGCGTCCAGACGGACGGGCCGGGCCCCAACCGGGCCGACTACGAGACGTTCCTCTCCTTCAGCGACCCTGACGGGAACGGCTGGCTCATCCAGGAGGTTCCGAGCCGGACCGGCTGACGGCCCCACGACCTCCACGCAGCGCGACCGTCGTTACCTGGCGGCCGGCTGGAAGAGCTCGATGACGTTGCCCGAGGGGTCCTCGACGAGAATCTGACGTCCACCGGGCCCACTCACGACCTCGTTGCGGAAGCGCACACCCGCGTCCTTGAGGTGGACGACTTCCGCGTCGAGGTCGGGCGTGATGAAGTGGATGCGGTTCCATCCTCCGGGGCCCGGGACGGCGCCGTCGGGCATGGGGCGGCCGGCGGAGCTCGCCGGCCCGCTCAGCAGGAGGCGAAGGTTGTCCTTCGTGACGTCGGCGAACGCAGGAGAGGAGATGCCGGGCTCAAAGCCGAAGTGGGTGCAGTAGAAGTCCACGGCTTCAGCCACGTCGGTGACCATGTAGCGGACGTTGACTACTTTTTGGCTCATTGGGCTCATTGGGGGACACGGATGCTCCTTTCGTCTTCGGCGGGGTGGGCGAGCTCAGCAATGAGAAGGTCGACGCGGGATTCGATCTCCTCCGCAGTGCGCACGAATATCGGATAGCTGTCTTCGTCGTTCTCCGCCGAAGCCGCCGGATCGGCCATGCTCCAATGCGCGGTCACCGGCGCCCCCGGGAAGTCGGGGCAGATCTCCTTGACCTTGTCGCAGAGCGTGACGACGCGGTCGAAGCGGGTGCGTGCGAAACGGTCAAGGTGCTTGGTGGTTCGCCCGGAGATGTCGATCCCTCGTTCTGCCATCACCCGGACGGCATTGCGGTGAAGCGGCTTCGGATGGCTGCCGGCGCTTCGGGCTTCGACAGTGCCCTCCGAGCGATTGGTGAGCAGCGCCTCCGCGATCTGCGAGCGCGCGGAGTTTCCCGTGCACAGAAACAAGATCCGCTGCTTGCGGCGCGTCGCGGCGCGGGGCAGTTGCAGGGGAAGCGGGGCGAGCTGGAGCGCCGGATGCAGCGCCGACCCGGCTGTGACGAAGAGCTCGCCGCAGCGGGCCAGGTTCAACCGGTAATACGTGTCGCGCCCATCAGCAGAACTCCGCCGCGCCGACACCAGCCCCGCTGCCCGCAGCTCTCCGAGGTGATACGAGACGAGGTTCTGGGCTTTCCCCACCAGTTGCGCGAGCTCGCCGACCCGCCGATCGGTCCGCGCCAACTGGTCGACAAGTTGCCAACGCACGGGGTCCGCGACGAGTTGCAGGAACGAGAGGGGTGTTTCGTCGGGAACGGCAGCGGCCACGCGTCACAATACATCAAACCAACTTGATACGTCAATCTCTATCGATACATTCCCCCTCACCCGAACCGTCGCCGCAGAAGAGTCACCGCAGAAGATTGGTTGATGCGGCGCTAGCGTGGAGCGCCCGGGCAGGTCCTTGACCGCCACCACCTCTGGCGGTCGGGTGCGGTGGCCCGTCGGCCAGCACCCAGCGCACCAGCATGTAGCCCTCGTGCCGGCCCCCGGTATCGAGCCAGTTCTCGACCCCGGGGCCGGGGTCCGACGGCGCGATCACCATCCGCCAGGAGCCGTCCTCGGAGCGCGCGGCGTTCTTGTTGTTGAGGTTCGTCGTCGTGTAGCGGTTGTCGAAGCTCTCCATCCACGGCGACGTCAGCGTCAGGCCCCAGTAGAGGAACGGCTTGTCCGGCTCGTGCACCGTGACCACCAGGGCCTTGTCCTCACCGAGCTTGAAGCGGCCGCCGTGGTACGTCATCTCCGCGTTGGAGTGCGAGCGCACCTCGTCGTCCTGGGCCGCCACGTGCTCGGAGCCCGCCTGGCCGCCGAAGGTGTTCATGTTGGTGGCGGCGTCGTGCCACATCTGCAGCGCCGTTCCCCCGACGAACGTGAGGAACATGGCGGCGAACTCGAGCTTGGGCGCCAGCTCCTCACTGGAGAGGATCGGTGGCGGCACCACCTCACCGGGCTCGGGCACCAGCTCCATGCGCAGCCGGGCCAAGTGCTCGGGCCGCTTGTCGAAGTGCGTCTCGCGGATCGCCAGCTGCGCCGTGCCCGGCTCGAGGACGACGGCGTTGCGCGGGCGGGGGTCGGGCATCTTCGCCGCCGGCGCGATCAAAATGTCCACCTCGCCGTTGGGGCCGAGCTCGAAGGCGTCGATGTGGGTCTGGGTCTGCGTCCCGGTCCGCCCCCCGACCTGGCCCTGCCCGAAGGCCGTGCCGAACGTCATGCCGAGGTAGGCGCACTCACCGCGGTACCCCACGAGGCGATATGAGCGCGAGTCGTCGAGCACGCTGAACAGGTAGTGCACGTCGGGGTTGTCGACCAGGAGCTTGCGGTAGTCGTCCTGGAGCGTGAAGAGCTGGGGATGCAGCGGGTCGGAGCGCTCCACGATCCAGTCCAGGGCCAGCCGGGACAGGCGCGTCACCCAGCGGTAGCCCTCGGCCAGGTCCACGTCGGTCTCGGGGACCTCCGTGGCCTGGCGGACGACGTCGAGGGCCGCCGTCTGCGCCGTGATCCAGGCATCGAACGCTGCGTTGAGGCGGTCGTCGTGCATCCGGCGACGCTACCCAGGTTTCGGCCGAGTCGCCGGGTTCGGCACACCCGGGTAACTTCGTGTTGTGACCGACACCGCGATCGAGACGACCGGCACCGACGAGCTCCTGAGCGAGCTCCGGGCCTGGCTGGGCAACAACTGGGACCCCGACCTGACGGTCGCCGAGTGGTGGGAGCGCCTGGGCCTGGCCGGCTGGGCGGCACCGGGGCTGCCCACCAACGCCTACGGCAAGGCGATGGCCCGCTCCGACGTGGTCCTGGTCCAGCAGGAGATCAGCGCGTCCGGCGCGCTCGGCCCTCCGGCGGGCCTCGGGCTCCTCCTGGCCGCGCCGACGATCGCCACGCACGGCAGCCAGGAGCAGATCGACCTGTACGTGCGCGACATCGTCACCGGGCAGAAGGCCTGGTGCCAGCTCTTCAGCGAGCCCCAGGCCGGGTCGGACCTCGCAGGGTTGCAGACCCGTGCGGTCAAGGACGGCGACGAGTGGATCGTCAACGGCCAGAAGGTGTGGACCTCGGGCGGCCAGTACGCCGACCTGGGCATGCTCCTGGCCCGCACGAACCCCGAGGTGCCCAAGCACCAGGGCATCTCGTACTTCGCCTTCGACATGCTCCAGGACGGCGTCGACGTGCGCCCGCTCAAGGAGATGACCGGGCACGCCCTCTTCAACGAGGTCTTCATCACCGACGCCCGGGTGGCCGACTCGGCGCTGATCGGCGGCGTCAACAACGGATGGGCCGCGGCCAACACGACCCTGATGAACGAGCGCGCCGGCCTCGGCTCGGGGGGCGGCAGCGCGGCGGGGGGCGGCCTGGCTCAGCCCGGCACCGTGATGGGCTTCCTCGGCCGGCGGGTCGGCGACGTGGTCGGCACCGCACAACCGGCGCGAGGGGCCAAGAAGACCCAGCAGCCCGGCGGCGCGCTCGGCGCCATGCGCGGGGGCGCCGGCCTCCTGATCAGCCTGGCCCAGTCCCGCGGGGTCAACACCGACGCCGGCATCCGCCAGGACCTGGCCCGGCTCCACACCCTCGGCGAGCTGGGCCGGTTCAACGGCCTGCGCCTCAAGGCCGTCAAGGAGCAGGGCGGCGACATCCCGGGCATGCCCAACGTCGCCAAGCTCTCCATGAGCCAGATCGTGCGCCTCACCCGTGACCTCGGCCTGCGCATCTCCGGCCCGGCCGGGATGCTGCACGCCTACGACAACGACAACAAGACCGCCCTCAAGGAAATGACCGGCGACCCCTTCGCGGGCAGCATCACCGAGATGGCGCTCTTCGCCCAGGCGCCGCCCATTTACGGCGGGACCGACCAGGTGCAGCGCAACATCATCGGGGAACGCGTCCTGGGCCTGCCGAAGGAGCCCAACAACGACCGGGTGACGCCCTTCTCGCAGCTGCCCAAGAACGCATAGTTCTCGACGGCAGGGTCGGGGGCCGGAACAGTGCAGCGGGTCGACCGGACGTTGCGGGGGGCGGCCGCGATCGTGGGCGTCGACGACGACGTCTCCCCCACCGGCGAGCTCGAGCGGACCGGGCGCGAGCTCGAGGTGGCCATGGTGCTCGGTGCCCTGGAGGACGCCGGCCTGACCTTGGCCGACGTGGACGGTGTGTGCCACGCCGAGAACGCCGTGGCCCTGGCCGAGTATCTCGGCGTCCACCCCACGTTCACCGACTCGACGATGACCGGTGGATCGAGCTACGAGGTCCACGTCGAGCACGCCGCCGCCGCCATCGCCGCCGGGGTGTGCGACGTGGTGGTGAGCGTCTACGCCTCCACCCCGCGCAGCGACCGCACCCGCGGGCGCCGGCGTTTCCGCGGCCCGATGCCCGGGCCCAACCCCATGGTCGAGTGGGACCTTCCGTACGGCTTGCGCACGCCCATGGGCCCCTACGCGCTGGCGGCGGCCCGCCACATGTACGAGTTCGGCACGACCTCCGAGCAGTTGGCGCAGATCGCGGTGACCACACGCGAGTGGGCGGCGCGCAACCCGCGGGCCCGCTACCGGGACCCGATCACCATCGACAACGTGCTCGCCTCGCCGCTGCAGGTGAGCCCGCTCCACCTGCTCGACTGCTGCCTCGTGACCGACGGCGCCGGCGCGTTCGTGATGACGAGTGCGGAGCGTGCCCGGTCCCTGCCCAAACCGCCCGTCTACGTGTTGGGCGCCGCGACCGCAACAGACCACCTCGGGATCACCCAGATGCCCGACCTGACCACGACGCCCGGCGCGGTGTCGGGCCCCAACGCGTTCGCCATGGCCGGCCTCGCGCCTTCCGACGTCGACGTGCTCATGGGCTACGACAGCTTCACGATCACCGCGCTGCTCCATCTGGAGGACCTCGGGTTCTGCAAGAAGGGCGAGGGCGGCCCCTTCGCCGCCGAGGGGACGCTCGGCCCGGGGGGCGGTCCGCTGGCCATGAACACCAACGGGGGCGGGCTGTCGTTCACCCACCCGGGCATGTACGGCATGTTCCTGGTGACCGAGGCGGTGCGCCAGCTGCGCGGCGAATGCGGCGAGCGCCAGGTCGAGGGCGCCCAGGTCGCGGTGGCCCACGGCTCGGGCATGTTGCTCTCCGTGATGTCGACCGCCGTGCTCGGGACGGAGGCCGTGCTGTGACCGGCCCTCCTTCGACCGGGGCCCCCGCCGAGGCGACACGGATGGAGCCGCCGGTCGGCGCCGAGAGCGGGCCGTTCTGGGAGGCGACCCGGGAGGGGCGGCTCCTCGTCCAGTGGTGCACCGCGTGCGACCGGGGCGTCTTCTACCCGCGCGTCTTCTGCCCGCACTGTGGGAAGTCCACGTCGGCCCTCGAGTGGCGCACCGCGAGCGGCCGAGCCACCGTGCACGCCGCCGTGGTCGAGCACAAGCCCGAGGCGGCGGGCGCGACGTTCTCGGGTGGCGAGCCCTACTGCGTAGCGCTCGTCGACTTGGAGGAGGGGGTGCGCATGATGACCAACGTCGTCGGCTGCCCGCCGGGTGACGTCCGGTCCGGCATGGCCGTCACCGTGACGTGGGAACCGCTGAGCGACGGCCGACAGCTGCCGCTGTTCCGGCCCGAGAAGGGACTCGAGAGCGGGTCCGAACGTCGGACCGAAAGTATGGACCGGCCATGAGCGTGCCCGAGGACATGCGCCAGGCCGCGGCGCAGGGGATGCTGCACGCCTGGTGGGCCACGCGGATCCCGGACCGGCTGGCGCTGGCGACCCCGTACGGCGACCGCACCTACGAGGACCTGAACCACGACATCAACCGGCTGTGCCGGGCGCTGCGGGCCCGCGGCCTGTCCGCCGGTGACTCCATCGCGGTGATGTGCACGAACCGGCCCGAGTTCGTCGAGGCCCTCTACGCCTCCCAGCGCATCGGCCTGCGGTTCACGCCCATCAATTTCCACCTGACGGGCCCCGAGGCGGCCTACATCGTCGAGAACTGCCAGGCCAAGGCGTTCATCTGCTCGGGTGAGCTGGGAGAGAAGGTCACCGTCGCGGCGGCGGCGGGCGGGCCGGGCCTGGTGAAGATCAACACGGGCGGCTACCTGCCCGGCTTCGAGATGTACCACACGGTCGTGGCCGCCGAGGAGGGCTCGGACATCGACGACCCGGTCCTGGGCACCCAGATGCTCTACACATCGGGCACGACGGGACGGCCCAAGGGCGTGCACCGCGACACCGCTGCCGTCAGCGCGCTGGCCACCGTGAACTTCTGCGGCTACGACGAGGACTGGGCGACCAGCACGGACGCGCACCTCCTGACCGGCCCGCTGTACCACGCCGCGCCGCTGGCCTTCTCGGTGGCGGTGCCCTTCCTCTACGGCGTGCCGATCGTGATCATGGACCACTGGGAGCCCGTCGAGACGCTCCGCCTCGTGGAGGAGTACGGCGTCACGCACACCCACATGGTGCCGACGATGTTCCACCGGCTGCTCGCGCTGCCCGAGGAGACGAGGAAGCGCTTCGACACCTCGTCGCTGCGCTTCGTGATCCACGGTGCGGCCCCCTGTCCGGTGCCGGTGAAGCAGCGCCTGATCGAGTGGCTCGGGCCGATCGTGGTCGAGTACTACGCCGCCACCGAGGGCCTGGGCACGCTGGTCGACTCGAAGACCTGGCTGGCCCACCCGGGCACGGTCGGCCGCCCGATGGTGCCCGGCCTGGTCAAGGTGGGCGACGACGCCGGCAACGAGCTGCCCCCCGGCGAGGTGGGCCTGGTGTACCTCTTGGCCCCCGCCGCCACCAAGTTCGACTACTACGGGGACAAGGAGAAGACCGAGGGGGCCTTCCGCGGCGACTACTTCACCCTGGGCGACGTGGGCTACATGGACGCGGAGGGCTACCTGTTCCTGACCGACCGCACGGCCAACCTGATCATTTCGGGCGGCGTCAACATCTACCCGGCCGAGGTGGACGCGATCCTGCTGGAGCACCCGGCCGTGGGCGACGTGGCCACCATCGGGGTGCCCGACGACGAGTGGGGCGAGGCGGTCAAGGCGGTCGTGCAGCCGGCCGAGGGCGTGGCCGGGAGCGACGAGCTGGCCGCCGAGCTCATGGAGTTCTGCCGTGGGCGGCTGGCCCACTTCAAGTGCCCTCGCAGCGTCGACTTCGTCTCCGAGCTGCCGCGGGAGGATACTGGGAAGATCTTCAAGAGAAAGCTGCGCGAGCAGTACCGGGCGGCCTCGGCCGGCTCAGACTAAGACCACACGGTCCAAGACCAAAGGAGCTGAACAACGTGGGTATCTGTGACGGACGCGTCGTCGTCATCACCGGAGCGGGCCGAGGCATCGGCCGCGAGCACGCGCTGGCCTTCGCCCATGAGGGCGCCAAGGTCGTGATCAACGACCTCGGCGGCGAGATGGACGGCAGCGGCTCGTCCACCGGGCCCGCCGGCGAAGTGGTCGACGAGATCCGCGCCATGGGCGGCGAGGCCGTGGCCAACGGTGACGACGTGTCGGACTGGGACGGGGCCGGCCGGCTGATCCAGAGCGCCATCGACACGTTCGGGACGATCGACGTGCTGGTGAACAACGCCGGGATCCTGCGCGACCGGATGCTGGTCAACATGACGATCGACGAGTGGGACGCCGTGATCAAGGTGCACCTGCGCGGCACCTTCGCCCCGACCCGCCATGCCGTCGAGTACTGGCGCAACCGGACCAAGGCCGGCGAGACGAACGACGCCCGGGTCATCAACACGACGTCGCCGTCCGGCATTTACGGCAACGTGGGTCAGACGAACTACGGCGCAGCCAAGGCCGGCATCGCGTCCTTCACGATCATCGCCGCCATGGAGCTGGGGCGCTACGGCGTCACGGTGAACGCCATCGCGCCGGCCGCGCTCACGCGCATGACCGAGAACCTGGGCATGGGCAACGCCACGGCCGAGCGCAAGCCCGAGGAGTTCGATCCCGTCGACCCGGCCAACATCGCCCCGATCGTGGTCTGGTTGGGCAGCCCGGAGTCCAAGGACATCACCGGCCGCGTCTTCAACGTGATGGGCGGCAACCTCAGCGTGGCCGAGGGCTGGGTGGCCGGCCCGGGCCAGGACAAGGGCGACCGCTGGGACCCCGCCGAGCTGGGCAAGATCGTGCCCGACCTGGTGGCCAAGGCGGCGCCCAACGCCAACATGGGCGGGCGGCGGGGGTAGCCTCCGTCCATGGTCGCCGACGTCACCCCTCAGGTACCGGGCCGGCGGGACATGGAGGCGGCCGTCCAAGTCATCCACGACAACGCGGACCGGCTGTTCCTGTGGGACTACGAGCGCGACCGGGGGCAGCTCGTCACGCTCTACAACAAGGCGATGGGCTCGCAGTGGAACTCCGTGTTGGATCTCGACTGGTCCATCGACGTCGACCCCGAGCGCCTCGTGGCCGAACAGGACAGCCCGATCCTCGCCGTGGCGCGGGTGGCGGGCACGTTGCCGGGCTCGCCCATGGCGAAGTGGACCGAGAAGGAGTACAGCCAGCTCGGCATCGAGTTCTTCAAGGCCAACCTCTCGCAGTTCATGCACGGCGAGCAGGGCGCCATGATGACGGCGGCCAAGATCGTCGAGACGGTGCCGTGGATCGACGCCAAGTACTACGCGTCGACCCAGACCATGGACGAGGCCCGGCACACAGAGGTGTTCGCCAAGTATCTCCGCACCAAGCTCGGCGACGCCTACCCGATGAGCCCGTTCCTCAAGGCGCAGATCTGGTCGCTGCTCGAGGACTCCCGCTGGGACATCGCCTACCTGGGGATGCAGATCGTGATCGAGTCGCTGGCGTTGGCCGCGTTCGGTGACATGCTCCGGCGCACCAAGGAGCCGCTGCTGACCAAGCTCCTGCGCTACGTCATGTCCGACGAGGCGCGCCACGTCGCCTTCGGCGTGCTCACGCTGTCCGAGCTCTACGCGGACATGAGCCAGGCCGAGTTGAAGGACCGCCAGGAGTTCCTCGTCGACGCCACGCTCAACCAGCGGGCCCGTGCCACCACGCCCGAGGTGTGGGAGCGCATGGGGACCACGGGCGAGGCCGTCTTCCCCTACTTGATGCAGGCGGCCGAGCAGACGAAGACCAACCTCATGGGTGGCTTCGCCCGCGCCTTCTTCGCCAAGCTGGTCCCCAACGTGCGCAAGCTCGGCCTGCTCGACGCCAACGACGGCTACCTGCGCCAGAAGTGGGGCGAGGCCGGGCTCCTCGAGTTCGAGTTCGCCGACGACACCGGGTCGGACTACGAGTCCTACGACGCCGTCGCCCGGGACCGGGCCGAGACGGCGGCTGCTGCTGCGACGACGGGCGACTGAGCGACTGAGCGACTGAGCGACGGAGCGACGGAGCGACTGAGCGACGGAGCGACGGAGCGACGGAGTGCCGGTAGGCGATTAGCGGGCGGGGTCGAGCCCCATGAGGGTCGCCTGCATCGTCTCGTTGTAGCGGACGCCACCCTGGGCCACGCCGACCGACTCGCGCTGGCGCACGATGAGGCCGCTGCCCGGGACGATCCAGAAGTCGTTCGGGTTGGTGCCCTGCTCGGTCCCCGCGTAGGTCAGGGTGACCCTGGTGTGCTCGACGGCGACGGCGCGACCGCCGACCGCGATCGTCGCGGGCCCGACCACTACCCCGGACAGTGCGACCTTCTCGGCGGGGTTGGCGAGGGAGCACATGGCGCGCCAGCGCTGGCCCACGTGCGCGCCGGCGGGCAGCAGGTAGGCCGACGACGGGACAGCGGACGGTCGACGTCGTCGAGGTCCCGGCGATCGACTCGGCGGTGACGAACCGGGGCGCCGTCAGCGCGCCGCCGGCGGCGGCGCACTCGGTCGTCGTCTCGGTGTGCTGGGTGATCGGGACCCAGCTCACGGTGGCGCAGTTCCCACCGCCGACGACCATGGAGGTGGTCGAGGGGAAGGAGCGCTGGACTCCCATCAGGCTGAGGCCCTCACCCCCGCTCGTGCGGTACTGGTAGACCCCGGGCGTCGGCAGCCTGTCCCGCAGCGACGCCAGCACCTTGCCCGTCTGCTCCTTGCGGTACATGCGCAAGGCCTCGCGCAGGCCGACGGGTGAGGACACGGTGCGGAAGACGAGCGCCCACGCCGTGCCGCCGGCCGAGCTCACGATCACCAGTGCGAGGACCACGACGGTCAACAGCCGGTGGTTCTGCACCCAGTGCCACACGAACACGCGTTCAAGGATACCCGGCGGTGGCCGGCCCAATCGGTGACGCTCAGGCGAGGCCCAGAAGGACGCTCAGGCCAGGTCCGGGACCCAGTTCCCGTGGAACCCGGCCGGCACCCGCTGCGGCAGCTGAATGACCGCCTGGGGCTCACCGTCGATGTCCTGCGCGTTGAGGATGTGCAGCGACGAGGAATCGGTGTCCGCGGAGTACACGAACAGCATCAGCCAGCCGTCGGCCTCGTCGGCGTCGGCGGCCCGCGGCACGAAGACGGCTTCACCCAGGCCGGCGCCGCGGCCGAAGAAGCGCGTCGTGCTCGTGCCCCGCTCGAGGTCGTGGCGGACGAGCACGGACTCGGTGCCCACGATGTGGTCGGTCTCCGCGACCCCCACCGCGTACCCGTAGCGGTGCGGCAGACCGACCCGGCGCTCGTCGACGCGGGGAATTCCTGACCGCGGTCGTCGAGCCGCTCCTCCTTGACCGCGCCGCCGCGCCCGTCGAGGTGCCAGCGCTCCAGGGTCGTTGTGCCTTCGGCCGGGCCGAGCAGCTGGGTGCGGAACATGGAGGGGTGCCGCACCACATCGAGCACGATCCCGTCCCCGCCCGGCACGTCGAAGGCGTTCATGGGGTGGAACACGTAGCACGACTCGACGTCGTGCCAGACGACGTCGGTCGAGTCGCCGTCGCGCGGCAGCAGCCCGACGCGGGAGTGGTACCCCTCCTGCCACCGGTAGGGGAAGGTCGACCCCTCGACGACGGCGTCCATGCTGAAGGTCACCGGCAGGTCGAGGAGGACGACGTAGCGCTCGGTGATGGCGCAGTCGTGCACGCTCACCGGCCCGCCCATCGTGACCCGCCGCGACGAGCGCACCTTCGCCTGGGGGTCGATGACCGTCACCTCGACGTCGTCGCCCCACCCGAAGAAGTAGGAGACCGCGTAGAGCTCACCGGTGCGCGGGTCGCGCTTGGGGTGGGCCGTGTAGCCGCCCTCCAGCGTGCCGTCGAAGTCGCACGACCCGATCGTCTCGAGCTCGTCGGTGAGCTCGTAGGGGCGCGACCCGGCCTCGACGATGGCGAAGGTGCGCCCTCCTTGCCCGATGACGTTGGTGTTGGCGGAGAAGTCCATGTCCGCGTGGACGCCGGCGCCCGGCCGCGGCTCCTCGCCCAGGACGCGCGCCACCTCGACGGAGCGCACCCAGCGGTTGCGGTACCACTCGGCGCGCCCGTCGCGCAGCCGGATCCCGTGCACCATCCCGTCGCCCGTGAACCAGTGGTAGGTCCCCGGCTCGGGCGTCGACGCGGGGTTGGGGCCGTTGCGCAGATAGCGGCCGCTGAGGGCTTCGGGCACCTGGCCGGTGACCGGCAGATCGGTCGCCGTAACCTCCTCGTGCACCGGGGCGAAGTTGCCCTGCAGGTACGGATTCTCTGTGGTGGTCACTGGTGGCCCCCTTTTCTCGGTACAACGGGAGTACCAGATTAGGCACGGAGCCTGCGTGAAGACTGTGTGACCGATTGGTGGACCGGACTGGACGGGCACCCTCTCGGCGTGCCGGCGCGCTAAGGTTCTCTCCCGAGGGCACCACCATCACAAGTTTGGAAATCCCTCTGGCTCGCAAGAGCTACCGGCCATGACCCCCGCAAACGGGTCAAATCTGGCCAGGAGAGGAGTGGATTTTCAATGGCAACTGGTTCCGTGAAGTGGTTTAACGGTGAGAAGGGCTTCGGCTTCATCACCCAGGACGGTGGCGGCCCCGACGTATTCGTGCACTTCGAGCGCGATTGCCGGTTCGGGCTACCGCAATCTCGAAGAAGGCCAAAAGGTCGAGTTCGAGACCAACCAAGGCCCCAAGGGGCTTCAGGCCGCGAACGTTCGCGCCATCTAAGCGCTGCCGACCGCCGGCTCACGCCGGCGGTCACGCGCAACTGACACGACCCCGTCTCTTCGTGAGGCGGGGTCTGTCAATTCACGGCAAGGTGCGGCGACAGGAGTGCTCTGGCGTGTCACCAGTAGGGCCTCCGCTGTTGCGTCGTGACCTCCAGCACGGCCGCGGCGTATTCGGGCCGGCACACGACGAGATCGGGGAGCCAGGCGTCCGGGTCGCCATAGCGCAGCGGCTCGCCGTCGAGCCGGCTGGCGTGGAGGCCGCTCGCCGTGGCCACCGCGACGGGCGCGCACGAGTCCCACTCGTACTGGCCGCCGGCGTGCACGTAGACCTCGGCCGCACCGAGGATCACCGCGGCGATCTTGGCGCCCGCCGACCCCATGGGGACCATGACCCCGCCGATCGCCTCGGTGACGTCGTACGCGACGTCGGGCGGGCGGCTGCGCGAGACGACCACGCGCGGGCTGGCACCGGACTCGAGGCGCTGCAGGGCCGGGGGCTCGCCGGTCGAGAGCACCAGACCGAGGGCGGGCAGGGCGACCGCACCGACGACGGCCACGCCGCCGAGTGCCATCGCCACATGGACCGCCCAGTCGCTCCGCCCCGGCTGGCGGAACTCGCGCGTGCCGTCGAGCGGGTCGACGATCCACAGGCGGCCCGTGCCGGCCACGTGCTCGAGCCCCTCCTCGGACCGGACATCGTCTCCGGGGTACAGGCGGTTGAGCTCGTCGACCAGCAGCCGGTGGGCCATGCGGTCCCCCGCCGCCCCGATGTCGCGGCGTGCCGGGAGCCTCGGTCCGCAGCTCCACCAGTGCGCGTCCCGCCATGTCGGCCAGTCGGGCCGCGTCGCGGTGCTCGGCCGCCAGGTCCTCGGACATGGCCCCTTGTCTAGACCAAGCGCCTGTCCGTGGCCCATCTGGTCAATTCGTGCCGAGTCGAAAGCTGCAGCTTGCGGAGGACCGACGAGACGTGCGACTCGACCGTCTTGGCCGAGATGCTGAGGTCGCGGCCCACCTCCTTGTAGGTGTAGCCGCGGGCGATCAGGCGCAGCACCTCGCGCTCCGCGGCGACAGCTGGTCGAGCTCGGGATCGAGCCCCGTGGCCGGCGCGTCGCCGTGGGCGAAGGCGTCGAGCACGAAGCCGGCCAGCCTCGGCGAGAACACGGCGTCGCCGGCGGCGACCCGGTACACGGCCTGGAGGAGCTCCGGCCCCGAGATCGTCTTGGTGATGTACCCGCGGCGCCCGCCCTGATGACGTCGATCACGTCCTCGGGCGCGTCGGACACGGAGAGGGCCAGGAACTGCACCTCGGGATGGTGCGGGAGGACGCCGCGCAACACGGCGTGGCCGCCCCCGCCCGGCAGGTGGACATCGAGCAGGACCACGTCGGGCAGGCGCTCGATGATGAGCTCGACGGCGGCCCCCGCCTCGTCCGCCTCGCCCACGACCTCCACGGCCTCGCCCAGCTCGGCCTTGACGCCGGCCCGGAACACGGCATGGTCCTCGACCAGGAAGATGCGGGGGCGACCGGCGGGTGGCCTGACTCCGTCGCTGCTGCCGCTCACGACACGCGCTCCCGCCGGGGCATGGAGAGCTGGACCTCGGCTCCCTCCCCGGGCGCGGAGCGGATCACGGCCGAGCCGCCGAAGCGCGTCATGCGGGCGCGGATGGACTGGGCGATGCCCTGCCGGCCCTCGGGCACCGCGTCGGGGACGAAGCCACGACCACGGTCCCGCACGTAGAGCATCACGGTGTCGGGCTCGACCTCGACGTAGACCGAGACCTGGTCGGCACCGGACCACTTCGCGGCGTTCACGGTGGCCTCGCCGGCCGCATCGAGCAGCGCCCGCAGGGGCTCGTCGAGCTCGCAGTCCCCCACCGTGACCACCTGGACCGCGATCCCGTGGTCGGCCTCGACATGGCGCTGCAGCAGGCCGACCCCCTCGGCCAGCATGGTGGCGTCCTCGCCGATCGCCCCGGGCGGGCGTCCCTCGAACAGCCACGCCCGCAGCTCGCGCTCCTGGGCCCGGGCCAGGCGGACCACGTTCTGGGGGTCGTCGGCGGAGCGCTGGATCAGCGCCAGGGTCTGCAGCACCGAGTCGTGCACGTGGGCCGCCATCTGGGCCCGCTCCTCGGCCAGCGCCCGGGCCTGGCGTTCTGCGATGAGGTCACGGACGAGGCTCAACCACCAGGGTCCGAAGATGACGACGCTGGCGGCCACCACCAGGGCCGCGCCACCCACGGGCCGCAACGCGGCCACGGTCGTGTGCCCCTCGATCAGCAGCGCGATGCCGGCGGCTCCGATGAGCAGGCCGACGACGACACGCACGATCAGCCAGCGGCGTCCATCACCATGGGTGTCCGCACCGAGGAGCGGGACCACGTCGTGGTCGATGAAGGCCTTCTCCGACTCGTTGGCGTTGCGCCAGATGAGCACGACCACGCCGATGGCCAGGAAGGTGGGCCACCCCATGAACCCCACGAACCCCAGGTGCAGCGTCGTGGTGATCACCTCCACCGCGATGAGCACCGGGATGAGGATGGCGGCGATGAGGCGGATGCCGTGGCGGTCGTTGATGGCCCGGGAGTAGATGTTGGAGGTCTCGCCCTGCATGGGGATCAACAGCCACGCCATGGCGTAGACGAGCACCATCACGCCACTGACGATGGAGAGCAGCACGAAGCCGATGCGCACCCACGTGACGTCGATCCCCGTCGCCGACGAGACGGCGCCGCACACTCCGCCGAGCACGCGGTTGTCGGGGCTCCGGCGCAGGCACCGCAGCTTCCCGGCCACATGATGGTGCTGGTGCCGGCGCATGCCGGACCAGCGGGCATCGCGGTGCGACCAGTGCCCGCCCCGCCCGTTCCACCCACCGGGAGGCGCGGATCCATCCTCGGGCGGGGTCCACTCCCCGGGCGCGGCCTGTGACGGCAGGGTCGGGCGGCCACCTTCGGTCAGCGGACGCGTGCCGGGATCGGGAGCCTCTGTGATCCCACGATGATCGCGCGCCGTGGCCACGGCGGCTATCAGGGACATCCCTGAGTGGTCGGGGATCGCCTCAGGGTCGGACCAGGGTCCTGCCGGATTCCCGCCGGCCCCTGCCGCCGTCAGGCTGGCGTCATGGACATCGCACCTGACGAGACCCCCGGAACCTCCGCCCCGCCGCCGGCGTCGGCACCACCGCAGGAACAGCGGGACGAGGCGCAGCAGACCGAGCAACGGGGGGCGCAGCAGCTCCCCCGGAACCCCGCCGCCGGCTATCCCAGCGAGCAGCGCCTCCACCGCACCGGCCGGGGCCGCATGCTGGCCGGCGTCGCCGCCGGCATCGCCGACTACTTCGACGTCGACCCGACGATCGTCCGGATCGGCTTCGTCGTCCTCGCCTTCGTGGGCGGTCTGGCCGTCCCCCTCTACCTGGCCGGCTGGCTCCTCATCCCCGAGGAGGAGTCAGACCGGTCGGTCGCCGAGGACCTCTTCGCCCGCGAGCGGGCCCGCGGCGCCTACTGAGCGGCCAGCGGCCTCCGACGCATTGCCGTACGACCCACCGAGAACGACCCACCCAGAACGACCAGAGCCGGAACGAGAGGAGAACTCGATGCGCTACCGCTGGGACCCCGCGTACCCCGTGGGCCGCAGGGACACGCAGGCCTACGACGCCACCCTGCGGGCGTCGGACGAGGAGCGCAACGGCGTGGCCGACAAGCTGTCGCGCCACTACGCCGAGGGCCGTCTCGACGAGACGGAGTTCAAGAGCCGCCTCGACACCGCCATGTCGGCCACGACGCGGGGCGATCTGCACGGCTTGTTCCACGACCTGCCCCCGCTGCAGGCCGAAGCCCCTCCTCCGCCGCCACGGCACCGTCGGATCCTGCCGGTGCTCGCCCTGGTGGCCCTGGTGGTCGTCGTCGCCGGAGCGACGATCCCCTTCTACCCGATGTACCACGTGCCCTGGGTGCTCGTCGCCATCATCGGCTTCGTGCTGTGGCGCCGAGTGGTGGGCCGCCCCTACTGGCACCACGACCACCACAACCACTGAGCCATGCGCACCCACACTCCCCACCGGACAGACGATGCGCAGCTGGCGGACGAGGACCGGGTCCGCGCCCTCTCGTCCACGGAGCTCTTCGACGGTCTCCCCCGCGACGAGCTCGGCGAGCTCGCTGCGCTGTGCGACCTCTCGAGCGCCCATCCCGGGCAGGTGATCCAGGCCCAGGACGTGCCCGTGCGCCTGTGGCACGTGATCGTCCGCGGCCACGCCGTCGTCCAGCGCGACAGCACCCCGATCGGGCTGCTCGGCCGGGGCGACTCGTGGTCCGAGCACTCGCTCCTCAACCAGCTGCGCTCCCCCATCGCCGTCGTGGCGCTGTCGCCTCTCACGCTGCTGACCTTCAGCCGCCGCCAGTTCTTCGAGATCCCCGAGCGGAGCCCGGTCCTGGCCGGACGCCTGGTGGCCCGCTCGGCGACCTCGGCCGACCGCTTGGCGCTCCCGGTCTTCAACGCCCTGGTGCACCTGCGCGGCGCCGGCTGATTCGGAGGGTGTCCGCACGGCCGGTACGATTGGGCCTTACCCCCGACGCCGGCAGGTGGCAGCGTCGATCGTTCCCGAGGAGATTTCCCTAAATGCGCACCCTGGCCGGGTGGTGTGTCCGTCATCGTCGCATCGTCGTGTTGCTGTGGCTGGCCGTCCTGTTGAGCTCGATCTTCTTGGTGACGTCGATCGGCACCAACTACTCCGACAACTTCAACTTCCCCAACACGGAGTCCGCCGACGCCATCAACCTGCTCAAGTCGGTCGCGCCCGGCCATTCGGGGGACACCGAGGAGGTCGTCTTCGGGACCTCCGGTGACGCCCGCCTCACCGATCCGGCGATCGGGCAGCGCATCAACAAGCTGGTCGCCGAGATCAACGCACTCCCCCACGTCACGACCGTGACCAGCCCCTATGACGGGGCCGGCAACCTCGTCACGACGACGGACGTCAACACGGCACGGACGGTCGGGTTCCTCCAGGTTCCGTTCGACAAGCTCGCCAACCGCATCTCGAGCACCGAGGCCAAGAAGTTCGTGCACGAGGTGACCGGGTCGTCGGGTGACGGCCTGACGGTGGCCGTCACCGGGCAGCTGGCCGAACAAGCGAACAACCCGTCGTTCAGCAGCACGGGGCTCGGCGTGCTGCTTGCGCTCATTGTGTTGCTGCTCGTGTTCGGCTCGGTCTTCGCCGCCCTCCTCCCGATCATCTCGGCCCTCTTCGCACTGGGAACGGCGGTCGGCGTCATCGGCCTGCTCAGCCATGTCATCGGGATGCCGTCGATCTCCCCCGAGCTGATGCTGCTCATCGGCCTCGGCGTCGGCGTGGACTACGCCTTGTTCATCGTCACGCGGCACCGCCAGGGCCTCGTGGCGGGCGGCGACGTCGAAACCTCCATCGTGAACGCCGTGAACACGTCGGGCCGGGCGGTCCTCTTCGCCGGGATCATCGTGTGCATCGCGCTCCTGGGCATGTTCGCCCTCGGCGTCAGCTTCCTGTACGGGCTGGCGGTGGCCGCCGCCATCGGGGTCGCCCTCACCATGGTGGCCGCGCTCACGCTCCTGCCGGCGACGCTCGGCTTCATCGGGCCCAAGGTGATGAGCCGGAAGCAGAAGAGGAACCTGGCCGCGAACGGGCCCCGGATCGTGGGCGCGGACAGCAAGGGCTTCTGGTCCAAGTGGGCCGACCGGGTGCAGCGCATGCCGTGGCTGTCGGCGGGGGCTGCGCTCCTGGTGATCGTGTTCCTGGCCCTGCCCTTCTTCTCGCTCCAACTGGGATCCGCCGACCAGGGAACCGACCCGGCCGGCACGCCGACCCGGGTGGCCTTCGACATGCTGTCCAAGGGGTTCGGCCCGGGCTTCAACGGACCGCTCATGCTGGTCGGCGTCGTGCAGCCCGACCAGCACGGGGTGATCGACACCGTGGCGCACGACGTCTCGCAGCAGTCCGACGTGGCTCGGGTCGCCGATCCCATCTACATCCCGAGCAAGACCGGCGGTGGCGACGTCGTGCTGCTCAACGTCTATCCAGACTCGGCGCCCCAGGACAGCAGCACCACGGATCTGGTGAACCACCTGCGGTCGGACACGATCCCCCAGGCGACCGACCATTCGGGCGTCAAGCTCCTGGTGGGCGGGACGACGGCCATCTTCATCGACTTCTCCAACGTGCTCAGCTCCAAGCTGCCGCTCTTCATCGGCCTGGTCGTGGTGCTGTCGTTCCTCCTCCTCATGACGGTGTTCCGCAGTTTCGTCATCCCGCTCACCGCGGCCGTCATGAACCTGCTCTCCATCGCCGCCGCGTTCGGGATCGTGGTGGCCGTCTTCCAGTGGGGCGATCTGAGCTCGCTCATCGGTCTCACCGGCACGAGCCCCGTCGAGGCCTTCCTCCCGGTGATGCTCTTCGCGATCCTCTTCGGCCTGTCCATGGACTACCAGGTCTTCCTCGTCTCCCGGATGCACGAGGAGTACCTCAAGTCGGGAGAGGACAACCGGGTCGCGGTGCGCAACGGGCTCGCGGCCACGGGCAAGACGATCACGGCCGCCGCGCTGATCATGATCCTCGTGTTCGGCTCCTTCATCCTGGGCGGCGAGCGCGTCATCAAGGAGTTCGGCGTCGGCCTGGCCGCCGGCATCCTCGTCGACGCCATCCTGATCCGCATGGCGATCGTGCCCTCGCTCATGATGCTCTTCGGCAAGGCGAACTGGTGGTTCCCGGCGCGGCTCGACCGGATGCTCCCCAAGCTCTCGGTCGATGCCGACGACCTCATGACCCACCCCGAGGTCGACGAGGGCACCGAGCCGGAGCCCGAGCTGGCCGGGCGCGCCGCCCCCTGAGCGCCCCGGGGCCGACGCCGCGGTCGACGCTCGAGTCGCTCGCGTTGTTCCCATTGGCACGGTTGTCGTAGGGAAAACCCCCTGCCAGGCACGCCATGATCGGACCTTCGGCCCTGGTGGGCCTGTGCCTCCGTTCCCCAAGATCGAGGTAGACGCGCAGTGACGGCACCGCGTGCAGCTCGAGGTGTGCATGCATGGAGAACGCTCAATCGGCGCGACAGCTTCGATGAGCGAGCGCGAGATCACCACGCTGGTGCACCGGACGGTCGTCGACGTCGTCTCCGAGCACCTCGGTCTGCTCATCGGCTCCATTGAGGTGAACCGTGGCTGGGGCGAGATCCTCTACGTCAGGATCCGGGCCCGGATGGCGGACCGGTCCGCCCGGGAAGAGCTGGAGCACCGGCTCGCCAGCGCCATGCGCGAGGCACTGGCCGGACAGCGGACCTCGGTGAGCATCAGCTGGAGCGGCTGAGCCCGCTCGGTGTCAGCTGGAGCGGCTGAGCCCGCTCGGTGTCACCAGGCGTAGTCCTCGGGCGCCGTCTTGTGCCCCGGGAAGAGGTCGTCGAGGCGCGCCAGGACCTTGTCGTCCAGCGTCACGTCGACGGCGCGCAACGCCGAGTCGAGGTGCTCGGGCGTCCGCGGTCCGACGATCGGGCCCGTCACCGCCGGCCGGGTCAGGAGCCAGGCCAGCCCCACGGTGCCCGGGTCCTCGCCGACCTCGGCGCACAGGTCCTCGTAGGCCTCGAGCTGGGGGCGGCGCGCCTCGATCGTCTCTGCGGCGCGGCCGGCGTAGCGGCGGCTGCCGTCGCGCTCCTTGCGCACGACGCCGCCGAGCAGCCCGCCCTGGAGCGGCGACCACGGGATGACGCCGAGGCCGTAGGCCTCGGCCGCGGGCAGCGTCTCGCGCTCGATGTCGCGCACGATCAGGTTGTAGATCGACTGCTCGCTGACCAGCCCCATGAAGTGACGGCGCGTCGCCGCCTCCTGCGCCCGGGCGATGTGCCAGCCGGCGAAGTTCGACGACCCGACGTACAGGATCTTCCCCTGGGCCCGCAGGACCTCCATCGCCTCCCAGATCTCGTCCCAGCCCGTGTGCCGGTCGATGTGGTGCATCTGGTAGAGGTCGATGTAGTCGGTCTGCAGCCGGCGGAGGCTGGCCTCGCAGGCGCGGCGGATGTTGAGCGCCGAGAGCCTGCCCTCGTTGGGCCAGTCCCCCATGTCGCCGTAGAGCTTGGTGGCGAGCACGGTCTTGTCGCGCCGTTCGCCGCCCTGGGCGAACCAGCGGCCGACGATCTCCTCGGTCGCGCCCCGCCCCTTGGAGCGGCCGTAGACGTTGGCCGAGTCGAAGAAGTTGATCCCGGCCTCCAGAGCCGAGTCCATGATGGAGAACGAGGTCGGCTCATCGGTCTCGGGCCCGAAGTTCATGGTGCCCAGGCAGATGCGGCTGACGCGGAGGCCGGTACGGCCGAGGTGTGTGTAGCGCATGCGCCGAACCTAATGGCCGGCGCACCGGCCCGCTCCGGTGCGCTGCGGTGCGGGGCGGGCCCGATTCGCTCGTCTTTTGAAACCCCCGCTACCCTGAGAACATGATTCTCCACCTGAGCCGGGGGGCGTGATGGCACAACAGATCCCGTTGGTCGACTATCTGGTCCTGGGCGACGACCCGCATCTGGTGGCCAACGAGTGCACCTCGTGCGGCGCCCGCTTCTTCGACCGCCGCAACGCCTGCGCGGCCTGTGAGGCGACCGAATTCAAGAAGGTCGACGTGCCCAGCAGCGGCGAGGTGCGTGCCTTCACCATCGTGTCGTTCGCCGCACCGGGGATCCCCGTGCCCTACGTGGCCGCCGTCGTCGACTGCGACGGCACCAGCGTGAAGGCAAATCTCATCAACGTGACACCCGATCCTGAGCACGTGACGCTGGGCATGAAGGTCCGCCTGGCCACCGAGGTGATCGGCACCGACGACAACGGCACCGAGGCGGTCGGCTTCGGTTTCGAACCCCTGGGAGGTTAGGCACCATGGCATCAGCATCGGAAGAGGTGTGGGTCCTCGGCATCCACATGACGAAGTTCGGGAAGCACCCTGACCTCGACACCGTCGACCTCGCTTCGCAGGCGGTCCAGGGCGCACTGGCCGACGGCGGGGTGACGATGAAGGACATGGGCATCATCGGCGCCGGCAACCTCATGGGCGGAGCGCTGCCGATCGGCCAGGTCGTCCAGAAGCAGCTCGGCCAGACCGGGATCCCCGTCTACAACGTGTCCAACGCCTGCGCGACCGGCGCGACCGCGCTGCGGGTGGCCGTCATGGCGATCAAGGCGGGCGAGACCGACATGGGCCTGGCCTTCGGCGTGGAGAAGCTGGCCGGCGCCGGGCTGCTGGCCGGCGGCAGCCGCAAGAGCGACGACAACACGTGGACGCCCTCGGGGCGCTACGGATCGGTGGCGGCGACCGACGGCCGCATCGGCACCGACATCATGCCGGGCGTCTTCGCCCAGATCGGCATGGAGTACGGCCACCGCTATGGCGGCACCAGCTTCGAGCTGTTCGCACAGATCAGCGAGAAGAACCACTCGCACTCGACGCTCAACCCGATGGCGGCCTACCAGAAGAAGATGTCGCTCGACGAGATCATGAACGACGTCATGATCGCCTACCCCAACACGCGTCCCATGTGCTCGGCCAACTGCGACGGTGCGGCGGCGGCCGTGGTGGTCTCGGGGTCGAAGCTCAAGACGCTGTCGCTGGAGCAGCAGAGGCGTGCGGTCAAGATCTCGGCCTCCATCCTGACCACGGACCCGTGGGAAGAGGCGTGCCAGATCCTGCCCAACGTCAACGACCTCACCCGCCTCGCCGCGGCCCAGGCCTACGAGCAGGCGGGTGTGGGGCCTGCTGATTTGAACCTGGTGGAGCTGCACGACTGCTTCGCCACCGCCGAGCTGGTGCACTACGACAATCTCGGGCTGTGCGAGCGCGGCGGGGCGGCCGACTTCTTCAAGTCGGGCGCGACGTGGCGCGACGGGTCGACGCCGGTGAACGTGTCCGGCGGCCTGGAGTCCAAGGGCCACCCGATCGCCGCCACCGGCATCGCCAACGTGTGGGAGGTGGCCACGCACCTGCGTGGCGAGGGCGGCGACCGCCAGATCGAGGGGGCCAAGGTGGGCCTGACCCACGTCATCGGGCTGGGGTCGGCCTGCGGCGTCCACATCCTGGAGAAGTCGGCGGCGTAACGCCGTTCGGGCGGCGGGCGCCGGAGCAGTGGCGCGCGGCGCCGGTCACGCGTGACGCTCGCCCGTCTACGACACCATCGGTCGGGGCTACGTCGTCCACCGCCGTCCCGACCCCCGCTGGGCCGCCGTCGTCGCGGCGCACCTCGGCGCCGGCGCGGGCGACCTGGTCGTCAACGTGGGGGCGGGAGCCGGCTCGTACGAGCCCCGGCACTGTGCCGTCGTCGCCGATCGAGCCGTCGCTGGTCATGGTGGACCAGCGTCCCGCGGGTGCCGCCCCCGTCGTGCGTGCCAGCGCCTCGGCCCTGCCGCTGCCGTCGGGTCGTGCGGCCGTCGCGCTCGGCGATCCTGACGGTGCACCACTGGGACGATCCGGGCCGGGGCCTCGCGGAGCTGTGCCGGGTGGCGCCGCGCCGGGTCGTCCTCGCCATCGACTTCGAGATCCACTCCCGGTTCTGGCTGCTCGACGAGTACCTGCCGGAGGTGGGCGACTACGTCCGACGGTGCGGCCCCGATGCCGCCGACGATCGCCGAGGCCATCGGTGCACGTCGTCGGTCGCCTTGCCTGTCCCGCGCGACATGGAGGACGGCGTACTCGGCGCCTACTGGTGCCGGCCCGAGGCCTACCTCGACCCTGCGGTGCGGGCCAACGTGTCCGGCCTCGCCCTCGCGGACCCGGCGGTGATCGCGCGGGGCATCGGCCGCCTCGAGGCGGACTTGGCCAGCGGGGCGTGGCACGACCGCCACGCGGATCTCCTGGCGCGCGACACGCGTGGACTTGGGATACCGATTGTTGGTGGCCGAGGAGTCCTGACAGCTTCAGGCGCTCGGCGGGGCCGGCCCGGGCCTCAGGCCGCCGCCGGTGGGGGCCGCTGGCGCTGGATACGCAGCCGGTTGTGGAACCCGCAGAGGAGCCGCCCGTTCTCCTGGGTGGTCGGCCCGCCCTCGGCGTAGGGCTCGATGTGGTCGGCTTCACACGTCTCGGCCGGCTCGTAGCAATAAGGGTGGGTGCAGATCCGGTCGCGCAGCTCGATGGCCCGCCTCGTCCCGCCCGTGAAGAGACGGGCCCGCACGCTCACGTCGACCCGGCCCCCGAGGGAGAAGATGGCCCGCTCGAAGTAGGCCGAGTCCATCCACGGCTCGAGGGCACAGGGCGCGAGCACGGTCCCGTTCTCGAGCTCGCAGATGCGCCCGTGGATCGTCTCGTAGCCGACGAAGACGCTGAAGAGCGGGGCGGGGCGGATGCCGTCGGCGGGGGCGCTAGGCACTGCGGGTGGCCATCTCGACGAGGGCGTCGGCGCGGCGCTGGCCCGCGTCGCGGTCGAGCTCGTCGAGGCGGGGCCGCGCCCCAGGCGCTCGGCGGCCTCGGCGCAGTCGGCCTCGAAGAGGGTGTGCTCCAGGCGGTTCAGCTCGCCGGAGACGATCGAGCCCGAGATCGGGTCGAGGGTCATCTGGCCCAGCCACATTCCCGAGAAGCTCGGCTCGAGGTAGACGTTGCGGGCCGCTCGTCGGGCCTCGTCCTGGTCGTCGGCCCCATCGGGGTCGGCCAGCTGCTTCCAGTAGTTCAGCGCCCGGTTGAAGTCCTCGAAGCCCATGGAGGCGGCCTGGGAGACAAGCATCTCCTCGTCACGGACCATGGCGGCCTCGGTTCGGTGGCGCCGGGCGCCGCCATCGCCTTGGCAGCGTCGGACCCGATGGCGCCGTCGCGCCAGGCCCCCGCCGTGGCGGGCAGGTGGCGCAGCGCCCGGCCAGGCGGACCCGGCGCTTCGAGGACGCTGCGCGGGACCCGACAGCGCGTGGCGATCCACGCCGATGCTGTCTTGGCCCCGTCGGCGGCCCACTCCTCGCCGACCTCGAAGGCGGCGCTCGCCTCCGTCACGAAAGACTCGAGCCGCGACAAGCACCCGTAGAGCTCCTCGATGGAGGCGGAGTCGCCGTAGTTCTCGGCGCCGCTCGACACCAGCGCGCCGAGCGCCTCGGTGAAGTCATCCAACTCCATAGATCGAATGGAAGCAGGAGGGTGTGACATCGAGACGAAGAACGGTGGCGTGAAGAGTTTCGCCGGCGGCGACAATTTCTTGGTCCACATCGCGCGCCGACGCGACCGTTCTCCGGTGTGACGTTCTTGTAGAGGAGAGCGCGCTCTTTATCGAGGCCGCTGTTTATTGAGGCCGCTGCGCCGGTGCCGCCGGACCGATCCCGGCAGCGACGACGCGGCCGCCAAAATGAGATGAGAAGGAGGTCGATGTTCAGGTAGCCCGCGCCGCGGCGAGCGGGACGGGGCGGGCCAGGCTCCAGCTGAAGGTGTCCTCGATGTCGGCCAGCTCCAGCCGCGTCGCCAGGTCCGCCACCGTCGGGCCGACCCGGTCGGCCACCGCCTGCAGGAGGTCGGCGTCGAAGCCCCACAGGCTCGATGGCGTTGCCGCCGAGGATGCGGCGGAGGTCGTCCTCGGGCAGGCCGCCGAAGATGTAGCGCAGCGTCTCGCGGTGGACGGGCGCCGCGCCCTCCAGGTGTGGGTAGTCCGCGCCCCACATGAGCTTGTCGATGCCGATCTCGTGGCGCATCTCGGCCTCGTAGCGCTTCATGAGCGACCCGCCCATGAAGACGTGCTTCTCGAAGTAGTCGCGCGGTCGCATCTTGAGATAGCTGCGCACGGGCGCGCCGCCGTGCGTGTCGAAGAACGACTCCATGTCCCGGATGAGCGACGGCAGCCACTGCACCCCGTTCTCGGTCACGACGACTTTGAGGTCGGGGTGGCGGTCGAACACCCCGCCGAAGATCATGAACCACAGCGGGCGGCGCGTGAAGACGAACACCTCGTAGAGGCCGAGCATGCCGCCGTGCTCCGCGTCGTAGAGGAACTTGGTGTCGGTGGCCGAGCCCGACGCGCCGGTGTGCAGGTTGACCACCATCCCGTGCTCCTCGCAGGCGCTCCAGAACGGCTCGTAGTAGTCGTCCGCGTATCCAGGGAGCCGGGAGGTCACCGACATGGCGGGGAGCATCACGCCGCCGAAGATGCCGTTGTCCCGGGCCCACGCCACCTCCTCGACGGCGCGGTCCATGTCGTGGAAGTCGATGGGCATGCAGCCGGCGCGCCGGCCCGGCGCGGCGGCGCAGAAGTCGGCCAGCCAGCGGACGTAGCCGTGCAGGGCCGGCCACACCACCTCGAGCCCCTTGTCGGTCGCCGCGCCCAGGTACATGGCGGGCGACAACCCGCCGGCGAGGATGGGCCCCGGCAGCGTCACCTCGGCGTGGATCCCCTGCTCCTCCAGGACGGCGAGGCGCCGGCCGTCGCCGTCGCCCGGCACCACCCAGTCGGTGCCGTAGTGGGCCAGCCAGCTGTGGGCCGCGTCGGTGTCGACTCCCATGCCGGCCAGGCGCCGGGCCGCGGTCGCCCGCACCGGGTCGGACTCGTCCACCTCGCCCGGGTCGAACCCGCCGAACATGGAGATGGCCAGCGAGGACATGTCGCCGAAGGCCGCCACCGCCTCACGGTGCGCGGGGTCGACGTACGACAGGAAGTGGTCGAGGCTGTCCGGCGAGGCGTGGGTGTCCGCCGAGACGACGACGTAGTTCCGCCCGCTGCGGTCCGGCATGGCAACCCCTCCCTTCACCAAGAAATCTCCCTGGTCAATGGTCTGCACACTACCGCCGGGCCCTCCTGACCAGGAATGGGCCGCGGGCCGGATACTTTTGTGCCGGTCTCCGATGCATACCTCCTCCACGCTCGTACTGGTCCTCGCCGTCTTCGCGGCGAGCCTCGTCGAGATGGTCGAGGCGCTGACCATCGTCGTGGCCGCGGGCGTGAGCCGGGGCTGGCGCTCCGCGCTGGAGGGCGCCGCCGCGGCGGCGGCCGTACTGGGCGTGCTGGTGCTGGCCGTGGGCGTCCCACTCATCCATTACGTCCCGATCGACGCACTCCGCGTCATCGTGGGAGCGCTGCTCCTGGTGTTGGGCCTCTCGTGGCTGCGCAAGGCGATCCTGCGTGCGAGTGGCCACAAGGCCATGCACGACGAGGACAAGATTTACGCGGACACGGTGGCCGAACTCAGCCCCGGTCATGACGGGGCACCGGCGACGCCGACCAAGGCGCCGCGATGGCGTTGGATTCGCGGTGGCGTTCAAGGGTGTGTTCCTCGAGGGCATGGAGGTGGTGCTGATCGTCATCAGCCTCGGCGCCGCTCAGAACCGCCTCGGCCTGGCCGCTCTGGCGGCGGGGGCGGCCGTGGTCGTCGTCGGCGTCATCGGACTCCTGGTGGCGCGCCAGCTCAGCGAGGTGCCCGAGAACACCATCAAGACGCTGGTGGGCGTCATGCTGACGAGTTTCGGCGTGTTCTGGGTCGGCGAGGGCGCAGGGGTCAATTGGCCCGGCAGCGACCTGGCCATCCCGGTACTGGTTGGCTTCTTCGTCCTGGTCTATTTCGCGATGACGGCCTTCATGCGAGCGAAGCTCCCCGCTGCCGCGGTCCAAGTCGAAGGGGCCGCGCCGTGATGGCCGCCATCCGAAAGGGGATCGTCGCCTTCGGCCACTTCTGGTGGGACTTCCTGATCGGGGACACCCCGGAGCTCGCGCTGGCGACCGGCGTCATCATCGGGGTGGCCTTCCTGCTCGCCGGCAGCCGTTGGGCGGGAGCGATCATCCTGCCGGCACTGGCGACCGTCTTCCTCTTCCTCAGCGTGTTCCGTGGCCGGCGCCGGGCGCCGGGCGCCGAATAGCCCGTCGCACTGCCGCCGCACTCTCGACTCGCCCACGCTCGACCGGCACCCTCGACCGGCACCCTCGACCGGCGCCTCTCCATACCTTAAGGTATGGACACCGGGGGGACCCGAGCGAAAAGTGGGGGCACCATGACGGCCACGGCGGACATGAGCGTCGACGACGCGGGCAGGGTCTTCGTCGACCCGCAGGCGTACGCGCAGGAGGAGCGGTTCCACGCCGCGGCCGCGCTCTTGCGCCGCACCTCCCCGGTGCACTGGGTGGACGAGCCCGGCTACCGACCCTTCTGGGCCATCACCCGGCACGCCGACGTGATGGAGATCGAGCGCGACAACGAGCGCTTCCTGAGCGCACCGCGGCCACTGCTGGCCACGGAGGCGGCGGAGGCACTGGCGCTGGAGAAGGGCGAGGTGCTGCGCACGCTCATCCACATGGACGAGCCGGACCACAAGGCCTACCGGGCCGTCGCGGCCGCGTGGTTCCAGCCCAAGGCGCTGCGCCGCATGGAGGACCGCATGCAGGAGCTCGCCGTGCGCTTCGTCGACCGGATGGCCGAGCTGGGCACCGAGTGCGACTTCGTCCGCGACATCGCGGTGCACTACCCGCTCTACGTCATCCTGTCGCTGCTCGGGCTGCCCGAGAGCGACTTCGACCGCATGCTGATGCTGACCCAGCAGCTCTTCGGGGGTGACGACGAGGAGCTGCGGCGCTCGACGGACATGGAGGAGCAGTTCACCGTCCTGCTCGATTTCTTCAACTACTTCACGGATCTGACCGCGTCGCGCCGAGCCACGCCGACCGAGGACCTGGCCTCGGTGCTGGCCAACGCGCGGATCGACGGCGCGTACCTGCCCGACATGGACCTGGCGTCGTACTACGTGATCATCGCCACGGCCGGCCACGACACCACGAGCTCGACCATCGCGGGCGGGCTGCACGCGCTGCTGCGCCATCCCGACCAGCTGGCGCGGCTGCAGCAGGAGCCCGAGCTGATGCCCGTCGCCGTGGAGGAGATGATCCGCTGGGTCACTCCGGTGAAGGAGTTCATGCGCACGGCCGCGCGAGGACACGGTCGTGCACGGGACCGAGATCGCGGCGGGGCAGTCCGTCTACCTCGCCTACCTCTCCGCCAACCGCGACGAGGACGTGTTCGACGAGCCGTACCGCTTCGACGCCGGCCGCCAGCCCAACAAGCATCTCGCCTTCGGCTTCGGGCCGCACTTCTGCCTGGGCGCGCAGCTGGCGCGCCTGGAGACCCGCGCCCTGTTCGCGGAGCTGCTGCCCCGGCTCGAGTCGATAGAGCTGGCCGGCCAGCCGACCTCTTCCGCCACCGTCTTCGTCGGCGGCCTCAAGTCGCTCCCGATCCGGTACCGGGTGCGCGCCTAGGTGGCCGACGAGCGCCTGCGCCCCGAGGCCTACTACGACGCCGCCTTCGCCATCCTGGCCGACGAAGGCCCGGGCGGGCTGACGATCTCGGCCCTGTGCACGCGGTTGGGGGTGACGAAGGGGTCCTTCTACCACCACTTCCGCGACACGTCCGAGTTCGCCGAGCGCCTGCTGGCGCACTGGGAGCGCGAGCACGCGTCACGCCTCATCGCGCTGTCCGAGTCGGTCACGGACGCGGACGAGCGCTTCGATCTCGCTGACGGCATCGCGGTCGGCCTGCCGCATGCGGCAGAGGCGGCCATCCGCGCCTGGAGCTGGAGCGACGAATCCGTCGCGGTCGTGCAGCGCCGGGTGGATGCGGCCCGTTTGGAGCACCTGACGGCTTCGGGCATCGCGGCGGGCCAGGGACCCGAGGAGGCGCACCGCATGGCGTTGATCTCCATGAGCGTGCTGGTCGGGATGCAGCAGCTCGAATGGCCGGCGACACCCGAGGTGATGGAGGACGTGTTCTCCGAGTTGCGGACCTGGGTGGACGACCAGGTGCCGTGAAGCCCTTTCGATTCGGCTTCCAGGCCACGTCGACCGACGTCGCGGAGGTCCTCCGTGCGCGCGGGCGGCGGAAGAAGCCGGATTCGACACATTCCAGGTGGGTGATCACGTCGGAGCGGAACCCGCGGCGCTCACCGCCTGGCGGCGGCGGCGATGCGCACCGAACGGATACGGCTCGGCACGCTGGTCCTCAACAACGACCTGCACCATCCGGTCACGCTCGCCCAGCAGCTGGCCACGCTCGACCATCCTGTGCAGGCCGGCTCGAGGTTGGATGGGAGCCGGGCACAGCTTCACGGAGTATCGAGCGATGGGGCTGGCCTTCAATCCGCCATCGGTGCGCAAGGAGCGCCTGGCCGAGGCGGTCGGGATCATCAGGGCCCTCCTGGACGGGAGCCCGGTCACCTTCTCGGGCCACTACTACGACGTCGATGCCGCCGTCACCCTGGCGCCGGTCCAGGCGCACGTTCCGCTGCTGGTCGGCGTGAACGGGCGTGCAGCCCTGGCCCATGCGGCCCAGCACGCGGACATCGTCGCGCCCACCATGCTCGGCCGAACCCACGAGGACGGACAACGACACGACGTCCGGTGGGAAGCGGCCCGCCTGGACCGCACCATCGACTGGATACGCGAGCGCGCCCGGGACCGGTGGCCTTCTCTCGAGCTGCACGCGCTGGTGCAGGCCACCCTCGTCACCGAGGACCGCGAAACTGCCGCGGCCGAGATCAGCACACGGACCGGGATGCCCACGTCGGATCTGTTGGCAACGCCCTATCTGTGCCTCGGCACCCATGACGAAATGGCACAGCACCTGCTCGTGTGCCGGGAGCGCTGGGGGATCAACTACTACAGCGTCCGGGACGTCGGAGCGTTCGCTCCCGTCCTGGAAATGCTGCGGCGCGCCGACGCACGTCAACCCGCCGTGCCGACCGGCTGAGGGGACTGGGACTCGGCGGACGGGCTTCCCATGGTGCGCTCGGGCAGGAGGAGCACTGCGCCGACGAGGAAGCAGATGGCACCGACGAAGGTGCCCAGATTGGTCAGCGCCAGGCTCACCAGCTGACCGTTGGGCTTGACGTAGGACGCGATCGCCGAGACGCCGAAGGCGACGGAGCCCACGAGGTTCAACATGGTGATCCACCACGTGAGCCGACCCGGTCGCCAGGCGAAGGGCCCGTCGCACTCCTCGGCCCAGGCCAACCAGCTCGAGACCAGGAAGCACACCGACCCGAAGGCGTCGGGCCGCCACACCGGATGGTGGCTCGCCGACGCCCCCAGCCCGACGACCAACGCGCTCGAGGGTCGTCCGGTTGAACCACAGGGTGCCGGCGAACTGGATGATCGCCGCCCACCAGTCGACCCGATGGTGCTGGACCTGCAGGAGCGAGCGGGGACCGCGGCGGCCCACCGCTCCGAGCTCGGTGGGCGTGGTCGCCACCTCGTAGTACTGCAGGAAGGACGCGGTCGTGAAGAAGATCGACCCGATGAAGTAGGTGAGGTCGTCCGCGTTGGTGCCCACTGCGGTCGCATAGGGCGGGAACGAGCCCAGCGCGAAGCAGATCGACCCCACGGCGAACAGCACGCCGATCCACCACGCCATCGCGCGCGGCGCCCACCAGGTGGAGGCGCGTGCGATCTCCCCGTGGGGGTGCTTGCGGTGCCAGCGCGACTCCCATGCCACGAGGGTTCCGTCCGGCCGCCTGAACACCTCGTGGCTCACGAAGGGCCCCAGGCCACGGCCGCCGAGACGCCTCCACCCCTCGGGAATCTGCACGTAGGCCGCTCGCATCGCGGGTCACCATAGAACGCCTCCGCGTTGGTGCGGCGGTGTCGCTCTACTGATCGGGTCGCGGTCTCCAGGACGGGTTGTCGTCAATAGGATGCGGGATCATCCGCTCGAACCAGCGCCCGACGACGGGACCGCACCGCCCATGACCGATCCTGCCTTTCCCGCACTGCAGACGGTCGTGCTCGACGCGACCGACGCCCGCGGCCTGGCCGAGTTCTACCGGCAGCTCCTCGGCTACGACTACCGGGCGGGTGACGAGGCACCGCCGGCCGGGGAGGACGACCCGAAGGGCCGGGACTACGTCGTGCTCGTCGACCCGTCGGGGGCACCGCGCCTGGCGTTCCAGCACGTGGCGCAGCTGCCGCGCTCCACTTGGCCAAGCACCGAGACACCGCAACAGGCGCACCTCGATCTGACGGTGCCGCACGAGCAGTCGCTGGCGGCGCAGCACGAACGGGCACTGCGGCTCGGGGCACAGCTCCTCCTCGACCGTTCCGACGACCCGCAGGAGCGCCTCTACGTGTACGCCGACCCCGAAGGCCACCCGTTCTGCATCTTCGTCGCGTCGGGATAGGGGTAATCGGCCCGCGCCGAGATTCCGCAGGCACAAGGTGTAGTGGATTGACCTCGCGCTCGAGATTCCGCACGGCCGAAGCACTCGCCCTAGCCCCAAACCGGCGAACTGGGCACCCGCCGTGGTGATGTACTCACTTCGTGGGCCGCTTCAGCATGTGTCGCAGACCCGCCTCCAAGTCGGAAGAAGTGAACGCGAAGCCGCTTGATTCAAGAACTGCGGGCCGCACCCGAGCGCTCGTAAAGAGCAAGGAGTCGGCAAGCTCAGACCCCAGCAACAGTCTCGGGCCGAAGCTGGGCACCGGGAGCAGGGCCGGCCGAGAGAGCACCGCGGCGAGGACTCGAGTGAAATCGCGGTTGGTGACGGAGTTCGGCGCAGTCAAGTTCACCGGACCCCGCACGTCATTCTTCAGGAGCCACTCAATCGCTCGGACCTCGTCATCAAGGGTGATCCAACTCCACCACTGGGCGCCGGTTCCGTATCTCCCGCCCAAGCCGAGCTTGAACAGCGGCAATAGCTTGGGGAGCGCGCCTCCCTCTGGGCTCAGGACAAGGCCGGTGCGAGCACACACCACCCTGATGCCGGACTCTGTGGCGCAGGTAGCTTCGGCCTCCCAACGCACGCAAAGTGAGGCGAGGAAGTCCTCACCGGGTGGACTCTGCTCTGTGAGCACCTCGTCGCGACGGTCCCCGTAATACCCGATGGCCGATGCACTCACGAGCACTCGAGGTCGGTCATTCAGACTGGCCAGCGCACCGACGAGCAACGCAGTGGAGCGGGTACGGCTTTCGACGAGGAACCCGTTTGCGATCCTTGC
Source organism: uncultured Acidimicrobiaceae bacterium (assembly GCA_963740535.1). GTDB lineage: Bacteria > Actinomycetota > Acidimicrobiia > Acidimicrobiales > RAAP-2 > Bog-473. The sequence goes on from CAVUEI010000011.1 coordinate 52,879, forward strand.
TCCAGCGGCGGTCGCCGACGCCTGCGCCGGCCAGGTGGACGACCGCGTCAGCACCCTCGAGGCCACGGGTATCGATGAGGTTGCCGACCGGATCCCAACGAAGGGCGAACTCACCGGGTTGAACCGTGCGGCGCACGACCCTGATGACGTGGTGGCCGGACCTGGTGAGATGGGAACACAGTGCTTGGCCGATCGGGCCGCTCGATCCCGTGACCACGACCTGCATAGAAGTCGCAGCATAGGTGCCGCCTTACCGTTGTCCCTTGCCCCGCTCCCGGCGTACTGGGGCACTCGCCTTACCGCCCGCTCCAAGGGCTGGAGCCGGGATCTAGCCTTCGAACATGCAACTCTCGAATGTTCAGGCGGGTCCAGGCGCTCTCGGGGTTCGGACGCTCGTGCTGACCGCGGACAAGTTCGAGGATCTGGAACTTCTCGTGCCATATTTCCGTCTGCTCGAAGAAGGTGGTGTCGTCGACATTGCTTCCCCGACCATGGAGGAGATCAGCGGTGAACATGGGTATCGGGTCATGCCCGATCTCCTCATCACCAACGCCGATCCAGACGAATACGGACTACTTCTCGTGCCAGGCGGATTCCCCGACGGGGCTCCAGCCACGGTCCGCGATATCCCAGAGGCCCAGGAGATAGCTCGATCCTTCTTCACCTCGAACAAGCCGGTTGCTGCCATCTGTCATGGACCGTGGCTCTTGGCGGCCGCCGGAGTCGTAGAGCGGACGACGACTCACCTCGTATTGGCAAGACGGCGTTCCCGAAGACGTACGCGCTGCCGGTGGTAAGTGGGAGGACGCCCCGGTGGTCATCGATGGGAACTTGATCACGTCTCGCTGGCCACCAGATATCCCCGTGTTCACCAGCGAGATGATGCGTCTACTCCGAGCGCCGCAAAGTCTCTGAGGACGCACCGCCCGAAGTGTCCCTCACCCGGCGGATTGGGGCGCCGTTGACCCCACCCGATAATGGGTTGTACTGCCAGCCAGATAGTGGCCTTACCCTCAGGATTCGGCACCTACTGCGTTGACCCAAAAATGATCTTCAGCGTGCTGGTCGAGCAAGGCCTCCCGGAACTCCGTCACCTGGGTTCTGTTGACATGGAATACATGCACGGTTGGGCAAACGAACCTGACGCCAGCGTGCTCGATGGTCCCGGTCAGAAGTCCGACAACGTGCTCGTCATCCCCGGTCACCGAGTGGACGTCGAACCCTCTGTCGTCGCTCTCGCTTAGCGCCGCCACCTTTCCCAAGTAGCCGAACACGTCGCTTTTGCCAACGTAGGTACCCGATAGGGGGTGGCGACCTGGGATGTGAAAAACCCACGTCGTCTGCCAGAAGCTGGTCGATAGCTGCGATGTCAGCCGCCGCATAAGCAGTCCCCAGCCGATTGATCACTTCGATGTTGTCCTCAACGCTCATTCCTGGATTATGCCCTCTTCCCGCCCAGACCGACGGCAGGTGTCGTAAGGCATGCGCTCAAAACCGGCGAACGGGGGCAGTCAGGAGATTTCAGTCAGATGGAGCAGCCCGGCCTCTTGTAGGGCGGAATCGGCAAGCCCTGGAAGCAGAAGGCTGCGAGTCGCTCAGAGTCTTCGAAGTCGACCTCCATCCATTCACAACCAGCATCGGCCGCGTGATGCGCTGCAAATCGGACCAGCTCGGTACCGATGCCTCGGCGCTGATGCTCAGTGCGCACCTTCGGATCGAGAAGAAAGGCGTGGTCGCCGCCGTCCCAGGCCACGTTGGCGAACCCGATGAGGATTCCATCAGCACCGCGGGCGGTGACCCATCCCAGGCTGTGGGGGCTGATGCGGTCCCACCGGCCAGGCGCATGGAATCCCCCCACTGAGCGCAGATAGAGGTCAGAAGACTCCCTCCTCGTCGGCGACTTCCTCGCGCAGGCGGAGATAATGGGCTTCGACGTTCGCCTCATCGCAATTACTCGACAGCGTGCTATCAAAGTTCGTCCACGTCCCGGCGAACGGGGGGGGCCGCTTTCGACACGTAGGGTCGTTCTACGTGTCGTGAAACGCCGGGGTGTAACAGACAGCAACGAGTAAGCCCTCTGGGCTCAACAGTCGGGCAGTGATCTGACCCCACGGCTCCGTGCGGGCGCCATGGATGAGGCGATTGCCCTTGGCTATGAGTTCATCCGCTGCGGCGGCTACGTCAGCAACCTCAAACTCGATGCTGGCCTGCGGGACGGGGACCTCGGCAGGCCATACTGAGTTTCCGAAGCATGCATTGGCCGCCTCCGAAAGGGGCCAGAGTCCGAAGTGTTTCGCACCCTGGAGTTCGTGCGTGTACCGGTACTCGCCGCCTAGGCCCTCGAAGCTTAGGCCCAAGGCGTCCGCGTAGAAGGTCCGAGACGCTTCGGAGTCTCGAACGATCGGAGCGATGCTGGTTAGGAACTGGACTTCCATCAGCGCTGCCTCCAATGGATTGGTCAGCTTGTCCCCTTTCCATACCCAGCGATGTGACGGGACCGATGGACAGACGACTCACCTCGACTATTGCGAAGCTGTTCTCCTGATTCACTCCGTCTCGCCACCCCGACCTGGCGTACGGGGGCAGGTGGATCCGCGCTACCGTAGCGGTGTGCCTAACTTCCCGCCTGCCAGGGGATTCTGACGGGAGGAACTCATGGGACGACGGCGGCGTTTTGCAAGTGTCACGACCGCCTTCGGGGTTGGGATGGCAACGATCCCCGTTGCGCTTGGTGTCATGGCGTAACCGAGCGCTGCCTCGATTTCCAACGTCACAGCAGCCGACGGTATGGAGCAGATAGTCCTTCAGCTCGATTGCGACGTTCAGGACCTTGTCTGCTCTGTCCAATCTCTCTTCGAGTGAATACCGCCGCCTATCTGCGACAACTTCATCTCTAAGCACTTCGCAGCCCTAAGCCATCATTCGATCCGCTCTCCGACCCGGCAGCGCACGGGGGCAGGGGACAAAGGTCGTTGGATCGGAGTATTACTCCTGAGGTTCTAGCTACCACCCGACCGATCCATCGACGAGCTAGCAGGATCAAGTCGGCGTGTCCGTTGTGGCGGGCGTACTCCTCGATCACGTGTACGTAGATCCAGCGGAGGGAGCACGGCTTACCACTGCGGGTGATACCGGTGTCATCGAGGTCTACGGGAAGCGGCTGCCTTCCGACTCTCCTCACACTCGGCTTGCCAGGTCGCCAAGTCGTCCTCCCAATCGGCGCTATCGATTGGAGCCATGTCACTGTCCTCGACGCCAGGGTCGTACCAGATGTCGGGCGCCTGAGAGTCACGTTGGAGGACCCTACGGAACCAGGAGCGCTCGACCTCGGCCATGCGACGGACGAGACCATGGAGAGACAGCTTTGAGGTGGTCACCGGGCGAGCCTTACGTCCCTGGTCGTCTACGCCCTCGCACTTTAGCAACAAGGTGGTTCGATGGAACTCGAGCCATGCCTCGAGCATTTCGTGTTCGCCCAAGCCGTCCATCGGTGGCTCAGATCGTCTTGGGTCTTTGAGGTCTTGCACCATACAAGAGAACTTAGTTCCCACAACCCTTTCGGCGGTCCTGGTGTGCGGCCGCCGAAAAGATCCGCCGCGGTCTTGATGAACGGCGAATGGACATCCATCGACAACTCTGCAGCCAAGACACACTCAAACTGGCCTACCGTCCCGGCGAGCTCCTATCACTTGTCAACCCCTCTTTGGGGGCTGGGGGGTGAAAACAGCGGACACGACATTGATCAGTCACTCGGTCTGAGGACAAGCTCCTATTAGGTCACGCGTTTTCGTGATCGTTGGCTCGAGCTGTGGGTCGGCGAGTCGCTGGAGAGTCAGCTCCGAGGAGCGACAGTACGGGGGAAAGCCAGACCCACAGCCCGAGGATTCAGCCGCGAGGCAGGTAGCGATAGACCTCGCGGGCGACATAGCGCTTCAAGATGCGAATGATCCTCGTGCCTTGGTCTTACCCTCCTTGACTCGGCGTTCGAAGTAGATCTGGGTCTCGGGGTCGTGCGCGATGCGCACCATGACGATGCGCCACAGCGCGCTGTTGGCCTGGCGATCGCCACCGTCGTGGGCCTTGACCTTGCCATTGGTCTTGCCCGACCCCGCCGGGACGGGTGCAACGCCGCACAGGTGGGCCCAGGCAGCCTCTGAATGCAGGCGCTCGGGGTTGTCGCCGGCCGCCATCACCAGTGCGGCTGCGGTGTCGGGTCCGACTCCGAAGCCGGCGAGGAGCTCGGGGACGGTGGCGACGAGGAGCGCCTCGATCCTGTTCGTCGAGCTCGGCGAGCTCGTCGTCGAGCGCTTGGATGCGATGGGCCAACGAAGCCAGCGATGCCTTGGTGGCAGCGGTCACCGGGTCGGGTGAACGGGTCGGCCGCAGCTTGGCCCCCTCGGCGACGAGAGCCGACACAGAGAGGCCTTTGAGGCGGCAACGCAGCTGCTCTGGGGCGGTGTAACCGAGGTGACGCATCTGGATGAGGGCCTTGGTCCGGGCTTGGCGGGCTGAGCGCTTGGCGACGACGAGGACCCGGATGGCCTCGACGGCACCGTCTCTGGACTTAGGGCTTGCCGCTTGGCTCGACCGCTCGAGGGCGGCCCGGGCCGCTTCGACGGCGTCGAGAGGATCGGACTTGCCGCTGCGGCGGCGCTCCTGGCGGTTCGGTCGGTCGACCTCGATGACTTCGACACCCAGTCGACGCAGGTGGCGGGTGAGGCCGGACCCATAGGAGCCCGTGCCCTCGATGCCGATCTTGGTCACTTCCCCGAAAGACTCGAGCCAGGCCAACAACGCCTTGTAGCCGGCGGCATTGGTCTCAAAGCGCTCCGTGCCGAGAAGCCCACCGAGCGGGTCAAGGGCGGCAGCCACATGGACGTCGAGGTGCGTGTCGACGCCACCAGTCACCCCACGCGCAGCTTCTACGATGGTCATGGTCATCCCTTCTCTTTAGGTGTTGAGGGATGGCACGGCCGTCCCGGATCGGAGCGACGGGCGGTCTGGGTTGTTCTAGCAACCCGGGCCAATCACCCCAACTCGGAGACGGGACGTGCCGGTTTCAATGTGCCGCTGGAAGGTCTCGGTCGACGACGTCTTGCAACGTCTCGGGACTTCAAGTCAGACCGGACCGGCCAGCACTCCCGAAGCTATTCAGGACCAGCAATCAAGCGGTGGACCCTCAGAGAAGTATCAATGTACGGGGGCAGTCCCCTGTGGACTCGTCTACTCGCTCGGTGAGCAGTATCGGTACCCCACCCCTCGGATCGACTCGATCGGACCGTCTGACTCAGTCCAGCCGAGGTCGTGCTTGAGGCGAGCCAGGGCGTACTTCATACGGTCACGATGCACCGGACCCCGGTCGTCCCAGGCCGCCAAATCGATCAGCTGCTCCGGGCTAAGTGCCTGGCCCCGGTTGCTGATGAGGACGGTGAGCACGTCGTAGTCCCTTGGCCTTAAGTCGACCGTCTTGCCCTCTATCGCCACCCGCCGCTGGTGAAAGTCGACGTACAAGCTTCCGTCGTCGTAGCAGGCCACGCTCACAAAACTATCCCGCCCCGCCAGATCATCCGAGACCCGGCGAAGTGGGTCACCCGATCGCCGTCCCATGCGAGAGATGTAGTCATTGCTACCAGCCGCCGGGTGTCAATCGGGGTCTTGCGTCTTGAGTTCTGCCAGCTCTGCGGCCAGGCACGCTGGGTACTTCGCTCGTGACCAAGATCACACGTAGATCCAAGACGGCAGACGCCTGACGATTTGAGAACCCAAGGGGCGGTCCCGTCAGTGCCTGAACGGCCTCCTGTGCCGCTGACGTCGAGCATCCCACCGACCCGGCGTTAATGGGACACCCTGATCCCGATGGAGATCGCCACTTTCAGGATGGTTGGTCGGCTCGAAATCGAGGCCAGTAGTCGTCTCAACGAGCGCCCAGCCAAAGGCTTGGAGAGTCACGTCCGTTCGTGATCCAAACGTCCTGAGGAGCTCCCCTATGCGGGAATCCCCGATACGTTCGGCCACTTCGCTGAACATCTTCTCTGGCGCAACGTCAAGAAGTTGTGCGCAGTCGAAATGAAGCGCCAGGCCCACCATCACATCTCGATCGTCGTCGCCAGTAGCTGCGGCGCTAAGGGCGGCGGCAAGCAAGCCGTCACGGAGCATCTCGGGACTGTGAGAACGAAGCGCCAAGCTGGGCACTCTGGCCCCGTAGCGTCAAAGTGCGATCTGAGCCTTTCGATCTACGGTGCGGAGAAACAGCCCGTCGATTACCTCCGGCGCCCGTCCCAGTGTCTTGACCGCTTGAGCGTCTTCGCCACCCGGAATCCTTTCTAGGTTTGGGCGAGCCACCTGACCGAGGTTCTTGCCGCGTGACTCGCCTGTCCCCGAGGTGTGTTCGGTCGCACCCCAGGCGGGCGTTCTGGGGCAGGGCCACATAGAAGTTCACGCCCCGGAAAGACGAGGTTTCACCTCTTGAGACCGGGGTGCTGGAGCTGGACGCCCTCGACGTGATCGCTTCCCTACTGGGCCATTCGCTTCATCCATTGACGAGGTCTTCAAAGCCTCAAACTGGTCTACTAACTGCTTGATGGCAGGCTCATCTGACTCGCCAGTGCCGCTTGGCCAGCGTTTGTGATTTCGGCCCAGGTCCTGGGACGTCGCCCCTCATAACCCTTGGTGATTTTGATGAGACCTTCTGCAGCGAGGATCTCTAGGTGGCGACCAAGGTTGCCGTCCGTTAGTTGCAGCGTCGACTTCAGGTAGGTGAAGTCAGCAACGAGGGCTTTCCGCAAGAACTGTGAGGATGCCCAGCCTCGTGCGCTGGTGGACGATTTCGGTCAGGGCCGTCGAGGGGTGCAGGGCAACGGAATCAATGTTCGGAGCCAACTCATCCATAGGAGCCCAGTTCCAAGTGCCGGGCGAACGATCCTCCGACAATCAGTGCTAGTCCCAGCACCACGAAGACCAGCGACGACGACCAGGAGAAATAGCCGTCTTGCGAACGATTGATCCCAAGTGTTTCGCTCAGAGAGTAGAGACGATTGCTAATCAGGGAGAGGTGCTCGAGTCCGCCGACGACGCCGAACACGAAAGCCCAGATACCTAGCTGCAGGTTTCGCTGCAAGATGGCGATGATGACGAGAGCGAGTCCGATGATCACATACGAACCAAGTGCTAGGCCAAGGATCGGCAGGAGCAACAGCGTTGAAATAGCGGCGACCTTGTAAGCCCGTTGGCGACCGCCTAGCCCCAAGGCGATCTCTCTTCGCTGGTAGATGAACGCCACCAACAAGAAGCCAATGGGAGCCAAAACAAACAGCGCCAGGGCGGCTGCCCAATCAGCGATCGGCTCAATCACTGCAGCGATCGATGTCAATTAAGCCGAAAAGACGCATGAGTGGCACCGACGTCGCACGTCGGTCGCCCCTGACTCGACGTTGCACGGCTCCAACGTCGCTCAACGTCTCTTTTGCAGTTGCGGAATCCATAGCCAGCGCCCGCTTCCATGTTTACTCTACGTGACAGAGTACTCTATGGAGGCCGACATGGCTAGCCCCGATGTGCCTGCTTGAGACTTTGAGCCAGGCGCTACGACTGATTCGTAGCATCTAGAGGTCCCTGCGGGTTGGCTCAAAAGTGCCTCTCGACGTCCCGGCCACCTTGGCGTCGCGGATCCGGGTGCTCGCCACCGGGCGTTCGAACAAGAACGATCCCAACGACGCCCACTCGATCGCCATCGCCACCCTGCGGGCTCCGGCGCTGCGCTACGGTCGAGCCGGCCGAACACGGCGAGGTTCTGCGACTGCTCTCCAAGCGCAACAGCGATCTCGGACGCCAACGCTCCCGGGTCGTCTGTCGCTTGCACTCGCTCTTCGCCGAGCTCTCGCCGGGCGGAATTGCCAAGGAAATGTACGTCTCTGACGCCGAAGTGCTCTTGGCCAAGGTGAGGCCCGACTCGCCGGCCCAGGAGATGCGCTTCGACCTCGTCCTCGAGCTCCTCGACGACGTGCGCCGCCTCGACGAGCAGATCAAGGCATCGCATCGGCGCATCCGCCTGGCCGTGCGAGCATTCGGGAACCTCGGTCACCGACGTCTACGGGGTTGGCCCGATCCATGCGGCCATGGTGATTGGATACTCCGGGGACGTCCGACGCTTCGCCAACCGAGACGCCTACGCCACCTACAACGGCACCGCTCCGGTCGAGCGGTCCTCCGGTGGGCGGATCGTCCACCGGCTCTCCTTACGGGGCAACCGCAAGATAAACCACGCGTTCCACATGGTGGCTGTGACCCAGATCCATTAATCGCGGGACCGAGGGACGCGTCTACCTCGAACGCAAGGTCGCCGAGGGCAAGACGAAGAAGGAAGCGCTCCGCTCGCTCAAGCGTCAGGTGAGCAACGCCGTCTACCGCCAGCTGCTGCTCGACGCTCGATAAGAGGTCCGGGAGGACATCCAGGGACGACTCAATGCCTGCGTGACCGGCTCTTCACCCTGCAGACCGGTTCTTCGGCGAAGTCACTCCCGAACCCAGAGAAATCCTACGCCGTCGTGTCCTTCCATGACGGCCCGAATCGTCGCGCCTGGAAGTGCGAGAAATAGGGGTCTTGACTGAAAGAGGATTCGCATGGGGGCACCCCAGCCCGCCGTTCGGGTCGGCCTGGGAGGCTCAAGTCAGAACTCGATAGCCACAACATCTTGTATCTGCGGAATCTCAGCGCGAGCCACTAAGTGGAATAGGAGTGCTCGACCGCCCTGCGAGGGCTCGTCCCCTGCCGGACCGATCGGGCATCATGTGGGCTCGGCCATAGGAGGAGCAGACATGGCAACCGAAGTGCGCGGTGTGGTGTCAATGGAGAAGGGCGCACCGGTCACGCTCCAGACGATCCTTGTGCCCGATCCTGGGCCGGGCGAGGCGGTCGTCGCCGTGCAGGCGTGCGGCGTGTGCCACACCGACCTGCACTACCGCGAGGGTGGCATCAACGACGACTTCCCCTTCCTGCTCGGGCACGAGGCGGCCGGCGTCGTCGAGGCCGTCGGGCCCGACGTCACGGACCTCGCGGCGGGCGACTTCGTCGTGCTCAACTGGCGCGCGGTGTGCGGCGAGTGCCGGTCGTGCCGGAGGGGCCGACCCTGGTACTGCTTCTCGACCCACAACGCGACGCAGAAGATGACGCTGGCGGACGGCACGCCCCTGTCCCCCGCACTCGGCATCGGCGCCTTCGCGGACAAGACGCTGGTGGCGTCGGGCCAGTGCACGAAGGTCAACCCGTCGGCGCGACCGGAGGCGGTCGGGCTGCTCGGGTGCGGCGTGATGGCCGGGCTGGGTGCGGCCATGTTCACCGGCGGCGTGGGCCTCGGCGACTCCGTCGCCGTCTTCGGCTGCGGCGGTGTCGGGTGCGCCGCCGTCGCCGGGTCCAAGCTCGCCGGGGCGGCCATCATCATCGGCGTCGACCTGGACCCCGGGAAGCTCGCGCTCGCCACCTCGTTCGGAGCGACGCACACCGTCGACGCCAGCGCCGCCGATCCCGTGGAGGCGATCCGGGCCCTGACCGACGGGAACGGGGCCGACGTCTGCATCGAGGCCGTCGGGCACCCCAAGGTGATGGAGCAGGCGTTCATGGCGCGCGACCTGGCCGGGACCCTGGTGCAGGTGGGCGTCCCGACGCCGGACATGCGCATCGACCTGCCGATGATCGAGTTCTTCGGGCACGGCGGCGCGCTGAAGCCGAGCTGGTACGGCGACTGCCTCCCCTCACGCGACTTCCCGATGCTCGTGGACCTCTACCTCGACGGGCGCCTCGACCTCGACCGCTTCGTGAGCGAGACCATCGGGATCGGCGACGTCGAGGACAGCGTTCGCCGCGCATGCAACGCGGCGAGGTCCTGCGCTCGGTCGTCGTGGTGTGACGCTCCCGCTCGCTCCCTTCGGCCCGCGCCGCGGCCTGCGCGGCATGGTCGCCGCCGCCGACCAGCTGGCGGCATCGGCGGGGATCGGCATGCTCGCCCGCGGCGGGTCCGCCGCCGACGCCGCGGTCGCGACCGGCGCGGCGATGGCGGTCGTGGGCCCGCACCTGTGCGGGCTGGGGGGCGACGTCCTCGCCATGGTGGCCCCGCCCGGGTCGGCGCCCCGGGCACTGCTGTCCATCGGGCGCGCCGGTGCCGGGTCCGATCGCGGCCCGCATGCGCGCCCAGGGCATGACGACGATGCCGCTGCGGGGCGACGTGCGCAGCGTGCCGGTGCCCGGCGCCGTCGACGGGTGGCTCTCGCTGCACGCGCACTTCGGCCGGCTGCCCCTCGACGACGTCCTGGCGCCGGCGGTCGAGCTGGCGGAGGACGGCTTCGCGGCCTCCATCATGCTGGCGCTGGCCAGCCATCTCGTGCACGCGCTGCCCGGCGCCGGCGAGCTCTGCCCGGACGGCCCGCTCGAGGTGGGGCAGCGGGTGCGCCTGCCCGGGATCGCGCGCACCCTGCGTGCGGTCGCGGCGGGAGGCCGCGACGCCTTCTACGGGGGCGAGTTCGGACAGGGACTGATGGAGCTGGGGCGGGGCCACTACGAGTCCGGGGACCTCGACACCAGCTTGGCCCAGTGGTGCGAGCCGCTGCGCGTCCGCGTCTGGGGCCATGACCTCTGGACCGTGCCCCCGCCGTCCCAGGGCTACCTGACGCTGGCCGGCGCGGCCGTCGCCGACGCGGCCGGGCTGGGCAGCGATCCCGACGACCCGCGCTGGGCGCACCTCCTCGTCGAGTCGTGGCGCGCCGTGGGCCACGACCGCCCCGAGGTCCTCTTCGACGGCGCCGACGGCGACGCGCTGCTGCACCCCGACCGCCTCGCCGCCGCGGCGGCGCGCATCAACGCGGAGCGGGCGGCGCCCCCCGACGTCCCGCCCGGCCACGGGAGCGCCGGCCCGGACGTGGCGCGGGTCGGCGACGGCGACACGACGCACCTGTGCGCCATGGACGCGGACGGGCTCGGGATCTCGCTCACCCAGTCCAACGCGCTCGACTTCGGCTCGCACCTCATCGAGCCCTCCACCGGCGTCTTCCTGCACAATCGCGGGGTGGGCTTCTCGCTCACCGCTGGCCATCCGGCCGAGGTGGGCCCGGGGCGGCGGCCGCCGCACACCCTCTCCCCCATGCTCGCCACGGGTGCGGAGGGCACCCTGACGCATCTCGTCGGCGCCATGGGCGGCGACGCCCAGCCCCAGATCATCGGCCAGCTCCTCGCTCGCCTGTTGCACGCCGGCCAGGACGCCGCGACCGCCGTGGCGTCGCCGCGGTTCACGCTGGACGCACCCTCCGCCGGCCCGTTCCGGCTGTGGTGGGGTGACGACCTGACGGTGGCGGTGGAGTCCGACGCACCGCCGGCGTGGCAGGCCGGCCTGGCCGAACGCGGCCACCGCGTCCGGGCCATCCGCGCCTTCGACCCCGTCGCCGTCGGCTGCGCCCAGGTCATCGTGGCGGACGGGGACGGGGCGGGGCGGCGCCTCAGCGCAGCGTCGGACCCGCGGAGCCCCGAGGGCGCCGCGATCGGCCGCTGACGGGCTCCGTCGCCGTCTCGGGACGACCGGTCGCCGACGCCCCGGCCAGGGTCTGCCGCGTCAGCGCCGCGGGTAGCGTGGGGTGATCGAACGCCTCGCCCAGCCGCCTCTCCACGCCCCCACACCCGCCGACATCGCGTCGGGGGCAACGGAGCAGGTAAGGGGCAGGCCGGTGCGGCCCGCCCGCTGGTTCCGTCGCCCCGACCCGCTGTCGCCCCTGCCCGACGGCTACAAGTGGACCGCCCTGTTCATCTCCACCCTCGGCATGCTGATGGCGACCATCGACGGGTCCATCGTGCTCATCTCGCTGCCGGACATCTTCCGCGGCATCGGCCTGGACCCGCTCCTGCCGGGGAACAGCTTCTACCTGCTGTGGATGATCCTCGGGTTCCTGGTCACCACGAGCGTGCTCGTCGTGACGCTGGGGCGCCTCGGCGACATGTACGGGCGGGTGCGCGTCTACAACCTCGGGTTCGCCGTCTTCACCTTCTTCTCCCTGGCCCTGAGCGTCACCTGGATGACCGGGACCGCGGCCGGCATGTATCTCATCGTGATGCGGATCTTCCAGGGGGTCGGGGCCGCCATGCTCATGGCCAACTCGGCGGCCCTCCTCACCGACGCCTTCCCCGAGAACCAGCGCGGCCTCGCCCTCGGCGTGAACCAGGCGGCGGCCTTCAGCGGCGCCTTCATCGGCCTGATCCTCGGCGGCATCCTCGCCCCCATCAATTGGCGCCTCATCTTCTTGGTGTCCGTGCCGATCGGGCTCTTCGCCACCGTGTGGGGCCACCTCCGCCTGCGCGAGCTCGGGCAGCGGCATTCGGCCCGCCTCGACTGGCCGGGCAACGCCACCTTCGCCCTGGGCCTCGTGCTGATCATGGTCGGCATCACGTATGGGATTGAGCCCTACGGCGGCCACGCCATGGGCTGGACCAACCCGGCGGTCATCGCGTCGTTGGCCGGGGGCGCCCTGCTGCTGGTGGCCTTCTGCTTCGTGGAGCTGCACGTGCCCGAGCCGATGTTCCGGCTGCAGCTCTTCAAGATCCGCGCCTTCACCGCCGGCGTCACCGCCAGCTTCCTGGCCGCGATCAGCCGCGGCGGCCTGATGTTCATGCTCATCATCTGGCTCCAGGGGATCTGGCTGCCCCTGCACGGCTACTCGTTCTCGGCCACCCCGCTCTGGGCGGGCATCGCGATGATCCCGCTGACCGTCGGCATGCTGATCGCCGGCCCCGTCTCGGGGGTCCTCTCCGACCGCTACGGCGCGCGGCCGTTCGCCACCGGCGGCATGATCGGGACCGCCATCTGCTTCGCGCTGCTCGAGGCGCTGCCCATCGACTTCACCTACTGGGTCTTCGGCGCGATCCTGTTCCTGACCGGCATCTCCATGGCGTCGTTCGGTTCGCCCAACCGCGCCGGCGTCATGAACAGCCTCCCGCCCGAGCACCGCGGCGCCGGATCGGGCATGAACACGACGTTCCAGAATTCGGCCCAGGTCATCTCCATCGGGATCTTCTTCACGCTCATGATCGTGGGCTGTCGTCCGCGCTGCCCCACAACGTGGCCACCGGGCTCCTGAGAGGTGGCGTGCCGCCCGCCGTCGCCGCGCAGGCCTCGCACCTGCCCGCGATCTCGACGCTGTTCGCGGCGTTCTTGGGCTACAACCCGGTCCAGCACCTGATCGGCGCCGGGACGCTGGCGCACCTGGGCCGCGGCGCAGCAGGCCGCGCTGGCCCGGCGCAGCTTCTTCCCCGGGCTCATCGCACCGCCGTTCCAGGCCGGTCTGCATGCGGCGTTCGACTTCGCCATCGCCATGAGCCTCGCCGCCGCAGCGGCGTCGTGGACGCGCGGCGGGCGCTACGTGCACACGCCTGCGGATCCCGAGCCGCGGCGCGATCTCGTCCTCACCCGGGCCGGCCCAGTCTCGTGAGCAGCCTCGTGAGCGCTTCACCCCTGAGGCGGGCGGTCGGCGGACCGCTCCGCATCGCCTCCCTCGTCAAGCAGGTCCCGCTGGCCGAGTCGCTCCGACTCGACGGCGGGCGACTGGTGCGCCAGGGGGTGGGTTTCGAGATGAACGCCTACTGCCGCCGCGCCGTGTCCGAAGGGGTCACGCTCGCCCGCGCCACCGGGGGGTCGTGCACCGTCGTCACCCTCGGCCCCCTCAGCGCCGAGGACGTGCTGCGCGAGGCGGTGGCCTGGGGGGCCGAGGAGGGGTTGCACATCTGCGACCCGCGCTGCGCCGGCTCCGACACGCTCGCGACGGCCCGCGCCCTGGCGGCGGCGCTGCGCACGGCCGGGCCCTTCGACCTCGTGCTCCTCGGCCTCAACTCCATCGACGGCGAGACCGGGCAGGTGGGGCCGGAGGTGGCGCAACTGCTCGACCTCCCCTTCGCCAGCGGGGTGCGCCGGCTCGAGGACCGCGGCTCGGGCCTGCGCCTCGGGCTCGAGCACGACGACGGCTCCCAGGAGGTCGACATCGAGCTGCCGGCCGTGCTGTCGGTGGCCGAGCGCCTGTGCGACCCGTGCAAGGTCGACCCCGCGGGACGGGCCGCCGTCGCGCCGGAGCGCATCACCCGGATCACGGCGAGCGGGCTGGGCCCGGGCCCGTGGGGTGAGGAGGGGAGCCCGACGGTCGTCGGCGAGACCCGGCCGATGGAGCACGAGCGCTCGACCCTCGTCCTGCACGGTCCCGTCGCCGAGCAGGTGGAGGAGGCGGTGCGCGAGCTCGGGCGCCGCGGCGCGCTCAGCGCGGGCCCACACGGCGCGGGCCCGCACGGCACGGCCCCTGGGCCGCCTGGTGCGCGGCCGGCCGGCCCGCCACTCGAACCGGGTGGTCGCCGTGCTCGCCGAGCCCGGCCGGCCCGAGGTGGCGGCCGAGCTGCTCGGCGCGGCGGCGCGCCTCGGCCGGGACGCCGGGGCGGTCGTGCACGCACTGTCCCCGGGCGAGCCCTCTCGCCGCCGGAGCGGCGGACCTCGTCGTCGTCCTGGAGGGATCATGCGTGGCGGAGGACGTCGCGGACGCCGTCGTCGCCTACCTGCGCGAGACCGCTCCCTGGGCGCTGCTCGCGCCGAGCACCGCCTTCGGCCGCGAGGTCGCGGGCCGCGCCGCGGCGGCGACGGGATCGGGACTGGTGGGCGACGCCGTGGCCCTGTCGGTGCGCGACGGGCAGTTGGTGGCGGCGAAGCCCGCGTTCGCGGGCGCCCTGGTGGCCGACGTCACGAGCCGCAGCCCGATGCAGATGGTGACCGTGCGACCCGGCGTGCTGCCGACGCCGGCTCCGGCACCGAGGAGCGGTGCCGCAGCCACGACGGTGCGGCCGGTGCCCACCCGGGGCCGCGTGCGGGTGCTCGACGAGCGCCGTGACGACGACGTCGAGACACTGGCGCGGGCCGAGGTCGTGATCGGAGTGGGCACCGGGGTCACCCCCGAGGAGTACGAGCAGCTCAGCCCCCTGGCGGCGGTGCTGGGGGCCGAGCTGGCCGCGACCCGGAAGGTGACCGACCGGGGCTGGGCGCCGCGGGCCCGCCAGGTCGGGCTCACCGGCCGGTCGATCGCGCCCCGGCTCTACGTCGCGCTCGGGCCTCAGCGGGAAGTTCAACCACATGGTCGGCGTGCGCTCGGCGGGCACCATCCTGGCGGTGAACGCCGACCCCGACGCCCCGGTCTTCGCGCACTGCGACGTCGGCATCGTGGGCGACTGGCACGAGGTGGTGCCCTTGCTGCGGGACGCCCTGCGCCGGGGCGCCCGCGAGCGCGACGGCGCCGTCGTCGGCTGAACGGGAGCGATCCCGCCTCTCGCCTACCCCGCCCGGGCCGAGCGGGAGCGAACGATCCGGAGGTCCGGCGTGGTGATGGCCGTGGTGTTGGCGGTCAGGAGCTTGCCGAACGCGCCGGCCGAGACGGGCCGCGAGAAGTAGTAGCCCTGGGCGACGTCGCAGCCGAGGTTCTTGACCTCCTCGAGCTGCGCCGGGGTCTCGACCCCCTCCACGACGGTGGTGGACCCGATGGCCTTGGAGAGCGCCACGACGGCGGAGACGATGGCGGAGTTGACCGGGTCCTGCTCGATGTCGCGCACGAAGCCCTGGTCGATCTTGACGACGTCGACCGGGAACCGGGCCAGGTACCCGAGCGACGAGTGGCCCGTCCCGAAGTCGTCGATGGCCATCTGGACGCCGAGGGTGTGGAGCCTGGTCAGGATGCTCGACGTCAGGTCGACGTCGTCCATGGCGAGGCTCTCCGTGATCTCGAGGCAGAGCTGCGAGGGGTCGATGGCGGTGGCCTGGAGCACGGCGGCGACCTCGTCGGCCAGCCCGGCCTGCTGGAACTGGCGGGCCGACAGGTTCACCCCCATCTGCAGGCGCACGCCGAACTCCTGGTTCCACGTCTTGGCCTGCCGGCAGGCCTGCTCGAGCACCATCCGGCCGATGGGGAGGATGGTGCCGTTGTCCTCTGCGAGCTGAATGAACTGCGCGGGCAGGAGGAGGCCGTGGTCGGGATGGTTCCAGCGGACGAGCGCCTCGGCGCCGACGATGCGCCGATCGGACAGCGACACGAGCGGCTGGTAGTGGACCTCGATCTCCCCCCGGTCCACGACATGGTGGAGTGACGTGTCCAGGCCGAGCTGGTTCACCGACCGGACTCCCATGCGGTCGACGTCGAACAGGGCGAACTGGCCGCCGCGGCCCCGGTCCTTGGCCCGGTACATCGCCACGTCGGCGTCGTGCATGAGGTCGTCGCGGGACTTGCCGAACTCGCTCAGGGCGATGCCGATGCTCATGGTGGCGACCACCTCGTGCCCCGCGCTGAGCGTGATCGGGTCGCGCAGCGACTCGAGGATGGCGTTGGCGACGGCGCTGGCGTCGTCGGGGGAGGTCAGCCCCTCCAGCAGGAGCACGAACTCGTCACCGCCGAAGCGCGACAGCGTGTCGCCGGCACGGACGGCGCGGCGCAGACGGTCGCCGATGACGCGCAGCAGCTCGTCACCGACCTGGTGCCCGAGGTTGTCGTTGATGACCTTGAAGCGGTCGATGTCGCAGAACAGGACCGCCAGCTGGCGGCCCGTGCGGTCGGCCTGCAGCAGGGCGTGGTCGAGGTGGTCCAGGAGCAGCCGCCGGTTGGCCAAGCCCGTCAGCGCGTCCTGGAACGCGTGCCGGGCCAGCTGCTCCTCGAACGCCTTGCGCTCCGACGTGTCGCGGAAGACGATGACGGCTCCGGAGGGGGACGATCCCCCCACGACCGGTGAGGCGGTCATGGTCACCGGGAAGTGCGACCCGTCGAGACGCTCGAAGCGGGTGTCGTAGCTGGTCACGTTGCGCCGGAGCGTGATGGCACGCAGGGCCGGCTCCAGGAGGAAGTCGGGGGTGGCGCCGTCGAGCCCGGCAGGAACGCCGTCGGTGGCGTCGCCGTAGGCATACCAGCCGAGCATGCTCGCCCCGGCGGGGTTCATGAAGGTGATCTCGCCGGCCTCGCTGACGGCGCACACGCCTTCGCCCAGGCTGCTCGTGATCACCGCCAGCTTGTCCTTCTGGTGCTCGACCTGGCTGTAGAGCTCTGCGTTGGCCACCGCGATGGCGCCCACGGAGGCCAGGGCCTCGAGCAGCGACCGGTCGGCGGCGTCGAAGGGCTCGGTGCGGCTGCGGCCGGACACCCCGAGCCACAGCGTCCGGTCGCCCAGCGGCATGGGGGCGGACAGGTCGGCGTCGCGCGGGCGGTCCGACGTCAGCGTGACCTCGGGCGAGCGGAGCAGGGAGCTCGCCGCGGCCTCGATGGCGGACCTGGTCTCCTCCGGCCCCATGGGGCGGTTGATGTCGAGCGTCGACTCGAAGAGCCCCCGCAGGCGCGCCCGGTCGTGGCGGGCGTTGAAGTGTCCGGTGGCCAGGTGGCGCAGCACCAGGAGGGGCAGCAGGGCCAGGGGCAGGTACTTGGGCTCCTGGAACAGCAGCAGCGCGGCCGGGATGGCGATCGCGACGCTGCCGCCGGTGACCAGGAGCTTGACCTTCATCCCCCCGGAGAGCGCGCGGCGCCACGGCGTGCCGAGCGTCGACATGACCGACACCATGGCGCCGGTGTTGACGACGAAGTAGCACACCGCTCCGGCCAGGGCGGCGCCGACCTTGGCGTAGCCGACGGGTTCCTGCGCCCCGTGCAAGAGGGAGAAGACCAGCGCTCCGAGGCCGACGGATGTGACCACCTGCCCGACGTTGAAGGCCGACTTGACGAACGGGCGGCGCTTGACGGCCTGGGCGGCGATCGTCACGAAGGCGAACACCAGCACCGTCATGGCCGCCGGGATCATGAGGACGAGGAGGACGAAGAACGCCTCGTCCATGTCGATCGCGTCCGACTCACCGTCGATGTAGAGCGTGATGGGCCAGATCCAGCTGGCGGCCATGAGCGCGCCGAACACCGCGGCGAAGACGATGGACGTGCTGGACGGCGGCCCGGTCGAGACCATGTGCGCCAGGGACCACGCGCCAGCAGCGAGGCCGGCCGCCACCCACAGCGCAACCACGATCCGTGTCGATCTGGGAAAACTCACGCCGCTCTCACTTCCCCTCGTTCCCTCGCAGTGCGTCCGCTCAGTTCCAGGCCGAGCCGTTCCAGGCCGAGCCGTTCCAGGCCGAGCCGTTCCAGGCCGAGCCGTTCCAGGCCGAGCCGTTCCAGGCCGAGCCGTTCCAGGCCGATCCGTTCCAGGCCGAGCCGTTCCAGGCCGAGCCGTTCCAGGCCGATCCGTTCCAGGCCGAGCCGTTCCAGGCCGAGCCGTTCCAGGCCGAGCCGTTCCACGCCGATCCGTTCCAGGCCGAGCCGTTCCAGGCCGAGCCGTTCCAGGCCGAGCCGGTCCAGTTGTCTGGGTTCCACGAGGACGCCCAGCCATCGAGCTGCAGATCGGTCGTGCCACCCATCGGGACGGCGAGCGAGCCGGCCTGCGGGGCCAGCGTCATCGGAGCGGCACTTGCGGCCGCAGCGACATTCAGGATCCCGTGGCCGTCCACGAACGGGTCACCCACGGGGCCCGGGTGTCGTCGTCCCGAGCAGCGTCCCCTTGACTGTGTCGGGCGAGTACGTCGGGTCCTGCGCGAGGAGCAGGGCGGCCGCGCCGCTGGTGATGGCCGAGCTGAACGACGTGCCCGAGCCCACGAAGTTGCCCGAGCCGACGCGTGCGGACGGGTTCTGGGCGTCGATGGTCGACCCCGGGTCACGCAGGCTGACCACCGAGCGGCCGGAGGTCACGAGGTCGGGCTTGAACCAGCCGTCGGGGTTGGTCGGCCCGACGCTGCTGAACGTCGTCATGGTGTCGTTGGCCGGGCTGGTCTGACCGCCATCGTCGACGGCGCCCGTCGGTGATCACCAGCGGATCGTCACCGGGCGACAGGACGGTGCCGTTGTCCGGACCCGAGTTGCCGGCCGAGGTGACGACGGTGATGCCGGCATCCCAGGCCTTCTCGACGGCCTGGTCGAGCGGGTCGATCACGGTGGACTCGATCGGCAGGTAGCCCAGGGACATGTTCAGGACACCGATGTTGTCCCTCGCCTCGTTGGCGATGGTCCAGCCGACGCCCTGGATCACCGTGACCAGATCGGTCTGCCCACTCGCCCCGGCGGCCTTCACCGAGACCAGGCCGGCGCCCGGCGCCTCGCCCACGTAGGCGCCGTTCGACGATGCGCCGTTGCCGGCGATCAGCCCGGCGACGAACGTGCCGTGCCCGTAGCTGTCCTGCCAGGGATTCCCCCTCCCGAGAGGTCGACGCCGTCGACGAGCCGGCCCGCGAAGTCCGGCAGCGGCGTGATGCCGGTGTCGAGGACGGCCACGTTGACTCCCGCCCCGGTGTCGCCCTGTGCCCACAGCTGCGATGCCCCGGACTGCTGCGGGTAGACGTCCGCCGGCGGGCGGCCAGGACGGACCGATCGACCCCTGCAGGTTCACCGTGATGTCGGGTGTGACGACGATGCCGGGCACGGCGTCGAGGAGCGCGACCTGGGTCGAGCTCGAGCTGCGAGGTGACCGCGTCGTCGAAGGAGAGGGTGGTCCCCACCCAGGCCCCGACGCCGCGCACGGCGGAGATGGCGGTGCCAACAGTGCCCGACGGCGCCGACACGATGTACTCGGAGGTGCCACCCCCGAACAGCCCCGCCTGCGCCGGCGCCGGCAAAGCGAGGATCGAGGCGCTCAGTGCAGCAACGGCTGCGAGGAGTGCGCTCCCCCTCTTGTTCCCTCGAAGACCCCCAGAAAACCGAGCAAAACGCCGCAAAACGGCCATGTTTCCCCTCCCCCGAACTGCCTCCGATTGGGAAGGTAACACCGCCAAAATGTGACTTCAATGACTTTCAGCCTCTTCAATAGGCCATTCGGCCCTATTTGGCCCCCTTCGGGCAGCCTTTAGGGTCGTTGACCTGGAATTGTTCATCCCTGGTTGCAATCACGTTGCGGCTGACCCTCCGGTGGCCGAAGTCGGGCGCCAGAACAGCCCCGGTTGCGCTCGGGACTGCCGGCGGCTCAGGCGACGATGATCCGGCGTGCAGGCGGGTGACGAACGGACTTGCTCGACGGGCACGCCAAGACGGCCACTCCGATTCAGCTGGCTGGGGTCACGATCCCGTCTCGGTCGGTTGGGCGTCGCGCTGCTTGCGGTACTCCCGCAGGCGATGCCAGAAGACCAGGGCCACGGCGAGGACCGCCACCACGGCAATGACGTATCCGGCGTAACTGAAGGCCTTGAGCACGTGCTTGTAACTGTCTCCCAGGCTGTAGCCGAGCGAACAGATGGCGGTGACCCAGATGGCGCACGCGGCCGCGGTGAAGACGGTGAACTTGGCGATCGACATCTCGCCCAGGCCGGCCGCGAAGGACACGAAGGAACGCAACAGCGGGATGAACCTCCCGAAGAACACGACGGGCTCACCCCGGCGGGCGAACCAGGCGTCGGCCCGGTCGAGGTCCCTGTGGGTAAGCAGCAGGTACTTGCCGAATTTGTCGACCAGGGGCCGGCCGCCGTAACGCCCGATGCCGTAGCCGGCCAGGGAGCCCAGGACCTCGCCCAGCACGCCGGCCACGATGACCAGGGCCAGCGACAGCGGCTTCACGCCGTTGGCGGACGCTCCCGCTGTGCTGGCAAGCACGCCGCCGAAGATCAATGCCAGCTCGGCCCCGACCGGCAGGCCCATGGACGAGACGAAGCTGAGCAGGAAAACCGCTCCGTAGCCCACCGAGGCCAAGAAGCTCTCGAGTCCGCTGGGGTGACTCGCCGATGCCAGAAGATATCCCACGACCTACCCCGTCTCCGCCGTCTGCATGGCGGTCATCTTTGGCGCGCCGGGTTGCCGGCGCAATTCGCACAGTGACGGCCGTGCTCGTTCGGGGAGCACTCTCGATTCCGGGCGAGTGTAGGCACGCAACCTGAAGAAAACATGACGGGCGGGCGGGTCCCCGTGCTGCAGCATGACCTCTAGCCTTCGTTCCATGTCACACGTCGATTCCGTCCGATGAGGGTGCTCGTCGCCGAGGACGACGCCGCGCTCCGCTCCGTGCTCGAGCGCGGGTTGAGGGAGAACGGTTACGTGGTCGATGCCGTCGCTGACGGTGCGACAGCGCTCCAGCACCTCCGCTCCTACGACTACGACGTCGCCGTGTTGGATTGGCGGATGCCGGAACGCAGCGGCATCGAAGTCGTCGACGAAGCACGGCGGCTCGGAGACCGGACTCCCATCATCATGTTGACTGCCCGCGACACCGCCTCGGACCGCGTCACCGGCCTCAACAGGGGCGCAGACGACTACCTGGTGAAGCCGTTCGACTTCGCCGAATTGATCGCGCGCGTCCACGCGCTCCAACGCCGTCCCCCGCTCGCACTCGATCCCGTGCTCGAGTGTGCCGATCTCCGCTTCGATCCCGCGACGCGAGAGGTGACGCTCGCCGGGACCCCGGTAGCGCTGACCGCCATCGAGACGTCACTCGTCGAACTGTTCATGCGCCGCGCGCCGACCGTCGTCACGCGGCGGGTGATCGCCACGCAGGTCTGGGATGACGAGGCCGATGCAGTGGGGTCCAACACGATTGACGTGCACGTCGGACGGTTGCGCTCCAAGCTGGCCAAAAGTGAGGCGCGCATAGAGACGGTGCGCGGCACCGGGTACCGGATGGTCGAGCCGTGAACCACGCCGGGGCCCATCGCCGCCACGCGGTCCGGGTTGCCGCCATCGCGACCTTGATCGTCATGGTCGGCTACCTGCTGGCCGCAGTGGTGCTCAACCTGGTCGTGACCAACCACCTCGTCGGGACCACGGACGCCCGCTTGTCCGATCATCTCGACGATGCCCGTCACCAGGAAATTTCGCTCTCCCAGGACAGCTCCAACGGGCAGCCCACGGACCTCGACGACGCGCCGCTCTTTCTGTGGTCGATCTCCCCCGCGGGCGTCGTGACCCCGCTGACGGCGGGAGCGCCGAGCCTGCCCACCAAAACCTGGGGGTCGGGTCCGGTCACCCTGGGCCTGGGAGCCTCGACGTTCCGCTTCGACGCTCTGCACGACGGCAGCACCACGATCGTGGCGGGCCAGAGCCTGGCCAGCGCGTCCAAGGTCCAGTCGACCCTGCTGGTGGCCGAGCTCGTGTTCGGGGTGATCTTGGCGGTTGCCGTGTTCTCCGGGGCCACCATCGTCGGCCTTCGGGCATCGGCGCCGTCCGAGCAGGTTCGGCGCCGACAGGCCGAGTTCACGGCGGACGCATCACATGAGCTCCGGACACCCATCTCGGTCATCGACGCCGAGGTCGACCTCGCCCTCACCCGCCCGCGCGATCCGGAGGCGTACAGGAGTGTTCTGGAGCGGATCCGGGAGGAGAGCACCCGCCTGCGCCGGATCGTCGAGGACCTGCTCTGGCTGGCCCGGGTCGACAGCCAGTCCGGCCCGGCCGAGGTGACCGAGGTGACGGACGTGGCAGGGGTGTCCGAGGCCTGTGTCCAGCGCTTCGCGGCGCTCGCGGCGACGCATGGTGTCACGATGACGATGACGCGCGTCGGCGGCGGGCCTTTCGTGGTGCACGCACAGCGAGACCTCATCGACCGGTTGGCCGGTGTCCTCATCGACAACGCATGCAAGTTCGCCGGTCACGATGGTCTGGTCGAGGTGAGCGTGCGCGACTCGGGCCACCGCGTCGAACTGCGCGTCGACGACTCGGGGCCCGGCATACCCGAGGACCAACGGGACGCCGTCTTCGACCGCTTCCACCGTGCGACCGAGTCGGTGGCGGGGACAGGGCTGGGGCTGGCCATCGCCGATTCCGTCGTGCGCTCGACCCAGGGAAGCTGGGCCATCGGTGTGTCTGAACTTGGCGGGGCCCGGATGGAGGTCTCCTGGCGCAAGGCGCCGCCGCGGCGCGGGAAGCCACGCGCTCCGGCCGAGGAACTCTTAGGAAGTCCTTAGCCTGACCACCGGTTTCTTCATGTAGGTGTCAGGGTCCGTCCGTAGCGTTGGACCCATGGCAGCTGTCAGGAAGGCCAGCCCCGCGCACCGGCGTCACGCTGCGGTGCTGCGCCGCGACGGTGCGCTGGCCCGGATCTCGGTGATCACCGCCGCCATCGGCGTGGGCACCATCACCGCGGTCGGGATGCTGGGCGTCTACGTCGCCAAGGCCCTGCCCGGGCCATCACCAAACGGCAACGACCGGTGCGACGACGCCATCGGGCAACAGCGGTCAGGCCACCGGCAATTCCGGACTCAATCCGCCGTCGTCACCCACCCAGGGAGCCTCACTGCCCGCTCCGGTGACCAGCGGATCGAGTTGATGGCGAAGGCGGACGCCGACTCGAGCCTGCACTGCGTGTACCGAACCCGGGCCCTGGGCACCACCGCGGAGCTCGTCGTCACGGACAGGACCGCACTGGTTGCGGCTTCTGAGCTCTTGGTCGAGGAGCTGGAGCGCATCGACCTGCGTGGCGAGCCGATTCCGTGACGACTCCGATCTCAGCCGGCTCAACGCCGCTGCGGGCACGGAGTCGGAGGTGAGCACCGGGCTCTTCGAGGCGATCGAAGTGGCGCTCGCGATGGCATCGGCGACCGACGGCCTGGTCGACCCCACGGTCGGCCTGGCCCTGCAGCGGCTCGGTTACGACCGCGACTTCGCTTCGGTCCTTCCCGGGGTCGATGGTGACCTTCCTGGCGCGGCGCCAGTGCCGGGATGGCGCTCCGTGCACCTCGACCGCGCCCGTCACACGGTCGAGCTGCCCCCTGATTGCGCGCTCGACCTGGGCGCCACCGCGAAGGCCTTGGCCGCCGACCGGGCCGCCACGACCATCTACCGGCAGCTCGGCTGCGGTGCCCTCGTGTCGCTCGGGGGCGATGCTGCGGCAGCCGGACCCGCCCCCGCCGGTGGGTTCGTCATCGGCATCGCCGACGCGTGCACCTCGCCGACGGCCTCCCAGGCGGTCGGCATCTCGCTCGGGCGGGCTCGCGTCGTCGGGCATCGGCGTACGGCAGTGGCAGCTCGGTTCCCATCCGGTGCATCACATCGTGGACCCGGCCACCGGCCTCTCCGCCCCCGTCTTCTGGCGCACGGTCACGACGACCGCCGCCACCTGCGTCCAGGCGAACGCGGCGTCCACCGCGGCGATCGTGCTGGGCGAGCGGGCGATCGACTGGCTGGAGGGAATCGGGCTGCCGGCTCGGCTCGTCCACCTCGACGGGACCGTGACGCACACATCGGGGTGGCCCACACCACACCGTGCGGAACCGCCGATGAACGTCGTCCCCCGATGACCGAGGTCCTCGTGGCAACCGTCGGCCACGGCTCGTCCGCCCTGTGGTACCTGACCCGTGCCACGGGTCTCGTCTCGCTGATGCTGCTCACCGCGACCGTCGTCCTCGGGACGGTGGCGTCCGTCGGATGGACGACCGACCGTTGGCCCCGTTTCTTGTCGCAGTCCGTGCACCGGAACCTCTCCCTCTTCTGCCTGGCGCTGATCGGCGTGCACATCGTCTCCACCGTCGGTGACGGCTACGTCCCCATCGGCGTGGCAGACGCGGTGATCCCTTTCCGGTCCTCCTACCGCCCGATCTGGGTGGGCCTGGGAGCGCTGGCCTTCGACATGCTGCTCGCCGTGGCCATCACGAGCGGCCTGCGCCGCCGTATCGGGACCGCAGCCTGGCGCGGGGTGCATTGGCTCGCCTACGCCTGCTGGCCGATCGCGGTCGTGCACGGCCTCGGGTCGGGCACCGACGCCCGGCTTCCCGGTGCGCTGCTCATCTTCGCCGCCTGCATCGCCTCGGTGACCGCGGCCGCCGCGTGGCGCCTCGCCGTCGGACGGGCGCGCTCGGTGACCTGGCGCCTCGGAGGAGTGCTCGCCGGGGCGGTTGTGCTCTTGACCATCGCCGTCTTCGCTGCGGCTGGACCGCTCCGCCCCGGCTGGTCCCACCGGGCCGGCACTTCCCCTGCGCTCCTGGCCCAGCTGGCCGGCTCGGCGACCGGCTCCTCCACCGCAGGGGGCGCCGGAACTCGACTCCGCCCACAGTGCCCGCAGGCTCCCCCACGGTTCCGACCGCTCCGTTCACGACGTCGGTGACCGGGACCTTCACCACATCAGGGCCCAATGCCGACGGCGACTCCGTCGTCAGCCTCACGATGAGGCTGGGCGACGCCACGGCACCGCTGCTTCTCCGCATCATCGGCCCCGCATCCGACGGGGGAGTCCAAATGCGGCGAAGCAGCGTCACGTTCGGCCCCCTGTCCGGTCAGGTCACCGCTCTCAACGGGTCTTCGATCGGTGCCGTGGTGAGCGGGCCGACGGGCTCGCTCGACCTCACGTTGCACCTCGCGCTGGATCCCGCTTCGGGCACGCTCACCGGCCAGATCTCGGGAATCTCCCCCCGGTGAGTCTCACGATGCCCAACGACGCGAGGACCGCGCCAGAAGCCGGGACGAGACTTCTGTACGGGCTCTCCGGTGACGCGCCCGACCCCGGGCTGACCGCGCACACCGAACGCTGGGGACCACTGCGTGACCCGGGGGGCCGCCTCATCGACGAGCTCGAGGCGAGCGGACTCGTCGGCCACGGTGGCGCATGGTTCCCCGTCGCCACCAAGTGGCGTGCCGTGGCGAACGCGGTCGCGTCGCCGTCCGGTCGTGATCGCCAATGGCGCGGAGAGCGAGCCGGCCAGCCGCAAGGACGCGTTCCTGCTCGCGCGCGCACCACATCTCGTGCTCGACGGGCTCGCGGTGGCGGCCATGACGCTGGGGGCGCAGGCAGGCCATCGTCTACTGCCCTGCGTCGAGCATCCCGAGCGTGCAGCGCGCGCTGTCGGAGCGCCGCACACACCGCATCGATCCGCTGGTGATCGAGGTCGCAGAGGCGCCCGACGCCTACCTCTCCGGCCAGGAGTCGGCCGTCGTCAACGCGTTGGGCAGGCGGCAAGGTCGCCATTCCGTCCTTCGTCGGGCTGGAGCCGATCCGCGAGCGAGGCGTCAGCGGGCGACCCACCCTCGTCCAGAACGTCGAGACGATGGCTCACGTCGCCCTCATCGCCCGTTTCGGGGCCGATTGGTTCCGGCGCGTCGGGACACCGGACAATCCGGGGACGATGCTGTTGACGGTGAACGACGGCAGCGGACCCCTGATCACCGAGGCGGTCCTCGGCTCGTCGCTCCGGCGGGCAACCGGAATTCGCACTGAGGAGGCCTCCGGCGCACTTGGGGTCCTGCTGGGGGGCTACGGGGGTGGCTGGGTGTCGCCCCGGGTTTTCGAGGAGCTCACCGTGTCGGAGAAGGCAGCCCGTCGAGCTGGTGCGACACTCGGGGCAGGCGTGGTTGCGCTGGTGCCCCGAGGGACCTGCCCCCTGGCCGAGATGGCGGACGTCGTGCGGTACATGGAGGGCCAGGGAGCAGGCCAGTGCGGGCCCTGCGTCCACGGGCTCGACGAGTTGGCCGGTACAATGGAGCGGCTCGCCTACGGCGTGGCGGGCGGACCTCGCATCGAACAGATTCTCGAAATATGCAACCTCGTCGAGGGACGTGGAGCCTGTCGCCATCCTGACGGGGTGGCCCGCTTCGTGCGGAGCGGTCTCGGTGTCTTCGCCGACGAGGTTGCGTCGCATCAGCGGCGAGGATCGTGCTCAGGGGCTCGGGGCCAGAGAGTGCTGCCGGTACCCAACAGAATGGCAAGGAGAAGGCTGGTGAGCAGGGCATGAGCCGCTGGAGCGTGGAGCTGGTCATCGACCCGACTGCGTGCGATGGTCGTGGCGTCTGTGCCGAGATCCTCCCGGAACGGATCGAGCTCGACCGTTGGGGGTACCCGCTCGTCGACGGTGCCGACATCGCCCCCGCACTGTACGAGCACGCGATCCGTGCCGTGCGCTCGTGCCCGAGGCAGGCCCTGCACCTCCGAGAGCGCTCGTGCTGAGCCCACCCCTCGATGATGTCGACGTCGAGATCCCCGAAGTCGGGAGCCGGGCCTCTCGAAGGGCCCGGTGGTCCAGGGCACGGGTGCACCGCAGGCGACGCCGGATCCTGGCCGTCGTCGCGGCCGCGTTCGGCATCTTCTTGATCTGGCTCTCCGTCTCGCTCGGTGGCGCGCTCACCAACCCGGCACTCGGGAACTCCGGCGGGAGCACGCGCCGCGGAATGGTTCAGGGAGAATGGCGGTGCGTCCATCGTCGTCTGGGCCGAGAACGAGTGGTACTCCCACCATCAACCGAAGGTCGGCGGCGCGCTGGCACCCGGGAGCATCACGAAGCCCAAGACACGCCCACACCACACCCGTCGCCGTCACCGTCCCGCACCTTCCCCCTCCCGCGGCGATCGCCCCGATCGCGACCACTCCGGTCGCGGGTGAAGGGCAATGGTCACCCGTGGGCCGCCCGGTCAAGGGCATCCCGGCGGTCTACGAGACCATGCTGCGCCCCAGCGCGATCCACACGAGTTACGTCGTCGGCGTGGCCTGGATGGATCCGATGCTCCTGAAGGCGAACTTGTACTCGGGGAGCCTGATTCCCGGTGGCGGGCCCTACACACGCACGGCGCCCATTTCGCCGAGCGCCGCAACGTCGCTCGTTGCCGCCTTCAACGCGGGCTTCCTGATGTCCGACGCCAACGGTGGCTATTACACGGACAACAAGACGGTCGTCCCCCTCCGGACGGGTGCTGCGTCCTTCGTCGTCTACAAGAACGGCTCCTTCACCCTCGGTCAGTGGGGCCGCGACGTCTCCATGGGGACCGACGTGGCGTCGGTGCGCCAGAATCTCGACCTTCTCGTCGACAATGGGCAGGTGGTGCCGGCGGCCTACAACCCGAACACAACGGTGTGGGGCAAGACGCTCGGCGGCAATCTCTACGTGTGGCGATCGGGAATGGGGATCACGTCCGACGGAGCCCTAATCTATGTGGGTGGACCTGGACTCGACATCGCGGACCTCGCGACCATCCTCGTCCGGGCTGGTGCGGTTCGTGCAATGGAGCTCGACATCAATACTGACTGGGTGAACTACAGCACGTACCAGCCGTCGACCCCAGGAGGGGCCGCAACGGGGGCCAACGGCACCGAACTGTTGGCGGGCATGACCGGCAC
Organism: uncultured Acidimicrobiaceae bacterium; assembly: GCA_963740535.1. GTDB lineage: Bacteria > Actinomycetota > Acidimicrobiia > Acidimicrobiales > RAAP-2 > Bog-473. The sequence continues at coordinate 80,960 of CAVUEI010000011.1, forward strand.
TCCTGGTCGATACTTTCAGTCATGGTGGGCCCGTGACTTCATCACGATGTCGGCCGCGGTCGGACCGTGACGGCTTCGGACAACTCCTTCGTGGGCAGCGGCTCAGCCGAGGAACCCCTGCTGGCGCCCGTGCCTGATCCCGCACCGGTCGGCGTGGGCCCGACCCTGCGGCTTCTGATCCGGGGAATGCGGCCGACGCAATGGATCAAGAACCTCCTCGTGTTCGCGGCCCCCGCGGCTGCAGGGGTGCTGAGCAACTGGCACACCACGGTCAGCGTCATCGGCACGTTCCTTGTCTTCTGCGTCGTCGCCTCCGGCACCTATCTCGTCAACGACGTGATCGATGCCGACTCGGACCGACACCATCCGACCAAGATGTATCGACCGGTGGCGAGCGGAGCGCTCCGCCCCCAGACGGCCCTTGTCGCGGCCGGTGTCCTGATCGCCGCCGGCATCGCCGCCGCAGGGGTGATCGGCCCGTTGGGCCTGGTCATCGTCGTGGTGGCCTACGCCGGCTTGAGCATCGCCTACAGCATCCGGCTGAAGCTGGAACCCGTGATGGAGCTGGCGGTGGTGGCCGCGGGATTCGTGTTGCGGGCGGTTGCGGGCGGCGTCGCCGCCAACGTGCCCCTCTCGAACTGGTTCCTGGTGTTCACGTCGTTCGCGGCGCTCTTCGTCGTGACGGGGAAGCGTTGTGCCGAGTACGCACGCCTGGGCCAGGACAGGGGTGACCACCGAGCCGTCCTGGACAAGTACACCGATTCGTTCCTCAGGTCGACGCTGACGATCTCGGCCACGGTCACGGTCGCGGCCTACTGCCTGTGGGCGTTCGAACGAACCGGGCTCTTGGCTCGTGCCGGCCACAACGTCGTGTGGATCGAGCTCACCGTGGTCCCCCTCGTTCTCGCCGTGCTGCACATCCTCCGGCTCCTCGATGCGGGGCAGGGCGGCGAACCGGAGCAGTTGGCCATTCACGATCACGTCCTTCAAGGCTACGGGGCGCTCTGGCTCGGGCTCATGATCATCGGCATCTACGTGTGACGGTGACGCTCGAGCCTTCGCCCCAACCGATCAGCGGATGGGGTCGCACCGCTCCCACGACGACCGCGGTGGGTCGTCCCCTCGACGACACCGCCCTGGAGATTGCGGTCCGCTCGACGCTGCGGTGGGGTCATCGCCCGTGGGCTCGGCCGGAGTTATGGCGACGCCGCCCAATGCACCGGCGGAATGACGATTGAGACCGCTGCCCTCTCCTCCATCGGGAAGCTCGACGACGACTCGGGCACCATCGAGGTCGGTGCAGGCGTCAGCCTTCACCAGCTCATGCGGCACATCATTCCGGCTGGATGGTTCGTCGCGGTCACACCCGGGACGCGCTACGTGTCGATCGGCGGAGCGATCGCCGCCGACATCCACGGCAAGAACCACCACTGTGACAGCAGCTTCTGCCGCCACGTGGTGGAGATGACGCTGGCGACGCCGAGCGGCACCTTCACGGTGTCACCCGAATCGGACCCCGAGCTGTTCTGGGCCACCGCCGGCGGTATGGGCCTGACCGGGGATCGTCACCAGCGCCACCCTGCGGCTGACCCCGATTGAGACGTCGTGGATGCAGGTCGACACCGTGAGGTTCAACGGTCTCGATGACCTCATGGCGACGATGGAGGAGTCCGATCACCTCTATCGCCATAGCGTGGCCTGGCTCGACTGTCTCGGTCACCGAGGCGGGGGTCACCGGTCCGTCCTCACGCGTGGCGACCACGCTCCATCTGAGTGCGCTTCCGGACCGCCTGCGGGCCCGAAGTCGCGAGATCCCGGGCGACCCCATGTTCCGGGTGCCGCGTCCGGCTCCCAGCGGCCTGGTGAACCGCCTGTCGGTGCGGGCCTTCAACGAGGCCTGGTTCCGTGCACCTCCCCGTCGGAGGAGGCGCTGCGGCCCCTCGCATCCTTCTTCCACCCGCTCGACGGGGTGGGTAGCTGGAACCTGCTCTACGGGCCAGCCGGGTTCGTGCAGTACCAATTCGCCGTTTCACCGCCAACGAGGAGATGTCGTGCAGGAGGCTGTGGCAGCGATCGCATCGTCAGGCCTCCCTTCCTTCCTCGCCGTCCTGAAGCGTTTCGGGCCCGGCACTCCCGGGCCGCTCTCCTTCGGGCAAGAGGGATGGACCTTGGCCCTCGATTTCCCCCTCGGGTCCGACGACCTGCCCGGCCTCCTGGATCGCCTGGACGACCTCGTGGCCGATGGCGGTGGACGCGTCTACCTGGCCAAGGACTCGCGCCTGCGACCCGAGCTCCTCCCGGTCATGTATCCCAGACTGCCGGAGCTGACCGAGGTCTGCCGGCGCGTCGACCCCGACGGCGTCATTGCGTCCGACCTCTCCCGCCGCCTCGGGATCTCACGATGAACGACGCTTTCGGGCACCCGCAATCGGTCGTCGTCCTCGGAGGGTCTTCGGAGATCGCTCGGTGAGCTCGTCAACCGCTTCGCGGCGGAGCGCTGCCGGTCGGTCGTCCTCGCGGGACGTGACCGTGCCGCGCTCGGACGCGTCAGCGGCGAGCTGCAGAGCTCGGTCTCCCGCGTCGAGACCGTCCCGCTCGAGGCGGCGACGACCGACGCCGTGGAGAAGACCGTCGCACAGTGCTTCGATGCGGCCGCCGAGGCTGTCGACCTCGTGATCGTCGCCGTTGGTGAACTGGGCCACCAGGAGGTCGACGAGACCGACCCGGACCGGATCGCCCAGATGATGACGGTCAACCTGACCTGGCCCGCCGCAGCGATGGCGGCCGTGGCGAGCCGATTGACACGACAGGGTCATGGCAGCATCGTCGTGCTGTCCTCCGTCGCCGGTGTGCGGGTGCGGCGCTCCAACTTCATCTACGGTTCCGCCAAGGCCGGGCTGGACGGATTCGCCCGAGGATTGGGCGAATCCCTGCGCGGGACAGGCGTGACCGTGCACATCGTCCGGCCTGGGTTCGTCCGCACCAAGATGACCGTCGGCCGCCCTGCCGCACCCTTTGCGGTGGGACCGGACCGTGTGGCATCGGACATTGTGCGCGGCCTGCAACGGGGCCAGACCGTGATCTGGTCGCCCGGCATGCTGAAGTGGGTCTTCTCCGTCTTCACGCTGCTCCCCCAAGCCCTCTGGCGCCGATTGCCGGGCTGAGCCCCGGGAGCTCCTGCGGACACGCAGGATGACAACCGGCGGGAACTGACTGCGGGCGCGACGTCTGCCGACTGTTCCGGTCAAACCCGGATTGACGACCCACCGGGTCGGGCCTGGGTACGATCCGGCCGTACGCTTCGACGACGCGGAGGCGCATGTGAAGACCAGGACCACGCTGCGGGCCGGGCTCGCGCTCGCCACGGTGATGGTCGGAGCCCTGGTGCTTCCGGGTGCCGCCCAGGCGTCTGGCAACGCAACCCGTACCACGTACTACGTCTCCCTCGGAGACTCATACTCAGTCGGCTTTCAGCCGGGCCGGGGCGCAACGCCGGGCTACACGACATATGTCGCCCGGAAGACCCACCTGAAGCTCGTCAACTTCGGGTGTGGCGGCGCAACGACGACATCCATTCTCAACGGGATCGGATGCCCCGACGTCCTGCCCCATACCGCCGGCGGGGTGACCTACCCGACCACGTCCCAGGCGGCCGCGGCGGAGGCGTTCATCACCGCCCACCCCGGCCACGTCGGGCTCATCACGATCACCATCGGCGGCAACGACGTCATTCCTTGTGCGTTCGTGGCCGCGCCCCTCCCCTGCCTGTCCACCGCCGTGACGCACATCAACACCAATGTCACCACCCTGGTGCAGGGCCTTCGGGCAGCGGCTGGGCCGAAGGTAAGGATCATCGGATCGACCTACCCCGATGTGGTCCTGGGTGGCTACGTCTACCCATCCTTGCCGGCCACTCGCCGGCCGGCTCGCCCTGGTCAAGCTCTCGGTGGTCGCCTTCAAGGCGCTGGTCAACCCTGCGTTGGCGAAGGCCTACAAGGGGTCGGGGGCCGCGTTCGTCGACGTGACATCCGCCTCAGGGGCCTATATCCCGCTCACCAAGACGAAGACGGTGCCGCCGTACGGGACGATCCCCGTGGCGGTTTCCAACGTCTGCTCGCTGACCTGGTTCTGTACCAAGGGCAATATTCATGCCAAGAGCACCGGCTACGCGTTCATCGGCCGGCTCATGGTGGCTCGCTTCAGGTCGATGCCCGGGAACTGACGGCGCAGGGAGTGCTCAGTTCTCAGCTGCCCTTCGTGGACGAGCACGAGACCACCGTGGCGGCAGGCAGTCGACGAAGTGTGGCCCGTCCTGACCGAGACGGTGGAGCGGAACTTGTCACGTCCCGGAGCGGCCGGCTTCGCAGGAATCGTCGGATGTTCCGACCGCTCCGTGTCCGGTCCCCGACCCCTCGTCGAGGGATCAACGATGCCCGGCTTTCGGGTTGCGTTGATGCAGCCGGGATCGGTCTTGGCGCTCGAAGGGCGCCACCGATTCTCCTCGTACGCCCTGTGCTTCCGGCTCGAACCCCTCGGTCCCGGCTCATCACGCCTGCGCGCCGAGACCCGGGCGCTCTTCCCGGGCCTTGCCGGAGCCGCCTACCGGGTGCTGGTCATCGGGTCGCGAGGACACGCAATCGCCGTCCGACGCCTCCTTTCGACCGTGAAGAGTCGATCCGAACTGCGAACGGCCCCCCGGCCCTAGGCCGCCGACGACCTCGAGCTCAGAAGCCCGCGCCTCCTGTCCCGCCGGAGGTCGTCGTCGTGGTCGTTGGCGGGGATGTCGTCGTCGTGACCGGCGGCGAGGTCGTCGGGGTGGTGGTCGGAGGAACGGTCACCGCTGGCGCGGGTGTCGTCGGCGCGGGTGTCGTCGTCGGCGCGTGGGTCGGGGTGGTTGTCGACGAAGCTCCTGACTGTGACGTGGTCGGGGTCGTGGTCACCGTGGGAGCCACCGCGCCGGTCGGCTTCGCAATGACGACGGCGGACCACTTGCCCCACTTGTTCGTCAGATTGCCGTTGACCTGCCCCGGTGCGGTGTCACCGGCGAACCAGTAGAGCGCCTTGCCGCCGTAGGTCACCTGCAGGGCGCTGCCCCGCTTCACGCTGCCCAGCTTCGCCGCGTTGACTCCCGGACCGGCCTTCGCCTTCTTCACACCCTTCGGGAGAAGGAGCTCGGACCAGAACTTCTGGCACTGCGTCCGGCACGGAGTCTTGCTCGCCTTGAGGGTATAGAGCGTCTTGCCACTGACAAGGATGGTGCCCAATGTCGCATTCTGCGAGGTCGAGACGACGACGGCCTTGGTCTTGTGGCTGGACGCGGCATCGGCCATCGACCCCACGGACAGTGCCGGAGACGATGCCTCCCACGGCCAGCGCCGCAACGCCCAGACGAATGGTCATGTGTCGGGTCGGTTCCCGGTGCTGCAACGTACGCATGCGCCGCCATCTCCTCGTGTCGTCGATGGCAGTTCTACGAGCCGGCTTCCCGAATGGATTGCCCCGAAAAGGGAATCCCATTCAGAACGGACAGAGCGGAGCGAGTGCACCCGAGGGGCCAAGCCCTTCCTGTTGGGCCTTCCTGTTGGCCCTTCCTGTTGGCCCTTCCTCTTCCCTTCTTTCCTTTGGCCCTTCCTGTTGGCCCTTCCTGTTGGACCTTCCTGTTGGGAGGGGACGGCGGCAGGCAGTGGCGCCCACCCGGACCCATCCCTGCTCCGTGCTCGATCCGTAGTAAACGTTGAAAGATTCGCTCAAACGGGAGTAGGAGACAACGCCATGAAGCAGGGAAATCACGACCAGGACGCACACCAGACGTTCTCGGCGCGAGCGAATTGTGTGGGCCCTCTTGGCCATCGGGGGCCTGTCTGCCTCCGTCGTTACTGCCGGAACGGCCGGTGCGGCAACGAGCGTGACCGTCTCGACGGCCAAGAACGCCAAGGCAGGAACGGTCCTGGTGAGCGGCAAGACCCTCTACACCCTGAAGCCCAGCCACATCGTCGTGCGGGACCAATTGCCTCAAGGTGTGGCCGCCGCTCGCTGCTCCCCGCCGGTATGACGAGCGCCACGGCCGGTCCCGGAGTCAACGCAGCGAAGCTGGGGACCGTCAAGCTGGGCAGTGCCGTGCAGGTGACCTACAACGGCAAGGCGCTCTACTTCTTCTTCAAGGACCACCACGGACAGGTGCAGGGCAACACCACGGACAAGTGGGGGAAGTGGGTGGCAGTCGTCACGGCGAAGCCAGCCGGTTCCAGCTCGAATTCCGGTGGTTCCGGCGGTTCGACCGCTGGCTCGGGGGGAGCCTCCTTCTAGGGGAGGGCGCTCACATGGTGATGTCCTCCGTCCTGGTTGCCCCCCCACGCTCCTCGGAGCGCGCCGGATCCACCCTCCGCGCCGGTCGTTCGGCGCGGAGGGTTCGGACCGCGGTGACCTCGCGGGTCTACCTCCCCGCGTGTCTGATTGCCCTGGTCGCCGCCGCCCTCGTCGGGATCGGTTGGTCGACGCACTGGGGAGGCGATGCCTTCACCGGCTCCTTGAGCAGCCTGCGCGTGGTCCTCGTCGGGCCGCTGACGCTCGCCGTCCTGGGCGTCTTTCTGATCGTGGAGCGCGTGCTGGCCGGCTCAGCCCCGACCGCTCTTCGCCCGCGGGTACCGCCATGACCTGATCCTCACCGGCTTCAACGTGCTGCTGGTGGCGCCTCTCGTCACGGCCCTCACCCTCTCCTTCGTGCACGTGGTTCGCACGGCGCTCCCGTGGATCGTCTTGCCCAAAATCGGGACCGTGCCGCGCTGGGGTGTCATCGCCGTGATCGTCGTCGCCATGGACTTCTGTAACTGGTTCGCCCACCTCGCCAATCACCGGGTCCAGATGCTGTGGCGCTTTCACGAGCTGCACCACTCGCAGGAGGACATGAACGTGCTGACGGTCTTTCGGACGCACCCCCTCATCCATGTCTCCTACCTCATCGCACTGATTCCCGGGCGTGGTGCTGCTGGCCAACGGCGCTCTGTCGATCACCGTGCTCGTCATCTACGGCGGAGCAGTTGCCTTCGCACACTCGAACACCCGATTGGGTTTCGGTCCGCTCGGGCGGATCTTCGTCAGTCCGAACTTCCACCGGATCCACCACGACCTCAACGGGCCACAGGATGTCAATCTTGGCTTTGTCCTGACCATCTGGGACCAGCTCTTCCATCGGGCCGTCTTCCCGACTGAGGAGACGGTGAGGATCGACACGGGGCTTCCGGGCCGGCCGTTGAGGGTCGAGCAGGAGTCCCCGCGAGCACGTCACTTCTCGGTTCTGGCGGCGCAGCTCGTCGGGCCCTTCCGTCCGATGCCCGAGCCCGAGGAGCGCCTTTCCATCCGGTCGGCTCGCCCGCCGGCCGAGGGTCCGACCATTGAGATGACCAGGGGTGCCGGCACTACGATTCGCCAGAACGCTCCGCATCAGCACACCCGGGAGGTCGCGTGATGGTGACGGCAACGGTCAGTACTCGCCCGCGTTCGGTTCGTGACCTGCTGGCGACTGTGGTGAGCACCCGGACGACTGCGCTTCAGGCCGACTGCGCCCTGCTCATCGCTCGCATCGTTCTGGCCTGGACCTTCATCTACTACGGCGGCGGCAAGCTCTTCGGGTGGTTCAACAGAGGGGGCATCCATGCAACCTCCCTCTATTTCTCCAACGCCGCACACCTCCACCCCGGTGGCCTGTTTGCCGTGCTCGGAGGGACGATCGAGTTCTTCGGAGCCTTGGCGCTGGCCATCGGGTTCTGCTCCCGGCTGGCCGGGATCGCTCTCTTCGGGGACATGGTCATGGCCATGATCACCATCACATGGGCAACCGGGTTCAACAACCGGACCGATCCGCCGGGCTACCAATTGAACCTGGTGCTGGCGGGCCTCACCCTGGTCGTTGCTTTCTTGGGCTCGGGCCGCTTCAGCATCGATTCGATCATCGAGCGACGCCTCGTCGTCACGTAGCTGTGTCGCGCCCCGCCGCCTCCGCTCTGCAGCCCCCCGCCACCCGCCCGAAGACCTCCATTCCGGTACCGCGCCCGGGCATCGATCGCGGCGTCCTCTCGCCCGGGGCCGAGCGGGCCCTCAGAATCTCGGCGAATCTGGTCGGAGCTGCCGGAGCCGCGTTCTTCGCCCAGGCCACGTTGCAGGCCTACTTCCAGAACCATCACTGGTACGGGCCGGCCTTCTTCGCGGAGCAGATGTGGGTCGTCGTCGCCTACCTGATCCGCCGGCCGGCACGCGCTGCCAGTCGCCGGTGGGGAGACTGGCTCCTCGCCTTCGGCGGGACGTTCGGAGGTGTCCTGTTCCGGCCCGTGGGCGCGCACCCTCCGTGGGGAGTCACTGCGGGGCTGGCGGTCCAGTTGGTCGGCCTGGCCATCTGCATCGCGTCCTTCCTCGCCCTCGGCAGGTCATTTGGCTTCGTCGCGGCCGACCGGGGGCTGGTGACGCGCGGCCCCTATGCGGTCGTCCGCCATCCGATTTATGCCTCCTATCTCCTCCTCCAGTTCGGATACCTGCTCCAGAGCATCTCGGTGCGCAACGCACTCGTGATGCTGCTGGCATCGGGCTGCAACGTCGGCCGAATCAGGGCCGAAGACCGCATGCTCGCCACCAATGACGAGTACGAGGCGTACCGTCGCGACGTCCGGTGGAGGCTGATCCCTGGCGTCTGGTAGGGCGGTCCTGCCGGCTCAATAGGATGCTCAGCACCACGTATGGATCAGGAGTGCGCACATGGACGCTGTCAAGGCCAAGGAACTGCTTCTTGCGGAGCGGCTCCGCGTCGAGAACCTGCTCTCGGACATGGAGGAGACGGGTCGCGAGGACCGAGCCGCCGCCAACGAGCCGGGCGACATGTTCGACTCGGCAGAGCCCCTCACCAGGGAGGGCTCTGACGATTCCGTGAGAGTGGAGCTGCAAGAACGTCTGGCGGCGATCGACCGAGCGGAACAACGCCTCTCGGCGGGGACCTATGGGCGGTCGGTCCGCAGCGGCGACGTCATTCCTGACGAGCGGCTTGAAGCCGATCCCGCCGCAGAATTGACCGTCGCCGAGGCCCGAGGAACCGACTAATACGCGGCCGGCCTTCCGTCGACGGCCGGCTCGGACCAGCTTCGGGTCAGCTGCTGCGTCGTTGTCATCTCGAAACGCCTGTCTTAGACTGGGTCGATGCCATCAGATCGTCTCCCGACGAAATTCCCCTCGTTCGACAACGTCGAAGACGAACGGAGGCATCGCAAGCAACGTCTGGCAGCAGCCTTTCGCCTCTTCGGACATTTCGGGTTCGACGAGGGGGTCGCGGGCCATATCACTGCGAGAGACCCCGAACGACTCGATCACTTCTGGGTGAACCCACTCGGGATGAACTTCAAGCAGATCCGCGTGCAGGACCTGATTCTCGTCAACGACTCCGGGGAGGTCGTCGACGGAAACTGGCCGGTCAATGCGGCCGCGTTCGCGATCCACTCGCAGATCCACGCGGCACGGCCCGATGTGATCGCGGCGGCACACGCGCATTCTGTGTACGGGAAGGCGTGGTCGGCGCTGCGCCGGCCGCTCGATCCCCTGACGCAGGACTCATGCGCCTTCTACGGCGACCACGCAGTCTTCGACGACTACACCGGTGTCGTGCTGGACCTCGAGGAGGGCAAGCGTCTCGCCCACGCACTCGGGGACAACAAGGCTCTCATCCTGTCGAATCACGGGCTGCTCACCGTCGGGCAGACATCGGTCGACGAAGCCGCGTGGTGGTTCATCACCATGGAGCGCACCTGTCAGGCACAGCTGCTGGCGGAGGCGGCGGGCACACCCGTTCTCATCGATCCCGATCAAGCGGAGAAAACAGCGCGACAAGTCGGTCCTCCGATATCGGGGTGGTTCTCGTTCCAGCCGCTCTACGACTGGATCGTCGCGAGCCAACCCGACCTGCTCGACGAATAGACGGCTTCCCTCGCTGACGGTGCGCCAACCGCGCATCGGCACGTAAGCTCCGGCGATGCAGTTCGGTCTGGATGTCGCGCAGCAACGGGTCCCTTGGGACGAGGTCGTGAGCCGCGTCCAGTTCGCCGAAGACCTGGGGTTCGACGGCGCCTGGGGGTTCGATCACTTTCAGCCGATGTACGGCGAAGGACCGGGCGAGACCTTCGAAGGCATCACGACCCTTGCCGCGCTCGCCGGCGTCACGTCACGCATCCGCCTCGGGCTTCTCGTGACCGGGGTGACGTACAGGCATCCGTCAGTCTTGGCGGCCCAGGCGCTCACCATCGACCACGCCTCGCACGGACGGCTGGATCTCTCGCTGGGCGCCGCCTGGTTCGAGAAGGAGCACCTGGAGCTGGGGATCCCCTTCCCCCCGACGCCTCAGCGCTTCGATCTGCTCGAAGACGCCCTCCAGATCCTCACCCGGCTCTTCACCGGCGACGTCGTGTCGTATGACGGACGGCTGGTGTCGTTGCGGGACGCCCAGCTCCGCCCGCTGCCTGTGCAACGGCCCCACCCCCCGATCTGGATCGGCGGCAGCGGTCCGCGCCGGACGCTCCCGCTGGCCGCTCGCTTTGCCGACGTCTGGCATTCATGGGGATCACCGAACTCTCTGCGCGAGGCAAACCAACGGATAGACGTCCTTGCCGCTGAAGCGGGACGCGATCCTTCGTCGATCATGCGGGCGAGCTCGCTGTCGCTCGATGATCTGGACACCGCGCGCAAGCACGCCGCCAAGTGGCGCGAGACCGGCTACGGGTATCTGGTCTGCGGCTGGCCGGACGCCGGCCGAACTCGCATTGAGGAATTCGCCCGCGACGTCCTTCCCGAGTTCGCCGACTAGAGGCCGCTGCCCGGATTTACGCCGGTCGTCCCGAACGCGAGCTGTGGCCGAGACCGTCCTTAGGGCTGCGGTGGGCTGCGTGACGAAGGTGGCCGCGCGATCATGGAATCGCCAAACGCCCTCGACGCGATGCAAGACGTCGTGGTAGCGACCCACCAGCTGGATCGACCAACCAGAGTCATTCAGCAACAAGAAGACCAGGTCGCTGCTGGCAGTGGCCTCGTGATCGCTCCAATCCGTGACAACCGTGTTGAGGACGAGGTGGCGCTGGGGCTGCCTGGGCTTCCATTTCGTGAAGGCCTGGCGGAGGGCGTCGTGACCCGTGTGGGTGCCCATGCCGGGCATGTCGCAGACGCCGTCCGCGCAGAAGGTTGCGACGACGTCGTCGGTCCGGCCGTCGTCCAGAGCCTGGGCGTAGGCGGCGATGGTGGCGCGCACCCCCTCCGCGACGTCTGCGTAGCTCAGTTCCATCAGCGGTCTACGACCCGCTTCAGAGCGCGAGGCGCGCCTTCGTTCATGACCAGGTCCCTACTCAGAATCCCAAGTCGACGACGGGCTGCTCGAGCGGGTTCACGTTGACCGAATGCAGTCCCTGGAGCAGCTTCTCGTAGGGAAGTCCGGCGAGGAGGCCGTCAACCATCCGTTCGAAGTTCGAGATGCCCCCCTCGACTCCCGCGGACAATCGCATGTACTCGAATCCCCTGGCGTGGAGCCCCATCTGCTGTCTCGGCAGGTTCGAGAAGTCCTGGGCAGGGATCGGCGGCCAGCGCGGGTCGTCGTGCTCCCAGATCTCGGGTGGGACGGGCCTCTCGGGCTCCCTCCCTTGCGGGAACCGCGTCAGCGACCAGATCTCCATCAGCGTCTCCTCCGGCCCGAGCGGGCGGAAGCGGTAGGCGGAAGCACTGCTGTACATCGGCAACACGAAGTGGTGCGGGAAGCAGTAGGCCATCGGCTCGTTGAGACCCCGAGCCTCCAGATCGTTCAGGTCCGGAATATCGCTGCCCTGGGCCCGGTGCCATTCCGTGACCGCGTCGTTCAGCGTTCGATGCCAGGTCGCCATCGCCGACGTCGGGTCGGACGGCAGCTCAATGGTGTCCCGCAGGGCCTCCGCAACGCGCACATCGTTGGCGTGGACCATCCCAGCCATTCCTTCGCTCATGGTGCGCAGGTACACGATCTCCGCATCGATGAGCGCACGGGGATCGACGGCGCCGGCACTGCGTGACGGGTCTCTCCCCGGAATGACGAGCTGGGGATGCGCCTCGACCACGTGGTACTGCTCCATGAAGGCCTCTTCGGCGAGCTTCCAGTTCACAGGGAGCCGGCACGCGTACCACCACTCGGCCCGCATCGACTCCACCTTCCACGCGTCAAGGATGGTGGCGAACGGCTCGATGCAGTCTCGCAACGGCGGGGCATCATCGTCGAGGTTGATCCACGCGCATCCGCCCCAGGTCTCGCAGCGCACGGGTGTGAGGTTGATCTCGTCCGGCTGCATGTTGTGTTCCGCGAACGTCTTCTTGCGTGGGACAAATGTGTTGGTGCCGTCCGGGCCATAGCACCAGCCGTGGAAGGGGCAGATGAATCCGTTCTCGCAGGTGCCCGAACCCTGCGACGACTTTGACGCCACGGTGGCGGCAGGCATTCTGGAAGGCACGCACTCCCCCATCGTCGGTGCGCACCACGACGACGGACTGATCGAGGATCCGGTACTCGGCGAAGTCCCGAGGCTGCGGGATCTCCTCGAGCCGGCAGGCCATCTGCCAGACCCGCGACCACAGGAGGTCGACCTCCATCTGGAAGAAGTCCGGGTCGAAGTAGCGCTCCTTTGGGGCCCGGTCAGGGAACTGCACCGCGTAGGCCGCCGGCAGTGCCGCACCTCTCCGATCCACGACCGCCATTCGGCCCCTTTCCCTCTCGGGTGCGATCTGATTTATACTAACCGGTCGGTACAATCTGGGCCCGACCCACGACGGGGGCATGATGTGCCGCCGGTAGGACACGACGCAAGCCCCCTGACGGGGTCATCGCCGCGGAGGCTCATGACAACCCCCGAACCCGCAGCCGAACCGAGCGCCGGCCAGCTCGCGACGGACGTGGACGTGCTGGTCGTTGGCGCAGGCATCACGGGGATCTACCAGCTCTATCGAGCTCTCGAAGAAGGCTTCTCGGCGCAACTCGTCGAAGCAGGCGGCGGCGTGGGGGGCACCTGGTTCTGGAATCGGTACCCGGGAGCCCGGTTCGACTCCGAGAGTTACACGTACGCCTACCTCTTCTCGAAGGAGCTCTTCGAAGAGTGGGAATGGCAAGAGCACTTCGCGGAGCAACCGGAGATCGAGCGTTATCTGAATCACGTCGTGGACAAGTTCGACCTCCGCCGTCACATTCGATTCGGCGCCAGGGTGACCTCGGCGGAATACGAGGAGTCGTCCGGGAAGTGGACTGTCTCGGTGGGTGACGACACAGTCGTTCGGAGTCAGTACTTCGTGGCGGCAACCGGAGTCCTCTCCGTGCCCTACTACCCGGATGTGGCAGGACGAGGGGACTTTCGCGGCGAGTCGTACCACACGGGGCAGTGGCCGGCGGCGCCCGTCGACTTCGACGGCAAGCGAGTCGCCGTGATCGGCACCGGTTCGAGCGGCGTCCAGGTCATCCCGGCCATCGCGAATCAGGTTTCGAGTCTCACCGTCTTCCAACGCACCGCGAACTGGTGCACGCCACTGAACAACGCACCGATCACGTCCGACGAGCAGGCGCGGCTCAGAGCCGAGTTCGAGGCGATGTGCGACATCCTCAATACATCGCCGAGCGGATTCCTCCACAGGGCTCACGATCGCGCCGTCTTCGACGACTCCAAAGAAGAGCGATGGGACTTCTTCGAGAAGATGTGGCGCAGTCCCGGCTTTTCGAAACTCACGAGCAACTACAGCGACCTGCTACTCGACGAGGCCGCGAATGCAGAATGGTGCGAGTTCGTGTCCGAAAAGATCCGAGACATCGTCAAGGACCCCGAGACGGCGGACAGGCTGATCCCCAAGGACCACCGCTTCGGGGAGAAGCGCCCACCGTTCGTCAACGGCTACTTCGAGGCGTACAACTATTCGAACATCGATCTCGTCAGCCTCCTGGACACGCCCATCGTACGCATGACCGAGAGCGGGATTGAGACGACCGAGGGAGTGCGGGAGTTCGACATCGTCGTGTGGGCCACCGGCTTCGATTTCGGCACTGGAGCGCTGTCCCGCATGGGGATCCGCGGCCGTCACGGTCTTGCGCTCGTCGACCACTGGGCCGAAGGCCCGAAAACGTTCCTCGGCGTTCAGACGACCGATTTTCCGAACTTCTTCTTCCCCGGTGGACCGCATGCCGCGGCCGGCAACAACCCGCGCTACAACGGCGACCAGGTGGACTTCATCATGGACCTGCTCCTCCATGTGCGCCGCGTTGGCTGCGACACGATCGAGGTCGAGTGTGCCGCGGAGGACAAGTGGACCAACATGGTCGATCGCTGGGCGACGAAGGCCCCTTCGTTCGGTGAGATCAGTTACTACTTCGGGAGCAACATCCCAGGAAAACCTCGGAAGTACCTGTTGAACTCTGCTGGTCGCCCGAAGCTCTTCGCGGAGATCCAGAAGGTCATTGAGAGCGACTACAAGTCGTTCCGGATTTCACGGTCGGCGGAGCCCGCCGTGACGCCGGCCGTGACGCCGCCAATAATCTGACCTGGTCAGACGGTCGCGACCGGCGTCAACGGGGAGCCGACCGCTCCGGGGAGGCGCAGCGGCGGCGCCGTCAGCAGAAACCGACTTCGGTCGTGCTCGCGCAGCCACGTTGCCAGCTCGTGCAGGTACCACATCTCGCCCAGAGGCACGCCCAACCGGAAGAGACACAGGTGGTGGATCGGAAGGAACGAGTGCCGGCTCTCGTCGCGATCCTTTCCCACCATCCCTTCGACGGCATAGTTGTCCGCCACCAGCGCCGAGATCTGGGATTCCGTGATCCACTCCAAGAGTGATTCGTCACGAGCATCGAGATAGCTACAGAGAGTGTGGATCTTCACCGGATCTGGGTCACGGTTCCATTTGAGGATCTCGGTGGCGAATCCCGTGTGGAGCAGGAGCATGTCGCCGGGCTCGACGACGACCTTGTCGGCGGCCATGATCTCCTCGAGCGTCTTGCGGTCGACCCCGCGCCAGTCGTGGCCCAGGTGGTGGGCCAGGTCGACGAGGACGCCGCGACCCTGTACGCCCGTGGCGGCCATGTTCTCCAAGCCGAGGTGGTGGGCGAAGCAGCGGTGCCGACCGCCGTCACCACGCGCGTCCGATTTCGGTCCGACGAGATCGTCACCGGCGCGGTAGCCGTTGTAGTAGACCGCCTCCTCGATCCCGTCCCCGTCGGCGTCGAACTCGGCACCGACGTGGGCGAGGGAGTCCCATTGCGTCGAGTACTGCAGCGAGAGCGTCACCACGTCATCCGCCCACACGTCCACGTACTTCGGATCGCCGTACTTCTCCATCGTCCTCATGGGGACGTTGTAGAAGGTGCCGTCATTGCCGTCCATGTCCTCTGTCGGCGACAGGACGGGCGGGTATCGCCGCTGGTTCAAGGCAGTCCCACCGGGAAAGTCGAGCGGAAGGCTCAGGCAGAAACTGATGCCGGCTCGCACCTCCTGCACGCCCTGCAGGACCTTCTCGGGGGTCAGAAGATTGATGCGGCCGAGCTCGTCGTCGTCCCCCCAATCGCCCCACGTCGAACCTGGCGGGCGTTGCTTCCACCGCTTCGTCACGGCTCGCCTCCTTCTGGCCGCCGTGTTCCGCGGCCGCTCTGTTCGCGTTGCTTGTACCGACCGGTTGGTCTAGAGTCGAAAGGCAGGGTACCGCGTGCGTGCGGGCCGGTCATCCGGTAAAGAGATCTTGCGCTCCAGCGCAGGAAGGTCACAACCATGACAGACACGCAACTTGTCATCTCCGCCGACGGGCACATCCTCGAACCCACCGACCTCTTCGTCACCCGCCTGCCCAAGCACCTCCGCGACCGCGCCGTCTGGGAGGACGACTTCGAGATCGAGCCGCTCGTCGAGGGCGGCGCACGGATCTTCCGCCGGCTGCACACGCCGGGCTTCGAGGGGTGGACCATCTCCCGGTACCGCCAGACGGGCGGCCGGATGCCCGAGGGCGACCCCGAGATCATCATGGAGGACCTCGAGTCCGACGGCGTCGACGTCGGGGTCATGCATCCGAACCTGTCGCTCTTCGGTCTCTACTCCGACGACCACGAACTGTCGATGGCGCATGCCCGTGTGTACAACGACTACATCATGGAGCGCTTCACGCCGTACTTCTCCCGCCTCGCCCCGACCGCCCCCATTCCTCTCACCGACGTCGGCGACGCCGTGGAAGAAATCGAGCGCGTCGCCGCCGGTGGCTTCCGCGCCATCTTGCTTCCGGCCGTGCCGCCCAAGCCCTACTACTCGAGGGACTTCGACCCGGTGTGGGCCGCGGCGCAGGCCAACGGTGTGCACGTGTTCATCCACACGCAGACCGGCGGTGTGAAACTCAACGACCCCGCCTCGACCACGCTGAAGGTCGTCATGGAGAACGCCGCCCAGGTCAACCAGCCGATGACCGAGAAATCTGCCTCCAAGCGGATGGTCACGCAGTCGATCTACAGCACGATCGTCCCGCAACAGGTCATCTGCGAGCTCATCGGTGGTGGCGTGCCCGAGCGCTACCCCGATCTCCACTTTGCGCTGATCGAGTTCAACGCCCACTGGCTCGCCTCCCTGGTGGGGAGCATGGACAAGTCCTGGGTGACGGGGATCGGGCAGGACGCCGATTGGTGGCTCGGCGTCTGGGACGACAGCCTTCCCCCCCAAGAACAGAGCGGGATGGCACGCCTGTTCCGGCTCAACGAGAAGTGGCTGTACCCGCTGAAGCCGAGCGAGTACGTGAAGCGCCAGTTCCACGTCTCCTTCCAGGACGACCCCGTCGCGGTGGCCTGCCGTCACATCACGGGGTTGTCGTCGATTGTGTGGGGCAATGACTATCCGCACGCCGAGGGCACCTTCCGAGGCAGCAGGGAGCTCATGGACCGGCTGTTCGCAGATGTCCCGGCGGTCGAGCGAGACGCCATGGTGGGCGGCACCCTCGGCAGGCTCCTCGGGTACAACGCTCCGGTCGCTGCAGCGGCGCACCGGAACTAGGCGACCGCCCTCAGGGTCGGCGGCACGACGAGATCCGGGTGCCCGTGGACAGGCACAGCTTCGAGGGCCGCGTGGCGGTCGTCACGGGCGCAGGGCGAGGAATCGGTCGAGCCCATGCGCTCCTCCTCGCGGAACGCGGCGCCAGCGTCGTCGTCAATGACCTCGGCGGCTCCATGGAAGGCCGTGGAGCCGACGCCGGCGTGGCGTCAACCGTCGCCGGGGAGATCGTCGCCGCAGGCGGGGCCGCCCTTGCGGACAGCAGCGACGTGGCCACGGCCGACGGCGCAGAGACGCTGGTCAATACTGCCGTCGAGCGATTCGGCCGCCTCGACATACTCATCAACAACGCCGGCATCATGAGATGGGCGGGATTCCCGGACGCGGACCAGGACAACCTCGCCAGCCATCTTGCCGTCCACACGGTCGGGTCGTTCAACACCACCCGTGCCGCGTGGCCCCACATGGTCGAACAGGGCTACGGCCGCATCGTCATGACGACGTCCACCGGGATCTTCGGACTGCCGAAGAACTTGTCGTACGCGACCGCCAAGGCGGCCGTGATAGGCCTCACCCGCAGCCTCAAGACGGCAGGCACCCGCCACGGCATCAAGATCAATCTCATCGCCCCGGCGGCCTATCACGCGCATGGCAGGCCAACCTGCTGCCAACGTCGAGGCGCCCGAGAGCGCCGATCCTTCGCCGATGTCCCCCGACCTCGTCGCCCCGATGGTCGCCTTCCTCGCCCACGAGAGCTGCCCGGTGAGTGGCGAGATCTATGCAGCTGGTGCCGGCCGCTTCTCTCGCATCTTCATTGCGTCGACGCCCGGGTACGTCCACTCGGGCTCGATTCCGACCGTCGAGGACATCGCCCAGAACTGGGCCACGATCAACGATGAGGCGGGCTACTACGTCCCGGCTGACCTCACCGACTGGTCGACCACGTTCATGGCGCACCTGACAGCCGCCACCGAACAGCCGGAAGGATCCTGAGGATTCCGTGGACTTCTCACTGAACGAATCGGAGCGCGATCTCGTCGACCTCTGCCGCGACTTCGCCCAGAAGGAGATCGCCCAGCGGGCACCGCTGGCCTGGGAGGAGGCGCGGTGCCCAACTGATCTCCTCCGGGAGATGGGCGAGCTGGGCCTTCTCGGCATCCTCGTCCCGGAGGAGTGGGGCGGGATCGGGATGTCGACGATCGGTTTCGTCGCCGCCATGGAGCAAATCGGCCTGGCCGACCAGTCCGTCGCTGCCGCGTGGCAGGCGCACGCGACCATCGGCTCACTGCCCCTGTACCTCTATGGCGATGACGCCCAGCGGGAGCGTTGGTTGCGACCGCTTGCGGAGGGTCGGGTTCTCGGTGCGTTCGGTCTGACCGAACCCGATGCCGGATCCGACGCCCGCGGGATCCGAACCAGAGCGACACGGCAGGGCGATGGCTGGCTGATCAACGGTCGAAAGTCGTTCATCTCCAATGCGGGCACGGAGATGTCGTTCGGGGTGACGTTGCTGGCACGCGTGGACCCGACAGAGGGTCAGAGCCCCACGTATGCGTGCTTCGTCGTCGAGAAGGACACGGCCGGCTTCACCATGGGGCCGAAGATGCGAGGCATCGGCTGGCGCGGTCTCGATACGCGCGAGCTGTACCTGGACGAGGTCTGGGTTCCCGACGACCACCTCATTGGTGATCCCAACCTCGGACTCAGCCAGTTCCTGCGCACGCTCGAGGTGGGACGGATCTCCATCGCGGCACTGTCGTTGAGCCTGGCGCAAGCCGTCCTGGACATGGCGACCGCCTATGCGGCACAGCGCGTGCAGTTCGGCCAACCGATCTCAAAGTTCCAGGCGATCCAGTTCAAGCTGGCCGACATGGCCACGGAGCTCGAAGCGGCGCGTTGGCTCACCTACCGTGCTGCCTTCCTACGCGACAGCGGGCAACCGTTCTTGAAGGAGGCCGCCATGGCGAAGCTCAAGGCCAGCCGCCTCGCGACCTGGGCTGCTTCGGAGGCCGTGCAGATCCACGGCGGTCTCGGCTACATGCTCGAGACACCGGTTGCACGCTTCTACTGCGACTCGAAGGTGCTCGAGATCGGTGAGGGCACCAACGAGATCCAACACCTCGTCATCGCCCGGGCCCTGGGCTGCTGAACTAGACGGCAGCAAGGCGGCGCAGGGCTGCGGCGATGTCGTCGCGGTCCGGCAGCCACGCCTTTTCGAGGTCGGGCGAATAGGGAGGAGGGGTCGCGATCGCGCCGATCCGCTCAATCGGCGCGTCCAGATCCCAGAAGCCGTCGCGAGCGACAGTGGCCGCAATCTCCGCGCCGATCCCGAAGGGGACGACGGCCTCGTGGGCGATCAGGAGACGGCTCGTCTTGTGCACCGATTCCAGGATCGGCGCAGTGTCGAGGGGTGCCACGGTCCTCAGGTCGATGACCTCGACGGAGATGCCATCGTCCTGGACCTGCTCGGCGGCGGCCATCACCTCGTGGACCATCCGTGAGACGGACACGACGGTGATGTCCGTCCCCGGACGAATGACCGCAGACTTGCCGATCGGGAGGATGTGGTCAGAAGGCGGCTGCGGTCCCTTCATGCCGTAGAGCAGCCTGTTCTCAATGAAGATGACGGGATTCGGGTCCTGGATTGCCGCTCGGAGCAGGCCGTACGTGTCGGCCGGAGTCGACGGCATGACGACGGTCAACCCCGGGATGTGCGCCAGCAGCGCCTCGAGACTCTGCGAGTGCTGGCTTCCCGAAGAGCGTCCAGCGCCGAACTGGGTTCGCACCGTGAGCGCCATCTCCGCGGCTCCTCCGGTCATGAACGGCAGCTTCGCCGCCTGGTTCAGCAGCTGGTCGAAACAGACGCCGAGGAAATCGAGGTACATCAACTCGACCACAGGGCGCATCCCGGCCATCGCCGCGCCCACGCCGAGGCCGACCACCGCGGTCTCGGAGATCGGCGTGTCGCGGACACGTTGACCGAATTGTTCAGCGAGTCCTCGGGTGAGCCCGAAGACGTTGCCCCCTTGGCCGACGTCGACCCCGGCGACGAACACTCGGTCGTCGTCGGCAAGCTCGATCTCGAGTGCCGCACGGATCGCATCCATGGTGCGGAACACGGGCGCGTCGTCACGGAGCGGAGGGGGTTCGGCGGGCATCGGTCGCTCGCGGACGACGAAATCGCTCAACGAGGCACCGGCCGGGTTCGCAGATCGACGGGCGACCTGGACAGCCTCGTCGAGCTCCTCGTGGACAGATGTCTCCAAGGCCTTGATCTCGTGGTCGCCAACACCGACTTCTCGGAGTCGCGACTCGTGGACCAGGAGTGGGTCGCGCGCCTCCCAGGCACGGACCTCCTCAGGAGTCCGGTAGCGCTCGGGGTCGCCTTCGTAATGGCCGTGCCAGCGGTAGGTCGCTGCCTCAATGAGGGCAGGACCGCCGCCGGTGCGCGTGGCGACGACGACTTCGTCCATCATCGCGGCCGTCGCCACAACGTCGTTCCCGTCGACCGAGACGTAAGGGATCCCGTACCCGGCCGCACGCTGCTCGAGCGACGCCCCATGCTGGGCGGAAGCCGGTGAGAACTCGGCGTAGCCGTTGTTCTCGCAGAAGAAGATCACCGGAAGCTTCCACACGGCCGCGAGATTCAGCGCCTCGTGGAACGCGCCCTGTGCCGCCGCGCCGTCCCCGAAGAATGCAGCCGCCACGCTCCCGTCGGCTCGCAGCTGTGCGGCCGCCGCTGCGCCAACTGCGATCGGTAGACCTGCAGCCACGATCCCGTTCGCTCCGAAGATCCCGATCCTGGGGTCGGCGATGTGCATGGAGCCACCGCGGCCGCGGTTCGTCCCCCGATCCTTCCCCATCAGCTCGGCGAACATCCCGGCCGGATCCAGGCCTTTGGCGAGGCAGTGCCCGTGTCCGCGGTGGGTCGAGGTGATGACATCGGCCGGACTCAGCGGCCAGCACGCACCAACCGCGGTGGCCTCCTGCCCGATGGAGAGGTGCACGAATCCGGGCACCTCGCCGTCGCGGTACATCGCGGCAACCCGCTGTTCGAAACCGCGAATCAGCACAAAGCGACGGTGCATCTCAATGAGGTCAGCCATTGAGAAATCGGACGGTGGATGTGGGTCGACGGACACCGAGTGTGTATTGTACTGGTCGGTACAAAGAAGGAAAGCCATGATCGACCAGATCCAGATCCCCCATTCGT
This sequence comes from uncultured Acidimicrobiaceae bacterium, assembly GCA_963740535.1. Classification (GTDB taxonomy): domain Bacteria; phylum Actinomycetota; class Acidimicrobiia; order Acidimicrobiales; family RAAP-2; genus Bog-473. The sequence continues at coordinate 102,206 of CAVUEI010000011.1, forward strand.
TCCCTGGACCCGACGCGGTCTCGGGGAAACGGGTCGTCATCACCGGCGCCAGCAGAGGCCTCGGTGCCTTGCTCGCACATGCGTTTTCACAGGCCGGGGCGTCCGTGGCGCTCGTGGCACGAACAGAGCGGGACCTGAAGGCTGTCGCCGCCGCGCTGCCCGGTCCATCACTCGTGATCAGCGGCGACGTGACGGACGAGGACTTCAACGAGGCGGCGGCCGACGCAACAGTGAGCGAATGGGGCGGTGTCGACATCTGGATCTGCAACGCCGGGATCTCCCCGATCGTGGCCGGCCCACGCGAGACGGACACTTCGGTGTGGCGTCACGTGCTCGAGGTCAACCTGACCGGGGCGTTCCTGGGAGCCCGCGCCGCGGCCAGGGTGATGGGCGAAGGCGGGCGCGTCATTTTCACTGGCTCTGTGCTTGGAGAGCGTCCTCGCAAGGGGCTGACTGCGTACAGCGCGTCGAAAGCTGGCCTCGTCGGTGTGGCGAAAGGCCTCGCCCTCGATCTGGCCTCCGCCGGGATCACTGTCAACGTCGTTGCCCCGGGATGGTTCGATTCGCCACTCGCCGATGGGTGGATGAAGAACCCCGAGCTCTCCGCTGCAATCACCGGGCACACGGCACAACGACGCTGGGGCGCCCCCGTCGACTTGGCGGGCGCATACCTGTTTCTGGCCTCCGACGCGTCGGCCTTCATCACCGGAACCGTGCTCTCTGTCGACGGCGGTTACCTGCTCGTATGACCACGCCGCGCCGCGTCGTCGTCATCACGGGAGCCGGAGGGGCGCTCGGAGCAGCCATCTCGCGGCAGATCGCCAGCGAGCCAGCCACCGACCTCCTGCTCAGCGACGTCAGCAGACCGTCGCTCGATGCGGTCCTCTCCCAACTCCCGACCCATGACGGGTCGGTCGAGACAGCCCTCGCGGACGTCAGCGACTTCGCCCAGGTCGAATCCGTGGCCGCGTCGGCGGTGGAGCGGTTCGGCCGCCTCGACGTTCTCATCAGCAACGCAGGCGTGCTCTCGCCGAACGGTCGAATCCACAATCTGACCACCGAGGACTGGGAGCGCGGCGTTCCGGGTGAACGTCCTCGGGGCAGTCAACGGCATCCGTGCGGCCGTGGCCGTCATGCGTCCGCAGCGCTCTGGGTCCATCGTGCTGACGGCATCGGTCTCCGGGTTGACTGCCTGGTCCCATGCCGCGCCGTACTGCGCGACCAAGGCCGCCGTGATTCAGCTCGCCAAAGTCGCCGCCGTCGAGTATGCCCGCGACGGCATCCGCGTGAACAGCGTCTGCCCGGGGACATTCCGCTCAGCGATCCATGACGACCTTCCACCCGACGCTCTCGATGCCATCGCGCAGCGCCATCCGCTCGGGATCGGATCGGCGGACGACCTCGCAGGTGCCTACTCCTACCTCGCCAGCGACGCGTCCCGCTGGACCACGGGCTCTGCCATCGTGGTCGACGGCGGGTACTCGGCTCCTTAGGAGAGGTTCATTCGTGCGTTTGGGAGGCCGGGTTTGTGATCCCACGCATGAAGATGTCGGCGAAGGGCTTCGCGACGTCTCGAGCCGACAAGGTTCCACCTGCTTTGAGCCACAAGTAGGTGTAGTTGTGCATCCCCAGCCATGCCAACGCAGTCAGCCTCGGGTGCAATTCCCGGAATTCCCCCGATTCGACGCCGGCCTGGAGGACTGCCTCGACCCGTCGCTCGTACACGCGACGCCTGTTCGCGGAACTGCGTGGCGCGTTCTCCGGTGAGGGCGGGGAATTCGTGGAGGAAGACCCAGACGTGGTCGGGGTAGCGGTGGATCACATCGAGCAGCTCTTCGCCGAGCATCGCCAACTGCTTCGACGGAGAGCCACCTGCGACAGCAACACGATCGGCACCCACCATCACTTCGTCCATCACTCTGTCGTGGATCGCGGCGAGCAGCTCCTCCTTCGAGCCGATGTAGTGATACAGCGCTCCCTTACCCAGATCGTTCGCGACACAGAGCTCCGTGATGCCAGTGGCGTGATACCCGCGCCGGGCGAACACGCTGGCGGACTTGTCGACGATCGCGTCCCGTCGCACCTGCCAGTTCGCCCGTCGTCCAGAATCGCCGGTCGCTTCAGCTCGTGGCATCGGTAGCGAGGTTAGCGGGCCGTCCGCGGGGACGGCGGCTCCGTCGGGCCAGCCAATATGGACGTCGGCGTGTGTCGACCCGGGCTCGTGGGTCAGCATTCGTGCATGAGCCCTTACCTTCCTCGGTCGCGACGCTCCTCCCGGTGAGTTCTCTAGGATCGCCCGCCGCAGGCATCTCATGCTCACCGAGCCGCAGTGGGCAGCGGAGAACTTCTCGGCGACGTAAGGGGATGAACGCGGGCACATGACACCCTTAGGCACGATGCAGCCGGACATGAACTGGTTCGCGGTGCTCGCTCACCATGCGATCCGCGCACCAGACAAGGCAATGACCGTCTTCAACGGCGCGACCACGACCTATTCGGAAATGGCCGAGCTCGCCACCGCCTCGGCCGGGGGCCTGTCCCATCACGGTGTGGGCCCTGGCGATGTCGTCGCTCTCCTGTCGTTCAACTGTCCGGAATTCCTCGAGACCGTCTTTGCCGCCAATTACCTCGGGGCAACCGCAATGCCGATCAACTGGCGGCTGGCAGGGCCCGAGGTGCGCTACATCCTCGAACATTCCGGAGCGCGCGCCCTCGTCTGCGACGAGTCATTGATCGAGTTGGCGAACGAGGCGACGGACGGTATCGAGACGCAGCTCCTGCGGGCGTGCATTGCACCGTCCGGGCCGTCCGGATGGACGACCCTGGCCGAACTTCGTGCGACCACCTCGAAGGCGGCCCGGGTTGCAGCGGAAGGCGACGACGTCCACCGCTTGATGTACACCTCGGGCACCACCGGACGACCGAAAGGCGTGATGATCACCCACGCCAACCTGGCGTGGAAGAACCTGGCTCACATCATCGAATTCGGCTTTACGAACGCTGATCTGGGGCTTGCCTGCGGTCCCCTCTACCACGTCGGGGCCCTGGATCTCACGACGACGTCGCTGATCGCCGCGGGCGCGACGATCATCATCCATCGCACATTCGATGCGTCAGCGGTCGTCGACGAGCTCGAACGATCGCGGGTGACCACCGTGTGGCTGGCGCCGGCAATGGTGAACGCGATCATGGCGCTGCCCGACATTGAGGAGCGAGATCTCTCGTCGGTGCGCGTGGTCATCAACGGCGGGGAGAAGATGCCGATCCCGCTCATCGAGCGGATCCAGCGCACCTTCACCTCTGCCTGGTTCGCCGATGCCTACGGGCTCACTGAGACCGTCTCCGGCGACACCTTCCTCGACCGTGACAGCATCGTCAGCAAGCTTGGCAGCGTCGGCCGTCCGTGCCTGTACCTCGAGCTCGACATATGGGACGAGGGGGGCCGGTCGCTGCATGCTGGGGAGAGCGGGGAGATCGTCATGCGTGGCCCCAAGGTCTTCCCGGGCTATTGGCGGGACCCGGACGCGACCGCTGCGGCCTTCACCGGCGGCTGGTTCCACACCGGCGACATCGGGGTCCGCGACGAGGATGGTTACCTCTACATTCTCGACCGGCTCAAGGACATGATCGTGTCGGGCGGTGAGAACATCGCCAGTTCCGAGGTCGAGCGCGTCCTGTACGAGCACCCAGCGGTCCTCGAGGTGGCCGTCGTTGGCCGAGCTGATGATCGATGGGGCGAAGTCCCGGTGGCGTTCGTCGTCCTCCGTTCTGAGGTCACTGCGACGGCCGACGAGCTTGTGCAGCATTGTCGTGCCCAGTTGGCGCGGTTCAAGGTTCCAAGGGACATCACCTTCCTCGACGCCTTGCCGCGCAATCCCTCCGGGAAGGTCCTCAAGCGCGAGCTCAGGGTCTGAACCGGTATCGAAGACCCCTACCAACCAAGTACGCGAGACAGCGCGCGCAGCCATGCGTACTCGCGCCAGGTCCTGCACCCGGGCGTACCGACTGTCCGGATCACATCCCCGACATCTGCGACCGTGAGCGTTCCGAGTAGACGGAGTACTCGAGCGCCAGCGTCATGAAGGCGGCAAACCCTGAGGCCCATAGGTCGGTGCGCCGGTCCTGACGTGGTGGCTGGCTCGGCGACAGGAAATGCGCCACAAGGGCGGTTATCCTCACCATTTGGAATGATCGGTCCAAAGGGTGTTCGGGGGTTTCGGTGGGGTCGTGGAGGAACGTGCGTCGGGGCTGCCCGCTTGTCATCGTCCGCCAGCCCCGAGGAACGGGGAGCGCGGGCCCGTCGCGTTCTACCTTGTCAGAGCCTCTTTCTCGCCTCCGAAGGTCGCTCGGAGCACCATGAGAATAATCTTGCGTACAGCTGAGAACCCGCTTATCATCATGGGAATTGTCGCACCCGGCGCAACGAAGTGCGATTTACGGGGGAGTCGGATGAGCAGGGGCTGGTCCACATCGTGACGATCGCAACACACCTTGCCGCCGCGGTGGGAGTGGGGCCCTCATCGCTCCCAATGTTCGTGAACACGCCGATGACAACTGGAGGAAGCAAATGAGAAGCAGTGCACGCGCCACCGTTGAGTGGCGAGGCTCGGGTGACGCCGTCGCGAAAGCAGATGCACCGAGATGGCGCTCCGTCAGGACCCGGAGGTCGCTTTCGAGCATTGCCGCCCTTGCCTCGGTCGTGGGAGCCATGCTCGCCACCACTGCTGCTCCGGCCGCGGCTTCCAGCCCCGCTGACGAGGGAGTGACGGCCAAGACCATCAGCGTTGGCTTCCCGTACGTCGACTTCGCAGCCTTGAAGAGCCTGGGCGTGACCATCAACGACGGCAGCTTCCCGCATGCGTACGGCGCCATGGTCGCCTACATGAACGCCCACGGCGGAGTCGCCGGGCGCCAGCTCGTCCCCCACTACGTCGAGATGAACCCGGCCGTTCCGGCGTCGGCGGCATCGGCCTGCAGCCAGCTGACCGAGGACGACAAGTCCTTCATCGTCATCGCTCCCGTCTTCCCGGATTGCTACCAACAAGACCACACCACCCCCGTCATCGCAGGGTCGTTGCCCGGCACATTGCCGAAGACGGCCGCGCCAGACTTCACATTGACTCCGCCCAACGCAGCCCTGGACCCGGTACAGATGGCCGCATTCGCCAAGCGGGGCGTCTTCAAGGGCAAGAAGGTCGCGATCTTCTACGGCGCGGACTCCGACGCGCCCGAGGTAAAGGTCGTACAGTCGGCCCTCAAGAAGCTCGGAGTCAAGGTCGTTCTCACGGCGGAGGACAGCGTGCAAGCGACAGACGCCGTTGCCTCGGACCAGGCGGTCCAATCCATCTCCCAGCGCTTTCAGAGCGCGGGGGTGAACGTGGTGATCGGTGTCGGCGGTTCCGGTTCGACCACATGGCCCCGCGCGCTGAAGGACAACCAGAGCACCTACAAGCCCCAGTACATCGCCAGCGACAACTCGGCACTCATCTCCTACGTGGCATCGGCTAAGGGGAACCCGTACCTCGACAACGTCCTGTCTGCGAGCGCGGTGCCCAGTACCTACGCGCAGTGGAAGGACCCGGCGATGCAGAAGTGCGCCTCCATCGTCCACAAGGCCTACCCCGGCGACACCATCACGCCGCCCGCCAACCCCACCAGTGCTCAGGCCGCAGCCCAGAGCACTGACACGACCTACGCTTCCGTGGAGTGGGCCTGCCAGTACCTAGGGATCTTCGCCAAGATCGCCAACGCAGCCGGAAAGAACCTGACCGTGGCCAGCTTCACCAAGGCCGGCTACGGGCTAAAGAATGTGACCTTCCCGGGTTCGGGCGGGGCAGTCTCCTTCGGGCCCGGGCAGCCCTACGCCATCGGGCCGGTGCAGGTGCTCGTCTACAACCCCACGTCCAATTCGATGGTGCCAGCCCCGTCCTCGACGAAGTGACGCTCGCCCGGGGGCGGGACGGCGAGCTCCGCATGCACTGACGGCATGCGGAGCTGAAGGACGAGGGATCGGCCTGCGTTGAGCGAGCCGCCGGCGGGGGGACCGCCCGTGCAAGGGCCCACGGCTGTCATGAGCCCGGCGGAGCTGGCGCACCTGGTCGCCGATTCCGCGGACGAGCGCCAACGGGCGGCGGACTCGGCCAGCGACCCCGTGCTTCCCGAGGACCTGCTCCCCGGGGCCGGGGAAGAGGCGATGTCGCTGCGCGAGGGTCTGCGCAAAACCGGGGCAAGGACGTTCGTGATCCTGGCCATCATCGTCACGCTCGACAACCTGCAGAGCCAGGGACTTGCGGTTCTCGCTCCCAACATCCAGTCCTCGTATCACGTGAGCACCGGGGCCATCACCTTCGTGGCCGGCATCTCCGGCGGCTTCGTGGTCCTCGGCATCGTCCCCATGGGCTGGCTGGCAGACCGGTTCCGACGCGCGCCCATCATCGGGTGGGCCACGTTCGTGTTCGGAGTGATGGTCTTCGCCACTGGGCTGGCGACCAACATCTTCTTGTTCTTCCTGGCCCGCTTCGGTGCCGGGATAGCCCAATCCAGTAACAACAGCGTCAACGGCTCGCTGCTGGGCGACGCATACCCCATCAGTCTGCGCGGGCGGATCTATGCCGGGCTGGGGATGGGTGCCGGCGTCGCCGCGGCACTGAGCCCGATCCTGGTGGGAACGATCGCGACCGCGGTGGGCGGACCGAACGGGTGGCGGTGGGCCTTCTACGCCCTGGCCATCCCGATCGTCTTCGTCGCGTTCCTGGCCTTCCGTATTCCCGAGCCCCCGCGAGGGCAATTCGAGAAGAAGGATGTCTTGGGTGAGGTCTTCACCGATGCTCGCCCGGCGGCCCCGTCAATGGAGGCTGCATTCGCGCGGATCCTGCGCATCCGTACCATCAAGACAGTCCTCATCGCCTTCTCGGCCATCGGGTTCGGACTGTTCACCGTTCCCGTGCTGGGCAATCTCTACCTCAAGGACCACTTCGGTCTCGACGCCTTCCAGCGTGGACTCATCGGCACCATCGGGAGCGTCGGCGTCCTGGTGACTCTGCCTCTCGTCGGGCGCTACTACGACCGCCTCTACCGCAAGGATCCCGCCCGGGCCTTGACACTGATCGGGATCGTCGTCCTTCCCGTGGCCATCCTCACCCCCATTCAGTACTTCATGCCGAACGCCGTGCTGTGGGCGGTCTTCAGCGTCCCCGTCGTCGTGCTCTTGCTGACCGCCTTCTCAATGATCGGACCCGTCCTCACCTCGGTCGCCCCCTACCGCCTGCGAGGCATGGTCAACGCGGTCGGAGGCATCTATGTCTTCTTCGTCGGTGCGACCGGTGGAGCAGTGCTGGCCGCACTGCTCGACAGCGTCGTCGGGATCCGGGCGACTGTGCTGATCATCATGATCCCCTCCATCTTGATTGGCGGTTTCTTCATCATCCGCAGCGCCCACTTCATCCGCAACGATCTCTCCCTGGTCGTGGTGGAACTGCAGGAGGAGCTTGAGGAACACCGGCGCCAGGAGGAGGATCCCGCCAACATCCCCGTGATGCAGCTGAACGGCACCGACTTCAGCTACGGGCACGTCCAGGTCCTCTTCGGGCTCAGCCTCGAGGTGCAACGCGGAGAGGTACTGGCGCTGCTCGGGACGAACGGGGCCGGAAAGTCGACGGCGCTGCGCGTCGCCGCAGGCCTCGAGACTCCGTCCCGGGGCGTGGTCCGGCTGAACGGTCGGGACATCACCTACACCACTCCCGAGCAGCGGAATCGGCTCGGCATTCACCTCCTGCAAGGTGGCAAGGGCGTCTTCCCGCAGATGACGGTGGCGGAGAACCTCGAGATGGGTGGGTTCGTCTACCGATCCGACCGCGCCGACCTGCGTCGTCGCATCAACCGGGTTCTCGAGCTGTTCCCGGTCCTGAAGGACCGGCGCGGACAGCGCGCCGGCTCGCTCTCGGGCGGCGAACAGCAGATGCTGGCCCTGGCGATCGTCATGCTGCACGAACCAGAGATCCTCATGATCGACGAGCTGTCGCTCGGCCTCGCACCCATCGTGGTCCAGAGCCTCTTGGAGGTGGTCGAGGGCTTGAAGACGGCGGGGGTGACCCTGATCATCGTCGAGCAATCGCTCAACGTCGCAGCGGCGATCGCCGAGAGGGCGGTCTTCCTCGAAAAGGGCCGGGTTCGATTCTCCGGACCGGTGCGGGACCTCATGGAACGGGACGACCTCGCGAGGGCCGTGTTCCTCGGTGGCCAGGGAGCCGACTGACGATGCTCGCGGTCTCGTGGGTCAACAGCCAGGTGGTCTTCCAGGGCATCATTCAGGGCTTGGCGATCGCGGTGATCGCAGTCGGTGTCGTCCTCGTGTACCGGGCCACCCGGATCATCAACTTCGCCGTGGGCAACATGGGCGTCGTCGGGGCCGCACTCCTGTCACTGCTGGTGGTGCAGTACCACGTGCCCTTCTGGGTGGCGCTCGGTGTGGCCCTCGTGACCGGCCTCGCCTTCGGCGCGTTCGTCGATGCGACGGTCATTCGCCGGCTGCGGAGGTCTCCACGCGTGGTGGTGCTCGTGGCCACGATCGGTGTGGCACAGGTCGCGCAGGTGATTGCGTTCAAGATACCGGTGCCGAGTGACCTCACCGCGCATTACCCAAGCGCCATCAGCGGCACGTGGACCGTGGCCGGCGTGCAAGTCCGGGGTTCCGACCTCTCGATTCTGATCATCGTCCCGATCACCCTCCTGGCGTTGACGTGGTTCCTGGACCGAACAACCCTCGGCAAGACCGTCAAGGCGTGCGCCAGCAACCCGTCGCTGGCCCGTCTCTCGGGCATCAGCCCAAAGGTCATCTCGACCATGGTCTGGGCGCTCGCCGCCGGGCTCTCCACGCTCTCCATCGTCCTCATCGCCGGCCAGACGGGTTCGGCGGGTGACGTGACGACCCTCGGATCTCAGACCCTGTCGCTGGCTCTCGTCGCCGCTGTCATCGGCGGCATGGTGTCGTTTCCACGGGCGATCATCGCCAGCATCGCGATCGGGCTTGCCGAGAGCCTGTTGAACTTCAACTTCATCGACAAGCCTGGGTTGATCAACCTGCTTCTCCTCATCACCGTGTTGATCGCCGTGCTGTTCAACCGGGAACGGACCACGGAGACCGAGGTGTTCGCGTTCACGCCACAGGCGCGCCCGGTGCCGGTGCGCTTGCAGTCCTACCGTTGGGCCCGCAACGTGAACAAGAGCGGGATCTTCCTCCTGGCGGTGATCGGCATACTGCTTCCGATCATCTTCACGACACCGTCCACCCAGCAGATCTTCACCGAAGTGCTGGCATTCGCGATCTGTGCCACGTCGCTGACCGTCCTGACCGGATGGCTGGGCCAGTTGTCCTTGGGTCAGATGGCGTTCGCCGGCCTGGGCGCCCTCTTCGCGGCCCGCCTCGTGGAGGCTGGTGTCCCGTTCTGGCTGGCCATCGCCGCGACCACGGTCGCTTCCGCCATGGTCGCAACGATTCTCGGCCTCGGCTCGCTGCGGGTCCGCGGTCTCTATCTCGCCGTCGTGACCTTCACGTTCGCCCTGGCGGCGCAGCAGTACTTCTTCAGCCTGCCCGCTCTGAGCGGGCAGTCCTCGGACGGATCGGACCTCCCATTTCCCCCCGGCCACCTCTTCTCACTTTCGTTCCCGGGTCAACGGGCGTACTACTACGTCGTGCTCGTGATCCTGGGCATCGTCCTCCTGGTCACGAGCCGGTTTCGAGACAGCGGAGTGGGGCGTTCGATCATGGCGGTTCGCGACAACGAAACCGCCGCCGCGGCCTACACGGTCCGTCCGGCCTGGGAGAAGATCCGCGCCTTCGCCATCGCCGGCGCCCTGGCCGGCATGGGTGGTGCCCTCCTGAGTGGCGCCTTCGCCAACATCGCCTTCGCAGGGCCCGGCAGCCCGTTCATCGTCGAGGGATCGCTGAGCCTCGTGGCCATGGTCGTCATCGGCGGGATGGGCTCGGTCACCGCAGCGGTCATCGGGTCGATCTGGGTCATCGGCATCCCCGCGCTGGCTCCGAACAACGAAGTGCTCGGGCTGCTCGCGTCGAGCCTTGGGCTCCTGGCGATCCTCCTCTACTTCCCACCGCGGCCTGAATCAAGTCAGCTACGACGTCCGCGACGCGTTCTTGGCTTGGGCGGATCGCCGTTTCGGCCGGGATCCCGCCCCCGCAACCCTCCGTCAACCGGCCGAGGCACTCCGACCGGAGCCGGAGCGGCCTGGCGTCGGCGTGCCCTCACTCACCGTCTCGAACCTCCGGGTCGCCTACGGCGGTATCACGGCGGTCGACCACGTCAGCCTGGCCGTGGAGAGCGGGCACATCGTGGGGCTGATCGGGAGCAATGGAGCCGGCAAGTCGACGCTCATGAACGCGATCGGTGGCTTCGTCAGCGCCTCGGGCTCGGTGCGCCTCGGTGACCACGAGATCGGGAACCTGCCCCCGTCCTCTCGCGCCGGGTTGGGCCTCGGTCGGACCTTCCAGGCGGCCACCTTGTTCCCCGAGCTGACGGTCACGGAGACCCTGTTGGTGGCTCACGAAGCCAGGGGCAGGACAGGGGTGCTCTCGACCGCGCTGGCGCTGCCCCGGGCACGGCGCCGGAGTCGGCGCGATCGGTCCGACGTCGCCGATCTGGTCGACCTGCTGGGCCTCGGTCACTGGTGCGACCACCACATCGGCGACCTGTCGACCGGGACCCGGCGGGTGGTCGAGCTCGCCGGCCTTCTCGCGCTCAACGCCAAGGTGCTGTGCCTCGACGAACCGACAGCGGGCCTGGCTCAGCGCGAGACGGAGGCATTCGGCCCCCTTATCGTCAGCGTCCAGCGTGCGCTCAGTGCGTCGGTTCTGCTGATTGAGCACGACATGCCACTCATCATGAGCATCAGCGACCGCGTGTTCTGCCTTGAGGCCGGGTCCGTCATTGCCGAAGGCTCACCCAAGGACGTCCGGGACAACCCCCGCGTGGTCGCCAGCTACCTGGGGACCGACGAGCGGACCATCGTCCGTAGTGGCAAGACGCCACACGTCGCCCCCCTCGTGGGTGATCCGGGAGAGATGACCTCGCTCATCTGACCACCTGCCTGGGTGCTCAGTGCCGTTCCCGCCGGCGGTAGGTCCGCGACTCCTCGATCAGGAGTTGAGGGTGCCAGGCCCACTCCTTGAACGTCGCCGGACTCAGACGGGCACGCACGAGCGGGGTCATCCGCTCGAACGTTCCCTGCGGATCGTCCCCGACCATCTCGTAGAGGTGACAGTAGCGAGGCCTTCCCGACGACTCGTTCTCCCACGGTGTGATCGTCCGGTAGCCGGGCACGGCCGCCTCGGCGATGTGGCGCAGGTGCACGAAGTCACCCCAGTCACGCAGTTCCTGCGCCGCCTCGCGCGCCTTGGCCGAGATGAGGACCAGGAGGATCCCGGTCGTGCGTTCCCCAGAACAGGATCCCTGCGACGGACGGGGGTACCGCACCAGCGGCACCACCGTGCTCGCCGGCGAGGGCGGCTCCACGACGCCGCCATCGCCCTCCCCGATGACGACGCCGTCGCAACGCGGAAGGATTCTTGGTAATCCATCATCATCCGCGGTCGTCGCCGGCTCCCAGGTGGAGACCATCCAGCCGGCTGATTCGACGACCGCCGCTCGTTCGTCGACGTGATCCGGCTCGCGGACCAATTCGAGGTGCAGCCGAGGGGGTTGTCGATCTTCCATGGTGCCCCCTGAGTCGGTGGCCGGAACGATGAGACGAGGTCGGGCTGCTTCAGCCAACCGTGGTCGTCAGCTGCAGGACGTTCTTCGTCGGGTTCCAGCGGTAGACGAACACCGGGCCGTTCCCGTCACCGTGACCGGACGGGAAGCTCAACGCCCCGCCCCCGCCCGGGATGACCACGTGCTGGAGCGACGCAGCCCCCTTGGCCAGAGTCTTGCTGTTGAGGGTCTTGCCGGCCGCCTTGGCGAATTGGGAGAACATGGACATCTGCTGGCACGCGAGCTCCGGTGCCGTCCACGTGACCGGGGTGGACGCCGTCGCCGTCACCGGGTTGTTGATGACCGCACCGGGCTCCGCGGCGTGGATGGTGGCGATGCACCGCTTCATCGCCGGGTCATTCCAGACGTCGGCAACGGGCGCATAGCCACCGGCCGTGATCGCGTTCTTCAAGATGGACTGCGTGTAGCCCGCCTTGTTGGAGACGTACACGTCCAGGTCGATGTAGTCGGTCGCAACGATCCTGGGCCGGTAGGTGCTCTGGTTGTTCTGGAGCGCTGCTGGCCAGCCGTTGCCCGAGTTGCCCACCGCGACGACGGTGTTGACCCCGGAGGCCTGGAACTTCTCCGCGATGACGCCATATTCCTGGGTCTGGGCAGACACGTCGGTGTCGGGGACCGCGTTGGTCGCGGTCTGCACGACGTTCACCTTCGCCTTTCGCAGGGCAGGAATGACGAGATCCAGCTCGCCCTTGTCGGCGGATGTTCCAACCACGCCGACCTTCTTCCCGGCGAAGGCGCCCTGTTGCTTGAAGACCGCCATCTCCTTTGGAATCAGATCGCTGGCCGAGATGATGTTGTTGAACCAGGGCGCCTTGGCCTGAGCCGACTGCGCAGCAGTCAACGATGCGCCGATGATCGGCATGCTGTGCGTGGTCACGTAGCAGGCGACATCAGGCGCCTGGAAGAACCCCAAGACAGCGAACACGCTCTCGTCTTCAGTCAGATGAGTGCAGGCGGTGGCCGCCGCAGTCGTGCCCAGCGGATCGACCGGCGCGAACACCGGCACGATCTTCCGGCCATTGATCCCGCCGTGACTGTTGATCTGATTGATCAGCGTCGTATACGCCACCTGGTAGTTGCCGGGGTCGACATTGATGATGCTGCGGATCGCCGCTACGTCGGGATAGGTGATGCCGATCTTGATGCTCGAGGAGGTGACTCCTTGCCCGGACTCGGTGGCGCCACTGGCGGCGCCCACCGCGACGAGCTGGATGATCCCGGTCAATGAGAAGAGAAGCCCCGCGGTCGCCGCGATTGTCTTACGCATGGTGTCCTTTCTCGTGGCCACGTGCGGACGTTGCCCCCCAGGTCATTCGTCCGTCGTGATCCGTCTCATCTGTATGGGGACGGCCGCCCGAGCAGCGGCGAGCCGATGAAGAATACGTACTCCGGACCCGAAAAATAGCGCGAGACCTCAAAATCCCAAGTGGCGCCCCCGTTGCCGGGCCGTCACCTTTTCGACTGGCGGAATATATTCCAGTGGTATATAAATAGACAGAGCATTCACCGCCCGTCTGGAGAATCGTGATGACCACCTCGGTCACAAAGCCAAGCTCGCTTCAGCCCTTTGTTCCGCCTCCTCCTCCGCGAACGCCGAAATCGGCGGGGACACGACGGCGTCTCCTTGACGTCGCCGGCCAGCTGTTCGTCGAACGGGGCTACAACGCGGTCTCCATGCGCGACATCGCCTCGGCAACAAAGCTTACGAAGGGCGCTGTCTACGGCCACTTCCGCTCGAAAGGTCAGCTGCTCGTCGAGGTGATCCGATGGAAGATCGCCGAGCATGACCGTTCCATCGATTTCGTCGAGGCCCGAGCCAACCCCGAACGGGGTATCGCGTTGATGCATGACGAGGCCGGCCGGGAAACCCGTCTGCTCGAAGTCGATGCGGCAGCCGCGGCACGTCACGATCCCGAGGTCGCGGCGGGCCTGATGGCCCTCTACCTGGAACGGCACGCTCGGATACGTGACACGGCGACCGAGCTCGCTGACCCCGACACCGCGGCATGGGTGGTAACCGCTCTCACGGCGGGTATCGGGATGAAGGAGTCGACCGGCTTACCAGTACCCAACTCTGACCAGTTGACCGCCACGATCTTGTCGGCGATCAACGGTTTCACCCTTGCGGATAGTGGCAACGAACCCACCCCCCGCCAGGTGTCCCACCAGCTCCAAGGAGGCAGATCATGACGACCCTTGACTTTCGAACGCGCTTCGAGGGTGAGGCCATCACTCTCGATCCCGGCACCTTCGTCGACGAGACCGTCGCCGATCTGCTTGCTTCCCGTGGCGTCGAGGCGGGCCGTGCCGCGGTGCGTCTCGATCTTGCTCCACTCACGCTCGATGTCGAGGACGAACGGATCACCCTGGAGCCTGATTCCGAGGGGCTGACGATCAGACACGGTGGACACGACGCTCTGGTCGTCGTTCTCGACCGTCAGGCATTTTCGGACCTGATCCAAGACGCGGCCTCCACGTTCGGCTTGCAGATGACGGGACGAGCCGAGATCAAACAGGGCAGCGTCGACGCCTTCGTGGGCTGGGAGCCCGTACTCCGTTGCCTGCTCGATGGACGGCCGGTCTACGAACCCGGCACCATCACGTTCCACGCCCATGATGGATCCCCGCTCGACCTGCAGCGCTCGTTCACGCCTGGCGACACACCGGAAGAGATGGGGCAGTTCCTCGCCCAAGCCGGGTTCCTCCATGTTGAAAGCGTCTTCACCGAGGCCGAGATGGCGGACGTGTCCGCGGAGCTCGACAAGGCGATCGCGTCGGCCGCACGTGACGATGGAGCATCGTGGTGGGCCCGAACCGAGTCCGGCGAGTGGTATCCGTCACGCATCCTCGGCTTCAACCAGAAGTCGCCAACCCTGCGGGCTCTGCTGCACGACGAACGTTTCGCAACTCTCGGAACCCTGACGAACGACCGTTACGTCCAACGTGACCCTGACGTGGGCGATGCGGCGGAAGGCCTCTTGAAGAAGATCGACGTCGTCGAAGGCATCTCCGATGTGAGCTGGCACAAGGATTGCGCCATGGGTGGGCATAGCCGACACTGCTGCGGTCTCACGGTTGGCATCTCCGTAACCGGCGCCGGGAAGGAGAGCGGTGAACTCGGCGTCGTCGCCGGTTCGCATCGGGCCAATGTCGGGCTCCTCGGCATCACCGGTCTCGATCTGCCGCGTCTTCCCTTACCGACCCGCACAGGTGACATCACGGTGCATTGCTCGTGCACGTTGCACATGAGCCGGCAGCCGGTCTCGAGGGAACGTCGGGTCGTGTACACCGGTTTCGGGCTCGCGCCCCGTGTCGGCGATCAGCCTCTCGAACAGACGCCAGAGCGGATTCGGCAACAGCGGGCTGCGCTCAATGACCGAGTGAGAGAGCGTCAAGAGCAAGGCGAACTTGGCGCGCCGACGGCGAGCTTCAGTCTTTAAGCCACCAAGGTCCCTGGTTCAGAGGTAATCGAATCGCGAGGGATGCCCGTGCGTTCGGCTGCCGTCGGTGCGCGGCACAGGTTGTGAGCTGCCACCAAGTCCAATAGGTTCGGTGTCGTGAGCGCCGGGTCGGCGGGAGCCGAAGAGCACCACCAGGTGGTCATAATCGGCGGGGGTGTGGCCGGTGTGAGCTGCGCTCTGGAGTGCTACGACATCCAGCTCGACACCATCCTGGTCGAGATGCAGGCGCAGGTCGGCGGCCAGATCACCGAGATCCCCTTCCACGTGCGCAATGTGGCAGCGGGTGCCTACGACGACGAACACCCCTTGCCGCTGGCCCTTGAGCAGTCGGCGGCGATCCTCGGTGACCGGGCCCGCCGATCTTGGCCAGTCGACCAGATCGACCTCGGCCAGCGGTGGGTGGAGTCGGCCGGGCGGCGTCTTGCGGCGGACGCGATCGTGATCGCCACCGGGGTGGGGCTCCGACGCTGTACCGGCTGCGGTGGACGGGGACTTTGGCGGAGACGTGACGTACGAGCTGGGATCCGGAGCTCGACCGATTTGCCGGCCGACCCGTAGTGGTCATCGGCGGCGGGGACAACGCCACCCTCGATGCCCTGGCACTCGCCAGGAACGAGTCTTCGGTCACCCTGGTGCAGCGGGGCGAACACCTCGCATCGCGGCCGGACATCGCGGGTGAGCTCCGCGAGGATCCGCGGATTACTGAACTGCACGGTTGGGAACTCGACGACGTCCATGGGAACGATCGTCTGGAGGAGGTGGTGCTGGTACGCCCGGCCACGGGTGAACGTCGGTCGATCAAAGCCGGCGGACTCGTGGTGAAGGTGGGGAAAGCGCCCCGAACCGAACTCTTTCGGGACCACCTCGAACTCGACCGATCCGGCGCGATCATTGTCGACGAGACGCAGGCGACTTCACGCCCGGGGGTGTTCGCCGCGGGCGACGTCGTCGCCGGCGCCTACTGGCGGATCGCCACCGCCATGGGTCAGGGGTCACTGGCAGCGAGATCCGTCCTTCGATACCTGGCAACTGCGCGCCCGTGACCGGCGATCCCTGGCCCGTGCCACCGGCGAACGACGTGGTGACGCGCTTCCTCAGCTCGCTTGAAGCCCAGGCAGCCGCTCGGACGACCGACACCGGTCGGACGGCCGACGGGCCTCCCGACCGCCCGATGCAAGCGGACTGATAGAGCTCCTCGTCGAGCTCCTCCACTCGAACCTGGAGCAATGGGAGCTCGAGGATGTCACCCGGGACCCGGAGGTGGACGACGCAGCCATCGCCCGAGCCAAGCGCTCGATCGACAGTCTCAACCTGGAGCGCCACCGGCTGGCAGAGCGTATCGACGCCATCATCGACGCGGCGCTGGTCCAATCGGCCGCGGCACCCCCTTCGACCGAGAGCCCGGCCATGGCCTTCGACCGGTTGTCGGTGCTTGCCATCCGGCTGGACCGAACGCAGCGGGCTGCGCGGATGGCCGGAAACGGCAGCGACGATTTCGGCCAGCGGCTGCTGCGGTTGCGCGGTCAGCTGGAGGAGCTGGCGGAGGCTATCGACGTCCTGCTGGACGACGTGCGCTCCGGCCGACGGCGCTTCGGCCCCTATGAGCACCTCAAGCTCTATGCCCCGGAGAACTCACGCCCGAGGCATGCAGGCGGTACCCACCGCGGTTGAATCCGTAGAGGACGCGGCCACCGACGGCCGCCGCATGGGCGATGCCAAGCGATGACTCGCCCAGGGCAGCGGTGGACACGAACCGGCTTGTCTCGGCATCGGCCAGCCAGTACAAGCGCCCGGTCCTCCCCACGGCACAGAGCCGGCCTCGGGCCATCACCACTGCCACGCCGCCGTTGCCCCACGCGACGTCATCGGGCAAGGCGCCGGCGACGACCGTCCGGCCACTCGAGAGATCGAGGGCGGCGTAGCCGCCCCCGCGCAGGTCCTCCCATCGATAGTCGTGGACCGGGGATGTTTCGAGCTCGCTGCCGGCGGCCCACAGCAGCCGACCGTCCCAAGCGAAGGCGGCGACACGGAAGGGCAGGTCCACCTCGAACAGCTTCCGCCCGAACCGCCCGTCGTCCAGGGCCACGAGGGTGGCCCGCCCCTCGCCGCCCACGGCGACCAGCTCCTCCCGGGGGGTGCCGACCGTAGAGAGGGCGGTGACCCGGCCCCATCCGCCGAGAATCACCTCCGCGTCGAGGGAAGGCTTCCCGATGCCTACGTGCAACGGCTCGGAGACCAGGAGGCCCCCGTCGTGCGAGGACGCCGCCCGGGAGCTGACCAGCCGCGCACCGACCGCCACCGTGCGCTCAAGATCGTCGGCGAACGAGGTGGAGAGCACCGGCTGCACAAGGCTGGCTGGATTTGAGGGAGAGGCCTTCGTCTCGGAACGGTTGAAGCGCTTCATCTCTGACTCGGTGAAGCCGAGTACCGACCCGAGATGGTTCAGGGTCACCACGAGGCCCTCCCCCTCTTCGCCGAGCCGGAGGATCGCGTGCACGTCGAGGTCGTATTGGGAGAGCTCGTCGTCCGCAAAGGAGGTGGTGCCGAAGATGGCGATCGGATGCCACCGCCGGTCGGCGAAGACGACATTCCGCCCGAGGTTGTTCCAGGCTACGAGGTCGCCCAGATCGGCGACTCGCCCGATGCCCTCCGGTTGGGAGTTCCGCACGCCGACATCGGAGTGAGCCTCCACCTCAACCGGCCGGTCGGCACCTGCCGCCACCGTCACACCAGCTCGTCCAGCAGGCGCACTGCCTGCTCCGGTTGCAGCTCCGCGAGGCAGCTCTGCCCGGAGGGGCACGTCCGGGCCTGCCACTGGAAGCCGCGGAGGCTGACGCGTTCGTTGTAGGCCGACGCCTGCTCCTCCGTCAGGCAGGCCACATCGCATGGGGCGCCGCGCAGAGCGCGGGCATGGGGCCAGGGACGGAAGTACACCGAACCTTGCCGGCAGACGGTGACCGTCGGCGTTCCCTGCTGCACCGCGATGTGAGTGAGTCCGGTATCGATCCCGATGACGCCACGGCAGGACGAGAGGACGTCAACGGCCGCTCCAGGGTTTGGGACCGGCAACGCCGGGGCGATGAGCGGATCGAGATCTCCACCCGTGGCCGTCCGGGTCACCTGCCGGACCTCGAAGCGGCGACGCAGCTGTCCAGCAAGCGACTCCCACTTGGTTCCCGGCCATGCCTTGGCGGGACCATCGGTCTCGGTCACAAGGAGGACCGTGCGGTCGAGCCCCGGCACCAGTGAAGACCGCAGTGGAGTCGGCCGCGAAGAAGTCAGCATGGATGCCGAAGTCGCCGGCGATCCGGTCAAGGATCTGGTTGATATCGAGCGAACCGACGGCCGCCTCGAACTCGGGAGAGCCCCACCAATGGTCCCGCTGGAGCGGGTGGTCGCGCAGATCGACCATCCGGTCTGCGCCAGACACAGCTGGAAGCGTCTCCTCGTCGATGCAGCCGGCGAGCCCGGGGATCCGTTCAGCGAGGGCAGCCTGGGAGGCCGACCGCGCCACCAGCCAAGTCTCGTCACCGGTGCGACGACTGTCGGCAATGAGCGCCTGGACGACAGGGATCGAGACCACCAAGTCCCCCAGCCCAAAGGAGATCGGTGCCACGTAGACCCGGGCCATCTGCTCAGCGGTCTGCATAGGGCGTGCGATCGACCAGTCCCGACGCGGCGAAGGCCCGGCGTCGCTCGGCGCACTTGTTGCAGCGCCCGCAATGTTCACCTCCCTGGGGGCGGATGCACGAGAAGGTGAGCTCAAGAGCGAGATCCCGACCACGCTCGAGCACTTCGACCTTGGTGGACGTGGCGAACGGCGTCTCGATGGCGAGTGGCCGATCGAGCGCCAGGCTGGCCAGCGACGCCAGGCCATCGAAGAACTCGCGCCCGCTGTCGGCAAAGGGGTTTCCCTTCAGGGTTCCGAGCGCCACCACGCCGAAGTCGTTGAGCGCGCACCAGACGCTCGACTTGGCCAGCAGCAACAGGTTGCGTCCTGGGAGGTACACGGCGCTGTCGGGCGTGTCCTCGTCGGGCACCTGGGTTCCCGACACGCTCCAGTGGGAGCCATAGACGTCGGCCACCGGGAAATCGAGTGCGACCAACGGCCGTGGCCGGCAGTTGGCAGGCAGCGAGTCGAGGAACCGGCGGAGATGTACCTCCTCGACGGCTTCCCAGGCGAGGCCGAACCGGATATAGATGGGCTGCACTACCTCACCCCGACAGCTTTGATCGGCCACGAGCACCGCGCTGTCCACACCGCCGCTGGCCAGAACGACGACCCGACGGGTGCCTTCGCTCGGAACGTTCATTCGCCGCGGTAGACGCAGCCGGTCGTGCAAGTCTCCTGCACGATCACCTGGGACAGCTCCGGCAGGCCGGGATGCAAGTGCTCCCAGATCCAGCAGGCCAGCCGCTCGCTCGTCGGGTTCTCCAGTCCTTCGACCTCGTTCAGGTAGTAATGGTCGAGCTGTTCGAGCAACGGGTGCATCGCCTCGCTGAGGTCGGCAAAGTCGCTGACCCAGCCCAATTCTTGGTCGACTGGGCCTTCGATGTGCACCCTGACCCGGAACGAGTGGCCGTGCAGCCGCGCGCACTTGTGCCCGGGCTCCACGTTCGGCAACCGATGGGCTGCCTCAAAGGTGAACTCCTTGAATATGTCCACGCGATCCCTGGGGCTCGTTCCTTTGGGCCGTCGAGTCCGCATCATAGGCAACCGACCCGTTACACCTCGGTGCCGATCGGCGGTGCCGTGGGACACAGATGCGGGGACGAGAAGGGCTAGGCGCTGGGACCAGCCCTGACCTGCGGATAAGGCAAATCCCGATCGTCGCACGGCGACAATCGATCACCCGAAGAATATTTCGGCCTCCGCATAGAGCTCGGGTGGCACCAGCTTGACCTTCGAGATCGCTTCAGAGAGAGGCACAAGGTCGATCGAGGTCCCGTGCAATGCCACCATCTGACCAAAGTGACCGTCATGAAGAGCGTCAATGGCATGAAGTCCGAATCTCGTGGCGAGCACCCGGTCAAACGCTGTGGGGCTGCCACCACGCTGGATGTGTCCCAGAACCGTGGCGCGCGCTTCTTTCCCTGTGCGTTCGGCGAGCTCGGACTCCAAGATATTTCCAATCCCGTGGAGTCGCACATGGCCGAAGGGGTCCACTTCGCCATCCCGCGGTGGCAACGTGCCCTCCAATGGAAGTGCTCCTTCGGCGACGACGATGATCGGGGCATAGTGGCTCGCAAATCGACGTTCGATGAACGCACACACCTCGTCGATGTGGAAGGGGCGTTCGGGGATGAGGATGGCGTTTGCACCCCCGGCAACGCCGGAGTGCCATGCAATCCAGCCCGTGTCACGTCCCATGACTTCGACAATGAGGACACGGTGGTGACTCTCCGCCGTCGTATGCAGCCGATCGATGGCTTCAGTGGCAACCGTCACCGCGGTGTCAAACCCAAACGTGTAGTCGGTGGATCCCAGATCGTTGTCGATGGTCTTTGGTACGCCCACGACAGGAATGCCGATCGCCGCGAGCTTGGTCGCCACGCCCAAGGTGTCCTCACCCCCGATGACAACGAGAGCTTCGACACCCAGGCGGTTTACTGTGTCGAGGATCCGGCGTTCACCGTCGTCATCTCTGTATGGATTGGTCCGGCTGGACCCCAGGATCGTGCCTCCCCGCGGGAGGATGCCGCGGACGGCAGCGACATCGAGCGGCATCGAGTCCCCCTCCATGGGTCCTCGCCACCCGTCACGAAATCCGACGAACTCGTCACCGTAGACCTGGACACCCTTGCGCACGACAGCTCGGATCACGGCGTTCAGACCCGGGCAGTCGCCACCGCCGGTCAGCACTCCTATCCGCACACGGGCAGCGTACTCACGAACGGTTGGAACACATCGAGTCCTTCCAAGCCCTCCCAGTGCCATAGCTCGTTCAGCGTCCTCTGGGGCCAACTCTCCAGTGGTTCGGCGAGACCCTACGTATGGCGAATCGTTTTGGGCGCACTCAATGACGGCCGGGAGCCGACACCCGTCGTGTGCACGCTCCGAGACGAATGTCGGTTCCGCCCAACCTCCGTCATGTTGATGGCGGGCATCGAAGCGGCATTGGGATGGTTGTGACGAGCACGGGCATACAGTCAGATGTGAAGCCCTAGAGCAAAGGGGGTCATCATGGCCAACGACAACACAGGCCCGACCACGACCGATGCTGGAATCCCTGTTGCAAGCGATGAGCACTCACTCACCGTGGGACCCGATGGCCCCATTCTGCTGCAGGACCACTATCTGATCGAACAGATGGCGAACTTCAACCGGGAGCGCATCCCGGAGCGTCAGCCTCATGCCAAAGGTGGCGGCGCCTTCGGCCACTTCGAGGTCTCGGCCGATGTCAGCCAGTACACCAAGGCTGCAGTTTTCCAGCCCGGGACAACGACCGAAACACTCATCCGCTTCTCCACCGTGGCTGGCGAGCGAGGTAGTCCGGACACGTGGCGCGATCCTCGTGGCTTCGCGCTGAAGTTCTACACCTCCGAGGGCAACTACGACATGGTCGGCAACAACACGCCCGTGTTCTTCCTCCGCGACCCCTTGAAGTTCCAGCATTTCATCCGTTCTCAGAAACGCCGAGCCGACTCCGACTTGCGTGACCACGACATGCAGTGGGACTTCTGGACCCTGTCGCCTGAATCCGCGCACCAGGTGACCTGGCTCATGGGCGACCGCGGCATACCCAAGACATGGCGCCACATGAACGGCTACTCGAGCCACACCTACATGTGGGTGAATACCAAGGGCGAGCGGTTCTGGGTCAAGTACCACTTCAAGTCCGACCAAGGAGTCGACTTCCTCACCCAGGAAGATGCCGACCGGATTGCCGGCCAAGACGGCGACTACCACCGTCGCGACCTGTTCGAGGCAATCGGGAGGGGCGAGTACCCGAGCTGGACGCTTCGGGTCCAGCTCATGCCCTTTGAGGAGGCCCGGACCTACCGGTTCAACCCGTTTGACCTCACCAAGGTGTGGCCCCACGGGGACTATCCGCTGCACGAGGTCGGTCGGCTGACCCTGGACCGCAATCCGACCGACTTCCACACCGAGATAGAGCAGGCCGCATTCGAGCCGAACAACCTGGTTCCTGGCATCGGGGTCAGCCCGGACAAGATGCTTTTGGCCCGTGTCTTCTCCTATGCCGATGCCCACCGCGCCCGTATGGGAGTGAACTACAAACAAATTCCAGTGAACTCGCCCAAGGCGCCGGTGCACAGCTACAGCAAGGACGGTGCGATGCGTATCCAGAAGGTCTCCGACCCGGTCTACGCACCCAACTCAAAAGGTGGCCCCAAGGCCGACCCGGAGCACTACCCGTATGTCGAGAAGTGGGAGGCCGACGGCGAATTCGTCCATGCGGCATACACGCTCCGTCAGGATGATGACGATTGGGGCCAGCCGGGCACGCTCGTTCGCGACGTCATGGACGACGCCCAGCGCAGCCGTCTGGTATCCAACGTGGTTGGGCACCTCCGCGAGGGCGTCTCACCTCCAGTACTGGAGCGAGCCATTCAATACTGGCGCAACATCGACAAGGAGCTAGGTGACCACATCGCAGAGGGTGTCAAGGCTTCCTGAACCATTGGTTCATAACCACTTCATTGGCTTGCGCAACGGCAAAGAGTCGGGGAGCACCTGTCAGTCCCCCATGGAGCCGCGAGGCGACCCACCCCGAACGCGGGAGATGGCGGCCATCTGCGGATGCCTGGCCTGGCACTGTCATCTCGAGACCCCGGTGAATTCCACCACTCTCCCCTGCAGACAATGGGGGATCGAAGGCATGCCTATCCGCCGACCGGGTCCGACAGGAACTCGGCGAGCTTGGCTCGCCTCTTTTGGGCCATCCACACACCCAATCGCTGACCTCCGACCGAGAAGGCAAGGGCGATGGCGCATGCGACGGCCACACCCAACCCCAGGTAGTGGTCGGGCACCTTTCCCGAGAGTCCATGCGGCGAGGTGAAGCCCCACAAGATGAGCGACGGGGTCAGCATGAGAGCGGCTAACACAGGGACCAACACGTAAGGAGTGACTGCAAGTGTGAGCCACCGCACCAGCATTCTCTTCCGGGGCTGACGATGCTCCCACCGGTACCGCAACGGCATGGGGTGGTACGGAAACAAGATCCCGACCCAGGCCGAGATGGCGAGAAAGCCAAACGGGAGTACTCCGATCGCGACCACTGTGTACAAGGTTGACAAAAGCGAATGATTCACGAGGCCATTGATCACCGCCACAAGCGCACATATCGGTGTGATCATCAGCCACAAGACAATGTTCTTGGCGTAGAGCAGCCGCCGAAGCGCCACCGGATCATCCAAGGCCGCCACAACACGCTGGGCGTCGGGACCAAGGACGTTGGTCGAAGGCACGTCCGAGTACATCCACGTGGCGAGGACCAGCGCGAAGGCCAGCGTTCCGTGCAGGGTGAACAGCTTGTCTCTTAACTCTGTCGGGAGGAAGAACCACGCCGAGCTCATGAGCGCACCGTTCACGGCCACGGTGATCGGGGTCTCGTACGGTGGCCGCAACGACAAGGCGATCTGCGTACGAACGGCCTCACTCGTGCTGACTGGTAGCCGAACCTCAACCGCCTCGAGCATCGCTCAACACCGCCCTATCGCCAGACACCCTACTCGGGGGAGCGCTGAAACCGCGCTGCCTCCTCCGAGCCAGAGGTGGCGTTCCCTTCCCCGTAAGAGTGGGCGCCTGTCCCCGCCAGCCGGCCGTCATCCACAATCAGGTACTCCTCACGGATAGGCCGGCCGTCGAAGAAGCACTCGAGAATCTCCCGGGTCCCGGCGGCGTAGCGGGCTTGCGCCGAGAGGGAGGTCCCCGAAATGTGAGGCGTCATCCCATGGTTGGGCATCGTGCGCCAAGGATGGTCTTGTGGTGCGGGCTGCGGGAACCAGACGTCGCCGGCGTAGCCCGCCAACTGGCCGGTCTCGAGGGCCCGCACGACGGCGTCACGGTTGGCGATCTTCCCGCGCGCCGTGTTGACGAGATATGAACCCCGCTTCATGGTTCCGATCAGTTCGCCGTCGAAGAGTCCCTCGGTGCCGGGGTACAACGGCACGTTGATGGTCACGACATCGCAGTGGGGCACCATGGCCGCGGCGCTCTCGTGGAAGGTCAGGCCCAGTTCTTGCTCCACCTCGTCCGGCAGTCGGTGCGGGTCCGTGTAGTGCAGGACGACGTCGAACGGCTTCAGGCGGCGAAGTACCGCCAGGCCGATGCGACCTGCTGCCACTGTGCCCACAGCCATGCCCTCAAGGTCGTAGGAGCGCTCGACGCAGTCGGCAATATTCCAGCCGCCCCGCACGACCCACCCGTATGAAGGGATGTAGTTGCGTACAAGGGCGAGGATCATCATCACCACGTGCTCCGAGACGCTGATGCTGTTCGAGTAGGTCACCTCTGCCACCGTGAGACGGGCTGCCGCGGCGGCCTGCAGGTCGACGTGGTCGGAACCGATACCGGCAGTGACGGCGAGCTTTAGCTTGGGTGCCTTGGCGATCCGCTCGGCGGTCAGGTATGCCGGCCAGAACGGCTGTGAGATGACCACGTCGGAGTCGGGGAGCTCTCTCTCGAACGCGGAATCGGGACCATCCTTGTCAGAGGTCACCACAAGCGTGTGCCCTGCCGTCTCGAGGAAGGCACGCAAGCCCAGCTCACCTGAGACGCTGCCCAGCAGCTGGCCCGGCGTGAAGTCGACGGTGGTCGGTGTGGGCGCGCGCTGGCCTCCGGGGTAGGTGATGATGGTCGGGATGTCGTTGCGGGCGTAGGAACTGGGGTAGCCCTCGACGGGGTCGTCGTACAGCACGCACAGGACTTTGGCCATCGACCTCTCCGAGTTTCGCGTTACCCGAGAAATTTGCTCACAGTTTGACCCGTCCGTGCGGGCGACGGCCGGAACCCGCTCAGAAGACCTTACCTAGGTTTGCTACGTGATCCGATACAGTCCCAAATGGTGACTGGCTAATGGCCCACGCGGCATTGCAAAGTGAGTTCGACGCCGAACACGCAGCGTTCGTGGCACTCGCCCGTGACTTAACCGATGAACAGTGGACGGCTCCGTCTCTGTGCGACGGATGGAGCATCCGCGAGACTGTCGTTCATGTGACGTGGCATATCCACCGCAAAACGACAGAGGCGGTCGGCTTTCTCCTCCGCGGCGCCCTCTTGGGGGCTGCCCGAGTCACTGCGCAACAGATTGCACGCGATGGCGCTCGTTCGAACGACAGTTTGCTCGAGTGGTTTGCCTCGCCAGGGCAGTGCAATCAGGTCAACCTCGGCGAGCTCATGATCCACCAACAGGACGTTCGCAGACCTCTGGGGTTGGATCGCAAAATTCCGGATGATCGTCTCACCCGGATCTTGGACCTCTGCCTCACCCGCTCGGGGAGTCTCACTCTCATACCCGAGTCACACAAGCTCGCGCAGGGTCTCCACCTCGTTGCGACCGACTCTGACTGGTCGGCCGGGCAGGGGACGGAGTTGCGGGGACCCGGTGAAGCAATCTCATGGGGATCAATGGCCGCGGCAGTGCGATCCACGAGTTGACCGGTCCGGGCGCAGGAGTTCTCAGCGACCGGATCGCCGCCAAACAGTCCATCGGCAAGCGACTTTGACTCCCGGACTGGCCATGAACCCTACGCATGTGGTGCGCACGTTGTGACCGATGGCCCGGCATTGCTCGTCACTGCTCGTACGGCGGCTCACGAGAGCCGGTGGCTTGACGCGTATGCGGCGCTCGTAGAAGCGGATGGGACCGAACCGCTCGCTCCCGACGAGCTCGAGCTCCTGGCGGCGGCGGCGACATTCAGTGGCAGACCCGATGAAGCCTCGGCGGCGCGTCAGCGGGCATTCTCGCTGGTGCGCTGCCGACCAGCCGCGCCGAGCGGCTCGGCTCGCGATCGTGAGCGCAATGATGCACCTCGCCCGCAACTCGACGGCGGTCGGGATCGGATGGGCACAGCAGGCCAAGGAACTTCTTGCCGACCAGGGCGAATGCGAGGAGGCGATCACCTTTTCGCTGCTCGAGGCAATGGTGGCGAGCGGGGCCGGACAGGAGGACAAGGCGTTGGAAGCGGCCGAGGCGATCATCATTCGAGCCCGGCGGCTCGGTGCAGCCGACGATGCCAAGGCATTGGCCACGCTCCTCAAGGGCCAGATCCTGATCATGCAAGGCCGGGTCGACGAGGGCGCTCCCCTGGTGGACTCGGCAATGGCCCTCGCCGTAAGCGGGTGTCTCGGTGAATTCGCCTCCGCCTACATCTTTTGCGGCACGATCAGCACCTGCGCCTCATGGGGTGATCTCGACAGGGCCTGGGAGTGGACCAACGAGGTCGGTCGATGCTCCATCAGCGGAATAGCCGAGTATCCCGGCGACTGCCGGATGCATCGAGCGGAGATGTTGCGGATCCGCGGTGAGTGGGCGAAGGCCGAGTTGGAGCTGGCCTCGGTCTGCGAGGAGCTCGGGACGTGGCACATCGGCCACGCCGCTGGCGCCTTTTACGAGCTCGGCGAGGTGAGCCTGTACCGGGGTGACCTCGAGGCGGCGGCGCACGCCTTCGCCAAGTGCAAGGAACTCGGTCACCGAGGGCTGCCGGGGCTCGCCTCGCTCGAGTTGACGCGGGGGAACCCGGTGACGGCACTGGCATTGCTCGAGGAGGGACTGGGGGCCACCAGCGATCAATTTGAACGCTCTCGCCTGCTCCACGTGGCGGTCGAGGCGCGACTGGCGGCTGGGATGGTGGATGAAGCTGGAGTGGCAGCCGCTGAACTCGCAGCGATGGCCGCCCGGTGGAAGACGCCGATCCATCAGGCGAGGGCGGCGACCGGTGCTGGCCTGGTCGCCACGGCTCGGGGCGATCGTGGCGCGGCTCTCGATCTGCTCCGGTCCGCGGTCGAATTGTGGCGTCAAGTGCCCGCGCCGTATGACGAAGCGGTGTCCCGCGTGGCCCTCGCCAATGTCGAGACGCCGGCAACGCGGGTCGTCCAGCTCGAGACGGCGCTCGAAACGTTCGCGCGCCTGGGTGCGACAATCGATACCGAGAGGCTCCTCGGTCAACTCGGTCGAGCGCAATCAACCGAACGCATCGCTGTGGCGATGATGTTCACGGACATTGAGGGGTCGACGTCAATGTTGGCCTCGATGGGGGACGAAGCGTGGCTTGCGGTGCTGCGGCGTCACGACGCCACCTTGCGGTCGCTGTTCGCTACGCATCGAGGCGAAATCTACACTGGTACCGGAGACGGGTTTTTTGTCGGGTTTCCTTCGGTCGACAGCGCGCTTCTGTGTGCGATTGCTATCCAAGCAGAAACGAACGAGGTCAGAGTCCGCATCGGGGTTCACTTTGCCGAGGCAAGCCGGGATGCTGGAGGGATCAGTGGGCGTGGTGTACACGAGGCGGCGAGGATCTCGGCGCTTGGCGCCGGTGGAGATATCGTCGCCAGCACCTCGACTTTGGACGCTTGCGACAATTGATATTCGTACCGGGCCGGTACGGACCATTGAGCTCAAAGGACTTCCGGGCGAGATGGATGTAGCCACAATGGAACTCGACACATCGCCCAAAGTCGAAGAGGCCGCTTCAGGGATGCACGCATCGCCATCCGCGCCAGCGGGCTCCACAACTTGAACCGTCATCAGCTGACTCCGACTCATTTGCCAAGTGGCAAGGTTGAGCGGCGATCCCCTTAGAGACGCACTTCAGCGAGCGTTGAAAAACTGCCTCTTAATTGATAAACCGAAATTGATGAACCGAAATTTTTTTGGAGCGGAAGACGGGATTCGAACCCGCGACCCTCACCTTGGCAAGGTGATGCGCTACCACTGCGCCACTTCCGCGTGGACCCACCATTCTATCGCGCCCACCGACAGCCGAGAGGGGCCGCCCGGCCGGACCCGGCCGGCCATTCACCGACCCGGCCAGCCCGCGTCAGGCCTGCAGCTTGCCTGGGTAGATTGCCGTCGTGCAACAGGACGAGACCTCGAAGATCCTGAGCCGCTCCTTCGGTGCCGTCGCCGACGAGTACGACCGGCTCCGACCCGGTCCCTCGGCTGAGGCGCTCGACTGGCTGATCCCCGAGGGCACCACTGACGTGCTCGAGATCGGCGCCGGCACCGGCATCCTGACCCGTCTGCTGGCCGAGCGGGTGGCCCGCGTGACCGCCGTCGAGCCTGACGAACGCATGCGCGGGGTTCTCGTGGCCGGCAACGCACGCGTCGAGGTCCTGGCCGGCCACGCCGAGGAGCTCCCCGCACCGACATCGTCCTATGACGTCGTCATCGCCTCTTCCGCATGGCACTGGGTCGACGAGGAGCGCGCCGTCCCCGAGGTGGCGAGGGTGCTGCGGCCGGCAGGGCGCCTGTCCCTCGTGTGGAGCGGCCCTGACCGCTCGGTCGACTGGATGCGATCGCTGTGGGCCGGTGGCATCGTCTTCGACCCCGAGGAACAGGCCGACGTCGACTCGCGCCGCCGCCAGCGGCATGCGGTGAACGTCGAGATCGGCGGTCAGAGCCCGTTCCTCCAGCCGGAGACCGCCCTCTTCCGCTGGATCCGGCCCATGACGAAGGCCGACCTGATCGCGCTGGCGACGACCTACAGCTCCGTGATCACCATGGACGAGGCAGACGCGCCGGCGACACCTCTCCTCCATGGCGGAGTTCCTCGACTCCCTCCCTGCGTTCGTCGGGACCGATGTCATCGAGGTCCCGTTCCGCTCCTACTGCTGGCGGGCGACCAAGCGCTGAACAGCGCCGACAGGGTCCCTCAGATCCGAAACGATGTGACAAAGGTCCCTGACCAAATCGAAGATGCGGGCTTAGGGTGACCCCATGATCCTCGGAGCCCTGCTGGGAGCGCTGGTCAACCTCGGTGGGACCGGCCGCTACATCCACTGGGGCTTCATCCAGATCTCCGTCGCCAACCTCGTCGTCATCGGCCTGATGGTGGTCGTGTTCGTGCTGGCGATCCTCCTGCCGTTCCCGAAGCGCAAGAGGGACAGCCAATGAGCCTCGACACCGAAGCCCCCGCAACCACGCCGGCCACAACGGAGTCGAAGCAGTGGACCGCGCGCATGCGCCGTGCGGCCGAATCGGCCTTCCCGCCGGACCAGCTCCTCCCCGACCGCCAGCCCGCCTACATGGCCTCGTGGATCTACGTCTTCGGCGTGCTGACCGTCGTCAGCCTGGCCTGGGTCATCATCACGGGCTGCGTCCTCGCCATCATGGGCCCGAGCTGGTGGCACGTGTCCTCCACCGGGCACTTCGTGAACTCGCTGCACCTCTGGAGCGTCGAAGCCATGTTCTTCTTCATGGTGATCCACCTGTGGGGCAAGTTCTTCATGGCGGCCTGGCGCGGGAACCGCCGTCTCACGTGGGCCAGCGGTGTCGTCGCCTTCCTGGTGTCCGTGCCAGCCGCCTTCACCGGCTACATCTCACAGCAGAACTTCGACTCCCAGTGGATCTCGACGCAGGCCAAGGACGGCATCAACGCCACCGGCGCCGGCGCCGTCTGGAACGTGCTCAACTTCGGCCAGATGTTGATGTGGCACATCGTGCTGCTGCCCATCGGGATCGTCATCATCGTCGGGTTGCACGTGCTGCTCGTGCGGCGACACGGCATCGTCCCTCCCTTCGAGGTGGGTGGCGACCACTCTGACGCGACGGCTGCCTCGCCCGCCGAGGAGCCCGCATGAGCCCCCGCACCAAGAGGGCGCGCCGCTTCAAGCCCGACCGCGACGTCAAGGAGTGGAAGGGTGCCTACGTCCCCTACGACATCCTGAAGGAGGCCTTCGTCGCCTTCCTCGCCGTCGCGGTGCTCATCGTGCTCATGGCGGTCGTCTTCTCCTCACCCGACGAACCGTCCGTCACGCTGAAGCGGTGGTCGGCCATCAACCCGGTCGACTTCGCGCAGACGGCCATCACAGAGCTCGACGGGACCAGCGGCACGGCCTCCTACGGGCCGCCCTACAACTCGACCCCGGACGTCGCGCAGCACATGGGCTTCTTCGAGCCCGACCAGTGGTTCGGCGTCCACCAGCCCATCGACACCGCCAAGGACTTCGTCATCGGACCTCTGCGGACGCTGCCGAGCCAGCCCGGAATCCAGAGGGCCATCGACATCTACCAGAGCGCGTCGCCGGCCCAGCAGAGCGCGTGGACGACCGCCTACGAGAAGGCGGTTGCCAACGCGGCGGCCGTCAACGGCCGCCTCCATGTTCCCCCGGGGCGTTACGGTCCCGTCGGCATCATCATCGGCTCGCTGACGGCCATGGCGCAGACCGGCGGTCTCGACGGGACGCTGCTCAGCGAGGGCCAGTTCTACAACACGGACTACACCAAGCCGCTGCTGTTCCTCGCCGACGGCACGTACCTGGAGAACCAGGCCGGTGCCCAGCATCTGCAGGGCAGCCAGTGGGGCATGATGAACGAGACCGGGAACTACCCGGGCCAGGCCTGGTTGTGGTTGTACACCATGTGGTACCAGGTGTACCCGATCAATCAGTCGGACAACGCCGACCTCGAGGTCTGGGTCATCATGATGGTGCTCTCCGCCGGGTTGATCTTCTTGCCCTTCATCCCGGGCCTGCGCTCCATCCCCCGCTGGACCCGCGTCTACAAGCTGATCTGGCGGCGGCACTACCGGGAGCTCGCAGGTACGTAACACCGGCGTTCCTGTGAATCGTCACCTGATCGTCAGGTAACTCGGCCCACGCCCCTACGTGATTCTGCGCCCGCCCACAGGTGCCGGGCGCAGCCTGTGCGGTGCCGGCCCGAATGGGCGGGTGCAGGACACGAAACGAAAGGGCTCCCACCCATGAAGATCCGCCTTCGCACTGCGCTGGCCACCGGCGCACTCGCTTCCGGCCTCCTGGCCGGCGGCGCCCTGGTCGCCAGCGCCGCCACGACCTCGAGCACGACAGGCAACTCGGGGACGACTGCCGCTTCGAATTCGTCGAGCTCGGACTCCTCGACGACCACTCCGTCGACGACGACCCCGTCGACGAGCACGGGGAATTCCGGATCGGGCAGCACCAGCTCCGGCTCGTCCGGCTCCTCGGGCGCCTCCTCCGGATCGAGCAGCACGTCCGGCTCGGGCTCGACGAAGAACTGCCCGAACATGGGCGGCTCCGGCAGCCACCCCGGCCCGCCACCCGCAGGATCCGGCACCACCGCGCCCACGGCCCCGAGCTCGGGGTCGACCTCCGGCTCGTAGCGGCAGCCCGCACTTCGTCCCCCTCCCCCGCCTCCCACAGAGGAAGGGCATTGCGGGCCCTCTCCCCCGGCCCGCAATGCCCGCCTCTCGGGCCCCACCGGGAGGCTCAGGCCGTCGCCCCCCGGGCGTCGAGCGCGCGCACGACGAGCTCGCCGAGCGCGTCGTCGAGGTGCACGGCCAGCTGGTCGAGCTCGGGCAGCAGCTTGCGGCAGGCCAGCAGCCCGAAGTGAACCTGGTCGAGATACGAGAACACCGTGACGTTGATCCCGATCCCCTCGGCGATCGGCCCGACCGGGTACATGTCGACGACGCGGCTCCCGGCGCAGAAGAGCGAGAAGTCGGGGCCCCGCACGCTCGAGACGGTGACGTTGAACGGGGGCCGGACCTTGTCGAAGAGGCGTGTCCCCGCCATGGCACGCGCCAACCGGGTCGTCAGTGCGGGAAGGGCGAGCTGGGCCAGGTCGCCGACGAAGCGGCCCCGGTGCAGCTTCTCCTGCTCCTTGGCGACGCGCGACGACTCCGAGATGGCATCGAGCCGGAGCACCGGGTCGTCCATGTCGCTCGCCAGCGAGACGAGCATGCCCGAGACCTGGTTCCCCAGCTCCTCTCCCTGCCCTGCCGGCCGCGTCGAGACGGGCACCATCGCCACCATCGACTGCCCGGCGTCCTCACCCCGTGCGTCGAGCAGCCGGCGCAGACCGCCCGAGACCACGGCCAGGATGACGTCGTTCACGGTCGCCTCGAACGACTGGCCCACCAGCTTCACATCCTCCAGCGGCACCGTGAGCGACGCGAACCGCTTCCGGTTGGACACCGCGCCGTTGAACGACGTCTTGGGCGCGGTGAAGAAGCCCGGCGGCGGGTCCTCACCGCGTCCCACCAGCTCGCGGTTGTGCATCCCGAGGTCCGCCACCGCGTCCACGCCCGCCGAGATGGTGCTCAGCGCGTCACCCGGTTGGTGTGCCAGTGAGGACACCGCGTGGCGCAGCACCTGCGTGTTGGACGGCAACGGCGCCGGGTCCCACTTCGGCGGGAGCGCCACGACCCGCGACCGCGGGTTGAAGTCCAAGAAGGCCGCCAGCACGGACGCGCCGCTGACCCCGTCGAGGATGGCGTGGTGCACCTTGGCGATCAGCGCCGTGCGCTCGTCCGCCAGCCCCTCGACCACGTGCATCTCCCACAGCGGGCGGTCGGGGTCGAGCTGGCGGGTCATCACGGAGGCCACGAACGCATCGAGCTCCGCCTTCCCCCCGGGCGAGGGCAGGCTGGCCCGGCTCAGGTGGTCGTCGAGCTCGAAGTCGGGGTCCTCGACCCAGACCGGGTGGTGCAGGCCGAAGGGCACCCGGATGGCCCGCTGCCGCAGCGGGGCGATGAGGTGGAGCCGCTGCTCAATGACGCGGCGGATCTGCGCGTAGCGGGTCGAGGGCGAGAAGAGCGAGCGCGTCCCCTCCGGAGGGTCGAGCAGCAGGGCGACGCCCACGTGCATCGGCGTCGTGGGCGTCTCCAAGGAGAGGAAGGCGGCGTCCATGCCGACCAGCGATTGCATTGCCACCTTCTTACCCCCTTGGCGGGACTCCGTCACCTGCCCGTGTGCCCGAAGCCGCCCCCACCCCGGTGCGACGCGCCGAGGCCGTCCTCGGCGACGAGGTCGAAGTCGGCCTCCTCCACCCGCACCAGCACGAGCTGGGCGATGCGATCGCCCCGGCTGACCTCGTAGTCGTGCTCGGGATCGTGGTTCACCAGCACGACCTGCACCTCGCCCCGGTAGCCCGAGTCGATCAGCCCGGGTGCGTTCAGGCAGGTGACGCCGTGGCGCACCGCCAGGCCGCTGCGCGGGAGCACGAGGCCCGCATAGCCCGCCGGGATGCCGATGGCCAGGCCGGTGGGGACGACGGCGCGACCCCCCCGGCAGGCCAGCACCACGTCGGTCCGGGCGAAGAGGTCCGCACCGGCGTCGCCCTCGCGTGCGTAGCCGGGCAGCGGCAGCTCGTCGTCGAGCTGATGCAGGGGCACGCGCAGCATCGCCGGACATTACAGGGCCGGTCCCCCATGGCCCGGCCCGGTGGACCGACCGGTAACATGCCGCCGCATGCTGGCCTGGATGGATCTCGAGATGACCGGGCTGGATCCGGCCCGCCACACGATCGTCGAGATCGCCTGTCTCGTCACCGACGACGACCTGCGCGTCGTGGAGGAGGGCCCCGACCTGGTCGTGCACGCCACGCCGGAACAGGTGGCAGGGATGGACGACTTCGTGCGCTCCATGCACGAGCGCTCGGGCCTGCTCGCCGACATGGAGGCGTCGACGCTCAGCCTGGCCGACGCCGGGGCACAGACGCTGGCGTTCCTGAAGAAGCACATCCCCGAGCCCCGCACCGTTCCCCTGGCGGGGAATTCCATCGGGACCGACCGGCGCTTCCTGGCCACGTTCCTGCCCGAGATAGAGGACTACCTCCACTACCGCTCCGTCGACGTCTCGACGGTCAAGGAGCTCTGCCGTCGTTGGCGGCCCGAGGTCTACAAGGCGGCCCCCGACAAGAAGGGGGGCCATCGGGCCCTCCAGGACATCCGGGAGAGCCTGAGCGAACTGGCCTACTACCGCGGGGCCCTCTTCGACGGGCCCGCATCGACCGAGGAGGACGGAACGTGAGCGACGCCGCTGCCGACCAGCCGACCATGTCCATGAGCGAGGCCAACGCCGAGCTCACCTCCCCCGGGCAGCTCTTCGAGATGGAGGAGCTCGACATCCGCGGGGTGCCGACGCGGACCTGGAAGCACGCGCCACCGTCGCTGCGTGCGGTCATCGACATGTCGCTCGCGCACGGCGACGCCACCTTCCTCGTCTACGAGGACGAGCGCACCACCTTCGCCGAGAACTACCGCATCGCCTGCACGCTGGCGCACCGGCTCCGCTCCACCTTCGGTATCGCCCAGGGCGACCGTGTCGCCATCATCATGCGCAACCTGCCCGAGTGGATCATGGCCTTCTGGGGGGCCACCCTCGCGGGGGCCATCGTCGTGCCGCTCAATGCATGGTGGAGCGGCGAGGAGCTGCGCTACGGGCTCGAGGACTCCGCATCGAAGGTCGCCTTCGTCGACAGCGAGCGGGCCGAGCGCATCCGGCCCGTTCTCGCCGGCCTGCCCGAGCTCGCGGCGGTCGTGGTCGCCGACGAGCACCGCACCGCGCCCGAGGCTCCCCTGTCCGTCCGTGAGCCGGGTCCGGACACGCCGGTGGCCGAATGGCCCTTCCCGTTGGCTCTCGGTGCCGTGGACGAGTCGGCCTCGCCCCCCGAGCTCACCATCGACCCCGAGGACGACGCCACCATCTTCTACACGTCGGGCACCACCGGTCGGCCCAAGGGCGCGGTGGGCACGCACCGCAACATGTGCACCAACCTCATGAGCCTCTTCTTCATCAACACCCGCGGCTCCATGCGCTACGGCCGCCCGGCCCTGGAGTCCACGGCCGAGAAGACGCAGCCGGCCTTCCTGCTCTCGGTGCCCCTCTTCCACGCGACCGGGTGCCACTCGGTCATGGTCTCGAACATCGCCGCCGGCGGGAAGATCGTGATGATGCACCACTTCGACCCCGAGCGGGCGCTGCAGCTGATCGAGCGCGAGCAGATCGGCACCTTCGGCGGCGTGCCGGCCATGGTCATGCAGGTGCTCGATTCGCCCAACTTCTCCAAGTACGACACCTCCTCCATCCGCGGCGTGTCCTACGGCGGCGCCCCGGCCCCGCCCGATCTCGTGCGCCGCATCCGCGAGGCGTGGCCGATCGGGCAACCCTCCAACGGCTACGGGTTGACCGAGACGTCGTCGGTGACCTCCATGAACGCCGGCGCTGACTACGTGGCCAAGCCCGAGAGCGTCGGGCCGCCGGTGCCCGTCTGCGACGTGGCCGTGCTGCCGGAGGACTTCCCGGGCACCGAGCCCGACGACACGGTGCCCCGCGGGCCCGACGTGCGGGGCGAGCTGTGGATCAAGGGCCCCAACGTGGTGCGCGGCTACTGGAACCGCCCGGAGGAGACGGCCAAGACCTTCTCCCGGGGCTGGCTCCACACCGGCGACGTCGCCCGCCTCGACGACGACGGCTTCATCTACATCGTCGACCGCGCCAAGGACATGATCATCCGGGGCGGCGAGAACGTGTACTCGGTGCAGGTCGAGGCCGCCCTCTTCGAGCACCCCGCCGTGGCGGACTGCGCCGTGATCGGCGTCCCGGAGCCGACCCTCGGCGAGGAGGTGGGCGCGGTGATCGTCCTGCGACCGGGCGCCAAGGTCACCGCGGACGAGCTCGCGCTGCACGTCAAGGCGCGCCTGGCCGGCTTCATGGTCCCGACCCACATCTGGTTCCGCTCCGAGCCCCTGCCGCGCAACCCGCAGGGGAAGGTGCTCAAGCGAGAGCTGCGCGACGAGCTGGTCGGCCCGCCGGCCTGACGGCCCAGCCGTCAGGCACGGTCAGGCGCCGTCGGGCTCCCGGCCGGTGAGCCCGAGCAGGCGGTCCAGCAGGGGGGCGTCCTCGGGCACCGCGACGGCGGCCGGGTAGACGCCGATGGTGCGCCACTCCTCCGCATGGGGGCTCACCTCGTCCCAGATCCCCTGCACCAGCTCGGGTGACAGGTCCGGGTCGACCCCGATGGCGCGGGCGATGTCGTGCGCCCGCAGGGCCGCGGAACGAGTTGATCTGCCAGAAGTACTCGCGCACCGTGTAGTCGCCGAAGGAGAGGTGCGCCACGGCGTCGAGATCCGTGACGGCGGACGCCGCCGCGCAGGCGTCGGCCACGATGGCCTCGAAGCGCCCGATCGGGTCGTCGCCCAGGAGGTCGCCGTCGTATTTCGCGGCCCCCGCCTCCGCCATCGTCCGTCCGGCCAGCGTGTCGGGCACCCAGGCGTCGTCGTAGGCGTGGTAGTTGATGACCTCGCGCAGCCCGGGCGCGGTCGGGTGGCTCCGGGTGGCGAAGTTGGGGGGCATCGTCATGTCCCACTGCTCGGGCCGGATCCGCGCCACCACGCGCGGCCAGAGCCCGATCGGCCAGGACGAACACCTCTGCTTCGTTCACGGGTCCTCCTCTACGTTGGTCGACGGCTCCCCGCGACGGTCGACGGCGCAGCGGCGCCGGTGTGATTGTGCCCCGAGGCTGTGACCGCTCACACCGCGACCGGGACCGCTGGACGCGAACGTGCCGGCCCGGGGGCCGGCACGTTCGACAGATTCGGGTGGGCGACCGCGGTCGCCCGGTTCCTCAGCGGTTGGGCTGGGGCGTCACCCGCAGGTAGGGCTTGAGGGCCTTCCAGCCCTTGGGGAAGCGCTCCTTGGCCTCGTCGTCGCTGACCGCCGGCACGATGATGACGTCCTCGCCCTCGGTCCAGTTGACCGGCGTGGCCACCTTGTAGTCGGCCGTCAGCTGCAGCGAGTCGAGCACCCGGAGGATCTCGTCGACGTTGCGGCCCGTCGAGGCGGGGTAGGTCAGCGTGAGCTTGACCTTCTTGTCCGGCCCGATGATGAAGACCGAGCGCACCGTCAGGGTGTCGTTGGCGTTGGGGTGGATCATGTCGTAGAGGTCCGCCACCTTGCGGTCCTCGTCGCCGATCAGCGGGAAGGCCAGCGCCGAGCCCTGGGTCTCCTCGATGTCGCCGGCCCAGCCCTTGTGGGACTCGACCGAGTCGACGGAGAGGCCGATCAGCTTGGCGTTGCGCTTGTCGAACTCGGGCTTGGCCTTGGAGAAGGCGCCCAGCTCGGTGGTGCAGACCGGGGTGAAGTCCTTGGGGTGGGAGAAGAGGATGCCCCAGCTGTCCCCGAGCCATTCGTGGAAATTGATGGTGCCGTCGGTGGTGTCGGCGGTGAAGTCGGGAGCGGTGTCCCCGAGTCGTACTGCCATGTCTCCTCCTGAAGTCGTGACGATCGCGTACGTGAGGCATGAGACCTTACCGGGTGCTCCGGCAATTGTCGACACGATTGGTCATATTTGTGCCGTCCAGGGCGGGAACCCGGAAAGTGCCCTCCACCAGGGTATCGGTCCCGCGTCGATGTGCGGGTGGTCGGTCCGGCCGTGCGAGAATGCCCCCATGGAGGACACCCAGCTCGACGCCGGGCCGGCCGAGGGGACCTACGTGCCCTACCGCGCCGACACCGTGGTGGTCGAGCACGACGGCCCGGTGACGGTGGTCACGATCAACCGCCCCGAGCGGCGCAATGCGGTCGACAGCGTCTGTGCCGACCAGCTCCGAGCGGCCTTCGTGGCCTTCGATGCCGACGACGAGCGCTCGGTGGCCGTCCTCACCGGATCGCAGGGGTCCTTCTGTGCCGGCGCCGACCTCAAGGCCGTGGCCGAGGGGGACCGGCGGCCCATCCCCGACCACGGGCCCGGACCCATGGGACCGACCCGGCTGACCCTGTCCAAGCCGGTGATCGCCGCCGTCGAGGGGTACGCGGTCGCAGGCGGGATCGAGCTGGCGCTGTGGTGCGACCTGCGGGTGGCGGCCGACGACGCGGTCTTCGGCGTGTTCTGCCGCCGCTTCGGCGTGCCGCTGTGCGACCTGGGCACGGTGCGCCTCCCCCGCATCGTCGGGCACGGCCGCGCCATGGACCTCATCCTCACCGGGCGTGCAGTCCAGGCTCCCGAGGCCCTGCAGATGGGTCTGGCCAACCGCGTCGTACCGCCGGGCCAGGCCCTGGCGGCCGCCCGCGCCCTGGCCCACCAGCTGGCCGCGCTCCCCCAGGTCTGCCTGCGCTCGGACCGCATGAGCGCGTTGGAGCAATGGGGGCTGACGGAGGAGGACGCCGCCGTCGGGGAGGCCCGGCGAGGCCGCGACGTCATCCGCAGTGGCGAGACGCTCGAAGGAGCGGCCCGGTTCGCAGGAGGTGCCGGCCGCGGTGGCCTTGCGCTCGACTGACCAGGCCGAGGACGAGCCCGGTTCGAACGGGCGCCCGACGGTCGCCGCCTTCGACTTCGACGGCACGCTCACCGATTCGGGCAGCGTCTTCCCGTTCCTGGTCGGCCTGCGCGGCCTGTGGCCCGTCCTGCGGGCCGTCGTCGCACTCTCCCCCGGGCTCGTGCACGCCGCCCTCGCGGGGGGGACCGTGGCCGACGAGGTGAAGGAGAAGCTCTTCACTCGCCTCCTCGGCGGCCTCCCGGTCGACGAGGTCGACCGCAGTTCCGCCGCCTTTGCGCGCCGGTTCGTGCGGCGCCACCTGCGCACGGACGCCGGCCGGCGGCTCGAGTGGCACCGCCGGCAGGGCCACCACGTCGTGATCGTGTCGGCATCGCCCGAGTGCTACGTGAGCCCCGCCGGCAAGGAGCTCGGGGTCGACGGTGTCGTGGCCACCCGGCTGGCCGTCGGTGGTGGCGGGCTCCTCACCGGCGGCTACGAGGGCAAGAACTGCCGGGGGGCCGAGAAGTACGCGCGCCTCGTCGTCCACCTCCGCGCCCAGGGCCTGCTGTCGGGCAACGGGGGCGAGCAACCCATCCTGTGGGCCTACGGCAACAGCCGGGGGGACCTCCGGTTGCTCAACGCCGCCGACCATGGCGTCGATGCCGGCCGGCTCGGTCCGTTCGGGAGCCTGCGCCGCTTCCCCCGCCTGGCCGAGGTCGCGGCCTCAGCCGGGGGTGGCGGCGATGCCGACCACGTGGCCTGAGTAGCCGCTGACCGCGGTGGTCACGTCACCGAAGTACGGCGCGTCGCCGTAGCCGAAGGCCTGGCCGCTGCCGTTGACGGCGTCGAACCCCTGCCCGCTGAAGTCCGGGATCATGGCCGTCATGGGACTGGCCAGGTTCGAGAGGGAGCCCGACGTCAGGGAGACCGCCGCGGCGTCGCCGAAGTTGTGCGGCGTGCCGTTGGCCTCGAGCATGTAGTACCCGCCGCCGTCGGCCGAGGGCGCGACGCCGACGATCGGCGTCGGTGGCGGGTTCGAGCCGAGAGAGCCGTGGAATTGGGCGTCGCCGTAGGCGAAGATCCCGCCGTCGGAGGCGATCAGCCAGTAGCCCCCTCCGTCGTGGGTGGGCACCATCCCGATGACGGGCTTGTTCAGGGTCAGGCTCCCCGTGCTCCCGTAGAAGAAGGCGTCGCCGTAGGCGAAGATCCCCCCGTCGGAGGCGACCAGCCAGTAGCCGCCGCCGTCGGGCGTCTCCGCCATCCCCACCATGGGCCGGTTGAGCACGATGCTGCCGGTGCTGCCGAGGAACGCCGCGTCGCCGAAGCTGAACACGCCGCCGTCCGACGCCACCTCCCAGTAGCCGCCCGTGCCGTCCGCGGCGATCCCCACCACCGGCTTGTTCAGCACCATGCCACCGGTGCTGCCCCAGAACCGCGCGTTCCCGAAGCTGAACACGCCGCCGTCCGTGGCGTTGATCCAGTACCCGCCGACGCCGCTGCCGCTGCCGCCCGGAAGGCTGCTCAACTGGGCGGGTGCGTAGTAGTGGGTCACGATCTGCCGCGTAGGTCCAGTTCCCCGCCCCGTGGTCCTGGCCGATGGCGTACCCCGAGCGCGCCCCACTGGCCCATCCCGATGCCGTGCCCCCAGCCCTGGCCGGTGATGTTGACGGTGCTCCCGCTCTGCGCCGCGGTGAAGAGGTCCGAAAGGAACCCGAGCCTGCCGGAGAACTCGGTGCCGGGGATGGTGAGGTCCTGGGCCGTTCCGTGGAGGGTGATGGTGTCCACCCGCCCGAAGCCGAAGTCGAAGGGCTGGCCCGGATCCGTCGTCACTCCGCCGAAGCCGATGAACGAGCCGATCTGCGGCCACGTCGACTGGATGGTGGACGAGCTGACCGACGTGGTCCAGTGGTGGTTGGAGTTGCACCCGTTGGTGATGCACACGGCATCGCCGTCGTCGGGCACGGGGGTGAACGGCGATTGGCCACTGGCCGAACTCGCGGTGTAGCCACCCGTGGAGGACGAGTATTCGGTCGTGGCGATCTGGCCACCGGGCATGACCATGACCTGGCCGGCCGTGTCGTCGGCCGCGGCCACGCTGGCAGCCGACTCGTACTCGGTGCCGCGGTAGGTCTGGCACAGCAGGTCGCAGGTGTCGGCGTAGCCGCCGTACCCGCCCAGGTTGGCCAGGACATAGGAACGGACCGCGATGGCCTGGGCCTCGAGCTCCTGGAAGCCCCAGTTCATCGACTGGGGGCCCGGGCCGCCCAGGCTGCTCCAACTCGAAGGGGACTCCCCGGGCACCGTGTCCCCCACGTACTGCTCGAGCGGCAGCGTGTTCACGGTCCTCGCCTGGCTGAGCGAGTTGTAGAGCGCCGTCAACGTGCCGTGGACGATCGGGCTGTAGCTGGCGACGCACAGCTGGAGCAGCCCGCCGCTGACGGGCGAGGCGGTGGGCGTGGTCTGATTGGTCGACACCTGGGTCCACGGGCCGGCACAACCGGGACCGGTGTCGACGGCCCACGTCCCCGCGGTCTGGCGGAACCGGACGGCGGACGCGTTCGGAACTCCCGGCGCGGACACGCCGCCCAGCGACTGCACAATCACGTCGAGGCCGTCGTTCTCGGTCATGGCGATCCGCACGGTGGTGGAGTCGGCGGGCAAGGCGTGCGCCTGGACGGACGGGGTCAGCGCCGGCACGGAGGGCCGGTCCGGAGCACCGAGGCCGGCCGCCGAGGCAGACGTGGAGCCGAACAGGGCGGCGGGCACCACGAAGGTGAGCGAAAGGCCGATCGAGGCCAACGCCACCGAGGCGCGACGACGGAGGAGACCGGGGCGCGCGACATCCGTTCCGAACAGCACGATCCGACGATGCTAGTGCCGCGACCTGGGAAATTTCGTGCATGGGCGACGCAATCGGGGTGCGGAGTGCGCCGGTACACTGCACGGCCGTGCGGGTCGACCAGGTCATAC
This sequence comes from uncultured Acidimicrobiaceae bacterium, assembly GCA_963740535.1. Taxonomy (GTDB): domain Bacteria; phylum Actinomycetota; class Acidimicrobiia; order Acidimicrobiales; family RAAP-2; genus Bog-473. Next base: position 143,583 of record CAVUEI010000011.1, read on the forward strand.
CGTCACTCGCCAGCCGCGACGCCATCGGGGTGCACACGTTGCACCTGCGCGACGGGTTGCGCGCCGCCGGGATCGAGTCGGACGTCTTCTACGGCAGCTTCACCCCCGACGTGCAGCACGAGGGGCGCCCGGTCATTGAGCTCGGGCGCTCGGCCCGTGACCGTTGGCTCCTGTACCAGGCGTCCATCGGGAGCCCGGTGTACGACATCCTCGCGGCCCGCGCCGAGCCCAAGCTGGTGAACTACCACAACATCACGCCGGCCGACCTGCTGCGCCGTGGGAGCCCGCGGTCGCCTACGAGGCGGCGCTGGGACGTTCGCAGCTGGCTCGCCTGGCCCCCCAGAGCCGTTTCGCCGTGGCGGACTCCGCCTTCAACGAGTCCGAGCTCCACGCCCTCGGCTACCAGGGCACCGCGGTGGTGCCGCTGCTGATCGACATGCACGCGAAGAGCGACGCCCCCGACCACGAACTGGCGGCGTCACTGTCCCGCCGCAAGGAGCGCGACGGCGGCGCCGATCTCCTCTACGTGGGGAAGATCTCACCCCACAAGGCCCCGCACGATCTGGTGAAGATGCTCGACGTCCTGCGCCGGGTCTACGACCCGGCGGCGCGCCTGCACCTCGTCGGCTCGCCCCTGGGCGAGACCTACGAGCCGGCGCTGCGCGCGTTCATCACCGACCTCGGCCTCGACGACGCGGTCAACCTCGCCGGCTCGGTGAGCGGCGCGGAGCTCGAGGCCTATTTCCAGGCGGCCGACGTCTTCGTCATGGCGTCGGACCACGAGGGCTTCTGCGTGCCGCTGGCCGAGGCGATGGGGCACGGCGTCCCCATCGTCGCCTACGGCGTCGCCGCGGTCCCCGAGACCGTGGCCGGGGCGGGGCTCGTCCTGCCCGACAAGGCCGCCGTGCCGTTCGCGGCGGCCGTCGGCCGCGTGCTCACCGACGCCGAACTTCCGCGAGGTCCTGGCGGAAGCCGGCCGCGTCCGTGCCGCCGGATTCGACCTGGCGGCCTCCACCCGGCGCTTCGTCACCCTCGTCCAGCAGGCCGTCGGCGCCTCTTGACCCGGCGCTGATTCTGCCGGGCCGGTCAGGCCCGGAGGGCGTGGAGCCGGTCAGGCCCGCAGGGCCGTGACGAGGTCCACCGCCCGGTCGCCCGCGGAGGGAAGGTCCAGGTCGGCGACGCGGCGCGCCGCCGTGGCGGCCAGCGAAGCCCGGAGGGCGTCGTCGCCCAGCACCCGGGCCACGGCGCCGGCGAGTGCCCAGGGGTCGGTGGCATCGACCAGCAGGCCCCCGTCGCCCACGACCTCGGGCAGAGCGCCGACCGCGTTGGCGACGACGGGCAGGCCGACCGTCATGGCCTCGATCACGGGAACCCCGAAGCCCTCGTGCTGCGAGCTGACCACGAGCACGTCGGAGCCCGCCAGCGCGGCCAGCAGGTCGGCATCACTGAGGGCGCCGCTGAACGTCACGGCGTCGTGCAGGCCCATCTCGTCGATGAAGCGGTGCAGCGCGGCGGTATAGGGCGGCAGGACGGGCCGCCCCACCACCTGCAGCGTCGCTGCCGGATCGTGGTGCTCCCTGGCCACCAGGAGCGCCATGACGGCGAACTCGATGCCCTTGTTCGGGGCGAGGCGGCCGACGCTGACCCAGCGGGCCCCGGCGGCGGCGCGGGCCGCGCGCGTCCGTGGCCGTCGCGGCGGGGCGGGCGGGGCGGGCGGGCACCATGGCGGCCGGAGGGACGACCGCGGTGCGGGCGTACCCGGCCTCGCGCAGCTCGCTCTCGTTGAAGGCGGAGACGGCGAGGCCGAGGGTCGTACGCGCGGCCAGCTCGCGCAGCTCCATCTGGGCGCGGAGCTGGTGGCGGGCCAGCCCGTTGTCCCACGACGCGTACAGATGGGGTGGCGTCACGTTGTGGTAGTTCACGACGAGCGTCTCGGTGCGGCCCCGTAGGAAGCGTGCGATACCCGACGCGGTGGCGAACTGGTAGATCAGCACGTCCCCGCGCTCGGCCTCGTCCGCGTAGTCCGCGTACGGGCGCGTCTCGGACTCCGTGTCGGGGTCCACCAACTCGACATAGATGTGCGACGTGATGCCGCGCCCCACCATGACCTCGCGCAGCCGCAGCGTGTGCCGCCCGACTGCGTCGGAGCGGTGCAGCATCGGGACGAACTGGTGGATGCGCGCTCATCGCGCCGCCGCTCCGGTCTGCGCCAACGGGGCCAGAAGGCTGACGAAGCGGTCGGCGGCCGAGCGCGAGATCGAGCTCTGCCAACCGCTGGCGCGCCGCCTCGGCCATGGCCTCCCGGCGTGCGGCGTCGGCCAGGAGACCCGAGATGGCGGCGGCCAGTGCGTAGGGATCCTTGTCGGAGACCAGCGCCCCGGCGTCGCCCAACACCTCCGGCACCGCGCCCTGGTCGAAGGCGACGACGGGCAGGCGGGCGGCCATCGCCTCGACGACGGGGACGCAGAAGCCCTCGTGCTCGGACGTGACGACGAGCACGTCCGCATTGGCGTAGGCCGACGCGACGGTGGCGTCGGACGCGTGGCCGGCGAAGGTGACGGCCCGCGAGAGCCCCATCTCGGCCACGTAGCGGTGCAGCGCGGCGACGTAGGACTCCGTCGCGGGCTTGCCGATGACCTCCAGCGTTGCGCCGGGGTCGCCGTGGGCCCGGGCGACGGCCAGCGCGGCAATGGTGCTCTCGAGCGCCTTGTTCGGCGACACCCGCCCGACGGCGAGCCAGCGCGCCCCGTGCCCCGCCGCTCGGGGCGGCGGAGGGTCGGCGCCGGGTTGGGCGGCGTTGGCCGTGGCGTGTGCTCGGCTGGCGGTCGAATCGAGTGCCGCCGAAGGCGGGATCACCGCTGTGGCAGTGAACCCGGCCCCCGCCAGGTGCATCTCGTTGTAGGCGGAGTCGGCGACGGCGAGCGCGGTGCGGGGCGCCAGGAGGCGTAGGTCCCCCTGGGCGCGCAACTGGCCCAGGGCGAGATGGTTGTCCCACGGCGCCATCAGCTCTGGCGGCGTGATGTTGTGGTAGTTGACCACCAGCGTCTCGGACCGGCGGGCCAGCCATGGCGCCATGGCCGACGCCGTGGCGAACTGGTAGACGACCACGTCCCCTGACTCGGCCTGATCGGGGTAGGAGAGGACGGGCAGGGTCTCACCCTCGGTCTCCGCCTCCACGGTGTCGACGTAGATGTCGGAACGGAACCCTCGGGCGCGGGTCGCGTCGCGCAACCGCAGGGTGTGCCGGCCCACCGCGTCGCCACGGTGCAGGACGGGGACGAAGTGGTGGATCCCGCTCACGAGGGAGCGGCTGCCGCGACGGCGACCCGCCGGTCCTGCTGGTCCGCGGCGGGCATCGGCGCCACGTCGACGAAGCCGGCCCGATCCAGGAGCAGCTCCCAGGTCACCGCATGGAGTGGCCGGCCTTCGACGAGGTCCGTCGCAGCCGGCTCCCTGGTCCCCGCGGTCGGCCCCGAGCTCAGAGATCACGACGAGCGGAGCATCGCGCGCCATGGTGCGTCGGCACTGCGCCAACAGCGGGAGCAGCGCGTGGAGGGGAAGGCGGTCGACCACCCCGCTCAGCACGATGCCGCCCAGCGAAGCCGCCGGTCGACCCGCCAGGTGCTCCGAGGCCTCACTGATCGTCACCGAGCTGCCGCGCTCGAGGGCGCGGCAGGGCGACCGCCCCGCGGGGCTCCACCCCGTGCGCCGCGGCGCCGCGCCCGGTCAGCGTCTCGAGGAGGCCGCCTTCCCCGCAGTCGGCATGCACCAGGTCGCCCCCCGGGGTGCGTGCGAGCAGATGGGCCGAGACCGGTCCGACCCACGGGCCGAGCTCGCGGGCAGGGACGAACCAGGCCGCTCCGTCCACCGGCCTGTCCTCGGCGGCGAGTCTGGCCTCGAGCGTGGCGACGCGCGCCGAGAGGAATCGGAAGGCTTCGACGACGTGGCCCATCGCCTCCTCGAGCTCCGTCTTCTCCCCGGGCTCGGAACGCTCATCGTGCCCGCGTCGCACCCGCAGGCGATCGAGTCGTCCCTGCCGGCCCGCGCCGGCGGTCCGCTCGGACGCCAGCGCGTCCGACAGGGCGGAAGCGCCGGGATGGTACGGGCCGTAGCGATCACCCAGGTGCGTGAACGCCCCCAGGAAATTCCACGCGTCGCTCCCCTGCGGCGCCAGCCGCGCGAACGCGTCGTGCAGGGCCTGCGCGGCTCGGGCTTCGTCCGCCTCGCTGACGCGTTGGACTGTGTGCTCGCCGCGCCCGCCGCCGGCCGCATCGCCGTGGGCGGCATCGCCGTCGGCGGCATCGGCATCGTCGGTTGGAGGAGGGGATGCGGGCACGGCGATCGATGCTACCGGCGATGCGCCCGGGCGGTCCCGCTGGCGACGTTCCACGCCGTGCCCTGAGCGACTACTTTCGGGCGGCGAGGAAGCGAAAGGGCGGAACTTGGGCTACGCAGCGAGACTGACGACGCGAGGCGCGCTCGCGTGGATCTTCGTCGCGGTGATGGTGCTGACCCTCGGCGCCCTCGGCGCACTCGGTGTGCCGAAGGTGGGTACGCCGACCGTCGGGGCGTTGTCGGCGCCGACGCCGACGCTGTTGTGGAGTCACACCCTCGACGATGCGCCCTGCGGAGTGGCCGAGGCGTCGCCCGTCGCCTTCAACGACGGCGGGACACCGGCGATCGAAATCGGCGACCGGCAAGGATTCTTGTACGCGTTCGATCAGGTGCACGGGAACCCGATGCCCGGTTGGGGTGGCACGGAGGGAACGGCGACGATCGGTTCAGGTCAAGGTTGCGCGAACAGCAACCCCGGAGCCGGCACGCCGATGTCGCCGAGCTTCAACGGAATTGGAGTCCCAGGGAATTCACCGATCGACTCGACGGCATCCGTCAATCCGGCCACGGGCGACCTCACATTCGGAGGGGGGAACGCTGCCTCGCCCGTAGAGGGCGGCTACTACGCGTACGCGCCGAACGGCAGCCCGGTGTGGAACCAGGTCGTTGTCAACCCGCCGACCGACACGGTCCCCGATGGTGGTGTGCAGGCCTCGCTCCCGGTCGCTGAGGGGGGGTCGCTAGTCGAGGGTGGGGCGCTCGGCCAGGAGACCTACGCGCTCGAAAGCGGGACCGGCGCGCCGGCGCCCGGGTGGCCCCAGTTCTCCGCCGACAGCGTGTTCTCCACTGCCGCCGTGGGCGATCTTTACGGCACCGGGAGCGACAACTTCGCGGTGGGAGGAGCGTCCTCCAACGGCGTCGCCTACGGGAAGCAGTATTCGAACGGGGGCCAGCTGCGGATCTACAACGACCACGGCGGTCTCGTCTGCAACGCCACCACGAACGAGGAGATCGACTCCTCGCCGGCCGTCGGGCCACTCCTGCCCGGCGGGGCCTACGGAATCGCGACGGGCACCGGAAGTTTCTGGCACGGCAGCGACCAGGACACGGTCAAGGTCTACGACACCAGGTGCAACCAGGTCTGGAGCGACAAGCTGGACGGCACCACGGGCGGCAGCCCGGCCCTCGCTGACGTCCAGGGCAACGGCCAACTCGCCGTGGTCGAAGGCACGGTCAATCCGGACGGGTCGGGAACGGTCTGGGCGCTCAATGCGGGCACGGGCACGCTGATCTGGTCCAAGAACCTGGGCGCCCAGACCGCGATCTACGGTTCGGTCACGACCGCCGACCTGACCGGGGGTGGGTCCCAAGACGTCATCGTGCCGACGACGAAGGGCCTGTACATCCTCGACGGAAAATCCGGCGCTGTGCTCGCCGACGTCGATGACGGGTCGGGCAACGGCGGCGTCCCGCTGGGAAAGGTGTACGGGTTCCAGAACGCGGCACTGGTCACCGCCGAGCCCGACGGGATGATCGGCATCACGGTGGCCGGGTACTTCGCCGCTGGCGGAAATGACGTGCAGGGCATCGTCCAGCACTTCGAGGTGGAGGGCTCCAACTCCGCCCTCGCCGCCGAAGCGGGCGCGTGGCCCCAGTTCCATCACGACGCGGCGCTGTCGGGGTTCGTCGGCGGTGGCAACCCCCTCGGGAACTGCGCCCGGCCTACCGGGGCGCAGACGCGGCTATCTGACGGTGGCCTCCGACGGTGGGATCTTCGCCTTCGGTCAGGACTTCTGCGGCAGCACGGGCAGCATCACGCTGAACAAGCCCGTCGTGGGCATGACCGCAGTCCCGGGCCAAGGCGGGTACTGGCTCGTCGCATCGGACGGCGGCATCTTCTCCTACGGCGGCGCGGGGTTCTACGGTTCGACGGGGTCCTTGGTGCTCAACCAGCCCGTGGTCGGGATGGCGGCGACGCCGGACGGCAGGGGCTATTGGCTCGTTGCGTCCGACGGCGGGATCTTCGCCTACGGCGACGCGGGCTTCTACGGGTCGGCGGCGGCGGTCCCGGGACAGGACATCGTCGGCATGGCGGCATCGCCCGACGGGATGGGGTACTGGGAGGTGAGCACGACCGGCAAGGTGTTCTCGTTCGGGGACGCAGTACCGGCCGGCGACATCCCGTCGCTCGGCATCACCCTCAACGCGATCATCGTCGGCATCACACCGGACCCCGTCACCGGCGGCTACTGGCTCGTCGGATCCGACGGTGGCGTCTTCTCCTTCGGAGCGCCGTTCTACGGCTCGACGGGTGGCATCACCCTCAACAAGCCCGTGGTGGCGATGCAGTCGACCCTCGACGGCCAGGGGTACTGGTTCGTGGCGTCGGACGGCGGCATCTTCGCCTACGGCGATGCGCCGTTCCGCGGCTCAATGGGCGGGCAGGCGCTCAACAAGCCCATGGTCGGGATGGACGGTTCTAATTCTGAGGTCCGCCGTGGACTGCGGCACCTGTCCTGGTGGACGAGCCAGGCGTCCGGGCCGGGCATTGTTTCGCAGACTCTAAGCGAGGACGTTTAGAGTTCCGAGAACATCGGCCGGACGGGCCCAGCCGGACGGGGCCCAGCCGGTCGAGTGCACCAGCCGGGCATTGTTTCGCAGACTCTAAGCGAGGACGTTTAGAGTTCCGAGAACATCGGCCGGCGGGCGGGCCCAGCCGGTCGACTCCACAGCGTCACGCTCAGGCGGGACCCATGGGGTGTCTAGAGTGACGCCCCATGTTCAGGCGACGCGACACTGAGAGGCACGGCCCGGCCGGCGCGGACCCAGGTCAAGCGCCGCACCCGGCCCAGCGCACGCCCCTCTTGCCCACGTACCCGCCGAGGGACTACCTCGGCCAGCTCGACCCCGACTTCCAGGCGTCGCAGTCGAAGCGGCGCGAGGGCGCTGACCTCGAGGACTTCGTCTGGTACCACGCGTTCGAGCTCCCCGACGGCAGGGTGCTCCCCGGCGCCTGGGATCTGCGCGGCCACGAGGCCGCCTACCTCGGAGGGGTCGACTTCGCCGGCAAGCGCGTCCTGGAGCTCGGCCCCGCCACCGGTTACCTGACCTTCTACATGGAGCGCATGGGCGCCGAGGTGGTGTCCTTCGAGGCTGGCTTCGACGTGTCGATCGACATGCTGCCCGTGAAGGGCCAGGACAACCGCGAGGGACTCCTGCAGGTCATGCAGGACACCATCGACCGGAACCACGATGCCTGGTGGTACCTGCACCGCACCCTCGGCTCCTCCGCCAAGTTCGTCCAGGGAAACATCTACGACATGCCGGCGGACCTCGGGACATTCGACATCACCCTGGTGGGGGCGATCCTTCTGCATCTGCGCGAGCCGTGGGGCGCACTGTCGCAGGCGGCGCAACGCACCACTGAGACGATGATCGTCACCGAGCCGCTCCAAGACGACGCACAACCGCCCGAGTCCAACATCATGCGCTTCTCGCCCTCCGCGGAGCACCACGTCACGAACTGGTGGTCGATCTACCCCGGGGCGGTCACCTCCATGCTGGCGCGGCTCGGATTCGGCCGGACGGAGACGACGATGCACAGCCAGCGTCACTACCTCGCCCACGACCTCCAGAGCGATGCCATTGAGCAGCGCATGTACACCGTGGTCGGGCGGCCCGAGGTCTAGATCGAGATCTAGAAGAGTCCGGGAGCGCCCCGGCCCCGCTCCGCCACCGACGTCAGGAACTCGGCGTAACGCGCGATCAGGTCGGGCCATTGGAAGAGCCGGTCCACGTAGACCCGTCCCCGTTCTCCGAGGACCGAGCGCAACTCGGCGTCGGCCGTCAACCGCTCGACGACCGCCTCGAACTCGGGATAGGACGTGAACCACAGCCCGCCCCCCGAGCGCTCGCAGTGCTCGCGTGTGGGCCCGCAGGCACCGTTGACGACGACCGGCACGCTGTCGACCCACGCCTCGAGGACGACAAGGGAGAAGGACTCGAGGGCCGACGGGGAGACCGACACCAGGGCGTCGTGCACGATGTCCCACTTGTCGGCCTCGTCGACGGCGCCGGTCACCACGATGTCGGGGTGCGGCGGCAGCTCCACCGAGATCGGGCCCGACGAGGGCCAGGGCGAGCGGTCCCGGGTGACGCTCCTTGTAGGTGGCGAAGTACGAGGCCAGCATCTTCGAACCCTTGTGCTCGTCGACCCGGCCCACGCTCACGATGTAGGGCCGATCGCCGAGCCCGGTCAGCTCGCCCCCGGGCCGGCCCGTGCCCTGGGACTCCCCGACCCCGAGCCCGAGCACGATCTGGGGGCGCTCCGCCACCGGGTACATCCGCTCGACGAGCATGCGCTCCGACGCCGTGTGGAAGCAGAACGCATCGGCGTCACCGAAGGTGCCGCGGAACACCGGCAGGTAGAGCGCCGGCTCGTCGTGGGCCGCGGGGTGGAGCACCGCCGGCGCCCGGACCTTGCCGATGGCGGCCACGGTCGGGTGGTACAGGTACGGATAGAAGGCGATGACGTCGGCGTCCGACGCCACACGGCGTCGACCAGTTCCGGCGAGACCGGGCCGTTGTAGTCGACCCACCGCCTCCCCTGTGCCCGGGTCGCCATGCGGGGTGCCAGGCGCAACAGGCCGTCGAGGCCGTAGAAGTCGGGCAGGCGGCCGTGGGTGGAGGGGTGGCGGTGCACGGGGACCCCGTTCACCGTCGTGGTCCCCGGTTCGAGCTCGTCCGCCCAGGTGTGGGGGTCCAGCGCGCAGGTCGTGTGCACTTCGGACTCCCAGCCGGTGTGGGCGCGCAGGTGTTCGGCCAGCTGGCGCGCCGCCGTCTCGGCGCCGCCCATGACCTGGGTGCCGTAGCGCGGCGTGACGAAGGCCATCTTCGGGCTCATCGGGGCACCACCACCGGCGACCGCGTCGACGATCGGGCGGCCGCCGCGCCGCCGGCCAGCTCGGCCGAGCGACGGTGGCCCGCCGCGGTCAGGGTGGCGCGCAGGCGGTTGTCGGTGCAGGCCCGGTGGAGGGCCGCCGCGACGTAGGAGGGGTCGGCGGCGGCCAGCACCAGCGCGGCGTCGGCCACCGTCTCGGCCACGGCGCCCGCGCCGCGGGTGACGACGGGGACACCGGCCACCATCGCCTCCACCAGCGGCACCCCGAATCCCTCATGGGCCGAGAGCGACAGGTAGACGTCGGCGGCCGCGAAGTACGCGGCCAGCGAGGCGTCCGACACCTCACCGGTCAGGCGGACCGCCGTCGACAGCCCGAGGTCGTCGACGTATTCGGTCAGCGCCTTGCTGTACTCGAAGCTGGACGTACCGCCGACGAGGTGCAGTCGCGCCCGGTCGTCGTAGAGGCGGCGGAACGCCCAGAGCGCCTTGACCAGCTCGTGCTGCGCCTTCGACGGCACGATCCTGCCCACGAAGAGGATGTCGGCGCCGCCCGTGGCGCGCAGCCGGGCCAGCTCGGCCGCCACCCGCTCGTCGGGTGCGGCCGTGACCCGGCCGTAGTCGGCCAGGACGGGCAGAACGGCGGTGCGCCGGCAGCCGGCGCGACGGAGCTCCCCTTCGCTGAACGGGCTCTTGGCCAGCCCCAGCATCGCCTGCGGCGCCAGCAGGGCCAGCTCCTCGGCGGCCCGTGCGGCCCGCCGCACGCTGTCGGCCTCCCAGCCGGCGAAGTACTCGGGCCCGGTGAAGTTGTGGAAGTCGATGATCAGCGGCAGCCCGTGCTCGGCCAGGTAGCCCGCGACGGCCGAGGAGGTCGTGAACTGGTAGATGGCGACGTCGCCCTGGGCCGCGTGCTCGGGGTACATCCAGTGCTTGTACGCCTCGGGGCCAGGTCGTCGTGGATGGCCTCGGCGAAGATCTCCGAGCGCCACCCCGCCCGCGCAGGGCGTCACGCAGCTTGAGCGCGTGCGTGCCCGTGGCGTCGTGCGGGTTGAGGGTGGAGATGAACTGGTGGACGGCCACCGGCCTCCCGGCGGCGCCGCTCACCGCGGTCGGGCGCGAACGGCGACGACGATCGCGCGATCGGACCGCCGTGACCAGGTAGTCCTGGCCGTCGGGACCCGGCTGGGCCACCGCGTCGTACCCGTTCTGCTCCAGCAGCCTGCACCAGGTGTCGGGCCGCAACGGCCGGCCCGGCGCCAGATCGGCCTCGGGCGGCGCGTCCGGGGCGTCCCAGGCCGCGGCGGTCACCGAGTGGAGGACCAGGGTGCCGCCCGGGCGCCAGGCGGGTCGAGAGGGCGGTGAGCAGCTGGCGCGCTCACCGCCGGCCATGCCGTCGACCGTGCCGCTGAGCACCACGCCGGCCAGGTCCGGCCGCCGCGACGGCGCGCAGATGCTCGGCGACGGCCTCCCTGCGCAGGTCCAGGATGCCGAGCTCGCCGGCGTCGACCACGAGGGGCGGGGGTCGACCCCGTAGGCGTCGCCGCCGGCGGCCATCATGCGCCGCACCAGCCAGCCGTCGCCGCAGGCGACGTGCAGGATGCGGCCCGGGCGCCTTGGCGACCGCCGCCACGGCGGGCTCGACCCACCAGGCGTCGGGGCGGTGCAGCGCCGGGAATTCGACGACCCCGCCGGCGGGACGCGCTGGACCTCCACCTGGCGCTCCAGCTGCTGCAGGCGGTCGTCGACGATGTGCAGGGCGCGGCTCACGGCCGAGGCCGACTGGCTCATCTGGTGGGTGACCCACCCCACGTACCAGAGGAGCAGGGAGCGCATGCCCTTCTTCACGGCGGCGCCGGCCGCACGCTCCGACTCCACCGGCACCACAGGATCGATGAAGGTGGCGGCGTCCACCATCCGCAGCGCCTCGCCCAGGTCGCCGCCCCGCCCGCCGACCGGGGAGTGGGCCAGGAAGAGCTCGTCGAGCTCGCGTTCCAGCTTGGGCGGCAGGTCGCCCGACGCCCGCCGCAGCTGCACCTCCTCGGCGATCTCGGCCATGACCTGCTCCACGTAGGCCTGGGGATCGGGGGGCAACGTGGCCTCGGAGTCGCTCGTGGGCATGGTGCGAGTCTTGCTCAGAAGGGCTGGGCCAGCGCGGCAGAGGACTCGGCGTCGCCTTCGGTGGAGATGAGCGCCGCGTGCACGTCCATGTGGACCATGCCGGTCGTCTTGCCCGGGCTCATGACCTCGAAGGTCCCCGCATTCTCCTGCCAGTCGTACAGGACGCCGCCCCGGCTCTGGATCCCGAGGGCAAAGGAGAAGGAGCCGTCGAGCAGCGGCATCCGGACGATCCCGAAGTGCATGACGCTCGTCCCCGCGGGGCGTCGATCGGCATGCCGATGATGGAGGTGTCGGTGCGCATGACCATGTTGCCGTCGGCGTCGCGGATCTCGAGGGAGAACACCACGTCCTCGGTCGGCGTAGAGCGCCTCGAACTCGACCCGGATGGTCAGGTCGTCACCCGTGCGCATGTAGGGCACGCTGTTGTCACCCGAGTAGACCCGGTGCACGGAACGGAACCGGACGGGGCGCTCGGCGTCGGGCAGCGCGTCGGCGCTGTCGGTCGGCTTCGCCGGCACCGCCAGGAGGTTCGGGTCGGCGATCGCCATGCCCGCGCCCTCCGCCATCAGTCCCTCCCGGAAGATGCGGGTGGCCTCGCCGGGCTCGCCCTCCGCCACGAGCCGGCCGTGGCTGAGCACCACGCCCCGGTCGCAGACGCTGCGCACCGTGTCGGCCGAGTGGGTGACCAGGAGGATGGTCCGCCCCTCCCGCTGGAACTCGCTGACGCGGTCGATGCACTTGCGCTGGAAGCGCTCGTCGCCCACCGCGAGCACCTCGTCGATGACCAGGACGTCGGGGTCCATGTTCACCGCCACGGCGAAGCCGAGCCGCACGTACATGCCCGACGAGTAGAACTTGACCGGTCCGTCGATGAACTCCTCGAGCTCCGAGAAGTCCACGATGGCGTCGAAGACCTTGTCGACGTCACGCTTGGACATGCCGAGCAGCGAGCCGTTCAGGTAGATGTTCTCCCGTCCGGTGAGGTCCTGCTGGAAGCCGGCGCCCAGCTCCAGCAGGCCGGCCAGCTTCCCCCGCACGGCCACCTCGCCCGAGGTCGGCTGCAGCACGCCGCAGATGCACTTGAGCAGGGTCGACTTGCCCGAGCCGTTGCGGCCCGAGGATGCCGACCGTCTCGCCCTCGCGGACTGTCAGCGACACCTCGTTGAGGGCCCAGAAGTCCTCGGTGGACTGGCGTTTGCCGCCGTGGATCAGGCGCTCCTTGAGGGAGTTGTACTGGTCGTGGGCCAGGCGGAAGCGCTTGGAGACGTTGCGGACGTCGACGGCGAAGTCGCTCACGCGTCAGAGCTCCTCGGCGAAGTTGCCCTCGAGCCGGCCGAACACCCCGAGGGCCACCACGAAGAGGATCAGGGAGAGCACGAGGACGCCGAGGTCCAAGGCGGCGTACCAGAGCGTAGCCCTGCGTCGGGAGGACCTGGGTCGGTGACGCCGTTGAGGATGTAGGACGGCTTGCGCGTACAGGCAGCGCTGGAACGTCAGCACGAGCGGTGTCACGGGGTTGAGGAAGTAGACCCACGTGAGCCCGTGCGGCCCCAGCTTCTTCTCAATGGTCCAGTACGGGTACACGATCGGGCAGGCCCAGAACCAGGCCGTGAGGACGACCTCCATCAGGTGCTGCGTGTCGCGCAGGTAGACGTTGACCGACGACAGCAGGATGCCCAGGCCCGAGGCCAGGATCACCCCGGCGAGGAGGGCGAGCGACGAGGAGCGGGAAGTAGGCCAGGTCCGGCGGGTTGTCCAGCAGGACCATGAAGAACACCATGACGATGGCCTGGAAGAAGAAGAAGACGCAGGCCGAGCCGATGGCGGCCAGGGCCAGGATCTCGCGGGGGAACGACACCTTCTTGACGATGCCGGCGTTGTTCACCACGACGCCGGTGCCGGTCAGGACCCCGAGCGAGAAGAGGTTCCACAACAGGAGCCCGGCGAAGAGGTAGATCACGAAGTTCGGCATCTTCTTGCCGAGGACGATGTTGAAGACGAAGAAGTAGATGAGCCAGCGTCATGGCCGGCGCGATCAACGACCACACGAGGCCGAGGGCCGAGTTCTTGTACTTGACCTTGATCTCGGTGCGGACGAGGTAGATCAGCAGCTCACGGGACAGCCAGATCTCGCGCAGGCGCTTGCGCACGCTGATGGTCGGGGTGACGACGCGGGTGACCGAGCCCGCCGTTGCCGTCCGCGGCTGGCCCCGGCGACCTCGGCCGCCATCGGCGAGGTGTCCCCGACCCGTATCTCGGTGTCCTCCTCGAGTCTGCGGTCAGCGTCCGGCGAGGAGGCCGGGACGTCCAATGCCACGTCTATTTGGTCCCCGCCGCCACGGTGGCCGCCGACCGGTCGATGACCTTGTCGATGAATCCGTACTCGCAGGCCTCCTCGGCGGTGAACCACCGGTCGCGGTCCGAGTCGGTCTCAATGCGCTCGAGCGGCTGGCCGGTGTGGAAGGCGATCCGCTCGGCCATCATCCGCTTCAGGTAGATGATCTGCTCGGCCTGGATGGCGATGTCGGCCGCCTGCCCCTGCATCGATCCGGACGGCTGGTGCATCAGGATGCGGGAGTGCGGCAGGGCGTAGCGCTTGCCCGGGGCCCCGGCGCAGAGCAGGAACTGGCCCATGCTGGCGGCCAGCCCGACGCAGATGGTCGAGACGTCGGGCCGGACGTACTGCATGGTGTCGTAGATGGCGAGGCCGTCGGTCACCGATCCGCCCGGGGAGTTGATGTAGATCAGATGTCCTTCTCGGCGTCCTCGGCCTCCAGGAGGACCAGCTGGGCGCAAACCAGGTTGGCCGTGACCTGGTCGATCGCGCTGCCGATGAAGACGATGCGCTCTTTGAGCAGCTGCTGGAAGACACGGCCCATGGAGTCCATGTCGCCGCCAGCGGCCATGATTTGGGGGGATTCAGATGCGTTGGCCATGGCCACGAGGCTAGTGGTCGCCGGGGACACTCGTAGGCACAGGGCCGTACACTGCCTGTTCACCCGCACCGCGGGACCGCTGCGGGCGTGGCGGAACTGGCAGACGCGCCGGGTTTAGGTCCCGGTCCCCAGAGGGGGTGGAGGTTCGAGTCCTCTCGCCCGCACTTCGCCCGCACCCGCGCTCCGCCGACCCATTAGCTTCGTCGCATGCCGCACCTCGTCGCCGCCCCGGACAAGTTCCGGGGGACGTCGTCGGCGGCCGAAGTGGCGGCGGCGGCGTCCGGGCGGCCCGCCGCGGCCGGCTGGAGCGCCGACGAGGTGCCGATGTCCGACGGCGGCGAGGGCCTGTTGGAGGCGCTGGGCGGGGCACGGCGCGCCACCGTCGTCGCCGGCCCGCTGGGCGAGCCGGTGGAAGCCGAGTGGCGCCTGCTGGACGGCCGGACGGCGGCGAGGGCCCCACCGCCGTCGTCGAGATGTCCCGTGCCGCCGGCCGCGCCCTGCTGCCCCGGCCCCGCGGGGACGACCCGGTCCGCGCCGGCACCGCCGGGGTCGGCCAGCTCCTGCTGGCCGCCCGGGACGCCGGCGCGCGCCGCATCGTGATCGGCTGCGGCGGCTCCGCCACCACCGACGGCGGCTGGGGGGCCTTCGAGGCGGTGGGCTCGCCCGGACGCCCTGGGCGGCGTGGAGCTGGTCGTGGCCTGCGACGTGACCACGCCCTTCCTCGACGCGGCCCGGATCTTCGGTCCCCAGAAGGGCGCCACCGCGGCACAGGTCGAGACGCTAGCACGCGCCTCGCCGCGGTGGCGGACCGCTACCGGCGCGAGATCGGCGTCGATGTGACAGCGTGCCCGGCGCCGGGGCCGCCGGGGGCCTGGCCGGCGGCCTGGCTGGCCCTGGGCGCCCGGATCGAGCCGGGCTTCGACTTGGTGGCGGGCATGGTCGGGCTGGCCGGCCGCATCGGAGCGGGCGGACCTGGTCGTCACGGGTGAGGGCCACCTCGACCCGCCCTCCTTCCACGGCAAGGTGCCGGGCGGCGTGCTCGACCTGGCCCTGGCCCGGGCGCTGGGCGCCCGCTGCCGGTCCTGTGCGTCGTCGGCGGCGCCGACCGGTCGCTCGCTGGCCGCCCCGCCCGCGGGCTCGAGATCGTCAGCCTGACCGAGCGCTTCGGGCGGCCCGGGCCCGGGGCGAGACCGCCGCGCTGATCGACCGAAGTCACCGGCGAGGCTCTGGCCCGGTTTTGCCCCTGAGCGGCCGGTTTTGCCCCTGAGCGTGCCGCGATCGGCCACACTGCTGCGCCGCGCCGCGCGACATGCGTGCGCGCCGGTCAACCAACGTCGAGAAAGAGGAAGCACATGGGATTGCTCGACGGCAAGGTGGCCATCGTCACCGGAGCCGGACGGGGCATCGGGCGCGAGGAGGCGCTCCTGCTGGCCGAGCAGGGCGCCAGGGTCATCGTCAACGACGTCGGTGCCGGGCTGACCGGCACGGCGGCCGGACGAGCACCCGGCCGACGAGGTCGTCGCACTGATCAAGGCGAACGGCGGCGAGGCCGCCGTCAACGGCGACGACATCAGCTCGTGGGACGGCGGCAAGAACGTGGTCGATCAGGCCATCGACACCTTCGGGGCGCTCGACATCCTGGTCAACAACGCCGGGATCCTGCGGGACAAGATGTCGTTCAACATGGACGGAGTCGGACTGGGACGACGTCATCCGGGTCCACCTGAAGGGCCACTTCGCCCCCACCCACCTCGCCGCCGTGTACTGGCGCAACCGGGCCAAGTCGGGCGAGGACGTCTCCGGCCGCATCATCAACACCTCGTCGGAGGCCGGCCTCTTCGGCAACGCCGGCCAGGCCAACTACGGCGCGGCCAAGGCGGGCATCGCGGCGCTGACCTGGATCCTGGCCCGCGAGCTCGGCCGCTACGGCGTGACGTCCAACGCCATCGCCCCCCGGGCCCGCACCCGCATGACCGAGAAGCTCTTCGGCGACGCATGGCCAAGAGCGCCGACGAGGGCGCCTTCGACGCCTGGGACCCCAAGAACATCGCCAACCTGGTCGCCTTCCTGGCCGCCCCCGCATCGGCCGACATCAACGGGCAGATCTTCGTCGTCTTCGGCGGGAACATCTACGCCATGAGCGCCTTCCAGCCGTGGGCCAGGTCACCCGCGACGCGGCCTGGACGCCCGAGGAGCTGATTGCCGCCAAGGGCGAGCTCTTCAAGGGCATCGACTCCGGCGTGCCCGGCATTCAGCTTCATTTAGACGCCAGCGTCTTCACCCGGCTTCCTGTAGACCCCGTCCCCGCCGGGCCACCCGGCCGGGGGGTCACCGTGGCCCCGGACGGCAGGCCGATCTGCGGCACGATGCCGATCTGCGGCACGACTGCCGATCTGCGGCACGATGGGGCCCGATGGCACACGACCGCAGGTTTCGCTTCGCCGCGCAGCTGAGCAAGGCACCCGACGCCACGGCCCGTTCCTGGGCCGAGCAGGCGCGCCGGGCCGAGGACCTCGGCTACACCGCGCTGTTGATGCCGGACCACTTCGGCGACCAGCTGGCCCCGATGCCCGCGCTTGGCCGCCGTGGCGGCGGCGACCAGCACGCTGCGCATGGGGGCGCTCGTGTTCTGCAACGACTACCGCCATCCCTTCGTGCTGGCCAAGGAGGCGGCCACGCTCGACGTGCTGAGCGAGGGCCGCTTCGAGCTGAGCCTCGGGGCCGGCTGGATGCGCACCGACTACGACGAGGCGGGACTCACCTACGACCACCCGGCCGTGCGGGTGGCGCGCTTCGAGGAGGCGGTGAAGGTCGTCCAGGGCCTGCTGCGCACGGACGGCCCCTTCAATTTCCACGGCGAGCACTACGAGGTCCTGGGGCACACCCTCACGCCCCGGCCGGTGCAGCAGCCGGGGCCGCCGCTCATCATCGGCGGCGGGGGCAAGCGGGTGCTGTCCTTCGCCGCGCGCCAGGCCGACATCGTCAGCATCAACGTCAACCTGCGCGAGGGGACGGGCGGGGTCGAGACGGCGGCCGACGCCACGCCCGAGCGCACCCGCGCAGAAGGTGGCCTGGGTCAAGGAGGCGGCGGGCGACCGCTTCGACGACCTGGAGCTGAACTCGCTGATCGGCTTCGTCCTCGTCACCGACGACGCGCCGGGCCTGGCGGCCCAGATGGCGCCGGCCTTCGGCATCGCCGCCGAGGACGCGCTCCACGTCCCGCTGGCCCTGGTCGGGACGCTCGACGAGATGGCCGAGGAGCTCGAGTGGCGGCGCGCCGAGTACGGCATCTCCTACTGGTCGATCGAGTCGGACGCCTGGGAGACGCTGGCACCGGTCGTGAGCAAGCTGGCGGGCACATGACCATCACGACCAGCACCGGATGGGAGGCCATCGGCACGCACCGCCAGCTCTGCGGCGAGCGCGTCTTCACCATTGACGCGCCCTCCATCGGCCCCGAGCGCCACGTGCCGCTGCTCATCCTGCACGGCTTCCCGACGTCGTCGTTCGACTACGCCGCCGTGCTCGACGCTCTGCCGCGCCGGCCGGCGCGTCCTGCTGCTCGACATGCTCGGCTACGGCCTCTCGGCCAAGCCGGACCGCGCCTACTCCATGGCACTGCAGGCCGACATCGCGGCCGCCTTCGTGGCCGACACCGGCGTCGAGCGCCTGGCCCTGCTCACCCACGACATGGGCGACACCGTCGGCGGCGAGCTGCTGGCCCGGCGGGCCGAGGGCGGCTGGCCGGTCGAGGTGACGCGCCGCGTCGTGACCAACGGGAGCATCTACATCGCGCAGGCGCAGCTGACCGGCGGCCAGCAGATGCTGCTCGGCCTGCCCGACGAGGTCCTGCCGGCCGGCGTCCCGATCGACGCCGCCTCGATCACCCAGAGCCTGCGCGACACCTTCAGCCCCGACACGCCGGCCGTGCCCGAGGGCTGGCCCGAGGACCCGGTGCCGGCGGCCGCCGAGCAGGTCGTGCACGAAGACGGCCACCTCGTGCTGCCGCGGCTGATCCGCTACATCGAGGAGCGCCGGGCGAACGAGCGGCGCTTCACGGGGGCCATCGAGACCGACCCCTCGCCGCTGCACATCGTGTGGGGGCTCGACGACCCGATCGCCGTGCCGTCCATGGTCGACACCCTCCTGGCCGCCCGGCCCGACGCGACCGCTGCCCGCCTGCACGGGGTGGGCCACTACCCCATGGTCGAGGCACCGCAGCGCTTCCTCGACGCGGCGTTGCCCGGGCTCGTCTGACCTCCCTCCTTGTGCCCGGGGATCTCGGGTGGCCTCACCTAACCTGACCACGTGCCGCGCCGTCGACCGTCCAACCGCTACGAGCTCCTCACGTGCGCCTGGTCGGGTCACGTGCTGGTCGGGACGAGGCGGAGGTCATCACGCCCGACGACGCGCTGCTCGTCCGCGACGACGGGCCGGTGCGCTGGCACCGGTGCCTGCGCTGCGACGACTGGCTCCACCGGCCCAGGCCGGAACCACCGACCAGGGAGCGGGTCGAGAGCAGGGACGAGATCCAGGTGCCGGTGCGCGGCTCTGCGCTGCGCGACCGCTACGTCCTGCGTCTCATCGCCGTCGACCGGGCCATCCACGTCGTGCTGCTGAGCAGCCTGGCCGTCGTGCTGTTCACCTTCGCCGCCCACGATCAGGCACTGCACCGCGACTACCAGAACATCATGGACGCCCTGTCCGGCGGCGCCCCCGGGGCGTCACAGGCCCGCGGGGTCCTCGGGTATCTCGGCCGCGCCTTCAAGTACTCACCGTCGCACCTGCGCATCCTGGGCTTCGTGTTGCTCGCCTACGCCGCGCTGGAGGCGACCGAGATGGTGGGCCTGTGGCTGAACAAGCGGTGGGCGGAGTACCTGACCTTCATCGCGACGACAGCCCTCGTCCCCTACGAGATCTACGAGCTGACGCTCAGCGTGAGCGTCTTCAAGCTCGTCACGCTGGCCATCAACCTCGCCGTCGTGATCTACCTCCTCTTCGCCAAGCGGCTCTTCGGGCTCCGGGGTGGCCATGCGGCCGAGCTGGCCCGCCGCGAGCACTCGAGCGGGTGGGCGGCCATCGAGCGGACGGCGCCCGTCCCGGCGACCTGACGATCAGGCCGGCGCCATGACCTTGAGGTGGCGCTCCTCCGCCGGCAGGCTGGCGTAGAGGTCGGCCACCAGGTCGTCGCGCAGCGCCCGCCGCGCCGGGTCGTCCCACAGGTTGTCGAACTGGTGCGGGTCGTCGTCGACGTTGTAGAGCTCCCCGGTGGCGATGCCGACGCCGCCCGGACCGGTGCTCGTCTGCTCGTACACGACCGGGCACGGGGTGAGCACGCCGTCGCCCCAGACCTCCTCCAGGCCGTTGGGCTGTCCCGCGGTGGACGGCTCGTAGACGGTGCAGAGCCACCCGTCGCGATAGACCGAGCGCAGGTGCATGCCGTAGCCCGGGAACTGGCTGTCCCACTCGCACAGCGCGCGCTCGCGACCGGGCTCGCCGTCGGCGCGCGGGAGGGGCCGGCCCTGCATCCACGGCGCGGGGTCGACGCCGGCGATGGCGCAGAACGTCGGCGCCAGGTCGACCTGGCCGACGGGGTCGGTCACGACCGCCGGGACGACGCCGGCGGAAGGGGCCGGCCGCCACACAAAAGGAAGGCGCATGAGCGCGTCGGTGTGGTACGGGCCCTTGAAGAGCAGGCCGTAGTCGCCCTGCATCTCGCCGTGGTCGGTGGTGAAGATGACGTCGGTGTCGGCCGACCAGCCCCGCCGCTCCACCGTCTGGAGCACCCGGCCGCACGCCTCGTCGATGAGCTCGTTCATCACGTGCACCTTGGCGTTGACCTCGCGGATCTGGTCATGGCTCAGCGTCGAGGGGACGAACCCCGCCGGCCCGCCCTCCATGTTGGGGAAGCGGCCGTCCCAGAAGGCGAGCCAGTGCGCGGGCTTGCGCGCCAGGACGGCGCGCACGGCGTCGTCGGAGCCGGGATGGCCCGGCGGCAGCGCGAGGTCCTGCCACGGCACCCGGTAGAGCTCGGAGGCCGGCGGATCCCAGGGGTGGTGCGGGTCCGGGAAGGACATCCAGCAGAACCAGGGCTCGTCGTCGGCGAGCGAACCGAGCCAGTCGACGGTCCGGTCGGCCACCCAGTCGGTGTGGTACCACTCGCGGGGATCGCGTTGTTCTTCGTCTCGGGCGCCGCGGTATCGCCCCCCGGCTCGGCCTGCAGCAACCCGGAGAAGCTGTGCATGTGCTCGGGGTGGTGCGCCCTGAGCCAGCGGCCATAGTCCGCGATGGCGTGGTTGCCCCAGGCGGCGGCGTGCATGGCCTGCTCGGAACGCTCGAAGCCGCGCCATGGCCCGGTGTCGTCCCGGGCGACGCGCGCGTTCTCCTCGAATTGCAGCGTGGGGTCGAAGCCGGGCTCGAAGTGCGCCTTCCCGAGCAGCCCGGTGCGGTAGCCGCCCGCGTCGCGCAGGTACTGGGCGACCGACGGGGCGTCGACGGGGAGGGGGATGCCGTTGGCCACCACGCCGTGCGTGCGCACGTACTGCCCCGTCAGCATCGTCGACCGCGCCGGCATGCAGACCGTGTTCTGGTTGTAGGCGCGCCGGTAGTTGATGCCCTCGGCGGCCAGGCGGTCGACGACCGGGGTCCGGGCCACCGAGCCGCCGTTGCAGCCCAGGCTGTCGTAGCGCTGCTGGTCGGTGGTGATGAAGAGGATGTTGCGCCGCCGCATCCCGCCCGGCCGTTCCACCTCAGGCATCGGCCGCTCCCGTCGCGCCCCCGAGGGCGTTCAGCAGGGGCTCGCAGGCCAGGAGCACCGTGCGGTCGAGGCCGCGCTCGCGGTCGGCGTGGGCCGTCTCGTAGCTCGGCGAGGTGACCATGTCGATGAAGGCCGAGCGGCTCGGGTACGAGACCAGCGCCACCAGGTCCCACGCGTCGGCGGAGGAGTCCCCGATCAGCACGTTCTCGGGTCGGCCCGTCCAGATGACGCGGCCGCCGCGCGCCTCGACCATGCTGACCACCTGCGCGCTGTAGTCCCGGTAGGCACCGGCTCCGGTCGTCTCCGCGCCCCCGTCCGGGGTCGCCGTCTCGTCGGAGCGGGCGAAGTGGAGCAGGTTGATCATCACCACCTCCCCGTCACGGGTGCCGTGCGCGAACTCGGTGAACTGCTCTCTCGTCGGCGTGATGGCCATGTCGGTCCCTCCCTGGTGCCGGATCCGGCGGTCGTGCCGGCCGCGATGACGGCTCAGTAGGTTGACACGGAAGCGGGGGGCCCGCCGGTCTTCACTCCGGGGCGAGCATCCGCTGCAGGTCCAGCTCCAGGTCCGCCATGAACTCGACCAGCAGCCGGAGCCGCTCCGCCGCTCCGTCGGCCGCGAGCAACCGCTGCGCGTCGAACGCGTTGATCGGCGCCTCGGCACAGAGCTGCCACGACGCGATCTCGGCATCTCCGCCGCCGTCGAGCATGTGCGAGGGCGCCAGAGCGGGGCCGCCGCCGTGCTCGGCCAGCAGGGCCCGGGCCCGCCGCACCCGCTTCGTGGCGGCACCGACGAGCGGGCCGGGGTCTTCCAGGCCCGGCACCGGGATCGGCTCCGCGACCAACGCGGCGGGATAGGGGTCGTCGGCGAGCCATTCCTCGACCTCAATGAGCGCTTCCCCCAGGACACCGAGGACCCAGCGCCCGTCGGCCAGCTCCACCGCCTTGGTGATGACCCCGCGGGTGCCGAGGCGGGAGCGCTGGTCCCCACCGCCGACCTCCGAGCCCCGCTCAATGAGCACGACCCCGAAGCGCTGGTCGCCGGCCATGCAGTCCTGCATCAGCGTGCGGTAGCGCGGCTCGAAGACGTGCAGCGGCATGGTGGCGTAGGGGAACAGGACGGCCGAGAGCGGGAACATCGGCAGGCGCGTCCCGGGCATGCCCCACGATGGCACGGCTCACACGGCGCGTGCCTCCTGCACCGCTCGGCGGGCGCAGACGTCGCAGCGGCCGGGCGAGGCGGCCCCTCGGCGCGAGAAGGACCGGCCTCACGGCCGGTCCTTGACTCGTTTTTCTTCTCTTCTTCTCTGTACGCAGCGCCTCGGCTCCAGCCTTCGACGGAGTAGGTGCGGGGGCCGCCTTGTCGGCCGGCCGGCACACGCACCGGCGCAAGCACGGCCACATTCACACGCCGGGCTTCCCACCGAGTGGGCTGCTCTGGAGCGTCACCGAAACCGACATCGGTGACGCAGGTTCAACCCGGTGGACCGCTCTCCTCGGTAGAGCTCGTCGAAGGCATCGGCAGCTCCTTTCGCTCGTGGCGACGGCGACTGCTGACCTCGCCGCCCGTGTCGTCCAGTATCCACCCGGGTCCGGGCCGTGTGAACCCCACACGAACAGGGCATTCGCGAAGCCCCTGGTAGAGCAGGAGGCCGTCACGCGAACTTCATCTGCTGGGTGGTCAACCGGCGTGCCGCGACGCCCGCGATGACGTCGTCCCGAGTCCCCTACGCTCTGCGCATGGCACTCCCCACCCCCAAGGAGAACACGACGGCGCTGGTGACCGGAGCCTCGTCCGGCATCGGCGCGGAGATCGCACGGGAGCTGGCGCGGCGCGGCCACGGCGTCACGCTCGTGGCCCGGCGCGAGGACCGCCTCAAGGCCCTGGCCGACGAGCTCTCGACGGCCCACGGCATCCGCGCCGAGGTGATCGCAGCCGACCTGACCGACGCGGACTCACGTGGCGAGCTCCCGGCGGAGCTGGAACGGCGCGGCCTGACGACCGACATCCTGGTCAACAACGCCGGCTTCACGACCATGGGCCCCGTGCACAAGTCCGAGCGCGCCGCCGAGCTGGCGCTGGTCCGCACCAACGTCGAGGCGGTGGTCGACCTGTGCACCCTCTTCGTGGCCGGCATGGTCACCCGCCACCGCGGGGCCGTCCTCAACACCGCGTCGACCGCGGCCTTCCAGCCGCTGCCGGGGCAGGCCGGCTACGGCGCCTCGAAGTCCTTCGTCCTCTCCTACGGCCGCGCGCTGGGCGCCGAGCTGCGCGGCACCGGCGTGACCGTCACGACGTTGTGCCCCGGCCCCGTCGAGACGGGATTCGCCGAGGCGTCGGGCCTCACCGACGACGAGGCGGGCGAGGCGCTGCCGAAGATCATGTGGGTGCCGGCCGCCGACGTGGCGAAAGCGGCGGTCGAGGGTCTCGCCACCGGACGGCCGGTGGTGATCCCCGGGGCGGCGAACCGCGCCGCGGCCGGGCTGGCCCACCTCACGCCCAAGTCGTTGATCCTGCCGCTGCTCGCCTCGCGCCACCCCGCACTCAAGAGCGGCCCCGACCACCTAAAGAGCCCGGCCGGACGGAGGGCCCGGAGTCGGCACCCTCCACTAACCTCGCGACGACGCACCTGGCGGCGGCGCCGCCCGCACGACGCGGACAATGGGGGTCCCATGCCACAGCTGGTCTCGGAGCTCGAGCTCCCCTCTCTCGACGTCGTCGGGCTGGAGCGCCAGGAGGCCCTGGACGCCATCGCGGCGGCCCGCGCCGGAGCACTGGCTGGCCCGTAACGAGCTCGGGCTACACGGTCACCCGACCTGCAGGACGTCACCGCCATCTTGCGCGACCAGCGCTTCCATTCCGGCCTGTCCATCATTGAGGACGCACCCGAATTCCAGGGCTCCTCCGGCATGGAGCGCCGCCAGTCCATCCTCACCATGGAGGGCGAAGGGCACGCGCGCCTCCGTCGCCTCGTCGCTCCCGCCTTCACACCCGCCTCGGCGAACCGCCTCCGCCCCATCATGCAGTCCGTGGTCGGCGAGCTCGTCGACCGTGTGGCCGGGCGCGGCGAGTGCGAGCTGGTGGCCGACGTGTGCGAGCCCTACCCCATCCCCATCATCTGCGAGCTCCTCGGCGCCCCGCCCGAGGACTGGAAGCTCTTCTCGGGCTGGGCGACCGACATCTTCCGCATCTTCAACAACAACTTGGCCGAGGACCTGCCCCTCATTGAGCGGGCGGACCAGGAGCTCACGGCCTATGTGAGCGACATGATCGCCGAGCGCCGGGCCGATCCGCGCCACGACCTGCTGAGCGACCTCATCGCGGTCGAAGAGGCGGGCGACCGGCTGTCGACCGACGAGATGGCGATGCTGGCCCAGGCCGTGCTCATGGCCGGCACCGACACCACGCGCAACCAGCTGGCCTGCTCCGTCGCGCTCTTCACCGAGCACCCCGACCAGTGGGCCCTGCTGGCCGAACGGCCCGAGCTGGCGGCAAGGGCCGTCGAGGAGTCCATGCGCTACCTCGGCGCGGTGCGCGGGCACGGCGCGCTTCGCCTCCGAGGACATCGTCTACCGCGACGTCCTGTTCCCCCAGGGCACGCTGATGGTGACCTCGCTCGCCGGGGCCAACCGCGACCCCGAGGCGTTCGAGGAGCCCGACGCCTTCGACATCACCCGCGAGCGTGGCACGGCGCAGATGACCTTCGGCGCCGGCATCCACTTCTGCATGGGCGCCGCGCTGGCGCGGGCGGAGCTCCAAGAGGCACTCCCGCTCCTCGCTCGCCGCATGCCCGATCTGGCGCGCGACGGCGACATTGAGTGGAAGCCGTCCTCGTTCGGCATCTGGGGGCCGGCACGGCTCCCGCTGCGCTTCACCCCCTCCTGACCCGGCACCGCGCGCACACGCGGTCCAGTCCGGCTGCGCCTCTTCAGCTCCCGGCGCGAGCACCCACGCGCGGCCGGACCCGGGTCCGCCTCGCCTGGTCCTCCATCGCGCGCTGGTCCGCTGGCGGCGGGCTCCTCGCCCCCGTAGGCGCTCGCCTCGACCGAGCGTGGCGAGCGGGCCCCAGGTGGCCGAACCGCCTCCCGCCAGATCGTCGAGGGCCGTGGCGTACTCGCCCAGGGTCTCGCTGGGCTGGCGCGGCCGGCCCGCCCGCTTGCCGGCCCGCTCCACGCTCCGCGCCACCCGCGCCGCCCAGGTGGCGGGGCGTGAGCGCCGCCAGCGCAGCAGCACGGCGACGAGGCCGGCGCAGACCAGGACGGCGGCGACCGGCACCCACGGGACGCGGCGCAGCGCCGCCGCGACGTCCTTCAGGGCCGTGGTGCCCGGGCTGGGGTTGGCGAAGGGCACCGCGGCGGTCGGATCGAAGCTCTGCCACCCGTACCCCGGGAACCACACCTGCACCCAGGCGTGGGCGTCGTCGGCACGGACCTGCCACAGGTCGGTGATCGGGTTGTAGCTGCCGGGCACGTAACCGACGGCCTCCCGCGTGGGGATCCCGAGCGATCGCAGCATCACCGCCAGCGAAGTGGAGATCTGCTCGCAGAACCCGACGCGGTTCTTGAAGAGGAACTCGTCGACCGTGTCGGCTCCGGCGGGCAGCGGTGGGATGTCGGTCGAGTAGTGGGTGTGCGACCCCATCCACGCCATGAGCGACTGCACCTTGTCACTGGTCGTGCTGTCGCCGGCCGTGATCGACCGGGCCAGAGCGAGGACGCGCGGATAGGAGTGGGGCAGCTGCAGGTACTGCTGCTGCGCCTCGGACGGCAACGACTGCGTGCTCGTGTCCAGCCGGAGCGCGGCGAGGGTGGGCGAGCTCACCGCCGACTCGACGGTGTAGACGGACCCGCTGCCCAACCCGATGGGCGACACGATCGTGCCGTCGCCGGACGAGAAGACCCTCTGGGTCGGGAACCACAGCTGCGTGGCGCTCTCGGCATGGAACACGAGGTCGGCCGTGCTGCTGGTGACGTAGAACGTCTGCAGGTCGGGCTGGCCGACAGGGACGCTTCCCACCGATGCCGGGAGCACGAAGGGAGAGCCTTCGGTCAGCGGCCGTGATGCTCTCTTCGATGCCGCCCAGCTCTGTCCGTCCCACGTGTCGAAGGTCTCCCCCACCCAGTAGGAGGGGCGCTCCGCCCGCACCTGCATCACGAGCGTGTTGCTCAGGGCCCCCCGCAGAGCCGTGTCCAGGGTGTTGGCGAACCCGAGGTAGCCGCCGACGCGGGTCCTGCCGGCCGGGGTCCCCGCCTTGGACAGGTGCGAGGGCGTGCCGGCGTCGCCGGCGAGCCCACCGGGGACGCCGATGGAGCCGCCGGCGCCCGCCCGGGTCAGGAAGCCGACTCGGGAAGAGACGACGGGCGCGGGGAGAACGAGGAAGACGGCGGTGGCCGCGACGGACACGGCCGCGACCGCGGAGACGAGCCCCGCCGCCGAGATCCGACCCCCGCCGCTCGCCGAGGTCCACATCTCGGTGAGGCTCCACAGACCGAGGCAGGCCCAGGCCACGACGTAGAGACCGAAACGCAGGTCCGTGGCCTGGGCCCCGCCCACGGCCATCAGGCCGGCCGATGCGCCGAGCGAGAAGAGCAGGTCGCGGCGCGACGGCACGTGGAACGAGTGCACGACCAGCACCGAGACGAGGAGGAGGGTCAGCGGGTCCTCCACCGTCGTGATGTCGACGTTGGGAGCGGTCAGCGAGTGGAAGAACCACACCAAAGCGGCGATGGCGCCGGCGGCCACGACGACCTTGACCCAGCCCGGGGGACGGGCCCTGGTCGCGTACGAGAAGGCCATGCCGGCGGTGGTGAGCACCATTGCCGCGAGGGCGGTCGCCCACGACACCTCGTTGAGGGCGGCGCAGGCGGTGATCGCCACGAGCACCGTGGCCAGGGTGGCGACCCTGAGCCGGATGGAGTCCTCGGGTGGCCCGGGCCTGTTGGCCCGGCGGATCGCCTCGACGACGCTCATTGGACGACGCTCATTGGACGACGGTTACGCCGTCGGCCACGCCGGAGCCGCCGGAACGGGCCACGGCGCGCGCCAGCCGGCGTCCCGCGGCTCGGCGCTCGGCGACGGGCGCGAGGACGGGGCCCGACGGCTCCACGGTGCCCAGGACCACCGGCGCGCCCCTGTCGAGCAGTTGCACGACCGTGCCGAGGGCGCGTTCGGCGACGCGCTCGGCCGCTTCCGGGTCGGCCGGGAGGTCGACGGTCACGGTGACCGGACCCGCGGAGGGCCGCTCCAGCTCCTTCACCATCAACCGGCCGGCGTGGGCGCTGGCCCGCCAGTGCACGAGCCGCCGATTGTCACCGGGCGTGTACGGCCGCGCCCCTCTGGACAGGCCCGTGTCCGTCCGGGGCCGGGCCCTGACCTCGCCGGCTTCGTCGGACGAGGACGTGCGCAGCGGCTCCGGCGGGCCGCAGCGGGGCGAGACGTGCAGATCCGCGGGCAGGGGCACGTGCACCCGTCGGGTCCACCACTGCAACGCGAAGGGTGCGGCCGAGGCGATGTCCAGCGTCACGGTGGCGTGCACGCCGCGGCGGACGGGCAACAGCGTGATTCGGTCGTCGGCCGACCCGCTCCGGCCGACCGGACCGACAAAGACCTCGGCCCCGGGTGGTTCCACGGCCCGGACGCGCAGACGGGTCCTGGCCTCGACGCGCAGGTCCACCGGCAGGCCGGCGATGGCGTCGCCGGGCGCAGAGCGGACGACGATCCGGGCGCGGGTCACGACCACCGCGGGACCGAGGATCCCGATGCAGAGCGCTCCGAACACCAGATCGCCCAGGAACTGCACCCACCCGGCGCCGCCGTTGTGCGCGACCAACCACCAGACCGCGATGATCGAGACCGCGACGGCGATCGGCGCCACGGGGCGGGCGGGTCGTGCCCAGTGGCTCACGGCCGCGGCGATGGCGTCGCTTCGAGGATCTCCCGGATCACGGCGGCCGACCGGCCGATGCTCTCGTCGCCCTCGGCCGTCAGAAGGCGGTGCGCCAGGGCGGGCACGGCGACGGCCTTCACGTCCTCGGGCACCACGTAATTCCGCGCCGAGAGGATGGCGCGCGCCTGCGCGGACCGGATGAGCCAGATGGCGGCGCGGGGGCTCGCGCCGAGATGCACCCCTGGCGCCGTCCGGCTCGCCCGGCAGAGCTCCACCGCGTACTGGGCGACCGACTGGTGGACCGGCACCGACTCCGTGGCGCGCTGGGCCTGCATCCAGTCCTCGAGCGTGCAGACCGGGAGGAGATCGTCCAGGGCGTACTTCCCGCCGGCGTGGAGCGCCAGCTGCACCTCCTGGGCCGCATCGGGGTACCCGATGGAGGTCGCGATCGCGAAGCGGTCGAGCTGGCTCTCGACGAGCGGGAACGTGCCCCGCTGCGAGTGCGGGTTCTGCGTGGCGATCACCATGTGCGGCTGCGGCAGCGGCCAGGACTCGCCGTCGACGCTGACCTGGCGCTCCTCCATCGTCTCGAGGAGCGCCGACTGGGTGCGGGGCGGGGTGCGGTTCAGCTCGTCCACGAGGACGACGTGGGCGAAGACGGGTCCCGGCCGGAACTCCCACGTCCCGGCGTCGGGCGCGAAGACCGACACCCCGGTGATGTCGGACGGGAGGAGGTCAGGGTGGCCCTGGACCCGTGACAGCTCGGCCCCCAGGGAGGTCGCCAGGGCACGTGCGAGCACGGTCTTGCCGACGCCGGGCACGTCCTCAATGAGGAGGTGACCGCCCGAGAGTGCCGCCGTGGCCGCAGCGGCGACAGCGTCCCCGTTCCCGAGTACGACCTGTTCCAGGTTCTGCACGAGGGCCTGGCCGAGCGCGATCGCGGCGTCCATGTTCCGAACGGGCGCGTCGAGTGCACTCACGGCGTCACCGCCTTCACGTGGGACATTGCCAACCCACATTACGGCTGGGTGGATTCCCTCGGGCGGCGTCACCCCCTGTCCGAGGGGACTCTCTCCGCGAACTATCAACGAGAGTGCTTAGAGTTTTCAGAACCGTCGCCGGCGGAGCCCGGCTTCGAACCGTCCCGGCGGAGCCCGGCTTGGCGGAACTGCCCCCGGCGGAGCAGATCAGACCGATGCCGTGGCCTCGCCGACCAGCTTGTCCTCTCCGTCGCCGTTGGAGAGGGTCAGCGCGAGGTCGACCAGCTTCTTGCCGTCCTCTTCCCGCTTGCCGGTGACGACGATCTTGGAGGAGAGCACCTCGTCGGGCCAGGTCTGGCGGGCGAAGCGGACCTGATAGCGCACGAGGTTCCCCACGCCCACGTAGTCGGTCAGGGCCGAGCCGAGCAGGCCCATGGAGAACATGCCGTGCCCGAAGACGCTGGGCTGTCCGGCCGCCTGGGCCGCCACCTCGTCGTGGTGCATCGGGTTGAAGTCACCCGACGCGCCCGCGTACTTGACCAGGTCCGTCCGCGTCAGCTTGTGCGTGGTCACGGGGGCCTCGTCCCCGATCTTCACGTCAGCGAAGGACAGCTTCTTCTCACCCATCGTCTCGACCTCCCGTCGATTGCTCGTTCACACGCCGTCTCGGAAAATTCGGAATTGCGGTCACGCTCAGGCCCCGAACAGGTGCAGCCAGTGGTCGATGGACCACGTGTTCCAGGCGTGCGTGCCCAGCACCACCACCGAGGCCAGGATCATCATGAAGTTCTGCCCCTGCTCCGCCCAGTCCGAGATCATCAAAATGAAGTACATGACGTTCAGGAGGATCCCGGCGATGGCGGCGATCGGGGTGAGGAAGCCGAGGATGAGGCCCAGACCGATCGCCAGCTCCCCGAACACCACGACGTAGGCCATGGTCTTGGGCCGCGGGACCACCACGGCGTCGAAACCCTTCTTCACGAAGGGCCACTTGTGCTTCTCGGCCACCGACTGGCCCCAGGCGATGCCGGCGCCCCGCTGGAACCAAGCCGCCTTGTCCTTGTGGCGGAAGCTCTCGAACCACCACACGCCGAGCCCGATGCGCAGCACGGCCAGCCATTCGGCCGCCGTGAGCCACGTGGTGGAGCTGGTTGCCAGGTTCATGTCGGGTGCTCCGGCCTAGGCCCGGTGGATCAGGTTGAAACGGGCCGTCACCACCGGCTCGCCGGTCTTCTCGTCGGTCCAGTTGGTCTCCTGGACGACGAACGTCATCGTCTTGCCCTTGGACTCCTTCTGGTAGGCGTCCGTGATCTTGCCCTCGCTCACCAGCACGTCGCCCACCTGCACGGGGCGGTGGTAGATGAACTCCTGCTCGCCGTGGAGGATGAGGCCTCCCTTGGCGATCAGCGGGCCGACGGCCGCCATGAGCGGGCTGCGGCCGCCGGTCGGTGCGTCCGCCGGCTGGATCTCGTCGAACTTGCCCGAGAACTCCATGGAGAAGGGCCACGTCGGCGGCGCCGGGATGGCGTCGAAGCCGGCCGCCTTGGCCGCCTCCGGGCTGCGATAGATCGGGCTCGTGCTGAGCACGGCGTCCGCGAAGTGCTGCACCGGACCCCGCTCCACGATCACCTTGGCCTTGCCCGTGGGCTGCCCGATGATCCCCTTGAGCACTTCCTCTTGCGATGCGGCGCCGTCTGCCACCGAATGCCTCCTGTCCCCCTCCGCCGTCGAAACCGGACCATTTGCGTCATGGCGGGCACCGGCCCTCGGCCGATGCAGCGCCAAAGGTAGCGGGTCGCCTCGGCGTCGCCCAATCCGTTCCCCGGCCGTTCCCGGGGCGTTCCCCGATACCATCGGCCGCCGTGCCCGGACCGGACCCCACGCCCGACTTCTTCGAGGTGGTGCACACCCAGCGGGCGGCCCGGTCCTTCCTGCCCGACGACGTGGACGACGAGATCGTCGCCCGCATCCTGACCGCGGCCACGCACGCCCCGAGTGCCGAGAACAGCCAGCCGTTCGTCTTCATCGTGGTTCGGGACCCGGCGCTGCGCGCGGTCATCGGCGAGCTGACGGCCCGGATCTGGCAGGGCGGTGCCCGGGCCCTCGAGGAGGAGCGCCTCTCCCCCGCCTTCCTGCGCGACGTCGACCAGGGGGCCATGGGCGGCATCGCCGCCGCACCCGTGCTCATCGTCGTCTGCGGCGACACCCGCCTGACCTATCCCCAGACGATGGACTCCTCCGTCTTCCCGGCCGTGCAGAACCTGCTGCTCGCCGCGCATGCCCTCGGGCTCGGTTCGACGCTCACGACGATGCCCGTGCTCGCCGGCGGCGAGCTCTCGGGGCCGCTCGGCCTGCCCCCCGAGGTGGTGCCCGTCGCCGTCGTCCCCCTGGGCCACCTCCCCGCGCCGCTCGGTCCACCTCGGCGGCAGCCCTTGTCCGAGAAGGCGCACCGCGACCGCTACGGCACGCCGTTTCCCTGAGCGTGGGGGACGCGGCCGCATCTTCCCGGTTGACGAAGCGCTCGAGGAACCCGCAGTAGCGGTCGAGGACAACCGGCCACGCGTAGTTGGTCTCGACATAGCGCAAGCCGTTGCGGCGCATCGTCGCGTGCAGCGCGTCGTCGGTCGCCAGGAGGCCGACGACGGCCTCGAATTCGGCGAAGTCTCCGAACCACAGCCCGGCGCCGGACTGCTCGCAGTGCTCGCGGGTGGCGCCGCAGCTCGCGTTCACGAGCACGGGCACGCCGGCCGTGAGGGCCTCGACCACGGTGAGGGAGAAGGACTCGTGGGGTGACGGTGCGACCAGCGCCCGCGCCCGCGCAGAAGGCCCCACTTGTCCTCGTCGTCGATCATCCCGGTGACGACCACGTCCGGGGCAGGGTCGGGGGGGTCGACCACCTGGCCCACGAAGACCAACCGGAGCGGACCGGGGTGGCGCTCCTTGTAGGCGCGGAAGTACCGCCACAGCATGCCGGTCCCCTTCTGGTCGTCGACCCGGCCGATGCACACCAGGTAGGGCACGTCACCGACGCCGTAGGCGGCTGCCACGCCCGCGCTCGTCGCCCCCTCCCGCCTCCTCGATCCCGAGCCCGACCAGCACCTGGGGCGTGCTCGCCACACCGAAGCGCTCGTTCACCAGCGCGCGCTCGCTCCGGCTGTGGAACGCGAAGCCGCGGCAGCGGGTGAAGAGGTCGTCGAAGAGCGGCAGGTGCAGTGCCGGCTCCTCGTGCGCCGCGGGATGCAGCACGGCCCGATCGGCCACCAGGGGCAGCCCGCGCACCGTGGGGTAGTACAGGTAGGGGTAGAAGGCGATGACGTCGGCGTCGCTGCCGGCCACCGCGTCGAGGAGCGCCGGCGACCGGGGCCCCTGCAGGTCGACCCAGCGCTCCATGTCCTCAGGGCTGGCCCGCTCCGGATCGTCCCGCATCTGGGCCCACAGCGGGTGGAAGTTCTCGTCGCGGCCCGCCTCCGAGCGGATGCGGCTGCACCGTCACCCCGTTCACCTCGACGGTCCCCTCCGGCAGCTCGTCGCGCCAGGTGATGGCGTCGAGCGCGCAGGTGGTGAGCACCTCGACGTCCAGCCCGCGGTCCGACACGAGGCGCTCGGCCAGCATGCGCGCCCCGTCTCGGCCCCGCCACGGATGTCGGCGCCGTACCGGGGCACCACGAAGGCCAGCTTCACGGGCACCCCACGGCCGCGAACATACCGCCCGGGCCACCGGGGCCCGCCGGTGCGACCTGACGCGGCCGTCAGGCCCGGGGATAGGGTGAGCCGGTGCAGGACCACCGCTACCACGTCGACATCGACGCCACCGTGGACGAGCTGTGGCAGCTGTTCTGGGCCCGCATCCCCCACACCGAGACGGGCGACGTCACCATCGACATCCTCTATCCGGGCAACGAGATCGGCGACGGCCTCATCCGGCACTGCACCTTCCGCGTGCCGCGCTACCTGCTCACCGGCGGCAAGGGCCAGTCCTGGGAGTGGCTCACCGAGGTCACGCCGAAGGAGTCGTGGAAGTACACCGCGGTCGGACGGCCGCTGCTCTCCGAGGCCGAGGGGCACACGCGGCTGGAGGACCTCGGCGACGGCCGCACCCGTGTCCACTTCTCCGAGACCTACCACGCGTTCAACCCGGTCCTGCGGGCCCTGCTGGAGAAGCGGGTGCACGCCTTCATCTCGAAGGACAACGACCGCCTGATCGCCGAATCGCTTACCAAGGGTGTGCAGTACCTCCGCGCCGCCAAGGCCAAGGCGGCGGCGAAGGCCGCGGCCCTGCCCGACGCCGAACAGGCCTGACCGTGACGGTCGTCGACCTCTGGGTGAACGCCCTCACGGGCAAGGGCGCGGATGCCTTCATGGGCCAGTCGGGGAACGAGGGCATCCCCGAGCTGCTGGGCGGCGACCTCACGGCCGCCTCCACCACCAAGAAGCTCCTCGTGACCATGGACGCCTGCGGGGTCGACGTCGGTGTGGTGGCGGCCGGCATCGCCGCCGAGGAGACCCACGCCCTCCTGGACGAGGTGGCGGCGTATCCGGACCGCCTGCGCGTCGCGCTCGTCTCGGACCGGCCCGACCGGCCGGTGCGCCAGTGCACGCGCCTGCGCGCGCTCGCCGAGCACCCGGCTGTGGTGCTCGTCCGGATCACCCCGCTCGTGCACCAGTACCCCCTCAACGACAAGCTCTACTACCCCCTCTACACGACCTGCGCCGAGCTCGGGCTGCCCGTCTCGGTCAACGTCGGTATCCCGGGTCCGCGCGTGCGCTCCGCCTGCCAGCATCCCGAGCTGCTCGAGGACGTCCTCATCGACTTCAAGGGGCTCACCGTCATCGGCGCGCACATGGGCCACCCCTACGAGTCGCTGCTGATGCAGTACATGCTGAAGTGGCCCGACCTCTACCTCTCCAATTCCGCCTACCTGGCCAAGTACATGGACCCGGCGCTCGTCTCCTTCATGGACTCGTCGCGCGGCATGGGCCGCGTCCTCTACGCGTCCGACCATCCCTTCCTGCCCATGGAACGGGCGGTGGCCGCCGCCCGGGATCTGCCCCTCTCCGACGCGGCGGCCGCAGCCTTCCTGGGCGGGACAGCCGCCCGGCTCTTGCGGCTCGACTGATGATGCCCACGGACCTCGGGCGGATCGGCGTCTGGTGGAGCGGTTCGTGGCGGGTGCCCGACGAGCCCGACCTCGACGTCGCGGCCGAGCTCGAGGCGCTCGGCTACGGGACGCTCTGGTCGTCGGGCGGCTTCGAACCCGGGCTCGCACCGCGCTTTGGGAAATTGCTCGCGTCGACCGAGCACGCCCGCGTCGCCAGCGGCATCCTGAGCATCTGGGCCAGCGATCCCGACGACATCGGGTCCGCGGTGGCCGACCTCGAGGCGAGATACGAGGGTCGCTTCGTCCTCGGCCTCGGGACGAGCCACTCGGCGATCGTGCAGGACTACGCGTGGCCGTACTCCAAGATGGTCGCCTACCTCGACGCGCTGGACGCACTGGAGGTCCCGGTCCCCACCGAGTGCCGCATCCTCGCCGCGCTCGGGAACCGCATGCTGGAGCTGTCCGCCACCCGGTCCGCCGGGGCGCACCCCTACTTCGTCCCCGTCGAGCACACCGCCCGGGCCCGCCAGGTCCTCGGCCCCGGCCCCGTCCTCGCCCCGGAGGTGGCGGTCGTCCTCGACGCCAACCCCGAGAGCGCCCGCGCGCTCGCCCGCACCTATGCCGGCATCTACCTGCCGCTGCCCAACTACACCAACAACCTGCGCACCTTCGGCTACGGCGACGACGACATCGACCACGGTGGCAGCGACCGTCTCATCGACGCCGTCATCGCCTGGGGCAGCGTCGACACGGTGGCCGAGCGGGTCCGCCAGCACCTCGATGCGGGCGCGGACCACGTGAGCATCCAGGTGATCGCCGACCTCGGCGGCGTTCCCGCTCGAGCCCTACCGCGCGCTCGCCGCCGCGCTCCCTGAACCGGCTCTAGTCCCGAGCGTCCCGTTCGGCGAGCAGCGCCGCCAGGGCCCGGAAGGCCCGCCCCCGGTGCGAGACGGCGTCCTTCTCCCCCGCCGTCATCTCGGCGAACGTCCGATCGCCGCCGTCCGGCTCGAACACGGGGTCGTAGCCGAAGCCGCGGTCGCCCCGGGGCGCCGTGGTGATGCTCCCCTCCATCACGCCCTCGGCCCACACCTCGGAGCCGTCGGGGAAGGCCGCCAGCGCCACCGTCTTGAACCGGGCCCGCCGGTCGCCGGCGGCGGTCCCGAGCGCGGCGAGCTCGCGCAGCAGCTTGGCCACGTTGTCGGCATAGGTGGCCGCCTCGCCGGCGTAGCGGGCGCTGTAGACCCCCGGCGCGCCGCCCAGCGCGTCCACCTCGAGACCGTGTCGTCCGCCACGGCCGCCAGCCCGGTGGCCACCACCAGGGCGTGCGCCTTCAGGCGGGCGTTGTCGAGCAGGGTGTCGCCGTCCTCCACGATGTCGGGCACGTCCGCCGGCCGCGGCACCAGCTCCACCGGGATCGCATCCGACAGCACGGCCGCGATCTCCTTCGCCTTGTCGGGGTTGGCCGAAGCCACCACGAGCCGCAGGGGCCCGCCCCCGCTCACCGACGAGACGGCGGCTCGGCCAGCACGGCCGCCTGCAGGCCCGTGAGCTCCTTGATGCCCGACTCGGCCAGACCGAGCATCGTGTCGAGCTCGCCTCGGGAGAACGCCATGCCCTCCGCCGTCCCCTGCACCTCGACGAAGCGCCCGGCGCCGGTCATGACCACGTTCATGTCGACCTCGGCCCGCGAGTCCTCCTCGTAGGGCAGGTCCAGCATCGGGACACCGTCGATGATGCCGACCGACACTGCGGCCACCGAGTCGGTCAGCGGGTTGGTGCGGATCGTCTCGGCCTGCACGAGCCGCGTGCAGGCGTCGTGCAGCGCGACGTAGGCGCCGCAGATGGACGCGGTCCGGGTGCCGCCGTCGGCCTGGAGCGCGTCGCAGTCGACGGTGATCTGCACCTCCCCCAGCGCGACCAGGTCGCACACCGCGCGCAGCGAGCGGGCGATCAGCCGCTGGATCTCCTGGGTCCGCCCGGACTGCTTGCCCTTGGCGGCCTCTCTCGAGGCGCGCTCGGGCGTCGAGCCCGGCAACATGGAGTACTCGGCCGTCACCCAGCCCCGGCCCGTGCCGCGCATCCAGGGCGGGACGCGCTCCTCCACCGATGCGGTGCACAGCACCTTGGTCTGCCCGAAGGTCACCAGCACCGATCCCGGCGACATCACCGTGTAGTCGCGCTCGAAGGTGACCGGCCGCAGCTGGTCGATGGCCCGCCCGTCCCGGCGTGCCGTGCGGGGGTCCGCGCTCACTTTGTCTCCTCCAACCCGCTTGCTCCCACTGCGTTCCTCCCGGATGCTCGGCGGCCACCTCTCGGCCTCGGCGGACACCGTAGGCCACACCGGGCCGGCGACGGGCCGGGATGCCGCTCAGTTGCCGTGGGCGAAGGTCTCCGGGTAGGAGTGGGTCGAGATCTCCAGCGCGGCGTCGACGTCGCGGTACGTCTTGAGCTCAATGACGTTGCCGCTCGGGTCGGCGATCTTCGCCTTGGTCTGCTCGGTGGGCAGATCGCGGTCGTCGGTCGACACGGGGACGACCCACTCGACCCCCGCCGCCCTGAGGCGGGCGAGCAGCGCCTCGAACTCGTCGCGCCCGAGCGTGACGCCGAAGTGCCGCGATCCCGCCGATGGCGCCGGCGGCGCCGCGTCGGGTCGGTCCTGCAACGTGATCTGCATGCCGTAGAACCAGACGTCGGTGAAGCCTTCCCGGGTGCGGGCCGCCTGGCAGCCGAGCGTGTGCACGTAGAAGGCGCGCGCCGCGTCCATGTCCCGGACCGGGAGGGAGAGGTGGAGGATCGGTTGCATCGGCCAAGCCTACGGTGCGATCTCACGCCCTCCCGGCGCTGAACAGCACGCACCGGGCCATGGTGAGCGGGTCGTGGCGGGCGCCCGGCGCGGCAGCGGCCCCCGCGCACAAGGAGAGCGAGGCGCCCGTCGCGGCGGTGGCCGCCGGTCCCCCCGGTTGCAGCCGCCACACCCACGCCCCGTGCTCGAAGACCGGCGCCACGCCGAGGGCCATGGTGAAGAAGCCGGACGCGTAGACCGGGTCGCGGCTGGCGCCGGTGATGACCACGCGGTCGACCTGCCATTGCCGCAGGGCGCGGCGGACCGTGGTGAGCTGCTCGGAGGTCCCCGTGGGCTCCGGTCCCCCGGGCACGGTCAGGTCCGTCAGGATCCGCCGGGCCGATCCCGGCGCCCCGCGCCCGACCGGTCCGCCCCGGGCGTTGGGCGTCTTCAGCGCGGCGCCGGCCAGCCGGAAGTGGAAGCCGTCGTCCGCCTGCCAGAGCATCGGCAGCGGGGAGCCCGAGACCGCGAAGGGGATGGTGAGCAAGACCGGGTTCGCAGGGAGCGTCGACGAGGCCTCGCGCAAGGAGGCGGGCGTGCGGAACGGGACGACCCGGAGGGGCAGGTCGAAGGTGACGAACACGGGCACCAGCGCCACCACCGCCACCACCGCCGTGGCCGCCGCGGTCACGGGGTACCGATGCCGCGCCACCCATGCGGTCGGCCGCCGGTGCGCGACGTAGAGCGCGTCGAGGCCGACGGCGAGCAGGAAGGCGATGAAGAGCGTGAGCAACGGCGCCAGCTGGTCCGGGATGATTTCCTTGATGAGCGGGACGCGGAACAGCACGCGCCACGGCAGCCACGGGTGCCCGAGCCAGGAGGGCGCGCCCTCCAGATATGCGCCCAGGGCCAGCGACAGCGTCACGGCCGTCATGAAGAGGAGGAGCCAGGTGAGGGGCCGGCGCCGGGCCGTGACGACGGCCGCCAGCGTCGCCAGGGCCACGCCGGCGCCCACGTAGTCGGCCGGCGGGCCATTGCGGCCGAGATAGCCCCCGAAGCGGACGAATCCGCTGGCGGAGGCCCGGTACTGCCCCGGTGCCAGGAGCCCCGAGAGCGGCACACCCAGGACCGGCGCCAATGGGAAGAGCAGCCCGCTCACCGCCTGCGGCCCGGCCACGCCGAACCAGGCGGGGTAGGCGAGCAACGCGACCGTCACGCCGGCGGCGAGGCCGAGCGACGGCAGGGCGTGCCCGGCGCGCCCGCGCACCTGCCGCCAGCCGACGGCCATCACCGCGAGGAGTCCGACCGTGGCCAGCAGGAGGCACATCACCAACACCTCGGGCGAGATGAGGAATTGCACGACCACGAGCGCGGCGAGCACGAGCCCGTCGCGGCGCACCGAGTGCTCCTGGCGGACGACGATCTCGTGCAACGTCGTGAACAGGAACGGCGGGATCACGAGCCACGTGACCGACACGTGGCCGAAGGTCAGCGACGACACGATGGCCGCCGAATAGCCGTACACGAGCCCGGCCGGGATGGCGGCGGGCTTCCAGGTCACGAGGGGGCGGATGGCGGCGAAACAGCCCCACGCGCTCAGCGCGGGGGCGAGGGTGAGGGCCACGTTCGTCGCCGTCACGGGGCCGAAGAGCCACGTCACCGGTGCCAGCACCACGCCGACCAGCGTCCCCGCCGTGTTCGACAACAGGTTGGCCCCATGGGGGACGTTCACCGCCCCGGAGAAGAAGAGGTTGTGCAGGTGGGCCAGGGCCCAGGCGGGCCACGCCATGAACCACACCTCCTGCGCGGGGTCGCCACACGCGCACGTGAGCGTGGACGAGGGGTGGCCGGTCCACACGTGCCACCACAGCGCCACGGCGGGGATCATGAAGAGAGCGAGCGCCACGACGTGGAAGGCGACGGCGTCGACGGCGCGTCGCAGGCGGCTCCGCGCGACGGGGGTCCGCGCCGGCCCCGCGTCACCCGGGGCGTCGAGATCGGGGTCCGGGTGCCCGGACGTGGGGGGAGTGTCGTGCGGGGAGTGCACTGACACATCCATCCTGCTCGACACCGCCAGCGAGCGTACTGCCAGGCCCTTTGTGACCCGGGGAAGCGCGCCCCGCGTTCGTATGATCGCTCCGTGCCCGCCGAACGCCGTTGCATCGTGGTGGGTGGTGGGCTGCTCGGCCTGGGCTCGGCCCGCTCGCTGGCCAAAAGGGGATGGCAGGTGGTCGTCCTGGAGGCCGCGGCCAGGGTCGGCCACGAGCGCTCGGGCTCCAAGGGCGACGCCCGGATCTTCCGTCTGGGGTACCCCGATCCCCTCTATGTCGGGATGGCGCGCCGGGCCGAGGACCTCTGGCGTGCCCTGGAGGAGGAGTATGGGCACCCGCTCCTGCATCCCCGGGGCCAGCTCACCTTCGGCGACGCAACCGCGCTCGGTGCCATTGCCGGTGCGCTGTCGGACGCAGGCGCGCCAGCCGAGCTGCTCGACTCGCCCGAGGCCGCAGCAAGGTTCCCGGGGATCACGCCGCACGGCCCCGCGCTGTTCGAACCGACGTCGGGCGTGCTGGCGGCGGACGAATGCCTTCGTGCCCTGCGCGCCACGGGCGGCTTCGAGCTCCGGACCGGCGCACCGGTCACCGCCGTGCAGGACCGGTCCGGCGGCGCCGCGGTGACCACCGCGGACGGCCGGGTCCTCGACGCGGACGTCGTCGTCGACTGCGCCGGCCCGATGACCCTGGAGCTCCTGGCCGGGTCGCCGGCCGGGGTGTCGACGGTGGTGTCGACGGTGTCGGCCGCGCCGACGCTCCCCCAGGTGGCCTACTTCGCGCCCGGGGCCCGTCCCGAGGGCCGCGCCACGCCGCCCATCTTCATTGAGTGGGGGGACGACATGATCTACGGGCTGCCCGTGCCCCAGGGTCCCCGCGGCGGCCTCTACAAGGTGTCCCACCACACACCGGGCTCACCCCTCGACCGTTACGACCCCACCGACCCCGACGCGATCGACGAGGACGACCCGGTGCTCCTCGCGATGCTGACCGAAGCCGTGGCCCGCCTCCTCCCGGGGCTCGACCCCGAGCCGGTGGCGAGCGAGCGCTGCGTCTACGACAACAGTGCGGACACCGACTTCGTCCTCGACCGCGTGGGGCACGTGGTCGTCGGCTGCGGCACCAGCGGTCACGGGTTCAAGTTCGGGCCCCTGCTCGGCGAGCTCCTGGCCGACCTGGCCGACGGCACCGAACCCACCGTCGACCTGGCACGCTTCGGCCTCGACCGCCACCTGGGAGGGGGCGCGCCGGTCGGCCGGTGAGCCCCGGTAGGTTCCGGCCGTGCCGAGGTACGTCGCGTTGCTCAGGAGCGTCAATGTCGCCGGCCACGGCCGCCTCGCCATGGACGAGCTGCGGGCCTCCTTCGAGGCACTCGGGTTCGACGGCGTGACCACCTACATACAGACGGGCAACGTCCTGTTCTCCACCGGGTCGAAGAGCGAGTCGAAAATCGGGGCGGCCATTGAGCAGCGCCTGGCGGAAGACTTCGGCGACTCGCCGGCGGTGATCCTGCGCACCGTGCCCGAGCTGCTCCGCGTCGGCATGTCGAGCCCGTACGCCAAGGCCGGCGCAGCGCCGTCCCGCCATCACGTCACATTTCTGGCCACGGCCCCGACGAAGGCCGCGCTCGCCGCCTTGGCGCTCCCTCCGAGCGGCCGGGACGAGCTCGTGGTCGACGGCAAGGAGGTCTACGTGCACACACCAGACGGCTACGCCGAGACGAAGTTCACCGGCACCTTCCTGGAGCGCCGGCTCGGCGTGGTGAGCACCACCCGGAACTGGAACACGGTCACCAAGCTCTGCGAGCTCGCGGCGAAGCGCTGAGCCGATCACGCACCCGTAGGATCGAACCGTGGGCGAGGAACGTGGCCCGGTGGAGAGCGGGCAGAAGGCGGCGCAGGCGGACCAGGCGGACGAAGCCGCGCCACCCGCCCGGCCCACGCTGGACGCGGCCGTGCGGAAGCGCCGGGCCGATCGGGCCTTCTATATCAGGCTGGCCGGCGCCATCCGCCAGAACCAACGCGCCCTGCAGCGCTTGCAGCGGTGACGCGCGACGCCTCCCTCCGGGCCGAGCCCGACACCGTGCGCGCGCTCGAGCTGGCCGACTTCCTCTTGATCGCCGAGGCCGTGCTGGCGATCCCGGCCAAGCGCATCGCCGAGGAGTCCAGCCTGCACCTGGCGGACTCCGCACTCCATGCGCCCCTGGCTTGCTTCGGCGGGGAGGACTTCTACCCCGAGTTCGCCCTGAAGGCGGCGGTGCTGTGCGCCCACCTGGTCAAGAACCATCCGCTCCGGGACGGCAACGCACCGGTGGCCCTCATCGCCACCATTGAGTTCTGCCAGCGCAACGGCCATCCGTGGACGCCGCCCCCCGGCGACGAAGACGGGGAGGCCACGGCGTCCCGCTTCTTCGACCTGGCGGCAGCGACGCTCGACGATGGCACGATCGCCGAGCTCGCGTCGTGGATCGGGAGCCGCATCGCCCCGCCGTAGGGTGTGCCCATGCGCACCCACCGCCGGACGTCGCCCCCGACGCGCTTCGACGACCGGATAGCGATCGTCACCGGTGCGTCCTCGGGGATCGGGCGGGCGATCGCGTTGACGCTGGCCGAGCGGGGCGCGACGGTCGTGGGGCTCGCCCGGCGCACCGAGCTCCTCGACGAGCTCGCGTCCGAGCTGGCGCGGCGCTCGCCACGCAGCGGCACCGTGGTGTGCGACGTCGGCGACGCCGACGCCTTCCGGGCCGCCCTGGACACAGTGGAGAGCGAGCACGGCCGGATCGACATCCTGGTCAACAACGCCGGGGTCGACCTCATGCTGCCGGTCCCCGGTGGGGACGCCACCATCGTGCGCGACGTCTTTGACGTCAACTTCTTCGCCACGGTGGCCGGGACGCTCGCCGTGATCCCGGGCATGGTCGAGCGGGGCTGGGGCGTCGTCGTGAACGTGTCCTCCGACAGCGCCCGGGCGCCCGAGCCGAGGCAGGGGGCCTACGCCGCGTCCAAGGCGGCGATCTCCGCCTTCAGCGAGTCGGTCGCCATGGAGGTGGCCGCCCGTGGGGTCCACGTCCACGTCCTCTATCCCGGGTGGGTGCCCACGGCCATGGGCCTCTCGGGCACCGAGGACGGAGGCTCCCTGCCGCCGAGGATGGTGCGCCGCACCGCCCCGCAGATCGCGACCCTGGTGGCGGACCGGATGGGCGGGCCCCACATCGACATCAACGCGGCACGGCTGCCGTTGCTGGCCCCCATCGCGCGGACGCTGCTGCCGCTCACCTACCAGAGGGCGATGCAGCGCATGGCGACGACGACGGGCGCGAGCGGCGCCCCGAAGGACAATTAGAAGTAGATGATCTTCTTGGCCCGCTCGGCGACTTCGTCGAGGTCATCGGTCCAGGCCCCGGTCGAGAGGTACTTCCACCCGCCGTCGGCGGACACCACCACGATGGACGCCTCCTGACCCTCCGGCAGCGACGACGCGCACTTGACCGCGCCGGCCAGGGCCGCCCCGGTCGAGATGCCGGCGAAGATGCCCACGTCGGTCAGGCGCCGGGTCCACACGATCGACTCCAGGGGCCGCACCACGGTCTTGCGGTCCAGCAACTCGGCGCCCCCCAGGTCCTCGAAGATGGGCGGGATGTAGCCGTCGTCGAGGTTGCGCAGCCCGTCGACCATCTCCCCCGCCGGCGGCTCGACGGCCCAGATGGAGACCGCGTCGCCGAGCTTCTCGCGCAGGTAGCGGCCCACTCCGAGCAGGGTCCCCGACGTCCCGAGGCCGGCGACGAAGTGCGAGACGCCCGGGCAGTCCCGCAGGATCTCGGGCCCGGTCCCCTCGTAGTGGGCCTTGGGGTTGGCCGGGTTCCCGTACTGGTAGAGGAAGACCCACTCGGGGTGCTCGGCGGCGAGAGTCTGCGCCATGCGCACCGCGCCGTTGGAGCCCTCCGGCCCAGGCGACTCGATGATCTCGGCCCCCCACAGCTCCAGGAGCTGACGGCGCTCGACGGACACGTTGGTCGGCATCACGGCCTTGAGGGTGTAGCCCTTGACGCGGCACACCATGGCCAGCCCGATGCCGGTGTTGCCCGACGTCGGCTCCATGAGGACCTGGTCCGGCTTGCCCGGCACGAGGACGCCGGAGCGCTCGGCGTCCTCAATGAGCGACAGCGCCACCCGGTCCTTCACCGACCCGCCGGGGTTCTGCCCCTCCAACTTCATGTAGATGCGGGCGGACGGGTTGGGGCTCAGCGCGCTCGATGTCGACCAGCGGGGTGTCGCCGATCATCTCGAGCACCGACGGGTACAGCGTCACGGCAGGCTCTGCTCCGGGCCCGTTCCTCAGCCCCCGGCCACGGCCGGCAGGATCGACACCTCGGCGCCGTCGGGGACGGGCGTGTCGAGGCCCTGCAGGTACCGCACGTCGTCGTCGTCGACGTAGATGTTCACGAACTTGTGCAGGGTGCCCTCGTCGGTGAGCACCTGGCCGGCCATCCCCGGGTACTCGGCCACGAGCTTGGAGAGGACCTCGCCGATGGTCGCGCCGTCGACGCTCACGGCGGCCGCACCCCCGGCATGGCTGCGCAGGACGGTCGGTAGGCGGACTTCGACGGCCACGGGGCCTCCTCGCTCGGTGCTCTCGTTGCTCACCGCCGCCCTCGGGGCTGGTCAGGTGATTGTTGACTGATCCAGTAACGATTCTACAAGGAGCCCGGCCCGGAGCCCTACCCGCCGAACGCGAGCCCCGGGACCTCGAGCCCGGGGACCTCGACGGGCTCCTCGGTGATCTGCCCGTCTGCGATCAGGTAGCTGCGCACCACGGGGTGGGTGTCGCGCAGTGAGACCAGGACGTAGTGCCATCCCGGATCCGTCGCCTGCGCCACGTCGGTCGGCGACGGGTAGGCGTCGGTGTGGGTGTGGGAGTGGAAGACCCCCATGATGTCGGCGCCCAGCGCCCGCGCGGCCCGGTCGACCCGCAGCATCTCCTTGGGGTCGATCTCGTAGACCATGGCCGAGGCCGCCGCGTTGGCGGTGACGAAGAGGTGGGTCGCCTCGTCGCCGCCGTAGGACCCGACCAGGAGGCCGCACGCCTCGTCGGGAAGACCGGCCAGGCAGTGGGCCACCATCTCCATGTAAAGGGAACGGGACAGGCGGAGCACCCATGAAGGGTACCCTCGTACCCCTCATGGCCAGGGCGAAGAAGCAGATCGCGAAGCGGGCGGCCGCCCGCGAGGACCGCTCGGGCGACCGCACGGTCGCCACCAACCGGCGCGCCCGTCGCGAGTACGAGTTCCTCGAGACCTTCGAGGCCGGCATCGTGCTGCAGGGCTCGGAGGTCAAGTCCCTCCGGGAGGGCAAGGCTCAGCTGAGCGAGGCCTACGCCCGGGTCGACGGCGGCGAGATGTGGCTCTTCCAGCTGCACATCCCGCCCTGGCAGTTCGCCACGGGCGTCGGCGCCCACGATCCGGATCGGAAGCGAAAACTCCTGCTGCACCGGGCCCAGATCGACGAGCTGATGGGCAAGACCCAGCAGCAGCACTTGACTCTCATCCCGGCCTCGCTCTACTTCAAAGACGGCAAGGCGAAGGTGCAGTTGGCCCTGGCCAAGGGACGCAAGCTCTACGACAAGCGCAACGTGATTATGGCCCGGGATGCCGAGCGGGAGGTCGCCCGGGCCTCCAAGGAGATGAGCCGCTGGAGCGGCGAGTAGTCCCCTTCCCCAAGCTGGCGTCAGCCGGCGGACGCCCGACCCCATAGAATGGCAATCTGGTCATAGTGATCAGTGGAGTCCCAGACATGGGGGTGATTGGTTTCGACTTCGGTCGTCAAGGTAGGAGAAGCGAGCCGTGGTCTCCGGAACCACGTTAAAGAGCCGGAACCAAAAATAAACGCCGAGCCTCAGCTCGCGA
The DNA here is from genome assembly GCA_963740535.1 of uncultured Acidimicrobiaceae bacterium. GTDB lineage: Bacteria > Actinomycetota > Acidimicrobiia > Acidimicrobiales > RAAP-2 > Bog-473. The sequence continues at coordinate 188,321 of CAVUEI010000011.1, forward strand.
TCGCTGCTTAAGTAGCGACGTCCAGCCGGTCCCCGCCCTACGGATCGGATCTTGGGCGTCATTCAGTAGGGCTTACTCAATGGCTCACACCAACTGATCATTGAGGAAACTTTCGTTGGTTACGGGGTGGCACTGCCCGCCGGCAGAAGTGCCACCCTCGACAACCTGATGCCGGCTGCGCTCGGAGAAGGCCTATTGCGGCTCCGGAGGACGCGGGTCCGATTCCCGCCACCTCCAAGGGCGCTCACGAGAAATCGTGAGCGTCGTTGGAGGTGCAATGTCACCCTCGTAACGTTCGATGATTTCATGAGCCCAGGCGATGGCGTCGCTGACGCGAATGCCTGATGGCTGTGGAGTCGTCCAAAGCTCAAGATTCTCGGGACGGTTGTCGTCCCGAACTCCGTTCCGATGATGAACCGTTTCACCGGAGTACAAGTACCTTCCAAGCAGATCCTCCGCCACGAGAATGTGCTCGAAAACATAGGAACCACTCTTCGCACGAGGATGGTCAGGAACGCTGACCATCATGTATCCCGCCTTGTGCCTCGTACGACCACCCTTCCAATTGCTGTTCAGCTCACGAGACTCGCTTCGGCATTCACTACACGTGGCCGACTTCAGTTGTTTGGAACGTCCACAGGCGCAAACATTTTTCGATCGACACGCTGGACAGCGGAGATGGCCGCTCGACGGCCGGAAGACATGCTGACACTCCCGGCATCGACGGCACCGCACCAAACCACCGTATCGAGCGGCTGTCACAGGACGATTGGCTCATAATCCAAGAACTGGCTTGATGTGTGACCTGTCGAAGGGTCCCTCTTTTGTGCCTGGTAGGCGGCTATGAAGAGCACGTGGCTCGGAGCAGCCGGCGTAGGGATATCCAGGGACTCCGGGCTGTCGCAATCGTCGCCGTCGTCGCCTATCACGCTGGGCTCCCCGTGCCGGGAGGCTACGTAGGCGTCGACGTCTTCTTCGTCATCTCCGGGTACCTGATCACCCAGCTTCTCTGGGAGGAGCTGTCCACCGGCGGGAACCTTTCGTTCGCCGGGTTCTACGCCGTGCCGAGCCCGTCGTCTTCTGCCGTCGGCCGTGCTCGTCATCATCGTGACGGTGGTGGCCTCCGTTGCCCTACTCGGTCCTCTCGAGGCGACGGCGGTCGCCAAAGACGCCGTGGCGTGCGCCCTCTACGTTGGCAACTACCGATTCGCACTGCAGGCGACCAACTACCTCAGCGCGCATGGGCCAGTGTCGCCCCTGCAGAACTACTGGTCGCTCGGCGTCGAAGAGCAGTTCTATCTGGTCGCGCCGGCGTTGCTGCTCGCAGCCTCGCTCATCGGCCGCCGCCGCCCCCACGGCCGCCACCGGCGGTCGGCGGCGGAGCGGCCCCGCTGGGCAGCGGTCGGCGTCCTGGGGGTCCTCGGCGCCCTCTCCTTTTGGATGTGCGTCTCTCTGACGCACTCGGACCAGCCCTGGGCGTTCTTCTCACTCCCGACGCGGGCATGGGAGCTGGCGGTGGGCGGGCTCCTCGCGCTCGCCGCGCCCCACGCTCGACGGGCCCCCGCTTGGGTGTTGTGGACGATCGGCTGGGCCGGCCTCGGCGCCGTGGCGTGGTCGTTCGCTGCTTTCGGCCCGCAGACCCCATTCCCGGGCCCGGCCGCGCTCATCCCGGTGGCAGGCACCGGAGTGGTGCTGGTCGCCGGCACTCGTCGTCTCGCTGCCGGGCCGGCGGGCCTGCTCGGCCTCACCCCACTGCAGTGGATAGGCGCCGTTTCCTACACCTGGTACCTCTGGCACTGGCCGGCGCTCGTGCTTGCACCTCATGTCCTGGGGCACACCCTCGACCTTGCGGAGAACGTGGCCGTCTGCCTGTGCAGCCTGGTGGCCGCAGCTGTGACCACCGTTCTCCTGGAACAGCCGGTCCGGCGCTCACCGTGGCTCTCGGCTCGCACGGCGCGCAGCCTCGTGGCTGGCGGCGCGCTCAGTCTCGGCGCCGCGCTGGCGGCCGTGCTGCTGGTGACTGCGGTGCCCCCGCCGGTGGGAAGCGGCCAGGCCTCTGCCGCGCGGCTGATCACCGTTCCCGTTGCGAACAGCAGCTCGTCGACCACGACTCCGCCGGCGGTGGCCCCAGCCGATTCGCTCGACACGCAGGTCAACCAGCTCGTCTCCGAGTCCCTGGCCAACCCACAGGTGCCGGCATCGCTCACGCCATCGCTCTCCGACGCGGCGGCCGACGTCCCGGTGCCGTTCAACGACGGCTGCTTCAACGACTTCACCGACACATCGGTGCACCACTGCCTGTACGGCGATACGAGCTCCTCGCGCAGCATCGTGCTCTTCGGTGACTCGCACGCCCTCATGTGGTTCCCCGCCATCGACAACCTGGCGAACCAGCAGCACGACGCCCTCGTCGTGATGGGCAAGGCGACGTGCCCGCCCCTAGACATCACCATCTTCAGCCCGGACCTCGGGCGTACCTACACCGAGTGCCAGAAGTGGCGCGCGGCCGAGCTGCAGCGCATGACGACGCTGCGCCCCGCCGTCGTCATCCTCGGCTTCTCGCGCGAGTACGGGATACCCGACGACCACGTGGTCGTGGACGGACCAGCGTGGCAGTCCGGGCTGGCCGACATGATCACCACGATTGAGCAGGACACCGGCGCCCGGGTGGTGCTCATGGGCGACGACCCCTATCCGCAGCAGTCCGTGGCCGACTGCCTCAGCCAGCACCTGTCGGACACGTCTGCTTGTACGGTTCCCAGGCACTATCCCTTCTACAACCCCGGTGGGATTTCGCAGGAAAGAGCCATTGCCGACTCGACAAGCGCCGGCTACGTCGACACCGATCCGTGGTTCTGCATGGCGACCACGTGCACCGTCATCGTGGGGAACATGCTCGTCTACCGCGACGACAACCACATCACCGCGACCTATGCCAACTGGCTCACTCCGGTCATCGGCGCTCACCTGGACGCCGCAACCGATGGCGCGTTCTGACGAAGCAATCCCCGCGCGGAGCGACGTGACGATTGGCAGTGTTCTCCTTCAATTTCGGACCGGGTGCTTCCGCTCCCTGACGCCAAGTCCCGCAATTTCCCCGGCACCAGCCAACGGCGTTCCTCCCGCAAGCCGACGTTCAGGTCACCTGTAGTTCCAGGCCAGCCCACGCGATGGCATCACCGCGGCGTGGCTATAGGGTGCTGGCCACATCGGCCGGTGGTGGCAACACCCCTGCATTTCGGGACCAGCCTTCCTATACTCCTTGCAACTCCAGTGCTCGGGGCGCGAGCAGAGAGGCGGTAGTGACATGCACGTTGGCGAGACCAACCTTGTTTCGGTCCGGCGTCGGAGCGATCGTCCCTGGCGGAATGGCGCTCTCAGACGAATCGGCGTCGCGGCGGCAGCGCTCTCTGCGGTCCTGATACCGCTGAGCCTGGCTGGGCAGGCCGGCGTGGCGTCAGCCACCGCACCGGGGCCGACGACCTGCGGTACGCCGGGTGGCCCACCGGCGGACCTTCCCGGCGGCTCGTACACCACGGTCACGGTCGCCGGCTTCTGCTTGGTGGAATCGGGCCAGGTCGTCACCAGCGGTGACGTCACGATCCAGTCGGGAGCGGGCCTGGTCGCAGCGTTCGCCGACAACAATTCCGGCCCGGGCTCGTCAGGGATCACGGTGGGCGGGACATCACGGTCGCGAACGGTGCAGGACTCATCTTGGGCTGCGCGCAGCCTGATTTCACCTGCGCCGACGACTCGAACGGCAGCTCACACGAGACGGTACAGGGAAGCATCGAGGGCGCCGACGTGCTCGGCGTGATCATGCACACCTCCACGGTCGGAGGCGATGTCGTCCAGATAGGCGGAGGTGGCGGCGCGACGTGCGACGCCAGTGGCGTCTTTCAGTTTGTCGGAGTCACGTACAGCAACTACGAGGACAACACGATCGGCGGCAACCTGCGCGTCACCGGGGTGGCCAGCTGCTGGTTCGGCGCGATCCGCAACCAGATCGGCGGCAGCGCCACCTTCGCCAACACCACCTATGTCGATCCCGACGCCAATGAGAACCTGACGAACCAGATCGGCGGGAATCTGCTCTGCTCGGGCAACTCGCCGGCCTCGCAGTACGGGGACTCAGGCGGCTCAGCCAACGTGGTCAGCGGCTATGCGACCGGTGAGTGCCGTGTTCAGCGTGAAGCAGCCAAGCCCCGCGCCGTCGGGAACTCCGACGCCCATCAGCATGCCGAGCACTGCGCTGCACGGCTATTGGTTGGCCGCGGCGGACGGAGGCGTCTTCGCCTTCGGCGTGCCGTTCTTGGGCTCGCAGAGCGGCACGGCCCTCAGCCAGCCCATGGCCGGGATGGCGGCCATCCCCGGAGGCGGCAGCTACAACCTGGCGGACGGCAACGGGATGGTCTTTGCACACGGTCCCGCTGCGAGCGACTGCGCCAACGTGGGAGGTCCGCTCAACCAGACCATCGTTGGCATCGCGGCGGCGCCGGGTGGGAACGGGTGCTGGCTCGTGGGATCCGGGGGCGAGGTCTACTCCATGGGTCCGAACGCGCCCTTCCTCGGTTCGGCCGGCGGCCTGTCACTGACCAAGCCCATCGTGGGGATCGGGGCGACACCGAACAACGACGGCTACGACCTTGCGGCAGCCGACGGCGGTATCTTCACGTACGGCCCGGGCGCTCAGTACTACGGCTCCATGGGCGGCAAGCCGCTCAACCAGCCGGTCGTGGGGATCGCCATTGACCCCACAACGGGTGGTTACTGGTTGGTGGCCAGCGACGGCGGGGTCTTCGCCTTCAATGCGCCGTTCCTCGGTTCGATGGGAGGCAAGCCGCTCAACCAGCCGATCGTGGGCATTGCGCCCGCACCCACAGGGGACGGCTATTACTTGGTGGCGTCGGACGGCGGCATCTTCGGGTTCGGACCAGGCAGTCACTTCCAGGGCTCCACGGGCAGCCTCACACTCAACAAGCCTGTGGTCGGCATGTCGTTGGGCTGAGTTCAGATCCGGGCGTCGCTCACCTTCTCCGGCGATAGGCCCCCTGCGGGGGGGCCTATCGCCATTTGGAGGAGCGCGCGATCACGTCTTTTGGCCAACCGCCTGCGTCTGGACACAGATCGGCTGTCATAGTCCGCCCAAATCGCTGCAGTCGCAACGCGGTCGGCGCAGGTAGGACGCCGCCAACGGGCCCACACGGTCGGCCCGGAGCGAGCCGCGAAGGAGGCTGAGCATCCGGGACGACATGATTCGAGCGGCGCATCGTGCTGGCGCGTCCATCCGCCAGCTCGCCGAAACCTCGGGCTTCGGGCGCAAGACCGTCACGGCCATCGTCTCCTCTCGCGCTCCGTTGCAAGACTTGACAGTGCCGCAGATTCACTGAGGGACACTCAAGGCTGCGATACGGCCGCTCGGCTACAGGCTCTCCCAGCCGGGGTGGCGACCCGGGGGTCGGTGCAGAGGACTGGTCACCGGCATCCCCGGCCGCAGCGCTGCGTTGTGGTTGTTGACCGTCGGGCCGATGTGTGGCGACGAAGGCCGTCGTGCGAAGAGGGATCTCCTTGATGAGCCAGCTCAGGATGAAGCCCAGGATGACAAAGGGCACGGCCACCAAGAAGGCCGTCTCGACCGAGTGACTGAAGGCACCGACGACGAAGGTGCGCTGGGCGGGGGGAAGATGGTTGATCTGGGCCGGGTTGGCTGTCACGCTCGAGCCGCTCACCAACTTCAGCTCGGCCGCGGTGGCGTGCAGCTTGAGTTGTGAGATGAGGCGGTTGGCGAAGACGGCACCGAGGATGGCGACCCCGAAGGCTCCCCCGATCGTGCGGAAGAACGTCGAGGTTGCCGTGGCCACACCCAGAGCCGAGTACGGCACCGCGTTCTGCACGGCGACGACCAGCACCTGCATGACCAGTCCTATGCCGAGCCCAGTGATGAACATGAAGATCGCCACTTCCCCGTAGGGGGTGTGCGGTCCGAGCTGAGTGAGCAAGAGCAGTCCCACGGAGAGGACGGCCGTACCGACGATCGGGAACACCTTGTAGCGCCCCGTGCGGGTCACGATCCGCCCGCTCGAGATGAACGTGAGCAACATCCCACCGATCATGGGCAGGAGCTCGAGGCCCGAGAGGGTCGGCGAGGCTCCGTGGACGATCTGGAGATACAGGGGCAGGTAGATGATGGCCCCGAACATGGAGAAGCCGATGATGAACCCGACGGCCGAAGTGGCGGTGAAGGTCCGGTTCTTGAAGAGCCAGAGCGGGATGATCGGCTCGGCGGCCTTCGTCTCGATGAAGCAGAAGATGCCCAGTGACGCCACGGCGACCAGTGCGGTGCCGATGATGACGGACGAACCCCAGGCATATTCGGAACCGGCCCAGCTGGTGATCAAGATGATGCATGTGACGCCGACGGAGAGGAAGGCGGTCCCGGCCCAGTCGATCTTGTGGGGTACCCGCTTGACCGGCAGGTGGAGCACGGCGGCCACGACGAACAGGGCGAGGATGCCCAGTGGCAGATTGATGTAGAAGATCCAGCGCCAAGACAGGTGCTCGGTGAAGAAGCCACCGAGCAGCGGGCCCGCCACGTTGGTGACGCCGAAGACGACGCCGAAGTAGCCCATGTACTTGCCCCGTTGCCGGGCCGAGACGACGTCGCCCATGATGGCCTGGGACCCCGACCATCAGCCCGCCGGCCCCGACGCCCTGGATCGCCCGGAAAGCGATGAGCTCGGCCATGGACTGGGACAGCCCGGACAGCATGGAGCCGACCAGGAAGATCACGATGGCCAGCTGGAAGAGCGATTTGCGGCCGTAGAGGTCGCCCAGCTTTCCCCACAGCGGCGTGGAGATGCAGGTGGTCAGGAGGTAGGCCGTCACCACCCACGACAGGTGGTTGAGCCCGTGCAGGTCGCCGGCGATCGTGGGGAGTGCCGTCGCCACGATGGTCTGGTCGAGGGCGGCCAGGGCCATCCCCATCATGAGAGCGCCGAGGATCACCAGGATCCGGCGGTGCTCGGCGTCTGCGGCCTCTTCGTCGACCGGGGCCGTCGCCAACTCGGTCACGGGGCGTCGTCCAGGTCTCGCTCGAGGTCCTCCGCGAAATGACTGAGCAGGTCGGCCAAGGCGGACAGGTCGTCGTCGTTCCAATCGCTGCAGGAGCTGCTCGAGCCAGGCCCGGCGGGCCCGCCGCACCCGTTCGATGGTCCGGCGACCGGCCGGAGTGAGGCGGATCCTCGAGGCTCGGCGGTCGTCGGGGTCGGTCTGGCGAACGACCATCCCGTCGCGCTCGAGCTGCTGGACCTTACGGGTGACCGTCGGGGTATCGACGCCGAGGATCTCGGCCAGGTCGGTGACTCGGAGCGAGTCGCCCTTGGCCGAGAGCTTGAAGAGCAGGGTGGCGCCGGCCCGATCGAGTCGGACCCCGGCCAATCGCAGGAGCCGTTCATGCAGGCGAACCTGCGTGATCGACCGGGCGACCGTCTGCAACGCCTCGTCGAACCGGTCGACGTGACGGGCCGCAGGCCCCGACTGGGCGTCGGCCTCGATAGTTGCTTTCAGCACGTAAGTATCGTATCAGCCACCCTCGGTGCAATCTCCTGGCAGCCCGACGCAGACACATGCTTCCCGTTGAGCAGGTTTGGCTCGGCCCGAGACTTCGGACGGCTCAGATGCCCGCCGAGTGCGTGCTCGTCCGCCTCACAGGTCCCATGCCTCGCGCCGGCCGTAGGAGGTGAAGGCGTCACGCAGCGCCGACTCGTCCTCCTCGCCGAAGAGTCGGAAATGCCCCGCGCCACGCGCGCGCAGGTAGACCGCGTCACCGTGCACCCGGTCGGAACGGAACTTCTCGTGGGCCAGGGTGCGGGTCAGGACCTTGTTGGTCGGGGTGCTGGGCAGCGCCTCGCAGACCCGGACGAATTGTGGCTGCCACTTCGGGCTGAGATCGGCTTGCGCGTCCAGCCATTCGGCGAAGGACGCCGGATCGAACGCTGTGCCGTCCCGGAGCACCACCGCAACCATGACCTGGTCCCCCGAGTCCGGGGCCGGCACACCGTAGGCGGAGACCAACAGGACGTCCGGATGGCGCCCGACGATGGCCTCGATCGGCGCCGCCGTGAAGTTCTCACCGTCCACGCGTAACCAGTCGGAGGTCCGCCCGGCGAAGTAGACCCACCCGTCATCGTCGACGTAGCCGAGGTCCCCGCTCCAGTACCAGCCCTGGCGGGTGGTGTGGCGCATGGCCTCCTCGTTGCGGTAGTAGCCCTCGAACGGCCCGACACCGAGCGTGTTCACGATCTCGCCGACGCAGCGATCCGCATTCACGAGACGGCCCTCGCCGTTGAACTCCGCGCGCGGCGCCTCGTTTCCCTCCTCGTCGACGATCATGATGCCTTGTCGCAGGCGCCCGATGGACCCGCGAGGTCGGTTTCCCGTTCGGTCCAGTGCGATGGCGCCTTCCGTCGAGCCGAAGACGTCGATGATCCGCACCCCGAAGCGCGCCGCCGCGGCCTCGACGACCTGTGGCGACCCCTCGTTGCCGAAGGCCACGCGCAGAGGGTTGTCGGCGTCGTCCGGCCGCTCGGGAGTGGCAAGCAGATACGTCAGCAGCTTGCCCGTGTAGTTGAACCAGGTGGCGCCGTAGCGCCGCACGTCGGGAAGGAACCGCGACGCGCTGAAGCGACGGACCACAGAAAGCGAGGCGCCGGACACGAGCGCCGGAGCAAGTCCGGACATCAACGAGTTGGTGTGAAACAGGGGCATCGACGCGTAGCCGACGTCGTCGGGTCCGAGCTCGAGCATCATGGCCATCCGGCTGCCTGTGGTCAGAAGTCGACGTTGCGTGCAGCGCACCGCCTTGGGCGCAGCCGACGTTCCCGATGTGAAGAGCAGCGCCCACAGCGCGTCCGCGTCGGGGTCCTCCAGAGGAGGTTCTGCCCCGACCTCCCTTGTCGCTGATCGGCCCAGGCTGCCTGCAGAGCCCGCTCGAGCGGCTCACCCGCGGCCGGTGGCTCGTCTGTCTCGGAGAAACGGTCCGAGACGAGGATCCCACCTGGGAGTGCCACTCCCGCGGTGCCCGCTCGGAGCTGCTCCTCGTGACGTGGTTCGGTGATGACGAACTGAACGTCGGTGTGCGAGATGTCATGGCCCAGATGCTCACCCCGGCGCGTGTAGTTCAACCCCGCCACGGCGGCACCGGCCAGGCCCGCACCGCAAAGCGCAAACACGTAGTCGGGGGTGTTGTCCAGCAAGAGACCGACATGGGGCGGACGGCCCGGATCAAGCCTCGCCCGGAAGAGCGCGGCAAAGCGCTCTGATTCGGCCAGAAGCTCCCGGTGTGTCCACTGGCGGTCGCCAAAGTGCAGGGCGGGACGGTCGGCATACTCGGAATCCGTACCGTTACGACGCAGGAGGGCCGCTGCGTTCGGTGCGGGGAGCGGCACCTCGGCCAGCGGTGGCGCGAGCCCGGCCAGGGTCGTCCCGGGTGCTCCGTCGGTCCGAGCTGCGGCGTCGTCTGCCCCACTGTCCATCCGTCCTATCTCGCCCCGCCCGGGCCAGCGATCACCATGGCGGACCACTCACGCTTTTCGCCTCCTCACGATGGCGCCAAGTCGATCTCCCGATCCCGACGGGAGCCGAAGTATAGGGGTAGGTACCGGTCGTCCACGGGCGAACGGGCCATCCTGCGTTGTCGCCCACCCGCCCTAACATGGCGGGACCGTGCGGGTTGCCTGCGGTGCGGAATGGTGTGAAGGGGATCGGCGACATGGATCTCAAGAGCGTGCTGATCGGTGAGGACAACACCGTTCCCAGAGAGCGTTACACCAGCTCCGAGTTTGCCGAGCTGGAGTTCGAGCGCCTCTGGTCACGGGTCTGGCAGGTCGCCTGTCGCGAGGAAGAGATAGCCGACGTCGGTGACTTCTGCGAGTACCTGATCGGCGACCAGTCGATCTTGGTCGTCCGGTCGGACCCGGAGACCGTCCGCGCCTTTCATAACACGTGTCTGCACCGCGGCACTCGCCTCGCCGACGGGACCGGCCGATTCCCCGAGGAGTGCATCCGGTGTCGCTACCATGCCTGGCGCTACGACCTCGACGGAAAATTGGTTGAGGTCGTCGACCAAGACGAGTTCGATCCGATACCGCGGGATGCGGGCTTGCGCGCGGTGCGGGTCGAGCGATGGGGCGGATTCGTCTGGATCTGCCTGGACCGGTCCGCACCACCACTGGCCGAGTACCTCGACCCGCTGACGAATTTGCTTGCGCCGTACCACCTGGACCGCCTTCGGCTTCGCACCTACCTGTCGACCGTGCTCCCGGCGAACTGGAAGGTCGCGGTCGACGCGTTCAACGAGGGCTACCACGTGCAAGGGACGCATCCCCAGCTCCTGCCGTGGACCGATGACGTCAGCCTCGAGTACGAACCTCTCGGTCTCCACGCCCACTACGGCCGGCTGCCGAACGCGCGGCGCCAATTGCGGCCGAGTCCGCGTCTGGGGCTGTCCGAGGGCGACTACGACGAAGGTGAGATCCTCGAGAGCTTCATCCGAGGTCTCGGCGGCCTCTTCTACCGGGACGAGCAAGCCTTGGTCGAAGAGATCCGAGCCAACCCACGCGAGGGCGAGACGATGTTGAGCCGCTACCAAGCGGGGCGGCGTGACCTGCTTGTGGCACGTGGCGTACGCGTGGAGGAGTTCGGCGACGATCAGCTGACCAGTGCGGACGACGTGTTCTTCTTTCCCAACATGGTTGGCCCGATCTATCCGGGGATCGCCATCCTCTTCCGGGTGCGGCCCAACGGCACTGATCCCGACAGCTGCATCAAGGACACGTGGTTCCTGCAGTGGCCCCAGGAAGGCGAACCTCCCAAGAAGGTCGAGCGCCGCTTCTATGCGGACTGGACGGAGCGCGACTGGGGTGAGATCACCAACCAGGATTACGCCAACATGGAGCACGTGCAGATTGGGATGAAGTCACGTGGAGGCCCCGCCCTGAGGCTCAACCGTCGTCAGGAGGCCAACGTCTTGCACATGCACCGTGTGATCGACCGTTACCTGACGAAGGCCTGATTTCGTTCGCTGGTCCCTAGAGCGTGCGGTACAGCCCCCCGTCGACAGGCACCTGCGCGCCGTTGACGTAGCTGGCCGCGTCGCTGGCCAGGAAGACGCACACTCCCACCAGATCCTCGGGTGTCCCCATCCGCCGCATCGGATTCATCGCAGCGATGCGCGACTTGGTCTCCGCCGGCCAGTTCATCGTGAGGTCCGTGTCAGAGGCGCTTGGCAGCACCAGGTTGGCCCGGACCTTGGGCGCCCATGCACCGGCGAGCCCGAGTGTCAACGCGTTGAGTGCCGCCTTGGCCATCGCATACGGCAGGTCCGTGGCGGTTGGGCGCCACGAGCTGACCGAGGAAACGTTGATGATCGACCCGCCGTCTTCTTGGGCCATGCGTTCCCCGAAGAGCACGCTCAGACGAAACGGCCCCCTGGCGTTTACGGCGTGCACCTTGTCGAAGAGGTCCTCGGAGACCGAGGTCAGGCCGTCGTAGCTCGGAGACATCCCCGCGTTGTTCACGAGCACGTCGCAGCGTCCCAGCTCCTTGTACACGTTTTCGACGAGCCGGTCGCAGTCCTGCCAGCGCCCGACATGGCACTCGAACGGGACCGCTCGCCGGCCGGTTGCCGACTCGATCTCCCGAGCTGCGGCCTCGCAGTTGGCCAACTTTCGGCTGGCAACCACGACGTCGGCTCCCGCCGAGGCGAGGCCCTCGGACAAGGCTCGCCCGATGCCGCGACTGCCACCTGTGACGACTGCGACCTTGCCACTGAGGTCGAACCGTTCCTCGGATGTCTTCATCGCGCGCTCCTGTCCCCTGGTGCACCAGACCGGGTCATGGTCAAGACGAACTGTACGGGTGCCCGACCCTTGACCACCAGGTTCGCTCCGCGGCGTCGCAGCCCATGGGGCGAGGCCACTCCGTCCGGGGTCGGAAATGCTACGGGCGAGGCCGACGGTTCAAGGGATCGCGGCCTGCAGGATTCCGGCGAAGGTTTGGGGCGAAGTCACTGGGAGCAGATGACCGGAGGTGACGCGGATGACCTCGACCGGAGCGGGGAGCCGTTGCGCCATCTCCTCCTGAGTTTCCGGAGGCACCGGGCGGTCCTGCTCGTTCAATACGTACGTGATGGGAATGCCCGCCACCATGGACCAGCGCACGGGCTGGAAGTAGTGGTGCACCGTGTCCTCCACACTGCGGACGGGGTCGACGACGAAGGCCAGGGTTTCGTCGTCCAACGGATCGCCGCCATAGGCATGGCGGAACGCCTCGGGATCCGCGGGCGGCCCAGGCAGCGTGATCGTGCGACCGTCCTGCGCGGCCGACTCGAGTGCCATGACCAGGCCGTCGCGATGTCGTTCCTTCATGCAGTCGATGCCGCAGCCGCCTTCGCCCGGAACCAGCGCCGCGTTGAGGACGACCGATCTCACCCGTCCCCCGAGGGCCGAGACCACGCCCGGCACGACGAGGCCGCCGGAAGAGTGCGCGACCAGCGTGATCGGCCCTTCGCCGGCGTTCGCCTCGATGTCGGCGACGACGGATTGGACTTCCTGGTCGACGGTCAAGGTGGGGAGGTCCGCCGGTCGATCCGCCCGGCCCGGCAGGTTCAGGGCGAGTGCCGTTCGGTCGAGGTACGGGATCAGCCGATCCCAGAACCGAGCCGTCGTGCCTCCGCCGTGTACGAGGACGACTGTCATGCCGTGTGGCGCCGGAGGAATTGCATGACGGCGGGGAGACTACCCACCGACGATGCGAACGGCGCCTCCGGCCTCCCGAGACGTGGGCCGGGTTCGGGGCCGTCACACTGGGTGGAATATAGGGTCGAGACCATGAACTTCTGGGTGACGTACCCGTTGACGACGCATCCGTACAACCCCGAATTCGTGACCAAGGCCGGGCTCACCCGGTTCTGCGCCGCCGCCGAGGCCGCCGGCTTCGCCGGAATCGGGTTCACCGACCACCCGGCGCCGAGCGACCGCTGGCTCAAGGCGGGCGGGCACGACGCCCTGGATCCCTTCGCCGCGCTCGCGTTCTGCGCCGCGGTGACCGACCGGATGCGCTTGATCCCCAACATCGTCGTCCTGCCCTATCGCAATCCGTTCCTCGTGGCCAAGACGGTGGCGACGCTCGACGCCCTGTCCGGCGGCCGGTTCACGCTGTCCGTGGCCACCGGCTACCTGCGTGGCGAGTATCAGGCGCTCGGAGTCGATTTCGCGCAGCGCAATGCGCTCTTCGACGAAGCCATTGCGGTGATCCTGGGCATCTGGAGCGAGAACGACTTTGCCTACGAAGGGCTGACGTTCACTGCGAAGGGTCAGACAGCCAACCCCAAGCCCGATCCACACCCTCCGATCTGGATCGGCGGGAACAGCCAGCTGCTCGCGGCGCCGCGTCGCCCGATACGGCAATGGTTGGAACCCGTTCCCCGCGCCGCGAGCCTTGGCGCAGACGACCAAGACGCCGCCCCTCGAGACCGTCGACGACCTGCGCCCCATGCTGGACGAGCTGTGGCGGCACGTCGAAGACGCCGGACGTGACCCGGCCGACATCGACGTCTCGTGGGGCTCGAACGCCGGGGGGATCCGGCGAAGGACAGTTTCAATGCCGAGGCGCAGCTGGCTGCCGTCGAGGAGCTGTCGCGCATCGGGGTCACGTGGTCGGGAATCGGCGTCCCTGGAGATTCGCTCGACCACGCCGTCGAGACGCTCGAGCGCTTCGGCGGCTCGGTCATCCAGTGACCGGGCCGGACGGTCCGAGCCGTCCCGTGGCGTCGTTCACGGAACCTGCAGCTGCGGCGCCGATCATCGGGCTCTCGCATGTGCAGCTCCTGGTCGCCGACGTCCAGGCAAGCGCCCGCTGGTACCGCGCCGCACTCGGGCTCGTCCCCTTCGCCGAAGACGCCGACATCGGGTACATCGCGCTGCAACACCGCGCCGCGAAGATCGTTGTGGTCCTGACCGAGGGACAGAGCTCAGGCGAACGACTGCCGGCCGCTGACCCCGTCCTGGATCATCTCGCGTTCGCCGTGCCGGACGGTGACTCGTTGGGCGCCTGGGCCGAACACCTCAAAGAGCTCGGCATCGACCATGAAGGGGTGGTGTCCGAGAACGGCCATCCCTCCCTGCAGCTGCGCGATCCGGACGGCATCGCGATCGAGCTGGTTGCACCCTGATCATCCGCCGTACCGAGCCGATCGATGGGCGTGGCCGAGGCCGCGGCGCGTCGAGGGCGGTCGCCGCCGTGGCCGTGCTGGCCTGCACCGTCCTGGCCACGTCGGTCCTGACGGCTCCCAGCGCCTCCGCCACGCCCCCCGCGGCCGGCGCCATCCGGTGGGCACCCTGCCCGGCGGCGACCGGGTACCTGTGTGGAACGCTGCGGGTACCACTCGACTATCAGCATCCGTCGAAGGGATCGGTGAACCTCGCCGTGATCGAACACCCCGTGCCGGACAGCAAGGGGGTGGTCGTGGTGAATCCCGGTGGACCTGGCGAGAGCGGGGTGCTGATTTTGCCCATCCTGGTCTCGCTCGTTCCCGACGCCGTGCGCAGCCAGATGACGATGGTGAGCTTCGACGAGCGGGGAACGGGGTCGAGCGAGCCGCTCCTGTGCGGACCTTCCGCCGCGGCGGCGAGCAGTGCCGTCGCCGGAACGGCGGGAGCGACCCGGACCTTCTCCGACCTGGAGCGTTCCTGTCGCTCCCGCTACCCCACGCTGCTCCCTACCGTGAACACGACGACCTCGGCCCGTGACATGGATCAGCTCAGGGCGGCCCTCGGCGTGAAACGGATCAACTTCTACGGTCTGTCGTATGGGACCGTCCTCGGCTCCGTCTACGCGCAGTTGTTCCCGAGTCACGTCCGGTCGATGGTCCTGGACGGCGCCGTGGATGCGAACCTGCGCCTGTCCGTCGCCGCCCGTGAGGAGGCACCGGCGATCGAGACGGCACTCGAGCACGCGTTGAGCACCTGCACGGGTACCGCGGGCTGCCCGCTGGGAACCGACCCGGTCGCCTTCTATCGAGAGCTCGAACGAAACCTGTCCCGGGCGCCGCTGCCGGCGCCGGGCCACGGTGACCTGACGCCGGTCACGGAAGGCGATCTGGCCACGGCCACTCTCCTGTTCCTTTCTGCCCCACGCTTCACGCCCGGCTATTTCCCCGCTCTGGCGGCGGCGGCCGCTGGGAACGGGGCCCCGTTGCGATCCGTTGCGCTCGGGCTGGAAGACGATCTCAACGGGGAGTCTCTGGTCGGCCCGCTCTGGGCCATCACGTGCAATGACGCACCCGCTCACCCCGATGGGACCACCGCGGCAGCGCTGGCCCGGTCGCTGGCGGCGCGCTTTCCGCTGGGTGGTGCCGAAGCCGTCTCGAACGTCCTCATCGGCTGTGCCGGCTGGACCGGGCCGACCAAGGCCGTCGGCCCTCTCGCCCCGGTCCCTGGCGCGACACCTCTTGTGATCGGCAATACCTACGACCCCAACACGCCGTATATTGCGGCTCGCCAACTCGCATCGGCCATCGGCGGCCGACTCGTGACGTACGTCGGATATGGCCACAGCTGGCTCCTCAATGGATCGACCAGCGTCTGCATGCAGCACGTCGTCACGGCGTACGTCGTCGGCGGCTCGCTCCCGAGACGGGGAACACGCTGCGAGTCGTGACCGAGTTCGCGCCATGATTGGTGAATGGAGCAGCGCGTCAGTCTGGTCACTCTCGGGGTAACCGATCTCGGCCGAGCTCGAGCGTTCTACGAAGCTCTCGGATGGTCGGGGGCACAACAGCCCGATGACGAAGTGTGCTTCTTCCAGGCCGGCGGGATGGTCTTCGGCCTGTGGACCGCGCTGGGCGGCCACGGTGCGCCCGGAATCGAGCTGGCTCATAACGTGCGCTCGCCCGAGGCGGTGACCGAGACGTTGCTGGAGGCCGAGCGAGCGGGAGGTTCGATCGTCCGGCAGGCCGAGATCGCCGAGTGGGGCGGCACGACGGGGGCGTTCGCCGACCCCGACGGCTATGTGTGGGAGGTGGCGCACAACCCCGGCTGGACGCTCCGTCCCGACGGCACGATCCACATCTGACACTCCTCGAGGTCCGGCTCGGCAATCGATACCGGTCCGCGCCGTCGTGCAACGTGCTGACACATGGCCGCTGGGTCCCGCGGGCCACGGGTCCGAGGTCAGGGTTCAGGAGCAGACGTCGTCGCGCGCGGCCAGGATGGCGCGCAGCCGATCCTCCACTTCACTGCGGTGGTGGTCGTCGCTGAACACGTAGGCACGGCCCCGTGCCATGGCATCCATGACATTGGCCGCCACCACGGACGGCGACACCGTGCCGATCGGGTTCATGGCCGTCCTGATCATCCCGGGCATGACGACACTGACGCCTATCGGCGCTCCCATCGCGTCGAATTCGGCGCGCAACACGTCGGACAGCGCCAGAACTCCGTGCTTCGCCACCGAGTACGGGCCGAGCCGGCCCATGGGGAGCACGGCGGCCATGGAGGCGACGTTGACCACATGGCCCTCCTGACCGGTCTCGAGAATGAAGGGGACAAAGGCGCGGATGCCATGGATGACCCCCCACAGGTCGACGTCGATCACCCTGTGCCACTCGTCCAGCGGGATCTCCCAGGAGTTCCCCCCGTTGACGATGCCGGCGTTGTTCACCGCCACGTGCAGTGCTCCGTAGCGATCGATGGCGGCCCGGCCGACGCCATCGAGGGCCTCGGGGTCACGGACATCCGCCGCAACGGCCAGGACGTCACGCCCCAAGCCGGTCAGCCGGGCCGCGTGTTCCGCGAGGTGCTCCTCGTCGACGTCGGCCATGACCACGTGCATGCCTTCGGCGACGAACGCCTCGACGATCGCCAGTCCGATCCCACTCGCCGCGCCGGTCACGATCGCCACACGCCCGGCAAGCTGGTCCATCGCCGACGGATGCTACTCGTCGGCGTTCCCTCTCCTCAGGGCTGCGGTCCGCCCCGACGACGAAACGGATCTCTACTTCCACCCCTGCATGACGTGGTCGAACCACCACTGCGGGGCCGCCGCAGTGAGCACGTTCATGTCCCAGTAGTCGCACCAACGGGTGATCTTTCCCTGCCGGATCTCGTGCACCGAGGCAACGTGCAGCGCCATGGACTCCCCGGTGGGCCATTCCCAGTGCTCGATGTGCTCGGTCATGACCGCGTCGTCGCCCGCCAACAGGTGGAGTCGCTCGTCGTAGAGTGCGGACAGCTTGCTGAAGGCAAGGGTCAGACGCGCCGTGATCTCGGCCGGGCCGCGAGCGACGTCGTCCTCGGGCGTGACGTCGTCGGTGTACTCGCCGAGGGGGTCGAAGCGGGCGACCAGTGACTCGAAGTCCTGGCGGTACAGATCACCCCAGAACCCCTCGATCACACTGAGATTGTCTTGGGTGCTCCCCACGGGCGTCTCTCCTGTCTTGCGGAACGAGCCGATCCTAAGGGTCAGACACGATTCGCCGAAAGCCAACCACGATCCGTCCGCCGGGGCCGAGCCCGGCCGGAGGGGTCCCCGGCCGGGCTCGCACCGGATCTACCCGGCGGGGAGCACCTGCACGTGTTCCGCTCGGACGGAGTCGAGCTTGTTGGGGTTCAGCCCGAGCAGCGAGAGGATCGTCGGCGCCACCTGATAGGTGCGGACCGGCTGGCTGATCGACACACCGGGCGAGGATTCCGCCAGGAGGTCGGCCCCGCTGACGACCAGCATGGCGACGTGGGTGTCATCCTCGGCGAATCCACCATGCTCGGCCACCTTGGCGCCGCTCTTGGAGTAGATGGTCCCCGGCATGGGCTGGATGATCAGGTCGGGCGTGCGCGGGTCGCGCAGCGGGCTGTTGAACTGTTCGGCCAGCGCTTGGCCGTGCAGCACGTAATCGATGTGCGCGGTGTTGGGGCCCGCTTTGTCGGCGTCGAGCGCGTCCACCGCTTGGCCGGTCTGGCTCTGATCCTTCAGCCACACGAGAGAGACGTCATCGTCGGTGACCTGCGCCGGCGTGACGCCAGCGGCGGTGAGCACGTTCGTCTCGGCGCTCCCGATCTTCGCCAGCTTGCTGGGGTCGATCGGCGACTGCCCGTGCTTGGCCGTGATCATGATGGTCGTCGAGGCCAGGACGCCCTGGCTGCGCAGCTCGTCGACCATGGAGCCGAGCGCATGATCGACCGACTCGATCGCTCCCGTGAGCTGAGGCGTGAAGATCGGTGCCGACGACGTGCTCCCCGCCTCGTAGCCCCCGGGGACGTAGCTCGGGTCACAGCCGCCTCCGGTGTTGCGGGCACAGGACTCGAAGGGATCGACCAGCTTCTGCCCGACGCTGACGGTCTGGAAATTCATGCCGAAGATGGCCGGCGCGGGCGCGCGCTGCGTGTGCGCGGAGTTCCAGCCGTCTATCTCGTTCAAGATGGCGTCGACCTTGATGTGGTCGTACGCCTCGGTGTTGCCGACGGAGTCGGTGATGAAGTAAGGCCCGGTCCCATCGGGATTGGGAAGCGGGAAGGTGACGGTGTTGCCGCGGGTGTCGACGAGTGACGGGGGGAATGGTGTCGGCGTTGATCTCGGTGTTGAACGGATCGTCGACCGTGTCGGGAGTCCCGTTGCCCGCGACCTCTGCGTTGTAGACCGGATGCTTGTCAGCCCAGGCGGTCCACAGCCCGGCCTGGTGGGCGACGCTGAAAATGGAGTTCGTGCGCAGGAAATCGTTGGGCGCGACCGGCTGACACTTGCCGTTCTGCATGGCGTACGCGTACTGCGTCGGGTCGAGGGTGGCACCCATGATCGGCCGGGTGCCGTTCGGATTGCTGGAAGGTCGGGGCGTGCGTGTCGACATTCTCGTCGTAACTCGGTCACCGTGCCCGGTGCGCCCTGGCAATTCTGCGTGCCGCTGGCCGTCCTGGGCGGCGCGGCGCGTACATCGTCCGGTCGTAGCTGGTGTCGTAGTACACCCCGGTCAGCTTCGGGTCTCCGCCGGTCGCGAGCGCCATCAGGCCCGGAGCCGAGTCGGACGGCTCGGACGCTTGGCGTTGGTGTACGTCGTGCCGGACCCGGCCAGCATGGCGAGGTTGGGGCACTCGCCGTTCGCTTCGCAGGTCGCCAGGTCGGAGGCGTGGAGGCCGTCGACGCTGATCAGGAGCACGTGCTTGGTCGTGCCCTCCGGTTTCGCGCCGGCCGACCCGACCAAAGTGAGGGCGGGCGCCAGGATGCCGAGCATCGCGGTGCCCAGCACCGCTGCCTTCCAGTAGGACGGACGTCTCAATGTGATCTCCTTGTGGATCGGGGTCGCGACGACTGGCGCGATCGACCTCGATCGGCGCCGTGCACACGCATACCCCCTTGATCGGGTGTCAGGCTCCGAGCAACGAGATTTTGTCCGCTCGTCGCGCGGCGATAACCGGCGCGCCACGGAACCTTCGTTGCGCACCGGTCCGACCGCGCGATGGTCACCGGGAAGGAGACACGCGCACCCCCCGACAGAGCGCGTGCTCGATCCATTTCGGAAAGCTGGTACCTACCCGTTGCCCTCGGGAGGGTTGGGCGTGAGGACGGGTGACGGGACCACTATGGCGGGCGCCTCGGCGCCGCCGTCGATCTCGAACACCTTGCCCGTGACCCACGACGACGCGTCCGAGACGAGGTAGAGGACGGCGCAGGCGATGTCCTCGGGCTCACCGGGGCGGCGCATCGGCGTGCCCTCGACGAACTGGCGGCGCAAGGTGTCGTCGGTGAGCACGACGTCGAGCGATCGGGTGGCCACACCGCCGACGTCAATGGCGTTCACCCGCACCCGCGGCGCCAGCTCAGGCGCGATGTTGCGGGTCATCCGGTCGAGTGCCGCCTTGGCCGCGCCGTAGGCGACGAACATCGGCTGGGTCATGCTGGCCGAGCGCGACGAGATGTTGACCACCGCGCCCTGGCCGACGGTGTCGACCATCCGGCGGGCCGCCAGCTTGGTGAGGGTGAGAGGGGCGGTGACATTGAACGCGAAGGTGCGGGCCATGAAGCCCTCGCTGGTATCCATGGCCGCCCGAGGCATCGCCCCTCCCGCGTTGTTCACCAGGATGTCGAGCCGGCCGAACTCCGTCACGGCACGGTCGACCAGGTGCTCGCAGGCAGCGGCGTCGGTGACGTCGGTGGGGACGACGAGCGCGCGACGGCCCAGATCCCGGACGTGGCCAGCCACCTCGTCGAGGTCGGACTCGGTGCGCGCGGCCAGGGCGACGTCGGCGCCGGCTTCGGCCAGGCCGATGGCGATGCCCCGGCCGATGCCCAGGCCGGCCCCGGTGACGATGGCCACCCGCCCTTCGACGGAGAAGCGATCGAGGATCATGCCGGGCCGGGCGGCGAGGCTCCCCGCCGCATCCGATGCAAGTCCAGAGCGGCGCGGCCGGCCACCAAGGGCATCTCGAGGTAGGTGAGCAGACCGGACTCCGCGGCACAGACATAGGGGATGGCATTGACGCAGTGCAACGCCGTGGCGACGATGCCCGGATTGCGGATGAGGCCGGCCTCCACCGACTCGGGATGCAGCTTCTTGAAGGTCGTGAGGCAGCTGGGATCGCCGGTGATCTCGACCTCGAAGCGCTCCCCGTCTTCCCCGAACCGCCAGGCGGGGTCGAGGTTCTCCTGGCCCATCAGCCAATTGACCGCCGCCGTCACCACCGGCTCCCCGTCGACGATCGCCTCCCACTTGAAGCGTTGCGCCGCCACGGTTCCCGGTTGGATGGGCCCGATGGGCGAGTCGATCGGGACGTGTGGCGACCGCCATCTCGTGGGTGGTCCGCAGTTGGGGGTCGATGTCGAAGCCGAGCTCGTCGGCCACCATGAAGATCGATTGGCGGAAACCGCCGCCGAGCGCATCCGCCATGATGCTGGTCCTGGCGTCTTCCGGTGACTTGCCGAAGAGCATCCAGTCGCGCACGACGTCGGGGGCGCCGTAGGTCCGGATGTCGGAGAACTCCTCCGCCCGCACATGGGTGATGGAGCCCGAGAGGGCCGAGATCATCAGCGGGAACCTCTCGGTGATGCCGCCGGGATGGATGCCGGTGCCGTGGAGCGTCACCCCGGCGGCCCGGGCGATGCCGTCGAACCTCTCCCGCTCCTCGCTGGGGGGGTAGAACCAGCCGAGCGGGGTGACCACGTTCTTGCCCGACTCCAAGATGGCGGCGACGACCGAGGGATCGGCCATGAAGGGGCTGTAGAGGACGCAGTCGGCCTCGGTCGCCAGCAGCGCATCGACGTCGCCGGTCGCGACCACGCCGAGGCTCTCGCGACCGAGCAGCTCACCCAGGTCGGCCCCCTCCTTGGCCGGGCTGTGCACCCAGGCGCCGGCCAGCTCGAGGTCGGGGTGCGCCAAGACCCCCTCCATCGCGGCACGGCCCACTCCCCCGGTGGCCCACTGGATCACGCGGAATCCCATGACGACATCCTTTGCTGGCAGGAACGAGGTGGTCGCCCGCATGATGCCACCTGGTGC
>CAVUEI010000012.1:0-28085 GCA_963740535.1 uncultured Acidimicrobiaceae bacterium
ATCAAACTGCTGCGCCCTCCTCAAAGGCGTCCTGTGATCAAAACAGCGAATCAGAGTGTGCGGCCCGTCCAACGGAGTCCATTTGGCCAGCTCAGATTAGGTCCACCGTCCAACAGGTAGAGCTCAGGATCGTTGCCTCCTCTGATTTGATTAGCGACGCAGTAGCAAACCCCTCGGCGCCTAGGCCCTGGAAAATGCAATACGGGGGAACCCTCAAGGTTCCTCTAATGGAGGAAATTGAGTGTAAACGGGGAGGGGCAAAATCACCAACAACCTGAGCGTTGCTGAGCAGCTGGTCAAGCAATTAATCGCCGAAACAAACCGCAACTACAAAGAATCGTCGCGATAGAATTGACAAGCGGGGTGGACAACACGAGGTGGCGTCCAAAGGGGGTAGGTGCACGCTTCGCATCCACCCTTGCTGGCTGCGTTACGTCGTAGCGCAGGGTAAACTCAAATTCTGCGTCGCCGACGAGATCAGCGCGTGGTACCTGTTGGCGCAACTCGTGAGTGAGATGAGACCGTGGCCTGAAAGGTCGGTCGGCCCATAAGCCAGCGTGACTCTCCTCGAGGGCCGGTCGCCTTGGTCCAACGGACCTCCCAACGGGTCGAATTCGATCCGGTTGCCGGTGGTTACCGGTGCGGCGCGAGATCTGGTTGGATTGAAATATCTGATGGTCGGGATCACCCGAACACGTGCCGGTGATCACACGAATAGGAAAGTCGGGGTTCCCCCGGAACAACACACATGGTTTTGGTGGGCCGCCCGGTTCGATCCCGGCACCTTGGGATTAAAAGAGCGGGTCCGATCGTCTGTTCATTGCAGCTACGTCCATTAGTCCTCGTCACTTTGGACGAGATGTCCAGGCAGTCAGAACCAACGAGATCCAGTCCACACGTTTCAGTAGCAACTCAGTAGCAAGACTGATCCGATCGCCCCTCAGGAACTAGCCCCAGAAGATGCAGGTGGGATCCCTGTCGATCTCGCCAAGGAGATCCTCAACTGTTCCCGGATCGACGAGGTCGTAGAGGTGCCAGCGGCTATTACGGTCCGCCCAAAACAGAGTCCACCGGGCAGCTTCTGGGTCGTAGCGCAGTTGACCGATGGGTTGTCGAGTCCACTCTGTGCCCTTGTTGTCCCAGGGCGGACGGCATTCGAAGATAGTGACCGACTTGCCGCGCACCCCGGCCTCGACCCGCATCTTGCCGCGGAACTCCGGCGGTGTCGTCTCCTCGCAGTATTTCCGGATCTTGAGAAGGTCAAGGTCCGGAACGGCGCCCATCACACCACCGTAGGGATTGTTCAGTTGGCGTGTCACCGCTTCCCTGGGCTCGCGCTGTCAATGTCAGAGCCGGGCGCTGTTATAGCAGATATGTACTATAATGGGCCCATGATGAGTGGCGAACTGATCCGCGAAGCCAGGCTCCGAGCCGGCCTGACGCAGGCTGAGCTGGGCGAGAGGATCGGCCGGCAGCAGTCGGTCGTCGCCCGTTGGGAGCGAGGTGCCGTGGTCCCCAGCTTCGAGACTCTTCGACAGGCCATTCGAGGTTGCGACCTCGAACTCTCCTTCCATCTCTCCAAACTGGATGAGTCGACTCCGATGGTCATCGACGAGCACCTCAAGATGACGCCGGCTGAGCGATTTGCTGACTTGCTCGAGAGGGTTCGATTCCACGATCAGATGCGGGACCGGAATCGGTGCCTCGCGGTGCCTGAGCCTGTTCCCTATCGACCAGATGTACTCCTGGAGGTCCTCGAGCGACATGGCGTCCGATACGTCGTCATCGGAGGGCTCGCAGCGGAACTTCGCGGTTCGCCATACATCACGCGAGATGTCGATGTCACACCATCGCGAGAGCGAGCGAATCTGCGCCGGCTCGCGGCCGCATTACGAGAACTCAATGCGACTCTGCGCGTCCCTGGAGTCGAGGGTCCGGTCGAGTTTCCACTCGATGAGCACTCCTTCACCTGGGGTACTACATGGACTTTCGTCACAGACCACGGCTACCTCGATATTGCGCTCCTCCCTGATGGGACTCAGGGCTATGACGATCTTCGGCGCAGTGCAACACGCGAGCAGATCACCAAGACCCTTCGTGTAGACGTAGCCAGCTTGGCCGATGTCATCCGTTCGAAGGAAGCTGCCGGACGTGAAAAAGACAGGGCGGTCTTGCCAATTCTCCGTCAAGTTCTCGAGCGGTCTCGATCAATCGATCACGAAGGACCTGAGATTGGCTTCTGACGAGTGGCCGTGCTCTGAAGGAGAACGACGTCGATTGAGTGGGCCGCCCGGGTCTCGATCCCGGCACCTTGGGATTAAAAGTCCCCTGCTCTTCCGGATGAGCTAGCGGCCCGGGACGACAAGATTACTTGGGGGTCGCACTGCGGCCGGTACCTAGATGTCGGCCAGCCTCCCCACGATGGGACCCCACGTCTCCTCGAGCCATTCGACGGCTCGGGCCCCGTGGACCGGATGACGATCGCCTGCACCCCCGCGGCGGCGAGGGTCTCCGCCTCCCGCAGGATCGCGTCGGAGCCCGCGTCCTCCGGGACAGCGGTGAGCGCGGTCACCTCGATCTGCGCCGGATCGCGCCCGACCTCGTCGCAGTGCCGTCTCAGCACCTCCACCTTGCGGGCGACCGTGGCCGCGTCGCCGATGATGTTGCTGGCGTCGGCGTAGGTCGCCACGAGCCGCAGGGTCTTGCGCTCGCCGCCGCCTCCGATGAGCACCCGCGGGCGGGGAGCTGACCGGCCGGGGACGGCAGAGCGTCTCGGCCAGCTGGTAGTGCTTGCCCTCGTAGGGGCCGTCGTCATGGCTCCACATCTGAAAGCAGATCTGCAACGTCTCCTCGAGGCGCTCGTACCGCTCGCTCAGCGGGGGGAACGGCACGCCCAGTCCCCTGTGCTCGCGCTCGTACCACGCCGCGCCCAGCCCCAGCTCGGCCCGCCCTCCCGAGAGCACGTCGAGCGTCGTGACCGTCTTCGCCAACAAACCCGGGTGGCGGTACGTCACGCCGCCCACGAGCAACCGGAACCGCAAACGCTCCGTCTTGGCGGCGGCGAACGAGAGAGCGGTATAGCCCTCGAGCATCGGCTCCTCCGCCGGCCACAGGAACTCCATCTGGAACCAGTGGTCCATCACCGACAGCGTCCGCACCCCGATTGCCTCCGCGGTGCGCGCCAGGGAGGCGAACGTGGGCCCGATGGCCTCGGGGCCGCCGGGCCAGGTGAACCGTGGCACGTGGATGTCGAGTTGCATGTCGTCCTCCGGGGTCGCTCCGTGCGAGGGTACCGCGCCGGTGCGGCTGCGCCGCTCGGCGTCGGCCGGCGCGGGACGGTACTGTCGCTCGAGCATGAGCCTCGTCCTCGATGCACTCGACGCGCCGGGGGCCGGGCGCGCCCCGTCCACTGCCTCTCCGATGGATCACAGCCGCTGACGCTCGCAGAGCTCGGCGCGCAGGCCCGCCGGGCGGGGTCATGGCTGGAGGGCGTGGCCGGCCGGGGCGGCGCGGTGGCCGCCCTCCTGACGGCCTCCCACGACTGCCTGGCCACCTTCTTCGGCGCTCTCCAGTCCGGCCTCACGCTCGTCTCGCTGCCACACCCGGCGCGTGGAATGGACGCCGAGGAGTACCTGGCGCAGGTCCGCACGATGTGCACTCTGACCGAGGCATCGGCATTGGTGTGCGAGCCCGGACTTACTGCACTGCTGTCGGCTGCGCCCGTGCCTGTGCACACGTTCGGGGAGTGGCGGTCCGCACGAGGCCCCGATGCGCCGAGGACGGAGGGCAGCCTGGTGCAATTCACGTCGGGGAGCACGGCGACGCCGAGAGGCATCGCTCTCACGCTCGCCGCACTCGACGCCAACGTGGTGTCGATGTACGACTGGCTCGAGCCCCACGAGGGCGCGGTCGTCTGCAACTGGTTGCCCCTGTCCCACGACATGGGGCTGATCGGCATGGTCCTCTACGCCGTCTGCTCGGTGAACCCCCCGTGGTCGGTCCCTTCCGACCTCGTGCTCCTGACGCCCGAAGCCTTCCTGGCCGATCCTGGCAGCTGGATGCGCGCCTGCACCGAGTACCGGGCCACTTCCACGACCTCACCCGTTCGCGCTGCGTCTGGCCGCACCGCCCTTCGAGCGTCGGGCGGGTTCGATCTCTCGTCACTGCGGAGCCTCGTCGTCGGGAGCGAACCTGTGCCGGCCGACGGCCTGCGGGAGTTCGAAGCTGTTGCGGCCGGTGCCGGCCTGTCGCCATACGCGTTGTCCCCGGGCTACGGGATGGCGGAGGCGGCGCTGGCGGTGTCGATCGATCGGACGACCACACCGTGGCGCGCCGTCCGGGTCGACGGCGATGCGCTGGCCGGGCGGGTCTGGCGGGAGGTGGAGGAGGGTGGCACCGCGCTCGTGTCCTGCGGTCCTCCGGTCCTCCACACCAAGGTCCGGACGACAGGTCGCGGACCGTTGGGAGAGCTCGAGATCCGCAGCCCGTCGCTTCTGAGCCGCTACGTCGGAGAGGACTCGTCCCCCTTGACGGCGGACGGCTGGCTGCACACCGCGGACCTCGCCTGCGTGCGCGACGGTGAGGTCTTCATTGCCGGGAGGACCGACGACGTCATCATCGTCGCCGGGCGCAACATGGACGCCCGGGCTCTCGACGCAGTGGCTGGCTCCCACCCCGCGTGCCGGCCCGGGAACGTGGCGTGCATCCCCGACGGGGCGGGGCGCTACGTGGTCGTGGCCGAGCCGCGGGACGACGGCATGGATCTCTCGGACCTGCGGACTGTGGCACAGGAGATCCGGGTCTCGCTGGCCCGCCGCTCGCGGCCAGTCCCTCGGCGGTCGTCTTCGTCGAGCACGCGGCACGCTGCCGAAGACCCCGAGCGGCAAGGTCCGTCGGAACCACCTCCGGGCCCTGTGGGCCGGGGGCATGCTCCAGCAGGTCACCTCCGGCTGACTCGCCGGGTCGAACGCCCACGCCCTCGCTGATACTCTCGCTCGAATCCCGGCTAGGTGAGTGCGGGGATCTGGGTGTATGCGGGGAGATGCTTACCGTGAACGCTCGCGCCGACGTCATGTCGCTCGACGAATTCAAGACATGGTTCGTCACGGAGATCGATTGGAGCCCGCCGGAGATCTCAGAGGAGAGCGATCTCGTCGAGGACCTCGGGATGGACTCCGTGGGAGCGGTCGATCTGATCGCCTCACTCGAGGAAGCCGTCGGCGGCGACGTCATCATGCCCATCGAACTCCTGCTGCAGATCACCACGGTCCGCGACGCCTACCTGCAGTACTCCGCGCTGGCGCACCTCCCCTACGAGAGCGATGTGCGCCGATGACCGGCACGATCCCCGAGAGCGACGAAGGCCGGCTGTCCCCCAGCCTCCAGACACGGCGCCTCCATCTCCGGATGCTCACAAATGAGGACCACGCGCCGCTCTACCGGCTCTCCAGCGATCCGGACGTCACGTTCCAGTGGCGGTTCCGGGGTACGACGCCGAGCTACGACGAGTTCCTGAAGCAGCTCTACCCGGGCGTGCTCTGCCAGTTCGTGGTCAGCCCGCACGGATCGCAGGAGGTGTTGGGGCTGGTGGTCGCCTACAACGCCGACTTCCGGCACCGCTTCTGTCATGCAGCGGTCGTCATGCACCCGAGCCTGCACCGCCGTGGCCTCGGGATCGAGGCCTTCATGGGTCTGGCCCGCTACGTCTACTACGGGTGGGACTTCCGCATGATCATCATGGAGACGGTCGGCATCGCGTACGAGAACTTTGCCTCAGGCGAGGCGGCCGGCTACTTCACCGTCGAGGGCCGCATCCGCGACCAGTTCTATTACGGCGGCCGGTACTGGGACGGGATCTCGGTCACTCACCGGCGAGACCAATTCGAGAAGACGATGCAGGGTCCCGTCGGGCAGCTCCTCACTCCCGGGCGCCGGGTCAAGGTGCCACCACCGACCCAGCCCGCATAGCGGGCCCCGCACCCGAGCGGTGCCCGATCGCGCAACCTACGATGCAGCGGATGGAGATGTCGGTGCAGGACATCGCCGACATGGCGGATCCCGTGCTGCGCAACCTCTGCATCACCCAGCGCTACCACGAGTTCGCGGTCGCGCTGCGTGACGCCGGGCCGCGGCACGGACGCAACATGGTGCGCCTTTGCCGTGTGGGCGTCGAAGACGGCCGGCGCCACCATCCGCGGCGAGGTGCTGCCGGCGCGGCCGAGCCAACTCATGGCCGAGGCCGACACGACCACCAGGCGCTGCACCGACTTCAACCACGGCGCTGGCCGGGAAGGCGATGGAGCGGCTCACGCACGACCACCTCGGCGCAGAGTGGTCGACGGCGTCACCGGCGATGTGTCCGCGCAGATCGCCGCAGGCAACGTCCTGGTCTTCTCCGAGCTCGCGCCGATCTTCACCGCATTGATTGATGCCCGCGCGACGAGCGGACACTCCGGCGGAATTGGCGCCGACCTCGCTCCGGTCCTCGGTCCTCGGGCTCCGACGCGGACGCAGCCACCGCGCTCGCAGCATTCGGGGCTACGGTCAGGCGCTTGTTCGGGCCGCCGGACCGGGCCGCCCTGGTCCTCCAGGCGAACATGCTGGCCGTCGCGCACGAGCAACGGCGTCTGCAGCCGGCCATCTCGGGCGCGCTGGACGCGGCCATCAGCGACACGCTCGAGAAGCTGATCGAGAACGACATCGTTCGCCACCTCCCGACGGAGGCGCCCGCCACGCCCTCGACGGCCTGACCGACGAGCTCTGCAACGGTGCTCGACGAGGCCTGGGACATGGCGCTCACGGAGGCGATCATGCGGCTGGTCACCGCCACCGAGACGTTCGACCTCCGCCGCGACATTCCGCCGCTCCCGGCGGGACAGTTTCCCTCCGGCACTGCGCACGCTGACCGGGACCGCAGCCGAGGCAACGGTCGCCCAGTGGGACAAGACGGGAGGCACGGGCACCCCCTCCGGCGCCCACGACTGGGCGGTGCTGGAGGAGCGCATGAATTTCATCGTCAACCTGTTCCGCTCCCGCCAACAGCGAAGCAAGCCTCTTCGACCCTCCGTTCTCCGACGCCCAGCTGGCCGTCCTGGCCCAGGGTCAGCTGCCGCCCGGGCCCTTGTAGGACGGGATGTTCCAGCGCGCCGCCAGGGACGTGGGCACCTGGAAGGCCGGCCGGTCGCCGTAACGCTCGGCCCTGACGGCGAGCGAGAGCATGCCGAAGCCGATCTTCTGGAGAGGCCCTTGCAGGAGCTGGTGGTGCAGCTTCTCGAGCGAGACCCTCCGACTCAGGTCGGCCAGCGGGCCGAACAGATTCTTCGTCCAGTCCGCCTTCGGGACCTCCAGGAGGTCGGCGGTGGCGTCGCCGACGTAGTAGCGCAACGGTGGACGCCGGCAGACCCGCGCAGCCCCGGAGGCGCCAGGCGGGTGCCCTGCTCCAGGAGCGCCGCCATCGAGGTCGTGGCCGGCTTCGCTCGGGCCGAACTGCCGCCGCCGCACGATCGGCATCAGGACCGACGTCTGGGCGCGGGTCAGCGGCAGGAGGTCGTCCCCGATCCCGAGGTAATGGCCGATCAGCGACCACGCGTGCAGGTACGCGTCGGCGTCCTGCTTCGGTGTAGACGATGCCGGTGCGGTCGAACACCTCGAACACGATCTCGGTGAACGTCAGGAGCGTCTCGAGCAGATCCTCCTGATTGATGGGCGTCCCCCAGGCCGGGTCCCACGTCACGCGCCGGTCGTGCTGGATCAGCCAGCGCACCGCGGCATGCATCAGCCGGACGTGCCGGACGTCGGAGTAGCCCCGGGCGCCCGGGTCCAGCCCGCCGGGCTCCATGACGTCGAGGTGGAACTGGGCCGTCTCGTTGAGCCGACGCTTGGCGTCTGTCTCGAGTCGTGCCGTCAGGCCGAGCACCTGGACCCCCCGCCAGCAGGCATAGGCCGAGGGCAAGAGCCGCCGCGTACAGGGCGGTGAAGACGTGCGACCCCCAGCGGGCGAAACACTCCTGGCCGGCGGCGACCAGAGTCGGGTCGCACCCACGGGGGCGGTCGGCGCGCCCGTCGAGGAACGCCGTGAGCGCGGGGTCGGCCACCTCGTGCTGGTGGACGACGAGCGCCCGGAAGGCCGCCGATCGCGTCTTGCGTCCCGGAGAAGAGCCCGGACACGACGGCGTCGGCGGGCGGATCGGCCTGGGTGCGCAGGCTGTCGAGAAACGCGTCGTCCCACGTCGGTCGATGGTCATGTCTGCTCCAAGCGCTCTGCGGCCTCGTCGAGGCTCCGGCTCGGCCCACCCGGCTGCGATGCCGCCACGCAGG
This sequence comes from uncultured Acidimicrobiaceae bacterium, assembly GCA_963740535.1. Taxonomy (GTDB): domain Bacteria; phylum Actinomycetota; class Acidimicrobiia; order Acidimicrobiales; family RAAP-2; genus Bog-473. Next base: position 8,317 of record CAVUEI010000012.1, read on the forward strand.
CTCGAGGTCAGCGCGGACGTGGTCCGGCGCGCCGGGCAGCTCGACCCAGTCGGTCAGTGCCCGGAGTTCGAGCATGTGCGCGCCCTGGCGCCTGGCCAGCTCGACCGCCTCCTCGTAGTCGGCCGCCGCCGACTCCGGCTGGCGGCCGCGCCGCAGACACGCCCGCCCGCACGCGGAGGATCTCCGCCTCGCAGAACTGCTCGCCCGTCGCGCGGGCCGTCTCGAGCGCGTCGTTGAGCAGAGCCACGCGCGCGTTCGGCGCTGGCGAGCAGGTCGTCCGCCAAGAGGCATTTCGAAGTAGGGGCGGAGCAGCGGGCCGGGCAGCTCGGGCTCCTCGATCCCCTCGCCGGCCCACCACTGCAGCGACCGGGCCCACTGCCGCCACTGCCGCGTCGTCACCTCGTCGGCGACATGCGACGGCCTCACCGGCCAGCTTGAGCGACCACATCGCGGTCACCGTCGAGCTGCGCCATGATCGCCGCCGTCACTGCTGCGACCGCCTGCGCCTGCGGGACCTCCCGCTCCGTCGTGCAGCGGAGCACGTCGTCCGCGATCCGCCACGCTTCCGTCGTGTTCCCGGCAGAGCCAGCAGGCCAGAGCGGTCGCCACCCGAGGCGCGGCCAGCGCCATGAGCTCGACCGAGGGCATGGGCGGAAGGTCACGCAAGCTGGCCTCGAGCGGGAGTCCGCTCGACTCGTACGAACTCCCGCATCTGCGCGAGGCCGCGAGCGGAGCATGCCCTGCCAGACCGCGTCGTCCCCTCGTACGTGTCGATCAGGCGCAGGGTCCAGCTCGTCACCCAGGGCCTCGGCTTCGCTCCTGGCCTCGTGCAGGATCCGGTTGATCGTCGCGTACTCGGCACTTGGCCTGCCACCACGGTATCAGCACCAAGTAGTTGCGCAGGAGGATCGCGCGGTTGCCCAAGCGACGAGCCAGCTCCTCCACGCGCTGGGACTCCTCGAGCGCCTCCGGCGCGCTCTGGTCGACTGCGGTCAGGCACAGGACAAGACGGCTGCGCGACTTGAGCTCGGTCTCGTCGCGCTCCTCCTCCGGCAACTGCGGCACCAGCGCGAGCATCTCGCGCTCGTGGGCCGCCGGCTTCCCGAAAGCGAGCGTTGCGCCGCGCCGTGCGCGACGCTTGCTTCCAGAGCGGCACCGCCTCGCGGGCTCTTCCCGCCGCGCCGAGGTGGTAGGCGGCGATCTCGGGTTGCGCCTCGGAACGTCCCGAGGCGACCAGCATCTCGCCGACGGCGCCGTGGACGCGGACCCGGTCGGCCCTCAGGACCGATCGGTAGGAGGTTTCGTGGAATCAGCGCGTGGCGGAACTGCATCTCGCCCGCCCGCGTCGCCGGCTCCAAGATGGCGTGCTCCTTCAGCCGGCGGAGCTCGGCGTCGAGGGCGTCACCCTGGAGCCCGGTGGCGGCCTGGAGCACCGGCCGGTCGAAGGAACGTCCGATCACGGCGGCGGCCTGCGCAACGCGCTTCGCCCCACCGACGCGATCGAGACGGGCCGTGATCACCTCGGAGAGCGTGGTCGGCATGGCGGGCGCTGACCAAGTCCGACCCATCCGTCAGGCCGCGGGCCAGCTCCTCCAGGAAGAGCGGCACGCCGTCCGCTCGTCGCACCAACGCGTCGCGGAGCTCTGGGTTCAGCTGCGCGGCTTCCGGCAAGCTGTTCGAGCATCCAATGGGCCTCGTCGCTGCTCAGCCGGTCCAGGGTGCAGTTGCCCGTGCGGCGCGCACCTGGGGATCGTCGGCGATCTCGGGTCGGGCGCTCATCACAACGAGGACGGGAGCGTCGCCTCGTGCGATCAGATGCACCGCTTCCAGCGTGCTGGGGTCGGCCCAGTGCGCGTCCTCGACCACGAGGAGAGCGGGCCCCGATCGGGCCTGGTCGCATGACCCACGCCGCGGCCTCCTGCGGCGTCGCCGGCACGTTGCCCATGACGTCGCCGAAGGGCTGCAGCGGGCTCATTGCACCCGCGGCGGCTGCAGACAGACTGTGGCGACCGTGTTGCCTCTGCGCCGCCAGCTCGGCGCTGAACTCGAACAGCAGGCGGGACTTCCCGATCCCCGGCTCACCGGAGACCAGTACGAGCCGACCCGGTCCGTCCTGCGACGTGGCTCCACTGCTCGTGGAGCCACCCCGACGCGTCCGCACGCGGGATGAACTCGGTCAGCGGCCGGGCCTCCAGGCGGTTCCGGGCGCCGCTGCGCTGGAGGACGCGGAAGGCGGGCACGGGATGACCGATGCCCTTCAACGTGAGAGAACCCAGGGACTCGAGCTGGAAGAAGCCAGCGACCAGTTCCGCCGTGTTGCCGCTCACGATGATCTGGCCCGGCTCACCGACCGCCTGCAGACGGGCCGCCATGTTCGGCACTTGCCCCCAGACGTCGGGAAGACGCTCCTGTCCGCCGGCGGTCACGGGCGCGACCAGCACCTCCCCCGTGTGGATGCCGGCGCGCGCCTGCAGGTCGCTGATCCCCAATTGGCGGCGGGAGCTCTGCGCCGAGCCGCCCGATGTCCTCGACGATCGCGATGGCCGCCGCTCAGCGCGTCGCTGCTCGCCGACTCCTGGGCCTCGGGGTAGCCGAAGTACGCGATGGCCCCATCGCCCTGGAACTGCGCGATGACACCGCCCTGCGCGGTGACGATGGCGGCTACCCGGTGCTGGTACGCGTTGAGGACCTCGTGCCAGTCCTCGGGATCGAGCGTCGATGCCAGGTCCGTCGAGCCGACGAGGTCCGTGAACATCACCGTCAGCTGGCGTCTCTCGGTGGTGTCGGGCGTGGCCGCCGCTGGGACTGGCGATTTCGTCTGGTGCGCTGCGGCGCCACCCCGGAGCCTCAGCCGTCGTCGCACGGACGCAAATCTACGTCTGCCCAGGCCCGAGGGGCGAGGGTGCCCGACGAGAGGTCTCGTCGGACTGTCTCAGTCCTCGCCTGGGCGAGCCGGTCGGAGACCCACCGAAATGGTCCCTGTCGGGAGCCTGCCGGTGTCCCTAGGCTGACCTCACATGCATCTGAGCGCGGATCGAGTCGTCGTGGGACTGCTGCTGGCGATCGCCGCCGCGCCGGTCGCGGCGGGACTCGTGGCAGGCAGCGCATCCGCGCTGGACACCACGACCACGCAACCGCACCCGTCACGACGACGACGTTGGCACCCACCACGACGACGCTGGCACCCACCACGACGACGCTGGCACCCACCACGACGACGACCCTGCCGGCCACGACGACGACCCGAGCCCACGCGTCCACGACGACCTCTCACCCGACGACCACGACGACCGCAGCGGGTACATCGTCGAGCTCGGCCACCTGGGGCTGGGTCCTGCTGGCGGTGGTCCTCGTCCTGGCCGCCGTGCTGGTGGGACTCCTCATTGCGCGCTCCCGACGGCAAGGACGCGCCGCCCAGTGGCAACGGGCTGCCCTCCCGGCTGTCGGGGCCGCCGAACTCGCGCGGGACCTCGTCCTGTCCCTCTCCGAGACAGACGACCAGCAACGCCGGGCCAACGTCGGTGTGCAGGTCGACGAGGCGGTGGGAGGACTCGAGCGCGTCGCGGCATCGGCCCCCGACGAGGCCACCCAGGCGTTGTGTGTCCGTGCCGGGGAGAGCCTGCGCGGGCTCGCCTTCGTGGTCGAGGCGGACCACCTCTTGCGCTCCGGCGGCCAGCACCCCACCGGCGAGCAGCTCGCGGCGGCAGACGCGGCGCGGCGGAACAGGGGAGCCGAATTGGCCGCTGCGCTGGGGGAGCTCAAGGTAGCCCTGGCCCCACCCAGCTAGGTCACTCCGCCCGCAGCATGAGCGCGGTAGGCGTCCGCGCCGCGTTGCGGGCCGGCACGGCCGCGATGACGTTGGCCAGCACCAGGGTGCCGAGGACGACCAGGCCGATCGATGGCAGGGAGACGGTGGGATACGGCACCGCGTAGATCTGGCGTGCGAAGAGGTCCCACAGCAACCGTCCCGTGACGAGGCCGAGCGGGATCCCCACCACGATGCCGACGACGGCGGCCACGGTCGCCTGCCAGGCCACGGTGGCGGCCAACTGCCACCTGACGAACCCGACCGTCTTGAGGAGCGCCAGGTCGCGCCGGCGTTGCCGCACCGAGGCAAGAAGCGTGAGCGCGAGCGCCGCGATGGCCCCCAGAGCCAGTCCCGACACGAGGTAGGTCGGCGTGAGCCCGATCGTCTTGTAGTTCACGATCTCGGCTGGGCGCTGCACGCCTTGCACGACGAGAGCGTTGCCTCCATCACCGCCGGGCGCCGCCGCGAACGCCTTGTTGGACGCCACCGCGATGCGCTGCAGGCTGGCGAGCGCAGCTGCCGGCGGCGCGTCCGAACGAGTCCGGACGAGGACGAGGTTCGGCCCGCTGAGCGCGGGATCCGGGCCAGCGTTGATCGCGGCGGCGAAGGCCTTGGGAAACATCTGGAACGAGAAGAGGGCGCCGGAGCCCATGGACGTGTGATCGGAGACGGTGCTGGCGTAGCCGATGGCGGGGAACGTCGCTGTCCCGACGATTCGGAGCCTGGTCGGCGGGACGTAGACCGGGGCGTTCGCCGGCTGTCCGTAGGACACGGTGACGTACTGGCCGAGGTGCTTTCCCAGCTGTGCCATCGTCGCGGCCCCGAGGACGATCTCGTTGGCAGCTTCGACGCCGTGGCCGTTGAGGATGGGCGGCGCGACCTGCGCATGGAGGTTCGTGACGAGGAACGGCACGCCTTGGCCGTCGATCTCGATCTCGTTGAACGAGGCACCGCTGTAGGCGGCGACGTACCTGTCGTGCTTCAGCAGCGAAAAGGCGACCTTGGGGACGTCACCGTTGCCCGCTCCGACGGGTTGCAGGATGTACGTCCAGTTCCATCCGTACAGGGTCGGTCTGGCCACCAGGGTCTGCAGGCTGTTCCCGAACGTCAAGGTCGTCACGATGAGCGCCACGGCGAGCACTGCCCCGATGAGCGCCGAGCGCACCGGGACGGCACTGCGACCCTCGCCCGGTTCGAGCGCCATGCGCACTCCGACGACGCCGGGAGCCGAGAAGCCCGCCCGCGACATGAAGGACACCACCCGTGCACCGGACGTCGATCGGATGCGGGGGCGAGATGCTCTGCGGTGCGGCGCCGTCGAATACGCCAGGAGGGTCGCGACCACGCTCAGCAAGACGAAGAGAACCACGAAACCCAGACCCAGTACCAGCCAGTCGAAGGAGAGCCCCCCGGAGGGATAGACCGGGCGGACGGGTCCGAGTGGCGCCAGTGGCGACAAGGCGAGGGCAACGACCACGGCCAGCAGCGATCCGACGAGAATCGCTCCTTCCAAGCCGATGAGTCCGTCGAGCATGGTGTCCGAAGGACCGGCGCCGAGCGCACGGAGAGTGCTGAGATCACCGCCTTCCACTCGATACCGCCGCGCCATCAATTGGACGGCGATCAGCAACGCAGCGAGGAGCGCGATGGCGCCAAAGACCCCGAGTGCAATGGAGATCGGCTTGAGCGAGGGATCCGCCTTGGCGATCACTGGTGCGAGCGCGTGGTCCGTCGAGATGACCCCGCGCGGAATGAGAGCGGCGACCTGTCGCTCGACCACCGGCACCGTTGCGGCACCACCCCTGGTCTGGATCCCGAACGTCAGGGCACCGGAGAACGACTCCCCCTTCCGTGCCAGCACTTCCCGGGCGAAGGCGGGTGACAAGGGCAGGATCGTGGGAAGGGTGTCGACGTCGTCCTGCACGATCGCCGAGTTCAGCGAGGCCAGTCCGACGAGCCTCAGATCGGCGCGCAGAGCCGGGGGCACGGCCTTCGTCCCAAAGCCGGGCAGGTTCTGTTGGTCATTCGAGTAGAACCCGAACGGGATCACCTGACCGAGGTGGAACCCGAACTGTTTCGCGATCAGGGGTGACATCACGATCTCATTGGGCCGGTTCGGAGACGCGGCGTGGCCCTCAGTCACCGCCACACGGTCCTGGGTGTAGAAGAGGCCGTTGATGCTGGCCACGGGAAACGCTTCGCCGGTGATCCTCAACCTCGGTGACCCGTCGGACGCCAGCGGCGCGCCCGTCAACACCATCCCCGGCGCCACCCGGCGGACGTCAGGGAGGTGGGCGATCGCCGCGGTCAGGGCGGGGTCGTAGTTGGGATTGGCCGCGCTGACACCGCCGCTGTACACCGACACGGTGAGATCCGACGGGTTCGTGGAGGCGAGGAAGGTGGAGAAGGACGACTGGGTGCGCCGGGCCGCGGCCAGGCTGCCGAGGCCGAGGCCGCCGACGAGAGCGACCAGGACGACGAGCGACACGTAGCTGGCCCAGCGGTGCCGAAAGGTGGTCCTCAGGCGGTATCCCGCAACCCCGAGGGCCCCGGCTGTCACCGACCGCCGTCCCCCGGCATCACGCCACCTGCCCCTTCACCGTTCTCAGTCTGGCCAAGTGGGCCCGGTCCACCAAGGGTGCCACCCTGACCCGCTCCCCGGGGTGCCACCACCACGGACGCCCAGGTCACCGGGCACCGGCGCGCTACCGTACGCATGGCATGGCGACCATCCGGGTGCTTCTGGCGGAAGACAATGCACTTCTCCGGGAGGGGATCGCGCGCATCATCGACAGCGAGCCCGGATTCGAGCTCGTCGGGCGGGCGGCGGATCTGCCCCAGCTGCTCGAGCTGATTGAGGAGACGTCACCTGAGGTCGTCGTCACGGACATCCGCATGCCGCCGACAGGGACCGACGAAGGGATCCAGGCGGCCTCGTGGCTGCGGGAGCACAAACCGGAGGTCGGGGTCGTCGTCCTGAGCCAGTACAAGACGCCGTCGTACGCGCTTGCGCTCCTCGAAACCGGTTCCGCGGGGCGGGCCTACCTCTTGAAGGAGCAGGTCGCCGGCGTCGACGAGCTGGCCCACGCCATCCGGACCGTCGCCCAGGCGGGCTCCATGATCGACCCGCAGATCGTCGACGAGCTCATTGAGGCCAAGTCCTCCCGCCGCAAGTCGGACCTCTCCTGGCTGACGCCGAGGGAGTCGGAGATCCTGGGCGAAATGGCCAAGGGCAAGAGCAACGCGGCCATCGCCGCCTCCTTGCAGGTGTCGGAGCGGGCGGTCGAGAAGCACACCAACTCGATCTTCTCCAAGCTGGGACTGACGGAGGAGCGCGACGTGAACAGGCGGGTCAAAGCGGTCCTGGTCTACCTGAGCGATCCCGGGGGAGGGTGACACCACCCCCCGTCCCCGTGTGCCAGCACCAGGGAGGTCCTGGCCGGACCCGTGCGAGAATGGGGAGATGAGCGAGCGGCTCTCCGTTCTCATCGTCGACGACCAGGCGCCCTTCCGGGCCGCCATGAAGGCCGTTCTCAAGCGGGCCACCGAATTCGAGCTGGTGGGTGAGGCCGCCAACGGGAGCGAAGCGGTCTCGCTGGAGGAGGAGCTCAGCCCGGCCCTGGTCCTGATGGACATCAACATGCCCGAGATGAACGGGATCGAGGCCGCCCGAACCATGGTGTCGCGGCACCCCGGGGTCGTGGTGATCCTGTGCTCCACTTACGACGCCAGCGACCTGCCGCCCGAGGTGGCAACCAGCGGGGCCCGCGCCTACCTCAACAAGGAGCATCTGGGAGCGGACACGCTCCGTCGCCTGTGGGAGGGGCGGGACGCGCAGGAGTTCGTCTCCGTCTGACGCGGGTTATACGAGCGGGACCGAGCCCCGCACCTGCGAACCCTTTCCGACTTCGGAGTCCCAACGCACCGTCCCGCCGATGGCACCGAGCCGGTCGGCCATGTTGATGTACCCGTGACCGCGCTGCGCCTTCTCGGAGTCGTAGCCGGGACCGTCGTCGGACACGGTGAAGAGCAGGCCACCGGACTCTTCCCACACCCGGACCTCGACGTGGGAGTCAGGGGCGTGCTTCGCGGCGTTCTGGAGCGCCTCGAGGCAGCAGAAGTAGACGGCCGCCTCGGTCTCGGACGGATAGCGCCCGATCCCGTCGGTCACGAGGTCGACTGACAGGGGGTTCCGATTGGCTGCCGCGCGAAGGGCCTCGGTGAGGCCGCTGTCGACCAGCAGCGGGGGGTAGATCCCGTGCGCCAGCTCGCGGAGCTCCTGGATCGTCTCTTGGACCTCGCCTGCGAGCTCGCTGAGCATCTCCAGGCCCGCTTCCTGGTCGTCGACGATGATGTCCCTGGCCAGGCGCAGATTCACGGCCAGCGCGACGAGGTGCTGCTGCGCCCCGTCATGAAGGTTGCGTTCGACCCGGCGCCGCTCCGCGTCGCCGCTGGCCACGATCCTCGCCCGTGACTCCCGCAGGGCGTCGGCCTGCTTGCGGACCTCGTCAAGGGTGGTCTGCAGCGCCGTGTCGAGCTGCGAGTTGTGCAGGGCCAGCCCGACTTGGCGGGCCAGATCCGAGAGGACCCGGTCGTCGTCCTCGGAGAACGCGCTGGCCATGGACGTCCGCTCGACGACGATCAGGCCCAACAGCTCTCCGGCGTGGCTGACAGGAGCGACCCTGATCTGCTCTTTGTCGCGACCTTGCATCAGGGCGGGCAACCAGATGGACGCCCACGCGGTTCCCGACACCCCTGCCCGCGTGACGACCGGCCGTTCCCTCGGTGAGACGACCAATGACGCAGGCCCGAGGTCGGGCACCGAGGCGGTGCGTTCGAGCACCTCGCCCGTGCCTGTGTAGACCTCGGCGGTGGTGAGGTCCATGGTCTTTCGCAGAGACTCGGCGAGCTGGAGGAGCAGCTCGTCCATGGGGATGGCGCGGGTCAGCCTGCTCCCGAACGTCCGCAACACTTCGTCGGGTGCCTCCCGGGATCCGTAGACGAATCGGGTGGCGGACCCGAGGAACCGCTCGCGCACCGGAACGAAGATCAGAGCAGCGACCCCCGAGGCCACCATGGCGAGGGCGAGCGCCTCCTTGTCACCGGTCGTCTTTGGTGCGTGCCCGAGCCCGAGGACGACCACGAGGTAGATCACGGACACCACGACGACGAACCCGAACACCGCCAGGACCTGGACCAGTCCCCGGCTCCCGTGGGGGCTCAGCTTCCGGCTCTCCGCCGCCAGGAACCCGAGGGGGACCAGGACCGTTGCCGCAGCCGCGACGGCACCGAGGGGTCCCGGCCAGCCCACCAGCAGGTGGAGCACTGTCGCTACGAGCGCGATCGTGGCGGCCAGCGTCGCCCCGATCCCGAACCATTCCATGCGCTCCCGGTGGTACCCGATGGAGGTGATGTAGCGGGCGCGCATCGGCGCGATCGCCAGCGCACCGGCGATCGCCCAGCTGATCGCGCTGTCCACCACGGTGAAGGGCTGCTGGCTGGCTGCCAGGCCCACACCGACTCCGAGCGCGGCGAGGTAGACGATGACGACCGCGGTTCGACGGACGGAGTCGTGGAGCCGGCCGTCGGGCAGTGCCAGGAGGAAGTGGAACGAGATTGCGGTGACAGCGACGGCGGCGATCGTGGCGATGTCGCGGGCGCTGCTCGAGGAGTGCACGGTCTCGGCCTGCCGCCCGGCCGTGAGGGCGATCATCGCGACGAGGGCGTCCGCCGCCGCCAGGAGATGGAACGGGGACACCTTCGAGCCGGTGCGGTCCGCGCGTGCGTGTCGACGAATCCGACGAGTGCCCACACGATGGTCAGCCCGAAGGCCACTCGGTTGACGGGCGCCATGCCTCCCGGCACCGATATCCGCAATCCGACGATGACACCGGCGACGGTGAGCCCCAGGATGAGGAGCTGCAGGAGGCGGAACGAGCCAGCGCCGGCGGAGGCCGGAGCCGATGCCGATGCCGACATCGTCGGCGGCTCGCCCACCTTCAGTTCCATCTCATCTCTTACGGCCACCGGATGCGACCCTCGCTAGGACTGGACCGAGACAGGGACGTCGGAATCATCTTCGACGGCGATCCTGCCGTCCCGCATGCGGACGATCCTGGCGGCGGCCGACGCGACACTGGCGTCGTGGGTCACGAGCACGATGGTCTGACCGCCGGTGTGGAGCCGGCTCAGCAGCTCAATCACCTCCTGGCCACCCTCGGAGTCGAGCGCACCGGTGGGCTCGTCGGCCAGCAGCAGGGTCGGCTCGTTGGCCAGCGCCCGGGCGATGGCCAGCCGCTGACGTTGCCCACCCGACAGCATGCCCGGCACCGTCCCTGCCTTGTCCCCGATCCCGAGGAGGTCGAGAAGGTCCCGCGCCCGGCTCTCGGCCATCTTCCTCTTGCGACCGGCGATCACCGCCGGAAGCGCGACATTCTCCAACACGGTCATGCCCTCCAGGAGGTTGAAGAACTGGAAGACGATGCCGATATGCCGCCTCCGGAGCTGTGACAGTTCGTCCTCGGTCCGTCCGGTCACGGCCTCCCCCGCCACCGTGATCGTTCCCTCGTCCGCGACGTCGAGCCCGGCAATGAGGTTCAGCAGCGTCGACTTCCCGCACCCCGAGGGACCCATCAGTGCAACGAAGTCCCCCGAAGGAACGACGAGGTTGGCGCCACGAAGCGCCCGCACCGGGACGTTCTCCGCTTCGAACGTCTTACGAACTTTGTCTACGACCAAGGCGTCCATGTCAACTTCCTTCTCTCGTCGCGCGCGTCCGAAGAGCGGCAAGTTCCATCCACCAGTCTGTAGGCGATCACCGGGGTCTCGCGTCCTTTGACCAATTGGGGCGGCAGGGCCACCGTCTCGCGGGGCGTGCGCCAGCCATCGACCGTCGCCTGGGACACCACCGTCTCACCGGCCTCGGCCAGCTGCTGGAGCCGTTGGGACATGTTCACGGTGTCGCCGACCAGCGTGTACTCCAGCCGCTCTTCTGAGCCGAGGAGGGCTGCGGCCGCCTCGCCGGTCGACAGGCCCAGACCCAGGCCGAACGCGGGCAGGCCCTCATCCTCCCAGCGACGGTTGATCTGCAGCTGCTTCTCGTGCATGGCGAACGCGGCCGCCACGGCCCGGTCGGCGTGGTCCGCCTGCTCGAACGGAGCACCGAACACTGCCATCACGGCGTCCCCCACGAACTGCATCACGGTGCCATTCTCGCCCAGAATGGCATCGTTCATGGCCGCCCGGTGCACGTTCAGCTGTCCGGCCAGCTGGCTCGGATCCGCGTGCTCGGCGATGGTGGAGTACGACCGGATGTCACTCATGAGCACCGTGCACACGACACGCTCGGTCTCGCCGATGTGACGGCCGTCACGGCGGAGCTTCTCGGCCAGACCCCCGGGGAGCAGCCGTGACAGGGTCTCCCCCTGCTCCTCGCGGTCCACGATCGCCTTGTGGAGCAGCTTGAGCCGCTGGAGCGCACCATCCGTCCGGGCCGACACGCCCTCGGCGAGCTTGACGAAGACCGACTCCACTTCCGCGTCCACGGCCTCGGGCGGCAACCCCCGGCTCGCCGCGATGGCCTTTATGGGCTTGCCTTCGGCGATCATCCCCAGCAGTTCCTCTTCATCCGCGGTCAGCCCGCCGTTCGAGGTCACCGGCTGCACCAGCGCGGCGACGATCGCGGGATCGAGCGCGTTGCCCCCGCTGGCGACGGCACGGATCGCATCGACCAGTTGGTCGCCCTCAGCGATGTGGTCCTTCAGGAGGTACCCGTAGCCGGCCGAGCCCTCGGCGAGCAGCGACACGGCGTACTCGGGGTCGTCGTACTGGGAGAGGATGACGACGCCGGTGCCCGGATGCCGCTTCCGTACTTCCTTGGCCGCATCGATGCCCTCCCGGTTGAACTCGGGCGGCATCCTGATGTCGGTGACGAGCACCTGGGGCTGCAACGTGGCAGCCCCCTGCACGACCTCGTCGTAGTCGGCGCCAACCCCCACGATCCGGAGGTCCTTGTGCCGCTCAATGAGAGCCCGGACGCCCTCGCGGACGATCAGGTTGTCGTCGGCGAGGAAGATCGAGATCGTGCCTGGTGCAGGGGTGTGCTCGTCCATCGGCTCTAGTTTTCCCACACAAAGGACCTCCCGAACAGGGGGGAACACTCCGGAAACGGTGGTGCTAGGCACACCTGCGGATGCCTGTCAGCACACTCGTCACCCGGATCCGGCTGGTAGAGGCTTGGACCCATGACGACAGAAACATTGATCCGCCACGAAGGGCTTGCCACCTCGCTGTCGTGGATCCCCACCGAGGCGATCGAGGGCGCGCAGCGCATGGCCTTCGACTCGGGGATCACGCACTACGACCCGCCGCCGCCTACGGAGGGGATGGACGTGCTCACGCTGCGGGACGAGGACCGGTTCCGCTTCGCCAACGAGCTCCGCGCCTTTATCACGGTCGACGGTGATGGCAACATCGTTGACTGCGGGTACCTCGGCGGCGGGCTCATGGGGTCGACCCTGGTCAATCTCGGTGCGGTGAAGCACCGCTTCCAGGCGGTGCAGCTGGCGGATATTCAGCGCGAGCCCGAACGCGGGGACGGATGGGTCCGCTTCGTGCAGACCTGCGGTGGCCGCACCGGGGTCCCTGCTCCCCGACGGGTTCGGCGCCGGCCCTTCATTCAGTGGCAGGCACCTCTCGTGTGGACCACGTTGGCCCTCACCATGTACGCCGACGGGCGAACGAAGCACGAGCTCATCGGCGCCAGCCGGTTCCCGCGCCACTGGGTCTACGGCAGCGACAACCGGCTCTCGCAAAGTCGGGCCTGACCGACTTCAAGGACTGGTACCGCAAGTCGTTCGGCAAGCACAGCCCGTGGGGCGACGAGGACTCCGAGGCGTTGGTGTCCGCTGTCGAGTCGGCCCTCGAGACCTCGCTGTCGGCCCAGCTCATGCAGGGGGGCGGCAAGCGTCGTATTGAGCGCTTCCCAGCCGGCACGATCCTGTTCAAGGAGGGCGAGCCGGGAACCGAGATCCTCCTGATCCTCGACGGGATCGTCCGGGTCGAGCGAGGAGGCGAACGCCTGGCCGAGTACGGGCCCGGCGCGCTCTGGGGGAACGGGCGCACCTCGAAGGCGGTATCCGGACGTCGAGCAACGTCGCAGTCACCCCTTGTCGGGTCGCCCTGTTCGAGGCCGAACTCGTCGCCCGCTCACATCTCGAGGAGCTGTCCGCGGGCCATCGCCGCGAGGACGCCGCGCGAGACTGACCCTGTGCGCGTCAACTTCTGCGGCGTCCGGGGGTCGACGCCCGCACCCGGCCTCGACTTCGTGCGCTACGGAGGGCACACATCGTCCGTCGCGCTCGCGCGACGACGGCGACCCGTCCGAGAGCGCGCCGACACTCCTGCTCGATGCCGGGACGGGCCTACGACGACTGCCCGAGTTCATCGGCGATCGCCCGTTCCAGGGCACCCTCCTCCTGACGCACCTGCACTGGGATCACGTGCAGGGCCTGCCGTTCTTCCCGAGCGGCGACAACGTTGGGGCACGGGTCACGTTGCTCTTGCCCAGAGAGGACGACGACACCGACGCCGAGACATTGCTCCGCCGGATGATGTCGCCGCCCTTCTTCCCCATCGGGCCGAACCAGCTGCGCGGCGAGTGGCGGTTCGGACTCGTCCCCGACGGCCCGTTCGAGGCAGAGGGGTTCAGCGTCGTGGCCCGGGAGATCCCGCACAAGGGAGGACGCACCGTGGGATTCCGGGTCAGCGACAGCCGCTCCTCCGTCGCCTATCTCCCCGACCACTGCCCGACCGCTCTCGGCGCCGGCCCGGACGGGCTGGGCGAGTACCACGAGGCAGCACTCGAGCTGGCGCGCGACGTCGACCTGCTCATCCACGACGCCCATCTGCGCGCGGAAGAGGTCGCCGCAGAGGCGTTCTTCGGCCACGCCGCGGCGGAGTACGCCGTCGAGCTCGGCGCCCGCGCCGGAGCCCGTCGGGTGGCGCTCTTTCACCACAAGCCGGGACGCACCGATGCCGAAGTCGACGTGACCATGACCCGGTTCGCCGACGGCCCCGTTCCCGTCATGGCCGCCGCGGAAGGCACGACGCTGGCGCTGTGACGCACCCGTGAGGAGAGCGGACGCCGTCGTCGTCGGTGCGGGCCCCAACGGGCTGGTCGCAGCCCTCACCTTGGCGCGCGCCGGCTTGATGGTGGACGTCTACGAGGCGGCGGAACAGCCGGGTGGGGGCTGCCGCACGGCCGAGCTGACGCTTCCGGGCTTCCGCCACGACGTCTGCTCCGCCGTGCACCCGTTGCTGCTCGCCTCCCCGGCCTTCGCCGAGATCGATCTCGCGCGCACGGCGTCCGGCTGCTGGCTCCGTCGGTCGCTTTTGCCCACCCGCTCGAGGGCGGGCGCGCGGTTTGCGTCGGGGACAGCGTCGAGAGCGTCGCCGGGTCACTCGGGGTGGACGGAGCGGAATACCGCGCATCTTCTCACCGCTCGTCCGGGATCTGGACAAGATCCTCCCCGCCTTCCTGGGCTCCATGCGCTCAGTCCCGGCGCATCCCCTGGCGGCCGCCGGATTCGGACTCCGCGGGCTCAGCTCGGCCAAGCGAATGGCCGACCGGTTCTCCACCGAGGAGGGCCGGGCCCTCGTCGCCGGCACGGCGGCCCACTCGATGCTGCCGCTCACCGCACCACTCTCGGGCGTCTTCCCGCGGCTCTTCACCGCCATGGCGCACCACGTCGGATGGCCGGTGGTCGAGGGCGGCAGTGGCGCCATCATCGCCGCCCTCCTGTCCGAACTGGACTCCCTCGGCGGCCGGGTCGAGACGGGACGCCTGGTGAAGAGAGCTGGGCGACCTGCCTCCGGCGCGGGCCGTCGTGCTCGACGTGACCCCGCGCCAGCTCCTCCGCATGGCGGGGAACGCCATGCCGCGCCGCTACGGCAGAGCGCTCGTCGCGCTATCGCTACGGGCCGGGCGTGTGCAAGGTCGACTGGGCGCTGGCCGGACCTGTGCCATGGGACGCGCCGGGCTGCCGACAGGCCGGAACGGTGCACGTGGGCGGGACCTTCGAAGAGATCGCCCGCGGCGAGGCGGACGTGAACGCCGGCCGGCACCCCGACCGCCCGTACTGCCTGGTCACCCAACCCTGCGTGGTCGACTCGCACAGAGCCCCCGAGGGCCGCCACACGTTGTGGGCCTACTGCCACGTCCCCAACGGGTCCGACGTGGACATGACCGAGCGGATGGAGTCCCAGATTGAGCGGTTCGCTCCCGGCTTTCGAGATCTGATCCTTGGTCGTGCCACGTCCACCGCCGTGAACGAGGAACAGCGCAACCCCAGCTACGTCGGCGGGGACATCAACGCCGGCGCCGCCACGCTCCGCCAGATGGTCTTCCGGCCCACCGCACGCTGGAACCCGTACCGGACCGACCTCCCGGGGTCTACCTGTGCTCGGCGGCGACGCCGCCGGGTGGTGGCGTCCACGGCATGTGCGGGCTCGGTGCCGCCCGCGCCGCCCTGCGGGACCTCGGGCGGGGCGGAGCCGGGCGCCCGAGGCCTGATGCTGGCGCGCGCGCTGTCCTTCGCCGGCTACCGGTTCCGAACGACCCGCGCTCGGAGCGCTCCTATTACATCTCCGTGATCCTGCTGGTGGGTGCGCTCGGCGGCCTCTCCATGGGCGCCTTCGCCGCGGCCCGCAGCACCGAGTCCTCGTTCTCCGACTTGGTCGCCAGCTCGCACGTCCCCGACCTCTTCGTGCTCGACGGGGTGATCAACCCGGCCATCGGGTTGAACTCGGCCTACAACCCCGCCCTGTTGCAAAAGCTGTCCCATCTGCCGCACGTCGAGCGGGTCGCCGGCACTGTCGAGCTCAACCTGGGCCCACTGACCCCCAAGGGCACACCACTCCCCGCGAGCCTTTCCATTGCCGCCGACGCCAGTGTGAACGGGTTGTACTTCACCGAGGACCCAGCCGCCATCACGCAGGGGCGGATGGCCGACCCTCACAAGGCCGGCGAGGTCGTCATCGATGCGGCAACTGCGAAGGCATTCGGGTATCACCTCGGGGAGGAGATCCCGATCGGGTGGCTGACCAATGCGGAGGCAAGCTCGGGGAACCTCTCGTTCAACTCGCACATCCCCGCCGACCAACGGGCGCGGGTCAAGCTGGTCGGCATCGCAGGGGCGCAGGCGACCAGCTTGTTCGAGGACCAGGACGAGGCACAGGGCCAGACCGATCGTGCTGTACACGCCGGCGCTGACAAACAAGCTGCTCGCCTGCTGCAGCAACCTCACGATCAGCGCGTTGACGTTGCAGGGCGGCAACCGCAATCTCTCCGCGGTGGAGGCAGAGATCAAGCGCGTGCTCCCCAGGGGCTTCCCCTTCGTCTACATCCAGGTCAAAGACCGCGTCGCCATCGCCAACGACACCTTGCGGCCCGAGGCCATCGCGCTGGCCGTCTTCGGTGGCATCGCGGCCGCGGCCGCGCTTCTCATCGCCGGTCAGGTGATCAGTCGCCGGATCCGCCTGAGAGCCGACGACCTCGACATCATCCGGGCCCTCGGGGCGAGCCCCACCATGGCCTTCTGCGACGACCTGATCGGGACGCTCGGCGCGGTGGCGGTCGGTTCCGTCCTGGCCGGGGCGGTGGCCCTCTGCCTGTCGCCGCTGGCACCGCTCGGACCGGTGCGGCCGTTCCTGCGCGTCGAGGTGCACGCAGACTGGACGGTGATCGGACTCGGCGTGGCCGGCCTCCTGTTGTCACTCGGGGCGATCACTGCCCTTGCTTCGTGGCGAGCCCTCCCGGGCAGAGCACGCACCCGGAGCCAGCGAATCCCCTCGTCACGCGTCACGACTGCGGCGGCACGCGCGGGCCTGCCGCCGCCGGCGATCACCGGCGTGCGATTCGCCCTCGAGCCGGGGGTGG
This sequence comes from uncultured Acidimicrobiaceae bacterium, assembly GCA_963740535.1. Classification (GTDB taxonomy): domain Bacteria; phylum Actinomycetota; class Acidimicrobiia; order Acidimicrobiales; family RAAP-2; genus Bog-473. The sequence continues at coordinate 25,062 of CAVUEI010000012.1, forward strand.
GAAGAAGCGCCGTCCCCGTGCGGTCGGCGATCCTGGGTGCGATCCTCGCCGTCACCGTCGTCGTGGCCACGGTCACGTTCGGGTCGAGTCTCAGCACCCTGGTCAGCCATCCGGCGCTCTACGGCTGGAACTGGACCTACGACATGGACGGCGGCGGTGGGCTGGGCGACGTCCCGGGCCAGCACGCCGCCAAACTTCTCAACGCAGACCCCCTCGTCGAGAGTTGGAGCGGCGTCTCCTATTCGACCCTGCAGTTGGACGGTGTGAACGTGCCGGTCATGGGATCCACGCCCCGTGCCCCCGTGGCACCTCCTCTTCTCAGCGGGCACGGCCTCGACGCGCGGAACCAGGTGGTGCTCGGCGCCGGCACGCTCCACCAGCTGCACAAGCGCGTCGGGGACACCGTGGTCGAGCGCGCGCCGAACGGCGCGCCGGTCACGCTGACGATCGTGGGCACGGCGACGCTGCCGCCCATCGGTGTCACCGGGTCGTCACATCTTGAGATGGGATCGGGCGCACTTCTCTCCTACCAGCTCATCCCACCCGCGGCGAGGAACCTCTTCGAGGTCACGCCGGGGCCAAACGCCATCCTGATCCGTACCAAGGGTGGAGCGAGCCCGGCGGCAGAGCGCTCGATCAAGGCCATCGCCCGCAAGCTGAGCATCTCGAGCGACGGCGGCTCGGTGCTCCCTGTCCAGCGGCCGGCCCAGATCATCAACTACGGATCATTGGGCACCACGCCGATGCTCCTGGGCGCGGCCCTGGCCGTGGGTGCCGTGAGCGCCCTCGGCATCACACTGGTCACGTCGGTGCGGCGGCGGCGGCGCGATCTGGCGATCCTCAAGACGCTCGGCTTCACCGGACGTCAGTTGGCGACCGCCGTGTCCGTGCAGGCTGGAGTCGCCGCCGTCATCGGATGCGCGGTCGGGATCCCGGCGGGGATCGCGTTGGGCCGCTTGCTGTGGGACCTGTTCGCGGGCGAAATCAGCGCCGTGCCCTACCCCACCGTCCCGGTCGGGACCGTCGCCGCCATCGGGCTCGCGGCGATCATTCTGGCGATCCTGATCGCCACCATTCCCGGCCGCCTCGCAGCGAGGACCGCCACGTCACAGCTCCTCCGCGTGGAGTAGAGGGCGGGGTGGTCGTCGTCCTCAGCCCGCGAAGCGCTCGACGAGCACCTCCCCGAGACGGCGCACCGTCTCCGGCGTGCCGGTCGGCACGTTGAACACGAAGTACTGCACGCCCGCAGCGGCCAGCTCCTCGACCCGCGCCACCAGCTCGTCGGCCGTGCCCACGTCCGAGCCCGTGGGCTCCTCGCCCGTGACCTGGCGCAGGAAGTCCTTCGTCGTCGCCGTCTCCTCCTCGCTGGCGGTCAACATGAGCGTGCTGAGCCGGCTGACGATGACCTCGGACGGGTCGCGCCCGACCGCCTCGCAGTGCCCGCGCAGCACAGCGACCTTGTGGGCGATCATCGCGGCGTCGCCCGTGATGTTGCACATGTCGGCGTAGCGGGCCACGAGCCGGAGCGTCCGCTTCTCCCCGCCGCCCCCGACCAGGATCATGGGCCCGCCCGGCTGCACCGGAGGGGGTACGTTGCGCGCCTCGTGGATCCGGTAGTAGGTGCCGTCGAAGCTGGGAGCCTCCTCCGTGAACATGGCGCGGCAGATCTGCAGCGCCTCTTCCAGCCGGCTGAGCCGCTCCCCCGCCGGCGGGAAGTCGAAGCCCAGCCCCTCGTGCTCCACGTCGTACCAGGCCGCGCCGATCCCGAGGATGGCGCGGCCGGCGCTGATCACGTCGAGCGTCGTCACGATCTTGGCCAAATGCGCCGGGTTGCGGTAGGTGACGCCGGTCACCATGGTGCCGAGCCGCACCTTCGACGTCCTCGCCGCCAGCGCGCCGAGCAGCGTGTAGGAGTCGAGCATGGGCTGGGTGGGGCCGCCGAGCGGGGCAGTTGGTAGAAGTGGTCCATCACCCACACCGAGTCGAAGCCGGCGTCCTCCGCCGCGCCGGCCATCTCGACGACGCCGTCGAAGAGGGCATTCGGCGTGTCGTCAGCGGCGAAGTTGGGGATCTGCAGTCCGAAGCGCATGGTGCCGAACCTAGTGCTGCTTCCGGGCAGGCCGTGCGGGCCGTCACCACCCGGTGCGGCGGCGGAGCCAGGCCAGCGCCACCTCGCCCTGCGCCGCCTGGAACGCGCGCAGCGTCGGCAGGCCGGGCGGCACCGGGCGCAGCGAGTGCGACACGAAGAAGCTCGCCACTGCGACGAGGAGCACGGTGATGACGTCCGGGTCGATGGTACCGGGGCGACATGCGGGCCAGCAGCTCCTGAGGCGGCCCGCCTCCAGCACCACAGGGCGCCCACCCGATGACGTTGAAGACCGGTCCCGACGGCGGCGTGGGCCAGTCGACGAAGACGACACCGTCGGCGGTGAGGAGCACGTTGTCCGCCCGCACGTCGCCGTGCACCAGCGTCGGTCCCTCGCACGCCGCCGGCCAGCCGACTCCAGCCCGGCCAGCCCGTCCAGGTGTGTGCGGCCACTCGTCGAGCGCGGCCGGAGGGGCGGCCAAAGCAGCCAACTCCGCCCACCCCGAAGAGGTGGCGTGCGTAGTCGGCAGCGGCGTCAGCGACGGCAGGGGCTGGGGTGAGGTCGCGGTGCAGCACGACAACGCCTCCGTGACCAGGACGAGCTCAGCGGTCTCCCACGATGTCGCGGCGGCCGGCCGTCGACGGCCTCGAACGCCAGCGCGACCCAGTCGCCGTCGTCGTAGGAGCCCAGGAGGCGCGGGACCGCGGCGACCGGGCAGCGCGGCGGACACCACCGCCTCCCGGCGGTCCATCGCCGGAGACTCGGCGTTGAGCGCCGTGCCGACCGCCTTGACGAAGATGCCCCGCTCGCCCCTTCAGCAACGCCGGTCGCGCCCGGCGAGACCCGCCCGCGAGGTCACGGACGGACTCGGGCGCTCCGCCGCCGACGCCCTCCGCCCACGACTGCACCGCAGCCGGCACCCGGGCCCAGGGCAGGT